>NZ_BDAC01000011.1 GCF_002091635.1 Pseudomonas indica NBRC 103045 | reverse complement strand
CCGCCCGGCGGGGCTGCGTCGGGCAATGAATTTGTCCCCACACAACCCCTCACCCCTCACGCTTCTCTCCTCACCCCTAGCCCACCCGCTCGATCCGCAGGTTGTTGGTGGTCCCCGGCTGGCCGAAGGGGACGCCAGCGGTGATGACCACGGTGTCGCCCGGCTGCGCCATGTGTTCGGACTTGGCCAGTTCCAGGGCGTTGCGGCAGACCTCGTCCATTTCGTTCAGGCGCGGGTTGACCACCGAGTACACACCCCAGGCCACGGTCAGGCGGCGGGCGGTGCGTAGGTAGGGGGTCAGGCTGAGGATCGGCGCGCTCGGGCGTTCGCGCGAGGCGCGCAGGCTGGAGCTGCCGGACTCGGTGTAGTTGACCAGCACCGCCACCGGCAGGATGCCGCTGATCCGGCGGATGGCGCAGCTGATGGCGTCCGATACCGTGGCTTCGGCCTGCGGGCGGTTGGCGTCGAGCTGGGCCTGGAAGTCCGGGCCGCTTTCCACCTGGCGGATGATCTTGCTCATCATGCTCACGGCTTCCAGCGGGTAGTCGCCGGAGGCGGTCTCGGCGGAGAGCATCACCGCGTCGGCACCTTCCGCCACGGCATTGGCCACGTCGGTGACTTCGGCGCGGGTCGGCGCGGGGGAGAAGCGCATGGATTCCAGCATCTGGGTCGCGACCACCACCGGGCGGCCGAGCTGGCGGCAGGTGCGCACGATCTGCTTCTGGATGCGCGGCACATTCTCAGCCGGCACTTCCACGCCCAGGTCGCCGCGCGCCACCATGATGGCATCGGCCAGGCGGGCGATGTCCTCGATCTGCTGCACCGCCGAGGGTTTCTCGATCTTGGCCATGATGAAGGCGCGCTCGCCGATCAGTTCGCGGGCTTCGAGGATGTCCTGCGCACGCTGGACGAACGACAGTGCCACCCAGTCCACGCCCAGCTCCAGGCCGAAGGCGAGGTCGCGGCGGTCCTTCTCGGTGAGCGGGCTGAGGTCGAGCACCGCTTCCGGCACGTTGACGCCCTTGCGGTCGGACAGCTCGCCACCCACCACCACTTCGGTGTCGATGGCGTCGGCGTGTTTGGCGACGACCCGCAGGCGCAGGCGGCCGTCGTCCAGCAGCAGGCTCATGCCCGGCTGCAGGGCGGCGATGATTTCCGGGTGCGGCAGGTTGGCCCGCCGAGCGTCGCCCGGCGTGCCGTCGAGGTCGAGACGGAAGGCCTGGCCGCGGGCCAGGTGCACCTTGCCTTCGGCGAAACGGCCGACGCGCAGTTTCGGGCCCTGCAGGTCCATGAGGATGCCGATGGGGTGGCCGAGCTGGCGCTCCACTTCGCGTACCCACTGGTAGCGCTGGGCGTGGTCGGCGTGTTCGCCGTGGCTGAAGTTGAGGCGGAACAGGTTGACCCCGGCCTCCACCAGTTGGCGGATGTCGTCGATGCCGTGGATGGCGGGCCCCAGCGTGGCGAGGATCTTTACTTTCTTATCGGGTGTCATTTGGCAGGTTTCTCGATCAGGATCGCGCGGAAATCGTTGACGTTGGTGCGGGTCGGGCCGGTGACGATCAGGCTGTCCAGGGCGGCGAAGTAGCCGTAGCCGTTGTTGTTTTCCAGTTCGTCGCGGACGTTGAGGCCGAGCTGTGCGGCGCGGGCGTAGCTGTCCGGGGTCATCAGCGCGCCGGCGTTGTCTTCCGAGCCGTCGATGCCGTCGGTATCGCCGGCCAGGGCGTAGACGCCGGGCAGGCCCTTGAGGCTCTCGGTGAGGCTGAGGAGGAATTCCGCGTTGCGCCCGCCACGGCCGTTGCCGCGCACGGTGACGGTGGTCTCGCCGCCGGAAAGGATCACGCAGGGCGGCTGGATCGGCTGGCCGTGCTGGACGATCTGCCGGGCGATGCCGGCATGCACCTTGGCCACCTCGCGGGATTCGCCTTCCAGGTCGCCGAGGATCAGCGGCGTGTAGCCGGCGGCGCGGGCGCGTTCGGCGGCGGCGTCGAGGGACTGCTGCGGGCGGGCGATGAGCTGGAAGTGGCTGCGCGACAACACCGGGTCGCCGGGCTTGACCGTCTCCGAGCGCGGGTCCTGCAGCCAGGCGCGCACGTGGGCGGGGATGTCGATGCCGTAGCGGGCGAGGATCGCCAGCGCTTCGGCGGAGGTGGTGGGGTCGGCCACGGTGGGTCCGGAAGCGATCACCGTGGCCTCGTCGCCGGGCACATCGGAGATGGCGTAGGTGTAGACGCTGGCCGGCCAGCAGGCCTTGGCCAGGCGCCCGCCCTTGATCGCCGAGAGGTGCTTGCGCACGCAGTTCATCTCGCCGATGGTGGCGCCGGAGCGCAGCAGGGCCTTGTTGATCGCCTGCTTGTCCTGGAGGCTGATGCCTTCGGCTGGCAGGGCGAGCAGGGACGAGCCGCCGCCGGAGAGCAGGAAGATCACCCGGTCGCTTTCCGAGAGGCCGCTGACCATCTCCAGCACGCGGCGGGCGACGCGCTCGCCGGCGTCGTCCGGCACTGGGTGGGCGGCTTCCACCACTTCGATCTTCTGGCAGTCGGCGCCGTGTTCGTAGCGGGTCACCACCAGCCCGGAGATCTCGCCTTGCCAAGCCTTCTCGATGGCCTCGGCCATGGCCGCCGCGGCCTTGCCGGCGCCGATGACGATGGCCCGGCCGCTACGGTCCGCCGGCAGGTGATCGGCCAGGACCTGGCGCGGGTGGGCGGCATCGATGGCGCTGGCGAAGAGGTCGCTCAGGAGGGCTTGCGGGGTAGTGGTCATCGGGGGGCTCCTTATTGGTGAGGGGGAAGAGCGGGAGGGGTGAGGGGCCGGTGCTCACCTCGGGTCTGTGCCTGGCTCTTCTGACCCATACTACGGTCCTCTTCGGGACCGGATGCAATCCTCAGCGCTCCCGAGGCGAGCGCTGAGGATTGAAGCCGGTAGGATCGACCCACCCGGCAGACGGGCCGTGTCACCGTCTGCCGGGAGGTCGAATAGGTGGGGTGAGGGGGTTGATCCTGAGTGAGGCCTGTACACCGCCCCCTCACCCTAACCCTCTCCCCAGAGGGGAGAGGGAATGGTCCGTGCGGGCTCCGAGGGCGAGTGCTTTATCCCTCACCCCACTCTTCCTTGATCGTTCCCACGCTCCGCGTGGGAATGCAGCCCGTGACGCTCCGCGTCACACCAAGGACGCCGAAGCGTCCTCGGTGATCGTTGGGTGTGAAGACGCCGAGAGGGGCCGATACACCGCCCCCTCACCCTAGCCCTCTCCCCAGAGGGGATGGTCCGTATGGGCTCCAAGGGCGAGTTCTTTTACCTCTCGCTCCTTACCCCTCACTCCTCACCGTCCCTTCCTCACTCCTCCCGAATCGAGAAGTTGGCCATGTGCTCCAACCCCTTGATCAGCGCCGAGTGGTCCCAGTTGCTGCCGCCGAGGGCCGCGCAGGTGCTGAACACTTGCTGGGCGATGGCGGTGTTGGGCAGGTTCAGGCCGAGTTCGCGGGCGCCGGAGAGGGCCAGGTTGAGGTCCTTCTGGTGCAGGCTGATGCGGAAGCCCGGGTCGAAGGTGCCCTTGATCATGCGCTCGCCGTGCACTTCGAGAGTCTTCGAGCCGGCGAAGCCGCCCATCAGCGCTTCGCGGACCTTGGCCGGGTCGGCGCCGTTGCGTGCGGCGAACAGCAGGGCTTCGGCCACCGCCTGGATGTTCAGGGCGACGATGATCTGGTTGGCCACCTTGGCGGTCTGGCCGTCGCCGTTGCCGCCGACGCGGGTGATGTTCTTGCCCATCGCCTGGAACAGCGGCAGGGCGCGTTCGAAGGCGTTCGGGCAGCCGCCGACCATGATCGATAGGGTCGCCGCCTTGGCGCCCACTTCACCGCCGGACACCGGGGCGTCCAGGTAGACGGCGCCGGTGGCCTTGATCTTCTCGGCGAAGGCCTTGGTGGCGCTGGGGGAGATGGAGCTCATGTCGATCACCACCTTGCCGGCGCCGACGCCCGCGGCCACGCCGTCGGCGCGGAACAGCACGTCTTCGACCTGCGGGGTGTCCGGCACCATGACGATGATGAACTCGGCTTCCTGGGCCACTTCCTTCGGGTTGGCCAGGGCGATGCCGTTGTCGCCGACCAGCTCGGCCGGCGCCTTGTCGAAGTGCTCGGAGAAGAACAGGGTGTGCCCGGCTTTCTGCAGGTTCTGCGCCATGGGTTTGCCCATGATGCCGGTGCCGATGAATCCGATTTTTGCCATGAGATGCTCTCCTAAAAAAGATGGGGCTCAGATTGCGTTATGCGCTTTCATCCAGCCGAGGCCGGCAGCGGTAGTGGTTGCCGGCTTGTATTCACAGCCGATCCAGCCCTGGTAGCCGATGCGGTCCAGGTGCTCGAAGAGGAAGCGGTAGTTGATCTCGCCGGTGCCCGGTTCGTGGCGGCCGGGGTTGTCGGCGAGCTGTACGTGATTGATCGCGGCGAGCTGGTCGGCCAGGGTCCGGGCCAGGTCACCCTCCATGATCTGCATGTGGTAGATGTCGTATTGCAGGTACAGGTTGTCGCTGCCGACCTTCTCGCGGATGTCCAGCGCCTGCCGGGTGTTGTTCAGGTAGAAGCCGGGGATATCTCGGGTGTTGATGGCTTCCATGACCAGGCGGATGCCGGCGGCCTCGAGTTTTTCGGCGGCGTATTTCAGGTTGTCGACGAAGGTCTTCTCGATGGTCGCGCAGTCATGGCCCTGCGGGCGGATGCCGGCCAGGCAGTTGATCTGCCTGTTGCCCAGTACCTTGGCGTAGGCGATGGCCTTGTCCACGCCGGCGCGGAACTCGTCCACGCGGTCCGGGTGGCAGGCGATGCCGCGCTCGCCCTTGGCCCAGTCGCCGGCCGGCAGGTTGAACAGCACCTGCTCCAGGCGGTTGGCGTCCAGGCGGGCCTTGATTTCCTCGACCGGGTAGTCGTAGGGGAACAGGTATTCCACACCGCCGAAACCGGCGTCGGCAGCGGCGGCGAAACGGTCCAGGAAGTCCACCTCGGTGAACAGCATGGACAGGTTGGCGGCAAAACGGGGCATGGTATTTACCTCTGTCGTTGGTGTGGGAACGTGGCGTCGTTCCCTCTCCTTGGCCCTCTCCCATGAATGGGAGAGGGGGCTGGCTCGGTGTGGCGGCGGGTGATGTGCCCGCCTTCACTCCCTATCCGTTTACGGAGAGGGTCTTGGCTCCGCTCCCTCTCCCTGACTGTCCGGTGCGGCGGGCGATGTGCCCGCTTTTCGCTCCCCTCTCCCGTTTACGGGAGAGGGGCTGGGGGAGAGGGGCTTTGGCTCTTCTCAATCCAGCAGCGAGATCGCCGTCGGCGCATCCGCGCCACGCTGGGCCAGTTCCTCGAATTCGTTGATGGCGTTGATCTCGGTACCCATGGAGATGTTGGTGACCCGCTCCAGGATGACCTCGACCACCACCGGCACGCGGTGCTCTTCCATCAGGCGTTTGGCCTGGGCGAAGGCGTTCTGCAGCTCGTTCGGGTCGAGCACGCGGATCGCCTTGCAGCCGAGGCCTTCCACCACGGCGACATGGTCGACGCCGTAGCCGTTGATCTCCGGCGCGTTGATGTTTTCGAAGGACAACTGCACGCAGTAGTCCATCTCGAAGCCGCGCTGGGCCTGGCGGATCAGGCCGAGGTAGGAGTTGTTCACCAGCACGTGGATGTACGGCAGGTGGAACTGCGCGCCTACCGCCAGTTCTTCGATCATGAACTGGAAGTCGTAGTCGCCGGAGAGCGCCACCACCTGGCGTTGTGGGTCGGCCTTGACCACGCCGAGGGCCGCCGGGACGGTCCAGCCGAGCGGGCCGGCCTGGCCGCAGTTGATCCAGTGACGCGGCTTGTAGACGTGCAGGAACTGCGCGCCGGCGATCTGCGACAGGCCGATGGTGCTGACGTAGCAGGTGTCCTTGCCGAACGCCTCGTTCATCTCCTCGTACACGCGCTGCGGCTTCACCGGCACGTTATCGAAGTGGGTCTTGCGCTGCAGGGTGCGCTTGCGCTCGCGGCAGGATTCGACCCAGGCGCTGCGGTCCTTCAGCTTGCCGGCGGCCTGCCATTCGCGGGCCACGGCGATGAAGGCGTCGAGCGCGGCGCCGGCGTCGGAAACGATGCCCAGGTCGGGGTTGAACACGCGGCCGATCTGGGTCGGCTCGATGTCCACGTGGATGAACGTGCGGCCCTGGGTGTAGACCTCGACAGTACCGGTGTGGCGGTTCGCCCAGCGGTTGCCGATGCCGAACACCAGGTCGGACTCCAGCAGGGTGGCGTTGCCGTAGCGGTGCGAAGTCTGCAGGCCGACCATGCCGGCCATCAGGCGGTGGTCGTCGGGGATGCTGCCCCAGCCCATCAGGGTCGGGATGACCGGCACGCCGGTGATTTCGGCGAACTCCACCAGCTTGTCCGAGGCGTCGGCGTTGATGATGCCGCCGCCGGCCACGATCAGCGGGCGCTCGGACGCATTCAGCATGGCCAGGGCTTTCTCGGCCTGGGCGCGGGTGGCAGCAGGCTTGGCCAGCGGCAGCGGCTCGTAGGCGTCGATGTCGAACTCGATTTCGGCCATCTGTACGTCGAACGGCAAGTCGATCAGCACCGGGCCGGGACGGCCGCTGCGCATCTCGTAGAAAGCTTTCTGGAAGGCATAGGGCACTTGGCCCGGCTCCAGCACGGTGGTGGCCCACTTGGTCACCGGCTTGACGATGCTGGTGATATCCACGGCCTGGAAGTCTTCCTTGTGCAGACGGGCGCGCGGCGCCTGGCCGGTGATGCAGAGGATCGGAATGGAATCGGCGGAGGCCGAGTACAGGCCGGTGACCATGTCGGTGCCGGCCGGGCCGGAGGTGCCGATGCACACGCCGATGTTGCCGGCCTTGGTGCGGGTGTAGCCCTCGGCCATGTGCGAGGCGCCTTCGACGTGGCGGGCCAGGACATGGTCGATGCCGCCGACTTTCTTCAGCGCGGCATACAGCGGGTTGATGGCGGCGCCGGGAATACCGAACGCGGTATCGATGCCTTCGCGACGCATCACCAGGACGGCTGCCTCGATTGCTCTCATTCTGGCCATTTTGTTGTGCCTCTTTTGTTCTGAAATTGTATACAAAACTGACGTGAGCCGATTCTATTCATGGCTTGACTACAAGGTCAATCGCTTTTCGTGGATTTGTTGTGTCCAGGTGAGAGCCTGTTGAAACGTGCGTTTTAACTACTTCATAGGCTATCGATTTTATTTTTGTATACAAAAAATATAATTTTTGTTCGTAGTTATTGATTTTTGTGTGTTCGATGGGATAGTGAAAGACGTTTTTGGACATGTACCCATTCGCCATCGGGGTGCGTTCACCGGCTTATCACGATGAGGACCGCAACCATGCAAACCCTAACCCTGGAAACCGCCCTGACCATCGCCCATCGCGCCCTGGCGATAGGCCGGGAACGGCGTACCGCGCCGCTGACCGTCGCCGTACTGGATGCCGGCGGGCATCTGATCGCCCTGCAGCGCGAGGACGGCTCCAGCCTGCTGCGCCCGCAGATCGCCATCGGCAAGGCCTGGGGCGCCGTCGCCCTGGGCAAGGGCTCGCGGCTGATCGCCAATGACGCCCAGCAGCGCCCGGCTTTCATCGGCGCGGTGAACAACCTGGCGGATGGCAACCTCGTTCCGGCACCCGGCGGCGTGCTGGTGCGCGCCAGCGGCGGCGAGGTGATCGGCGCCGTGGGCATCAGCGGCGACACCTCGGACATCGACGAACAATGTGCGGTGGGCGCGGTGGAGTCGGTGGGGCTGACGGCCGATGCCGGCACCGCTGCCTGAGCGCCCGGGCGGCAGGCGGAACGACCGCCTGCCGTCCACCCGGCGCAAATAAATCCGCAGGGCCGTGACTCTGTGCGCTCGCGGCGGCTTCTACCCAAACAGGGGCCCGATGCCGTCGGGTCGATATCGACCTCAGCGAGAGCGTGCAATGAAAGGGCAGAACCACCTGCGCCTGGTGGCGCAGTACCAACAACACCGCCAGGTCATCCACGGGTTGATCGAGTCGATGATGACCAGCATCAGCAGCCCCCGGCTGCTCGACGACTACCCGGCGCAACTCGAAGCGGTGCAGCGGCTCAGCGAGGCCTACCCGTTCGTCGAACTGATCTACAGCCTGGACGGCAACGCCGTACAGCGCATGGATTCGGCCTACGGGCCCAACGTCAGCGAACGCAAGCGGCGCTCCTTCGGTCGCGGCGCGGACCGCAGCCACCGGCCCTACGTGCAGGTTTCGCGGGACTGCCCGAACCGCATCGTGGTCACCGACCCCTACCTCTCCTGCGCCACCCAGCAATTGGCGATTTCGGCGGTGCATCACTTCGTCGACGAGCAGGGCGTGGACCTCGGCTACCTGGTCATCAACATCAACCTGCAACGCCTGATCGCCTACCTGAACGGCGACGAGATGCGCTCGAGGGTGCACCCGTTTTTCCAGCTGGTCTACGGCGTGATCGGCGCGTTGCTGGTGGTGGTGTCGGTGCTACTGCTGTATGCCTCCATCGAGGCACTGGTCAAGGCGGTGAGCCAGTCCGGCAGCATCGCCACCCATGCCTTCGGCACGGTGATCCTGATCACCCTGGGCATGGCCATCTTCGACCTGGGCAAGACCATCATCGAAGAGGAAGTGCTGCTCAACAAGGACATCCACCACCACGACTCGACCCGGCGGACCATCACCCGTTTCATGTCGGCCATCGTCATCGCCGTGTCCATCGAAGCGCTGCTGCTGATGTTCAAGACCCTGCTGGGCGAAGGCTCGCAACAGATCGTCAGTGCCGTGTGGATGCTCCTCGCCGCTGTCGGCCTGCTCGGTGGGCTGGGGCTGTACCTCAAGCTGAGTCGGGAGCAGGAGGCGTAGGGGCGATTCGTTCGTTGTCGTAGGCGCGAGTTCTGCTCGCGAATAAGACCGCGCCGAAGTGTCGCCGGCATGAGGTTGTGTGTGGGCTTCAGGGCATGTGCCAGGCTCGACACCGCCCCCTCACCCTGGCCCTCTCCCCAGTGGGGAGAGGGGATGGTCAGTGCGGTGATTTATTCCAGCGTAAGGAGTGGCTCAGGTTTCAACACGCACTATCGGTGATACACGAACTGCCCCCTCGCCCCTTTGGGGAGAGGGTTGGGGTGAGGGGGCGGAGTGTCGGTCAGTCTCAAAGTCGCTGTCGAATCCGCAGAGCTGAGTTTTGGGGATTTGTGTTGAGGGCGGGGCTGTGTACGGGCAGCCGAGACCGCCCCTCACAACCAGACGTCCCCCAGCCCTCGGCTTTGGCATCCTGCGTCGCCCTGCATCCATGCAGTCGTTTCCCCGTGGGCTCGCGACCATCATGTAGGGGCGAATTCATTCGCCCGGCGGAGTGTCGTGCCCTACCCGATCCGCACTATGGCGCCCCCTTCGCCCCCACCTCCTGCCTCAACCAATCGAGGAACGCCTTCACCGGCGGATGGCGTTCGCGGCCGGGGACGCAGAGGGCGGTGTAGCACGCGCCGGGCACGGTGACGTCCGGGCGATAGGGCACCAGCAGGCCGCTGGCCAGGCTCTCCGAGACCAGGATCGAACTCGCCAGCACCACGCCCTGGCCGCCGATGGCTGCCTGCAGCGCGTAGTACTCCTCGTCGTATTCGCGTTCGACGGCCCGCTGTTCCAGCCAGGGTTCGCCGGCGGCAGCGCACCAGGCTTTCCAGCTCAGGTCGTAGAGCTGCGAGTTGCGCCAGCGCACGGTGATCAGGGTGGGCGTGCGCTCGGCCAGCCCGGCCACTACGCGAGGGGCGCCGTAGACGGCGAAACATTCATCCAGCAGGCATTGGCTGTGCAGCGAGGGGTATTCGGTAAGGCCGTAGCGCACCACCAGATCGACACTGGCGTCCTGGTGCAGATCGAGCAGGGCGGTGCTGGTGTCCAGGCGCAGGTTGATGCCCGGGTGGGCGGCATAGAAGCGGCCGAGGCGGGGGATCAGCCAGAGCGCGGCAAAGGTCGGCGTGGTCGACACCGTCAGGCTGCCGGTGCTGGGTTGCGGGCGCAGCGCATCGACGGTCTGCGACACCTCCAGCAGCGCTCCATGCAGGCTGTGGAACAGCCGCTCGCCGCAACTGGTCAGGCGCACGCAACGCGGCAGGCGTTCGAACAGCGGAATGCCCAGCCAGCTCTCCAGCGCCTTGATCTGGTGGGAGACCGCCGTGGGCGTGACGGCCAGTTCCTCGGCGGCGGCCTTGAAGCTCGACTGGCGGGCGGCGGATTCGAACGTGCGCAGGGCGGTCAGGGGCAGGTTGGCGAACATGGTCGATGGCTCGGCTGAAATGAATTCATCCTGGTGAACTAATCCTCAATTGTTCCTTTAGGGCGGCGTGGATAGCGTGGGGCTGTGTTTCGAGCCATCCGGCAACCTTCCGAGCAAAGGAGCAAGCGATGAAAAGAATTCTGGCGTTACAGGCAAGTCCGCGCAATGAGCGTTCCCATTCCCGGCGACTGGTGGAGGCGTTTCTCCAGGCCAGCGTGGCGGAGCAGGGGGAGATCGAAGTGGTCCGCCGCGAAGTGGGCCAGGGCAACCTGCCGGCTGTCAGCGAGGACTGGATCGCGGCGGCCTTCCACCCGGAACCGACCAACCGTCCTGCGCCTCTGCAGGCGGCCCTGGCGCTGAGTGACGAGCTGGTGGACGAGCTGTTCGCCGCCGACCGCCTGGTGATCGCCACGCCCATGTACAACTTCGGTATTCCCAGCGGGCTCAAGGCCTGGGTCGACCAGGTGGTGCGCATCGGCCGGACTTTCGACTTTCTCCCGGACGACCCGGCCAGCCCGTACAGGCCGAAAGTGCTGGGCAAGCGGGCCCTGATCGTCACCACCCGCGGCGACCGCGGTTACGGGCCGGGCGGGCCGAACGCGCACCTGAACCATGCCGACGTCTACCTGCGCGACGTGCTGGGCTTCATCGGTATTCGCGACGTCACCGTGGTGGCGGTGGAAAACGACGAGTTCGGTGGCCTGGCATTCGCCGATTCCTACCGGGCCGCCGAGCGGGCCCTGGCGCAGCTAGCCCAGGATTTCTGAGGAGATCGTCCATGGCCTGGGTATTCCTGCTGGTCGCTGCCTTGTTCGAGATCGTTTTCGCCTTGAGCATGAAGTCCGCCCAGGGCTTCACCCGGCCCTGGCCCAGCCTGCTGGTGGTCGTGGCGGCGATTGCCGGGATTTACTTCCTCACCCTGTCCTTGCGCGAACTGCCGGTGAGCGTGGCCTACCCGATCTGGACGGCGCTGGGCTCGCTCGGCACGGTGACCCTGGCCGTGCTGCTGATGGGCGAGGCGTTAACGCTGGCCAAGGCGGTGTCGGTGGTATTGATCGTCGCCGGGGTGGCGGGGTTGAAGTGAGGGCCTGGGGCGCGTTGGGCGAATGAATTCGCCCCTACACGATAGCCACGAGCCCACACGAACTGCCCCCTCGCCCCTTTGGGGAGACGACTACAGGGATGTAGGAGGTAGAGCGACGCAGAATGCCAAAGCCGAGGGCTGGGGGGGACGCCTAGTTGTGAGGGGGCGGAGCATCGGTTGTCCTAGACCTTTCTGCCTATTGCTATAGGAACCTACTTGCTGACCAACTCTGCTTGCGACGCATCCCCACGGTTCCGACCGTCCCCCACCTCTGGTAGAACATCGCTTCCCGTTCCACGAAAAGGCAGGCAGCGATGGGCGACAAGGTGTTGATCCTTCCGGGTTATGGCAACTCCGGTCCCGGGCACTGGCAAAGCCTCTGGCAAGCTGCGGGCCCGGCTTTCCAACGGGTCGAGCAGCGTGACTGGGAGCATCCGGTGTGTGCGGAGTGGGTCGCGGCGCTGGAAAAGGCGGTCGCCGAGGCCGGTGACGATTGCGTGTTGGTGGCCCACAGCCTGGCGTGCCTGCTGGTCGCTCACTGGGCGGCGCAGACCCGCCAGTCGGTGCGTGCGGCGCTGTTGGTGGCGGTGCCGGACCCCAGCGGCCCGGCGTTTCCCTCGGATGCCAGCGGCTTCGCACCAGTCCCTTTGATGCCACTACCGTTCCCCAGCCTGGTGGTGGCGAGCCGTGACGACCCCTACGGCTCGCTCGATTTCTCTCGCAGCTGTGCCGGCGCCTGGGGTAGCCGCTGGGTCGATATCGGCCCGGCGGGACACATCAATGGCGACAGCGGACTGGGCGACTGGCCGGAAGGCAAGCGCCTGCTGGAGTCCCTGACGGAGGCGGCTCATGCCTGATTCCCCTGTGATCGACGCACCGTTGCTGCTCGGCATGATGCGCCTGACCGATTACCCCGAGCTGGCAGCGGCGCAAGACCTGCTCGGCTTCATCGAGCGTTGCGTGGAACAGGGGCTGAATGCCTTCGACCATGCCGATATCTATGGCCTGGGCCAATGCGAGGCGCACTTCGGCGAGGCCCTGCGGCTGAACCCGACGCTGCGCCAGCGGCTGCAACTGATCGGCAAGGCGGACATCGTGCTGCGTCCGCAGGATGGTTCGCGCTGGCAGGTGAAGCATTACAACAGCGCGGCGGATTATCTGGTCCGGGCGGTGGAGGCCTCGCTCGCGCGCCTGGGTGTCGAGCGGCTGGATGGCTTCCTGCTGCACCGGCCCGATCCGCTGATGCAAACGGAGGAGGTGGTGCGAGCGCTCGCCGGTTTGATGGAGAGCGGCAAGGTGGGTTGGCTCGGGGTCTCCAATTTCGACCCTCTGCACTGGCAGGCGCTGGCCCGCGAACTGCCGCTGCGTTGCAACCAGATCGAACTGTCCCTGACCGCGCAGGAGGCGGCCTGGGACGGACGTCTGCAGGCGATGCGGGCGGATGGGTTGCAGGTCCTGGCCTGGTCGCCGCTGGCGGGTGGGGCTTTTCCGGTGGCCTTGCAGGAGGCGCTGGCACGGGGCGGTGAAGCGCTTGGCGCCACCCCCAGCCAAGTGGCCCTGGCCTGGCTGCGCCGCTTGCCCGGCCGTCCGCTGCCGATTCTCGGCAGCCTGCGCTGGCCGCGTATCGAAGAGGCCCTGGCGGGCAAGGATCTGGAATTGGACGCGCCGACCTGGTTCTACTTGGCGGAAGCGGCACGGGGGTATGAGGCGCCGTGAGGGGGCGCTGAGGATTGGTAGGGTGGGGATGGATTCGGGGCGGTGGTCCGGCTCACACCTTCTCCGAAGGGGATGAGCACTATCCTGCGGGCTGGTACCTGCGCAATCCGCCGGGCTCGCATCGACCTTCCAGCCATGAGGGCGATGTCATCTTCGTCAAGCTCCAGCAGATGAGGACGGGCGAGCGCGACCGCGTGCACATCGACACTCGCGATCTGTCTTCCTGGCAGCGCCAGGATGATCGCGAGGTCTGTCCACTGTTCTCGAGCGTTGCCGAGCAGGTCTGCCTGCAGCATCTGGTGCCGGGGGCGCTTCTGTTCGACGGTCCGGTAGGCGGCGCCGAGTACCTGGTTCTGGCCGGGGAGGTGCTGGAGCAGGGCCGATCCTACGAGCGTGGCACTTGGATGCGCCTGCCCGAGGGGGAATACCTGGCGACCGCCGCTGGCCAACAGGGCGCCACCGTTTATCTCAAGACCGGCCATCTGGCCGGCATGGCCGTGGAGGCATAGATATGCAGACAGCGCGCATCGCCATCATCGGCGCAGGTTTGAGTGGCCTGTACGCCTCCTTTTTGCTGGAGCAGAGAGGCAGCAGGGACTACATGCTGCTCGAAGCGCGCGATGGTCCCTGTGGCCGCATCCTCTCCGTTTCGCCTTCAGTGCGTCAGGTTGCGGCGGGTGCCATTGATCGCTTCGACCTGGGCCCGTCTTGGTTCTGGCCCGGCTACCAGCACCAGTTGGACCGTCTGGTCCGTGAGCTGGGGCTGGCGCGTTTCGAACAGTTCGAAGCCGGCGACATGCTGGTGGAACACTCGCTTCATGAGCCTCCCAGGCGGATGCGCGGGTACGTGAGTTCGCCGCCGTCGATGCGCCTGGTGGGCGGGATGGAGGCGCTGATCGATGCCTTGCATCGTCGCCTCGATGCGACGCGGATCGTCGCCGGCCAGAAGGTACGCCGCCTGCGCAGTACGGGCCAGCATCTGGAATTGGATAGCGAAGACGCCACCGGCCGTGCCACGATCTTGTGTGTCGAGCATGTGTTGCTGGCTATGCCGCCCCGTCTGGTCGAGGAGAGCATTCAATTCTCGCCGGCCTTGCCTCCCGTATTGGCGCGGCAATGGCGGGCCCGTTGGGTGAGATTCACGACGCCTCCGTGCCGGGTGGCAGCGCGGCATTGTTTGGCGTGCCGGTGCGCGTGCGCAAGAACCTGTCCGAGGACGAGTTGCGTGCTCTTTGCCGCGGGCAGTTCGCGCGGATGTTCGGACCCTTGACCGCGACGCCGAAGGCGGAGTTCATCAAGGGTTGGGCGTTGGACCGTACACCGCCACCGTCGCCGATATGGACGGTCCTGCCGTCGTTCTTCACCGGCGCGTTGATCACCCGCTTCGGCGTACGGCGCATCATGTTGACCGGCGTGCTGCTGTTCGTCGACCACATCCTCATGACCCTGACCGGAATGGGCTTCGGCTCGTTCGCCAGTGCACTGGTCCTGCTCGGTGTGGGCTGGAATTTCCTGTACATCGGTGGCACGGCCTTGCTGACCGGTACCTACAGCCCGGCCGAGAGGCGAGGGCACAAGCCATCAATGACATGGTGATCTTCGTGGTCGGGCTGGTCTGCTTATTCGGCGCCGGCGGCCTGCTCGAAATTCTGGGCTGGCAGACAATGAACCTGGTGCTCATGCCCTGGCTCGGCCTGGCCGCAGCATCATTGGTGTGGCTGGGTTTAACGACAGATTCGGGGCCTCACCTGGGGGGTGAGGCTTTTGAAGAGGCTAAGCGGCAAAATCAACGAATTTGTCGGCAGGCTCGAGGATCGTTAGGGCATTGGCATAATGCTTTGGCCCTGCCAACGCCCAGAAACGAAAAAGCCCCGAAAAATCGGGGCTTTTTGCTGGATTCTGGAGCGGGCGAAGGGAATCGAACCCTCGTCATGAGCTTGGGAAGCTCAGGTAATGCCATTATACGACGCCCGCGGCGGGTGCCTTTTTACCAGAACTGGGGCGGGAGGTGAAGCCCGGCGTTGGCGGAAGGATGAGGGGATCTGTGCGGTAGGTCTCCTTCTGCCGTAGACTTCGGCGATCCCGTTGCAAGGAGTGCGCTGATGTACCGCATTGCTGTTTGGACCTGTGGTGTATGGCTGGCTGGTATGCCTCTGGTTCAGGCTGCACCGGTCGGGGAGGGCGATCCGCTGCTGGATGCGCCGCTGGCGACGCAGGCGGCCGCTGCCCAGGAGGCGCGGGGGGTGTTGCGGGCGCGGGATCAGGCGATGCTGGCCAGCGAGTTGGCCGGGCGTATCGTCGAAATGCCGTTCGCCGAGGGGCAGGCGTTTCGCAAGGGGGACGTGCTGGTCCGTTTCGATTGCAGCGCGTACCAGGCCCAGTTGAATGCCGCCCAGGCGGCGGTGCGGGCCGCGCGGGAAGAGCTGGCGCACAAGAAGCAGCTCGCCGCGCTCAATTCCGTCGGCCGTTTCGAAGTGGCGCTCGCCGAGGCGCGGCAGGCCCAGGCGCAGGCCGAGTCGCAGGTCTATCAGGTCCAGGTCAACCGCTGCACGGTGAAGGCGCCGTTCGACGGCCAGGTGGTGCAGCGCAAGGTCAAGCCCCACGAGAGCGTCGCCGGTGGCGCGCCGCTGCTGGAGATCGTCGACAACCGCACCCTGGAAATCCATCTGCTGGTGCCGTCCCGCTGGCTGGGCCGTCTCTCGGCCGGTCAATCCTTTACCTTCACGCCCGATGAAACCGGCCAGCCGCTGAGCGCCAAGGTGAAGCGCGTCGGTGCGCGGATCGACGAAGGCAGCCAGACGTTGCTGCTGATCGGCGAGCTACCCGAGGAGCCGGCCGGGCTGCTGGCCGGCATGAGCGGCACGGCGCGCTTCGAGGCGACGCCATGAATGCGCCGATGCCCGGCCTCGCCGAACGGGTGTTCGCTCAGTTCCTCGCGCTGGAGCAGCAGGCGCGCGCCGCCGACACCTTGGATCGGCTCGCCTACAGCCTGGTCAACGATGCCCAGCCGCTGTTCGGCTACCGCCATGCGGCACTGTTGATCGCCGGCAAGGTACGGGCGCTGACCGGGGTCAGCGTGGTGGAGCCGAATGCGCCCTTTGTCGCCTTCGTCGAGCATGCTTGTGCCCAGGTGGCGGCACAGGACGGGTTGGCCGAGGCGCGGGTCGTTTCGCCGGACGGGCTGGCCGCACAGGAGCGTGAGGATTGGCGCACGCTGTCCGCCCCGCAGGTGTTCTGGTTGCCCTTGAAGGATCGCCGCAAGGCCGTGTTCGGCGGGCTGTGGATGGCCCGCGAGCAGCCGTGGAGCGAGGCCGAGCAGGCGCTGCTGCGTCAGCTCGGCGAGGCGTATGCCCATGCCTGGCTCGCCTTGCAGCCGCGCAAACCATGGCGGCTGCGCTGGCCGCGCAAGCGTCTGGCGCTGCTCGGGCTGGGGGCGCTGCTGGTGCTGTTGCTGCCGGTGCGGCAGTCGGTGCTGGCGCCGGCGGAGGTGGTGCCGCTGGGCGGGCGGCTGGTCGCCGCGCCTTTGGATGGGGTGGTGGCCGAGTTCCTGGTGAAGCCCAATCAGCCGGTCAAGGCCGGCGATCTGCTGGTGCGCTTCGATGCCACGGCGCTGAAGGCCCAGGCGGACGTGGCCGAGCGTGCCCTCGGGGTCGCCGAGGCCGAGCTGAAGGCCAGTTCGCAGCGGGCGTTCAGCGATGCGGAGTCGAGTGCGCGGATCGATCTTTTGGCGGCGCGTGTCGAGCAGAAGCGCGCCGAACGCGACTACGCCCTCGACCTGTTGGCGCGTACCGATGTGCGGGCCGAGCGCGACGGCATTGCGGTGTTCGCCGACGCCGAGCGCTGGACCGGCAAACCGGTGCGCACGGGCGAGCAACTGCTGAAACTGGCCGATCCGACCCAGGCGGAGTTGCGCGTCGAGCTGCCGGTGGGGGACGCCATTGCGCTGGAGCCGGGCGCCGAGGTGGCGTTGTTCCTCGACAGCGATCCGCTGCACCGTTATCGCGCGACCTTGCAGCGCGCCGCCTACGAGGCCCAGCCGACGCCGGCCGGGAAACTGGCCTATCGCCTGGATGCCGGCTTCGAGGAAACGCCGCCGCGCATCGGACTGCGCGGCACAGCCAAGTTGTTCGGCCAGCGCGCTCCGCTGGCGGTCTACCTGCTGCGCCGTCCCCTGGCAGCACTGCGCCAGAGCGTGGGCTTCTGAGATGAGCCTGCCGGCGCTGCGTCCCGATCTGCAGCTTTCCCCCGCCGAACCGGCGCTGGACGGTTCGCCGCAGTGGACCCTGGCCGATCCGGTGCGGGGGCGTTACTTCAAATTGGGCAGTGCGGCCATGCGCCTGCTTCGGCACTGGACGCAGGGCGAGGCGCGTCGGGTGCTGGCAGCGGCCAACCGCGAGCCCGGCGTTTCGCTGCAAGAGAGCGACCTAGAGGAACTGCTGCGCTTTCTGCGTGGGCACGATCTGATTTCGGCGGCGGACCCGGAGCAGCGCGCCAGCTACGAAACCAAGGCTGCGGCGCAGCGCCATGGACTATGGAAAACGCTGCTGCACCAGTACCTGTTCTTCCGCATCCCGCTGTGGCGCCCGGATGCCTTTCTCAATCGCGCCTGGCCGTGGCTGGAGCGCCATGGCGGAGCATTGCTGCGCATCGGCCTGCCGTTGGTGCTGGTGTTGGGTGTGTTCCTGGTGGCGCGGGACTGGGAGCGCTTCCTGGCCACCTTCCCGCACCTGTTCAGCCTGGGCGGTGCGCTGGCGTTCGGCGTGGCGCTCGGTTTCGCCAAGCTGTGCCATGAGTTCGGCCATGCGTTCATGGCCAAGCGTGCCGGTTGTCGGGTGCAGAGCATGGGCGTGGCGTTCATGGTGCTGTTGCCGCTTTTCTATACCGATGTCAGCGATGCCTGGCGGGTCAACGATCGCCGTTCGCGGCTGCTGATCGGTGCCGGCGGCATCCTTGCGGAACTGGTCCTGGCCTGCGTCGCGCTGCTGGCCTGGTCGCTGTTGCCGGATGGCGCCTTGCGCACGGCAGCATTCATGCTGGCCAGCGCCACCTGGCTGACCACCCTGGCGGTGAACCTGAATCCGTTCATGCGCTTCGATGGCTATTTCCTGCTAAGTGACTTCTGGGGCGTGGATAACCTCCAAGGCCGCGCCTTCGCCCTGTGCCGCTGGCGCCTGCGCGAGTGGCTGTTCGGTTACGGCGAGCCGGCGCCGGAGCCGTTGCCGGCACCGCTGCGGCGTCGCCTGCTGTGGTGGGGCTACGGTTCATGGCTGTGGCGTGCGGCGTTGTTCCTCGGTATCGCGCTGGCGGTGTATCACCTGTTCTTCAAGCTGCTCGGCATTTTCCTGATGCTGGTGGAGCTGGCCTGGTTCATCGGCCTGCCGATCGGGCGGGAGCTGGCCGAGTGGTGGAAGCGCCGCCAACAGGCGCAGCGTTCCCGGGTGTTCGGCGCAGGTATCGGGATGCTTCTACTGCTGGCGGTGCTGGCGTTGCCCTGGCGCAGCGGGGTGGAGGTGCCGGCGCTGCTCGAGTCGGCGCGCAACAGCGCCCTGCACGCGCCGCTGCCGGCGCGCTTGAAGGCGCTGCATGTCCGCGACGGACAGCGGGTCGAGGCGGGCGACGTGCTGATCGAGCTGGAATCGCCGGACCTGGATGCCCGCCAGCGCATCATTCGCAGCGAGATCCAGATTCTCCAGTTGCAGTTGCGCCGTCAGGCGGGACGCAGCGAGACGGTGGCGGATGTGGGCATCCTCGATCAGCAACTGGCCGAGGCCCTGGCGGAGTACCGCGGGTTGGCCGCGCAGCGCGCCCGTCTGGTGCTGCATGCGCCGCATGCCGGGGTGGTGCGCGACCTGTCGCGCGATCTGCGCCCCGGCCTCTGGCTGCCGCCGCAGATGCCGCTGGCGCGGGTGGTGGACGAGCGTCAGGTGCGCCTGCGCGGCTATCTGCAGGAGGAGTCGCTCTGGCGCGTCGAAGTCGGTGCCGAGGGCCGCTTCGTCGCCGACGACCCGTTGCGCCCGGCATTGCCGGTCCGGCTGGCCGAGGTGGCGGCGACCGGCGCGTCTTATCTGGACATCGAAGCGCTGGCGTCGGACCACCACGGGCCGATTGCGGTGCGTCGCGACGAACGGCAACAGGGCAAGCCGGTGCAGGCGCAGTACGCCGTACGCCTGGAGCCAATCGCCACCTATGAGCTGCCTGCCCAGCCGTTGCGAGGGTTGGTGGTGCTGGAGGGGCGGCGGGAATCCTTGCTGGGCGCGGCCTGGCGGCGTGCCGCTGCGCTGGGTGTGAGGGAAAGCGGCTTTTGAAAAGCACGACAACCAGCGAGACGGCGCGGATGACCGTTGATCTTTTTTTGTGAAATTGTTGGCATTTAGCCATTATGTTGTGATGTAGGACAATTTCGCGGCTTAGGCTAGGCTTGCATCCACGCAAGCGGTGGCTGCGTCAGATTGTCACCGCCGTAATGGTCGATGTGCAGGGATGCTGAATCCGATGACCGCAGTTACTCTCCGTTTCCGCCCCATCGAGGTAGCCGACGAGGCTTTCCTGACCCATCTTTATGCGACCACGCGGGGGCAGGAACTGGCTCATAGCGGCTGGTCCGCCGAAGCCATCGCCGAATTTCTCGCCCAGCAGTTCAGACTCCAGCACCACTACTACCAAGAGCATTTCCCCGACGGCGAATTCTGGGTGATCGAAGCCGATACCCAGGCAATCGGCCGGCTCTACCTGTTCTGGGGCGAGACTACGCTACAACTCATCGATATCAGCCTGTTGCCGGACTACCGGGGACGTGGCGTGGGCGGCGCGTTGTTGCAGAACCTGCTGACCCTTGCCGATGCCCGCGGGCTGGCCGTCGGCCTGCACGTCGAGGAAGCCAACCCCGCGTTTCGCCTCTACCAACGGCTGGGTTTCGAGGTGGTGGGCGAGAGCGGTATCTATCTGGAAATGCGCCGCCCCGCCAGCGCCCCTCGAAAGACGGCCTGCGGATGAAGGAGAACGACGAGACCATGGCAGCCATCACTCTCCGCGAACGCTTCGTCCGTGCCGAAGGCGAATCCTTTCAGTTGCTCCTGGCGCCCGGCCAGACGCTGGACGTGACCTTGCAAACGGTCGAAGAGCGCAAGGCGATGAACGTCCGCTACGAATGTTTTTCCCTGCTGTTCCTGTTGCCGGCCGAAGTGCAACTGCCCCAGGCGGTGTACCGGCTGGGGCATGAAGGGGATTGCTGGGATCTGCTCATGACGCCCACCCGCCCCGACGAAACGGGACGCCAGGGCCTGGAAGCGATTTTCCATCGGGAGAAAGAGTCCGCGTTGCAGACCGTGTAAGACCTTGGGTGCTTTCCACGGTTTGACCGGCAAGGTGTGGGGCCGGATGTCCGGCAAAAACGCGGGTGGCAGGAAGCCCGCTTCGATAAGAATGAGGAGATGACATGAGCGAACCGTTCTTGGGTGAAATCCGCATGGTGGGATTCAACTTCGCGCCGCGCGGCTGGGCCTTCTGCCAGGGGCAGATCATGTCCATTGCGCAGAACACCGCGCTGTTTTCGCTGCTCGGCACCGTCTATGGCGGCAATGGTCAGACCACCTTCGGCCTGCCGGACCTGCGCGGACGTTCCCCGGTGGGGACGGGGCAGGGTGGAGGGTTGAGCGACATCGTGGTGGGCGAGATGTCCGGTCAAGAAAACGTGACCTTGCTGAGCAACCAGATGCCCGCGCATGGCCACACCCTGCCGGCCGAGAACGTGCCGGTGAGCGTGACCGGTCCGGTTGCGGTACCGGTATCCAGCACTACCGCTTCCGTCGGCTCGCCCGCCAATGCGGTACCGGCGGCGCCCAGCAGTGGCGGTCGTCCATTCGCCATTTACAACAGCGCCCAGAGCGGCAGCGATACCTTGGCGCCTTTCGACGTGACCCTGACCGGCACGGCGGCGGTACCGGCCGGTGTAACCGGCGTTTCGGGCAACAACTTCCCGGTCCCGTTGCGTAACCCTTACATCGGCATCAACTTCGTGATCGCCCTGCAAGGGGTTTTCCCGTCGCGTAACTGATGATGAAGGCCGGCGCTCGCGCGCCGGCCTTTCGCTGCCAGAATAAAAATGGCCGGGACCCGGTTCCACGGTCTTCAGACATGCTAGAAGCAACACGGAGGTGTGGGATGAAGTGGTTGGATCTCTGGCGGGGCCTGTCCCGGTCGAGACAGGCGGAACGTCCCCAACCGGCTGCGGCCCGTTCGCCGCTGGCACTTTCCCTGGAGCCGCGCATGCTGTTCGACGGCGCCGTGGCGGCCACCGCGGCCGAGGTGGCGGACAGCGCCTCGGCTGCCAGCGAGCCGGCTTCCGATGACACCTCCCAGCAGGATACCCAGGACACCCTCGCCACCGCCGGCGGAACCGCCGATACCCGGCGTGAGGTGGTGTTCGTCGATGGCAATATTCAGGATTACCAGCAATTGCTCGCGGGCCTGCCGGCGGGCACCGAGGTGGTGGTGCTGGACGCCTCGCGCAACGGTCTGGAACAGATGGCCGACTACCTGGAAGGCCGCGAGGGTATCGATGCGATCCACCTGCTCTCCCATGGCGAGAGCGGGGCGTTCAAGGCCGGCAATGCTTGGATCGATGCCGGCGACCTGGCCGGCCAGAGCGAAACCCTGGCGCGTATCGGCGAAGCGCTGAGCGCAGACGGCGACATCCTTCTCTATGGCTGCAAGACCGGTGACGGTGCGTCCGGTGCAGCATTGGTCACGGAGCTGGCGCGGCTGACCCAAGCCGACGTGGCGGCTTCTTCCGACAACACCGGTGCGGCGCGTCTCGGCGGCGACTGGGTGCTGGAGACCCGGGCGGGGGAGATCGAGACCGCGGCTGTTGCTGCGTCCGGCTTCGATGCCTTGCTGGCGGCACCGACAACGTTGAATTTCGACAATGTCGATCTCACTGCCGACACGGATGGAGATGCCGATCGTAGCCTGGGAGGCAGCCCTCGCGTATTCGATGGATGGACGGTGAGCCTGGTCGACAGCCTTGGTAATAACGCCCCCGATACTGGCGGTACACCTAGTTTTCTCGATGTCACTCGCAGCAATGCCGATACCATCCTGGCCGACAATGGCACCGACAAGGCGCTGACAATCACTGGTTGGCTTAACGTAGTGGCTGAGGCGAGATTCTCTGCCACCAGCGGCGAGGAGTTCTGGCTGCAATCGTTCCACTTGCATAACCAGGGCATGAATACCGACACGCTCCGCGTAGTCGGCTATCGAAACGGTGTGGAGGTCGCTTCGCAGGATTTCTCTGCTGCTGTTGGTAATGACACGACCGTGACGATTAACCAGGGGGCGGACCAGGATTGGCAGAATATCGATGAGTTCCGCATCGTCCAGCAGACCGGCACCGCCGATCTGTTATTCGCCATTGACGATATCACCGTCTCCACTGCCGTCCTGCCCAACGTCGCCCCGGTTGTCAGCAACCTCAACGGCGACAGTGCTTCCTTCACCGAAGGGGGAAGCGCCGTTCTGTTGGATGCAGGTAGCAATGCCACGCTGGTCGACAGCGATTCGGCCGATTTCAACGGCGGCAACATTACCGTCGCCATCACTGCCAACCGGGTAGCCGGCGAAGACGTGCTGTCTGTGCGCAACCAGGGTTCCGGAGCGGGACAGGTCGGGCTGAGCGGCAGCGCCGTGCTGTACGGCGGTGTACAGGTCGGCACCCTCGTTGGCGGTACGGGTATCACGAACATGGTGATCAGCCTGAACGCCCAGGCGACGCCGGAGGCGGTGCAGGCGATCCTGCGCAACCTGACCTACAACAACACCAACACGACCGACCCATCGACCTCCAACCGGAGCATCCAGGTCAGCGTCAACGATGGCGACGGCGGCACCAGCAACCTGTCCGTCGTCACCGTGAGCGTCACCGGCGTCAACGATGCCCCCACCGCGAGCGCCACCGGCGGTACGCCGACCTTTACCGAAAACGGCAGTGCAGTGGATCTGTTCAGCGGCGTCAGCATCAGTACCGTCGAATCCGGCCAGACCATCACCGGCATGACCCTGACGGTGACCAACCTGGCCGATGGCGCCAGCGAAATCCTGCGCATCGATGGCACCGACATCACCCTGACGAACGGTTTTTCCACCACCACCTCCACCAACGCCATGACCGTGACGGTCAGCATGGTGGGCGGTACCGCGACCGTCACACTGAGCAAGGCGGGCGGCATCAGTGGCGCCAACGCGCAAACCCTGGTGGACGGCATCACCTACCGCAACGCCAGCGATACGCCCTCGACCGCGGCCAATCGCGTCGTCACCCTGGCCAGCATCAGCGATAGCGGCGGTACGGCCAACGGTGGTGCCGATACCACCAGCCTGTCCATTGCAGCTACCGTGAGTGTGGTGGCGACGGACGACCCTTCGACCGTATCCACCAGCGGCGGTACCACCGCCTTCACCGAGGGCGCCGGCGCGGTGGCTATCGATTCGGGCCTGACCCTGTCCGACCCCGACAGTGCGAGCCTGACCAGTGCCACCGTGAGCATCACCGATAACTTCATGTCCGGCCAGGACGTGCTGGCCTTCGTCAACAACGGTTCGACGATGGGCAACATCACCGGCAGCTACAACGCGGCCACCGGCGTGCTGACCCTGACCTCGGCGGGCGGCAGCGCGACCCTGGCCCAGTGGCAGGCGGCGCTGCGCAGCGTGACCTACAGCAACACGTCGGACCTGCCGAACACCAGCGTTCGTACCGTCAGCATCGTGGTCAACGACGGCACCTCCGACAGCAACACCGCGACCAAGACGGTCAGCGTCACCGCCACCAACGATGCGCCGGTGATCACGGCTCCGGCCAGCCGCATCGTGACCGAGGATGTGGCCAGTGCGCTGACCGGTATCAGCTTCAGCGATGTGGATGCCGGCTCCAGCTCGGTCACGGTGACCTTCTCGGTGCCCAGCGGCAGCTTGTCCGCGACCAGCGGAGGTGGCGTGATCGTGGGGGGCACCAGCAGCGCGCTGACCCTGACCGGCAGTATCGCCAATATCAACGCCTTCATCGCCGCGAGCAACCTGACGTTCACCACGGCGGCGAACGCCACCTCCAACGTGACCTTGACCGTGGGCATCAACGACGGCGGCAACACTGGCAGCGGCGGTGCGCAGACCGACAGCAGGACCGTGACCCTGCAGGTGGCGGCGGTCAACGATGCGCCGGTCATCAACGCGCCGGCGTCCATCAATGTGAACGAAGACGTCGCCACAGCCCTGACCGGCATCTCCGTCAGCGATGTGGATGCGGGTAGCAGCCCGGTCACGGCTACCTTGTCGGTGGGTTCTGGCGTTTTGATCTTCAACGGCTCTGAGGCCGGGAGTAGCTTGGCCCTGGTGGGCGTAACGTTGTCAGAGTTGAATACCTTCTTGTCAGGGGGCCTCATCGCGTTCCGCACCGATGCCAATGCCACCGGCAACGTCGTGTTGACCATTCAGGTGAACGATTTAGGCAATACCGGCAGCGGTGGCGCCAAGACCGATACCGCCACCGTGACCCTGGTGGTGACGGCGGTGAACGACGCGCCGGTGAACAGCCTGCCTCCCGCTCAGTCGGTAGATCAGGACGACGTACTGATCTTCAGTTCCGGTAACGGCAACCCAATCAGCATCTCCGACGTGGATGCAGGCAGCGGCAACGTACGGGTCACGCTCACCGCCACCAATGGCCTGATTTCGCTGGGGGGCACTGCCGGCCTCAGCTTCACCACGGGTGACGGCACGAGCGATGCCACCATGACCTTCGAGGGCACGCTGGCCGATATCAATGCGGCGCTGAACGGCATGACCTTCTCCCCGACCGGGGGCTACAACGGCCCTGCGAGCTTGCAGATCGTTACCAACGACCTGGGGCTTTCCGGTTCCGGCGGCAACCAGATCGACAGCGATACCCTCGCGATCACCGTCAACACCCTCAACCCGGAAGTCACCTCGGTCAATACCACCAACCCGAACGGCGGCTACAAGGTGGGCGACACCATCCAGGTGACCGTGACCTTCGACCAGGCGGTGAATGTAGACACCTCAGGCGGCGTGCCGACCCTGCTGCTGGAAACCGGCAGCGTGGATCGCCTGGCGACCTACGTCTCGGGCTCGGGCAGCAATACCCTGACCTTCACCTACACGGTGCAGGCGGGCGATCTCAGTGCCGATCTGGATTATCAATCCACCAGCGCGCTGACCCTCAACGGCGCCACCATCCGCAGTGCGGACAACGACGATGCGGTGCTGACGCTGCCCACGGTCGGCGGCGCCAATTCCATTGCCGGCCAGCGTGACGTGGTGATCGACGGCGTGACACCGACGGTCTCGTCGGTCAGTGTCCCGGCCAATGGCACTTATATCGCCGGGCAGAACCTCGACTTCACGGTGAATTTCAACGAGACGATCATCGTCGACACCAGCGGCGGTACGCCGCGCATCGCGGTGACCCTGGACACCGGCGGCACGGTGTTCGCCGAGTACGTTGCCGGTTCCGGCAGCTCGGCGCTGGTGTTCCGCCTGACGGTGGCCAGTGGGCAACTGGATAGCAACGGCATCACCCTGGGCGGGAGCATCCAGGCCAACGGCGGCACGCTGCGCGACGCCGTGGGCAACGATGCGACGATCACGCTGAACAGCGTGGGCTCGACCAGCGGGGTGCTGGTGGATGCGGTGGTTCCGGTGGTGGCTTCGGTGAGTGTTCCGGCCAACGGTGCATACAACGCGGGCGACGTGCTGTCCTTCACGGTCAATGCCAGCGAGCCGGTGGTGGTGAACACCGCCGGCGGCACGCCACGGCTGGCGCTGGATATCGGTGGGGTGACCCGCTATGCGACCTACGTGTCCGGTTCGGGCACGGGGGCGCTGGTGTTCCAGTACAACGTGCAGGCCGGCGACACCGACGCCGACGGCATCGCCGTTACCGGTCTGGAGACCAACGGCGGCACGCTGCGCGACGCGGCAGGCAACGGTGCCGACCTGACCCTGAACAACGTGGCGCCGACCAGCGGCGTGACCATCGACACCACCGCCCCGACAGCGACCGGCCTGGTGCGAGTGGACGCGACGCCGACCACGGCGGACAGCGTGCGCTTCACCCTGACCTTCAGCGAAGGCGTGAGCGGGGTGGACCTTGGCGACTTCAGCCTGGTCACCACCGGCACGGCCAGCGGGGTGATCCAGTCCATCGTGCAGGTGGACGCGCAGACCTACCAGATCACCGTCGGCAACCTGAGCGGCGACGGCAGCCTGGGGCTGAACCTGAACGGTTCCGGCACCGGCATCGTCGACCAGGCGGGCAACGACGTGGCGGCCGGGCTGACTGGTGAAGCCTATGTGCTGGACAACAGCGCACCGGCCGTGACCTCGGTGACTGTCCCGGCCAACGGCACCTACGTGGCGGGGCAGAACCTCGATTTCACGGTGAATTTCAGCGAGACGATCATCGTCGATACCAGCGGCGGTACGCCGCGCATCGCAGTGACCCTGGACACCGGAGGCACGGTGTTCGCCGAATACGTCGCCGGTTCCGGCAGCTCGGCCCTGGTGTTCCGCTTGACGGTGGCCAGTGGGCAACTGGATAGCAACGGCATCACCCTGGGCGGGAGCATCCAGGCCAACGGCGGCACGCTGCGTGACGCCGTGGGTAACGATGCGACCACCACGCTGAACAGCGTGGGCTCGACCAGCGGGGTGCTGGTGGATGCGGTGGTTCCGGTGGTGGCTTCGGTGAACGTGCCGGCCAACGGTGCATACAACGCGGGCGACGTGCTGTCCTTCACGGTCAATGCCAGCGAGCCGGTGGTGGTGAACACCGCCGGCGGCACGCCACGGCTGGCGCTGGATATCGGTGGGGTGACCCGCTATGCGACCTACGTGTCCGGTTCGGGCACGGGGGCGCTGGTGTTCCAGTACAACGTGCAGGCCGGCGACACCGACGCCGACGGCATCGCCGTTACCGGTCTGGAGACCAACGGCGGCACGCTGCGCGACGCGGCAGGCAACGGTGCCGACCTGACCCTGAACAACGTGGCGCCGACCAGCGGCGTGACCATCGACACCACCGCCCCGACAGCGACCGGCCTGGTGCGAGTGGACGCGACGCCGACCACGGCGGACAGCGTGCGCTTCACCCTGACCTTCAGCGAAGGCGTGAGCGGGGTGGACCTTGGCGACTTCAGCCTGGTCACCACCGGCACGGCCAGCGGGGTGATCCAGTCCATCGTGCAGGTGGACGCGCAGACCTACCAGATCACCGTCGGCAACCTGAGCGGCGACGGCAGCCTGGGGCTGAACCTGAACGGTTCCGGCACCGGCATCGTCGACCAGGCGGGTAACGACGTGGCGGCCGGGCTGACCGGCGAAGTCTATGTGCTGGATAACACCGGGCCGGCCGTTTCATCGGTGGGCTTGCCGGCCAATGCGGTCTACACACAGGGGCAGGTGCTGGAGTTCACCGTCGCCTTCGATGACGCCGTGACGGTGGATACGTCGGGCGGCGTGCCGCGTATCGTCATTCACCTGGATACCGGTGGAACCGTCTATGCGAACTACGTTTCGGGCTCCGGCGGTAATGTGCTGACCTTCCGCTACCAAGTGGACTTCGGCCAGGTGGACCAGACGGGTATCACCCTGGGCAATGCCATCGATGCGAACGGCGGGGGGCTCAGCGACAGCATCGGTAATGCGGCGAACCTGGCGTTGGGCAGCCTGCCCTCGACCGCGGGAATCCAGGTGAACGCGCCGGTATTGCCGGATGGCGGCGATCCGGAATTCCGTATCCAGCCATCGCCGCCGCCGATCGAGGTACCTCTGGTGCCGAAGCCGGTGGTGCCGGGTGTCACCATGCCGCCGCCGCTGTTCGAGATTCCTACGCTGGGCAGCGATGTGCCGACGCTAGGTAATGTCTTCACCGGTGGCAGTGCGATTGCGCCCAGCTTCTTCGCCCAGGTATTCAGCAGCGAAGGCTTCGGCGATGGCGGCGGCAAGGGCTTCCTGGGCTTCGGTGGTGGGGATGCCGGCATTTTCACCAGCAGCACCCTGTCGATGGTATTCGACCGCGACGTGCCGCAGGAAGGCAGCCTGTTGCGTGTGTTCGACGGCAAGCAGTGGCGTGGGGGAAGCGACATCGATGACGGTGTGCGGGGCGTTTTCGGAGCACCCAGCCTCGGACAGCAATTGCAGGAACTGAATGACCAGGAGCAGCGCCGGATCACCGATCTGGCCTGGGCGTTGGGGCAGGTTGGTGAAGCCGAGCAGCAGGCCTGAGCGGAATAAGACAGAAAAAAGCCGTATCTAGGGGGCGGCCAAGGATGAGACAGATTGGGAACACATTGAAGGTCAGCCTGCTGGCCCTCGCCATCAGCGGCTGCGCGGTTACCAGCCAGCCGATCGAGCGCAGCGAAAGCGAGCAGCGGGCCAAGGCGGACCTGGCGGCGATGTTCAAGGATCAGGAACCCCTGAGCGGGCCGCTGACCTTGCACGAGGCCATGGCTCGCGCGGTGAAGTACAACCTGGAGGCTCGCCTCAAGGTGATGGAGGAGGCAGTGGCCCAGCGCCAACTGGACCTCGCCCGCTTCGACATGTTGCCGCGCATCGCCGCCGAGGCTGGCTATGCCGGTCGCAACAACGTCAGTGCTTCCAGCAGCCGCAGCGTGAGGACCGGCACCCAGTCCCTGGAGCCGTCGACCTCGCAGGATCGCGACCGTGAGGTGGCGGACCTGACCATGGTCTGGAACGTGCTGGACTTCGGGGTCGCCTATGTCAGCGCCAAGCAGCAGGCCGACCAGCGCCTGATCGTCCAGGAGCGGCGGCGCAAGGTGCTACACACCATCATCCAGGACGTACGTTCGGCCTACTGGCGCGCACTGGCTGCCGAGCGCCTGCTGACCCAGATCGACACGCTGATGGCGCGGGTGGACGAGGCGCGGGCCAACAGCGAGCGGATGAGCGAGCAGCGCATCGGCGATCCGGTGCAGGCGCTCAGCTACCAGCGCGCCCTGATCGAGGCGACCCGTCAGTTGGAGGAGCAGCGCCGTGCGCTGTCCCTGGCAAAAACCGAACTGGCGACCCTGATCAATCTGCCGCTGGGCACCGAGGTCCAACTGGCCGAGGCGCAGGGCGACTATCCGGTGCCGGAGCTGAAGATCGACCTCCCCACCCTGGAACAGGAAGCGCTGGCCAGCCGGCCGGAGCTGCGCGAGCAGGATTACCAGGCGCGCATCAGCGCGGCGGAGACCCGCAAGGCCATGCTGCGGCTGCTGCCGGGGCTGGAGTTCTCCGCCGGCGGGCATTACGACAGCAACTCGTTCCTGGTGAACCAGAGCTGGGCCGATTACGGTGTGAAGATCACCTGGAACCTGTTCAACGTGATGTCCGCGCCGGCTGCCATCGATGTCGCCAAGGCGGGCGAGCAAGTGGCCAGCGCGCGCCGCCAGGCGATGTCCATGGCGGTGCTGGCACAGCTCTACGTGGCCAACGCGAATTACCAGGAAGCGCTGCGCCAGTTCCAGACCAGCCAGCAACTGGCCGGGCTCGACGAGCGCATCGGCGAGCAACTGCGCAATCGCTACCAAGCCAATGGTATCGGCGAGCTGGAGTTGATCCAGGGCGAATTGAACACGCTGCAGGCCCGCTTGCGGCGCGACCTGGCCTACGCCGAGCTGCGCAATGCCTATGGTCAGGTGTTCGCCAGTGTCGGTCTGGACCCGTTGCCGAGCCAGGTTCAGTCGGATCGACTGGAAGACATCGCCTCGGCCCTGGCCGCTCGGGAGGCGCGCTGGGAGCAAGGAGACATCCGACCGCAGTGATCGAGAGGTGGGATAACGAGACAGGGGAGCAAGGCTCCCCTTTTTCGTGTCTGGAGCAACGTTGGAATCAACTGGCCAGCGCGTGGCTTTCCACGGCCAGGGTCCGGGGCCTGGCCAGGCTCGGGGTGGATTGGAGGAAGCCGAGCAAGGCATCGCGGGTCTGCTGCAAGGCGCTCTTGTGTTCCATGTCGAGGAAGTGGCCGGCGTTGTCGATGGTGCGGAACTGCGCCTTGCACAGATGCGTACCGAACAGCCGGGCATCTTCGGGCGTGGTGTACTCGTCCCATTCGCCGTTGACGAACAGCATCGGAATGTCGATCGCGTCGGCGCAGCGGGTGTAGTACTGGGCGTTGATCAGTTCCAGCACCTCGCTGATGTGGAAGTGCATCTGCGCGTATTCGTGCTCGGCCAGGCTGCTCACGTGGCGGAAGTTGTAGCGCTTGAACAGCGACGGCAGGTACTTGCCGATGGTGCTGTTGATCAGGTGGCCCACGCCAGGGCGGTCGCAGGCTCCCAGGACCTGGACGCCGCGCTCCAGGTAGTCGCGCATCGCTGCGTTGACCAACGGGGAGAACGAGCTGAGGATCGCCTTCTCGATGCGCCGCGGACGCTGGGCCAGCGCCAGCAGGGTCGCCGCGCCGCCCCAGGAGAACGACAGCACGTGTTCGGCGGCGAAATGCTCGATCAATTCCAGCAGGATCGCGGCCTCGTCTTCCTTGCGGATCGGGTGGTGGTTGAGGTTGTGCGGTTTCGATTGCCCCGCATAGGGCTGGTCATACAGCACCACGTTGAAATGCGGATGGAGATAACGCACCGTCTGTGCGAAAGAGGCTGTCGTAGCCAGCGAACCGTTGACCAGAACGATGGTCTTCTCCGCGGTTTCGCTGCGATAGAACTCCGTGTAAACCCGATGTTGCCCCTGGATATCCAGCACGGCGATTTCTGGCCTCATAGCACATCACTCCTGACGAGCAGTCTGGTCCGTGTGCGGCACAGGGCGTGTCGCACGAGTCAATGGCAGGTAGGCAAATGCCTTGGCAAAGCGAGGCTCTGGACGGTCCTGTACGAAGAGGATCGACGCAGCGTTTTTGTTATTGGTTGGACGTTCTCGCGGATGGGAAACCAAACGTTGCAGTCGCCATCGAACGTGGCGTTCGCATCGTCAGGTTGGGCAGTCCCGATAAGACGCCAGAGGCGCCAACTGCAGTGCGAGAGCGGTACTTCTGAATATTTTGGTGACTACTCGGTCACGTTCGGACCGACGAGTTGATTCAAGCAGGACGGGATGTAACCTGCAAGCCTTTTCTGTGAAATGTTCGTGACTTTTCGGCTGGGCGGTCGTCTCAGGCGCCCGCGGGTCAAATGGCCATGATTTCGTCGGGGCTCAAGGCCCTGTACTGGCCCGGAGCCAGGCCAGGGTCGAGCACCAGCGGCCCCATGCGTTCGCGGTGCAGGCGCGTCACCTTGTTGCGGAAGTGGCCGAACATCCGCTTCACCTGGTGGTAACGCCCCTCGTAGAGCGTCAGGCGCGCCGCGCGGCGGTCGAGCACGATCAGCTCGGCGGGCAGGGTGGTGAGGTCTTCGTAGGCGAAGTACAGACCCCTGGCGAAGGTTTCGGCATACTCCGGCGCGATCGGGTCTTCGGTCTCCACGTAGTAAACCTTCGGCAGACGCGTCTTCGGCTGGGTCAGGCGGCGCGACCAGAGCCCGTCGTTGGTGATCAGCAGCAGTCCGGTGGTGGTCAGGTCGAGCCGGCCGCCGAGGTGCAGGTCGTCCTTGTCCGCTTCGTCCAGCAGATCAAGCACGGTCGGATGCTCGGGATGCCGGGTCGCGCTGACCCAGCCGGCCGGCTTGTGCAACATGAAGTAGCGCGCGGGCTTGCCGGCTTGCAGTACTGCGCCGTCGACCTCGATGCGGTTGAACACTCGCACCTCATGCCGGCCATCGACGATGGCTTCGCCATCCACCCGTACCCGGCGCTCGACCAACAGACGGCGGGCATCCTGGCGGCTGACGTCGGGAAGGTTGCCGAGGAAGCGATCCAGGCGCATCAGCTGTCCTGCTCGTCGTCCGGTGAGGTGCTGGCCTTGCCTTGGGCGCAGCGTGGACAGAGGCACACCTTGCCACGGCTTTCGGCGGGGAGCCGCTCCAGGGCGGCGGGATCGACGCGGGTATCGAAGCACCAGCATCTCGTCTGGCCGGATGCATCGTCGACCAGGGCGCAGTCGTTGGGTTGACCGCAGAGCGGGCAATGCCGGGAGGTGTCGTTCATGTGCAAGGCGAGCCGGGAAGAGATCGCCATGGTAGTGGCCTGTCCGGCCGATTCAAATATGCAATTCTGTGGGAGCGAATTCATTCGCCCGAGGGCCCTGGTCAATCCGCATCGTTCCGATGGCGCACCGCGGTGATCCAAGGCTCCATGCGCCGACCGATGGCGACCTCGACCTGATAGGCATGACGGCCGTCCTTCGCCAACTGCTGGCGGAAGCGCTCGCGCCAGGCGTAGGGCACGTGGATTTCCTCGACACTGAGGCGGCTGACCTGACCGGTCAGGCGTAGGGGATTGCCTTCGAACCAGGGATGGACCAGGGCACGCACGATGGCGTAGCGGCGCCGGTCCGGGTAGCGCTGGCGAAGTGCGTCCGGGTCCAGGCCGACGTCGATGGCGAACAGGCGGCTCGCGCTGGTCCGCTCCTGTTCCACGGAGGTGCGGGCGAACTCCAGTTGTCTTTCCAGTTCGGCATCCTTCGGGCGGGTCTTGAGAAGGGCTTGCGCCCGCTCCAGTCGCTGTTGCTGGCGGCGCAGTTCCTCCTGATAGGCCGGGCCGTCCAGCTCCAGCACCACCAGCACCTCCCGCGATAGCTGTCGCGAATCCCTGGCGTAGTCATCCGCGCTGAAGCCCAGGGCGAGCATCTGCTCTTCGCTCAACGACGCCCGATCGTAACCGTGCGGGCTGTCCGGCGTGCTCGGCCGGCGCCAGTTGAGGTTCAGGGCGATGCCGCTGTTCTCCCGGGCGAACGAATAGGCCGGGCGCAACTCGCGTTCGCTCAGGTTCAGGCGGCTGTCCGGTTCGACCGAGCGGTTGTACCAGACTCCGCCGAGCGCGACGGCGTTGGCCGCCAGAACCAGTCCGAGACAAGCCAAGAGGCCCCAGGTGCGATTCGGTCCCTTCATGCCGGCTGCCCTCCGTTGCGGCCATGGTTCAGGCGCAGGCGCCGCAGAATCAGCAGAAGCAGCACGGCGGTCAGCCCGAGGACGAGGAAGAACAAGTACTTCGGCATGCTCTCCCACCACCAGTCGAACAGCTTGGTGTAGAGAAAGATGACGAAGAAGGTCAGCCCGGTGTTCACCACGTCCGGCCAGTCGCGGCGGTTGCCGAGCCAGATGGCGATGGCGGCGAGCAAGAAGCCGAGCACCTGATAGCCGCCTTCGATGACGTTGCTGTCGAGCCGCAGGTAGCTGGCGCGTCCCCAGTTGGCCAGGACCAGGATCGGCAGGAACAGGGCGAGCAGGCCGAACACCCGGTAGATCGTGGCGAAGCCACTGTAGCGCTGCTGCGAGACCAGCAGAGGCACGCTGAAGATCAGCAGGCCGGCGGGCAGGAAGTGTTCGGGGCGCTCGCCCATGTCCAGCCAGTAGAGCCCGCCCCAGGTGCCGACCCGTGCGGCGATGAAGGCGAGCAGGGCGATCAGCCCGGCGGCCAGCAGCAGGCGCGCATCGCAACTGTAGGCCAGCAGCAGGCCCAGTGCGGCCCAGGCCAGCAGGGCCTTGTCCGACGGCGTGATGTTGAAGATCTGCCCGAGCATGACCAGGTTCAGCACGAAGCAGGCGAAGGCCAGCATGGCGGCCAACTTGGTGAAATAGCCGGAGTCGTCGCGGCTGCGGACCCAGAAGGTGGCCAGCAGGCTGCCCAGGGACGCACCGACGAGAATGGCCACCTGGGCGGTTTCGCTGAACAGCCCCCAGAACTGGTAGAACAGGAACAGCAGGCTGGCCGCCAACGCCAGGGCGCCGAGCAGCGAGGTGATGCGCATGCCCAGGGACAGGCGCTTGGCCTGGTTGTCCTGGTCGATGTCGTAGGCCTTGCGGTATTCGCCGAGCAGGCCCTGGTGGTGCTCGGCGAGGCGGTCCAACTGCTCGGGTTCCAGCAGCAGGGCGCGTTCGCGATGCAGGCGTTCGACCTCGCGGTAGAAGGCCTGGATGTCGTCGGCCCGTTGCTGGGCCTGGTCGCGGGTGAGCGTCATGGCGAATCCTTTCGGTAGCGCGGCCCTTGGGCTTGGCGTCGTTATGGCGGAACTCTAGCGTCAAAGCAGGATGCCACCAAGGGCGGTTTTGCGTGCTGTTTCACCTTTTGCAGGCTGCTTCCGATTCCCGACAGTGGACCCGGATTGCGTTGGGGCTTTATCCGGGCGACGTTGGCTTTTGCACTTGTGTAGGAGAGAGCTCCGCTCGCGATGGGGTTGTTGGGACGCTTCGCCAGCAGAGCTGGCTCCTACGAAAGCGCGTGGGCTGGTGGTGTAGGGGCGAATTTATTCGCCCGCCGTTGGTACAAGAATCCTCATGCCCCGCTCAGCCTTTGCTGCGCAGATAGGCGCGCCAGCCGCCGAAGTGGGTGATGTCCTCGGCGCCTTCCAGGCCATAGGGTTCGCAGATGAAGCCGGTTTCCCAGCGGCCGTCGGCCAGTTGCACCTTGCCGAGCCCGAGCGGTGCCGGGATGCCGGTGAGGAACGAGCCCAGCTCCGCGCTGGGCAGGTCCCAGACTTCCACTTCGATGGCCACACCGCCTTCGGCGACCCGCACCATGCCCGGCCGGAAGGGTGGGCCGCCGGCCAGGGCATAGAGCTTGTAATCCGGCGAGCTGCACGTCGCGTCCTGCAATTGACCGCCACGCTGGCGGAGTTGCCAGTTGAGCGGCAGGCCATCGAGGTGCGCGCCGCAGACCACCACCCGGGCGCGGTCGTGGCGGGCGGTGCCGCTCGGCGTGGCGAGTTGCGGCGCCCGTCCGCCGGCCAACGGCAGGCCGGTCTGGCGTTGCAGGGCGTCGGCGAGGCTCAGCACGTACTGGTCGGTGAAAACGCGGCCGAACAGGGTCACGCCCCAGGGCAGGCCGTTCTGCATGAAGCCGGCCGGCACCGCCACGGCGGCATAGTCGAGCATGTTCATGAAATTGGTGTACCAGCCCAGGTCCGAGTTGCGTGCCACCGGTTCGGCGTGCAGCTCGGCCAGGGTGACCGGGCGTGGGTAGGCCGGAGTCAGCACACAATCCACCTCGGCCATGAGGCGATCGCATTCGGTCTTGAGGGCTTGCAGGCGGTATTGGGCGCGGAAGGCATCCACCGCGGTGGTGCCGGGTGCCTTGGCCAGTACCGCCCGGATCACCGGCAGCACGGCGTCGGGCTGACGTTCGATCAGCTCGCCGGCCACGCTGTAGCGCTCGGCCACCCAAGGACCTTCGTAGAGCAGCTTGGCGGCCTCGAGGAAGGGGGCGAAGTCGATCTCCACCGGTGTGCCACCCAGGGCTTTCAAGTGTTCGACGGTGGCGGCGAACAGTGCCGGGCTTTCCGTGCAGCCGAGGAATTCCAACTGCTTCGGCACGCCGAAACGGAAGGGGCGCGGTACACCGAAGGCGCTGGCGTCGTTCCACAGCGGATTGGCGCGGCTGTAGCCGTCGTGTGGATCGACGCGGGCGGTCAGGGCCAGCAGTCGACTGGCTTCGGGGGCGCTGGCGGTGAAGTAGGAAACGCAGTCCAGGGTACGGCAGGCCGGCACCACGCCGGCGGTGGAGAGCAGCCCCTTGCTGGGTTTCAGACCGAGCAGGTTGTTCAGCGCCGCCGGCACCCGGCCGGAGCCGGCGGTATCGGTGCCCAGGGCGAAGCTGGCCACGCCCAGGGCCACCGCCAGGGCGGAGCCGGCACTGGAGCCGCCGGCGGGGTAGCCAGGGTGCACGCTGTTGCGGCATTTGCCGTAGGGCGAGCGCGTGCCGTTGAGGCCGGTGGCGAACTGGTCGAGGTTGGTCTTGCCCAGGGGAATCGCGCCGAGGGCGATCAACTGGTCCACCAGCGTGGCCGAGCGTTCGGGGGTGTAGGCGAACGCCGGGCAGGCGGCGGTGGTAGGGACGCCGGCCAGGTCGATGTTGTCCTTGATGGCGAAGGGCACGCCGTACAGCGGCAGGTCGTCGGGCGACTTGCCGTCGAGGGCGGCGAGGTAGGGTTCGAGTTCGTCCGGGCTCAGCAGGTGGATGAACAGGTTGAACTCCGGGTTCAGGGCGGCGGCCTTTTCGCGCAGGTCGGCGATCAGTTGGCGCGGGTTGGCGGTGCCGGTGCGGTAGGCGGCTCGCAGGGTGTCGAGGCGCAGGTCGAATTCGTGGGTCATGTTGGCGTCCTTTGGGGGGGGCCGTGTTGTCGTGGCGTCGGTTCGGCTTCGTCCAACCACCGCTGTGCGGGCTATGCCTCTTCCATCACTACCACCCTTTGTCCGGCGCGTACCGGTGAGCCGGGCTGTACGCGGACTTCCTTGATCACGCCGTCGCGCGGGGCGGTGAGGGGGATTTCCATCTTCATCGACTCGAGGATGACCAGAATGTCACCGGCCTTGACCTCGCTGCCGACGTCCACCTGCACCTGCCAGAGGTTGCCGGCGATATGGCTTTCGATGGCGTGCTGCCCGGCGCCGAGCGGGCTGTCTTCGCCGAGGTCGGCGGCGACTTCCTCGCTCTCGAAATGGGCCTGGCCGCTGTCGATCCAGCGCTGGCGTTCGGCGTCGAAGGCTACGCGCTGCTGGCTGCGGAACGCAGCGATGCTTTCGGCTTCCCGAGCCAGGAAGGCCTGGTAGTCGGCGAGGTGCAGTTCGCTGTGCTCGATGCGCAACGGGTAGCGCCCAAGGGGGAAGTCGCGGCGGATACGCAACAGTTCCTCGGCCGAGACCGGGTAGAAGCGGATCTGGTCGAAGAAGCGCAGCAACCAGGGCTTGCCGTCGAACGCGGCGACGTCGCGGTAGCGGTTCCACATCTGCAGGGTGCGGCCGACGAACTGGTAGCCACCGGGCCCTTCCATGCCGTACACGCAGAGGTAAGCCCCGCCGATGCCCACCGAGTTCTCGGCGGTCCAGGTGCGTGCCGGGTTGTACTTGGTGGTGACCAGCCGGTGGCGCGGGTCCAGCGGCGTGGCCACCGGTGCGCCGAGGTAAACGTCACCGAGGCCCATCACCAAGTAGCTGGCGTCGAAGACGGTGCGATGCACGTCGTCGAGACCGGGCAGGTCGTTGATGCGACGGATGAACTCGAGGTTGCTCGGGCACCAGGGGGCGTCCTTGCGCACCGTGGTCATGTATTTCTCGATAGCCAGGCGGCAGGCCGGATCGTCCCAGGACAGCGGCAAGTGAACGATGCGCGAGGGCACTTTGAGGTCACGGGCGGCGCAGACGCCATCCCAGAGTCCGGCGACCACCGCCAGCAGGCGTTCGAGGGGCAGGGTTTCCGGCTGGTAGTGCACTTGCAGCGAGCGGATGCCAGGCGTCAGGTCCGCCACGCCGTCGAGCCGCTCGGCCTCCAGTGCCTGCATCAGCGCGTGGCCACGGAAGCGCAGCACCAGGTCCAGCTCGGGCTGGCCGATTTCCAGCAGCAGGTGGGTATCGCCGGCGAGGCGGGCGACCAGGCGGGTGTCGTCCTGGCCGATGTCCAGGACAATGGGGGACGACGGGACGAATGCGTCTGTCGTGCCCGATTGGGCGAATGAATTCGCCCCTACGCAGAGTTCTTCCCGTCGCGCCTTAGCCAGTTTCCTCGCCGTGGCGATGTCCACCGGGACGAAGCGCACCTTGTCGCCGGCCTTGAGCTGGCCGAGTTGCCAGAGATCGGCCTCGATCACCGTGACCGGGCAGACGAAGCCGCCCAGGCTCGGCCCGTCCGGGCCGAGGATCACCGGCATGTCGCCGGTGAAGTCCACCGCGCCGATGGCGTAGGGATTGTCATGGATGTTCGACGGATGCAGGCCGGCTTCGCCGCCGCTCTCGCGCACCCATTCCGGCTTGGGGCCGATCAGGCGCACGCCGGTGCGGCTGGAGTTGAAGTGCACCTCCCAGGCGGTGGCGAAGAAGGTACGGATGTAGGCGTCGGTGAAATATTCCGGCGCCCCGTGCGGCCCGTAGATCACTCGGATGTCACGGACGGCCGGCAGCGTGGGGCGCAGCGCCGGGGACAGGCTGTCGCCCACGCTGCGGTTCGTCAGCGGCGGCAGATGCAGCACGTCGCCGGCGCGCAGGGCACGGCCGGCATGGCCGCCGAACTGGCCGAGGGTGAAGGTGCTTTTCGAGCCGAGGTAGTCCGGCACCTGCAGGCCGCCGCGCAGGCACAGGTAGCTGCGGGCCCCGGCGCCGGCCAGGGTGCCGAGGGCGAGGGTGGCGCCGGCCGGCACGAACAGCGCGGTGTGCATGGGTTGCGGCTCGCCATCCAGGGTCAGGGGAATCTCGGCGCCGGTCACCGCCACCACGGCGTCGGTGTTGAAGCGCAGGGTCGGCCCGCTCATGGTGATTTCCAGGGCGGCGGCGCCTTCCGGGTTGTCCAGCAGGCGGTTGCCCAGGCGCAGGGCACGGTCGTCCATCGGCCCCGACGGCGGTACGCCGACGGCCCAGTAGCCGAGCCGGCCGGGGTAGTCCTGCACGGTGGTCTGGGTGCCGGCGGAGAGGACCTCGAAGGTGTTGGCGCGATAGACCAGGCCCTCCAGGCAGCGGGTCCAGGGCGAGCCGCTGGCGAAGGGGACGTCGGCAAGGATCTGCCGCAGGTAGTCGCGGTTGCTTTCCACCCCGTAGAGCAGGGTGCCGTCCAGCGCCCGGTCCAGCGTGGCGCGGGCCTGGTCGCGGTCGGGAGCCCAGGCGATCAGCTTGGCGATCATCGGGTCGAAGTAGGGCGGAATCTCGCAGCCGGCTTCGACCCAGGTATCGATGCGCAGGGCGTTGCCGTCGGCTGCCGGGAACTGCACCGCGGTGAGCAGGCCGGGGCTGGGCTGGAAGTCGCGGCCCGGGTCTTCCGCGTAAAGGCGCGCCTGGATGGCGTGGCCGCTGGGTTTCAGCGTGGCCGCCAATTCGACCAGCGGCGGCAGGTCGCCGGCCGCCAGTTCGATCATCCAGCGCACCAGATCGACGCCCCAGACCTGCTCGGTGACGCCGTGCTCGACCTGCAGGCGAGTGTTCACTTCGAGGAAGTAGAAGCGCTCGGCCTCGCTGTCGTAGACGAACTCGACGGTGCCGGCGCTGCGGTAGTTCACCGCCCTGGCCAGCTCGACCGCGGCGGCACAGAGCGCCTCGGTCATGCCGGCTGGCAGGTTGGGCGCAGGGGTTTCTTCCAGCACTTTCTGGTTGCGTCGTTGCACCGAGCAGTCGCGCACGCCGAGGGCGATCACTTCGCCCTGGCCGTCGCCGAACACCTGCACTTCCAGGTGACGGGCGCGCTCGATGTACTGTTCGATGAACACGCCGGCGTCGCTGAAGTTGTTCTGGCCGAGGCGCTTCACCGCGTCGAAGGCGTCGCGCAGCTCCTCCGCGCGGCGGCAGACGCGCATGCCGATACCGCCACCGCCGGCGGTGCTTTTGAGCATCACCGGGTAGCCGACCCGTTCGGCGGCGGCGAGGGCGGCGTCCAGGCTGTCCAGTAGGTCGGTACCTTCCAGCAGCGGGATGCCGCGTTCCCTGGCCAGGGCGCGGGCGGTGTGCTTGAGGCCGAACACGCGCAATTGCTCGGGCGTCGGGCCGACGAAGGCGATGCCGGCCGCTTCGCAGGCTTCGGCGAAGGCGGCGTTCTCGGAGAGGAAGCCGTAGCCGGGGTGGATGGCTTGGGCGCCGCTGCGGCGAGCGGCGTCGAGAATCTTGTCCACCACCAGGTAGGTGGCGGCGGCCGGGCCTTCGCCCAGGCTGTGGGCTTCATCGGCCTGCTGGATGTGCAGGCTGGCAGCGTCCGCTTCGGAGTAGACGGCGACGCCTTTTACGTCCAGGGCGCGCAGGGTCCGCAGGATGCGGCAGGCGATGGCGCCGCGGTTGGCGATCAACAGTGTGTCGAACATTCGAGGCATCTCGAAGGTGGCGGGCCGTCCCGCCGATAGTCATCTGCACCACGGTCGTCCGTGGTTGAAGAGCGAGCGGCAAGCTTCAAGCCTCAAGCTGCAAGAGGTCCTGCACGGACAACCCCTCTGTGCGCTTGGAGCTTTCCGCTGCTCTTATTCCCAAATCAGGACTTCCGCCGGCGTCGGGTTGTAGGCATTGCACGGATTGTTCAGCTGCGGGCAGTTGGAGATCAGGAGGATGACGTCCATGTGCGCGATCAGCTCGACGTACTTGCCGGCGGCGGAGATGCCGTCTTCGAAGGTCAGGCCGCCTTCCGGTGTCACCGGTACGTTCATGAAGAAGTTGATGTTGGCGCCGATGTCGCGTTTCTCCAGGCGGCCGTCGTGCAGGCTGGCGCGCAGGAAGTTGTCGCGGCAGCTGTGCATGTAGCGCTTTTCCAGGGCGTAGCGCACGGTGTTGCTTTCCTGGGCGCAGGCGCCGCCGAGGGTGTCGTGGCGGCCGCAGGTGTCGGCGACGAGGGTCAGCATGGGGTTGCCGAGGTTCGACCAGAGCACCGTGCCGGTGGTGAGGTAGACGCGGTTCTGCTTGCGCAGCGTGCGCTGCACGTCGTAGCGCTCGCGCGGGTTGCGGGCGCTGTAGAACAGCGTGTCCACCGCCTGGTTGCCTTCGAGGTCGAGGATGCGCACGGTCTGGCCGGCCTTCACTTCGGTCAGGTACGGCTCGCCGGCGGCGATCATGTCGCGGCGCAGGGCGGCTTCGGGGTGCTTGTCGCTGTGGGTCAGGGTCATGGTGGCGGCCCTCAGAGGTAGAGACGTTCGGTGTTGTGGAAGCCGCGGCCGTTCTCCGGGCGCGAGGTGCGGCAGAGCACGCTGATGCCGTCGCTCTCCACCTTGCTCCAGGTCAGGCGGATGGGCTTGGGGGCGTACTGCGGATTCGGGTCCATGGGGTGCTGCAATGCGGTGAGCACCACGAGGGTATCCATCGGCGCGTACAGCTCGACGTAGTCGCCGGCCTTGGCGTTGCCCGGCTCGAACCGGAAGCAGCCGTCGGCGTCCACGCTGACCTTGCTGAACAGGTTCAGGCACATCAGCAGGTCCTGCAGGTTGAGGTTCCACTTGCCCAGTTCCACCAGCAGGTTGTCCATGCCGTTGCGGAAGAAGCCGTTGCGCAATTCCTGATAGCGGCCCTGGCCGTATTTCTCGCGGACTTCCTCGGCGTTCAGCACGCCGCCGAAGCTGTCGTGCCAGCCGCAGGTGTCGGCGGTGATGGCGGCGAGAACGCGACCCATGTCCGAGTACAGGCAGTGCCCGGCGGTGAGCTTGGCGGTGTGCTGGCACTTGAGGGTGTCCGGCAGGTTCAGTCGTTCACTTTTTTCATGGGCGTTGAGCAGCAGCAGGCTGACGTTGGCGCCGCCTTCGATGTCGGTGAGACGCAGCAGTTGGCCGCGCTTGAGAACGAACGAGGTATGGCCGCCGCCGGGTACGACTTCTTCGTACAGGGTCGGGCGCAGGGCGAGGGATGCGCTCATGGTCAGGCTCCTTGGTAATGGGGTTGCAGCAAGCCGGCGACGGCGGCCGGCGGGGTGTCGACGGCAATGCGCGCGGCGCGGCGGTCGCGGTTCAGCGGAATGTCGTAGGTGACCCGCGCGCCATAGGCGTTGGGTGCCTGCAGGTCGAGGCGGGTCTTGTCGAAGACCAGGATGCGGGTGCCGAGGGTGAAGCCTTCCGACAGGTCGTGGGTGACCATGAACACCGTCAACCGGGTTTCCTGCCAGAGTTCCAGCAGCAGCGCATGCATGTCCTTGCGGATACCGGGGTCGAGGGCGCCGAAGGGCTCGTCGAGCAGCAGCACGCGCGGTTTCATCACCAGCGCCTGGGCGATGGCCAGGCGCTGCTGCATGCCGCCCGAGAGCGCGCTGGGGTACTTGTCCAGGGCGTGGCCGAGACCGACCCGTTCGAGGATCGCCGCCGCCTGATCGCGCGCCTCGCGCCTGGCCTGGCCGAACAGCCGGCCGAGCAACGGGGCGCGCGGCAATTCCAGGCCGAGGGTTACGTTGTCCAGCACCGACAGATGCGGGAACACCGAGTAGCGCTGGAACACCACGCCCCGGCTGGCGTCCGGTTCGTCCGCCAGGGGCGCGCCGTCCAGCAGGATGCGGCCGCGGCTGGGGCGCTCCTGGCCGAGCAGCAGGCGCAGGAAGGTCGATTTGCCGCAACCGGAGGCGCCGACCAGGGTGCAGAACTCGCCTTCGGCCACCGACAGGTTCAGGCGTTCCAGTACGACCTGGTCGCCGTATTCCTGCCAGACGTTTTCAACCTGGATGAAGCTCATGCCTTGGCCCCCTCGTACCAGGGGAAACAGCCCTGCGCGAGGCAGCGCAGGCCATGGTCCATGGCCCAGGCGAGCAGGGTGATCCAGGCCACGTAAGGCAGGATCACATCCATTGCCATGTAGCGGCGGACCAGGAAGATGCGGTAGCCGAGGCCGTCGGTGGAGGCGATGGCTTCGGCGGCGATGAGGAACAGCCAGGCCGAGCCGAGTACCAGGCGCAGGGCGATCAGCAGGCGCGGCAGCAGTTGCGGCAGCACCACGCGGAGGATCAGCGTCCAGGTGTTCGCCCCCAGGGTCTGCGCCTTGATCAGCAGTTCCTGGGGGATTTCCCGGGCGCGCTGTTCGAGGTCGCGGGCCAGCACCGGAGTGATGCCGATGACGATCAGCATGACCTTGGCCAGCTCGCCGAGGCCGAAGACGATGAACAGGATCGGCAGGATCGCCAGGGGCGGCACCATCGACAGCACCGTGAGCAGCGGCGACAGCGGCGCGCCGAACAGCGGCAGGGTGCCGGCGGCGATGCCGAGGCAGAGGCCGGCGAGGGCGGCGATGCCCAGGCCGAGACCGAGGCGTTGCAGGCTGGAGGCGGTGTCGCGCCAGAACAGGTAGTCGCCGCTGCGCTTGTCGGGCTGGAGGGCCAGGCGATCGACCGCATCGGCCATCTGCGTGGCACTCGGCAGCAGCTTGTCGTTGGGGTTGTCCGCCAGACGTGCCATCGAGCCCGAGAAATAGGCGAACAGCAGCAGGGCGAACGGCAGGATCGCCAGGGCCAGACGACCCGTCCGGTCCGGATGGCGGTTGATCAGGCGCATCGGTTTGGCTCCATCAGGGCTGGTCCGCAGGGATTCATCCGTGCCGGGCGTGAACCCCTGCGAGGGCGGCGTTACAGCGTGCCGTCGGCCGCCATGCGGGTATAAGTCGGGTCGAAGCGCAGCTTGACGTTGCCCTTGTCGCCAGTGACCAGATCGTTGGCGAAGGCCATGCCGATGGCGTCCGCGCTCTTCGCGCCTTCGCCGAGGATGCCGTGGTCGAAGCTGAAGCCGGCCACCTTGTCCATGGTTTCAGGCAGCTTCGGGCTGTTGTAGAAGGCCAGCGCGTCCTTCGCCGAATAGAACATCTTGGTCGCCGCCAGTTGCGCCTCGTAGCCGGGCAGATCGGTGCCGGAGGCCTTGGCCATGTGCTCGCGGGCGGCCTTGCCGGCGGTGCTGTCGGCGTTCATGGTGGCCATGATTTCGTACCAGGCGCCGACCAGTGCCTTGCCGAAGGCGGGGTTGTCCTTGAGGGTGTCGCTGTTGACCACCATCAGGTCGATGATTTCGCCGGGAATCTGGCTGGAGTCGAACAGCTTGCTGGTGTCCGGCACCGCGACGACTTCCGCCAGCAGCGGGTTCCAGGTGGTCACCGCCTTCACTTCGGCGGAATGGAAGGCCGCCACCAGGTCGGCGTCCGAGGTGTTCACCACCTGCACGTCCTTCTCGCTCAGCCCGGCGCTTTCCAAGGCTCGGGCGAGCAGATAGTGGGAGACCGACAGTTCGACCAGGTTGATCGGCTGGCCCTTGAGATCGGCCAGGGTCTTGCCGCTGCCCTTGACCACCACGCCGTCGTTACCGTTGGAGAAATCGCCGACGATCAGCGCGGTGGAGTCCACGCCACCGGCGGCGGGAATGGTCAGGGCGTCCATGTTGGTCATGGTGCAGCCATCGAACTGGCCGGCGGTGTACTGGTTGATGGACTCGACGTAATCGTTGATCTGCACCACGTCGATGTTGATGTCGTACTTCTTCGCCCATTTGTCGACGATGCCCTGGGCGGCGCCGTATTCCCACGGCATCCAGCCGGCGTAGATGGTCCAGCAGACGCTGAAGTCGGTCTTGGGGGCTGCGTGGGCGGAGAGGCTCAGGGCGGCGGAGAGGCCGGCGGCGATCAGCGAGGACAGCAAGGACGTGCGCATGGGTAGACCTCCAGTTCTAGGGATACGGCAGGAGCGGCGCGGCACTTACCTGGTTGGCCAGGTGGCGCGTTCTCCCGGGCTTTTGTCCCGCCGTGTAACCCCGAACGAGGTCGCCAACTCTCGGACCAGTCGCACGCCTGCGAGGCGCGCCGGAACCCTAGTCGGCCATTGCAAGTTGTAGTGCCGCGCCCCTTGTGGGGTGCTTCTGCATGGCGGGAGCGAAGCGAACATCGTGCCAGCCTGCGCAAAGCCCCGTCCGAGAGGTCGTGCGGGTTTTCCGCAGGGGCGTTTGGGACTTTCTCCTGCACGGAGTTGGTGCGCGATGTTCGCTCTTGGTGCTTTGGCCTGCTTCAAACGCAGCGGCAGGGCCGACGCGCAGCAGGCTGTCGGCGGGGGCTTACAGCTTGCCGTCGGCGGCCAACTGCATGTACGCCGGGTTGAAGCGCAACAGGACCTGCGACGGATTGCCCAGCACCCGGTTGTCGCTGAAGCCGATGCCCAGCCGTTGCAGGCCGTTGCCTTCGCCGAGCAGTTTCTGGTTGTTGGCGAAGCTGGCCACTCGTTGCATCAGGATCGGCATTCTTTCGCCGCGGGTGAAAGACGCCGCCGAGCGTGGCACGAAGAAGGAGCGGATGGTCCGCAACTGCGCGTCGAAATCCTCCGGCGTGGTGTCCGCCGCAGCGGCCAGTTTGGCCCGTGCCGCCTTGCCTGCCTCGTTCGGCAGGGCGATCAGGCGCATGCCCTCGTACCAGGCGCCGGTCAGCGCACGGCCCAGTTCCGGGTGGGCGGCCAGGGTCTGGCTGTTGATCACCAGCAGGTCGAGGATCTCGCCGGGGATTCGATGGGAGCTGAAAGCCTGGACGCTGCCGCCGCTCCGGCGCAGTTCCGAGAGGATCGGGTTCCAGGTCACCACCGCGTCGCCGCGCCCGCTGCGCCAGACCTCGGCCAGGTTCGCGTCCGAGACGTTCTCGACCTTCACGTCGCTCAGTTTCATGCCCACCGATTCCAGGGCGCGGGCGAGCAGGTAATGGGAGACCGAGTTCTCCACCAGCAGGATGGTCTTGCCCTTGAGGGACGTCAGGTTCTTGTTGTTGCCACGGATGAGGATACCGTCGGCGCCGGAGGAGAAGTCGCCGACGATCAGCGCGGTGGAGTCGACCCCACCGGCGGCGGGGATGGTCAGCGCGTCCATGTTGGTCATGGCACAGGCATCGTATTGGCCGGCGGTGTACTGCTCGATGGAGGCGACGTAGTCCGGCACCTGCCGGACCTGGATCTCGATGCCGTACTTCTTCGCCCACTTGTCGATGATGCCTTCTTCGGCTATGTAGCCCCACAGCATCCAACCGGCATAGATCGACCAGCAGACCTTGAAGGGGCGGTTTTGCGGAGCGGCGGAAGCGGATTGGCTGAGCAGCAGCGCGAGCAGAAGACAGGACAGCAGGCGGATGAACATCGGTACCTCGGCAGTGGACAAATGACGGGACAGGATGGCGGCCGCCGTGCCGCGTGCTCTCCCGGGCTTTTGTCCCTCCGTGTGACCTCGAACGAGGTTGCCCACTCTCGGACCAGACATCCGTCGTCGACGGACCGGAACCCTAGTCGGCCATTGCGATGATCGTTCGGCGGCCAGCCTCTGTGGGCATGACCTTCCTGTATGTGGAGGGATGCAAAGCGAATGGCGTGCCAGGGTATTTCTACGGTTCTTTTTTTGTGATCTATGTCGTATGACGAGCGGCATCCTGGCGGGCCGTGGTTCCAGATGGGGCGTTGCTTGCTCCGGGTTGGTGCGGGTCATGGGGCGAAAGAGCGCTGCACGCCCTTGGAAGTGGCTATCCATGCCGGGGCCATGTGCCATCAGTCGGGGGAACTTTTACCGTTTCGTTGCAGTCTGACATCACGCAGGCATTGTGAAGCCTGCCCGATAAGAAGACTCCATTCGAGGAAGTACACATGCGTAGTTTGTCTGTGGTGCTGATGGGGATGTTGCTGGCGCTGGGTGGTTGCAGCTTCAGCGCTCCGGGCGTTCGCGCCGAGCTGGGTGGCGGGGATGCCGTCCGTGTCGATGTGGGTGGCGGCGGCGGTGGCCATTTCTGTCCGCCGGGCCATCGGATGAAAGGTAGCTGCTGATGAAGACATTGATGGGTTTGCTACTCGTTGGCGTGATGGCCGTGACCTTGCCGGCCTGTAGTCTTCGCCTGCCGGGTATCGGGATCGATATCGGCGATGGCGGCGGCGGACCGGGACACTGCCCGCCGGGACAGGCGAAGAAGGGCAACTGCTGAGCCGGGAGGGCTTGCGCAGCCATTGAAGTTTTCCTGAGAAGCCGGCCTCTGCGCCGGCTTCTTTTCGCGGGTTGGGCGGAAACGGACCGTTTTCGTCACACCTGACCTCTCGGGAGGCGGCCATGTCCTGTCAACGTTTCCTGCTTGCGCTGCTCTGTCTGGGTCTGGGTGGTTGTGTGGTCTACGACGACCGGCCCTATTACGCCTATCCGCGCCAGTCGATCTATGTGGCCGGGTGGGATTCCCCCCGCTACCGCTACGACGATGGCTACCGGCTCCACTACCGGAGCTACTCCGCACCTCGCTACTACAACCCTCCGCGCTACTACGCCGCCCCGCGCTTCATCGCACCGCCACCCCGCTATCTGCCGTACCGGCATGAGCATCACCGTCGCGAGTGGCGCGATGATCGCCGCTGGCGTGATGCCTACGAACGGCCTCGACGCGAGTGGCGCCATGAGGGCCATCGGCGGTAAGGGCGGACGGCCGCCTCGTGCTTCTGTGTATTCAGCGGGACGGTGGCGGTGGTAACTGGCGATCCACCTGCCGAATCTCTTCCACCACCGCCTGCGCCGCCGGCGACAGGCTGTGCCCGGCGCGGCTGACCAGGCCGTAGGCCGACCGCTGTTGCAGGCTCTTCGGGGCCAGCGGCAACAGGCTCAATTGACCGGCGGCCACCTCGTCGGCGATCACGTCCCAAGGTGCCATGCTCAGCACGTCGCTATCGGCTACCAGTCGCTTCAGGACCAAAAAGTTATCGCATTGAATGCTCAGCGGCTGCTCGCGGCCACTGGCGGCGCTCAGGCTGCGTGCCACCTCCTGCGGCAACTGAGTCCCGGCAAGGGGGAAGTCGAGCAGATTGGCCAGTTGCAGATCGCGGCGCTCCAGCAGCGGGTGGCCGGGGCGGCAGAACAGGACGCCGGCATGGCTGTGCAGCGGTTCGATGTGCAACTGCGGCTCGCCCTGCAACTCGCGTATGTCGGCGACGAACAGCTCGATGGTCGTATCCAGCAGGGCGTCGCGCAGTTCCAGCCAGTTGGCGATGTCCAGCCTGACCCGAACCTTCGGGTAACGCTGCAGCAGGCGGCCGACTGCCTGCGGCACCAAGCGCGCGGCAGGGTAGGGGCCGGCACCCAGGCGCAGTTCGCCGGCCTCCAGGTTGCTCAATTGGCTGACGGCGTTGTCCAGCGCGCGGCTGCCGGCCAGCAGTCGCCGGGCGTGTTCCAGCACCAGTTGGCCGTGGGCGGTGAGGCTGATGCCACGGCTGTGGCGATTTACCAAGATGCAATCCAGATGATTTTCCAGGGCCTGGATGCTGCGCGTCAGCGCCGGCTGGCTGAGATGTACCGCTTCCGCGGCACGGGCGAAGTGGCCATGCTCGGCCAGGGCGACGAAGTGACGAAGCTGGCGTAGATCGTTCATGCGTGTGGCGCATCGATACCTGTATAAGAATGCATTGGAAGTATCGCGCAGGCTTTGCGAGGCTGCCAGCATCGATAATGACAATGAGTTGACCCGCATGAGACTACCTGTCCGCTGGAGTGGCCTGTTGCTGGCCGCTGTCCTGCCGCTCGGCGCCTTCGCCGAATTGCCCGAGGAACGGATCGAACCGAGCATCGATCCCGAACTGGCCGCCCATACCAAGGTGTTCGAGCAGAAGCTCTATCGCATCGCAGGCAACGTCTACTCGGCAGTCGGCTGGCAGTTGGGCAATGTGGCGATGATCGAAGCGCCGGAGGGGCTGATCATCGTCGACACCGGCGAGTCGGTCAGCGAATCGCGCAAGATCATGGCCGAGTTCCGCAAGGTCAGCGACAAGCCGGTCAAGGCCGTCGTCTATACCCATTTCCATCCGGACCACATCAACGGCGTACAGGCGTTCGTCAGTCGCGAGCAGGTGGAGCGCGGCGAAGTGCAGATCTATGCGCACGAATCGCTGCTGCAGAACGTGGTGACCCAGGGCGCCCTGGTCGGGCCGATCCTGGGCGTGCGTTCGGCCTACAGCTTCGGTTCCTTCCTGCCGGCGGCGGACCAGAAGGGCATGAACGGCGGCATCGGACCGCTGGCCAAGCCCGAGCCGTCCACCTTCATCGCGCCGACCGTCACCTTCGGCGAACGCCTCGATACCCGCATCGCGGGGCTGGATGTGCAGTTGCTGCACGCACCCAGCGAGGCGCCGGACGAGATCGTTCTCTACCTGCCGGACAACCGCGTGCTGATCAGCGCGGAAGTCGACCAGGGACCGACCTTGCCGAACATCCATACGTTGCGTGGCACCAAGTTCCGTGACCCGGTGCAGTGGGTGGCCAGCCTCGACCTGTTGCGCTCGTTGCGCGCCGACCACATGGTGCCGTTGCACGGTCGGCCGGTGAGCGGTCGCGACCAGGTGGAAGAGGTGCTGCGCATGACCCGCGACGGCATCGCCTACATCCACGACCAGACCGTGCGCTGGATGAACAAGGGCCTGACGCCGGACGAGCTGGTGGAAAAGGTCAAGCTGCCACCGCACCTGGCCGGATACACCCCCTACCTGCGCGAGTACTACGGGACGGTCAAGCACAGCGTGCGACAGATCTACAACGGCTACCTGGGCTGGTTCCAGGGCGACCCGGTGGACCTCGACCCGACCCCGCCGAAGGAAAAGGCGCAGCGCCTGATGGCCCTGATGGGCGGGCGGGACAAGGTGCTGCTCGAGGCGGGCAACGCCTATCTCAAGGGCGACTACCAATGGGCAGCCGAGCTGGCCGGCTACGCCATCCGCGTGGATCGGGAGGACCGGTTGGCGCGTGATATCAAGGCGCGCAGCTTCCGTCGGCTGGGCTACGCCAGCATGAACATCAACTGGCGCAACTGGTACCTGATGAGCGCCATGGAACTGGAGGGCAACCTGGACGGCGAGGCCATCCGCGAGCGCTCCGTGGAAATGCGCAAGGTGTTCCTCTCGCAGGACATGGCGCGCAGCTTCACTCCGCGAATCTTCTTGCAGAACTGGATCACCCGCATCGATCCGGACAAGGCCGGCGACGTCGAGCTTACCCTCGGTTTCAGTTTCCCGGACGTGGGCGAGGAATGGGCCTTGGAGGTGCGCAAAGGTGTGGCGCAACTGCACAAGGGCATTCCCGAAGGCACCGTACTCAGGTTGAGCATGGACAAGCGCTTCATGGAAACCCTGCTGACCGGCGAGAACGGCTTGCTCAAGGGGGCGTTGCTGGGGGATGTGAAGGTCGACGGCAACCTGCTGGAAATCCGCCGGTTCCTCGCCTGCTTCGATTTCAGCGATGAAGCGTTCGGCCTGACTTTGCGTTGAGAATGGGCGCCTGCACCAAAACGGGCGCGCCGAAGATAACCGGCCAACATGGAACCGACCTCTCCTTTCCCTCACTTATAAGTCACGCAACCATCCCTCACCGAGTGAGAAAGCGGTAATACCATGAGAGCCCAGGAACTGACCCGCCAATTGCTGCGGGAATACAGCCGCCAGACCAGCAAACCCAATATCGAGTTCAACGAGCAGGGAGCGGCTGTGGTGACGGTCGATCCTGACGTCACGATCACACTCTATCTGGGGGAACAGGCCGACAGCCTGCTGTTTCTGGCGGATATCGTTTCCCTGACACCTTCGCCTCGCGACGACATGATGATTCGCGCTCTGCTGATGCACAGTTTTCCTGGCTATCGCACTCGCGGCGGCGCTCTGCTAATCAATGAAGCCAGTAATAGTCTGGTGTTCAGTTATGAAAGAAAACTGAATGATCTCACCCCGATAACGATGGAAAACGTGATCGGCAACCTGTCCCAAACTGTATTGTATTTCCGTCGCAAGGCCGCTGAACTGCGTCTGCACTGAATAGCAAACGTGCGTATTTAAAGGATTGAACATGGTCGATAGCATTCGTACCGGCAGCGTGCCTCATCTCAATCCCGTTGAGGGACGTGATGAAAGGAGGCCAATGACTATGCCTCCCTCAGTCTCCGGTCAATCGTCGCAGCCGGCCATGGAGAGCGAAACACCGGTGGCCATGACGCTTCGGCAGCGGCCGGTGGCACAACGGGCAGAATCATCTCGGACATCGGCTGCCAACACTGCTGAGAACGCAGTTGCACGGCAACGGCCTGGTGCGGTAACGAATGAGGATCTGTTCTCAAGTGTTGCCGCCATTTTCGCTAAAGTGTTTACCGGCATTATCGCCGCTTCCGCCGCTTACCGTGGCATGCGAAATCCAATGGACTTCGTTGAACATCCTGGTCAAGCCATCCTGGGGGCTCTTACCCTGAGCCAGAGAGCGGATGCCAATACGCTTTCTCACGCTAACTCCACGGTGTTGAGTCATTTCGGCAAATATATTCCTGACAGCAGTACTTGCTATAAGGCCAACGCGGAGGTTGTCTTCGACTTGCCACCTGGTCTTGCCGGACAGTTTGACCTGGACAATAACAAAGTCAAAGTAGCGGCCTATCATCATTTTGGTTCCCATCCCAATCATCATGCGCGTCACGAGTTCGTGCATTGCTATAGCCATGCTGACTTTCTCAATAAGAAAAAGCACGAAGAGAACAAAGAGCTTATAGAAGGTGTGACGGAATATATAACCGACAAAATGCCTCATAATATGTGGCCGTTGGATAAGGACCAATCTGACTATCACAACCTTAAGCTGAGTAACGGTAAAACTTGGACTGAAGCTGCTGGCGAAATCGAGCAGAAGATCGGTGAGGAAACATTGCTCAAAGCTGTGTTCAGTGGTGACAGAAAAGCGATAAGCGATGTGTCATCCGCTGCTGCAAGCATTTACCCCAAGGCCTATTCGAGTCAGGTCTGGAATAGCATTGGTATTGTGACTGAGCTACGGGGTACCCAAGAGTTGGCCGAGTGTTATGTGGGAGCCTTGGAGGCGAACAAGGTGGAAATTCCCAGTACTTATAGTAAGCCTTATCTCCCGGCCGCATTCCTCGGTGATATTTCCGTAGAAGATCGCCAGCGAATGGCGGAACAGGCAAGAGCTTGCCAGGAGCGTATGGGTGACGTATTCAATGCCGCCTTTTTCGGTTTCGATAAGGATGGCCAGAAGGATGCGCTCAAGGCCGTTCGCGAAGACGTAAAGATGTACTGGCAGCCTGTATTGAAGGAGCAGTAGTGATGGCTTGGCGATACTGGGGCCTTTTGCAGCTATGAAGCGGGGCCGATGGGCAGCCCCGCTTCCTGCTCAACGCTCGTCGCGAAACAACTGCTGCACCACCGAGAAATCCTGCTTGCCCTTGCCCTGTTTGAGTAGCAGGCGATAGAGCTGCAGCGCCAGGGCGCCCATCGGTGTGCTGCTGGCGCTGACCTGGGCGGTCTCCTGGGCCAGGCCGAGGTCCTTGGCCATCAGCTCGGCCATGAAGCCGCCGCCGTAGCCCTTGGATGCCGGGGCGTTTTCCATCACGCCGGGCCAGGGGTTGTAGCGCTCCAGCACCCAGTTTCCGCCTGAGCTCTGGCGCATGATCTCGGCCAGTACCTTGGGATCGAGGCCGTTAGCCACGCCCATGGCCATGGATTCGGCGGTGCCGATCATCTGCACCGCGAGCAACTGGTTGTTGCAGACCTTGGCGATCTGCCCGGCGCCGTCCGGGCCGGCGTGGAAGATGTTCTTGCCCATGGCGGCGAACACCGGCTGGGCTTTCTCCAATGCCGCCGCGTCGCCGCCGACCATAAAAGTCAGGGTGCCCGCCGCGGCGCCGGCGGTGCCGCCGGATACCGGTGCGTCGAGCAGGTCGATGCCGCGCTCGCGGGCGGCCTGGTGGACCTTCTTAGCCGACTCGGGGGCGATGGTGGAGCACTCCAGCACCAGCCGGCCGGCGGGAATCCGGCTCAGCAGGCCGTCGTCGCCCAGGTAGAGGCCTTCCACATGGCGGCTGGCCGGCAGCATGCTGACGATCACCTCAGCGTTCTCCGACGCCTCGGTGGCACTCGCAGCGGCGCGCGCACCTTCGCCGGCGAGCTGGTCGACCGCGCTCTGCACCAGGTCGAAGACGCTCAACTGGAAACCGGCCTTGAGCAGGTTGCGGGCCATCGGCAGGCCCATGTGGCCGAGGCCGATAAAAGCGATCTGTTTCATCCTCGCATCTCCTTTCTTGTTGTCTGTGCGGCTCCGACGCCGGAGCGGGTGAGTTCAGGTGCCTGGCTTGAACAGTGCGTTGAGTTCGGCGAAGGGCGCCGCCTCGGCGACGAAAGCGAAACTACCGCGCTCGCGCAGTTCGCGGGCGGCACGCAGGAAGCCACCGAACGCGGCGCGCGCCAGGCAGGAGCCGACGCTGACCCGGCGAACGCCGAGGTCGGCCAGTTCATCCAGCGTCAGCGGGCAGGCGGAGAGGCCCATCAGCACGTTCACCGGCTTCGGTGCGACTGCGCGCACCACGGCGTCGATCTGCTCGCGGGAGGTCAGGCCCGGTGCGTAGAGCACGTCCGCACCGGCGTCGGCGTAGGCTTCCAGGCGGCGCAGGGTGTCGGCCTGGTCTTCGCGGCCATGCAGGAAGTTCTCCGCGCGGGCGCAGAGGGTGAAGGGAAAGGGCAGGCTGCGCACTGCGGCGACGGAGGCGCGGATGCGTTCGACGGCCAGTTCGATCGGGTAGATGGGCGCGTCCGCTCGCCCGCTGGCATCTTCGATGGAGCCGCCTACCAGCCCAGCCGCGGCGGCCTGGAGCAGGGTCTCCGCGCAGCCCTGCGGATCGTCGGAGAAGCCGTTTTCCAGGTCGGCCGCCACCGGCAGCGGGGTCGCCTCGACAATGGCACGGGCGTTGACCAGGGTTTCCTCGCGGCTGATCAGCCCTTCGCCGTCGGGCCGGCCGAGGGAGAAGGCCAGGCCGGCGCTGGTGGTCGCCAGGGCTTCGAAGCCAAGGGTGGCGAGGATTTTCGCCGAACCGGCGTCCCAGGGATTGGGAATGACGAACAACCCGTCGCGCCGGTGCAGTGCCTGGAAGGCGAGGGCGCGCTCGTGCTGGCGGTCGGTCATGGCGAAATCCTTCTGCGGGTGGTTGTCCTTGCGGTGGTTCAGAGATCGGCCAGCGGATGCGGCCCTTCCCAGGTCGGTTCGAAATGCGCGTCGATCACCGTGGCAGGGATCGCGGCGACATCCGGCCAATGCCAGCGCGGCGCGTTGTCCTTGTCGATCAGCCGGGCACGCACTCCTTCGGGGAATTCCGGGTGGCGGCAGCAGTTCAGGCTCATGGTGTATTCCATGCGGAACACTTCGGCCAGCGACAGATAGCGCGCCCGGGCGATCTGCTCCCAGACCAGGTGGGCGGTGAGCGGGCAGCCCTCGGCCAGGGTCTTGGCGGCGCGTGCCAGCAAGGTATCGCCATCGTCCTTCAGGCCGGTCACGGCGTGCCAGGCGCTGGGCAGGTCGGGGACGTCGAGCAACGCGTCAATGTGCGCACGGCGCGGCAGCCATTGGGCGGCGGGCATCTTTTCCCGGGCCTCGTGTTCCAGGGCTTGGAACAGGCTGTTCAGTTGCAGCGGGACCTGATCCTGCCAGTTGAGCTGGATCAGGCGCTCGATCAGTTCGTTCTGTTGCTCGTCGAGCAGGAAGCGGTCGGCCAGGTCCAGGTCGAGGGCATCGCGCGCATTGATCGGGCTGCCGGTGAGCCCGAGGAACAGACCGAGCTTGCCGGGCAGGCGGGCGAGGAACCAACTGCCACCGACGTCCGGGTAGAGACCGATGCTGATTTCCGGCATCGCCAGCCGGCTGGTGGGGGTGACCACGCGGATCGAGGCGCCTTGCAGCAGCCCCATGCCGCCGCCCAGCACGTGGCCGTGGCCCCAGCAGATCAGCGGCTTGGGGTAGCGGTGGATGCGGTGGTCGAGGCGGTATTCGTCGGCGAAGAAGCGTGCCGCCAAAGGGGGCACCTCGCCGGGGTGCTGGCGGCAGGCGTCCACCAGCTTGCGCACGTCGCCGCCTGCGCAGAAGGCGCGGGGACCGTTGCCGCGAAGCAGCACACAGACGATCTCCGGCTCGTCCGCCCATTCGCGCAGCTTGGCGTCCAGCGCTTCGATCATCGGCAGGGTGAGGGCATTCAGGCTGGCTTCCGCATCCAGGCTGGCGATGCCGATGCGGGCGCCGTGCAGGCCGAGCTTTTCTTCGAATGAAACGTTCATGGCAAATCCTGTGGCGTTTGGCCTCGATTGGCGGCGCAACCGCTAGCGATTGCGCCATTGCGGGTCGCGTTTCTCCAGGAAGGCGTTGACGCCTTCGCGGGTGTCGTCGGCATCGAACAGGTCGACGAAGCGCTCGCGCTCTTCCGGCAGCCAGGTGTTCGGGCCGCGCTCGCGGGCGCCCTGGATCAGTGGCTTGATGGTGCGCACCGCCACCGGGCTCTGCCGTGCCACCTTGGCCGCCAGCAGCAGCGCATGACCGCGGGCCTCGCCGCTGTCCACCACCTGCTCGACCAGGCCGATGCGTAGCGCGGTCTCCGCGTCGATGCGCTCGCCGCAGAGGATCATGCGCTTGGCCCAGCCCTCGCCGACCAGCCAGGGCAGCACCTGGGTCCCGCCCGCGCAGGGCAACAGGCCCACCGCCGCTTCCGGCAGGGCCAACTGGGCCTGACGCTCGGCGATGCGGATATCGCAGGCCAGGGCGCACTCCAGGCCGCCGCCCATGGCGTAGCCGTTGATCGCGGCGATGGACACGCCACGGAAATCGCGCAGTGCCTCGAAGGCCTCGCCGAAGCGCCGGGCCATTTCCCGGGCGCGGGCCTTGTCGCCGTCGGCGAACAGATTGAGGTCGGCGCCCGCGCTGAAGAATTTCTGGCCCTGGCCAGTGATCACCAGGGCGTAGATGTCGTCGTCGCGGTTGAGATGCTGGACGAGCTGCCGGAGGCCGATCAGCGAGTCGCGGTCCCAGGTGTTGGCCGGCGGGTGGTTGATGGTGATCAGCGCGGTGTGGCCGTGCTTCTCCACCGTCAGCTTGTGGGTCAGGTCGAACAGACCGGGGTTGTAGGGTTCTACTGCGGTGCTCATAGATCTCTTCCTAACGTAGATCGGAGGGCAGCTCGGAGCTGCTCCGGTAAGGCCGAACGGCCGACCCGGGCGCCAGGCACCGGGATGGCAACTGCTACAGCAGGCGATCGAGCATGCCGCCTTGGTCGAGCAGGCGGCGCGCGACGATGACCCGCATGATCTCGTTGGTCCCCTCGAGAATCTGGTGCACGCGGGCATCGCGGACCCAGCGCTCGAGCGGGTAATCGTTGAGATAACCATAGCCGCCGTGAAGTTGCAGGGCCTGGTTGCAGAGTTCGAAACAGTGATCGGTGGCGAAGCGCTTGGCCATGGCGCAGTAGAGGCTGGCTTCCGGGTGGCGGTTGTCCAGCTTGTGCGCGGCCAATCGGACCATCTGCCGGCTGGCGGTGAGGTCGGTGAGCATGTCCGCCAGCTTGAATTGCAGCGACTGGAATTCCGCCAACGGCTTGCCGAACTGGCGGCGCTCCTCGACATAGCGCAGCGACTGCTCCAGTGCGCCCTGGGCCGCGCCCAGCGAGCAACTGGCGATGTTGATGCGTCCGCCGTCGAGCCCCTTCATGGCATAGACGAAGCCCTGGCCTTCCGGACCGATGCGGTTGCCGGCGGGAATGCGGACGTTTTCGAAGGTGATGGTGCGGGTCGGCTGGGCGCACCAGCCCATCTTCAATTCGTTGCGGCCATAGCGGACACCTTCGGCATCCGCCGGGACCAGGAAGCAGGAGATGCCCTTGGCGCCGTCTTCGCCGGTGCGCGCCATGACGATCAGCACGTCGGTGGCGCCGGCGCCGGAGATGAAGCACTTGCTGCCGTCCAGCACATAGTGCTCGCCGTCGCGGCGGGCACGGGTGCGCAGGTGGGCGGCATCGGACCCGGCATCCGGCTCGGTCAGGCAATAGGAAGCGAGCAGCTCGCCGCTGACCAGCCCCGGCAGCCAGGCGTCCTTCAACGCCTGGTCGGCGAAGCTGGCGAGCATCCAGGTCGCCATGGTGTGGATGGTCATGTACGCCGTGGTGGCCACGCAGCCGGCGGCGAGTTGTTCGAAGATCAGCGAGGCGGACAGCCGGGACAGGCCCAGTCCGCCGTCGTCTTCGCCGATGTACAGGGCCAGGTAGCCCTGTTCGGCGGCGCGGCGGATCACTTCCGTCGGAAAGTGGTGCTCGCGGTCCCAGTCGGCGGCATGCGGCGCCAGTTCGCGGGTAGCGAAGGCACGTGCGCTGTCGACCAGGAGACGTTGTTCATCGCTGAGTTCGAATTCCATAGGCTCTTATTGCAAGGTGATGGGCTGTCCGGCGGCTTTCCGCTCGGCCTGCCACTCGGTGAGGGTGGGGGCGGCTCGGTCGCCGCTCATGCGGTTGACGATCTCGAAGTAGTCCTGCTTGAACTGATCCTGCATCACCTCTTCCCGCGGCTTGACCTTCACGGCGTAGACGGTCTGCACGTTCTGGTGATCGAAGGCACGCCATTCCTGCTGATCCTTCAGGAGGCTGTAGCGATAGCCTTCCAACGCCTGGATGATGGCCTCGCTGTTCAGGCTGCGGGCGCGCTCTGCCGCGTCGGCCCACTGGCGGACGATGCTGTAGGCGGAGGCTGCCGAGCTGGATGGGTACATCTGGTAGCGTTCGCTGAAGTTCTTCACGAAGGCCATGCCGGCTTCGGATTTTTCCAGCTCGGGTACGCGCCAGGTCCAGGGTTCGGTACCGACCACGCCTTCCATCAGGCCGGGGCCGGCGTCTTCCACCATGCTCTGGGTGAGGTTGGGCACCACGATCTGCATGCGCTTGGTCAGGCCCAGTTCATGGGCGATGCGCATGGCGCGGACCATCTCGTCGCCGAACAGCACCAGGGCGAGCACCTCGGCATCGCTTTCGGCCGCCTGGGTCAGCGCGTCCTGGTAGTCGGACAGGCGTGCGCCGGGGAAGGGCACCTTGACGCTGGGATGGCGGGCTTCGTCGGTGCTGTCGGTAGTCTTGCGCAGGGATTCCTCGGTGGTCAGGCCCCAGGTGTAGTTCGAGGTGATGTAGAAGTAGCGCTTGTTCGGGATGGTCTTGTGCAGGTAGTCGCCGAGAACGCGGGCGCTCATCCAGGCGTTGTTGCACTCGCGGAACATGTAGCGATGACCATCCTTGCCGGTGGTGTCGTTGGAATAGGTGAGGGTGCCGAAGTAGATCAGCCCGCGTTCCTTGGCACGCTTGCTGGCGGCGATGGCCACGGCGCTGGAGGAACCGCCGAACAGCATCGCCGCGCCTTCGTCGGCGAGCTTGTCGACATTGCGTACGGCCTTGGTCGGGCGCGAAGCGTCGTCCCGGCTGGAGATCCGCAGCGGCCGGCCGAGCACGCCACCTTCGGCGTTCAGTTCATCGATGGCAAGCAAGGCGCCACGCATCTGTGCCAATCCTTCTTCCTTGTAGGTTCCAGTGCGGGGGTAGCTGAGCCCGAGAGTAATGGGTTCGGCGGCCTGCGCGCTGGCGCTCAGCCCTGCCCAACAGATCAATGCGGCAAGGGTTTTTGTCTTCATGGAAATTCTCCCTGTTGTTGTTGTTCAATCGAGGAGAATTTGTACGCCGTATTCGCTGTTCACTGCATCTCATTTGTGATGGTGCTGCGACCCATTGCAACTTGTCGTTGTGAAAAACGCACGAGCGTACCCGGATGCCGCATAAAGCCCATTCGGACGGTGTGGGAATCATGTCCGTCTGCGGAAAATGGCATGACATCCGGTGGCGCATCGCCTGCTCACTTCAAATGAATGGTCATGTTCGGCCCGGCCACCACCGGCTCGTCGTCGAACCAGCGGCTGGTCACGGTCTTGGTCTCGGTGAAGAAGCGCACCGCCTGCTTGCCGTAGGCGTGCAGGTCGCCATAGAACGAGCCGCGCCAACCGGTGAAGGAGAAGAACGGCAGGGGCACCGGGATCGGTACATTGATGCCCACCTGGCCTACCTCCACGGCATGCTGGAAGTGCCGCGCCGCACCGCCTGAGCGGGTGAAGATCGAGGTGCCGTTGCCATAGGGGTTGGCATTGATCAGCTCGATGGCGTCTTCGAGCGTGTCCACTTCCAGGCAGATCAGCACCGGGCCGAAGATTTCCTCGCGGTAGATGCTCATCTTCGGCGTCACGCCGCGGAACAGGGTCGGGCCGAGCCAGTTGCCGTCGGGGAAGCCTTCCACCGTGCATTGCGAGCCGTCCACCAGGCACTCGGCGCCTTCCGCCTTGCCTTCGGCGATCAGCCGCTGCACGCGCTGCTTGGCCTGCTGGCTGATCAGCGGGCCATAGGCGGCGTGGGCGTCTTTCCAGTGGCCGGGACGCAGCTCGGCCATCTGCGCGGCCAGCTCCGGAATCCACTCGCGCGCCGCGCCGACGAACACCGCCGTGCTGATCGCCATGCAGCGCTGGCCGGCGGCACCGCAACTGGCGCCGATCAGGTTGCTGATCACCTGGTCCTTGTGCGCATCCGGGAGGATCACCATGTGGTTCTTCGCCCCGGCGAACGCTTGCACGCGCTTCAGATGCGCAGTGCCGGTGCGGTAGACGTGCTGGCCGACCGGCACCGAGCCGACGAAGGAAATGGCGCGGATATCAGGATGAGTGAGGAGGGCGTCGACCTGCTCGCGACCGCCGTGGATCACCTGCAGCACACCCTTGGGTGCGCCGGCTTCGAGGAACAGCTCGGCGAGGCGGTTGGGTGTCAGCGGGTCCTGCTCGGAGGGCTTGAGGACGAAGGTGTTGCCGCAGGCGATGGCCAACGGAAACATCCACAGCGGAATCATCGCCGGGAAGTTGAACGGGGTGATGCCGGCGCATACGCCCAGCGGCTGCATCCAACTGGCGGTGTCGATCTCGCGGGCGACGTTCTCCACCGTCTCGCCCATCATCAGGCTGGCGATGTTGGCTGCGTGCTCGGCCACTTCGATGCCGCGCCAGACATCGCCCTTGGCATCGGCGAAGGTCTTGCCGGTCTCCTCGGCGAGGATTTCCGCCAGCTCGTCGTGATGCTCCTTGAGCAGATGCTGGTAGCGCAGCATGAGCCGCGCCCGCTCCGGCACCGGCACTTCGCGCCACGTGAGGAAGGCCGCCTTGGCACTGGCGATGGCCGCCTCGATCTCTTCATGGGTGGCCTTCGGGGCGAGGGCCAGCACGCGCTGGGTCGCCGGGTCGGTCACTTCGATCAGCTCACGCGAACGGCTCTCGCGCCACTCGCCATCGATCAACTGGGGAATCGTCTTGGCCATCGCATCCTCCGTCGGGATGGTTTTTTTCAGCCTTTATAGCCGCAGTCGGAGCCCCTGTGGATTGACGATATTGGTCTATGGATGGACGATCTTGGGATTGAATTGCCCGGAACCGCCTCGGGCAGGCTCCGCTTCGAACGCGACAAGGACAAGAACGATATGAGCCGCAGCGTCGAAACCTCCAACTGGCCGTTGCCGGCCAATGGCGTTCGCTTCATCACACCGCCCCGCCTGCGTCGCCTGCTGGCGCGCCATCCGCTGGCGGCGGGTTGCTACCCGCTGGCCCTCGGGTTCTACCCGGAGGCTTCCGGGCATCGTATGGAGCGCACCCAGCCGGACGACCACCTGCTGATCTACTGCCGTGCCGGACAGGGCTGGCTGGAAAGCGGGGATGGACGATTCGAGGTGGGTGGTGGCGATCTGCTGCTGCTGCCGAAGGGCGTGGCGCATGCCTACGGCGCCGATGCCGCGCGACCCTGGACACTCTACTGGGTGCACTTCGAAGGCGAACTGGCGGAAGCCTTCCTGCGGCCGCTGGGCAAGGGGCCGGTGTTGCGCATCGGCGTACAACCGCGCCTGCTGGCCGAGTTCGACGCCCTGCTCGGCGTGCGCCGCCAGGGCCTGTCGCTGCCGCACTTCATCCACGCCGCCCACCAGCTCCAATCCCTGCTGGCATCGCTCGCGGTCCTGCCGGCGCGGGCCCAGCTCAAGTCAGGCCGCGTCCTCGACGTGGACGCGGTCCACACGGTAATGCGCGCCCACCTGCACGGCACCCTCAACCTCGACCAACTCGCCGCGCAGTTCAAACTGTCACGCTTCCACTTCGCCAAGACCTACCGCGCCCTGACCGGCCACGCACCGATCCAGGACTTCATCCAACTCAAAATGGCCCACGCCTGCCGCCTCCTCGACGAAGGCGCCCAGAGCATCCGCCAGGTGGCCGAGCAACTGGGATACGAGGACGTCTACTACTTTTCCCGGCTGTTCAGAAAAGTCGTGGGCATGGCGCCAGCGCATTATCGGGCGTTGCATAGGGGGTGAAGGAGGACAAATTAAGCCTTACAGATTTCGATATTCACATGAACATTCTCTAATTTTTAATCTCCAACCCCAATTCGGCCATGCGACCGATGGCGCCTGAAGTGTTTGAAACTACTCGCGATCACCTTCTTCCTCTTCAAGAAAATACGCGAAGAACTCTCCGAAGGAGTCCCATGCCTGCGGCTCTCGGCTCAAATTCTCTTTTCCAATCCGAGGCACATCTATAGCATTGCACCACAAAACCTGCCCGCCTTTATCGCAGTCCATGACTATCAAGCTTTCCGGCGGCTCTCCAAGCACAAGAATTGGCTTGGCAACCCGATTACACGTCGAAGCCTTTTTGTTTCATTCAAAACGTTAGTGGCGGGCCGTTCCGCTATTGCATGCAAAGAAAAGTACTGCAAACCCGCTACCGTCGAAAAATTCAAGCGATTTAGCAAAGTCTTCCGGCAAACGAACGCTAAGCTCCGCCTGCAATTCTTGGACATATGCCGTATTAGGTTCTGTACGAAAAGTCTAAGCGGGTAGAATCGGCGCCATGACAGGCTGGAGGCCCGCATGGCAAAGCGTTACGAACTCCCGGATGCAGCTTGGGAGCTGATCGTTGATCTGGTTTCCCCCGAACAGAAAATGGGGCGACCCCGCAGTGATGACCGACTGATGCTCAATGGCATCTTCTGGCTTCTGTGCTCAGGAGCAGCTTGGCGCGACCTGCCCGAACGGTTCGGCCCATGGTCGACGGTGTATCAGCGGTTTCGTGACTGGCGGGATGACGGCACGTTCGACCAGGTTCTTGAGCGTCTGCACGTTCGCCTGAATCAGGAGGGGTTGATCGATCTGGATACTTGGATGATTGATTCCACAGCGGTGCGAGCAACCCGAGCCTCTTCTGGCGCCGGGAAAAAGGGGGGCCAGAAGAGCCGTTAGATCATGCCTTGGGACGCAGCAGAGGTGGCCTGACCACCAAGATCCATATGGTTTGCGATGCCAACGGCGTGCCTCTGCGCTTTTTGCTGTCGCCGGGTCAGGCCAGCGATATATCGAATGCTCAGGCACTGTTGGATCAGGTGCGCATCCCCGGCAAGCAAGGCCGGCCTCGCAAGCGCTGCCGCTGGTTGCTGGCAGACAAGGGCTACGATGCCGAGCACTTGCGCCAGTACTGCGACCGTTACCGGATGCAGCCTGTGATTCCGCTGCGAACCATGAAGTGCAAGCCCAAACCGGGGCTGCCAAGACTGTTCGATCGACCGAAATATCGGCAGCGCAACATCATCGAGCGGATGTTCGGCTGGTTGAAGGAGAGTCGCAGGATCGGCACTCGTTACGACAAGCTGGCAAGAAGTTTTGCCGCGATGGTCACGTTGGCTTGCATGTTGCGCTGTCTACGGCAGTACGTACAGAACCTAGTGGCCTGTTTGGTTAATTCAGTTAGTCAATTTCGGCGCCTGAGGCCCTGATACTGCGTTGCCGCTCCTCGCCATAGCCCTGCTATGACTCGTCGCGGCGCCTTGCCTCAGAACCTCAGTCATCCGAACTTGAGTTAACAAATTAACCGCACAGGCCACTAGTGAAGTCATCTGACGCCTTGAACTGCTTAACTGTTATGTTCTCAGAGTGCAAACGCCTTACACTGTTCTTTCAATAGTTGATATCGCTCGGTACTCGTTAGATCTGGAGCCAATTTTGCTGCTCGATAGCTCGCTTGAAACTCATCCAAATATGACCCGGGAGCAAAATCTCTTCCCGCCAACGTTGAATACCTATGGCCTACTACTTCATGGGCCAAGGTAGTCCTCATAGAAAATCGATCTACGACAGAAGATGTCACACCAGTTCCAGGATAGATATCGGGTCCAACGAAAACAGTATCCAACAGATCACTATAGTTTGACGGCGCGTCGTAGCTATGGAATCGAATATTGTCAGCGTCAGTACCAAGCACTTTTGCACAATCTAAGACATCTTGCTGCTGACCACTTGTTAATGGTGTTGTGTTACGGTTCGCACCACCGCTGAACCTCACATTGTTGTTTGGAACAACCCTCGATAAGGCAATCTTATCAAGGGTTTGTCCACGAACTTACTCTTCAGCTTCCTTTAACAAAATTGCTCTGCCCAACTCCGTAATGCTGTAAAGGGGTGATGGATAACGAGGATCAGATTTCGTTGTTATAAAACCTTCGTCGATCAGTGCTTGCAATACTTCCGTAGAATTCACTACACCTCCCAATCCTTTGGCATTTAAACCCCTTTCAATTTGATACCAGGTCCACTTTCCATCATGTTTTGCAATCATTTTCAATATGAGTATCTTCGTTTCCATTTTAGAAGCCCTCCATCAACTTGATTGCTTCTGGATGATACAGATAGGGATCTGTATTTGGTCCAGGTATTCGATACTCCTCAAGCGTCGCTGTATGCGTGTTATTCCACAGATTTCGCTGCTGCATTAGGTCAACAGGCTGCCCGGTCTCCCAACCTAGACGCCTATAGCGCACATACTCTCGCAGCTCATGAGAGTAAAAATTACGATCAACCTGGGTTGGTTCAATTTCACCGCTTGCGATTTTACGCAAGCGGTCAATCATATACTGGTTGGCTTCATCTGGACCAAATCGAGCAGTATGCTTTTCAACTACATCAATACCGCGATCAGTAAACTTAATTTTGTCATTGTAGAGATCACGTAGAGGTCCGCCCGCTAGGTCAGGGTCAAATTCACGACCACTATATGCACCCCTCGCGCCTAAATGCGTATTGTTTGGAACCAAAACCCCCGCAAACCTAGCCTCAGCCCTCGCAGCAGCCAGTGCAGTTATGCCCGACAATATCCCTCTAGTCGCACCTGCACCTACACCAAAGCCAGGCAACGCCATTAAAGGATCAAGCAGCTTATCCGCCCCAGTCGAATGCATCACCTCAGCAAACGACCCAATCAATGCACCACCCAGGTTCAGGGGAATGTTACCGACATTGCTCGCCCCTGCCAAAAGATCATGGATCAAGTCACCATTGGGAGACACTCGCGGGACAATGGAGTAATCGTCATAGAAGTCGAGAGCCGATCTAGCCTGTGATCTGCGCGGGTAAGGCCTGTCCAACACCTCGCCAGTGGCGAAATTCATAAGCGGAACATCTTCATTGAGCGGCCCATGGACAGGTGCCACGTAACCGCCCAACGACAAAATTTCTTGATGACGTGAGGGGAGGGCGGGACCCGCAAAGCAGGCGTATCCAAATGCCAATGCATCCATCTGATCCGTATTTTCCCGCCTCACCTGAGTCTGTTATGAAAACAGCGCTCGCCCGATGATCACCTCGCCTGAAATAGCCTGACGGGGCGTCGCCATGACCCAACGTATTCCCGCCCGGATCATCGAGACCGTCGATGCCGGCAAGCCGATTCGCCTTACGCCCGCACAAAGCGGTGGGCCCATTCATACCCGCAGTTTCAGCGGGCGTTTTCGCAACTGGCGCCTGGTGGGCGGTGGGTTGCTGTTCCTGTTGTTCTTCGGTACCGCCTGGCTGGACTGGGACGGTCGCCAGGCGGTGCTCTGGGACCTGGGCAAGCAGCAGTTCCACATCTTCGGTGCGACCTTCTGGCCGCAGGATTTCATTCTGCTCTCGGCATTGTTGATCATTGCCGCGTTCGGTCTGTTCTTCATCACGGTGCTGGCCGGGCGGGTCTGGTGTGGGTATGCCTGTCCGCAGAGCACCTGGACCTGGGTTTTCATGTGGGCGGAAAAGATCACCGAGGGCGACCGGCACCAGCGCATCAAGCTCGACGCCGCGCCCTGGTCGGCCGGCAAGCTGTTGCGCCGCACCACCAAGCATGCCCTCTGGCTGGCGGTCAGCCTGGTCACGGCGCTGGCCTTCGTCGGCTATTTCACCCCGGTGCGCGAGTTGGTCCGCGATCTGTTCACGCTCCAGCTCGATGCGGCCACCGGTTTCTGGGTGTTCTTTTTCACTGCCGCCACCTACGTGAACGCCGGTTGGCTGCGGGAGAAGGTGTGCCTGCACATGTGCCCGTATTCGCGCTTCCAGAGTGTGATGTTCGATCGCGACACCCTGATCGTTTCCTATGACGCGGCGCGTGGCGAAAGCCGGGGCGCCCGTAAGATCGGCAGCGACCCGCGCGCCCAGGGTCTGGGCGATTGCATCGACTGCACCGTCTGCGTCCAGGTCTGTCCGACCGGCATCGACATCCGCGACGGCCTGCAACTGGATTGCATCAGCTGCGGCGCCTGTGTCGATGCCTGCGACAGCGTGATGGACAAGATGGGCTATGCCCGCGGGCTGATCCGCTACACCTCCGAGCGCGCCTTGCAAGGGGGCCGGACTCGCTACTTGCGCCCGCGCCTGGTGGGGTACGCCGTGGCGATGGTGGTGATGATCGGCGCGTTCGTCTGGGCCTTGCAGGTGCGTCCGCTGATTTCCCTGGACGTGACCAAGGACCGCACGTTGTTCCGCGAGAATGCCGCCGGGCAGATCGAGAACGCGTACAGGCTCAAGGTGATCAACAAGACCCAGCAGACTCGCCAGTACGCCGTGTCGCTCGCCGCCGGACCGTTCGAACTCCACGGCCAGCGCCGGCTGAGCCTGGAGCCGGGGGAAATCCTCGACCTGCCGGTGAGCGTGGCGCTGGTCGATGAAACGGCCCGCGTCACGGCGCGGACCCTGCGCTTCGAAGTCGTCGACCTGGCGGACCCGACGAGTCGGGTGGGCACTGAGAGCACCTTCGTCGCGCCCGTTCGTTGAGGGAGGCTGCCATGTGGCTGCCGGCGCCTTTAGAACCTGTTTACGGTCTGCTGCGCGTCGGCCCTGCTGCGTTGAAAACAGGTCGGGCCGCGCAGGTCGGGCCGCGTAGGCTGGATCGCCAGCCCGGTCGGAATGCTCATTTACAACTCGTAAAGTCGAATGCGACCCCAGCCGCTTCCTCGCCTGCGCGGCCCGGCCTGTTTTCATGGGGCCGCCGAGGCCTTGCATGGCTCTAGCTCGCGAGATCGTAAACAAGTTCTTAGACTCGGACCCATCGCCCTCGCTGAGCCAGGACAGGATGAAGCGCTACGAGAAATTCGCCGACGAAATCGCCGAGCTGATCCGTACCGGCGTGCTCGCGCCGGGGGAGCGGGTGCCCTCGGTGCGTCATGCCAGCCGCACCTATGGGGTCAGCCCGTCCACGGTGTTCCAGGCCTATTACTTGCTGGAAGACCGTGGCCTGATCCAGGCGCGGGCGCGCTCCGGCTACTTCGTCCGCGAGCACGCCAAGCGGCCGTTGCACGAGCCGGATATCGGCACGCGGGCGGCGGAGACCACCGATGTCGGCGTCAGCGAGCTGGTGTTCTCCGTGCTCGCCTCGCTGCGCGACCCGGAGACCGTGCCTTTCGGCTCGGCCTTCCCCAGCCCGGAACTGTTTCCCATGGCCCGCCTGGCGCGCTCCATGGCACAGAGCGTGCGCGACATGCCGGCGCGCGAGGTGATTGCCGAGATGACCGCCGGCAACCCCGACCTGCGCCGGCAGATCGCCCTGCGCTATATGGTCAGCGGCGTGATGCTGCCGATGGAGGAGCTGGTGATCACCAGTGGGGCGATGGAGGCGCTCAACCTTTGCCTGCAGGTCGTCACCACGCCGGGCGATCTGGTGGCCATCGAGTCGCCGGCGTTCTACGCGACGCTGCAGGTGTTGGAGCGGCTGAAGCTGAAGGCGGTGGAAATCCCCGTCCACCCGCGCGAGGGCATCGACCTGGATGTGTTGACCGACAGCTTGGCGCGCCTGCCGATCAAGGCCTGCTGGTTCATGAGCAGCCTGCAGAACCCATTGGGGGCGAGCATGGGGACGGAGAAGAAACAGGCGCTGTACGCCTTGCTCCAGCAGCATCAGGTGCCGCTGATCGAGGATGACGTCTACGCCGAGCTGTACTTCACCAAGGATCCGCCGAAGCCGGTGAAGAGCTTCGACCGCGACGGGCTGGTGATGCACTGCGGCTCCTTCTCCAAGAGCCTGGCGCCCGGCTACCGCATCGGCTGGGTGGCTGGCGGGCGCTTCGCCGAGCAGATCAGCCGGCTCAAGTTGATGACCACCATTTCCCCGTCGGTGCCGGCCCAGGCGGCCATCGCCGACTACCTGCAACACGGCGGCTACGACCGCCACCTGCGCAAGCTGCGCCACGCGCTGGAGATGCAGCAGGCCGCCATGCTCGCCTCGGCGGCCCGGCACTTCCCGGCCAGCACGCGGGTGACCCGGCCCAGCGGCGGCTATTTCCTCTGGTTCGAATTCCCCGAGCAGGTGGATTCGCTGCAACTGCTGCAACTGGCCCTGGCCCAGGGCATCAGCCTGGCACCGGGACCGATCTTTTCGGCGACCCAGCGCTTTCGCAATTGCGCCCGGCTCAACCACGGGCATCCGTGGGATGCCCGCAGCGAGCGGGCGATGGAGTTATTGGGGCGGATGATCCGTTCGTTCTGAGAGGATTCACGGCCTCAACCATCTGCCACGCATGATCGGAATCATCGACCCGCTGTCCAGCAAACCTTCCCATATCCCTTCTCTCGCCAGCGGCAGAGCGGTGGTGCGTATCACCATAATCAGGCGGTAAGTCACACCATGGTGATGATCCTGTCCGCAAAGTCTGGAACGTCGCATTGATAAAACGGTAGTTACCCGTTACCAAACACCGACTGACCGAACGGTCGGGCAGATGACGCTCAGTCATTGCCACGTCTCTATAAACCTTCCGCCTTGTTGATGGGAAATCCTACATGCTCGATAGGATCAGCTCTGCTGCCGTACTGCTCTTGTTGAGCTCAGTCGTACTCGTGGGTTGTCTGGAAAAAGGAGGGGGGAATACCAGGACGGTAGCCAACTCCGAGGTTCCGATTGTCACGGAACCCGAAGACCCATCGGTCCCTGACGTCACGGACCCAGGCGACCCCGAGGTCCCTGCTGTCCCGGATCCAAGCGAGCCTGAGCCACCCGTTGTCGTGGAACCAGAACGTCCCGAGGTCCGCGTTCTCACGCATCCAGGCGCTCCACTCACCCTCTCGGACCTCGAGACCCTCAAGGCGTACATCGAAGAAGGCCGGGAGCCCTGGAAGTCGGCCTATAACCTGTTGGCGAAGGACGGCAGGGCCCAGGCCACCTATGGCATGGCAGGCCCGTTCGCGAAGGTGAGCCGCGCCCCCGACGAGAACCTATGGCCGTGGCGCGTCGACATGATGGCGATCTGGAATCTGTCGCGGATGTGGTATTTCACCCAGGACGACAAATACGCGATCAAGGCCCGTGAGGTGCTGCTCGCCTGGGCCACCACCCACACCGAGTTCGCGGGTCGCGAGTCGATGCTCGATTTGGGCGATTACGCCTACATGTTGGTGGGTGGCGCCGATATCCTGCGCGGCACCTGGTCGGGCTGGAGCGAAGCCGACACGGCGGTGGTCAAGAAGTACTTCAAAGAAGTCCTGATGCCCGCGTCGAACCCCTATGGCGAGAGCCAGTTCGGGGCCGCCAACAAGGGCGCACTGGCCCTCGTTTCCCTCGGTTTGCTGGCGATCTACAACGACGATATCGAAACGCTGAACCGGGTCGTGTATCAGACCCGTACGCTCGCCCATATCGGTCTGCGCAGCTCCAACGACATCGGCATGCTCGGCGACTACCTGCGCGACCAGGGGCACGCCCATGGGCAACTCAAGTCCTTGGTCATGCTCGCCGAGGCGCTCTGGAAGCAGGGCATCGACATCTATTCCGATCTTGACGACCGCCTGCTGGCGGCGGGCGAATACTTCGCCCGGGTGAACGAGCTGGTGCCGACGACGGCCCTTCCTTTCGGCACCACCGACGCCTATTACCTGGCCGACAACACCAACCGCGGCTGGGGCGGGGGCTTCGGCGGGAACATAGTGCTCAACCAGATCTACGGCGCCTACGTCCTGCGCAAGGGCCTGCAGGCACCCTTTATCTCTCAGCGTCGCGTCTGGATGCCGACGGACGGCTCCAGCTTCATGTTCCTCAAGGACTCCGACACCTCGAGGGCGGCGCCCGGACCTGCGCTCCCGATCCCTTCGACCGCTTCGATCACCTCGGGATTCAGCGGCATCGATATCGGCGGTGCCACCCCGGCCGGCAAGGCCACTTACTACGATGGCCTGGGCAAATGGACCGTGGAGGGAGGGGGCTTCGATATCTGGAAAGCAGGCGACAGTGGTCACTTCGCTTACAAGGCCATCACCGGCAACAGTGCCATCATTGCGAAGGTCGAGTCGGTGCAAACCTCCAGCCTATCCGCCAAAGCGGGTGTGATGATGCGCACGAGTCTCGATGTGGGGGCTCCCCGTGCCTGGATGGCCATCACCGGTGGGGGCAATCTCGAGCAGAACATGCCGAACCTCGCCGTATATGGTGGGACCAACTACGGGAACAAGGTCCTCGCCCGATCCTTGCCATCGTACTGGGTGAAGCTGGAGCGCATTGGCAACATCATTACCGGCTACGTTTCTCCGGATGGCACCAACTGGGCGGCCACCAATGTCGGTCGCATCAACGCCCCCGTGCCCGATACGATCTATGTCGGCCTGGTGGTCTCCTCGGCCGATAACGGAACGCTGAATAGTGCCACCTTCAGCAACGTACACATCACCGACGGCGACGGTGGCGCGCCGATCTTCACCCCCGCCGCGCCCGCCGCCCTTTTGGCCTCGCCGGGAGATGGCGCCGTTCCGCTGCGCTGGCAGTCGTCCTTCGGGGCTACCAGTTATACGGTCAAGCGCTCCACCTCCCGGGGCGGCTCGTACTCGACCATCGCGTCGGGCATCAAGGGCAGCAGCTACACGGACACGTCGGTGACCAATGGCACGACCTACTACTACCGCGTCACGGCGACCAACTCCGCCGGCACCAGCGATGACTCTCCCGAGGACACTGCCACACCGATTCGCCCGCTGGTGTACGTCGCTACCGGCGGCACTGCCAACGACAGTGCGAACAACACGACTAACGCCCGGAGCGTCTTCGACCAGAATTCGCTGACAGAATGGTTCTACGGAGGCACGAGTGGCTGGCTGCAGTATGACCTCGGCCGCACGGAAATCGTCCAGCGCTATACGGTCGCCAGTTCCTTCGACAAGGCCCCGCGCGATCCGAAGGACTGGCAATTCCAAGGCTCCAACGATGGCGTCACCTGGGCGACGCTCGACACGCAAAGCAACCAGACGTTCACCTGGCGCTACGATATGAAGCACTACGAGGTCGCAAGTCCTGCCCCCTATCGCTACTACCGGCTCAACATCACAGCCAACAATGGCGATGGCGCCTTCATAGCGCTCGGCGAATTCGGGCTGTTCGCTGCCAAGCCGTAGTTAACCAATGTCGATTGAAGCAGGCGGATAACCTGGGCGCGTTGTACGTGCTCAGGCATCCGACCTGATCTGTGAGTCCTGCCTTCCGACGAAATCAGAGCCCTGCCACCAGCCTGCCAACCTCGGCGATGGCTGCGTTGCGCCGGTTCATGTCCGCGTCGCTGCCGGTGAGGTAGACCGTCACCAGCATCGGCTCGCGCCGGGGCGGCCAGAGAATGGCGATGTCGTTGGCGGTGCCGCGATCGCCGGAGCCGGTCTTGTCGCCGACGCGCCAGTCCTTCGGCAGGCCAGCGCGGAGTCGGGCGTCGCCGGTCTTGTTGGCGACCAGCCAACCCAGCAGGCGCTCGCGGGAGGCCGGCGACAACGCTGTGCCCAGCAGCAGTTCGCGCATGTCGGCGAGCATCGCGGCGGGCGTGGTGGTGTCGCGTGGGTCGCCGGGAAGGGCCTCGTTCAGGGCAGTCTCGTAGCGGTCGAGCCGAGTGATGTCGTCGCCCAGGCTACGGGCGAAGGCGGTGAGCCCTTCCGGCCCGCCCAGGCTGTTCAGCATCAGGTTACCGGCGGTGTTATCGCTCAGGGTGACGGCCGCTTCGCACAGCTCGGCCAGGGTCATACCTTCGCCGTCGGCGCGCGGACCGGTGGCCGGCGAATACTCGACGAGATCGGCTGCCGCGAACTTCACGCGGCGCTCCAGGCTGTCCAGCCCCTGGTCCTGGCGGGCGAGAATCGCCGCGGCGGCAAGGAACTTGAAAGTGCTGCACATCGGGAAGCGTTCGTCCTGGCGCCAGCCGGCCCGCAGGCCGGTGCCGAGGTCCAGCAGCGCCACCCCGAGGCGGCCGCCAATGTCGTCTTCGATCCGGGCCAACCGCCGCTCGAAGGCTTCGGTGCCTGCACGGTCTCCCGCCATGGCGGGCCTGATACCCATGAGGCCAGCGAGGGAGCCGGCCAGCAAAACCCCTGTGAACGTGCGTCTATCGAGCATCCGATGTCCTCCTTGTGGGACGGTGACTATCGGCCAGCCAGGCGAATCGGGCAAACGATTGTTGACCGATTCGACGGGTTTGGGCGGAAGGCACAGTCGATGCGGGCGTTCAGCGAAGGGGGGCTGGCGGCAGGAGAGGAGGTCTGATCACAGCACGATGATGGCGTTGCTGGGCGTGGTATTCACCGAAAAGTGAGGGCCGCGTACCAGCTTGCGGATGTCCTTCACTTCGCCGAAGACACCCTGGTGGGCCCAGCCCGGCAACACCTTTGCCCCCGCGTATTCGGTCCAGGACCAGACGCTCCAGGACTCGCCTGTCCGATCCGGCTCGAAGTAATGCCAGCCCTGTGCGTCTCGCCCCTGGCTCAGGTCGCAGATGTCGAGATAGAGCCTACCCAGACCCTGACCCAGCAGCGCCATGTTGTAGCCGTTGGGCAGACTGGCCTGTTGGAACACTGCCTGGAGGCGCGGATGCAGCCCGTTGACGATCGCCTGCTTGGCCGCCTGGATCGCACCGGCCTGGCTGGCGGCCACGTAGGGACCGCCGGTGACGGCAGCCTGCACGGCGTTCTGCACCGCCCGCAAGGTAATGTCATAGGCGCGAAGGATGTCCCGGCAATGTTCTTCCTCCGCATGCTGCGAGTCGGTGGCAATCGCCTGGGACACTTCGACGTAGATGCGCCGGTTTCCCGGCCCGGCGACGAAATTCGTCAGTGAGCCATTCCAGAACATGAGATTCGTCGAGTGCAGCCCCGGCCCTAGGTGGAAGGCCTGGTTGTCGCCCTCATGGGCGGGCTGGGTGAGCTGGACGGAGGCCGACCAGGCATTCACGTTCACTGGCACACAATGGATCGTGAAAGTGGGGGCGATGAAATTGACCGGGGGCGAGGTGGTGCCGAAGTCGTCCGGGCTGCCTCCCTGGGCGGTGAGCAAGGCGCGGGTGGCGACGACGGTGGATTGGTGGGTGAGCATCGTGTTTTCCTGGGGTTGGCGTTTCACTTCGTCGACTTATTCGACTCGTAGAACTTCATCAGGATGAACTTCCAGAGCAGGTTCAGCTTCTCCTCGTTATCCAGGAAATCGTTCAGGTGCAGGATGCGGTGCTCGCGTGGGTCGAAGCCCTTGGGCAGGTTGTCGAAGGTGCAACTGACGGTATCCGACACCAGCAGGAAATCGTTGATCTGCAACAGCCAACTGGCGGCGGGCGCGTTGACGAAGACGTTGAGCAGCCGCTTCAGTGCCGTGTACTCCATGCTGCCGCGGTTGATCAGGCGGATGATGAACATCACGTCGCGGCGCAGTTGCAGCGGGAGCGGGTAGATCGCATTGCAGCCGTACTTGTGGTTGCCCGAGGTCGGGCTGGTCAACGGCAGGCCCAGCGCCGCCAGGACGATGGTGCAGAACCCGCAGTGCGGCTGGTCGGTGACGAAGTGCGTGGCGGGCACCGACTGGCCGTTGGCGAGGAAAACCCGGCCGTACCGCAGCACCCAGTAACCGCGCTGCAGCATGGCCTGCAGCGCGCGCATTTCCGAATGCATATTGGTGTCGGTGCTGTAGCGTTCCGTCAGGCCGCTCGGCAGGGTGACGGTGGTGGTCGCCTTTTCCTCGCCCTGCATGGCGTAGGGCTGCAAGGGTTGCGTGATGTCGCTGCGGATTTTGTCGATGGAGGCGACCACGCCGGCGCTCTTCTCGCCGAACTTCACGTCGATCTGCGTCTTGGCATTGAAGCGCGGCGCCTGGACCTGGGAGTCGCGGTACTGCCGCAAGGGGCACGGGTTGGTGATGCAGAGGGGAAATTGCTCGCCCGCGTTCCAGCTTTTGCCACATCCCTGTTGAGTGCAGAACATCCCTGACACCTCTGCGCAATCCGGCGATGGAGGAGATATAGCAGGGGTTACGGCAGAGTCAAATTCCCGGGAAAGGGTGCCGTTGGGCGAATGAATTCGTTCCTACAGCTGCGTCGCAAGCCCAGCGGAGTCGCCGAGCGCAAAAACTGCGAGCCCGCACATACTGCCCCCTCGCCCCATTGGGGAGAGGGCGGGGTGAGGGGGCGGAGTGAAGGTCACAGAAAATGTATCCCGTAACACAAACAGACCCTACAAAACCTCTCCCCCCATCCGCGCACTGATCAACCGCGCGCCCTCCAACAACCGCCGCGCCGCCGCTCCATCCGGTTCCGCCTTGAACCCTGGCTCGGCACCGACCACCGTGATCACCCCCACCAACCGCCCACCCGCCGCGAACAGCGGCGCCGAGAGCGCATTCACCCCGGCCATCAGCAAACCGTGCACCGATTGCAGATGCGTCGTGCGGATCGCCTCGACGGTCTCTTGCAGCGTCGTGGGCGAGGGCGCACCCGCTGCCTTCAATTCCTTTTCGCGCAAGGGAGCGGTTTCCAGATCGGGCAGAAAGGCGTTGAACACCAGCCCGGTGGACGACCCCAGCAGCGGTAGCACCGAACCCACCTGGGTGACCAGGGTGATCGCCCGCACCGCCTGCTCCACATGCACCACCGTCGGCCCGCGATTGCCCCACACGGCGAGGAAGCAGGTCTCGTTCAGTTCGTCGCGCAGCTCCGCCAGACAGGGCGTGGCCACCTTCACCACATCCAGCCGGCCCAGCGCGGCCAGGCCGACGAACAGCGCCGCCTGGCCCAGGCCATAGTGATTGGTGGCTGGGTCCTGCTCGGCGAAGCCGCTGGCGATCAGCGCCTGCAAGTAGCGGTGTACCTTGCTCGCCGGCATGCCGACGTGCTCCGCCAACCGCGACAGCGAGGTGGCCGGCGCCAATTCCGCCAGCCCCTTGAGGATGTCCGTGCCGACTTCCGCAGCCTGGACCTTCTGCCGCCTGGGCGCTGTCTCTGCAATATCGCTTGTCATGAATCTTCAACTGCCTGCGAGGGAAGGCGGTTTTATAGCTTGACGCTCTGGGTCAATCAAATTACTTTTTGCGTAAATCGTTTACGCAAAATGCGAGAGAAGGCCATGCACACACAAGAACAATCCGCTGCAGCCCTTTCCTACCAGTCGGGCTTCGGCAACGAATTCGCCAGCGAAGCGCTGCCCGGCGCCCTGCCGGAAGGGCAGAACTCCCCGCAGAAGGTGCCCTACGGGCTGTATGCCGAACTGCTCTCCGGAACCGCCTTCACCGTGCCGCGCAGCGAGGCGCGGCGCACCTGGATGTACCGCATCCGTCCCTCCGCCAGACACGGCCAGTATCAGCGCCTCGAACGCCAGATCGCCGGTCGCGAACTCGGCCCGGTCACCCCCAACCGCCTGCGTTGGGACCCGCTGGAGATGCCGCCGGCGGGCACCGACTTCATCGACGGCCTAGTGCGCATCGCCGCCAACGGCGAAGGCGAGCAGCCCAACGGCGCGAGCATCTACCGCTACGCCGCCAGCGCCTCCATGGAACGGGTGTTCTTCGATGCCGACGGCGAACTGCTGCTGGTGCCGGAAAGCGGCCGGCTGCGCCTCGTCACCGAACTCGGTGTGCTCGAGGTGGAACCGCTGGAAATCGCGGTGATCCCGCGCGGCATGAAATTCCGCGTCGAACTGCCGGAGGGCAACGCCCGCGGCTACGTCTGCGAAAACCACGGCTGCGCCTTGCGCCTGCCCGACCTCGGCCCCATCGGCAGCAACGGCCTGGCCAACCCGCGCGACTTCCTCGCCCCGGTAGCGCACTACGAAGAGCGCGACGAGCCGGTGCGGCTGGTGCAGAAATTCCTCGGCGAACTCTGGGCCACCGACCTCGGTCACTCGCCGCTGGATGTGGTCGCCTGGCACGGCAATAACGTGCCCTACAAGTACGACCTGCGCCGCTTCAACACCATCGGCACGGTCAGCTACGACCACCCGGACCCGTCCATCTTCACCGTGCTCACCTCGCCCAGCGCGATTCACGGCATGGCCAACATCGACTTTGTGATCTTCCCGCCGCGCTGGATGGTGGCGGAGAACACCTTCCGTCCGCCGTGGTTCCACCGCAACCTGATGAACGAATTCATGGGCCTGATCCAAGGCGCCTACGATGCCAAGGCCGGCGGCTTCGTGCCGGGCGGCGCCTCGCTGCACAATTGCATGAGCGCCCACGGCCCGGACCACGTTTCAACCGAACAGGCCATCAACGCCGAGTTGAAGCCGCACAAGATCGAGAACACCATGGCCTTCATGTTCGAGACCGGCCAGGTCCTGCGGCCGACCCGCCACGCCCTGGAATGCCCGCAACTGCAACAGGACTACGACGCCTGCTGGGCCGGCCTGACCAAGACATTCGACCAGAACGGGAAATGACATGACCGCACACAACGAACGGCGTAGCTGGGTGGACTCGGCCAACGGCCACCCCGACTTTTCCCTCGCCAACCTGCCCCTGGGCATATTCAGCCGCCCTGGCCTGACCCCGCGCGGCGGTGTCGCCATCGGCGACCGCATCCTCGACCTCAAGGCCGCGCTGGATGCCGGCCTGTTCGACGGCACCGCCCGCCAGGCCGCCGAAGCCGCCAGCGGCGACAGCCTCAACGCCTTCTTCGCCCTCGGCGCCCCGGCGCGGCGTGCCCTGCGCGAGGCCCTGCAAGGCCTACTGGATGCGGACAGCCTGCAGCGCGAGCGCCTCCAGGCCCTCGGCGAAACCCTACTGCAGCCCATGGCTGCCTGCCGGCTGCACCTACCGGCGCGGATCGGCGACTACACGGACTTCTACGTCGGCATCCACCACGCCACCAACGTCGGCAAGCTGTTCCGCCCGGACAACCCACTGCTGCCCAACTACAAATATGTGCCCATCGGCTACCACGGCCGCGCCTCCACCATCGACGTCTCCGGCGCGGCGGTGAAGCGCCCCAACGGCCAGACTCTGGCGCCGGGTGCCAGCGAACCGAGCTTCGGCCCGAGCAAGCGCCTCGACTACGAACTGGAACTGGGCATCTGGATCGGTGAAGGCAACGCCCGTGGCGAAGCCATCCCGATTGCCGAGGCGGGCAGCCACGTCGCCGGCTTCTGCCTGCTCAACGACTGGTCCGCGCGCGACGTCCAGGCCTGGGAATACCAGCCCCTCGGCCCGTTCCTCTCCAAGAGCTTCGCCACCAGCGTGTCGCCCTGGGTCGTTACCGCCGAGGCCCTGGAACCCTTCCGCTGCGCCCAACCGCCGCGCCCCGAAGGCGATCCGCGCCCGCTGCCCTACCTGTGGGACGAGCGCGACCAGCAGGCCGGCGCCCTGGACATCGAACTGGAAGTGCTGCTGCTCACCGACGCCATGCGCGAGCAGGGCCTGGCGCCGCAGCGCATCGCCCTCAGCAACACGCTGAACATGTACTGGACCGTCGCCCAGATGGTCGCCCACCACAGCGTCAACGGCTGCAGCCTGCAACCCGGCGACCTGTTCGGCTCCGGTACCCTCTCCGGCGAGCGCCCGGAAAGCTTCGGCAGCCTCCTGGAACTCACCCAAGGCGGCAAACAGCCGCTGCACCTGCCGAGCGGAGAAACCCGCACCTTCCTCGAAGACGGCGACGAGATCATCCTCAAGGCCCGCTGCCGCCGAGACGGCTACCCGTCCATTGGTTTCGGCGAGTGCCGGGGCAGGGTTCTGCCGGCTGCTTGATCGCTACACCGCAACATCCCGGGCCGGGCGACGGAAGTCCCCGGCCCGCCCTTTTTCGGTGGGAAAAAAGCTCCTGCGACACTGTGCCCCAGGCCCGCCGGGCGGGGCCGGGGCTTTAGTTGACTCCGGTCAAATCGCCTGACCTTTGGCGGCGTTTGAATGACGGTAGATTTTCGAATGGAGCCTACCCACCATGTCCAACACCGCCAGAGTCCTCGACTTCCCCCAACCTGTACCGCAAGCCCCCAGCGCCTACTGGGTCGAGTCCCTTGCCGACGGCACCCACGTGCTGATCCGCCCGCTGCGCCCCGAAGACCGCGAGCGCGAACGCGAATTCATCCAGCGCCTGTCTCCGGAAGCCCGGCGTTTCCGCTTCCTCGGCACGGTCAAGGACGTCAGCCCGCAACTGCTCGACCAGCTCATGGATGTGGACTACCAGGACCGCATGGCCTTCGTCGCCCTGACCCATGAAGACGGCAAATTGGTGGAAGTCGGCATCAGCCGCTACGCCGCCACCGAAGCCGACAAGCAGTGCGAATGCGCCGTCGCCGTGGCTGACGATTGGCACGGCCGGGGCCTCTCCGCCGCGCTGATGAACCACCTCATCGAAGAAGCCCGGCAGAACGGCTTCGAGAAAATGGTCTCCGTCGACCTGATGGACGACCGCCGCATCCGCGACCTCAGCGCCCAGCTCGGCTTCCGTGCTGAACGCGACCCGAACGACTCGAGCCTGGTGATTCACAACCTGCAGTTGTAAGGGGGCTGGGTTCGACCCGGGGAGTTAGGGCCTGTTCGATGGCTCGAGGGCGGGGAGCTGCGCTTGGCTTAGCTCCACCCTCTCATAACTGGGTGTCTCTCCGAGCCTCTCCCTCAAGGGTAGAGAGGATAGTTCGTGCAGGCCCGCAGGTACTGTGTAGGGGCGAATTGCCGATCGTTCCCACGCTCCGCGTGGGAATGCCTCCCGTGACGCTCCGCGTCACAGCGGCAGACAAGCCAGCGCAAGGCCAAGCCTCAAGGTGACAATGAGGCAATCCGGATGTGCAGGAACATAGGATCTACGAAATTTCTCCTGTCTCAATTTCTGGACATCTGTTTCTCGATTACTGGACACAATCCTTCCCAATTCCGGCGTCCATGGGCGAAACCGTCCGAAATCCTGGAAACCGGCCCGATGCTGATCTGCTAATGAAGGCTAACTAACTGATATCCATGAGAATATTCCGTTGGCACGGATATTCCATTCGCTCGGCTGGCGTTTGCCTGCCTCGATGGCTGTTTGGTGGGCAGACCAAACCTCCAGAAAATAAAGTCAAGAATGGAGTAAGCCCATGCGAAACCGATCCTTGCCACAAGGCGGGGCGGATCACCGCTCTTGCCGGTCCCTCACTGCCTCCCTGTTCGCGTTGCTGATAACCCTGCTATTGCCCACCCATGCCCTGTCGGGACAAACCCACGCCTATACCTCCCCGCAGCAGGCGTATAGCGGCTCCCGGGAGCGCAATTACAAAGTCTACGTTCCCACTGGCATCACCACCCCGGCGCCCATGGTCATGGCGCTCCATGGCTGCAAGCAGACCCACGACGACGTGCTCAACGATTGGGGGATGAAGGCGGCGGCAGATCGCTATGGCTTCATTCTGGTTGCCCCCTTCATCACCACTTACGACGGCTTGCGTAACCAGAACTGCTGGGGTTTCTGGTTCGAGCAGCACATTCACGAAGGAGGAGGGGAGGTCGAGGACCTGCACCAGATCGCCTTGCAGGTGGAGTCCAACTTCCCGATCGATCCCAACCGGCGCTTCATTACCGGCCTCTCGTCCGGCGGGGCGATGGCCGTGGCCGCCGCCGTGGCGCACAACGAGTACTGGGCCGCGGCAGCACCGGCGGCCGGGCTTCCCTACAGTGAGGATGCCGCGTCGGTCTCGCTGTCCGGCCAATGCCCTGGCTCGGCGACCTTCCACAGTGTCAGCCAGGTGGCGGCCGATATGGCGGGCGAAGCGGACGACGCTTACCCGATTCCCTTGATGGTTCTGCAGAACCGGAAGGACTGCACCGTGCTGCTCACGGCGGCCAACAACATCCGCGATGTCCATTTGCAGGTATTCGGCCCCGTCAACTTCAAGACCGCCGCGGCGACAAAGGCGTCCGACACCGTCTGCTCGCCGTACTACCAGAACAACTACGGCTGCCAGCGCATTACCTACACGCAGGACGGCACCACCGCCACCCGTTCGTTGGTGGAGACCGTCTTTTACGATGGCCCCTTGGCCACGCCCAATACCCAGGACACCGATCACGGCCATTACTGGGCCGGCGGGACCGAGGGTAACAACGGTAAGTGGTCGGTGCAGGTCGGCCCCAGCTATCCGGATATCGTCTGGGACTTCTTCAGCCGTCACAGCCGCGATGGCAGCCAGCCGCAGGGGCATCCAGTCATCACGCTGCTTGGCGACAATCCCCTCACCCTGGCCCTCAACAGCGCTTTTACCGACCCCGGTGCTACGGCCAGCGACCGGGAAGACGGCACCCTGGCGGTGTCCGCTGACTGCAGTGCGGTGAATACCTCGGCGGTTGGAAGCTACAGCTGCCGTTATTCGGCCACCGACAGCGACAACAACACCGGCACTGCAACACGCACCGTGGTGGTCAATGATCCCAGCGCCCCGGTGGAAACCTGTCAGCAGATCACCGCCTCGCCCAGCGCGCATATCGGCGCCGGCCGGGCCTATGCCGGTGGTGTCTCCAACCTGCGTGCCTATGCCAATGGAGATAAGGTGGATATTGGTGGCTCGTTCGATACCTGGAGCAGCGTCGTCCTGTACGAGGGCAAGGCGGGAATCTGGTACTCCCAGCGTCCCGCGGCTTGCAGCGGTGGCCCCGTTAGCGGCACCTGCCAGGATTGGAACGCCACCAACCTCAGCCACGTCATGGCCGGGCGCGCCTATTACGGCTACTACACCGTCGGCGGCAACGATTACCTGGGCAGCCTCTCCGGGGTGAACACCTGGGTGAAGCAAACCGCAAGCGGCCATTTCGAAGCCGGGCGATGCAGCAACTGAGGCACTCGTGCCTATGAGGTAAAAGGCGCGCCTGCCCAACCGGGGCGCGCCTTGTCCGTGCGGCAAGACCGCTCCCCATAATCCCTAACCTTCTGTGGAACCCTTGCTGTATGGCCATTTCCCGCGACGATCTCGACCAACACGGCCTGATCATCGGCGTGTCGCCCGAGCGTTTTCGCGCCATGGCCATGCCGCTGTTGTTCGATCATCTCAATGCCCAGTGCGAGGGCACCATCGCGGTCAATCGTGAGGCGCGCATCGTCTGGATCAACGACAAGTACGCCGAGAAGGTGGGTATCCGCGACCCGCGTAGCGCTCTCGGCAAGGCCGTCGAGGACGTGTTGCCGGCCAGCCGCTTGCGCGAAGTGGTGGAGAGCGGCCAGCCGAGCATGCTCGACCTGATGGCCTTTGGCGACGAGCACTTCGTGGTCACTCGCATTCCCCTGCGCGACGAGGACGGTACGCTGGTCGGGGCGCTGGGCTTCGTCCTGTTCGACCGTGCCCGCCATCTCAAGCCGCTGATGGGCAAGTACAACGCCTTGCAGAGCCAACTGCTGGCGACCCAGAACGAGCTGGCCAAGGCGCGCCGCGCTCGCTACACCATCGCCGGCTTCATCGGCGCCAGCGCCGCCGCCAGCGAGGTCAAGCGCTTGGCCCGCCGCGCCGCCCAGCTCGACGCCACCGTGCTGCTGCGCGGTGAAACCGGCACCGGCAAGGAGCTGCTGGCCCAGGGTATTCACAACCTGTCGCCACGGGCCAACGGCCCCTTCGTCGCGGTCAACGTCGCTGCCATCCCGGAAACCCTGGTCGAGGCCGAGCTGTTCGGCACCAGCCCCGGTGCCTTCACCGGCGCCGACCGCAAGGCGCGCATCGGCAAGTTCGAGGTGGCCAACGGCGGCACTCTGTTCCTCGACGAGATTGGCGACCTGCCGCTGCAACTGCAGGCTAAGCTGCTGCGCGTGTTGCAGGAGCAGGAGGTCGAGCCGCTCGGCTCCAATCAGGTCAAGTCGCTCAACGTGCGGGTGATCGCCGCCACCCACATCGATCTGGAGGCCAAAGTGGCCGCCGGTCAGTTCCGCGACGACCTCTACTACCGCCTCAACGTGCTGGTCTTGAACGTGCCGCCTCTGCGCGAGCGCCGCGAGGACATTCCCACCTTGGTCGAGCACCTGCTCGACGACATCGCCAACCGCTCGGGCCAGGCGCCCATGGAGCTGAGCCAGAGAGCTTTGGCCCTGCTCGGCCGGCAAGCCTGGAAAGGCAATGTGCGTGAGTTGCGCAACCTGCTGGAGCGGGCGCTGCTGGATGCCGAGGGCCCGTTGCTGGACGTCGCACAGTTGCAGCCGCTGCTGACTGCGCCCGACATACCCATGCCGCCGGCCGCCCCGGCCAGCCCGCCCGAGCAAACCATGCCGCTTACCGACGAGCCCCTGCAACCCCTGGCGCAAAGCGTCGCCGCCGCCGAGCGCCGTGCTCTTCAGTTGGCCCTGGCCGCCTGCGGCGGCAACCGTCGGCGTGCCGCCAGTGAGCTAGGCATCTCCCGCGCCAGTCTGTACAGCAAGTTGCAGCAGCATGGCCTGAACCTGCGCTGAACGGCGCGTCCAGAAAACTGGACAAGCGCCGCACCGGCAGTCGCCATATTGAACATGTCCAGATTCCCGTACACCGTGCTTACGCCGCCAAACCCGGCCGACGTCCTGGGTTGGGGCGGCGCAAGCCGCATAGTTTCTGGCCTGCTGCTGATCCGTGGTCTTTTCGTAACGACCTCGGCCGAGCTGGCATGCCTTTCGCTCTTAGGAAAGCCAGTACGCGTCGGACTCGACGTCGGAAGTCGACGTGCCCCCAGAGCGCACGAGAAAACAACAACAAAAGGAATCGCTCCCATGGCTCTCTCAGGTATTCCGCTGCCCCCCGCATCACTCATCGTGCAATCGAGACGGCTGGAGGCGCGACGGTTCCACGTCGCGAGCCCGAGGCTGCGCGAAGCCCTGTAAGTCTGCGTGCGGGTCCTCTCCTGGGACCCGAACTTTTCCGTTCACCCAACCCACGGCGCTGCCCCGGCAGTCGCTGCCAGGACGGCTGTGGGCCAAAAAGCCGTAGCGACAATAACGACAAGAGGAAATACCCATGCGACACACGCCGACATTCACCTGCCCACTGCTGGCTGCGAGCCTTTCCCTGGGGCTGTCCGCCCCGGTTTCCGCTGCCTTCGTCGAGGACAGCAAGGCGGTGCTGGATGCCCGCAACTTCTACATGAACCGCGACTTCCGCCAGCGCGGCGCCGCCCAGTCCAAGGCGGAGGAGTGGGCACAGGGCTTCATGTTGCGCTTCGAGTCCGGCTACACCGAAGGCTCCGTCGGCGTCGGCTTCGACGCCATCGGCCTGCTCGGGATCAAGCTCGACTCCAGCCCGGACCGGATCGGCACCGGCCTCCTCAAGAGCGACCGGGAGGCGCCCAAACGCGCCCAGGACGAGTACGGCGAGACCGGGCTGACCGCCAAGCTGCGCGCCTCCAACAGCACCCTCAAACTCGGTACCCTCCAGCCTTCGCTGCCGCCACTGATGCGCAACGACAGCCGCCTGCTGCCACAGACGTTCCGCGGCGCCTGGCTCACCAGCAACGAGGTGGAGGGCTTGAGCCTGGATCTCGGCCGCATCGACCGGGTCAACCAGCGCGACTCCTCGGACAACGAGGAAATGACCGTCTTCAACGGCGGCAAGCGCAACATCGTGCTGGGCAGCGCCAAGACCAGCGACGAGTTCCTGTTCGCCGGCGGTCGTTACCAGTGGACCCCGGCGCTGTCCACCAGCTACTACTACGGCGGTCTCGACGGCATCTACAAGCAGCACCTGGTCAACCTGGTGTACCAACTGCCGCTGGGCGAGACGCAGAGCCTGAAGTCGGATATCCGCTTCGCCCGCTCCCGCGACGACGGCGGTAGCAACGTCGACAACGACGCCTTCGGTGCGCTGTTCACCTACCGCCTGGGACCCCAGAGCTTCACCGCCAGTTACCAATACTTGAGCGGCGACACCGGTTTCGCCTACATCGCCGGCTCCGACAATGCGCTGGCCCACTTGGTGCAGATCAACGACTTCGGCAACCAGGACGAACGCTCCTGGCAACTGCGCTACGACTTCGACTTCGCCGCGCTCGGGATTCCGGGGCTGACCTTCATGACCCGCTACCTGTCCGGCGACAACGTCGAGCGCGGTGCCGGCCTGAGCGAGGGCAAGACCTGGGAGCGCAACACCGACATCGCCTATGTCTTCCAGGACGGCCCGTTGAAGAACCTGGGCCTGCGCCTGCGTAACGCCACCACCCGCAGCAACTTCGGCAGCGATCTGGACGAGAACCGCGTCATCGTCAGCTACAGCATTCCGCTCTGGTGAGGCCGTCTTTCGCTTGCTCTCTGGTGTAAAGCTTGCCGGGCCCCGGTGGCCCGGTCTTTTCTCGTTACTGTGAACCCCCGATTAGGAGGCCCCGTTATGCTCAGTGGAAAAACCGCCCTGGTCACCGGCTCGACCAGCGGCATCGGCCTGGGAATTGCCGAGGTGCTTGCCCGCAGCGGCGCCAACGTCATCCTCAATGGCTTCGGCGATTGGCAGGCGGCGGCCGATCAGCTTTCCCGCTTCGGCGGGCGGGTTGGCTACAACGGCGCCGACCTTGGCGACCGCGCGCAGATCGAGGATCTGTTCGACTACGCCCGCCGCGATTTCGGCCGTGTCGACATCTTGGTCAACAACGCCGGGATACAGCACGTCTCGCCCGTGGAGAGCTTCCCCATGGAGCGCTGGGACGCGGTGATCGCGCTCAACCTCACGGCGGTCTTTCACTGCACGCAACTGGCCTTGCCCGACATGCGAGAGCAGAACTGGGGACGCATCATCAACGTCGCCTCGGTGCATGGCAGCGTCGGCTCCATCGGCAAGGCGGCCTACGTCGCGGCCAAGCATGGTGTGCTCGGGCTGACCAAGGTGGTGGCGTTGGAAACCGCCTTGAGCGGCGTGACCTGCAATGCCATCTGCCCCGGCTGGGTGCTCACCCCGCTCGTGCAGCAGCAGATCGATGCGCGTGTCGCCGTGGGCGAGTCGCTCGACAGCGCACGCACGGCACTGCTCGCGGAAAAACAGCCTTCCCAGGCCTTCGTGACCCCGCAGCAACTGGGCGATCTGGCGCTGTTTCTCTGCAGCCCGGCAGCCGAGCAGGTACGTGGCGCAGCCTGGAACATGGATGGCGGTTGGCTGGCGCAGTGAACGGGCGCGTGGATGGAGCGTTCCCGCGCTCCGCTCGTGGGTAGGGGCGAATTTATTCGCCCGGCGGAGCATCGATCGTTCCCACGCTCCGCGTGGGAATGCAGCCCGTGACGCTCCGCGTCACCCTTCTGTGCGACTCCCGAATTCGACCTCCGCAGTCGGCGCGGCCGCATTGGCGCGTCCAGGGTAGGCAAGCCAGCGCAGGGCGATGTTGAGGTCGTCGACCACGCTTTGCGCCTCGATCACCCGCCCAGACGAAAGCACCATGTCTTCGGTCGTATGCGCGTCGCTGAGCAAGGTAACGTCGAACCCTCGCTCCAGTGCGGCATAGGCCGTTGCACGAATGCACCAGTTCGTCGCCGCCCCGGCCAGGAAAACGTGTGCGACACCGAGCCCGTCCAGCAGCGAGTCAAGCTCGGTGCCTTCAAAGGCGGAATTGAAGTGCTTGCGAACGAGCGGCTCCGTTGGCAGTGGCGAAAGCTCTGGCACCCACGCCCAGCCCGAGGTGTCGTACTTGAGTTCGGCATCGTCATGCTGGACCCAGACGACAACCACACCCGCATCGCGAGCACGCCGAACGGCGAGCGCTACGTTCGCGACGATGCGGTCGCGCTCCCAGGCATTGGCCACGACGTCGACCTGGACATCGACGACGACCAAGGCCGCATTGGAACCGGAACGAATGGACATGGCGAGGATTCCTTGTCGAAGGGCCAAAGAGTGAACGTAGCCCAGAAAAGCGTCAGCGCAATCCGGGAAGATGCCGGACTGGATCGTTCCCACGCTCCGCGTGGGAACGCAGCCCATGAGGCCCCGCGTCACTTCCCCGGCGCCCCCGGCTAGCCAGCCTGAAACAACCGGGCTATACCTTAGGGCCGGTACGCGCCAGCGATACCGCCCATAACGGAATGCACCTAACAACCATCAGGAGAATAGGCCCGATGTTCGTCGTACTGCTCACGTTCTCAACCCACAAAGACAAGGCCAGCCAATTCATGGAAGGCCACAACGCCTGGATCAAGCGCGGCTTCGACGACGGCGTGTTCCTGCTCGTCGGCAGCCTCCAACCCAAGCGCGGCGGCTGCGTCATCGCCCACAACACCTCGCTGCCCGACCTGCAAACCCGCGTCAACGACGACCCCTTCGTGGCCGAACAGGTGGTCGAGGCACAAATCCTCGAAATCAGTGCGGCGAAGGCGGATGAACGCTTGAAGTTCCTGCTGGATTAAAGCCCTGGCTGGGTTGCTGGGTCGTTCCCACGCTTTGCGTGGGAATTCTGCGCGGCGCTCTGTGCCATGGTTTGGATGGTTTTGGCTGGGTATCCAATATTGCGCTGCGTCTCAAGTGAAAAACACATAGCTGCAGCTTGTAGTTAAAAGAAGGGCAGGAACGATCATGTAAACCAGGAAGTCACTCATCGACCCATGCTTTAAAGCTCGGATACCTTCGCCGAACGAGAGCGCAACTAGAATCAATGCTCCAATGCCGAAGACCAAGTGCTCCTGTTGATTGCTGCTGAACCCTAGAAAAATGGGACCCAGGGCCGCACCAATCCACGCGAAAGCAACACCTTTCGCACCTAAGAAGGTTGTGTAAATGTCTCGGTTCATTGACGACCTATTTCGTATGACATGAGCAGGCGACTCGAGAGGGCTGGATGGAAAACCGCTTGGGGAGGCCCAACCTGACTGAGCCGCTAGGATCGCTTTTGCTTGGTTGAGTTTGCAAGCTCCACGTGGGAATGCATCCTGTGACGCTCCGCGTCATGGTCTTGCGGTTGAGAGTGGCAGCTATCGGTCAATTCTGTTGAAAAAGTCGGTTTCTGAGAGAGTTGCTTATCGACAGCTCAAAAAACGCTCGATTTCGACGCTGCTACGTAAAAACCAAGGCAGTTCCGTCTTCTGAACGCACCGGATTTCAACGTCGTTCACGCTCTTTCATCTCTCGTTGCGAACGGAAGAAGGTGGAGATGCTGTTCGCCCACCTCAAACGGATCATGAAACTCGACCGCTTACGACTGCGTGGACTGACGGGTGCGACTGACGAATTCACCTTGGCCGCTACTGTGCAAAACCTGAGACGTATGGCCAAGCTGCTGCCTCACGGGCCACCACTCACGGGATAGGCGCGCCTGCGGCGAGCAGAAACCCTCGAATTAACCCTCAGACCTGGGCAAGGAAGCTCCGTGAAACGCCGAAAGGCAACTTGAAGTGGCTTCCAGCCACTTCGACAGCAGGCACATCCGATCGGCCGGCTGCCGCTGAACCTACTTTTTCAACAGAATCGGCCGATACCCGCCATCCCCATCAAACCGCACGCAATCCTTCCCCGCGCCGTTCTTTCACCAAATACCCCCATCCAAACGACCAGCAGCGCTCCCGCGCCAAATGATCTAGCCTCGCCTGAAGGTCGGGATGCCGTGCATCCCGAAGGTTAGAAGCCAAACGGGAGGCGCGCCATGCAGGATCATTTCGATGTGCTGGTGATCGGTGCCGGGTTGTCGGGCATTGGGATGGCGTGTCAGTTGGCGATGCAGGTGCCGGAGGCGCGGGTTGGGATCGTCGAGCGGCGGCAGGCGATTGGCGGGACGTGGGATCTGTTTCGCTATCCTGGCGTGCGGTCGGATTCGGACATGTTCAGCTTCGGCTATTCGTTCCGCCCCTGGAATGAGCTGAAGGTGCTGGCGGATGGGCCGTCGATCCGGCGTTATGTGGTGGAGACGGCGCGGGCGTTCGGGGTCGAAGAGAAGATTCGTTTCGGCCTGAAGGCGACGCGGTTTTCCTGGTCCAGCGAGCGGCGCGAGTGGACGGTGACGGCACTGGAGGAGGCGAGCGGGCAGACGCGCTCCTTCACGTGCAGGCTGCTGATCGCTTGCACCGGTTATTACGACTACGACGCCGGCTATCTGCCGGATTTTCCTGGTGTCGAGCGCTTTCAGGGGCTGCGTATCCACCCGCAGCAGTGGCCGGAGGACTTGGATTACAGCGGCAAGCGGGTGGTGGTGATCGGCAGCGGCGCGACGGCGGTAACGCTGGTGCCGGCGATGGCGGAGCGGGCTGCCCATGTGACCATGCTGCAGCGGTCGCCGAGCTATGTGTTCTCGGTGCCGGCCTACGACAAGCTGTCGGAGGTGCTTCGGCGGTTTCTGCCGGATCGATGGGTCTATGCCTGGGCGCGCCGGCGCAACATCTTCTTGCAGCGGACGATGTTCAAGGCGGCGAAGCGCTGGCCGGGGCTGGTGCGGCGGCTGTTGCTGGCCGGGGTGCGCAAGCGGTTGGACGGGGCGGTGGACATGCGTCATTTTACGCCGCCGTACAACCCGTGGGACGAGCGGTTGTGTGCCGTGCCGAATGCCGATCTGTTCGAGGTGCTGCGCAAGGGAAAAGCCTCGGTCGTCACCGATCGCATCGAGACCTTCACCGAGCGGGGCATCCGCCTGGTGTCCGGGCGGGAGCTGGAGGCGGATATCGTGATCACCGCCACCGGGTTGCGCTTGCAGGCGTGCGGCGGGGTGACGGTGGACGTGGATGGCGTGGTGCAACCGATCCACGAGCGGCTGACCTATAAGGGCGTGCTGGTGCAGGACGTGCCCAACTTCGGTTACATCTTCGGCTATACCAATGCCTCTTGGACGTTGAAGGCGGATATCGCCGCGGCCTACCTGTGCCGGCTGTACCGCCACATGCGCGAGGCGGGGCGGGCGGTGTTCACCCCGAAGGCGCCGGAGGGCGAGGCGCTGGAGGAGAGTGTGATGAGTTCGCTGCGCTCCGGCTATGTCCAGCGCGGGCAGGCGGTATTGCCTCGGCAGGGGCGGCATCTGCCCTGGCGGGTGCTGCACAGTTACGAGCGGGACCGGGTGATGCTGCTGGAGCAGCCGATCCAGGACGAAGCGCTGGTGTTTTCCGAGGCGTCGCCGGGGCCGGATGCAATCGAGGCAGCGCCCACGCCTTCGATTTCACCGTAAGGGTGAGTGGATGCTCAGCGCTTCGCTGAGCGTATCGAACAGGAGCAGGCCTTCTTCCTCTTCGCCCAGTTGCCCCAGCCGTTCGCCCCGGTCGTCCCAGACGGCCGACTGCCCGGCCGTGACGAAGCCATCCACCGGGCCGACGCCGTTCGCCAGCAGCACCGTCATGCCGTGCCGTTTTGCCACCTCGGAGTAGTGCGCCCGGGCCTTGGCGACGCCATTGGCGGACTTGGCCACGCTGGCCAGGTAGACGTTCGCGCCCAGGCGGGCGGCCTGTTCGGCGTGGTCGGGTTGCAGGGACTCGTAGCAGATGGCCGGTGCCAGCACGGCATCGCCTGCACGGATCACGACTTGATGATCGCCGGGTACGAAGAAGGGCAGCTCGTCGTCAGGGAGCAGTTGTTTGGAATAAACCTCCCGGGGCTTGTGCGGCTGGACGATCAGCATGCTGATGCGGGTGCCCTCCGGCGCCGGTGTGGGAAGCCCGGCGCCGATGATGATTCGATGGGCATCGCTGAGGTGCTGGAGTTCGTCCAGTAGCGGGCTGTTCCAGGGCAGCGCCAGCTCCCTGGCCCGGACGGTCTCGTAGCGGGTTAGCGAGAGTTCCGGGAAAACGATCAACTCCGCGCCGAGCCGGGCGGCGTGTTCCACGAAGCGGCAGTGCTTATCGAGGTTCTGCCGGAGGTCGCCGGAGACCGAGGCGAGCTGGGCGGCGCAGAGTTTCATGGTGTGGGTTCCTTGCGGTCGTATCCGTGCTATTGGCTTTCGGGCGTTCCGGTATGCATGCCTGGCCGAGGCTGCGGCCCTCTCCCGTATATACGGGAGAGGGCGGGATGTGCGGGTATCGAAGCGCAGGGGAGAATCACCCCCGCTTCGGAATCCCCAACCCCCGCACCACTGCCGGGCGGGCGAGGAAGGCGTCCAGCACACGGGTGACGTTGCCGAAGCGCTCGATTTCCACCAGTTCGCCGGCTTCATAGAAGCCGATCAGGTTGCGTATCCAGGGGAAGGTGGCGATGTCGGCGATGGTGTAGGTGTCGCCCATGATCCAGGCGCGGCCTTCCAGGTGTCGGTCGAGCACGTTGAGCAGGCGCTTGGCTTCGTCGATGTAGCGTTGCAGCGGGCGTTTGTCTTCGTATTCGCGGCCGGCGAATTTGTGGAAGAAGCCGACCTGGCCGAACATCGGGCCGATGCCACCCATCTGGAACATCAGCCACTGGATGGTCTGGTAGCGGCCAGCGGCGTCCTGCGGGATGAGCTGGCTGGTCTTGTCGGCGAGGTAGATCAGGATCGCGCCGGACTCGAACAGCGGCAGCGGGCGGCCATCCGGGCCGTTGGGGTCGATGATGGCGGGGATCTTGTTGTTCGGATTGAGGGAGAGGAACTCCGGGGACATCTGGTCGTTGGTGTCGAAGCTGACCAGGTGCGGCTCGTAGGGCAGGCCGGTTTCTTCCAGCATGATGGAGACCTTGACCCCGTTGGGCGTGGGCAGGGAGTAGAGCTGCAGGCGGTCCGGCTGGCTGGCGGGCCATTTGCGGGTGATGGGGAAGGCGGACAGGTCGGTCATGCGGACTCCTTGGGATGACAGGACGGACAGGGCATTGGACATCCGCAGGGCCGGTCGTGACTCAGGCTGTCCGTCGATCGGGCGGATGACTGCCGAAGCGTGCAACTGTCCTCTGTCGCGTGTCTTCGATGCAAGTGCTGGCAGGTTGATCGGCCGGGCGCTTTTTCGCAGGCAACAAAAAACCCGCCGAGGCGGGTTTTTTACCTGACCATTCCAACGTCCTGTCGGGAGCCATCCAGGCCATGGTCGATCATCCTTGATCCTGAGTGCGCGTCCTGTGCATCAGAGGATGTGGGAAAGCTTACGTGCCGGCTGGCTGAGAGAAAATGGTCGATTGCCGTCAGCGCGTGTAAGCCTTTTGCTATTCGAGGCTGTCACTCGCCCTTGGCGATCGGTTTGGAACGGCCCAGGAATGAGTAGATGAAGTTGCCGAAAAAGGTGAGCTGGGCGGCTCTGGAGTGCGTTCCGACAGTGAACTGGACGGCACCGTGCTCGTCGGTCAGATCGCCGGTGGTGCCGAGGATGAACGAGCCCACCAGGCGCTCGGCGCCGGGTACGCATTCGATGGTCTGGACGTGGCCGCAGAGCGCACTGTCCAGGGCACGGGGGGAGAGCACCAGCTTCACTACGCGGTCAAGCACGCGGATGCGGTACTCGTCGCGGTTGGCGTCGCGTTCCCCGGCGAGGCCGGGAATGTCGACGTGGGCGCAGTACTCGCTGAAGGTCGCGCAGAGCTGGTGGAAATGCTCGCGGATCGTGCCGTACTCGGCGATCTGCTGGACGAGGTGGGTCAGCGGCTGTGGGGCTTCCTGTTGTGGTGAACGCATGGGCGGCTCCTTCTGGTTCTTGTTGGCGGGGCAAGCCTAGCCGGTGGCGCCGGGCTGTCCAGTCGGCGCGATTCGGTCCCTCAAATCCACACGTCGTTCTGCGCCGTGCGCTCGCCGCCTTCCTCGCCCGTGTTGAGTACGCCGCGCGGCTCGATCAGCATCAATTGCACTTCGCTCTCGGCGTAGGGTTTGTGCTCCACGCCTTTGGGCACGATGAAGAGTTCGCCCGCCGACAGGTGCACCGCGCCGTCGCGGAAGTCGATGCGCAGTTGGCCGTCCAGCACGATGAAGGTTTCGTCGGTATCGGCGTGGCTGTGCCAGATGAAGTCGCCCTGGATCTTCACCAGCTTGAACTGGTAGTCGTTCATTTCCGCAACGACCCGGGGTGACCAGTGGTCGTGGATGAGGCCGAGTTTCGCGGCGAGGTTGATGGGACGGTAATCGGTCATGTTCATCGGCTCCTGATGGTGGGCATTCAGTCTGGACGGCGACAGCGGAGCGGTCTTGTATGATCATGCGCTTTTCCTGCCAGGAGCCTGCCCATGACGTTCATCCAGCGCCATCCCGTGGAAGCCGGGCTCGATGCCGAGCGTGCCCTGCTGGACCGTATCCACAGTGGCGAGCAGGACTGCGGGCTGTTGTTCTGGCAGCCGCAGGAGCAGGCCCTGGTGATGCCGAGGCGGCTCAGCCGGTTGGCCGGCTTCGAGGCGGCGCAGGCGCATTGCCAGGCACTCGGCTGGCCGGTGGCGTTGCGCGATACCGGCGGCGAGCCGGTGCCGCAGTCGCCGGCGGTGCTGAACGTGGCGCTGGCTTATGCGGTGCCGCGCGAGGAAAGCGAACTGACCCGCCTGGAGACCGCCTACCTGCGCCTGTGCGATCCGCTCTGCGACTGGCTGCGTGCGGCCGGCCTGGAGCCGGGGCTGGGCGAGGTGGAGGGGGCGTTCTGCGACGGCCGCTACAACGTCAATCTGCGCGGGCGCAAGCTGGTCGGCACGGCGCAGCGCTGGCGGCGCCGGCCGGGCGACGGGCGCAATGTGGTGCTGGCCCATGGCGCAGTGCTGATGGAGAACCAGCGGCAGGCGATGGTGGAGCTGGTCAATGCGTTCTATCAGCGCTGCGGGCTGGACGACCGCTGCCGGGTGGACGCCCATATCGCTTTGGATGAATGCCTGGATGAGGTCTGGCCGCGCAGCGCCGATCTCTGGCAACGCTACCGCACCACCCTGGCCGGCCTTGGCCTGCGCGACTGAGGCGGCCTGTCGCCTTCCGCTCTCAACACTCGCTTTCCTGCATGGATTCCATTGTGGACAGCCATCGGGCAAGACAGTAGCGTCTTCGGCTGGCCCAGGTCTGCTGCCGGATCTGGCGCCGCAACGACAACAACAAGGAACATGGCCAATGGAAATGATCTACCCGATGTTCGCCCTGGTGCTGTTGAAGTTCGGGGTGGGCTTGAGCCTGGGGATTTCGCGGGTGCTGAGCGTCAAGCGGAGGCAGGTCGACCCCCGCTATTACCGGCTGTTCTGCGGTTCGCCGCCACCGGAGCATGTGCAGAAACTGGGGCGGAATTTCTCCAACCTCTTTGAAGTGCCGATGCTGTTTTACATCGCCGGGGTGATGGCGATCGCCCTGGGCATCGACAGCCCCTTGCTCCTGGCGCTGGGCTGGGCGTTCGTGGTGTCGCGGATCGTTCACTCGGCGATCCACATTACCTATAACAACTCCTTCCATCGATTCCTGGCTTACTTGGTTTCGAGCGTGATCGTGCTGGTCATGTGGATCGATCTGGTGGTTGTGGTGGGTGGGCGGGGGTGAGGGGCTGTGCCGTGACTTGACGAATTTCGTTCGGCTTGAGTCCGCCCCCTCACCCCAACCCTCTCCCCAGAGGGGCGAGGGGGTAGTTCGTGCGTGACCGTCACTCTCTAGCATGGGCGAATCTATTCGTTTGCCATTACCTTCGGTGGTGGCGACCGTTGCACATAAGTATCGAACTCGCACATACCGTCCCCTCGCCCCTCTGGGGAGAGGGCTGGGGGGGACGCCTAGTTGTGAGGGGGCGGAGTCTCGGTCTGACCAAGACTTGCCGACCAACCACCTACCAGACGAACCAAACGCCCCACCCATCCCGCACCACCCGACAAAAACCCCTTATCATTCCGCGCCTTAGCCCTATTGTGAGATAGCCGAATGCCATCTGCTGTCGAGCGCTACAAGGCGCTCCTGTCTGGGATGCTGGCCCGTTATTTCCCGCGCACCACGGCCTATCTGCGGGCCGAGCGCGAGGCGGCGGCTGCGCAGGCGAAGCCGCGTTCGCGCAGCAAGAAAGCCGGAGCCAGGAGCGCCAAGCCCCGCGCAAGGAAAACCACCGACGCCAAGCCCAAGCCGGCGAGTACCGGCATCTACCCGGCGACGCTGATGCCGGTGGAAGCGGCGCAGGTGCAGGCGATGCGCGAGCGGGTCGCCGAGGCGGTGCGGGCGGGGATCGTGAGTGCGCCATCGGACGAGCAGTGGGCGATGATCCTGGGCCGCGCGCCGCTCACGCGGATTTTCGCCGGGGCGGGGTCGGGGAAGTCGACCACTCTGGTGTTGCGGGTGGTGTTCATGCTCTGCCACCTGGGCATCGATCCGGGGCGGTTGACGGTGATTTCCTTCACCAATGCCTCCTGCACTCAACTGCGCGAGCAGTTGCTGAAGGTGCTCGGCTTCTGGGGCTTCTCGTTCGACGCCGCGCAGGCGCGCAAATGCGTGCGTACCTTCCATTCGGCCATGGGCACGTTGGCCAAGGAGGTGCTGGGCAATCCGGCCTGGTTCGAGCAACTGGACGAGCCTGCTGCGGAAGGCGAGCTGGACAACCCGTTGCTATCCGGTCGCCTGCGTCCGGCCCAGCAGCGCCTGTTGAAGCAGGTCTACCAGGACACCTATGCCAAGGAACCGGCCTTCCGCGAGCGGGTGCACCGTCTGCTGGACCTGCCGCCTCCCCCGGAGGAGACCAAGGGCAAGCCCAGGGCGCCGCTGGATGGCTTCGCCCTGGCCGGCGAGTTCGCCGCACTGCCGTTGTTCGAGGCCTTCTACGTGCAGGCGGGGTTCATGGAAAGCATCGGTCTGCGTCCCGGGCGGATCGACGCCCGAACGCTGTCCTGTTCGCCGCGGGAGCGGTGTTTCGTCGAGGCACTGGCGCTGTTCTGGCAGCGCTTCGAAACGCGACTGACGGAGCAGGGCCTGACGACCTTCAACGGCGCTTTCCAACGGCTCACCGATTCCCTGGCCGACGACGGCGGCCGTGTTCCGGCCGAGGCCCTGCGGCCGCTCAGCCATCTGCTGATCGACGAGTTCCAGGACATTTCCCCGCAGATCGTCCTCTGGTTGCAGGCGGTCCACCGCCGGCTCGTCCGCGAGAAGGAGAAGGTCAGTCTGATGGCCATCGGCGACGACTGGCAATCGATCTATGGCTGGCGCGGCAGCTCGCCGGAGCTGTTCATGGACTTCGATCGCCACTTCCCGTCGAAGGGCAAGCGCAAGAGCGCGGTGCTGCTGCTGGAAACCAACTACCGCTCCATCGAACCGGTAATCCGCGATGCCGAGGCGGTGCTGGACGGCGTGACGTTCAAGCAGGCCAAGACGAGCAAGGCGTTCAAGGCGATGCAGCCGGGCGATCACGGTGTGAAGCTGGTGCCGCGCTTCGATCTCAAGGCACGGCTGCCGGAGCTGCTGGCGGAGATCAAGACACAGTGCGGGCACGTCGCCGCCAAGGGTTCGACCGAGCGCACGGCGGTGCTGGTGCTGAGCCGGCGCAACGAGCCGTTGCAGCAGATCCAGGCACAACTGGACAAGACGCTGCCGGTGAAGGGCTACACCATCCACCGCGCCAAGGGCCTGCAGGCCGAGGTGGCGATCATCGTCGATGAGTGCATGCCACCGGAAAAACACCCGCTGCGCAACGCGCTCTACGCGCACTCCGGGTTCTTCCGCAACAGCTACGACCAGGCCATGGCCGACGAGGCGCTGCGCCTGGCCTATGTGGCGATCACCCGTGGCGTGAGCCGGGTGCTCTGGTTCTATTCCAAGCCACAAGGGGCGACGCAGGTATTGGCGCAGCGCAGTCGCTGAGTCATCACCCCATCAGCGCCGCCTCGGCATAGTCCAGCTCGCGGATCAGCTCCTGCAGCATCTGGTCGTCGATGACATGGCGCTTGCGCAGGCGGTACAGCTCCTTGCGTTCGGCCTGGATCGCCTTGATGCGGATTTCCGTCTCCAGGGCCTTGGTGCGGCGGGCCTGGTTGGCCATGTCGTGGCGATCCATCAGTACTTCGAGGTTGTGGCGGTAGGCCTCGATCACGCCGGTGGTGACCTCGTTGACCCGTAGCGCCGCGTCGGCGTCGCCGCTGGGGTGCGACTGTTTCCAGCCTTCCAGCCAGCGGATCGCCGCCTGCGCCGCGGCGCGCCGGGCCTTGCGCAGTTCCTGTTCGTGCTCTTCCAGGTCGTTCATCGGCAGGAACCGGAGGAAGTAGGGCACGCCGAAGCTGCCGATGGCCAGGGAGAGGATGATCACCGCGGCGGCAATGAAGATCATCGGGTCGCGGCCGGGGAAGGGGGCATCGCCGATCATCAGCGGCACCGAGAGCACGCCCGCCAGGGTGATGGCGCCACGCACGCCGGCCACCGAGCTGAGCGCGGAGAGCAGGGCCACCGGCTGTGGTTCGTGGGGCTTGCCGCGCAGGCGGGCGACCAGTGCCTCCCAGTGGTGGTAGGCGTAGACGAAGGCATAGCGGATCACCAGCAGCAGCGCCATGATCAGCACGGCATAGAGCATCAGCAGGGGCAGGTTGTAATTCTCGCCGCTGGCGTTCTCCCAGACGCGCTCGATGATGCGCGGGAATTGCAGGCCGAGGAGCAGGAACACCAGGCCGTTGAAGCTGAAGTCGAGCATTTCCCAGATGCTGCGGTTGATGATGCGCGTGCTGGTCTTCACCGGCAGCATGTCCACCCGGCTCTGCACCATGCCGGCGGCCACTGCCGAGAGGATGCCGGACATGCCGGCGTGCTCGGCGAGGAAGAAGGCGGCGAAGGGTAATAGCAGCATGGTGACCACGTAGCTCGACGGGTCGTAGAGCTTGTGCGACGTCATCCACTGCTTGAGCTTGCCGACCGCCCAGCTCAGCCCGGCGCCGATGGCTAGGCCGCCGACGGCGACCAGGAGAAAGCCGCCGGCCACCGAGGAAAGCGAGAAGCTGCCGGTCACCGCGGCGGCGACGGCGAACTTGAACGACACCAGGCCGGTGGCGTCGTTCATCATCGCTTCGCCTTCGAGCTGGTGGCTCATGTGGCGCGGCAGCCGGCCCTGGGCGATGGCGATCACCGCCAGCGCGTCGGTGGGCGAGAGGATGGCGGCGAGGGCGAAGCTGGCGGCCAACGGAATCGACGGCAGCAGCCAATGGATGACGTAGCCGGCCACCACCACCGTGATCAGTACCAGCAGCAGCGACATGGCGGCGATCTGCCCGCCGTGGTCGCGGAACTCGCGCTTGGGTATCCGCCAGCCGTCGTAGAACAGCAGCGGCGGAATGAACAGCAGCATGAAGAGTTCCGGGTGCAATTCCACCTGCATGCCGAACGGCGGCAGGGCGATGGCGCAGCCCATGAGAATCTGCAGGATCGGCAGCGGTACGGGGAAGACGTTCGCCACGATGCGGCTGATGGCGACGGCGAGCAGGAGCAGGAAGATGAGGTTGAGAATATCCATTGGCGGCAACTCTAGACGGCGAGCGAAACGGGCTCCATGACCTGGCGCAATGAATCCCGTATCGGAGCGTAAGAGTAGCTGGCGAAGGAGCAGAACCTGACCGTTCGTCCAACTGGTGGAAGGAAGTACTTGCGTACCACGAAGGGCAACTATGCTTTCCCGAAAGGACCTGCGCGAGCCTCGACCATGCATTCGACCCCCCAAGGCCGTCCTGCACCCGACAGCAAGCAAGCGGAAACCCGTCTCTTCATTTTCCTCATCGTGTTCCTGTTCCCGATCCTCAGCGTCGTGCTGGTGGCGGCCTACGGGTTCGTCGTGTGGATTTTCCAGATGCTGATCTTCGGCCCGCCCGGGCCGGGTTGATCGCCCTCGCCAAAAGCCCCGTACCGCCAGGAAAATCCTCATGGATGACGTCCTGCATATCGCCAGCCTGCTGGTTCACTGCCGTCCCGAGGCGCTCGCCGCGCTGAAGGACAATCTGTGCCTGTTGCCCGATCTGGAACTGCACCAGGAGAGCCCGGCCGGCAAGCTGGTGGTGGTGCTGGAGGCGGAACACGAGAGCCGCATTCTCGAACGGCTCGACCAGATCCAGAACCTGCCCGGCGTACTCAATGCCGTGCTGGTCTATCACGAACTCCTCGACCCAGAAGGAGAAGCCCGATGAGCCTGACCCGACGCCAGTTCGCCAAGGCCAATGCCGCCGCCATCGCGGCGAGCGTGGCCGGCATTCCCCTGGTTACCAGCGCCAGCAACCTGGTCACCGAGGCGGACGCCACCAACCTCAAGTGGGACAAGGCACCCTGCCGGTTCTGCGGCACCGGCTGCGGGGTGATGGTGGCGACGCGGGACAACCGGGTGGTGGCGACCCATGGCGACATGAAGGCGGAGGTCAACCGTGGCATCAACTGCGTCAAGGGCTACTTCCTGTCGAAGATCATGTACGGCGTGGACCGCCTGACCCAGCCGCTGCTGCGGATGAAGGACGGCCGCTACGACAAGCAGGGCGAGTTCCAGCCGGTGAGCTGGGATCAGGCCTTCGACATCATGGCGGAGAAGTACAAGGCCGCCCTGGCCCAGGGCGGACCCCAGGCCATCGGCATGTTCGGCTCGGGGCAATGGACCATCTGGGAAGGCTATGCGGCGAACAAGCTGATGAAGGCCGGTTTCCGCTCCAACAATATCGATCCCAACGCCCGGCATTGCATGGCCTCGGCGGCGTTCGGCTTCATGCGTACCTTTGGCATGGACGAGCCCATGGGCTGCTACGACGACATCGAGGCGGCGGATGCCTTTGTGCTCTGGGGCTCGAACATGGCGGAGATGCACCCGGTGCTGTGGACGCGGGTCACCGACCGGCGCCTGGGCGCGCCCCACGTCAAGGTGGCGGTGATGTCCACCTTCGAGCACCGCAGCTTCGACCTCGCCGACATCCCCATGGTGTTCAAGCCGCAGACGGACCTGGTGATCCTCAACTACATCGCCAACCACATCGTGCAGAGCGGCGCGGTGAACCGCGATTTCGTGCAGAAATACACCCGTTTCGCCAAGGGGGCGCAGAACATCGGCTACGGCCTGCGTCCCACCGATCCGCTCGAGCTGAAGGCGGAAAACGCTGCGGTGGCCAACACCTGGAGCGACATCGATTTCGACCAGTACGTGGAATTCCTCAAGCCCTACACGCTGGAGCACGCGGCCAGGGAAACCGGCGTGCCGGCCGAGCGGCTGAAAGCGCTGGCCGAACTGTATGCGGACCCGAAGGTGAAGGTCATGTCGTTCTGGACCATGGGCTTCAACCAGCACACCCGGGGCGTGTGGGCCAACAACCTGATCTACAACCTGCACCTGCTCACCGGCAAAATCAGCGAGCCGGGCAACAGCCCCTTCTCGCTCACCGGCCAGCCCTCGGCCTGCGGCACGGCGCGGGAGGTGGGTACCTTCTCCCACCGCCTGCCGGCCGACATGCTGGTGGCCAACGCCAAGCACCGCGCGACCGCCGAGAAAATCTGGAAGCTGCCGGCCGGGACCATCCAGGAGAAACCCGGCTTCCATGCGGTGGAGCAGAGCCGCCAACTCAAGGATGGTGCTCTGCGGGTGTATTGGACGCAGGTCTGCAACAACATGCAGGCCGGGCCGAACATCATGCAGGAGATCCTGCCCGGCTGGCGCAACCCGGAGAACTTCATCATCGTCTCCGACGTGTACCCGACGGTCTCGGCCCAGGCCGCCGACCTGATCCTGCCCAGCGCCATGTGGGTGGAGAAGGAGGGCGCCTATGGTAACGCCGAGCGGCGCACGCAGTTCTGGCACCAGTTGGTGGACGCTCCCGGCGAGGCGCGCTCGGACCTCTGGCAACTGGTGGAATTCTCCAAGCGCTTCACCACCGACGAGGTCTGGCCGGCGGAGTTGCTGGCCAAGGCGCCGGAGTACAAGGGCCAGACGCTGTACCAGGTGCTGTTCGCCAACGGCCAGGTGGACCGTTTTCCGAAGACCGAGATCGCCAAGGACTACCGCAACCACGAGGCTGAGGCGTTCGGCTTCTACATCCAGAAGGGCCTGTTCGAGGAATACGCCGCCTTTGGCCGGGGCCACGGGCACGACCTGGCGGACTTCGACGTCTACCACCAGGAGCGCGGGCTGCGCTGGCCGGTGGTGGAAGGCAAGGAAACGCGCTGGCGCTACCGCGAGGGCTACGACCCCTACGTGGCCAAGGGCAGCGGCGTGCAGTTCTACGGCCAGCCGGACAAGAAGGCGATCATCTTCGCCTTGCCCTACGAAGTGCCCGCCGAGGTGCCGGACGAGGAATATCCGTTTTGGCTCAGCACCGGCCGCGTGCTGGAGCACTGGCATACCGGCAGCATGACCCAGCGGGTCGACGAACTCTTCCGTGCGGTGCCCGATGCGCTGGTCTACATGCACCCGGAGGACGCGCGCAAGCTCAACGCCCGACGCGGCAGCGTGGTGAAGGTGATCAGCAGGCGCGGCGAGATGCAGGCACGGATAGAGACCCGCGGCCGTAACAAGCCGCCGCAAGGGCTGGTGTTCGTGCCGTTCTTCGACGCCAACAAGCTGATCAACAAGGTCACCCTCGACGCCACCGACCCGATCTCCAAGCAGACCGATTACAAGAAGTGCGCGGTGAAGATCGAAGTGGTCAGCCTTGCCTGAGGAGACACGCCGTGAAGCTCCATTACCTGCCTGTCCTGCTGTTCGCCACCTTGGGCCTGGCCATCGCCGCCGATCCGCAACCGGTCGGCAAGCCGGTGGCTGCCGCCCCCGACTATCCCCTCGATGCGCCGGCGCCGTCCGGCCGTCGTCCCGGCGGGACCCTCACCCAGGAATTCACTCCACCGCCGCTGCATGACGAGGAGAACAAGGACATCCGCCGCGAGCGCAATTACCCGGAGCAGCCGCCGACCATCCCCCACGCCATCCGCGGCTACCAGGTGGATATCAACGGCAACAAATGCCTGGCCTGCCACAGCCGCGCCGCCAGCGTGCAGGCCCAGGCGCCGATGATCAGCATCACCCACTACACCGACCGCGAGGGCCAGACCCTGGCGGCGGTGGCGCCGCGCCGCTACTTCTGCACCCAGTGCCACGTGCCGCAGCAGGACGTGAAGCCGCTGGTGGAGAACGGCTTCAAGAACATCGACGTGCTGTTGCAGCACGAGCTGCCGCCGGGCAGCAACCAACAGCGCTGAGGGGGATCGGATGAAAGCCCTCATCGCCTTCCTCAAGCGTTACTGGGTGGTGTTGCGCCGGCCCAGCGTGCACTACAGCCTGGGCACCCTGACCCTGGGCGGGTTCATCGCCGGGATCTTCTTCTGGGGCGGCTTCAACACCGCGCTGGAGGCCACCAACACCGAGGCGTTCTGTATCTCCTGCCATGAGATGAGTTCCAACGTGTACGTGGAGATCAAGGACACCATCCACTACAGCAACCGCTCCGGGGTGCGCGCCACCTGCCCCGATTGCCACGTGCCGCACAAGTGGACCGACAAGATCGCGCGCAAGATGCAGGCCTCCAAGGAGGTGTGGGGCAAGATCTTCGGCACCATCAGCACCCGCGATAAATTCCTCGCCATGCGCCGCGAGCTGGCCGAGCACGAATGGGCACGGCTGAAGGCCAACGACTCTCTCGAGTGCCGCAACTGCCACGCCTTCGACTACATGGACTTCACCCGCCAGAGCCCACGCGCCGCGCAGTTCCACTCCACCGCCCTGGCCAACGGCGAGGCCACCTGCATCGACTGCCACAAGGGCATTGCCCACCGCCTCCCCGACATGCGCGGCGTGCCGGGCTGGTGATGGCCGGCTTGCCAGGCGCGGCGAATCCTGCGAAAAACGCCGCCCGTGCCCAAGGGGCGCATGAACGAACAGGAGCGAACATGGGCGACGAATTGCAGATCGAAGATATCCGTGTGGGCGACGGCAAGGCCGTGGTGAAGGGCGCCCTGATCACTACCCAGTACCGGGGTACTTTGGAGGATGGCACCGTGTTCGATTCCTCCTACGACCGCGCCAAGCCGTTCCAGTGCGTGATCGGCACCGGCCGCGTGATCAAGGGCTGGGACCAGGGGATGATGGGTATGAAGGTCGGCGGCAAGCGCAAACTCTTCGTCCCCGCTCACCTGGCCTATGGCGAACGCCAGATCGGCGCGCATATCAAGCCGCATTCCAACCTGGTTTTCGAGATCGAGTTGTTGGAAGTGCTGACGCGGGATGATTGAGGGGTTAGGCAGGTTCGGGCCGAATGAATTGGCTTTGTCTGCGTTAGCTGTGCAGCCAGCTCATGCCATGCCACGGCGAAACTCATCGGGCGTCACGCCCATCAGCCGGCGGAACATGGAGGTATGGCGGGCTGCGGCTGTGACTGTCCGTTTTTCGCTATATCGAGTAAAGCCGTCACGCCCATAATGCGCGCTCCACTGAAGCGAGGAGCGGGTGATGGAGATGCGCAAGGCGCTCGATGGTCGGGCGGCGGGGTTGATGGTCGTGTTGTGCCTGGTCTGGGGACTCCAGCAGGTGGCGATCAAGGCGGCTGCCCCGGATATCGCTCCACTGTTGCAGATCGCGCTGCGCTCGGGTGTGGCGGCGGCGCTGGTGGGGTTGCTGATGCTGGTCCGGCGCGAGCGGCTGTCGCTGGCCGGCACCTGGCGCCCCGGCTTGCTGGTGGGCTTCCTGTTCGCCCTGGAATACCTGCTGGTGGGCGAAGGGCTGCGCTACACCAGTGCTTCGCACATGGTGGTGTTTCTCTATACCGCGCCGATCTTCGCGGCGCTCGGCCTGCAATGGCGGCTGCCATCCGAGCGGCTGGTGCCGTTGCAGTGGATGGGCATCCTGTTGGCATTCGCCGGGATCGCCTTGGCGTTCTTCGGCGGCGATCATGGTGGTGGCTTTTCCGGCGACGTCTTTTTCGGTGATCTGCTCGGCCTGCTGGGCGGGGTCGCCTGGGGCGCGACCACGGTAGTGATCCGCTGCTCACGCCTGGCAGGCACGCCGGCGGCCCTGACGTTGTTCTATCAACTGGCGGCGGCCTTCCTGTTGCTGACCCCCGCCGCCGTCGCGCTCGGGCAATGGGGCTTCGATCCCACGCCGCTGGCCTGGAGCAGCCTGGCGTTCCAGGCGGTGGTGGTGTCCTTCGTCAGTTTCCTCGCCTGGTTCTGGTTGCTACGACACTACCTGGCGTCCCGGCTGGGCGTGTTTTCCTTCCTGACCCCTCTGTTCGGCGTGGTGCTGGGCGCCTGGCTGCTCGACGAGGCGATTGAGCGAGGCTTCCTGATGGGCGCCGTGTTCGTCCTGCTCGGCATCCTGCTGGTGAGCGGGCACGGTTGGCTCAAGGCCCTGCTGCGTGGCCGTCGAGCGGCGTAGCCTTCGGTTCAGACCCTGGCGATGGTGGCCAGGCCGGTGGCAATGATTTTCTCCTGGCCGTCGCGCACGGCGAACACGTCGGCGCGGCTGACCGCCTGACGCTGCCCGGCCTTGATCACTTCGCTGCGGCAGATGAGCTTGTCGCCGATGGCGGGGGCCAGCAGGTTGACCTTGTATTCCGACGTGACCACATCGCCCACCAGCGAGGCGGCGGCCCAGGCGCAGGCGCTATCGATCATGAAGCCGACCACCGCGCCGTGCACGAAGCCGTGGTGCTGGGTGAGTTCGCGGCGCGGCAGGACTTCCATGGCGACCCGGCCGGGGCCGAAGTCGGTGAGCTGGAAGCCGACCAGTTGGGCGAAAGGGGAGTGTTCCAGGGCTTCTTCGAGGCGTTCGCGGGTGAGGGCGGCGGGGGCGTTCATCGGTGGGTCTCCTTGGCGGGCCGGATTCCAGTCTTGGACGTGTCCAAGGCTTCGGCAATCTGCATCCAGGGAGGTGATGGGGGGTTATCAGTTTTGGGAGCGAGTGTCGCTCGCGATTGGGGCCGCGCAAAAAAGCTTCGCCAGCAGAGCTGGCTCCTACGGGCGCTCGAAAAATCTAGACGGAAATCCGTCCGGCTAAACTCCGTCCCCTCACACCAACCCTCTCCCCAACAGGGAGAGGGGGCAGTCCGTGTGGGGCTGTCGGGTATCGTGTCGGGCGTATGAATTCGCCCCTACGCAGTACCCATGACAATTCCGTCGATGACTCAGGCCAGGCCATGCCGGGCCTGCCAGAAGGGCGATTCGGGCCAGCGGCGTTCCTGGGCGTAGAGGTAGCGGCGCATGTCGCGGAATTCCTGGTAGCGCTGCTGGATCTGCTCTTCGTAGTGCTGCGCCGGTTCATCGTCGTTGGCCAGCCAGCCGGCGATGACGTCGGCGGCGGCGAGGCCGTCTTCCAGCGCTTTGTGGATGCCCCGGGCCAGCAGTGGGTCGAAGCGGCTGGCGGCATCGCCCACGGCGAGCCAGCGGTGGCCGGTGATCCGGTCCAGCCGGCAGGAAGGCGCGGGGCTGGCGAGCATGCGGGAAGGGTCGAAGCCATGGCCTTCCAGGTTCGCCGCGGCATGCCGGGTATCGGCCAGCAGGTTGAGCCAGCGGCGCCAGTCGTTCGCACCCAGTTCGCGCAGGCCCGGCTGGTCGCAGGCGAGGGCGATGCAGAGCTGGCCGTCGGGCAGGCTGGCGCGGTACCACCAGCCGTACTCGGTCGCTTCGAGCAAGGTCAGGTGGTTGGCGGCGGCGGTGGCCGGGCGGGTGAAGAAGCCGTAGAGGCAGATCAATTGGTCCAGCTCCTGGAAGCGTGCGCCGAGCAGGCGTGCGGCGCGTGCGTGGCCGCCGCTGGCATCGATCAGGTAGTCGGCGTGCAAGGTGTGCGGAGCCTGGCCGCGCAGGTGCAGGCGATAGCCCTGGGCGGTAGGTTCCAAGGCATTCAGGCGGGTTCCGCCGAGCAGGCGGGCACCGCGGGCGACGGCTTCGTCGGCGAGCCAACGCTCGAAGCGCTGGCGATCCAGATGCCAGCCACTGCCGTGCGGGTTGCTGATGAAGTCGTTGTAGCCGATCTGGTCGTCGCCCCAGGCGGAGCAACTGCCCAAGCACGGATCATGGCCTTGTTGCCGGAAGGCTTCCCATAGCCCGAGACGCATCAGCAGCTCGCGGGTGTCCGGCGGCAGGCTTTCGCCGACACGCGGCCGGCCATAGTCGCCGGCCTCGATCAGCACCACGCCGTCCAGGCCCCGTTGCAACAGGGCCAGGGCGGCGGCGCACCCCGCCGGGCCGCCGCCGACGATGGCGACCCGGCAGGTGCTGTCCGGCATGGGCCGGGCGTGGGTTTCAGGACTTGCCATCGGTCTTTTCGTTGGTGGAGGGCGATACCGTGTTCGGCCAGGGCACCACCGGGTCGCCGCCGTTATCCAACTGGCTCTGCACCTCGAGGTAGTACTTGGCGCTGAACGGCCCGCCGTCGCTGGCGTCGATGGCATTGCCCTGGATCACCACGCCGATCTTGTGCCAGTTGTCCACCATGTCGATGCGCTGCTGGTAGCGGCCGACCTGGGCGGGGTCGAACGGGTTGGTGGCGGTCCCCTCGCCTCGCACCGAGAAGCGCTGTGCAGGCAATTGACTGGTGCTGCCGCTCAGGTCCTTCGCCACGTACACCGCCACCGGGCGCTGCGCCGGCCAGGACCAGTAGAGGGTGTTGTTGAACTGAGGCAGCGGGTCCGGCTGGTGGGTGGCGCAGGAGTTGTAGTCGGTGTGCCAGGGCAACGCCATGAATTTGGACGCATCACCGGGTTCCAGGCCGGGGCTGCCGGGGTTGGTGTCGATGGGCTGCTGGTCGCCCAGCGGGTTGTTCTGGATGTTCGGCGTGTAGCCGGCAGTGAGGAACGCCTGGCCGGCGACCGCCTGGCTGTAGTCCAGCGGCTTGGGCTGGATGCGGAACGGGCCGGTACCGGAGGTCTGCCAGTTCTGCACGTAGAGCGCCGGATCACGGACGATGAAGGTGAGGTCGATGCCGGGGCTGAAGCGCCCGCCCAGGCAGTTCACCAGCATGGTCTTGTCCAGGTACTCGCCGGCGTTGAGGGTGACGGTGCCGGTCTGGCTGTATTGCTTTTGGTCCCACTGCTGCAGGAAGAAATACTGGGTCTTGCGCAGGGTGAGGAAGGATTGACCGGCGTCGCCCAGGGACAGCGGCATCATCCGGCTGTTCTGCAGTTGCGAGGCATCGTTCGGATCGCGGATGAAGCCGAGGCCGCCGAGCAGGGTGGTGGCAGGGTCGGTATCCGGCTGGATCTCGTCCACGGCGCCATGGGCGGTCGTGCCGGTGATGCTCAGGTTGGTGTTCCACATCTGCATCGCGGCGGCGCGGAAGATGGGGAACAGCTCGTCGCTGAACGAGGGCTGGTAGCTGGTTTGGAACTTGCCATTGGCGAACAGCGACGGTTGCAGGGCCAGGTGACGCACCCAGATGTCGTAGATGTCATCCCACAGGGACACGGTGTTGAGGGTTTGCGGTGCATAGGCCGGGTCGGTGGCGGTGACCCAGGCATGCCCCTGCACCTCCTGGGTGCTGCCATCGCTGAATTGCAGCACGGCGTAGACCGGGCCGTCGCTGCCGTCGTCGAACCAGCCGTCGTTGTCGATGTCGCTGTTCAGCTCATAGGGTTTGTTGGTGTTCGGGTCGATCATGCCGCAGGCGCGGCCATAGCCCCCGGTGACGATCAGGCGGCCGTACTGGTCGGTCTGCAGTTCGCCGAGGGTGTCGATGGGCCCGTTCGGGCAATCCATGTTCGGGAAGAAGTCGCCGGGGAAGGACTTCGGATAGTTCGGCCACTGCACCACGCCCTTGCCGTCCACCCAACTGCTGGAAGGGGTGGTCTGGTCGAAGGCCACCGGCGCGGCGCTGGCGCCCTGCACGGTGCGCGGCCCGGGGTCGATGATCAGTTGGCGCAGGCGGGTCGGGTCGTTGATGTCCGACGAGAAGGGGGCGACGTCGTTGCGCAGGGCCGGGGTCTCGCCGTTCTTATAGTTATCGATGCCCAGGTCTTCCGGAATGATGTACCAGTTGGATTTCTTGTTGGCCAAGTGCACGGTCCAGACGATGTTGCTCACGGTCTTGCCGTCGATCTGGGTACCGATGCGGATTTCCGTGCCTTCCACGCCCATCGGGTAGGTCTCGCTGGCCTGGGCCGGGTAGGCGTAGATCTTGAAGCGGGCGGCCTGGCGCTTGAGTGCGCCGCTGGCGTCGCGCAGATCGCTGGAGGTGATGGTGTCGTTCTCGGTACCGGCCTTGACCGGCAGGCCGCCGGTGGCGTTGCCCGTGGTGTCGCCGGGGATGGGCAGGGCCGCCTGGGTGTTCGGTTCCAGGTAGTACTCGCTGCTGTTGCCGACGCGGGCGAAGCCGATGGTCGGGTGGATGCGGAAGTTGCTGGTGCTCATGTTCGGCTCCTCACTGTTTGTTCTGCTTGGCCTGCATGGCTTGCAGCCAGGCCTGGTAGTTGACGATGAAGTGCGACAGGTTGAGGTGCTTGGCCGGGACGATCTGGCCGGAGTTGCCCACGGTCACCGTGTGCACGCCGCCGTTGTGGCAGCCGAAGCAGTTGGTGTCCTGGGTGAAGGTCTCCATGGTGGTGTTGGCCAGGTCGAGGGAGCCGATCTGGATGCTCAGTGGCGCACCGTTGGGGCCGGGGATCGCGTCGTTGCCGCCGGTCCATTGGGCGCCCACCAGCTCGTAGTTGGCCCAGACGCTGCCGCTGAGGTGAGGCGCGACGCTGGCGTTGAGGCTCTGGATGTTGTCGGTGTTCTGCTGGTTGCCGCCGCCATAGGGCGCCAGGCGGCAACTGCTGATCACCGCCAGCGGGTTGTTCACATCGAACTGGTTCTGCACCGTCACCGGGCTGTTGGGGGTGTACAGCGACCAGGGCAGCCCGGCGACCGGCGAGGTGCTACCGGTGGGGACGGCGCTGCAATCCGGTGCGTTGGCCTTGTGCTCGAAGGTGGCCCAGATGAACTCCGGGTGGTTCTTGACCACGCCCACCACGTGCATGCCGATCAGCGCCAGTTCGGCGCGCATCGTCTTGCCGGTGTTGTCGGTGACTTTGCCGTTGATCACCTCCACCACCGGTACCGTCTGCTTCTCGGTATGGAACAGCGTGCTGGCGTTGGGGATGAATACCTTCTGTGGCTGGTCCTGGTCGTCGAGGATCGCCGCGACGCGCCAGGACAGCTTCAGCTCCAGGGTGTTGACCGGGAAATCCTGGGTCGGCGAGATGCTGGTCAGGGCGCTCAGGTCGTAGAGCTTGTTGGCAGTGACGAAATTCCAGAAGTCCTGGTTCAGCAGCCCGGTGTAGTAAACGACGTTGCCGGCCTGGTCCACCAGCACCTGGGCGCCGGGCCCGGCCTGGAAGATGTCGTTGGCGTCGACGGTCTGCTTCGACTTGGCCAGGCGTACCATGATGCGCGGCTGCTCGCCAGCGGCGCGGCCGGGGTAGGGCTTGTCCGGGCCGCCGGGGCGCAGCACCTTGTCCGGGGCGGCGAGGGTCTCGAAGTTCAGCGGGGCGTCCGCGTCGCTGGAGGACGGTTCGCCGAGCCAGAGGAACATCTGGTACGCCCACTGATGGAACGCGCAGTTGTTCAGCGTTCCGCTCTGCGGAAAGGCGTTGCCGTCCGGGAAGGGCGTGGTCGGGAACCAGTCGCTCAATGCCTGGCAACCGCTGGATACCGGCGATTTTTCGGCGGCGAAGCCTGGGGCCGCGACGCTCAGCAGCAAGGGCAGGGGCAACAGCCGGAGGCCCCGGTATAGGGTGTGGCGAATGCGCATAAGGTGCTTCCTTGTTGGCGGGGTGGGTATCGCCGGCTTGTCCTGCAGCCGGAGTCGAGGCGAGAGGAGGGGGATTTCGGGGGTGACCGGAGCTGTGCCGAGCATAGGGTCCGTCCTTCCTTTCAAGTCCTTGGGGCCGTGCCGGCCGTTTGCCTGGCGGGGCCGGGGTACGCGCCGATCGGGTGCACGACGTCCGGGGCAGGTTTGCCCGACGGTGCAGTGGGGATCGGCCTTTGGAAGCTGGGTGGTGGGAATCCCTGTTTACCCAGTACTGCATCCATTCATGCAATGAAAACTAGCCCTGCTTGTGGGTGCGTCAAGTTGCCACCGTCAAAAAAATACGAGGAGGGGACGGCCGGCATGGGACGTATTGGGAATTGCTCGATTGACAAGGCGGGTGGGCTTTTCTACGGTGCCGCGGTCAGTTTCCGACGGACCCGCCATGACTGCCCAAGAAGACCGCATCAAGCTCGAGCCCAGCTGGAAGGCTGTGCTGCTCGATGAATTCGAGAAGCCCTACATGAAGGAACTCGGCGAGTTCCTGCGCCGCGAGAAGGCGGCGGGCAAGGAAATCTATCCACCGGGGCCGCTGATCTTCAACGCACTCAATTCGACGCCGCTGGACCGGGTGAAGGTGGTGATCATCGGCCAGGACCCCTATCACGGACCCGGCCAGGCGCATGGCCTGTGTTTCTCGGTGCAACCGGGCGTGCCGGCGCCGCCGTCGTTGCAGAACATCTACAAGGAACTCAAGCGCGACCTGAACATCGACCCGCCGCGCCATGGCTATCTGCAGCATTGGGCGGAGCAGGGTGTGTTGTTGCTCAACACCTCGCTGACGGTGGAGCGGGGCAATGCCGGCTCGCATGCCGACAAGGGTTGGCAGCACTTCACCGACCGGGTGATCCAGGTGGTCAGCGAACAGCGGCCGAAGCTGGTGTTTCTGCTCTGGGGCTCCCATGCGCAGAGCAAGCAGCGGCTGATCGATCCCACCAAGCATCTGGTCCTGCGCTCGGCGCATCCGTCGCCGCTGTCCGCTCATCGCGGCTTCCTCGGCAACGGCCATTTCAGCCGGACCAATGCCTTTCTCGCGCAAAACGGGCTGGAGCCGATCGACTGGCGTTTGCCTGAGGTTGCCTGAAACGGCCCGGCGCCGTAACGCGGCGCCGGGCTGCCTGCCTCACTCCTTTTTGGCCGCATCGCCGCCGTGCGCGGCGGCCAGCTCCTTGGCATGTTGCAGGTGCTGCTCGAGCTTGGGCAGGGTCTCGTTGGCGAACGCCTTGAGGTCGGAATCCTGGCCTTCCTGAGCCTGCTTGCGGAACAGCTCGATGGTCTGTTCGTGGGCAACGACCTGGTTGTTGGCGTAGGCCTGGTCGAAGGATTCGCCATCGCGCAGCTTGAGGATCATGGCCTTGGCCTTGCTCATCAGGTCGGCCTCGCTGGCCACCTCCCATTTTTTACCCTGGGCCAGGGCCTGGAGTTTCTGGTTCGCGGCGGTGTGGTCGTCGATCATCATCTGGGCGAATTCCTTCACATCCGCCGCAGTGCCTTTTTCCAGCGCCATCTTGGCCGTTTCGATTTCGGCGACACCCTTGGCGGAAGCCTCATCGACGAAATCCGTCGCTTCGTTGGCGTAAGCGAGAGAGGCGGCAGCGCTGAGCAGTAGGGCGAAAAAGCCCGCGAAGAAAGCGTTGATGGTTCGGCTCATGACATTCTCCTGTGCATTTTCCAGCGTTGAGTCCGCATGCTTGTGTGGGCCCGTCCGGGCCCGTCGTAGAGCGGCTGGCTCCTTGCCGGCGACACAAGTACGGCGCGGATATCGGCGATACCGCCGTATTTTTTGTGACTGACGGCAGCGCAAGCAGTTCAGGCGGTGCGGGTGGATGGCTGTGCAATGACGCAGGGACAGCGAGGCGGGGAGCGGACAAAAAAGAACCCGCCGAAGCGGGTCAAGCGTGGGCTTTCCGCCAGAGCCGGAAGACCGGCTCGGCAAGGAACATGACCAGGAACAATCGGAGCACCTGCAAGGCGGTGACCAGCGCCACCGAAAGCTGCAGGGCTTCGGCGGTCAGGCAGAGTTCGGTGATGCCGCCGGGCATCATGCCGAGCATCAGCGACGTCTGGTTCAGCGTGGTCAGCCAGCCGAGCCCTTCCGCCAGCAGGGCGGCGGTGAGCATGGCGAGCAGGGTGAACAGCAGGATGCGCAGCAGGAAGCCGGGCGCGCTGCGGAAGAACGGGCGGTCGAAATGGCAGCCCAGCGAGCAGCCGATCAACCACTGGCCGAGCGGACCGGCTCCGTGGGGAAGGCCCACATGCAGGTCGAAGGTCGCGCTGGCGAAGGCGCAGGCCACCAAGGGGCCGAGCATCCAGGGGTTGGGCTGGCCCAGTTTCTTCCACAGCAGGGCGAGCAGTCCGCCGGCGGGTAGCAGCACGGCGAGCCAGGCCCAGTCCGTCGACGCCGGGGCTGGCGCTTCCACGGGGGGCAGGGTCCAGGTGAACACGGCCGGGACGATCAGCACCACCAGCAGCAGGCGCAGGCTATGGGCGGCGGCGACGCGTGCCGGCTGGGCATCGTGGCGCAGGGCCAGGTTGACCATCTCGCTGGCGCCGCCCGGCATGCTGGCGAAGAACGCGGTGGCGCGGTCCACGCCGGCGCGCCGCAGCACCGCGATACCGATCAGGCTGAGGAGGAGGGTGCCGATGGCGCCGGCGAGGATGGCGCCGAAATGGGCGACCACCTGCTCCATCACCTCGGCGGTGAAGTGCAGGCCGATGCCGCTGGCCACCAGCCACTGACCGGCCTGGCGACCATGGGGAACCTCGGTGATCAGCCAGCCGCCGCAGCGGACCAGGATCACCGCCAGCAGCGAGCCGACCATCCAGGGCAGCGGCCAGCCGGCGAGGCTGGCCAGGTAACCGCCGGCCGCACCGACCAGCGGTGTGGCCAGCCAGTGTGGCAGGCGACGTGGATCAGGCATGGGCCAGCTTGGCCTTCTTCTGGCGTGCGCGCAGCCAGCGGATGCCCGGTAGGGCCAGCATGAGTACCACCAGCGCCCAGAGGGCGAGGGTGATTGGGCTGGTCCAGAGGATCGACAGTTCGCCGTTGGAGATCGACAGGGCGCGGCGCAGGTTGTCTTCCATCATCTCGCCGAGGACGAAGCCGAGGATCAGCGAGGAGAGCGGGAAGTCCAGCTTGCGCAGCAGGTAGCCGAACACGCCGAGGCCGATCATCAGCACCAGGTCGAAGGTGGTGCTGTGCACGGCGTAGACGCCGACCAGGCTGACCACGGTAATGGCCGGCACCAGGATCCAGTTCGGCACGGACAGCATGCGGGCAAACAGGCCGACCAGCGGGATGTTCATCACCAGCAGGATGACGTTGCCGATGAACAGCGAGGCGATCAGACCCCAGACCACATCAGGCTGCTGTTCGAAGAGCAACGGGCCGGGGGTGATGTTGTACAGGGTGAGGGCGCCGATCATCACCGCGGTGGTGCCCGAGCCCGGTACGCCGAGGGTCAGCATGGGGATCAGCGAGCCGCAGGCCGAGGCGTTGTTGGCCGCTTCCGGGGCTGCCACGCCGCGCAGGTCGCCTTCGCCGAAACGACCCGAGCTACCGGCCATGCGCTTCTCGCTCATGTAGGTCACAGCGCTGGCGATGGTCGCGCCGGCGCCCGGCAGGGTGCCGATGACAAAGCCGGCCACGGCGCTGCGTAGGGTGGTCCAGATGGTCAGGCAGAATTCCTTGAAGTTGAACAGCATGCGCCCGCTGGCCTTCACCGCCTGCTGGCCATGATGGGTGTTTTCCAGCATCAGGAGGATTTCGCTGACGCTGAACAGGCCGATCACCACGATGACGAACTGGATGCCGTCGGACAGGCTGACGCTGTCGAAGGTGAAACGGTAGACGCCGGTGGTGGCGTCCACCCCCACGGTGGCGAGGCCCAGGCCGATCAGCGCGGACATCAGCGTCTTGACCGGTTTGTCGCCGACCATGCCGCCCAGGCAGGCAATGGCGAAGACCATCAGCACGAAATACTCCGCCGGGCCGAAGGCTACCGCCCATTGCGCCAGCAGGGGGGCGAACAGCACCACGCCGCAGGTGGCGACGGTGCTGCCGATGAAGGAGCTGACCGCCGACAACGACAGGGCGATGCCGCCCTTGCCCTGGCGGGCCAGCGGGTAGCCGTCGAGGGTGGTCATGATGGCCGCGGCGTCGCCCGGCACGTTGAGCAGGATGGCGGAGATGCGTCCGCCGTATTCGCAGCCGAGGTAGACGGCGGCGAGCAGAATCAGTGCGGTCTCCGGCGGCAGACCGAGGGCGAAGGCCAGCGGCAGCAGGATCGCCACGCCGTTGATCGGGCCGAGCCCGGGCAGCAGGCCGACCACGGTGCCGACGAAGGCGCCGAACAGGGCGACCAGCAGGTTGACGGGGCGCAGGGCGACATCGAAGCCCTGGGCGAGGAAGTTCAAGGTTTCCATTTCAGCCCTCCAGGAACAGCAACACGCCGCGCGGCAGCGGAATGTCCAGCAGGTAATCGAACAGGCCATAGAGCAGGATGCCCATCAGCACACCGCTGATGGCGCAGGCCAGCGGCCGTCCGGTGAACAGCACGCCGAGCACGAAGCCGGCCAGCGCGGTGCTGACGATGAACCCCAACGGCTCGAAGAGCAGGGCATAGGCCAGCAGCGTGGCGATGCACAGGGCGATCTTGCGCACCAGTGTCCAGTTGATCGGCGGGGTCGGCTCGCCATGGGGCTTGACCAGCAGCCACAGGGCTCCGGCGCCCATCAGGGAGAGCAGCAGGAGCGGGTAGGCGCGAGGGCCGACCGGGTCATAGGCGAAGGGCGCCTGGAAACCCCAGGCGACCACGGCGAGAGCGGCGCAGAGAAGCAGCCAGATCCCGGCGAACAGGCGTACGTACATAACGGGTACCTCAGTGGTGATTCACCCCTGCGACAGGGGCCGGGGGTGGGCGGAGCCTGCGGAGCGTCGCTCCCGGCTCCCTCACCCGGCCCGGAGCGATCCGGGCCGCCGAATGCCCTCCCGGACGGGAGGGCGCATGCTTACTGGACCAGACCGAACTCGCCGGCGAGGGCCTTGTAGTCCTGCACCTGCTTCTTGACGAAGGCGGTCAGCTCGTCGCCGGTCATGGACAGCGGGAACAGGTCGCGCTGTTCGCGCAGCTTGGCGAAGTCCTCGCTGGCCAGCAGGGTGTCGAACTGCTGCTTCCACCAGTTGAAGTCTTCGTCGCTGACTTCCGGGCCCATGTAGAAGCCGCGGATCACCGGCCAGGTGATGTCGTAGCCCTGCTCCTTGGCGGTCGGCAGGTCGGACAGCTTGCCCGGCAGGCGCTCTTCGGAGAGCACGGCGAGGATACGGATCTTGCCGGCGGCCAGTTGCGGGGTGACTTCGCCGAGGCCGCTGCTGGTGACCTGCACGTGGCCGCCGAGCATGGCGGTGAGGGTTTCGCCGCCGCCTTCGAAGGCGACATAGCGCAGCTTCTGTACGTCGATGCCGGCGGCGCGGGCGATCAGCGCGGTCTGCATCCAGTCCTGGCCGCCGATGGTGGCACCGGCGCCGAAGACGACGCTGCCCGGGTCTTTCTTCACCGCTTCGACCAGGTCCTTGAGGGTCTTGTAGGGCGAATCGGCGCGGACGGAGATGGCGCCGTAGTCGGTACCGATACCGGCCAGCCAGCGCACGGCATTTTCGTCGTAACGGCCGAACTTGCCTTGCGCCAGGTTCAGCAGGGAACCACTGGAGAAGGCGGTGATGGTACCCGGCTCCTTGGCTCGCTGGGCGACCACGGCGTTATAGGCCACGGCACCGACACCGCCGGGCATGTAGGTGACGCGCATCGGAGCCTTGAGCAGGCCGCTGTCCTTCAGGCCGCTCTGGGCCAGCTTGCAGGTGAGGTCGAAGCCGCCGCCCGGCTTGGCCGGGGCGATGCATTCGGGGCGCTTGGGTTCGGCCGCGAGCAGTTGGCCGGCGAACATCAGGCAGGACGCCGCGAGGGCGACACGGGTAAAGGCGGTTTTCATCAGTTGATTCCTCGCACTCTTATTGTGGTTGTGGTTACCAGATCGGCAGGCTGTAGCCGACGATGATGCGGTTCTCGTCCGCGTCGCGGGCGAAGTCGGAACGGAAGCTGGCATTGCGCAGGCGTACATAGAGGTCCTTGAGCGGGCCGTCCTGCACCACGTACTTCAGCTCGATGTCGCGCTCCCATTCGCCGCCGCGATCGTCCGAACCGGCGATCTCGGCGTCGCTGCCGCGGACATAGCGGGTCATGAACGTCAATCCGGGTACGCCGACGCTGGCGAAGTTGTAGTCGTAGCGGGCCTGCCAGGAGCGTTCGTCGGCATTGGCGAAGTCGTTGATCTGCACGAAGTTGACCAGGTACGGATCGCTGCCGTCGATATAGGCATAGCCGGTATCGCCGCTCATGTCCTGGAAACCGAGCCCGAATTTGTGGGCGCCGAGGCCGTAGGTGACCATGGCGTTCAGCGCGCGGTTATCGACCTTGCCGGCGTTGGCGGCGCCGCTGTCGTCGCTGAGCATCAGGCGCAGGTCGCTGCTCAGGGTGCCGGCGCCGACCTTGTGGCTGGTCAGCAGATTGAAGAAGTGCTGGCGGTAGACGTCGTCGAGATCGGCGAAGAAGTAACGGCCGGTCAGGCCTGGAGCGAACTGGTAGTCGAAGCCGGCCAGGTCCAGGTGATCGGCCGTCACGCCGCCGGCGAAACGGCGGTTCTTGCTGTTCAGCACCAGGTCTTCGGAGTTGGTCGAGGCGCGGTCGATCACCTTGTCCAGGCGTCCGCCGGTGAAGGTGAAGCCTTCCAGTTCCGAAGAGGTCAGCAGGCCGCCTTCGAACACCTGTGGCAGCAGGCGGCTGTCGCTGGCCTTGACCACCGGCAGCTCGGGGACATGGGAGCCGTAGCGCAGCTCGGTTTCGGAGAATTTCATCTTAGCGGTCAGGCCCAGGCGGCTGAACTCGTCCGGGGTGCCGCCGTCATCCTGCACCGGCAGCAGGTCGGTGCCGGTGCGGCCGCCGCCCGAATCCAGTTTCACGCCGAGCATTCCCAGGGCATCGAGACCGAAGCCGACGGTGCCTTCGGTGTAGCCGGACTGGATGTCGAGCAGGAAGCCCTGGCCCCATTCTTCGCGCTTGTTCTGGCCGGTGCCTTCACGAAAATCGCGGTTGAGGTAGATGTTGGTCGTGGTCAGGGTAGCCTTGCTGTCTTCGATGAAGGCGGCGTTGGCGAAGGGGGCGGCGCCGGTGGCGGCGATGGCCAGGCAGAGCAGGCGGACAGGCGGCAGGGCCTGGCGTGAGGCTTCGTACATCTGTGGTCTCCGTTATTGTTTTTGTCGCAGCCATGCACCACTGCAAGGCCGCTCAGGCAGGTGGATCGAGCCACCTTGAGGCGATCCTAGGCGGGCAAGCTTTCACCAGGCTTTCAGGGGCGACAGTTTTTTCCGCCGCCGGGAGCGGTGGCATTTGGGGCAATTCACAGCGCGCCGGGTGGCGCTACACTGCGCGCCTCGATCCGGGGTGTGGTGGGAGGTAGCGGTGCGAATTCTGCTGGTCGAAGACCATCCGCAATTGGCGGAAAGCGTGGCCCAGGCCCTCAAGGGCGCCGGCTGGACAGTGGACGTGCTGCATGACGGGGTAGCCGCCGACCTGGCGCTGGCCAGCGAGGACTACGCTTTGGCGATCCTCGATATCGGGTTGCCGCGGCTGGACGGTTTCCAGGTGCTGGCGCGTCTGCGCGAGCGCGGCAAGACGCTGCCGGTGCTGATGCTGACCGCGCGCGGCGAGGTGAAGGACCGGGTGCATGGCCTCAACCTCGGTGCGGACGATTACCTGGCCAAGCCTTTCGAACTCTCCGAACTGGAGGCGCGGGTCAAGGCGCTGCTGCGCCGCAGCCTGCTCGGCGGCGAGCGGCAGCAGCGGTGCGGCGACCTGGTGTACGACCTGGATACCCGGCGCTTCCTGCTCAAGGACGAGATTCTTTCGCTGACCTCGCGCGAGCAGGCAGTGCTCGCCGCGCTGATCGCCCGGCCCGGCCGGGTGATGAGCAAGGAGCAGCTCGCCTCGCAGGTCTTCGGTCTGGACGAAGAAGCCAGCCCGGACGCCATCGAAATCTACGTCCACCGGTTGCGCCGCAAGCTGGAAGGCAGCCGGGTGCGCATCGTTACCTTCCGGGGCCTGGGCTACCTGCTGGAGGCTCAGGGTGAGTGAAGCGTCCAGCCTGCGCGGACGGCTGTTGCGGCGGCTTGCCGCGTTGCTCGCGGTACTGCTCGCGGTCAGTGGCTGGAGCGCCTATATCAACGGTCGCGCTGCCGCCGACACGGCTTACGACCGCACCTTGCTGGCGTCGGCACGAGCCATTGCCGAACGCCTGACGACGCGGGGCGGTCGCCTGGGTGTCAGCGTGCCTTATGTGGCCCTGGATGCCTTCGCCTACGACAGCGGCGGGCGCGTCTATTACCAGGTGAACGGCTTCAAGGGCGAGTTGGTGGCCGGCTACGAGGACCTGCCGGCGCCTTCGCCGAAGGTGCGGCGGACCGATGACTATCCGGCGCTGGCACGTTTCTACGACGGCGAGTACCTGGGCCAGGGCGTGCGGGTGGTCAGCCTGCTGCAACCGATCAGCGAGCCCGAGTTGAACGGCATGGCGGAAATCCGCGTGGCCGAGACCCAGGGCGCGCGCGAGCGCATGGCCCGAGGGTTATTGACCGACACCCTGTGGCGGCTCGGCTTGCTGGCGATCGGCGCGCTGCTGCTGGTCTGGCTGGCGGTGAGCGCCGCGTTGCGTCCCCTGGGGCGGCTCAGCGAGGCGGTGGAAGAACGTCAGCCGGACGACCTGCGCCCCTTGCCGTTGGTCAGTGTGCAGCGCGAGCTGAAGCCCCTGGTCCTGGCCCTGAACCATTTCACCGAACGGCTGCGGGCCCAGTTCGAGCGGCAGACGCAATTCATCGCCGATGCCTCCCATGAGCTGCGTACGCCCTTGGCGGCGCTCAAGGCACGCATCGAGCTGGGGTTGCGCGAAAAGGAGCCGGCGGTCTGGTACAGCACTCTGGAGAGCGCGGCGGAAAACACCGACAAACTGACCCACCTAGCCAACCAGTTGCTCTCTCTGGCCCGTATCGAGAGCGGCGCGCGAGCCATCGCCGAGGGCGGTGCCGAGCGCCTCGATCTCAGCCAGTTGGCCCGCGAGTTGGGACTGGCCATGGCGCCGCTGGCCTACAAGCGGGGTGTCGCCCTGGCCCTGGAGGCCGAGCAGCCAGTCTGGCTGAAGGGCGAGCCGACGCTGCTCAACGAGCTGCTGTGCAATCTCCTGGACAACGCGCTGGCGCATACGCCCGAGGGCGGCAACGTGATTCTTCGGGTGCTGCCGCCCGGTGTGCTGGAGGTGGAAGACGACGGGCCGGGTATTCCGCCGGAGGATCGGGAGAAGGTCTTTGCCCGCTTCTATCGGCGCAAGCAACAGGGTAGTGGTGCGGGGCTGGGGCTGGCCATCGTCGGGGAAATCTGCCGGGCTCACCTGGCGGCGATCAGCCTGCATGAGGGGGCGTCCGGCGGCTTGCGGGTGCGGGTGGAGTTTCCCGGGGATTCGCTCTGAACGGGCCGTTTCAGGGGGCCGAGCCGGGTAGTTGCTGGGCTTCGAGGCGGTAGCGCTCGAGCTTGCCGCTGCGCTCCAGTTCGGCCAGGCCCCGGTTGAAGCGCTCCATCAACTCTTCGTTGCCCTCGATCTGGCGCGACAGGAGCAGGTGAAGGTTGTCTTTGCGCAGGGGGAGCCGATGGTAGGTAAGCCGCTCCCGGTCCGCGCGGTCGAAGTGTTGGAGCAGTGCGAGGCCGACGAGCCGATCCACCGGCAGGATATCGATGCGTCCGGCCAGCAGCAGGCGAAAGGCCTGTTCATCGGTGTTGACCCGTTTTACCTGCAGGCGCTTATCCCGTTCGGCTTGCTCGAAGGGCACGCCATAGTCGTAGCCGATGACCGCACCGATACGCAGGTCGCGCAGGTCGTCTATCGTCTGCCAGTTGAAGGGATCGTCCTTGCGATGGAACAGGACATAGCCGCTCATGATCAGCGGATCGCTAATGAAGAACGCCTGCTCGCGTTCCGGGCTGTTCAGCCAGGCTGCCGTGCCGGGGCGCTGGCCGGATTTGGCCAGGCGCATGGCTCGCGCCCAGGGATAGAATTCCCAGTGCACCTTGACGCCTTCAATCGCGAACGCTTCGGTGACGATGCGCGACGCCACGCCGTAATGGGGCAGCTTTTCACCCGTATACGGCGGCCACTCACCGTTGGTCAGGTAGATTTCCTCGGCAGCGGCGAGGCTGCCGAGCAATAGGCTGAACAGCAGGACGAGCAGGCGCATGGGCAGGTTTCTGAGGCTGTGCTACGTCTTGAGTCTAGTGCCGTTTCGAAAATAACTGCCATCGTTCTGACGGCAGTCTTCGGTTGCCTCCGGCGGGCACCTATAGCGGCTGGCGAGGTTCTTCCGCGCCAACCACCCAGGCTGCTTACTGCAGCATACTCATGGCCGCTTCCATCGCCGCGGACAGGTCTTCGTCGGCCTGCATGTCCACGTTCGGGTCCAGACCGAGTTTGCCGAATGCGGGAATCCGGCCCCAATCCAGTTGGGTGTAGGGATGGGTGGTGCCCAGGTAGCTTTGCAGCGTCGCGACCTGGACGATGTCCACGTAGTCGACCTTCGCGGAGTCGCGTTCGAAATCCAGGTACTGGCTGGGAACGATGGCGATCGGCTCGGGAAATTCCCAGGCGCGCAGAATCTTGTCGCCGATGATTGGGTGAATCTTTTCGATTACGTGGTTGAGGCTGATCGAGTCGGAGAGCAGCTCGTTGTGCTCCTCGGCGTAGGTGAGGATCGGCAGGATACCGATCTGGTGAACCAGGCCGGCAAGGGTCGCCTGGTCCGGCATCAGGCGGGTGTAGTGGCGGCAGAGCACATGGCAGATACCGGCGATCTCGGTGCTCTTGTTCCAGACTTCGCGCATCTTGCGATCGACGACATCGGACGTGGCCTGGAACATCTGCTCCATCGCCAGGCCGGTGGCGAGGTTGCAGGTGTAGTTGATGCCGAGCCGGCTGATCGCCATCTGCAGGTCGGTGATTTCCTTGGCGGTACGCAGCAGCGGGCTGTTCACCACCTTGATGATGCGCGCGGTGAGCGCAGCGTCGTTGCCGATGACCTTGCTCAAGGCGGAAATACTGATGTCCGGGTCTTCCGCAGCTTCGCGGACCTTCAGCGCGACTTCCGGCAGCGTCGGCAGGACCAGGTCATCGTTCTCGATGGCCTGGATCAATTCCCTCTGGACTTTCTCGACAAGCGTATTCATCTCGGTTCTCTTCTACTGCTCGTTATCGATGATGGGCCGCGTCTGCGGTTGTCCGGTCGCTGCCGGTCGAACGGCTTCAGCGCTGGATCTCGCGGTCCGGGTCCAGCGCATAGGGAAGCTCCAGCAGGCGCAGGGCCGGGCCTTCCAGCGAGCCCAGATGCACGCGACCGTCGTTCGCCGCGTCTTCCTGCAGTACGGCGAGTAGCTCGACACCGCTTTCCGCCGGGGCGGCCAGCACCACCTCGCCCACCGAACTGCCGTGGACGGGGGAGAACAGCTCGGTCGCGGCGGCCGGAGGCGTCCCGCTTTCCAACTCCAGGCGGTAGAGCCGACGCTTGAGCTTGCCGAGGTACTGCATGCGGGCGACGATCTCCTGACCGGTATAGCAGCCTTTCTTGAAGCTCACGCCACCCAGCGCCTGCAAATTGATCATTTGCGGGATGAACAGCTCTCGGGTCGGTCCGAACACCTGACCGATGCCGGCTCTCACCTGGGCCAGCAGCCAGCCATCCAGCCCGGCGCTCGGCAACTGCGCGCTCAGGCGCGTCTGGACGGTGTCGGCCTGGGCAGCCGGGACCCAGAGTTCGGCGCGGCCGTCGCTCAGCCGAATGGCGATCAGGCCGTTGGCCCGCACGACGCGATCGCTGTCATGGGGCAGGTCGAGGCCGAGGCTGACCAGGGCGCCGTCGCCACCGGCAAGGCCGAAGCGGACCCAGGTCGCGCTTTCGTCGCTCAGGGTGGATTTGGAGAACGCGGCGTACTTCTTCAGGTCCGCCATCTGCGGTTCGATCAGCTCCATCGCCATGGCGAGCAGGAAACCGTCGCCTTCGCCAAGGATGCGAAAGCTCGACTGCATCCGTCCCTTGGGCGTGCAGCGGGCACCGAGGCCGGCGTGTTCGTCGTTCAGGTAGTTGAGATTGCAGGTCAGCTGACCCTGGAGGAATTTGCTGGCGTCGGGGCCGCGGACGGCAAGTACGCCCTCGTGGGTCAACGGGCAGAAAAAAGCGGAGTCGGCCATTGAGAGTCGCTGGAATAAAGTTGGGGGCCCATCATAGGGCGCCGGGCCCCGACTTGTCAGCGGGTGCCCGTGAACGTCCGGCCCGGTATAATGCCGCCCTCTTTCAAGGAGCCGCCCATGGCCGACGATATCGAACTGAACCGACTGTTCTGGCACAGCCGCCGCGGCATGCTGGAACTCGATGTATTGCTGGTGCCCTTCGTCAAGGAGGTTTATCCGAACCTCGATGCCGAGGACCAGGCGCGCTACCGCAAGCTGCTCGCCTGCGAGGATCAGGATATGTTCGGCTGGTTCATGCAGCGCGGCGAGCCGGAAGACCCCGATCTGCGCCGGATGGTCCGCATGATTCTGGACCGTGTCCAACCCAAGTGATTTCTTCGAGTGCCACTGGCAGGCCTCGCGGCGCCTGCTGGTGCTGTATCTGATCGCCCTGACGCTGGCATTGGGCGCATTCCTGCTTGCCGATATTCCGCTCTGGGCCGCCCTGCTTGGCGTGGCGGCCTGCCTGGGGCATGCCGGCTGGGTGCTGCCGCGGCATGTATTGCTGCGCGATCCGCGCGCTTTTCGCGGGCTGCGGCACGATGCCGAGGGCTGGCAGCTATGGAATGCTCGGGATGGCTGGCAGCGTGTCCAGCTTCGGCCGGACAGCCTGGCGCTACCTCTGGCGGTGATATTGCGTTTTCGCCTGAGCGGCGAGCGCCGCGTGCGCGGCCTGTGCATTCCCGGCGACGCGCTGGCGGCGGACGCGCATCGCCGGTTACGGGTGCGGCTGAAGTTCAGCCGGCGTAGGTGGGCGGCTCCAGGATAGTGTCGCGCGCTTCGGGCAACTGTTCCGGGTAGTCAAGGGTGTAATGCAGGCCCCGGCTTTCATGACGGAGCATGGCCGAGCGAATCATCAGTTCGGCGACCAGCGCCAGGTTGCGTAGTTCGATCAGGTCCCGGCTCACCTTGTAGTTGCTGTAGAACTCGTCGATCTCGCTGAGCAGCAGGCGCACGCGGTGCTGCGCGCGTTGCAGGCGCTTGTTGGTCCTGACGATGCCGACGTAGTCCCACATGAAACGCCGCAGCTCGTCCCAGTTGTGGGCGATGATCACGTCCTCGTCGGAGTCGGTCACCTGGCTGGCATCCCAGCTCGGCAGGTGAGTGGGAATCGCCACCTGCTCCAACTGACCGACGATGTCTGCCGCTGCCGAGCGTGCGTACACGAAGCATTCGAGCAGGGAGTTGCTGGCCATGCGGTTGGCGCCGTGCAGGCCGGTGAAGCTGGTCTCGCCGATGGCATAGAGGCCGGGCACGTCGGTGCGTCCATGCTGGTCGACCAGCACACCGCCACAGGTGTAGTGGGCCGCCGGCACCACCGGAATCGGCTGGCGGGTGATGTCGATGCCGAAATCCAGGCAGCGCTCGTAGACGGTGGGGAAATGCGCGGTGATGAAGTCCGCCGGTTTGTGGCTGATGTCGAGATAAACGCAGTCGATACCGAGGCGCTTCATTTCATGATCGATGGCGCGTGCGACGATGTCTCGGGGCGCCAGCTCGGCGCGTGGATCGAAGCGCGGCATGAAGCGCTCGCCGTTGGGCAGCTTGAGCAAGGCACCTTCGCCGCGCAGTGCCTCGGTGACCAGGAAACTCTTGGCCTGGGGGTGATACAGGCAGGTGGGATGGAACTGGTTGAACTCCAGGTTGCCGACCCGGCAGCCGGCCCGCCAGGCCATGGCGATACCGTCGCCGCAGGCCCCATCCGGGTTGCTGGTATAGAGGTAGACCTTGGCTGCGCCCCCGGAGGCGAGAGCGGTGAAGCGGGCGGCGTAGGTATCGACCTGGCCGGTGCCGCGATTCAATACATACGCGCCGAGGCAGCGCTGCCCGGGCAGGCCGAGCTTGCGCTCGGTGATCAGGTCCACTGCCACGTGCTGTTCCAGCAGCTCGATGTTCGAGCGTTGCCGGGCCTGCGCCAGCAGCGTATTGAAAATGGCCGCGCCGGTGGCATCGGCGGCATGGATGATACGTCGGTGGCTGTGCCCGCCTTCGCGGGTCAGGTGAAACTCGAAGCCGCTGTCTTCGCCGCCGTGCTTCTCATCCCGGGTAAAGGGAACGCCCTGTTCGATGAGCCATTGGATGGCTTCTCGACTGTGTTCTACCGTGAAGCGAACCGCCTCTTCTTTGCACAGTCCGCCGCCGGCGACCAGGGTGTCTTCGACGTGGGATTCGACGGTGTCCGTGTCGTCCAGTACGGCGGCCACCCCGCCTTGTGCCCAATAGGTGGAGCCATTGGCCAGGTCGCCTTTGCTCAGCACGGCGATGCGCAGGTGCGAGGGCAGGGTAAGGGCGAGGGTCAGGCCGGCAGCGCCGCTGCCGATCACCAGTACGTCGTGCTGAAAGTGTTGGCTCATTGTCCGGGTCCGCTGATGAAGCGCCCCTAGTATATAGGTGGGGGCGGCGCCACAATAGCGCGCTTATGTCCGACCGGGGAGCTCTGGAACTTTCTTAGTCTTTCGGGTTCCTAAGACGGATAGGGAATAAGTGCAGAGATGTAGTGCCAGTTCTCGAAATGCTTGTCTGGCCCTGCAAAAAGATTATCCGCGCAGCTGGGTGAGTGAAAGGCTGCGCAATTTCGTAAAGATGTAATTTGAATTTTTGCGGAAAGCGTGCTTGGAGGGGAGAACTTTTGTGCATCGCCCGTGTCTATCTTGGTAGGCTGGTCCACTCGTTGGTAAAGCACTCCCGAATCGAGGAGCGCACATGCTAACTCAAGAGCAGGATCAGCAGTTGGTTGAGCGGGTTCAGCGCGGGGACACGCGAGCTTTCGATCTTCTGGTGCTCAAGTATCAGCACAAGATCCTCGGATTGATCGTACGTTTCGTGCATGACACCCATGAAGCTCAGGATGTCGCGCAAGAAGCCTTCATCAAGGCCTACCGAGCCCTGGGTAATTTTCGCGGTGACAGTGCCTTCTATACCTGGCTGTACCGCATCGCCATCAATACGGCGAAGAATCATCTGGTGGCACGTGGCCGACGTCCTCCGGATAACGATGTAAAGGCCGAGGATGCCGAGTTCTACGAGGGCGATCATGCTCTCAAGGATATCGAGTCACCGGAAGGGGCGTTGTTGCGGGATGAGATCGAGGTCACTGTGCATCGAACCATCCAGCAACTGCCTGAGGACTTGCGCACGGCGTTGACGCTGCGCGAATTCGATGGATTGAGCTACGAAGACATTGCGAGCGTCATGCAATGTCCGGTTGGCACTGTGCGCTCGCGCATATTCCGTGCGCGGGAAGTCATCGATAAAGCCCTGCAACCCTTGTTGCGGGACGCCTGAGACAGCGGCAATAGCCGAATGAGGAACTGCCATGAATCGTGAACCCCTGCAGGAATCGCTGTCCGCGGTGATGGATAACGAAGCGGATGAACTGGAACTGCACCGTGTGCTGGCTGCCAGTAGCGATCCCGAACTGAGAGCAACCTGGTCTCGCTACCAGATCGCCCGCGCGGTGATGCATCAGGAACTGATCGAACCGCGTCTTGACATCGCTGCGGCGGTTTCGGCGGCCTTGGCCGATGAGAAGATTCCTGCGCCGATGGCGCCTCGCTGGCGTGGTCTGGCTCGGGTGGCCGTAGCGGCGTCGGTGACGCTGGCGGTGCTTGCCGGGGTACGTTTCTACAATCAGGACGAGGCCGCCGGCGGGGTGCAGATGGCCCAGCAGGGCGCCCAGCCCGTCATCTCGGCTCCGCAAGTCCAGGGGCCTGCGGTTCTGGCTGGTTACAGCCAAGGTATCGAACAGGCCTCGGGTAGCGCATCGGATGCCAAGGCGGCGCCAAGCTGGCATGATCAGCGTCTGCCGATCTATCTGCGCCAGCACGCGCAGCAGGCTGCGATGGGTGGAACCGAAAGTGCGTTACCCTATGCTCGTGCAGCCAGTCTGGAAAATCGCTGAGGAATATGCGCACCTTTTCTATTTCTCTTTTTCTGGGGGGCTGGCTGGCTTTGCCGGCCCACGCTGCGGATGCCAAGGACTGGCTGCTTCGCCTAGCCGAGGCCGAACAGCAACAGAGTTTTCAAGGCACATTCGTCTACGAGCGTAATGGCAGCTTTTCCACCCATGGCATCTGGCATCGGTCGGAAGAGGGCGACGTTCGCGAGCGTTTGCAGCAACTGGATGGCCCTGCGCAGGAAGTGGTGCGGGTCAACGGCAAGATTCAATGCGTGAGCGGAACCCTGGTCGACGAAGTTGCCGACGGCCAGGCCTGGTCCGTGCGCAAGCTCGATCCCAAGCAGCTTTCCGCCTGGTATGACCTGCGCCTCGTCGGCGAATCGCGTGTGGCCGGTCGACCGGCCGTCGTCCTTGCGATCCTGCCCCGTGATCAGCATCGCTACGGATTCGAGCTGCATCTGGACCGGGAAACCGGGTTGCCCTTGAAGTCCCTGTTGCTGAACGAGAAGGGGCAGCTGCTGGAGCGCTTCCAGTTCACCCGCCTGGATACCTCCGGGAAGCTGCCAGATGAGTTGATGCAACCCGGCGCTGAGTGCAAATCGGTACAGCTCGCCGACGCGAAGGATATTCCCAATGCCTGGCGCTCCGAGTGGTTGCCGCCCGGTTTCAATCTGACCAGCGCGCTGGAGACGCCGAGCCCCGTATCCAAGGAGTCGGTGGCCTACTTGATGTATGGCGATGGCCTGGCGCGCTTCTCGGTATTCCTCGAACCCTTGCATGGTGCGGCAGTCGAGGATGCACGGAGCCAGTTGGGGCCGACCGTCGCGGTTTCACGGCGCATGAGCACGGCGGACGGTGACATCATGGTCACGGTGGTTGGCGAGATTCCGCTCGGTACGGCTGAGCGAATAGCCTTGTCCATGCGCTCCGGCGAGACACAGGCGACACCATGATCGAAGAGCAGGGGCGGGTCATTGCAGTAGAGCCCGGCGCCGTCTGGGTCGAGACCTTGCGAAAGAGTACCTGTACCGCCTGTTCGGCAAGTGCCGGGTGCGGTCAAGGCATCATGGAAAAGTTAGGAGTGGGGGCCCGGCGTGGATACGTCCGGGCCCTTTCCGATTTACAGCTCGATGTGGGTGACCCGGTAGTCATCGGCATTCGTGAAGAGCTGCTGCTGCGTGGTTCCATTCTGATTTACCTTCTCCCTCTGCTTGGGCTGTTCCTGGCCGCGATACTTGCCGAGCGTCTGGCGTTGGGCGAACCTCTAGTCATTTTTTCGGGGCTGGGCGGTTTCGCCCTGACCTGGTTCGGTGTTCGCTGGCATAGCCGGCGGGCGGCGGACGATCCCGCGTTGCAGCCGGTCGTGCTGCGCGCCATGCTCGCCGGGGCTACCGGTCAGCGGTGAGATTTCAAGCTTGTTTGAGCAGGGGAGTTGTGATGTCAATGCCTAGTTGGAAATCCTGTCTGTCCGTCCTGGCTGCGTTACTGATGCTGAGCCAGGCGCTGGTGGCGCGTGCCGATCTGCCGGATTTCACCGAGCTGGTCCAGGAAGCGTCGCCCGCGGTCGTGAACATCAGTACCCGGCAGAAGCTGCCGGCCAGCACCGCCAGTGCGCAGATTCCCGATCTCGAAGGGCTGCCGCCGATCTTCCGTGAGTTCTTCGAGCGCAGCATTCCGCAGGTTCCGCGCAATCCGGGCGGCCGCCAGCGTGAAGCGCAGTCGCTCGGCTCCGGCTTCATCATTTCCGACGATGGCTATGTGCTGACCAATAACCACGTGGTGGCCGATGCCGACGAGATCATCGTGCGTCTGTCCGACCGTAGCGAGCTGGAGGCCAAGCTGGTCGGTGCCGATCCGCGTACCGACGTGGCCTTGCTGAAAGTCGAAGGCAAGGGGTTGCCCACGGTCAAGTTGGGCAACTCCGAAGCCTTGAAGGTCGGTGAGTGGGTGCTGGCCATCGGTTCGCCGTTCGGCTTCGATCACTCCGTGACCGCCGGTATCGTCAGCGCCAAGGGGCGTAGCCTGCCGAACGAGAGCTATGTGCCGTTCATCCAGACCGACGTGGCGATCAACCCGGGCAACTCGGGCGGTCCGCTGTTCAATCTGGACGGTGAAGTGGTCGGCATCAACTCGCAGATTTTCACTCGCTCGGGCGGCTTCATGGGCTTGTCTTTCGCCATTCCGATCGACGTCGCCATGGACGTGGCCAACCAGTTGAAGTCCGAAGGCAAGGTCAGCCGTGGCTGGCTGGGTGTTGTGATTCAGGAGGTCAGCAAGGACCTGGCTGAATCCTTCGGTCTGGAAAAACCGGCTGGTGCGCTGGTTGCTCAGGTGCTGGAAGGTGGTCCGGCCGACAAGGGCGGGCTCCAGGTGGGCGATGTCATCCTGAGCCTGAATGGTCGTCCGATCGTCATGTCCGCCGATCTGCCGCATCTGGTGGGTGGCCTCAAGCCGGGCAGCAAGGCCGATCTGGAAGTGGTGCGTGACGGCGAGCGCCGCAAGCTGCAACTGACCATCGGCGCGTTGCCGGAAGAGGGTGATGAGGTCGCCGTCGGCAAGGTGCCGGGTGCCGAGCGCAGCAGCAACCGTCTGGGTGTCAAGGTGGCCGAGCTGTCCGACGAGCAGAAGAAGGCCCTCGACCTGAAAGGCGGTGTGGTGATCAGCGAAGTACTGGAAAGCGGGCCCGCAGCCTTGATCGGCTTGCGTCCGGGGGATGTCATCACCCATCTGAACAACCAGGCCATCGATTCGGCCAAGACGTTCACCAAGGTCGCCCAGGACCTGCCGAAGAACCGCTCCGTGTCCATGCGCGTGCTGCGGCAGGGGCGTGCCAGCTTCATCACGTTCAAGCTGTCCGAGTAATCGCGAGGGGAGAAAAGGGCGCTAGTCTCGGCCCCGCAAAAAACGCCGTACGCATGCTGTGCGGCGTTTTTCGTTGGGGTTGTGCGTGACCGCCCTTTTCATGGGCTCCGGCTGGCGCCTGGGCGTGACGCCCTGGCGCTCGATCGGGTACACTCGCGGGCTATTTTCGGTGGGCAGCCTGCCCGCGGCCTTTTTGAGTGTTGATCACGTGAGTGACCTGAGTCATATCCGCAATTTCTCCATCATCGCCCATATCGACCACGGCAAGTCGACGTTGGCGGACCGTTTCATCCAGATCTGTGGTGGCCTCGCCGATCGCGAGATGGAGGCCCAGGTGCTCGATTCCATGGATCTGGAGCGCGAGCGCGGCATCACCATCAAGGCCCATAGCGTCACCCTGCACTACAAGGCGCAGGACGGTAAGACCTACCAGTTGAACTTCATCGATACGCCCGGCCATGTCGACTTCACCTATGAAGTCAGCCGCTCCCTGGCCGCCTGCGAAGGCGCGCTGCTGGTGGTGGATGCGGGCCAGGGCGTCGAGGCCCAGTCGGTCGCCAACTGCTACACCGCCATCGAGCAGGGCCTGGAAGTCATGCCCGTGCTGAACAAGATGGACCTGCCCCAGGCCGAGCCGGAGCGGGTGAAGGACGAAATCGAACACATCATCGGCATCGATGCGACCGACGCGGTCCCCTGTAGCGCCAAGAGCGGCATGGGCGTGACCGATGTGCTGGAGCGCCTGATCCAGGTGATTCCAGCGCCGGAAGGTGAAATCGAAGCGCCGCTGCAGGCACTGATCATCGACTCCTGGTTCGACAACTACCTCGGCGTGGTCTCCCTGGTACGCGTCAAACATGGCCGGGTGAAGAAAGGCGACAAGATTCTGGTGAAATCCACCGGCAAATTGCATCAGGTGGACAGCGTCGGCGTCTTCACGCCCAAGCATACCGAGACGGCGGACCTGAAGGCCGGTGAAGTAGGGTTCATCATCGCCGGCATCAAGGATATCCATGGCGCCCCGGTGGGCGATACCCTGACCCTGTCCACCACGCCCGACGTGGACATGCTACCGGGCTTCCAGAGGATTAAACCGCAGGTATATGCCGGCCTGTTCCCGGTCAGCTCCGACGATTTCGAGGATTTCCGCGAGGCCCTGCAAAAGCTGACGCTGAACGATGCGGCCCTGCAATACGAGCCGGAAAGCTCCGATGCCTTGGGCTTCGGCTTCCGCATCGGCTTCCTTGGCATGCTGCACATGGAGATCATCCAGGAGCGCCTGGAGCGCGAATACGACCTGGACCTGATTACCACCGCGCCGACCGTGGTCTATGAGGTCGTGCTGAAGAACGGCGATACCGTCTACGTCGACAACCCCTCGAAGCTGCCCGACCTGGCGTCCATCGCCGAGATGCGTGAGCCGATCGTGCGGGCGAATATCCTGGTGCCCCAGGAGCATCTGGGCAACGTCATTACCCTGTGCATCGAAAAACGTGGCGTGCAGCGCGACATGCAGTTCCTCAGCAGCCAGGTCCAGGTCAGCTATGACCTGCCGATGAACGAGGTGGTGCTGGACTTCTTCGATCGTCTGAAATCCGTGAGCCGGGGCTATGCGTCCCTGGACTACAGCTTCGATCGCTTCCAGGCGGCCAACCTGGTCAAGCTCGACGTGCTGATCAACGGCGACAAGGTCGATGCCCTGGCCCTGATCGTGCATCGTGACAGGTCCCACCAGAAGGGCCGTTCGTTGACCGAGAAGATGAAGGAGCTGATCCCTCGGCAGATGTTCGATGTGGCGATCCAGGCGGCCATCGGCGGCCAGGTCGTCGCCCGGACCACGGTCAAGGCGCTCAGGAAGAACGTATTGGCCAAGTGCTACGGCGGCGACGTCAGCCGTAAGCGCAAGCTGCTGGAAAAGCAGAAGGCCGGTAAGAAGCGGATGAAGCAGGTCGGTAGCGTGGAGATTCCTCAGGAAGCCTTCCTCGCCGTGCTCAAAGTGGATAGCTAGGGTCTATGTCAATCAATTTCCCTCTGTTGTTGGTCATCGCCGTAGCGGTATGCGGCGCCTTGGCACTGCTGGATCTGGTTCTGCTGGCTCCACGTCGGCGCGCTGCGATTGCCGCTTATCAGGGGCGCGTCGGCGAACCCGACGAAGAGGTGCTGGAAAAGCTCGGCCGGGAACCGGTGCTGGTGGAGTATGGCAAGTCCTTCTTCCCGGTGCTGGCCATCGTCCTGGTGCTGCGCTCCTTCCTGGTCGAGCCGTTCCAGATTCCCTCCGGCTCGATGAAACCGACCCTAGAAGTGGGCGATTTCATCCTGGTGAACAAGTTTGCCTACGGCATCCGCCTGCCGGTGCTGGACACCAAGGTGATCGAGGTGGACAACCCCCAGCGCGGCGATGTGATGGTGTTCCGCTATCCCAGCGACCCGAACATCAATTACATCAAGCGCGTCGTCGGCCTGCCGGGTGACGTGGTGCGCTACAGCAGCGACAAGCACCTGTTCATCAATGAACAGCCGATCACCGAAAGCCTTGTCGGCGAAGAGCCGGGCACGCTCGGCAGTGCCGTGCTGTACAAAGAGAAACTCGGAGCGGTGGAGCACTTGGTGCGCAAGGAAATGAGCCGCTATCGCATCGAACCGGGTCGTGAGTGGGTGGTGCCGGAAGGCCACTATTTCATGATGGGCGACAACCGCGACAACTCCAACGACAGCCGTTACTGGAACGATCCCAAGATTCCAAAGGAATTGCGTGGGATGGTGCCGGACCGCAACATCGTCGGCAAAGCCTTTGCGGTGTGGATGAGCTGGCCCGATCCCAAACTGCGTAATCTGCCCAACTTTTCGCGAGTCGGGTTGATTCACTGATTCCCAAATTGTGCGGCGCTGTTCAAGACAGCGCCGGCCGCTATATATAGTCTTGCCTTGCCCGTTCGGGTGATCGAATAACACTGACATTGGGGTCAATCATGACATTTGCGCGTTCGCAGAAAGGTCTGTCGATACTGGGGTGGCTGGTCGTTCTGGCCGTTGTTGCATTCCTTGCCAGTACTGCGTTCAAGATCATTCCGCATTATCTCGACTATATGTCGATGGAAAAGATCATTTCCTCGGTCGAAACCGACAAGGCCTTGAATATCCAGACCGTGGGCGACTTCTACGAGCATGTCAGCAAGGGCATGCAGGTCAACGGTATCCGGGACCTGGACATGAAGAAAGTATTGAAGGTGAATATGGAAAACAACGAATTCCGTGCTCATCTGAAATATGAAAAACGCGAACCGCTGATCGAGAACCTCGATCTCGTGGTGCGCTTCGACAAAGAATTTCGGTTACGCATGCCGTGAGCTCAACGTTAGGCCGCCTCGAGCGCAAGCTCGGTCATAGTTTCAAGAACCAGGACCTGATGGTCCTGGCTCTCACCCATCGCAGCTTCGCCGGGCGCAATAACGAGCGCCTGGAATTCCTCGGTGATGCCATCCTCAACTTCGTTGCCGGCGAGGCCCTGTTCGCCCGCTTTCCCCAGGCCCGCGAGGGTCAGCTGTCGCGTCTGCGCGCGCGCTTGGTCAAGGGCGAGACGCTGGCGCAACTGGCCCGTGGGTTCGAGCTGGGGGAATACCTGCGGCTCGGCTCCGGCGAGTTGAAGAGCGGTGGTTTCCGCCGCGAATCCATCCTTGCCGATGCGCTGGAGGCACTGATCGGTGCCATCTATCTGGATGCGGGCATGGAAGCGGCGCGCGAACGGGTGCTGGACTGGCTCGCCAACGAGCTGGACGGCCTGACGCTGGTGGATACCAACAAAGACCCGAAGACACGCCTACAGGAATACCTGCAGTCGCGTGCCTGCGAGCTGCCTCGCTACGAGGTGGTGGATATCCAGGGAGAACCGCACTGCCGGACGTTCTTCGTCGAGTGCCAGGTAACCCTTTTGAATGACAAGACCCAGGGGCAGGGCGCCAGCCGCCGTATCGCCGAACAGGTCGCGGCGGCCGCCGCCCTGATCGCCCTGGGCGTGGAGAACGGTAATGAGTGAGATCGACGAAGACATGTCCCGCTGTGGCTATGTAGCCATTGTCGGCCGCCCCAACGTGGGCAAGTCGACCTTGCTCAACCACATTCTCGGGCAGAAGCTGGCGATCACCTCGCGCAAGCCGCAGACCACCCGGCACAACATGCTGGGCATCAAGACCGAAGGGGCGGTCCAGGCGATCTACGTGGATACCCCCGGCCTGCACAAGAACAGCGAGAAAGCGCTGAACCGCTACATGAACAAGAGCGCTTCGGCGGCGTTGAAGGACGTCGACGTGGTGGTCTTCGTGGTCGACCGTACCCGCTGGACCGACGAGGACCAGATGGTGCTCGAGCGGGTGCAGTACGTGCAGTGCCCGGTGTTGCTCGCGGTGAACAAGACCGACCGCATCGAGGATAAGGCCGAGCTGCTGCCGCATCTGGAATGGCTGGCCCAGCAGTTGCCCAACGCGGAAATCGTGCCGATCTCCGCCCAGCAGGGGATTAACCTCGACACCCTGGAGCGCCTGGTAGCCGAGCGTTTGCCCGAGGGCGATCACTTCTTCCCGGAAGACCAGATCACCGATCGCTCCAGCCGTTTCCTCGCGGCTGAGTTGGTGCGCGAGAAGATCATGCGCCAGCTCGGGGCGGAATTGCCCTACCAGATCACCGTGGAAATCGAAGAGTTCAAGCAGGAAGGACGCATCCTGCACATCCACGCGCTGATCCTCGTCGAGCGCGAGGGGCAGAAGAAGATCATCATCGGCGACAAGGGTGAGCGCATCAAACGGATTGGCCAGGATGCGCGCAAGGACATGGAAACCATGTTCGATTCCAAGGTCATGCTCAATCTTTGGGTGAAAGTGAAAGGCGGCTGGTCGGACGACGAACGCGCCCTGCGGTCGCTCGGCTACCTGGACGTTTGATCCTCCGGCCTCGAGCCGACACCAAACTGGCTGAACGCCTCCTATGTCTCAATCCGCCTTCGTCCTGCACAGCCGTCCGTACCGGGAGAGCAGTGCGCTGGTGGATTTCTTCACACCGCAGGGCCGGCTCCGGGCGGTCCTGCGTTCGGCGCGGGGCAAGGCGGGTAGCTTGGCGCGACCGTTCGTTCCGCTGGAGGTCGAATTCAGCGGACGTGGCGAACTGAAGAACGCCAGCCGCCTGGAAGCCAGCGGTATCGCCCATTGGTTGAACGGCGATGCGTTGTTCAGCGGTCTTTATCTCAACGAACTATTGATCCGCCTGTTGCCGGCCGAAGTCCCGCATCCCGCGTTCTTCGAGCACTATGCCGCAACCTTGCTGGCCTTGGCCGAAGGGCGCCCCCTGGAACCCTTGCTGCGCGCGTTCGAATGGCGTCTGCTGGACGAGCTGGGCTATGGTTTCGCCCTGGACCTGGATATCGCCGGCCAACCTATCGTTACCGAGGGCCTCTATCGCCTGCAGCCGGATGCCGGCCTGGAACCCGTTAGCCAGTTGCAGCCCGGCTTGTTCCACGGCGCAGAGCTGCTGGCCATGGCCGAGGCCGACTGGTCGGTACCCGGCGCCCTGGCAGCCGCCAAACGGCTGATGCGCCAGGCACTCGCCCCCCACCTGGGCGGCCGACCGCTGGTCAGCCGCGAGTTGTTCATGAATCTCAAGGAGCCTCCCCGTGACTGAAGCCAACCGCATCCTGCTCGGCGTCAACATCGATCACGTCGCCACCCTGCGCCAGGCGCGCGGCACGCGCTACCCGGACCCGGTCAAGGCCGCCCTGGATGCCGAGGAAGCCGGTGCCGATGGCATTACCCTGCATTTGCGCGAGGATCGCCGGCATATCCAGGAGCGCGACGTCCGGGTCATGAAGGACATGTTGCAGACGCGCATGAATTTCGAGATGGGCGTTACCGAGCCGATGCTGGCCTTCGCCGAAAGCATCCGCCCCGAACACATCTGCCTGGTGCCGGAAACCCGCCAGGAACTGACCACTGAAGGCGGCCTGGACGTTGCCGGCCAGGAAGAGCGCATCCGTGCGGCGGTGGAGCGACTGAGCAAGCTGGGCTGCGAGGTGTCGTTGTTCATCGACGCCGAAGAACGGCAGATCGAGGCCGCGCGACGCATCGGCGCACCGGCCATCGAGCTGCACACGGGCCGTTATGCCGATGCCCAGACACCCGCCGAGGCCGCCCGCGAGCTGGCGCGGATTCGCGACGGCGTGGCATTCGGCCTGGGGCATGGGTTGATCGTCAATGCCGGCCATGGCCTGCACTACCACAACGTCGAGCCGGTGGCGGCCATTGCCGGTGTCCATGAGCTGAACATCGGCCACGCCATCGTCGCCCATGCGCTGTTCGTGGGGTTCAAGCAGGCAGTGGTGGAGATGAAGCAATTGATCGTCGCGGCAGCGGCGCGGGGTTAAGAGCCGCTCCCTGAAAGCCGCCCCCCTTTAATGTGTGGCGAGGGGCCGTACAGGCAGGGCGAATTCATTTGCCCTGCGCGGCATCGCCCAATCTTGTCTGGGCGACGAATCGCTCGCCCGGTCTCCCCGTGATCCTTACGGCTTGCGCGCCAGCACCACGGCGCGCATCGGCGCCGGCAGGCCCTCGATGGTGCGGGAGTGGTCGTGCGGGTCGAGGAAGTCGGGTAGCGACTGGAAGCGCATCCATTCGGTGCTGCGCTGTTCTTCGACGCGGGTAATGCTCACATCGACGCAGCGCACATCGGTAAAGCCAGCTCGACGCAGCCAGCGCTCCAGCGCTGGTACCGAGGGCAGGAACCAGACGTTGCGCATCTGGGCATAGCGGTCTTCCGGGACCAGCACGTTCTGCTCGTCGCCGGCGATCACCAGGGTTTCGAGCACCAGTTCGCCGCCTCTGACCAGGCAATCCTTGAGTGCAAGCAGATGCTCGATGGGCGAGCGGCGGTGGTAGAGCACGCCCATGGAAAACACCGTATCGAAACCTTCCAGGCGCTCCGGCAGGTCTTCCAGGGCGAAGGGCAGGTGCCACGCCGGCAGGTCCGGCAGGTAGCGCTGGATGGCCTGGAACTGGCAGAAGAACAACCAGTTGGGGTCGATCCCGATCACGCTGTCGGCACCGGCACCGAGCATGCGCCACTGGTAATAGCCGTTGCCGCAGCCCACATCGAGCACGCGCTTGCCGTGCAGGTCTAGATGGGGGGCGACCCGCGCCCACTTCCAGTCCGACCGCCATTCGGTGTCGATGTGCACACCGAACAGATCGAACGGCCCCTTGCGCCAAGGCGAAAGACCGAGCAGGGCCTTTCTCAGCTGAGCACGCGTGGCATCCGCGCAGGGCGCATCGAGGCGAAAGCGCTCGCGCAGTTCGACATCGGTGGGTTTCAGATCCGGCAGAGCATCGAGGGCGCCCTGCCAGCGCTCCAGGTCGCCGTGCCCGATGTCCATCCGGGCGTCCAGTTGCGCCTGCAGGCCATTGGCCCAGGCTGCCAGGGGAGTGCCGGCGAGACGGCGGACGAGAGGGGTGAGATCGATCATGGCAGGGCGATCAGCGAAGCGAAGTTGAGACACTGGAACCAGGGCACCACCTTGCGGAAACCGGCCGCCAGCAGGCGGTCGCGATGGTCTTCGAGGCTGTCGGGCCGCATGACGTTTTCCAGCGCGCTGCGCTTCTGGGCGATTTCCAGCTCGCTGTAGCCGTTGGCCCGCTTGAAGTCGATATGCAGGTCGGTGAGCAGCGCCTGCTCCTCATCGTCGGCGAAGCGCAGCTTTTCCGACAGGATCAGCGCACCACCGGGGAGCAGGGCCTGGCGAATGCGGCCGAGCAATTCGAGCCGGCGCTCGGGATCGATGAATTGCAGGGTGAAGTTCAACGCCACCAGCGATGTGGGCTGGAAATCGAGGGCGAGAATGTCCGCCTCGATCACGTCGACCGGCAGCAATTCCTGGAACATCGAGTCCTGGGCATGCAGGTACTCCCGGCAGCGCTCCACCATGGCCGTCGAGTTGTCCACCGCGACGACCCGGCAGCCCTCGGCTTTCACGTGCCGGCGCAGCGCCTGGGTAACGGCGCCGAGCGAACTGCCCAGGTCGTAGAGCACGCTGTGTGGCTGGGCGAAACGGCCGGCGAGCACGCCGATGTTCTCGACGATGGTCGGGTAGCCCGGCACCGAGCGCTTGATCATGTCGGGGAACACGCGCACCACATCTTCGTTGAAGACGAAGTCCCGCACTTGGGCGAGGGGCTGCGCGAAAAGACGATCGGGGTCCTGGGTCACGGCGGTTCCGGGGCGTTGGCGTAAAAGGCCGGCATTTTAGCCAAGAGTGGCGACGGACCAAACCCTCCTTCGCGTCCGTCCGGCGTATTGCCGTCCGGCTCACTTCAACTGATCGGAAAAGAACTCCCCGGCGCCCTGCACCGGCCCCAGCGGGTTGCGTTTCACTTCGTAGCGGCGGATGTTCGGCTCGCCGCTGCTGACCTTGTGCACCAGGCGGTCGTCCACCAGGACGAACACGGCGCGGAACGCCCAGCCCTGGATCTCGCGTTTCTTGCGGAAGTTGAAAATGTCCGCCCAGAAGTTACCCACCCGCTGACTGTCGCTCTTGGAAAATTCGAAGGCATAGCCGATGCAGCGATCCTTGGCTTCAAGGCACTGCACCAGGCCGTCCGGGAGGTAGGCAAGGGGAATGTTCGGCTGGACGAACATCAATCGGATGTCGATGAACGACAGCATGCGGCCGTTGCCCTGGATCAGTGGATCGAACCCCAGGGAGAACAGCTCGGGCCGGGTGGTGCGGCCCGGAATCGCCTGGGCGAAGCGGCCTTCCGCATCCAGATAATCGGCGAAGGGCGATTGGGTTTCCGCACGCTCGCTGGGTAGAAGACTGCTGCATCCTGTCAGCAAGATCACGGCAAGGATCACACTTGCTCGACCAACACAGCCGCCCATTGCGTACTCCTGGAGTCAGTGTCGCCCTCCTTCTCTATAGCCCATTTGCCGAGGACTTGCTGGCGGATTGTCACCACCTCATCGGGGACGGGCGGCCGAGGCGGCGATGGCCCATTGGCCGGCCCAATAACTGAGGATGATGGCGTAGGGTGCGGCTTCGAACGGCATGACGAAGCGGTCGATGCCGATGAGGCTGTCGGAGAGTACGAACAGTGCGGCGCCGCCTGCCGCGAGCCGGGCGGAGTGGACCGGCACGCCGGCTGTGCCGATACGGGCCAGGGCGCGCCAGAGCATGGCACCGATGGTCAGCGCGTAGAGCGCTACTGGAACCAGCAGGGGCCCCAGGCCGGCCGAGGTGAGCACGCCGAACATGCCGGCAGCCGTCGATGCCGCGAACGCCAGTGCCAGCGGCGCGAGGCGGCGGCTGTCGCTCAGGTAGGCTGATAGATAGGCCAGGTGAGCGAGTAGAAAGGCACCCAGACCGAAGACGAACAGATCGGCCGGCCATGCCAGCAGGACGTCGCCGACGAGGGAAAAGACCAGGCCCAGGGCGATCCGGTTGCGATAGGCACTGGCTGGAAATCCGCGCAGCCAGAACAGCAGGGCGATCACCGGTATCGGCTTGCTCGCCAGACGGACCGGCAGTTCGTCCGTCGCTACCCCGTACAGGTACAGCAATACCGCGAGCAACGCGATTATCAGCCAGCGCATCGGTTCTCTCCTTTTCCACGCTTTGCGCGACTGTGCCTGCCTGGTCCATTTCACCCAAGGCGACACATGCCAGTGCTGGCGGCATTTCGCGCCGCTTTGTGACGGAGGAGTTGTTCGAGCGGTCGGGCAGACAGACGGAGCCAAGCCATGCGGACATCCGCCAGGACTATGTACCCCGACGGCTGGCATGGAATAGCGGTGTCACTTGACCGCCACCTTGCAATCGAAGGTCTCGGCCGGCGCCACGCCCACTTCCCAGGGCCGTTTGTAGACCAGCAGCAGATGGCCGTCGCCCGGCTGGGTCGCCTGGAAGCGCCAGGTGGAAAGGCCGGCGCTGCCGACCAGGCCGGCATCCTCGGGATTGCTGTAGACCTCCGGGCCGAGGCTGCGCAACACGCTTGCCGCGGCGTCTTTCACTTCCCACCGATACCCGGTGGTCGGATTGCTCGGCAGAGTCAGTACCAGGGTCTGGCCCGGGTGCATCCGCAATGGGCATTTGCTCTGCTGGTTCTGCTGCAGGGTAATGCTGGTGGGCTGCTGGGCGCAGGCGGCGAGCAGGGCGAACGCGAAAGGCAATAACCGGCGCGGCTGGCGGGCGATCATTTCCAACTCCTGTCGGTGGGCGGAAAAGCGCCAGCATACCTGGGTCGTCGCTTGCTGTAAGGCATGTGGACGAATTCAGGAGCAGAACCAACCCGGTCGGGGCATAGCGAAAGCTCAGTCTGCTGTAGGGGCGAATTCATTCGCCCGGCGAGGATGGGTTGGGCGAATGCAGCCGGTCCCGTCTTGTAGGAGCCAGCTCTGCTGGTGATGGCGACACAAAAGCATCGCCAGCAGAGCTGGCTCCTACGAAAAGCGGGGCTTACGGGAACAACACCTTGGCCACATCGGCATAGCGCTTGGCGAAGTGCACGGTCAGGCCTTCCTTGAGGTAGTCCGGCAGTTCGGCGAAGTCGCCCCGGTTGGCTTCCGGCAGGATCAGCTCGAAGATCTTCTGCCGGCGCGCGGCGATGACCTTCTCACGCACTCCGCCGATCGGCAGTACCTGGCCGGTCAGGGTCAGTTCGCCGGTCATGGCCACGCCCTTCTTCGGCGCCTGGTTGCGCGCCAGGGAGAGCAGGGCGCTGGCCATGGTGATGCCGGCGCTGGGGCCATCCTTGGGCGTGGCGCCTTCCGGCACGTGCAGGTGGACGAAGGCCTGGTCGAAGAACGCCGGGTCGCCCTTGTACTTCTTCAGGTGCGAGCTGATGTAGCTGTAGGCGATTTCCGCCGACTCCTTCATCACCTCGCCGAGCTTGCCGGTGAGCTTGAAGCCGCGGTTCAGCGTGTGGATGCGCGTGGCCTCGATCGGCAGGGTGGCGCCGCCCATGCTGGTCCAGGCCAGCCCGGTGATGACGCCCACGCCGGACATCACTTGCTCGGTGCGGAACACCGGCATGCCCAGGTAGTCCTCGAGGTCCTTCGGACCGACCTTCACCGTGCTGTCCGGGTCGTCCAGCAGCTTGACCACCGACTTGCGGACCACTTTGCCGAGTTGCTTCTCCAGTTGCCGCACGCCCGCCTCGCGGGCGTAGCCTTCGATCAGCAGTTTCAGGGCGCTGTCGCTGATGGACAGGCGCTGTTTCGGCACGCCGGCCTTTTCCAGTTGCTTGGGCCACAGGTGGCGTTTGGCGATGGCCAGCTTCTCTTCGGCGATATAGCCGGAGAGGCGGATCACCTCCATGCGGTCGAGCAGCGGCCCGGGGATCGAGTCCAGGGTGTTGGCGGTGCAGACGAACAACACTTTGGACAGGTCCAGGCGCAGGTCGAGATAGTGGTCGAGGAATTCCACGTTCTGCTCGGGGTCGAGGGTCTCCAGCAAGGCGGACGCCGGATCGCCCTGGTAGCTGGCACCGAGCTTGTCGATTTCGTCGAGCATGATCACCGGGTTCATCACCTCGACTTCCTTCAGGGCCTGCACCAGCTTGCCCGGCAGGGCGCCAATATAGGTGCGGCGATGGCCCTTGATCTCCGCCTCGTCGCGCATGCCGCCGACGCTGAAGCGGTAGAAGGGGCGCCCCAGCGATTCGGCGATGGACTTGCCGATGCTGGTCTTGCCCACGCCGGGCGGGCCGACCAACAGGACGATGGAGCCGGCGATCTCGCCCTTGAAGGCGCCGACGGCGAGGAATTCGAGGATACGGTTCTTGATGTCGTCCAGACCGGCATGGTGCTTGTCGAGCACCTTGCGGGCGTGCCTGAGGTCGAGCTTGTCCTTGCCGTAGATGCCCCAGGGCAGGGCGGTGGCCCAGTCCAGGTAGTTACGGGTAACGGCGTATTCCGGCGAGCCGGTCTCGAGGATCGACAGCTTGTTCAGTTCCTCGTCGATGCGTTTCTGCGCGGCCGGCGGCACCGTCTTGCCCTCCAGGCGGGCGCGGAACTCATCGATGTCGGCGCTGCGATCGTCCTTGGTGATGCCCAGCTCCTGCTGGATGATCTTCAACTGCTCCTTGAGGAAGAACTCGCGCTGGCGCTCGCCGATCTTGCGGTTGACCTCGGCGGACAGCTCTTTCTGCAGGCGGCCGACTTCGACTTCCTTGCGCAGCAGCGGCAGGACCTTCTCCATGCGCTTGAGGATCGGCACGGTGTCCAGCACTTCCTGCAATTCATGGCCCGGTGCCGTGGTGAGGGCGGCGGCGAAATCGGTCAGCGGTGCCGGGTCGTTGGGGCTGAAGCGGTTCAGGTAGTTCTTCAACTCTTCGCTGTACAGCGGGTTGAGCGGCAGTAGTTCCTTGATTGCGTTGATCAGGGCCATGCCATAGGCCTTCACTTCGTCGCGTGGGTCGGCGGCGGCCTGCGGGTAATCTACTTCCACCAAGTAGGGTGGCTTGCGGCTCAGCCAGCCGCGGATGCGCACCCGGGTGATGCCCTGGGCGACGAACTGGAGTTTTTCGCCATCCTTGCTGGCGTGGTGGATGCGCACCACGGTGCCGTGCTCGGGCAGGCTGTCCGGATCGAAGTTTTCGGCATCCGGCGCGGGATTTTCGACATAGAACAGCGCCAGGCAGTGATGGGCGGTGTTGGCGACCCGTTGCAGGGTCTCGTCCCAGAGGTTCTGGTTGACGATCACCGGCAGCACCTGGGCTGGAAAGAACGGCCGGTTGTGGATCGGCATGATGTAGAGCTTGTCGGGCAGCGACTGGACCGGCAGGGCGAGGCCAGTGCTGCCGGGCTTCTCCGCCTGTTCTTCGATGATGTCTGGATCGATGTTCGGGTTGTGGTCGTTCATGCGGCACCCTGTACGTTCGCGATACAGGGGTAGATGGGGTATGCCGCTGACATTTCAATGCGATGGGAGGATGGGATGTAACGAACTGTGAGGGACCCGGGGATTGTCCCTCGCGTTGTGACAGGCCGCTCCCTCCGGAGCGGGCCGGATCAGGCCAGGCTCAGGCGCAGCCCTTGCAGGCGTTCGTCGATGATCGGGGTGAGCAGGGCGAAGCAATCCGCCGGCGCCAGGCGTACCTGCGGCGCGGCGATCAATTCGCTGTCGAGGCGGGCAACGATGTCGCGGATGCGGCTTTCGCAGGACGGGCCGGCCAGGCGCTGGCACAGGTAGCGCATCTGGATCTGCAGCTCCAGCGGGCAGCGCGAGTGGTTGGCGGCGCGCACGGCGAGGCCGCGCAGCCGGGCCAGGTCTTCCAGCGAGCGGCAGGCCTCGCCGAGGCCGGCGGTGATCTGTCCGTTGCGTTCGCCCAGGCGCAGTTCGAGCAGATGGATGGCGCCCAGCAGGCACTCGATCAGCTGATTATGAGCGTTGAAATCCTGCGGTTTGACGCGCAGGCGCGGCCAGGCGTCGGCGATCTCCGGCAGGTCCAGGGCCTCGGCCGGCCAACGCTGCCACAGCTCGTCGAGCTGGGCGGCGATGGCTTCGCGCTGACGGCGGCCGATGTCGTCGTTCTGGCTGCCCAGGCCACGGTGTTTCTGCAGGTTCTGCAACAGCTCCAGCGCCAGTTGCAGGGCCTGGTTGTCGAGCTGGTCGAGCGTGCTGTGATGGCGTTGCGTAGCCAATCGGCAGAGCCATTGGCCGAGCACCAGCAGTAAGCCGCCGAGTCCGGCGGCGAGCCAGATTTCCATGCATCACCTCGCATCGGTGGTCAGGCGGGTCAGGTACTGGGTCAACCCATGCAGTGCGTGGCTCTGCTCGCGCTGCAGGTTCACCGCTTCGCCGATCCGCTCCAGTTGTTCGTGAAGGGCCTGGCTGGCCGCTTCATGTTCGTCCAACGCCTGTTGCAGGCTGAGCAGTTCGGTCAGGCTGCGCTGGCTCTGGTCGGCGAGCTGATGCAAATCTTCCGCCAGGGCTTCGCTCTGCCCGGCTCCGTGGTCGAGCAACTGGCGGTGTTCCTCGACTTCATGGTGCACGCTGCGCACCGCCTGGCCGATATCGGTGACCACGCCGGCGATCTGTTGGACCGCCTGGTCGCTGGCCTGGGACAACTGGCGCACCTGGTCGGCGACCACCGCGAAGCCGCGGCCGTGCTCGCCGGCACGGGCTGCCTCGATGGACGCGTTGAGGGCCAGCAACTGGGTTTGCCTGGCAAGGCTCTGGATGCTGTGCAGGGCTTTTTCGACGGCACTGGCGTGGTCCAGGAGCTGACTGACTGCGCTGGCGGTACGGCCCAGGCTCGCGCGGATGCCGCTCATGGCGTTGCCCACCGATTGGGCGTCGTGGCGGCCGGCTTCACTTTTTTGGTGCGCGGAGCGGAGAGCACTCATCGCCTGTTGGCCGAGCCGATGAATCTGCGCCAGGGTGTGACCGATCTCGCCGCTGGCCTGGGCGATGCACTCGACCTGCCGGCCCTGGTCGGCGCTGCGTCGCTCGGCCAGGGCGGCCATCTCATCGAGCGCTTGGCCGGCGAACTGTACTTCGCTGCGCAGCCGCTCGGCGGCATGGCGCGCCTGGCCGCTGGCGACGATCAGCGCGTGCAGTTCGGACGGGCCGGCACTACCCAATTGCGCCAGTGCGCTTTGCAGCCGGTCCCACAGGGCTTGCTGGCGCCGATGCTGCCGTTGATAAAGCAAAAGGCCGATGGCCAGGGTGGCCAGCGCGGCCCAGACATGGCCGGCCGTCGCAAGGGGAATGCCGCAGAGCCAGAGGGCGGCGATCAACCAGAAACCTGTGTCGGTGTGGCTGCGATCAGAGGCGGCGAAGCGGGGCGAGGAGAGCAAGGGCACGGCTCCTTCCGTGACAGTGGAATGACCGGGTAATAGCAAGATACTGGCCAGTCGAGCCCGGAACGAACCGGTTCCGCCTGTCGGCTGGGCTGACGCCACCCCCTTCGACTCGGTAAAGTTCGCCCTTGCACGTTTCATCCGAGAGTTTCGATGTTCTGTACCCGCCTGATCCGCCTGGATGAACAGGCTCACGATCATGCCCACGGCCATCACCAACTGGTGCTGTCACTGGCCGGCCGCGCCGAGTTCGACGTCAGCGGGCGCGGCGGCGAAGTCTGCCGCATGCGCGCCTGCCTGGTGCCGGGCGATGCCGACCACTCTTTCGCCGGCATGGGCGACAACCGCATGCTGGTCATCGACCTGGACGAGCAGGGCGTGTCCCCCGAGGACCGCGACCTGCTCCTGCGACTGTTCGACATTCCGCGCTATCCGGCGCTGGATGCGGATTTCCAGAACCTGCTGAGCTACGCCGGCGCGGAGCTGGAGCGTTACGGCAACGACCCGCTGCTGGCCCGCTCGCTGGGTGGCGTGCTGCTGCGTGCCTTGCACCTGCGCCTGTTCGGCGAGCAGCCGACGCGGGTGGTCGGCCCGCTCGACCTCGAACGCCTCGACGCCTACATCGGCGAGCACCTGGCGCGGCGCATCAGCGTCGCCGAACTGGCGCAGGTCGCCTGCCTCAGCCCCAGCCACTTCCACGCCCAGTTCAAGGACAGCGTCGGGCTGACCCCGCATCAGTACCTGCTCAAGACCCGTCTCGACCGCGCGGCGCGGATGCTGCGGGAAAGCCCCTTGCCGCTGGTGCGGATCGCCGAAGAGTGCGGTTTTTCCAGCCAGAGTGCGCTGACCTCGGCGATGCGGCGCTACCTGGGGTTGACGCCGAAGCGCATGCGCGGGACGGACTGAAATCGGCGGCTTGTCGGACATTCGGAGTTTTTCGACAAAACTCCAGAGTTTCTCGCAAGAAAGCCCCTCCCCGAATCTCTAAATTCCGCCCATTCGCCAGCCAGCCGCCCTGGTCCTTGCCCTGCAAGGCCCCGGCGTATGGCTTGAAGCCACGCGAGGACGGCTGCGTCCAATCCGGCAGGGGAGCCGGATCAGGCGGGACTTCGCCCGGGCCAGGAGGCACGGGGCGCGGCGGATCATCGGAGAATTCGACATTGCCGGCGTTCGTTGCCGGGAAAGGAACGGCTTCGCTGCTGCACTGGCGGACGCGGAGTGATCAGAGGGCGGGCGGGTGTCCTGGACACTCGCCCGCTTTCGTATCGACGGGGCGCAGCCCCGCCGGCGGATACCCGTCAGAAGCGGGCGTCCACTGCCAACCAAGGGCACGGGCTACCCTCCGTGTCTGGATAAAAACAAACTCAGGGAGTGCTCATGAGCATCACCACACCCACGCTAGTCACCTTCGTGATCTACATCGCGTTGATGGTACTGATCGGCCTGGCGGCCTATCGCGCCACCAACAACTTCTCCGACTACATCCTCGGCGGCCGCAGCATCGGCAGCTTCGTCACCGCGTTGTCCGCGGGCGCTTCGGACATGAGTGGCTGGCTGCTGATGGGCCTGCCGGGTGCCGTTTACCTCTCCGGCCTGTCGGAAAGCTGGATCGCCATCGGCCTGATCGTCGGTGCCTACCTGAACTGGCTGTTCGTCGCCGGTCGCCTGCGCGTGCAGACCGAGCACAACGGCAATGCCCTGACACTCCCGGATTACTTCACCAACCGCTTCGAAGACTCCAGCCGCGTGCTGCGCATCTTCTCCGCCGTGGTGATCCTGGTGTTCTTCACCATCTACTGCGCCTCCGGCATCGTCGCCGGTGCCCGTCTGTTCGAGAGCACCTTCGGCCTGTCCTACGAGACCGCCCTCTGGGCCGGCGCCGCGGCCACCATCGCCTACACCTTCGTGGGTGGCTTCCTCGCGGTGAGCTGGACCGACACCGTGCAGGCCAGCCTGATGATCTTCGCGCTGATCCTGACTCCGGTCGTGGTGATGCTGGCTACCGGCGGTATCGATCCGACCTTCGCCGCCATCGAGATGCAGAACGCCACCAACTTCGACATGCTCAAGGGCGCCACCTTCGTCGGCGTCATCTCGCTGATGGCCTGGGGCCTGGGCTACTTCGGCCAGCCGCACATCCTGGCGCGCTTCATGGCCGCCGATTCGGTGAAGTCCATCGCCAAGGCTCGTCGTATCTCCATGACCTGGATGATCCTCTGCCTCGGTGGCGCCGTCGCCGTGGGCTTCTTCGGCATCGCCTATTTCTCGGCCCATCCGGACGTTGCCGGTGCGGTGTCCGAGAACCCCGAGCGAGTGTTCATCGAGCTGGCCAAGGTCCTGTTCAACCCCTGGGTCGCCGGTGTCCTGCTGTCCGCCATCCTGGCCGCGGTCATGAGCACCCTGAGCTGCCAGCTGCTGGTGTGCTCCAGCGCCCTGACCGAAGACTTCTACAAGTCCTTCCTGCGTAAAGGCGCCAGCCAGCGCGAACTGGTCTGGGTCGGCCGTGGCATGGTGCTGCTGGTGGCGCTGGTCGCCATCTTCCTTGCTTCCAACCCGGAAAACCGCGTACTGGGCCTGGTGTCCTACGCCTGGGCCGGTTTCGGCGCCGCCTTCGGCCCGGTGGTACTGATCTCCGTGATGTGGAACCGTATGACCCGCAACGGCGCCCTGGCCGGCATGCTGATCGGTGCGATCACCGTGATCGTCTGGAAGCAGTTCGGCTGGCTGGGCCTGTACGAAATCATTCCGGGCTTCCTCTTCGCCAGCATCGGCATCGTCGTGTTCAGCCTACTGGACAAGGCGCCGTCGGCTTCCATGCTCAAGCGCTTCGAAGAAGCCGAGCGGGAATACCAGGCGGGCTGATCGCCCTCACGGCGGCCCCGGCCGCCGACTGAGCCCAGGCGGGAGGCTTCAACTCCCCGGGCCAGGCAACGTTTCGATAGTGCTTCACCGGTCGTGCATCGCTGCCGACCGGTTTTTTTTGCCCGTCTGTTTTTATACGGCTGCGGGCGATTGCGTTCCTAGCGGTTGCGTAAGGCAATGGCGTGTTTCTTGGGTGAAAATGTGGCATTGGGCACATTCGTAGTGGGATGGATGTTGCAGTATTCCGGGCTCGTCACGCAGGGCGGAGCCGTTCGGCACACCGCCAGAAGGTCGCGTCGATTCCTTTGCAGACACAGGGGATATCCGCCATGCCATCGACTGCCGTTCACGACGCCATCGTCGACACCTTGTACAACCTCCAGCAAAGCTACGACCTGGTGATCACCTCCAGCCAGCCGGAGCGCGTCCACGAGGCGCTTTACCAGGCGGTCCAGGCCGTTTCCCCGAACCTTCTCAGTCGCCGCGAATATGCCGCCTTGCGCGCGGCGGCGCGGCTGCTCTGTTCGGGGCATCAGGTCGACGATCACGACTTCGAACTGCACGTCGGCCTGTCGCGAGCGGAGCTGCACCAGGCGTTGGTCAAGCTGGAGCAGCAGGAAATGCCATTCGAGCCGGAGCCGGTGTGAGGGGCGAATCGCCTAGAAGTAACCAAGAGGGCTTGCCCCGGCATCCGGAACTAGGCGTCCCCGTCATGCTTCGCTCGACTCCCCTCCCTCCATCGCCGTTCCGGGGGCCCGACCTCGGCGGCCCCCTGCGAAGGGTCATCCCTGGCCAATCGCAGCTCTCGCGGTATCCAGGCCGCTCAACCCCCTACACGACGATTCCGCTCGGCCTCCTGACGGGGCGTCGGAGTTGGTCCCACCTCTTCTGCAATCTCTCTGGCAATGCCAGAGCGTCAGGATTACTTCGTTACGCCGGGCAGCACGAAATCTCCCCTATCCCGTTTACGGGAGAGGGGCCGGGGGAGAGGGAGGCGTCACGCACCTGTCAGCGGCTGTGCTAGAGGGCTCTATCTCAAGCCACAACAGCAGATTTGGGCCTGTCCTCAAGCACTCCTGGCCTGGCTGCCGCCGGCCGGCGCCTGCTCGACTTCGCAGCCTTTCAACACCAACCGGATGATGGTATCGGCCGCGGCTTCGTAGTCGGCGTCGTCGAGGCTGGCCTTGCCGGTGACGGTGGAAATCTGCCAGTCGAAGTCGGCGTAGGTCTGGGTCGCTGCCCAGATGCTGAACAGCAGATGGTGCGGGTCCACCTTGGCCATCAGGCCCTGGTCGATCCAGCTCTGGATACAGGCGATGTTGTGCTTGGCCTGGCGGTTGAGCTGTTCGGTCTGCTCGGCGGACAGATGCGGCGCGCCGTGCATGATCTCGCTGGCGAACACCTTGGAGGCGTAGGACAGTTCGCGGGAGATGCGGATCTTCGAGCGGATGTAGGCACGCAGCACGTCGGCGGGATGGCCCGGCTGGTTGAACGGTGCGGAGGCTTGCAGCAACGGCTCGATGATGCTTTCCAGCACCTCGCGGTAGAGGTTTTCCTTCGACTTGAAGTAGTAATAGATGTTGGGCTTGGGCAGGCCGGCCTTGGCGGCGATGTCGCTGGTCTTGGTGGCGGCGAAACCCTTGTCGGCGAACTCTTCGCTGGCTGCGCGCAGAATGAGCTCTTTGTTGCGCTCGCGAATACTGGTCATAGGCCCTTGTCGATTCCTGGCGCTGCCCAGCCGGGCAGCGAATCGCGGCATGCTAGCACCGGCCTTGCGCGTGGCTCAAGCCGACGGCCGGTGTGCCCGTCCGGGTTCGGGCGCGGCCTTCTGTCGCATTTTATGTATACAAAAATATGAATTTCTGTTTCCATTCGCGGCATTGCGGCCCGAATGCCCTTTCCGGCTCCTTGAGTAGTAAGGAGAACCGCCATGAGCGACATCCACCTGATCGACCCCTTCGGTCGGCGCATCAGTTACCTGCGTCTGTCGGTCACCGACCGCTGCGACTTCCGTTGCACCTATTGCATGAGCGAAGACATGGTCTTCGCTCCGCGCGCCCAGATTCTCAGCCTGGAAGAGCTCTATGCGGTGGCCGATGCCTTCATCGGCCTCGGCGTGCGACGCATCCGCGTGACCGGCGGGGAGCCGCTGGTGCGCAAGGGGCTGCTCGGCCTGCTCGGACAGTTGGGGGCACGCACCGAACTGGACGACCTGGCGATCACCACCAACGGCTCGCAGCTCGGTCACATGGCTGCCGACCTGCGCCGTGCGGGTGTCCGCCGCCTGAACATCAGCCTCGACTCCCTGCGCCGCGACCGTTTTGCCGCGTTCACCCGCCGGGACCGTCTCGACCAGGTACTGGCGGGCATCGAGGCGGCGCGAGCCGCCGGCTTCAGCCGGATCAAGCTCAACAGCGTGGTGCAGAAGGGGCGCAACGACGACGAAGTGCAGGATCTCGTCGCCTTCGCCGTGGAAAAAGGCCTGGACATCAGTTTCATCGAAGAAATGCCGCTGGGCTCGGTATCCAGCCACGAACGCAAGATCACCCTGTGCACCAGCGACGAGGTTCGTGCGCTGGTGGAGCAACGCTTCCAACTGCTGCCCAGCAGTCATCGTACCGGTGGCCCGTCGCGCTACTGGCAGGTTCTGGGCAGCGACACCCAGGTCGGCTTCATCTCACCCCACAGCCGCAATTTCTGCGGCGATTGCAACCGCGTGCGGGTCACCGCCGAAGGCAAACTGGTGCTCTGCCTGGGGCACGAGGGCGCACTCGATCTCAAGCGCCTGCTGCGCCGCCATCCGGGCGACAGCGAACGGTTGCGCGCCGCGCTGATCGACGCGCTGCGGCTGAAGCCGGAGCGCCATCACTTCTCCGCCGACGAGCAGGTGCAGGTGGTGAGGTTCATGAGCATGACCGGCGGCTGACCGCCGCGCATTCCGTCCCCGCTTCTTCGGCCGCATCGCCGTGCGGCCCTCCGTCTCGACAATAACAATCAATCGGGAGGCATCGTGACGCCCAAGGCACTCTGCAGTCTGTTCATTCTTTCCCTGGCGGCCGGCCATGCGGCGGCGCAGACCTACGTGGTCGGCGTCGAGCAGGCGGCGTTCGCGCCGCATTACCAGGTCGATGCGCACGGGGAATACCAGGGGTTCGCCCGCGAGCTGCTCGACCTGTTCGCCCGCGATAGCGGCGTGCAGGTGATCTATCGGCCGCTGCCGGTGGCCGACCTGCAACAGGCCTTGCTGGACGGAAGCATCGACCTCAAGTACCCGGACAGCCCGGAGTGGGCCGGCCCCGCCAAGGCCGGTCGCGCCCTGTACTACAGCCGACCGGTGGTGCACTACGTGGACGGCGTGCTGGTGGCGCCCCGGCGGGTCGGGCAGGGTGTCGATACGCTCGAACGCCTGGCCCTGGTGGAGGGCTGGACGCCCGCCGCCTATCGCGAGCGCATCGCCAGCGGGCAGACCGTCCTGGTGCACAGTGCCGACCTGCGCCAGATGATCCGCCAGGCCCTGCGCAAGGACAGCGACGGCGCCTACTACAACGTGGTGGTGGCCACGCACTATCTCGACCATATCCGGGCCCGGCCCGGCGCCTTGGTCTTCGATCCCGCGCTGCCGCATACCCGGGGCAGTTTCTATCTCGTCAGCACGCGCCATCCAGCGCTGATCGAGCGTTTCGACCGCTTCCTGGCCGAGCGCCACGACGCCATCGCCGCCCTCAAGCAGGCGCACGGTGTGGAGGCCAACCTGGACTCGGAATTCCTCGGCATGGAGCAATGGAAGATCGACTTCCTCAAACGGCAGCAGGCCAGGCAGGCGACCGGCACGCCGTGACGTCGGAGAAAGCGAAGCGGGAGATTCATGTTGGCGCGCGGCTATGGCATGCTCCGCCGCCATTGATGGATCGACAGGGATGTTTCGATGAGCCATGTGATGAAGTGCGCGGCCGCGTTCGTGGTGGTGTGCCTGCTTGCAGCCTGCAGCATGGGCAGCGACCTCGGCGGGGATGAACGCGGTTTGCTGCTGACGGAGCAGGACTTCCGGGATTTCGGCGTAACGCTGACGCTTGCCCGCCCCGGGCGTTTCCATAAGACGATGACCTACGCCGGCCAGGGAGTGGAACTGTCCTACGAGCAATCGGGGGCCGGCGACTTCTACCTGATCAACAGCTTCAACCGGCATTTCACCGCCCAGTCCTCGCTGGGCGATGCCACGGGCTGGGAGCTGGGTTTCGCGCTCGGGCGACAGCTCAGCGAGCTGGAGAGGACGCCGATCGAACTGACCCATCGCTATGGCGAGGGGGCGCGGCTTTACCTGCTGACCATCCACGGTCGCCCTGTCGGCAACATGTTTTCCTTCTGGGATGGCCGCAAGACCTACATGGCGCTCTTCACCGGCGTCTATTTCCAGGACCCGGACCTGTTCGACGCTTTCATCCGCGACAAGGTTGCACGCATGCAGGCTTACGAGCCACCTTCGGTGCTCGCCTACCTCCATGATCTGACCGGGAGCGAGTGATCTGTCCCTCCCATCGGAACCCCCTGAACCTTTCCCGAAAACGGGCAGTCCACCCTAACAGGCGGCCGGACCAGAGCGGTTTGGCCGATGAGCACCTTCTGATTCAGAGGAGAGCGAAATGGACAACAAAGACGTGATTTCGGTACTCAACGACCTGATCGAAACCTGCAAGGACGGCGAGAAAGGCTTCCGTGAGTGCGCCGAAGGGATCAAGAGCACCCAGTTGAAAAGCACTTTCAGCCAGCGTGCCCTGGGTTGCGCCGAGGCGGCGCGCGAACTGCAGGAGATGGTTCGTTCGCTGGGCGGCGAACCCGAAACCAGTTCGAGCATCGCCGGCAACCTGCACCGGCGCTGGGTCGATCTGAAATCCATGATCACCGGCAAGAGCGACGAAGCCATTCTCAACGAATGCGAACGTGGCGAGGACGTGGCGCTGAAGTCCTACCGCGAAGCGCTGGAGAAAGACCTGCCGGCCAACGTGCGCCTGCTGGTGGAAAAACAGTGCCAGGGCGTTCAGCGCAACCATGACGAGGTCAAGGCCCTGCGCAACCTGGCCCGCGCCAGCTGACCCGGCCGTGGGAGCCAATTCATTCGTGAGCCGGCTGCTGGTCATTCGCGGATGAGTTCGCTCCCACGCGGAGATTCATAGACGAGCCGCGCAGAAGTTTTCGCCAGCAGAGCTGGCTCCTACCAAAAGCGGTCTGTGCATCAGCCTGGCAACCAGGCGACGGTCGGTACCTGGTAAGGGCCGCTTCCGGAGAACCCCTTCGTCCCCCATCGGTCTACGTAGAGCCGGCCGGCCATCCCGACCCGCCGGCCAACCTCGTTGTCTGCCGGAAGCCGGGCAGTCTCCGACAAGGAATCTTTCACTTGGATGGAGCCTGTGCCATGCCCGCATTCCCTTTCTTCCGCGCCTTGGGCGCACTCTGCCTGACCGCTCCGTTCGCGGCCACCGCCGCGGATTTCGTCGTCGACAAGACCAGCGACAGTTTCGACCCCGGCTGTACCACGGCCTGTTCGCTGCGTGAAACGCTTTACCGGGCCAACGCCATGCCCGGTTCGCACCGCGTCATCCTGCGCGAGGCCACCTACAGCCTGACCTTGCCCGACCCCGTCTGGAATCCCGACGAAGACCCCGACCCCGACGAGGACGACGGTGTGCGGGGCGATCTGGATATCCGGGGCGATATCACCCTGGTCGGCGCGTCGCAGGATGGTTCGGTCATCCAGGGCAGCACCGAGCGACTGATCGAAGTGCTGCCGGACGCGCGGCTGCAGCTGCGCCGGTTGACCCTGCGCGACGGCCTGGCCGATACCTACGGCGGCGCCGTCCGCAACGACGGGGAAACCGTGGTGCACCGGGTCAGCTTCCTGAACAACCGTGCCGATGCCGGTATCCAGGGTCAGGGCGGGGCCATCGCCAACTTCGCCAGCCTGAGCGTCAGCCATGCCCTGTTCGAGGGCAACAATTCCAACGGCGACGAGGGCTTCTTCGGTCGCGGCGGCGCGATTTTCAACCGGGGCGACCTGCTGCTGCGCGACAGCACCCTGCGCCGCAACAGCGTGACCGACAGCGATGGGGACTACGGCCAGGGTGGCGCGCTGTACAACGAAGGCGTCGCCGACGTGGCCCGCACCACCTTCGTCGACAACGCGGCGGGCGTGCCCCTGTTCGGAGGGGGCGGCAGCGCCATCGCCAACCGCGCCGGCGGCCGACTGTTGCTGACCAACAGCACCCTCAGCGGCAATCAGGGCATCGAAACCAACGGGGTGCTGACCAATGGCTTCGCCCGTTTCGCCGAGGATGCCAATGTCCAGGCGCGCCTGGTCAACGTGACCATCGCCGGCAACGACGGGCTGGGCGTGAGCAACAGCGGCAACCTGCTGATCCGCAACAGCCTGGTCGCCGGCAACCGGCTCGGCGGATCGCCGGCCAACTGCGCGACCCTCGGCACCTATCGGGCCATCGGGCTGCTGCTGGGCGCCGATACCGGCAACTGCACCGCCGATGTGTTGGTGGATGATGCGCTGACGTTCCGCAAGGTCCTGCACGTGCTGTCGAACAACAAAGGCACGACGCAGACCCATGCGCTGCGCAAGGGCAGCCCGGCACTGGATGCCGGCATCGGCAGTTGCACCCGCCACGACCAGCGCGGCGTACCCCGTCCGCAGGATGGCGATGGAGATGGGGTGGCAGTGTGCGACCTGGGCGCCTACGAGCGTATCCGCCCCTGATCGATGCGATAAACGTGACGTTCGTTACAGGTTCCGCCATTCCTATTTCGGGAATGGCGGCACTTGGGAACTATCGAAAAACGGATCTCTCTTACTAACTCAGGTCGGAGACGAACGGGTAGTACGGGGTCCGGCTTGCCGAGAAATCAATCACCGGACGCGCGCGGATTCTTCCATGGACGTGAGATTACCCGAGATACCCGGCTATATCGTGCATAGCCGGTTGGGCACTGGGGGGATGGCTGAAGTCTTCCTGGCGACCCAGGAGTCGCTGCATCGCAAAGTGGCGGTCAAGGTGCTGCTCAGCGCCAACGACGAAGCGTTCAACAAGCGTTTCATCCGCGAGGGCCACATCGTCGCCTCGCTGCATCACCCCTCGATCATCACCATCCACGACATCGACAAACTGGCCGATGGCCGCTACTACCTGGCCATGGAATACGTGGGCGGCGGCGACCTGTCCCAGCGCAAGGGGGAAATCTTCCATCCGAAGCGGGCACTGGACATCGTCCGCCAGATCGCCACGGGGCTCGCCGTGGTGCACGAGCACGGCATGATCCACCGCGACGTCAAGCCGGCGAACATCCTCTTCCGCGACGACGGCTCGGTGGTGATCACCGACTTCGGCATCGCCAAGGCGCTGGAAATGGACAGCGAGCTGACCGGTATCGGCATCGCCATCGGCAGCCCGGCCTACAGCAGTCCCGAGCAGACCCAGTGCCTGCCCCTGGATGCGCGCACCGACATCTACAGCCTGGGCGTGGTGCTCCAGGAAATGCTCACCGGGGTCAATCCGTTCCGCGGCCCCAGCTACACCCAGACGGTCATGAACCACGTGCAGATGGAGCCGCCGCCGTTGCCGATCCATCTGGTCGCCTACCAGCCGCTGCTCGACCGCATGCTGGCGAAGCGCCCCGATGAACGCTTCACCAGTTGCCGCGCGTTGTTGCAGGCGTTGGATGAGCTGGCGAATGTCGATGTGGACGCGACCCGTTTCGTTCCGTTGCCCAATACACCACCCATGCCGGCTGTCGTGACGCCTGTCGCGGAGCCGGTACCCGAGCCGGAGCCGGAACGTATCGCCGAGCCTGAGCCCGAACCGGAAGCCGTAGTGGAGCCCGCGCCGGAATTCGAGCCAGAGGCCATTGCCGAACCGGAGCGAGAGCCGGAACCTGAAATCGAGCCCGAGCCCGAGCCCGAGCCCGAGCCCGAGCCCGAGCCGGTGATTGCATTCGAGCCGATAGTCGAATCGGCCGAGCCGGAAGCGGAGCCCGAAGCCATCGTTCCTTCGGCGGAGCCGGAAGAGGTACCGCGGCGGATGCCGGAGGTCGAGGCGGCGGAATCGGCACCTCCGCCCGATCTGGAGCCGACCTGGGGACTCGAGCCTGAGCCAGGGCCAGCGTCCGACCCCGAACCTGTACCCGTCGCCCGGAGCGAACGCCACCGCCGTCCGGTCATGTTCTGGCTGGCCTGGGCGCTTGGCGGATTATTGCTGGTCGCCGGCGCGAGCAGTGCCGGACTCTACGTGCATCAACGGATGAAGATCGCCGACCTGCTGGAGCAGGGCGAGCAGCGCCTGGCCGCTGGCCGCCTGGTAGAGCCCTCGGAAGACAACGCCGAACACTTCTTCCGCCAGGTCCTGCTGATCGACGAAGGCAATCAGGAGGCCGAGCAAGGGTTGCAGCGGGTGCGGCAGGCCCGTATCGACGGCTACCTGCGCCTGGCCGAGCAGCGCTTCGTCGAAGAACACTGGTTGGCTCCCGACGACGACAGTGCGGTCTTCTATTTCCGCCAGGCCTTGGCGCTCGACCCGGCCCAGCCCCAGGCGCTGGATGGCCTGAACCGGGTAGCGCTGGTCTATGGCAGGCTCAGCGAGGAAGCCTATCGACGGCGCGATTACGACCTGGCGCGGGCTTACATTAAGCACGGCCTGGAGGCGCGGCCGGACAGCCCCGATCTGCTCAAGCTGTGGGATAGCCACGAGCAACGCATGCGCCGGGGGCAGGCGGCGGCGCGGCCGGAGGTCGAGCCCGCTTCTCCAGCCGAGCCGGAGGTGTCGAGCGAGCCGGAGGCGCCGAAACCGAACGCCTTCAAACGCTTCTGGAACAGCATTTTCTAGCGGCTCGCCGCTTAACTGGCATATAGCAGGCGCTCTGCAGCCTTGAGGGCGCCCATGCGCTGGGCGGCGTCCAGCGGGGTGAGGCCGTTGGCATCGCGATGCTGCGGATCGGCGCCATGCGCCAGCAGCAGGTCGATCGCCTCGACCCGGTCGAAGAGGGCGGCGATCGCCAGCGCCGTCTTGCCATCCGGCGTCGTGCCGTCCACTTCGGCGCCGTGCTCCAGCAGCAACTGGATCATCGGCAGGTCGCCCTTGAATACCGCGCCGGCCAGAGGCGTCTGTCCGCTCTGGTTGCGCAGGTCCGGGTCGGCGCCGTGGGCCAGCAATATCCGGCTGGTCTGCAGATGGCCGTGGTAGCTGGCCAGCATGAGCAGGCTGTCGCCGCGGTGGTTGCGCAGGTCCGGCGGCAGGCCCTGTTCCAGCAACGTGACCAGCGCCTCGCTGTCCCCGCTGCGGGCGTAATCGAACACGCGGGTGGCGAAGTCCAGGGTTTCGTCGTCGAGGTGGGAGGGTTCGTGCGCTCTGGCAGTCATGCTACGGCTCCTGTGCAATCGGTGCCCCGAGCATAACGACGGCCTCTCCGAGCGCCTCATTGGCATTCTCGATGGGGTTGATTAGTTCACAGAACTGTCTGTGTGGTTAGACACTCGATTGTGCGGCCAGCCGCTCTAGCTCGCGGCGTACCATGGCGACATACTCCGCTGGACTCAGCCGGTACAGCTCCGTGGCGACCCAGGCCAGCCAGCGTCCACCGAGGGCTTCGCGCTGCGCCAGCAGACGCACGGCCTCGGCATGGGCCCGCTCGGCGTGTTCATGGTGAAAGTCGCTACGGCTCATTGTCGATCTCCTCCTGGGCAGGTTCGGCGCACCAGCATACCCGTGGCGAAAGCCTGCGATTGCGGCGACACACCTTTCGGCGTGCTACAGGCACGAATATCTCGGGTATCGTGCCCGGCTGGATGAATGAGCAAGGGTTTGCAACACATGTATCACGGGGAACGTTTCAACGCCTGGACCCATCTGGTCGGCGCCGTGCTGGCGACGATCGGCGCGGTATGGCTGCTGGTGCTGGCCGGTCTCGGCGGCGACCCGCGCAAGATCGTCGGCGTCGCCATCTACGGTTTTTCGCTGGTGGTGCTGTACAGCATCTCGACGCTGTACCACAGCCTTCGCGGAAGGGCCAAGGTGGTCCTGCGCAAGCTCGACCACCTGTCCATCTACCTGATGATCGCCGGCAGCTACACACCGTTCTGCCTGGTGACCTTGCAGGGTGCCTGGGGTTGGACGCTGTTCGGCATCGTCTGGGGCCTGGCGGTGATCGGGATGCTGCAGGAAATCAAGCCGCGCTCGGAGGCGCGCATCCTCTCCATCGTGATATACGCGGTGATGGGCTGGATCGTACTGATCGCCGTCGAGCCGCTGATCGACGCCTTGGGCACCCCCGGCTTCCTCTGGTTGGCCAGTGGCGGCGTGGCCTACACCGTGGGCATCCTGTTCTTCGCCTACGACAGCCGTTTCCGCCACTGGCACGGTATCTGGCACCTGTTCGTCATCGCCGGCAGCCTGCTGCACTTCGTGGCGGTGTGGCGCTATGTCCTCTAGACATCGGTTCAACCGGCATCCGCCTGGAGCACCTGGCGGCGGGCGAGAATCTCCGGCAGGTCTTCGCGGCGCAGGTAAGTGAGCAGCGGTTCGCCGAGGTCCAGGCGGTCGTTGATGTTCTGCTCCAGCAACAGACGAATCCGCTCGCGGCTGAGACGCGCCACGTCGCCCTCCGCCGGGCACCAGACGAACTCGCAGGCCAGGGCGATGCTGTCTTCGTCGACGTCCATGCCGAACGAGTCCTCGCTGAAGCGGACGATGTACTTGCCGGTCTTGCGGTTGAAACCGACGAATCCCTTGAGGCGGTCGGCGGCGGTGCAGATATCGGCGGATGTGATGGCCATGGGTAAACCTCGCTGTGGGGCGATAGGGAAGGTCTACACACAAAGCAGATGCGACGCGTTTCTGCCGGGCGTCGTCGGGCGGCAGTGTAAGCGCTCGGTCGGGGCGGGGGATGCGGCGAATTGTCCCGGAGCGTTCGCGGAGCCGGGCGGCGCTGCGAACGCTCCAGATACCGTCACTGTTCCGCTGCCTGCGCCATCGCGACCAGTTCCCAGATATGGCCGTCCAGATCCTCGAAACCATGCTGATACATGAAGCCGTGGTCCTGCGGCTCGTGGTAGGTACGTCCTCCAGCTGCCACGGCTTTTTCCACCATGCCATCGACCTCGGCACGGTCCGGCAGCGACAGGCACACCAGCACTTCGGTAGCTTTCCGCGCATCACACAACGGCTTCGGCGTGAAGCCCTGGAATTTCTCTTCCACCAGCAACATCACGTAGATGTGCTCGGCCACGACCATACAGGTGGCGGTCTCATCGGTGTATTCGGGATTGAAGGTAAAGCCCAGCCGGGTGAAGAACGCGATGGACTGCTGCAGGTTCCTGACGGGCAGGTTGACGAAAATGTCGGTCACCATGGGGAAGCTCCTTGTGTGAGGGCGCCGTGATTGGGGCGGTTCGTATCATTGTCGAACCGGGAGCGCGTCGATCGACAAACAGCGTGAAAAAATCTTGCCGATACGTTCGGACCATCGGCACTTCACGAATGCCGATCGGGGTGTACCCTCCCAAGACGGCTTGGTCGTTATCGCGTACCGGGCCGCTGGCGCGATTTGCCAACTTGCCACAGGGGGACAACCCGGCCGAGCCACCGTGATGTGGCAGAGCCCTCAGCAATGTGAGGTGAGCCAATGAGCACGATGCACTGCACCTACCGCGACTACATCATCACTGCCGAGGTCCTGCAGTATGCGGGCAGCCCGACGCCCTGGGCTGGCGGATGCCGCATCACCGATCCCGAGGGACGGACCACGCGGCGCTTCCCGTTGCCCCTGGACCACGCCTTCCTGGCCGACTTGGAAAAAGCCCAGCACGCCTCCATCGCTCATGGAAAATGGCTGGTCGACCAGTGCCTCGACCACGGTAGGGCGCTCTACGCTCAGGCGGCATGAGCCGAAGGGGCAGGTATCGAGCCTGCCCCGTTCCTCTCCGCGCATCCTCCTGTCCGTGGCGGCAGCCACGCTGCCAAAACCTTTATGGTTGGCAATTGTGATGTGAGGTTGCTATCAGATGCCGAAGAAATTCGTCACGACTCCGCAGTGCTGAACTAAGTTAGCCAACTTCTCGGACAAATACTGTAGCGGCAGGCCTCGTCGGTACCCGTCGTGGGTGCCCCGAACGTTCGGTCCCTGTTGCCATTCAGGTACGGTCAGCGATGAAGTCGGAAAGTCAGATCCTCTATTTTTGCCACGGCGATCAACGCAACCATCGCCTCGAAACCAAGTTTTCCATTCTCACCGCATTGGCGCGTCTAGGGCGGGAGCGCAGCTCCATTCCCATTCGGGTGATGACGGACGTGCCCCGGCATTTCTCGGGTTGGCCGGTCGAAATCGTTTCGTTGTCCCGTGAGGTCCTGGACAGGTGGCTGGGGGAGGGGCGATGCATCTATCGGCGCAAGGCCTGTGTCATGGAAATGGGCTTGGAATACGCCGAGAAGACGCTGTTCATGGACACGGACACGTTTTTCCTCGCCGACCCATCGACCTTGCTGGCCAATATCGACCATGACACCTGCGTGGTGGATGAAATCCGGCATACCTGGGGCGAAGCCATGCACCTGCCCGAATATGCCGGCCTGGTCGCGGGACTCGTTACCCAGGGGGGCATGCCGGCGCATGATCTCAGGTTGTGCGCGTCCGGCGTCTACGGCCTGGCCGCCAGCAACCGCCCCTTGGTACGGGATGCCATCCGCCGCCTGGATCGCTGGCAGAGCTTCGGCATCGCCGACAGCGTGGTCGGGCAGATCGCCCTGTCCTTTTCGCTCTACTGCAAGACCCTGATCGAGGCGAAGAAAAGCATTCGCCACTATTCCGCGTCGAAGCGCTTCTTCCACGAAATGATCTCGGTGTTCTTCGAGATGTACGGCGAGCGGTACACGCCGGAACTCATCGACCTCTGCCTGGACGTTCCCACCGAAAAACCCCGCCCATCGCCCCTCGACAAGCTCCAGGCCAAGTGGAAGCTGCGAACCCTGCAAGAGCCCTTGCGCGAGGTCGGGCGCAGCCTGGCCTTCGGCTGCGCCATGCCGGACAACCCCTATGCCCTGGCCTGCAAGCGCACCTGGTGGAGCGATGCCCTGGAACTCCTGCGCTCCCGGAACGCCCCGGAGCTGGCGGCATTCCAGCAGGGGCGCTGGCCGAACAGCCTTGCACTGTCGCTGACACCGGAGGAGAAGGAGGAAATCACCGAATTCTTCCAGGCGAAGCTCGCGCCTGCGCGGTTTATTTCTCTTACTATCGATGGGCCTCATTCGGAACAGCGATATGTTCCCCAATGAGCTGCTTTCTCACGCACCGATATCGGATCGTTGCGTGAGAAAAGCCCCGTATTGACGGTTCAGATTTTCAGCTTGCTCTTGATCAAATGAATGATCTCGGGGTTCTGCAGTTGTTCCGCATAACCCAAAGCAGAAATACCCCTGTACTTCACGGCACTTAAATCGACGCCTGACTCCAGCATCAACTGCACGCCTTCCTTGTGCTGATAAAAGACGGGAGCCATCGCTACGGGATAGTCCTCATCTCCAACATGGCTCATTGGATCTGCGCCAAGCTCGATCAGTCGGCGGGCCGAGGCCACATCGTTTTCGATCAGGGCATAGGCGAGCGCAGTAAAGTTTTCGTTGTCTTTCGAGTCGATACTGACGGCGCGTTTTTTCAGTTCGCCGATGGCCTTGTTGGTAGTTTGGCTTCTAGCCAACTGATAAATGAGTCGTGGCGATTCAGGAAAGAACAACTGTGCCTGCGAGAGATACGCTTCCCGTTGCTCGTCCAGGGTATTGGACCAGGCGACATAATTGGCAAGACCCATCACCTGACGGGAGCGTGGTGACTCGCAACCATTGTCGATAGCCTTGCGGCTTTCAGCTATCGCACCCTGGTAATCATCAAACCTCTCTAGCCTGAACGCAGCGTAATCGGTGCGGAAGCAAGGAATGCTCGGATACTCATCTGCACGCTTTCGATACAGTTCATCTGCCTTTGCAAGTTGCTCCGGAGAGGTCAGTAGTCTGAACAGCTTCAAGTAGGCATCCAGCCTAGCCCTATCATAGGTGTCGTATGGGCGCGGTGTGTCTGTGGCCCGCAGATACATGTCAATCGCCTTCTGGGACTCACCCTGCATAGCGTGGAGTTCACCCCAGTTTGCCCAGAGCCAGAGATTCTTCGTACCTATTTTCTCAGCGGTTTCGAACTCTGCTTTCGCTTCGTCGAAGCGGCGCTGGTGGACATAGACATATCCGAGAAGGACATGCGAGTTCGCATGGTTGCCATTCAGCTTCAGCCCGCTGATCAAGTAGGTTTCGGCTTGCTTCAAACCCTCCGGTCCCCAGTTGTTTTTCATCGAGAAGCGGGCGAGCTCCGGGTAGGCATCGATGTATTGTGAGTCCTTGATCAGGACTCTCTCCAAGTTTTTCTTGGCGGTCTGGAATGTCCTGGCGTCCGCAAGATCGATCAGTTCGACTGCTTCGGCATATAGCTCATCGATGGTCTTTTTCGCGAATTCACGATTTCGCATGTAGGTGGACGAGTCCGTCCATTCAATTGGGAAATCGATTTCTTTGGTCGTTTGCGCAGCAGCGAAACCGCTGTTCATCGACACGACGATCTTCTTGCTGGTGAATTCCTTGTATGGCGTCGCGGGTCTCAAGACCTCCAGCCGTACGCTGTTTTCCCCTTTTTGAATATCAACAAGCTGTTCACTGTTCCAGAACCTGCTCGCATCGGCATCCGGGCTATCAGCCATGACCCTGATCTTGGGATTGGAAAGATCGCCACGGAAAAAATAATGGACCGTGGCATAGAAGTAGCCATCGTCTCCCTGAGCGACGTCGATTTTTCGGATTTCATTTTCCCCTGGCAGCAATTGCTCTTGAGATGCAGGGGACTCTGGCTGGGGCGGCTGGTCCGCAAGGTAGTTTTCGATTGGCGACTTGAGTAGATAAACACCCAGCAAGGCCAGCAAGACACTCATCAACAGCAGCGTTCTCTTGTCCTTCATCGTTCTTTCTCCTTATCGATAGCGCTGTTTCGTGGCAAACAGGGCAGCCGCGCGATCAGACGCATAGCCGGAATCGTAAATGGACGCCGAGTTTATGCGATCCGCTTCAAGAAAAACTTGCGCGAGACGTTGGTTTTGCAGATCGGGTGGATGGACATAGCGCTTCGCAGAGCGTCAAGCGCATAGCATATCGATGGTCTGTTTAGACACAAGGGAGAACGCAGTAGCGCTGGTTCTCCCTCGATATCATTCGGAAGAGTTCAATCCTGCCGGCTGGTCACTTCCAGCAGGTGGTAGCCGAACTGGGTCTTGACCGGGCCCTGGACGACGTTCAGCGGGGCGCTGAATACCACGGTGTCGAATTCCTTGACCATTTGGCCCGGGCCGAACGAGCCGAGGTCGCCGCCGTTGCGGCTGGAGGGGCAGGTGGAGTGTTCGCGGGCGACCTGGGCGAAGTCGGCGCCGGCTTCGATGGCGGCTTTCAGTTCGTTGCACTTGGCTTCGCTGGAAACCAGGATGTGACGGGCAGTGGCGCGGGCCATGGGGTATCTCCTTGGAAGAAACGCACAGCCTAGCGCAAACCGGCGATTGGTCAACGCCGCGGCAGGGAACCCTTTTCCGTGGGAGTCCACCCATCCTCCAGGATCGAAACAGGAACCCGGAGCGTACCGTGGGCACACTATCCGTCGACGTTTTCAACTATGTGCAGCGTTTTGCCTGTCTGGTGGATCGCTGCGAAGACACCTGCTGCAAGGATTGGCGCATTTCCGTCAGCGAGCGCGACCGGGGCCTGTTCGGCCAGGCGCTGCCGCTCTACGAGAACCTGATCGTCAAGGATTCGGATGGCTACCAGATCGCCAAGGGGCCCGACGGCCACTGTGTCGCCCTGACAGGCGGAGCCTGCAAGGTACATGCGCAGCACGGCGAGAAGGCCCTTTCCAACATCTGCGCCAACTTCCCGCGCATGTTCCGCCTGATCAATGGTTCGCTGGTGAAGGCCGCGAGCATGGGCTGTCCCGAAGTCGCGCGCCTGTGCCTCTACGGTGAGGACCCGTTCCGCCTGGAAGAGGCCCAGCAGGACGATTTTCATCTCGGCGATGTGCGCGACCAGTCGTTCGAAGACTTGCAGGCCACCGATCGACGCGCAGTGGTGAAAGCGCTTCTGGACCTGGTGCTGGAGTCCGGGACGACCACCGGCCAGGCGCTGGTACGTGTATTCACCCTGGCCGAGCGCCTGGAGCCTTTGCCTCATTCCCAGTGGGCCGGGGCGATTCCCCGTCTGATGGCCGAAGCCGGTTCGCTGGCGATCCCGGTCGAGCTGCTCGCCGCCGATCCGCTGCTTGAAGTGCTGGCAGAGGCCATTCAACAGCCCAAGGTGGCGGAAACCTTGCGCCGTCGTGCCGCTACGCTGTCGTCCGGCGACGCGTACCGCGGCCTTTATCAGGGCGAGGTGCGCAGCGCACTCGATGCGATCCTGAAGCGCTTCATCGCGGCGGAAATGACCCGCATCGGCTTTCCGTTCGTGTCCATCACCAGCGCCGGCCAGGACTATGGCCTGAATCTGGTCGAGTGGGCCGCGAATCTGGCCGTCCGGACCCTGACTCTGCGCCACCTGCTGTTGGCCCATGTCGATCCGGAAGCGGGGAGGGCGCCGGAGCCCGCCGTCATCGTCGAAGTGGTGTACCGCTTCTGCCGGGCGGTCAGCCACAGCCCGGCCGTCTCGGCGGAAAAGGCGCTGCGTCAGGCCATCGGCGAACGCGGTGCGGGTTATCTGGCTGCTTTGATTGCGCTATTGCCGGAGGACTGAAGCCGCTTCAGTGACGTTCCCGCCAGCAACCCTCGCAGAGGCGGAACTGGCGGCTCAGCACCGGCATCGGCCGGCCGCACTTCCCGCAGTTGCGCGTGTCGCCGCCGATGCGTCGGTGGTCGCCGCGACGGGGCTTGCGCCGGCGTGACAGCTCACGGGTGATCGCCTCGTTGAGCAGGTGGCGATGCTCTTCGGCCCGCTCCAGGGCGGGGAACTGGTCCGGCAGCGTCCGCGCCAGGTGCAGGTAGGCCTCGATGATGTGCAGCGTGCTTTCCAGGCTGGCGAGGTCGGCTTCGAGGAACAGCCGCGGCAGCTCGATTGCTTCGCCCTGGGCCACCTGTTTCAGCCAGCGCTGGGCCAGGCTGCTGGCCGGGCTGTCCAGGCCGCCGCGGATCGGCGTGCAGGCGAAGACCCAGCGCAGCCACAGCGGGACGTCGGGCAGGTCGATCAGCTTGATCCACTCGGCCAGTTCGTCCGGCAGCACCGAGATGAAGGATTCGCCGTAGTTGATGTTGCGGTTGAAGGTCAGCCAGGCGCGCAGCAGGCTGGGCTCGTTCATCAGGTCGGAGATCGCCGCCAGGTGGTCGATGGACGGGCGGACCTGGAACTGGGCGAGGTCGATGGGCTGGTCCGGGCTGTTGAACAGCCGGCGGATCGATTTCAGCACCTGCGGGTCCAGCGCGGTGATGCAGCCCTGGTCGTGATGACCGAAGCGCCCGGCGCGCCCGCCGATCTGCTTGACCTCCTGCACGCCGAGCTGGCGGGTCTGGAGACCATCGAACTTCTCGTCGGTGTAGAAGCACAGCGTATGCGCCGGCAGGTTCAGGCCCATGCCCACCGCGTCGGTGGCCACCATGATGTCCGCCTCGCCTTCGCGAAAGCGCCGGGCCTGCTCGCGGCGCACTTCCGGCGAGAGCGCGCCGTAGACCACCGAGACCGTCTTGCCGGACATCTCCAGCAGCGCCTTCAGCTCCAGTACCGTGCGCCGGCTGAACGCCACCAGCAGGGAACCGGGCTCCAGATGCTTGAGGGTGGTGGCGTGCCTTGCCACGTCCACCGGCGAGAGGCGCTTGGTGCGTTTCACCTCCAGGCGATCCTCGCAGAGCGCACAGAGGGTGCGCAGCGAGGGCTCGATCAGCGCCGGCCCGGTCATCAACAGCGTCGGCGCATAGGCGCTGACCAGCGCGTCGACCCAGGCCCAGCCGCGCTGGTCGTCGGCGAGCATCTGCACTTCGTCGATCACCACCACATCCCAATGTTGCTGGCGGAAGCGGGCGAACTCTTCCATGGTGCAGCAGAAGTGGGTCGCGCCCTCGCGGATGATTTCCTCCTCGCCGGTCACCAGCGAGCAGGGCACTCCCATGGCTTCGATGCGTTCCTGGTTCTCCAGCGCCATCAAGCGCAGCGGCGACAGGTAGATGCCGTGGGTGACCCGGGTCATCGCCTCGATGGCCCGGTGCGTCTTGCCGCTGTTGGTCGGGCCGAGCAGGGCGGTCCACTGGCGGGTCAGGCGCCGGGCCGGATAGAGCTTGTGGTAGTGCACGAAGCGCGGATCGCTTGCCAGCAACTCGGCGAAGGCCATCTTCTCGCGGTGATCGCGGATCGCCGTGCGCAGCGCCCGACGCAGCTTGCCCGGCTCCAACTGGAAGATTTCCATCAGCCGCCGGTGCCCGAGCAGGCGCAGGTCGAAGTCGCCGGCCTCTTCGCGCAGCAGGGCGAACTTGTCCGCCAATTCACGGTGGTCGACGGCCTTCAGTTCGCGGACTTCTTCCTCGCCAAGCACATGGCCCTGGCCCGACGGAATGCGCCGCTGCACCTCCAGGACAAGATCGCCATGCCTTAGCTCGACCACGTAGCGCAGCTCATGGCGGACCTCGTTGATGGTGTCCACGGCCACTGCGAGAAAATCGTCCAGCCGTGCCAGGGCGGGGCGCATCCGCTCCAGTACGCGGGCACGGTCCGCTACCGGCAGCGCCAGGAGAGCCGGTTCGAGGCGCTTCAGCCGGCCCCGCACTTTCGTCTCGACCTGCTGGCGCACATGCTCGGCGAAGGCGTCGACAGAGTCGCTGTCGGCCAGCGCCAGGGCCCAGTCCGGGTCCAGCAGGCTTTGGACCGGGCCGCAGTCGAAGGTCTTCTCCACCTCGAACAGGTCCACGGTGCAGTGGAAGTCGTTGCGGTCGTTGGCCAGTATCCGCCAGAGCAGGCTCTGCGGCTCCGGCGCCTGCAGGGTTGCGTCTACCGCAGGTGCCTCCAGCCCCAGCCAGAAGGCCTTGGCGGCACGGCCGAACTGCGGATAGGGGTAGCCGATATAGGGGGTGAACCACTGTTCCTGGTGGTTCTTCTTCGCCACGAAGTCCGGGTAGGTCGCCGAGGCCCAGGCGAGGAAGCGCTGGAGCCGTTCGAGGCGAATGGCCTTGCGCTGCTGGTATTCGCCCTTCGACATGATCGACGCCTCCACTGATCACTGGCTTACGGAGTTTGGACAACGCCGCGCAAGGATACGATCACATGGAAAGGCAGGGGGGTGTTCGCTAGTGGGTGTGAACGCTAGAGCATCCCGCGTCGGCGCAGCAGATCGATCACCTGCCCGGCCAGGGTGTCGGCGTCCAGCTCGCCGGCGGGCAGGCGCAAATCGGGCGCCTGCGGGGGCTCGTAGGGGCTGTCGATGCCGGTGAAGTTCGGCAGGGCGCCGGCCCGGGCCTTTTTGTACAGGCCCTTCGGGTCGCGGGCTTCGCAAACTTCCAGCGGGGCGTCGACGAAAATTTCGAGGAACTCGCCGTCCTCCAGAAGCTCGCGAACCATGCGCCGCTCGCTGCGGAACGGCGAGATGAAGCTGGCCAGAGTGATCAGGCCGGCCTCGACCATCAGTTTGCTCACCTCACCGACCCGGCGGATGTTCTCCACCCGGTCCTCGTCGGTGAAGCCGAGGTCACGGTTGAGGCCATGGCGCACGTTGTCGCCGTCCAGCAGCATGGTGCGCTTGCCGGCCGCCTGCAGGCGTTGTTCCACCCGGTCCGCGACCGTCGATTTTCCCGCGCCGGACAGGCCGGTGAACCAGAGCACGCAAGGCTTTTGCGCATTGGCCGCGGCACGGCTGGCCTTGTCCACCTTCATGGCGTGACGGTGGAGGTTGGTGGCGCGGCGCAGGCCAAAGGCAATCAGGCCGCACGCCACCAGGGTGTCTTGGGTGCGCTCGTAGAGCCGGAAAGTGCCGGTGGCTGGGCACTCGCCCGCGGCATTGAACGGCAGCGCCTGGTCCAGCGCCAGGTTGCAGAAGGCCAGGTCGTCGCGCCGCAAGCGTTTGGCCGCCATCCGCTCCAGCGTGTCGACCTGGAGCAGGTGCTTGATCTCGCTGACCCGCGCATCCACCTCGCGGTCGTTTAGGCGCAGGCGATAGACACGCCCCGGATACAGCGGCTGGTCATCCAGCCAGAGCAGGTGGGCGGCGAACTGATCGGAGACCTGCGACGGCGCATCGGCGGCCTCCGGCCGCTCGCCGGACGGCAGCTTCGCCTCGGCTTGCACCTGCGCCAGCAACGTCGGACCCTGGTACCAGGACAGCCTGCCGGACGGCTCGACGATGTTGTCGTCTCCCTTGAGGCTTAGCGGAATGGCGGTGAGCTGTTCGATTCCCAGCCGCTCGGCGTAGGCGCGGTACTGGTGGCGAAGGCGCGCGAAGACGTCTTCGCGCCAGTCCATCCGTTCCATGCCGGTCACCGCCAGCAGCAACCGACGGATGCCCAATTGCGAGGCGAGCAGGCCGAAACGATGCGCCTCGGTATCGATGCCCCGCTGGGCATCCACCACCAGCAGCACCCGCGGTTGCGGGCCGCTGTCGCTCATGCGTGCCAGCCAGTGCGGCGGGTGCTCACCGACGTGGAACGACGGACTGCCCGATCCGACGGCGTCGCGCAGGCGTTCGGCCAACACCTGGGTGCCGATGTCCGGCGCACCGCTCACCAGTACCGGCAGATGGCCCGACAGCGCGGGTGCTGGTTGCAGGCAGGGGCCCGGAGTGGCGGAGGTATGACGCATGGCAGAAGCCCTCACTGGCGAATGGGAACGGCGGTCTCGCTCAACCGCGTGGAGCGTAGCCGAAACGGGCGGCGACCGGCTGAGTGATCGCCTCGATCAGTGCCCGCTCTTCTTCGTTGAAATCCGGTCGGTAATAGCCCGGCGCGTGCAGTCCCGTGGCCGCTCGTTCGAGGTCCGCCGGCTGGATGTCCAACTGGCTGTGCGCGAACACCCTGCCCAGGGTTTCCTGCGGCGCGGCGCACAGGTCTTCGTAGCGCACCACCAGGCAGGCCTCGCGCAGCGCCGGGTCGGCGTCCAGGGTGTCGGCCACGTGGCGGTACACCGCCGCCCAATAACGGGCCCAGCCCTCGACCTCCTGGCCCGCCTCCCACAGCGCCATGATCCGGGCGCTGGCGGCATCGTCGCCGACGTTGATGGGACGGCGGTCCAGGCCGAACTCGTAGTGCCCGACCCGGCGCATATGCTCCAGCGCGCGGGGCTCGGCCGTCTCGCCGGCGACGAAGAGCTTCTGCTGCTTCATCAGCGAGGCGATGTGCCAGACCGGTTCGCGGATCGCCAGGATGAAGCGCGCCTCGGGATAGAGTCGGTGCAGGTAGCCCAGGCGCACCAGGTTGTAGTTGCCCTTGGCCACGTAGCGCTGGCGATCGCGCACCGCCAGCAGCTTGCGCAGGTGCTCGTCGTAGAAGCGTTCGAAGGCTGGATTGGTTGCGTCGCGGCCGAGCACCGAGCTGTGCGTCGGGTCGTGGGTATCGGGGAAGAACGCCATCCAGAGCATTTCCTCGAACGCCTCGGGGCTTTGCGAGGTGACTTCGATACCGTCCTTGTGGGCGCGCTCCCGGGCGGTTTCCTCGCTCTTGGGTACCAGCGCCAGCCAGCGGTTCCACCAATAGGGCGTCAGCACCGGCGGAAAGTCGATGTAGCGGTGGCTGGCCACCGACGGGTGTGCGGCCAGCTTCTCCAGCAGGATGGTGGTGCCGGAGCGCGCCAGGCCGGCCACGTAGACCGGGCGATCGACCCGCAGATCGTCGATGGCGTCCTGCACCAGACGGGTTTCCAGGTTACCGAGGGTGATCCAGGTCTGCGGCTTGCGGTGGACCCAGCCGCCCAGCAGGTGCATCCAGGTCGGTACGCTGAAGCCGGGGTTGTCTGCCGTCGCGGCTTTGCTCGCCGCGCTCATTCGATGCGCGCCCAGCGGTAGGTGAGCAGCGAGACGAACAGCATTCCGGGCAGCAGCAGCGCCAGCCAGGAGCGCATCCAGGGTGGCCCGAAGGGCAGGTAGGAACGCTCCGGCAGACCGATCTCGACACGCTGCACGGCGAAATCGTCCGGCAGATAACCCAGCGGGTTGGCCACCAGCCAGTTCCACCAATGACGCCGCTCGATCACCGGCACCGGCGCCGTCACGGGGATATCCAGGGCGTCGGCACCGCTGGCGCGCACGCGCAGCACCGGGGTGTCGCCATCGCCCAGCCATTCGGCGAAGAAGGGGGCGGGCACCACGTTGACACTGGGCGCCTGGTTCGCCTCCGGGTAGTCGTAGCTGTAGGCCTTGTCGATCCAGTTCAGCAGGGCGAGCAGGGGCAACATGGAAATTAGCGTCGGCAAGATAACCAGGCCGAGATGCCTGAACGCGGCGCGGAACTGGCCGCGGATCAGCGGGCCGGCCTCGCCGATTTCGCCATCGAATTCTTGCAGCCGCTGGCGCGCCTCGCGGGCCTCGCGCTTGGCCCTGCCGATGGCGGCCTGGGGCGACAGCCAGCGGTACAGGAGGAGCGTTCCGGCACCGGCCAGTGCGGCCCAGAGCAGCAGGCGGGCCGCCGGTGGAAAGACCAGCGCCATGCCGTCATCGAGGGCGGCGAACAGCGGTGCGGGCAGGTCCAGTAGTCCCATGGCATCCTCTCGTCAGGTCTGCTGGCACACGGGAGCGCTTCTGCGGGCTCGTGTGCCGGGGCGGCGCTCAGGGGCGCATCGATTCGGTCTCGCTGCGCCGTGCGGGGGCCGGGTGGGTGTCGCTGGCCGTTTGCTGCGCGGGTGCGGGCTCCCGGGACGCGTTCGCCGCGGCGGCCTGTTCCGCCTTGCGCCGGCGCCGCATGCGGCGGATCGGCCACATCACCACGTACAGCACCGCCACCCCGACGGCGGCGAGCAACCCCCAGAGCGCGGCCAGCAGGCCCAGCCCGGCGCCTGGCCCGACATAGGCGTGGGCGGCCAGCGGCAGGGTGGCGCAGAGCGCGACGGCGGCGAGGGCGAAAGGCTTGGCGTGTCGCTGGGTATCAGGGGTCATGGCGTTCACCTTGTTCAGGGCTATCGAGGAGGCGGCGAAAATCCGCGTCGAGCTCTCCGTAAGCGAGGCGCTGTCCTGAGGAGACGATGGGGATGTAGCGGTCGTTCTCGCCTCCGCGCACCGGGTTGACGAACTCCCAGGCAAGCGTGCCGTCGGGCGTCACTTCGAAGAGCCGGCCGCCGTCGGATTCGGTCACGAGCCGGTTGCCGTTGGGCAGCCTCTCGGCAGAGCTGCGCACATAGCTCTCGAAGGGGTGCGCATCGTCTCCCTCGTAACTCCAGACAATTTCATGGCTGCTGGGGTTCACCTCGATGAGGCGCGAGATGTTGCGTTCGCGGTAGTTGCCGGCATTGTCGAAGAGGCTGAGATTGCCGTTGGGCAAGGCCCGCGCGTCGTGCTGGACGATCCACGGACCGCGCGTCGCCCAACTGAGCGTGCCGGATATCGGGTCGACCAGGGCGACGGCGCTGATGTTGCGGAACGAGATCAGCACCTGGCCGGGCCGACCGGCGGCCGGGGCGAAAACGGCGCTGCGCGCGGCGTCCAGATAATCGACGCTGTTGGCGTGCAGCGGGTCGGCCACGGCGTAGCTGGGCGTCTGGTACAGCGGCTCGGCGTAGCGCGAATCGAGAAAGGCGCGCACCAACGAGACCTTGCTCAGCTCGCGGCCGGTCGCGGCGTCCAGCGTCACCAGGAAGTCGTCCAGCCAGGGCTGCTCCAGGCCGTGCAGGCCGGGAATGTCCTCCTCGCTGAAGGCGTGGCTCAGGGTGACGATGCGGCCGTCGTCGGTGAGCACCAGATCGTGGTGGGTCGCGCCGTGGTAGGCCCAGATCAGCTTCGAGTCACGGTCGATGCGGATCAGCCCGTAGCCCCAGGGCGTGTCGTTGTCGGCGGTGATCACCACCAGCAAGTCACCGTTGGGCAGCAGGCGCGCCTTGTCCCAGTAGATCCGATCTTCCGGCCGCGGGGCACGGCCCTCGGGGTTCTCCTGCCAGATCTCGCGGTAGGGCAGCTCCCAGCGGTGCAGCACCTTGCCGTCCATGTCGATCAGTTGCGCGTAACTGCCATCGCCGGAGGTATACAGCGTCACGCCGGGGTAGGCCCGCTGCGGATCGTGCAGAGTGACGCCGCGTTCGCTACGGCGTGCTTCGCGCCACAGGTGCGTCTCGGTGTACAGGTCGGTGGCCGATAACTGGCTGAGGGTCGCCTGGGCCGCCTTGTAGGCGTCGTCGAAATAGCGGAAGGGGAACGTCCTGGACAGCATCAGGAACGCCCCGACCACGAACGCGAGAAACACGATAGCCACGCAGAAAACGGCAAAGCCGGCGCGATCCGCCTTGTCCATCCAACCTCCAGGGTGCATTGAGCGGGAAGGGGGAGCGCCGTTCGGCTGCACCCATGGAGTCGGACCCTGATCGTCCTGTTGTGTTCAGAAGGCAGCGCTGCGCCTGGACGAACCGCAGGGCTGGATGGCGGCACGAGCCTACGGCCTGGCCCGTTCATAGGCCCCCAGGTCGCACACCGCTACGCCGTCTCCATCGCCATCGCGGGGGCGCGGACGGCGGCGTTGATCGTGCGAGGTGCAGGAGCCGATCCCCGCATCCAGCGCCAGGCTGCCCTGCCGCAGCGCATGCACGTAGGTGCGTTTGTCGAAGGCCGAGAGCGGGTGGAGCAGGCGAGTGAGCGTGTAGCGGTTCTCGATAGAGCGCTCGCCGGTGCAGTTGCCCGCTGTGGTGCCGAGCAACAGGCCCACGGCCCGGTAGGTGTAGGTGGTACCGAAGTTCTGGCATTGGGTTGCGTAGCCGCCCCAGCCGTCGGTGTTGCCGGCGATCAGGCTGTTGCGGATCAGCAGGTCGCCGCCGTTGAACAGGCCGAGTCCGAGGTTATCGGCCAGGGTGACGTTGATCAGTTGTAGCCGGGGCGTTCCTGCGGCGTCCTGTGCCTCGTTGGTGATCACGCCGGCCCCGTGCACCGGCGCATTCTGGCTGAGGGTGGAATTGGTCACTTTCAGTTGCCCGACTCCGGCGTTGAGCAAGGCGCTGGCCCGGCCGTACTCACCGATCCTGTTCTGCATGAAGGTGCTGCGCGCCAGATCCGCCTGCCCCAGGTTGAACAGCGCGCCACCGCGACCGCCTTCCTCCCAGCCGCCTTCGGCACGGTTGCCGCGGAACAGCGAGTCGCGGACCAGCAGCGTTCCCTGGTTGAACAATGCGCCGCCCCGGCCTTCTTCCTCATTGCCGCCATCGGCGCGGTTATCGCTGAAGGTCGAGGCGTAGATGCCCAGCGTGCCGAAGTTGGCCACGGCGCCGCCGTGACCGCTGCCGACCTGCCCCTCGCCGGCGAGCCCGGCATCCGCCTCGTTGCCGGTGACGGTGACCCGGTTGAGGAGGGTTTCCCCATGGTTCTCCAGCGCACCGCCGTACTGGCTGGTCGCGCCGCCGCCGAGCGTCAACCGTTTGAGGGTGAGCCGGGCGCCGGGCTGCACCTCGACAAGCCGGTCGTTCAGGCCCTCCCCACGAACCCCGCTGAGCGCCTCGCTTCGGCCGCGAATGACCAGCTCATCGCGGATATCCAGATCGCCGGTGAGGTTGTCGTCCTCGTCGGGCGGAACGCCTTCCGGGGCCGCTCGGCTGAGGACATAGGTGCCATCGAGCAGAATGCGATCCGCCCCCGGCAGGCCGTTCGCCGCGTGCACGGCATCGCGCAGGGAGCAATGGGCGTTGCAGAGGCCATCGAATTCGTCGCGGTCGGTGGTGGGGATGAAATCGGCGGCCAGGAGCGTCGTGCTGGTCAGCGCCAGGCAGGCTGCCGGCAGGGTTGTCAACGAATGGAGGCGGAGCATGGTGGCATCTCCTTGACGTGGCGGAGACAGGAAGAGAGGGCCCCGCCTGCGCGGGGCTCGGTTGGTGTCCGCTCAGGGCCTGGCCCGTTCGTAGGCCCCCAGGTCGCACACCGCTACGCCGTCTCCATCGCCGTCACGCGGGCGCGGACGGCGGCGCTGGTCGTGGCTGGTGCAGGAGCCGATCCCGGCGTCCAGGGCCATGCTGTTGTAGCGCAGCGCATGGACGTAGGTGCGTTCGTCGAACGCGGTCAACGGATGGACCAGGCGGGTGAGGGTGTAGCGCTCTTCAACGTAGCGATCGGCAGAGCAGTTGCCTCCGCCATTGCCCAGCACCAGGCCGATAGCCTCGTACCGATAGCGATTGCCGCTGTTCCAGCAGGGGTACGTATATTCCCCCATCTCATCCCAGTTACCGGCGATAAGGCTGTTGCGGATACGCAGCCTGCCGCCGTTGTAAACGCCGATACCGATGTTATCGACGACCGTGACGTTAACGAGCTCCAGGCTGGGAGTGCCGGCCTGGTTCGGCTGTTCGTTGACGATCACCGGCGATATGGCGACGTTGTCGCTGAAGGTGGTGTTGGTCAATTTCACAACGCCTGCCCGATCATTGACGAGCGTGCCCCCTCTACCGAATTCGCCCACCCAGTTGCCGATGAAGGTACTGCGGGCGATATCGACCCGACCGACGTTATAGATGGCCCCGCCTGAACCACTCTCTCCCCAGACGTTGTTCGCACGGCCATCCCTGAACAGGGTGTCTCGCACGAACACATCGCCCTGGTTGAACAGCGCGCCGCCATAGCCGGTATCCTCTCCAGCCTTGGCTTCATTGTTGACGAGCATCGACGAGAAAATCCCCAATGTTCCGAAGTTGGCGATGGCGCCACCGTTGCCCGGATCGTCGGCCCTGCGGGCAAGGGCCTGGTTATCGCTGAGCGTCACTCTGTTCAGGATGGCTTCGCCGTGGTTTTCCAGCGCGCCTCCGTTGATGTGGCCGGCTCCGCCGCTGATCTTCAGTCGAGCGAGGGTGAGTTTGGCGTCGGGTCGTACCTCGACGATCCGGTCGTTCAACGCTTCGCCGCGGATTTCCGTACGCGCTTCGCCGAGCCCCTGGATGACCAGTTCGTCACGGATATCCAGGTCGCCATTCAGGTTGTCGTCCTCCTCGAGAGGAATGCCGTTCTCGTCCGGTGCCGCTCGATCGAGAACGTACGTCGCAGCCCCCAGCAGAATGCGGTCCGCACCGGGGAACTCGTTCGCCGCCTGCACCGCATCGCGTAGCGAGCAATGGGCATTGCACTGCCCATCGAACTGGTCCTTCTCGGTGGTGACCAGGAAATCGACAGCCCCGGCCGTCGTGCCGGCAGCACTGAGGAGCGTGAAGGGAATTGCTTTGAACGCCGAAGAAATGAAACGGGACATAGGGGCATCTCCTTGCGCAATGTCCATGGGAAACGCGGAGACGGCGAACTTCCGCGGGAGGGTACGGCACGGCTTAGAGTGGAGCTTGGGGATTTGATTCGAAGCGGAGCGGGGCAAGCCGCTGAACGGTCGCAACGGGCCGGCTCAACCATGAGGCGGGGGCGGAAGTGTGAGGTGGCGACCTTTTCGCTTCACGAGAAATGTTGGCAAATTGATATTAGATCCGTCCTTCAATAAAGTGACGCCTCCGCTGCGATGGGGAGCCTGGAGCGGCGGAAACCCCTATCTGACAAGGAAGAATCGAAATGAAGCTGAAGATGTTGGGCATGGCACTGGTCCTTGCTCTGACTGGCTGTGCCAGCTTTCCCGGCGACAAGGTTCCGGAAACCCAGCTGCCGTCTATGGCCAGCTACCAGCAACGCCCCAGCGTGTTCGTGGACTTCACGTTCTACCAAGGCAAAGCCGGCGACCCCAAGGCCATAGCGCTTCCCCAGGCACGAGACATGCTCAAGCCTCAACTGGAGGCTACGCTTCGCGACTCCGGTCTGTTCAGCCGCTACACCCTGGACGAATTCCAGAAACAACCGGGCGACTACACCCTCAAGCTGGACGTGTATAACAGCGGCTCGACTGGCGCGGCCATGATCGGTGGCTTCATCTCCGGTTTCACCTTCCTGGTGATTCCGGCCACGGTGAAAGACGAATACGCCATGACGTTGCAAGTGCTCGATCCGGAAGGGCAGCCGGTATCCAATGAGCGGAACGACGAGTCGATCCGTACCTGGATTGGCCTCGTGTTCATTCCGATGATGGGTTACACGCCGGCCGAAGCGGTTAACGACAGCTTCCGTCGCCAGCTCACGGCCCTGCTGAAGCGGATGGTCGATCGGCAGACCCTGAAATACGCGCAGATTCCTTTTCCGCTTCGCGGTTGACCGGGTTCGGCGCGCCCGTTGCGGGCGCGCCGATGTCCGTTTCTATTCCTTCATCGCCTGGATGAACGCTGGGTCCCGATAGAGTTCGGCCAGCAGCTTGCGGACCAGCGGATTGAAGGCGTTCGCCGCAGCCGGGATGGCGATGGCGCCCACGAAATCGCTGTCCCAGGTATCGCTGACCGTCTTGTTGCTGCGGTACAGCGAGCGGTCGCCGTCACGCAGATCGAAATCCGCGCTGATTACGCCGTTACCGGTTCCAATTGGCGCGTTCAACTCGCTACGGCGCAGGCGCACATCCAAGCGGCGCGCTGACGCCGGGTCGAGCAGGCCAGCCAGGCGCAGCTCGCTTTCCAGCGCATTCTGCACATGCTTGCTTACCGAGCCTTCCGGGCTGCGGATCGGGTTGGCACGGGCAGACAGCGAGTCCTGGCCCGAATCGGCCACGACTTCGGATGAGCCGAGCTTGACCAGCGGAGCCTGGCTTTTCAGTGTCTGCACGTTGTCGAAGTTCGGCTCGTAGCGAGGCATGGAAACACCGCATCCCTGGAGAATCAGGGTGGCAGCGGCAAAGGGAATGAAGCGATTGAGCATGATGAGTCCGTTCGGGATAAATGAAGGGCGCAGGATGCTAGCACAATGATCTCTTGGCTCGGATCGCGCTTCACTCATCCAGATTTTCTTTCGCCAGCAGAGCTGGCTCCTACAGGTGGTTTGGGACTCAGGCATCGCGCAGCAGGTCGTGGGCGTCGAGCAGGCGGTAGGCGATTTCGGGGTGTTTCTCCAACCCACGGCGGACGGCGGCGGGGATCGACTGGCGGGTCTTGCGGCACAGGCCGGGATGTTCGTCGAGGCGGATGTCGAAGCCGCGCATGGTGCGCACCTCGTTGTAGCCGGGCTCGATGCTCAGGCGGATGCCGAGTTGTTCGTACATCCGCCGTTGCAGGTGGCGCAAGTCGTCCAGGCTGCGCAGGTTTTCCAGCCGCTCGAGCAGACGCTTTTCCTCGTTGCGGGTCAGCAACAGGATGCGTACGTCGCTGCCGGGCGTTTCCAGCAACTGCTCGCGCCCGCAGTTGCAGGTGCCGGGCGGGCAGGGGGAGCGGAGGGGCGGTGACTGGGTCATGACGCATGATCATAGCCAGCTGGCTGCGGGATTGCCCATGGCCGGTGATCATTCCACGCGGCAATCCAGCCATGGCGCGAGACGGCTCCGTCCCGCATCATGGCTGCAATCAGGTCGAAGGAGAGTTCCATGCGCGCCATGTCGTTCCTTTCATGCTTCGCTGCACTGTGGCTGGGGCTGGTCGCCAGCGCTGCCGCCGTGGCGGCCGAGGAAGCGCAGCTCGTCGAAGCGATCAATGTCTACCGCAGCGAAGTCCAGCGTTGTGCCGGCCGCGCCTCGGAACCGCTGCCGCCGCTGGCGCCCGATTCGCGCCTGGTGCTGTCGGCCGGTGGCGTGGGGGATTTGCAGCAGGCGCTGGCCGGTACCGGCTACCCGATGGTCAACGTCCAGGCGATCAGCCTGTCCGGCCCGCGCGATGCGCAGTCGGCCATGAAGGCGTTGCGGGAGACCTTCTGCCAGGTGGTGCTCGATCCACAGTTCGTCGATATCGGCGTGAGCCGACAAGACCGTGACTGGCGCATCGTGCTGGCGCGCCCCCTGCTAACCGGGCGCCTGGGCGATTGGCAAGCGGAAGGGCAGCAACTGCTCGAACAGCTCAACACGGCGCGCGCCCAGGCGCGCCAGTGTGGCGGCCAGTCGTTCAGCGCGGCAGCCCCCCTGACCTGGAACGCCGCCCTCGGCTCGGCTGCCGAATCGCACAGCCGGGCCATGGCCAACGGCAACTTCTTCGACCACCGCGACCGCGACGGCCGCACCCCTGGCGACCGGGCGGAGCTGGCCGGCTACAACGGCCGGCAGATCGGCGAAAACATCGCCGCCGGCCTCGACACCGCCCGCAAGGTGGTCGACGGCTGGCTGGCCAGCCCCGGCCATTGCGCCGTGCTGATGAACCCGCAGTTCAGCGAAGTAGGCGCGGCCTACGCAGTGGACCCGAAGAGCGACGCGGGCATCTATTGGACGGCGGTGTTCGGCACGCCTTGAGTGGCGGCTTGGGCCATGGCATTTGGGTAGAACGGTGATGCTCCGCCAGGCGAATAAATTCGCCCCTACACGAAAGCTGTGAGCCCACACGAATTGCCCCCTCGCCCCTCTGGGGAGAGGGCTGGGGTGAGGGGGCGGATTTTCGGCCTTACGCATAGCGCCCGGTTTGCTCACGGACCAGAAGTCTCAGCCCGTCACGCCCGCCCAGGACGGTTACGGATGGTCTTCAACAGATCTTCAGGCGTAATGCTGGCAACGACTTGGCCGGCCGCGCTGCCGGGCTGGGGCAGGTCGAGGATGTGGCCTTTGATCTTGCCGACCACGTGCATCTCGCACGGCTTGCAGTCGAATTTCAGCGTCAGCACCTCATCGCCGTGCACCAGCTGCATCGGCGCGACCTTGGTGCGCACGCCGGTGACGCCCTTGGCCTGCTTCGGACATAGGTTGAAGGAGAAGCGCAGGCAGTGCTTGGTGATCATCACCGGCACCTCGCCGGTTTCCTCGTGCGCCTCGTAGGCCGCGTCGATCAGTTGCACGCCGTGGCGGTGGTAAAAGTCGCGGGCCTTCTGGTTATAGACGTTGGCGAGGAACGACAGATGTGCCTCCGGGTACACCGGCGGCGGATCGCTCTCCGCCTTGCGCCCGCCACGCGGGTGGGCGGCCACGCGGGCTTCGGTGAGCGCCTCGATGGCCTCGCGACGCAGCGCCTTGAGCTGAGAAGCAGGGATGAAGAACGCTTGCGGCGCATCCAGCTCGACGCCCTCGGCGTGATAAATGGTGGTGCCCAACTGGGTCAGCAGGTCGCGCAACTGCTCCAGAGCCTGCTCCGGCTTGTTCGCCGCGCCGAAGGGGCCATCCAGCCGCACCGTGGCGCTCACGCCTTCCTCGCTGGTGGCGGTCAGCTCCAGACGCTCCTCGCGCAGTGTCGCCTGCCAGCGCACACCGATGCGGCGTTCGGCGGAGGTCTTCAGCAGCGCCTGCTGCCAGTCGTGATCCAGATTACGATTGAGCGGATGGTCCGGCCGCAGCCGGGCCAGCGCCTCGGGCATCTCGTTCGGCTCCACCCGGTAGCGCCAGCGCTTCTCGCCGTCTTCCATGAACTCGCCTTTCAGCTCCGCGATGTTGGCGCGAAAGCCCACCACCTTACGCTTCACCAGCACATTGAGGCCGTCGCCGTTGGACAGCGGCGCCTGGGTGATAGCGATCAGATCGCGCTTGTTCACCTTCTCCACATGGCCCACCGGCAGCCCGGTGAAGGTGGGGGAATCGAAGGCGCCGATATCGACCTTGCGCTCGTTGACGAAGTAATCGGTGCTGCCGCGGTGGAAGGTCTTTTCCGGATCGGGCACGAAGAAGTGCTCGGTACGGCCGCTGGAAGCACGGGCCAGGTCCGGGCGGTCTTCGAGAATCTCGTCCAGGCGCTGGCGGTAATAGGCGGTGATGTTCTTCACGTAGCCCATGTCCTTGTAGCGCCCCTCGATCTTGAACGAGCGCACGCCGGCGTCCACCAGGGCGCGCAGGTTGGCGCTCTGGTTGTTGTCCTTCATCGACAGCAGGTGCTTTTCATAGGCCACCACGCGGCCCTGGTCGTCCTTCAGGGTGTAGGGCAGGCGGCAGGCCTGGGAGCAGTCGCCCCGGTTGGCGCTGCGGCCGGTCTGCGCGTGGGAGATGTAGCACTGCCCGGAAAAGGCCACGCACAGTGCGCCATGGATGAAGAACTCGATGGCCGCGTCCGTCTCGTCGGCGATGGCGCGGATTTCCTTCAGGTTCAGCTCGCGGGCCAGCACCAGTTGGGAGAAACCGGCCTGGTCGAGGAACTTCGCCCGCTCCAGGGTGCGGATGTCCGTCTGGGTGCTGGCGTGCAGCTCGATGGGCGGGATGTCCAGCTCGAGGATGCCCATGTCCTGCACGATCAGTGCATCCACGCCGGCGTCATAGAGCTGGTGCACCAGGGTGCGCACCTGCTCCAGCTCATCGTCATGGAAGATGGTGTTGAGCGTGGTGAACACCCGCGCGTGGTAGCGGCGGGCGAATTCCACCAACTGGGCGATATCGCTCACCTCGTTGCAGGCATTGTGCCGCGCCCCGAAGCTCGGCCCGCCGATATACACGGCATCGGCCCCATGCAGGATCGCCTCGCGGGCGATCTGCACGTCGCGGGCAGGGCTGAGCAGTTCCAGATGGTGTTTGGGCAAGGACATGGTTTTCTTCTTTATCAGGCAAGGCACGGGCAAGGCGCGCATTGTAACGGGCCAGGGGGCGGGAGGCATCCGTGGGGTGCCGGGCGGCGGGAGCCGAGAACTGCACCGTTGTTTAGCTGAGACACGCTCTCATATACGAACGATTAGGCTTACCCCTATAATCCGCCACCTTTTCCAATCGGGCCGGCCTGTGCGTATATGGGCGTTTTCGAGACCCTGCATCACTACCTGAGCGCGTGGGCGATCGCACCGATCGCAGCCCAGTTCTCCGGCATCTTCGATCTGAACGGCCGCTTCGGCGTGTTGTTCCTGTGCATCTCTTACGCCGTGGCCTATGGCCTGTTCCGCTACCGCAAACAGCGCGGCCTGACCGATGCGGACTCGTTCTGGCAATTCATCGGCGGCGGTAAGGTGCATTGGCATCGCTCGGCGTTGCTGGATTACCGCTACTACTTCGTACGAGCCGTCCTGAAAGTGGCGCTGGTGGTTCCCATCGTCGGCCTGGTGGACCCTTACATCCTGCGCTCCGGCGACTACATCGCCTTCTTCACCAACCTGTGGGGCGCGCGCCCGCAGCTGGGGCAGAACCTTGCGTTGTCGCTGCTGTACGGACTGGGCCTGTTCCTGGTCAACGACTTCGTCCACTACTGGGTCCACCGGGTTTTTCATTGCAGTTGGCTGTGGGAGTTCCATAAGGTCCACCACTCGGCACCCGTACTGGTCCCGGCAACGGCGAGCCGGGTGCATTTCCTGGAAAAGGTGGTGAGCAAACTGGTCGGTGCCGTCTGCATCGGCGCCTATATCGGCGCCTTCTGGTATGCCTGCGGCGGCGAGATCAGCCGTTATACCCTGTTCGGCGTGACCTACCTGATGTTCATCTGCAACGCCCTGGCCGCCAACTTGCGCCACAGCCATGTCTGGCTCTCGTTCGGGCCGGTGGTCGAGCACGTGCTGAACAGCCCCGCCCAGCACCAAATCCACCACAGCGACGCGCCCAAGCACTTCCACAAGAACTTCGGCACCAACCTGTCCCTCTGGGATTGGATGTTCGGCACCCTCTACGTCACCACCTCCAAGCCGGAGGAGATCAAGTTCGGCACGGCGGAACAGGACGCCCACCGCTACCTGACGCTGTATAGCCTGATCGTCATGCCGTTCGTCGATACGGCGCGCAAGATAGTCTCGAAGCGGCAACCAGAGATTGAAATCAGATACAGAAGTTCTGATTAAGTTTCGCTTTCTTCCAGTATTAAAGCATCCAACTGAATGAATCTAGACTTTCATATTTGATAAAGCTTTTGTCATAGCGAACAAAGACCTTTTGTAAGATGGAATGGTCTTTTAAGATGTATTCTTTTTGTTCCATATTTTCATCCTTCCAGACAAAAATGATTCTTCCTTCTTTAGAGCTTAGAAATGTGCCGGCGAGAAATTTGCTCGATGCTGGGTTCGTTGTTGTTCCTAAAATGTGAGAGGGGATTTCGCCGCGCAATGCTGAGATTATTTCGTTCTTGTAAGTGATGTTGAAAAAGTTAACGATCTTGCTTGGGTTTTTTTTCTTCTGGAGCTCAACGAGATTATTTATGAGTAATTCGTCTTCTAGTAATTTATCTATAGGGAATTCTAAGAAGCTTTCGCGGGTGCCTGATGTGTGATGGTATTGAAGTGTGAGATTAGGTTTATTTGTAAAGTCTTCCGCAACGACTAATTGAAGTCCGGCATCTATCGCGGCAGATAGTGCAAGGGATACGCGCTGCCTGATTTTCTCACGAGCAGGATTTTCAGCGCCTAAAGCATTATTTAGTATGTTCAGATTCGGGGAGGGGAGATTCTGTATCCAGCTTGCGGCTAGTTTGACATTGGCTGCCATTTGTTCTTCGTGCGAAAGAGTTTTTATATATTCTATATAGTTGTCAAGGGCTGCGTGGAATGGTGATACGGTGGCTAAATATTCCGCGGTGCTACTAGTGTGGTTGAAATTCTCTCTGGTGCTTATGGTGGCTAACGCGTACTGAAAAGCTAGTTGGCCTGCTGAGGAGTTTATATTATGGTTTTTGAGCATTAAAAATGCTTGGTGACGCACGGTAGGGTGCGTATCTGGATTTTTTATTAAATCTATGGCTACTTCTGTTAATGCTTGATCTCTTTCGAATGCTTGTAGGATTTCAAACTTTCTGGTGGGGTCGAAATCTGTTCTTTGAAATATTTTTCTGAGCCTTTCAGCTGTGTCGTTATTAGCAAAAGGGAGTCCCCAGATTCCGCGTGCAGTAGAGAGTAGCTTAAGTGCGTCATAGAAATCTGCTGTATCAGAGTTTGTTGATTCGATTATGCTTAGTAGTCTTTTTTCGTCGCCTTTTTTGAAGGTTAGAGTTGAAAATTGTCGGCCTTGTGATTTTTCACGTGCTAGTTGAATCATATACGAGTCTAATAAGGCCCTGGTGCGATATTCGTCCAAGGTTTTGCTGGCGATAGATGTTTCAGTGTCCAGTGAGAGCCAGCTTTCTATGCGTTGTCTCATTTGGCTTTCCAGTGCGGCGCTTAAATTATTACCGATAAGTAAGGTAAATAAACCAATTCCAACAACAAAAATTCCACTTATGTAGGCAAGGAGTCTTATAACTTTGTTTATCGGCTCGTTTGACTGGCTCAGGATTTCTCTAGTTAGATCATATTTTATGCTCTCTATCCTTTCTAGATGGCTGTTTTTAAGCTCTTCTATTTTTATTTCAAGTTCTTTCTGCGTTTCGGCAATTTTTTGTTCAAGCGCTGTAGTGTTGGGAGTGTTTTTTTTGAACATGGCTCTTTCGGGTTTTGTTGAGTTTGGTTCTGTTAGTATTTGAGCGGCCTCATCATTCTTGGCGAATGATAGTCTTCAAAAATCGTGACGGAATTTGAACCTGTCGGGCGTCGTTATTGCTTCCGAGGATCAGTGTCAGCGTTTCCCCCAGAGACCAGACCACGTGCACATCCGTCAGGCTGCAATCCGGGGTGAGAGGTAAATTCTTGAGCATTGTTTCGCTGCAGTATTGAGGCTCCAACACAATGCTTTCTGCCTGATAGTTTCCCAGGCCCAGGCTCTTCATGGTGCGGTCTGGCAGACCGGCCAGGATGCCGCTGTAAAAAGCGATGATTAATGCGAAGAGCAACGAGAAATGAGCCGCGTACCTGAGCCCGCCGAAACTACCCATGGCGCATATGGCCGCCGTTAAGCAGGCTCCCAGCGGAATGAGGTAGATGGCCAGAATTTTCAAGTGGTCGCCGTTCAAATCATCGATGAAGTTCTTGGTATCGGCGATCAAGGTGAATGCCATGGCGTTCACTATTAGAACCGCTGCCCATGCATTGAAGGTGTATCGAAAGAAGGAATATTTCGGTAGCTTGAATACAAATTGAATAGCGATGCCGAACAGCAAGGCGATCAGCAGGCTCAGTCCCAGGAGCGCAATCAAGTAAAGGCTTGGAGAGAAGATCAGTACGGATGCAAGCATCACAGAGCAAAGGCTGTAGGGGCCGACAAAGCACAGAAACACCAGTAGAAACACATGTCCAATACGTTTGCTTTCATGAGCGGGAAACGAGGCTTTGATGCTTTGGCGGATATCCTGCTTCTCGATGAATCCATGGAAAATCCACAATCCGGGCGCCAGCAGCCAGAGCCACAATGTGCCGATGATGGCGAACCCCACCATGCCGGCACCGAGCAGCAATGATGAGAATTGCAGCAGGTCGAAACTGGGATAGAAATGGTGGGTATGGAAATACCGCAAGAAGAGGGCGAACCCTACTATCGGCGGAGCGAACTTGGCGATCTGAGACGAATGATTTTTGAAAAATTCCGTACTCAGAATTACTAATTTATCAATCAGGTCGTCATTTAATTCCGGTGCGGGACGATCACTCCATCTTTCCACTGGGCTTCCTTGCGCAAGTTGGCTGGCGCCGGGGATGGTAGAGCGTCGGGCCAGAGCTGTCACCCTGATACTTCTGCGTGCGTCAGAAAATGCCATCCAAACGCCATTAGCTCGCCTGTTCTATAGGGCCTGGAAAAGCGCCGTTGTACCGTCTTATGGACCGCCGAGGTTAGGCGGTATCAGCCAAAAGGACGTCATCATGAACAAGATCAAGCAGGCTCTATGCCTCAGCCTCTCCCTGACCGCCCTCGGTGTGGCGACGCTTCCTGCCCAGGCCAGCGTGGTCCGTTCGCCCGCCTTGGTCGAGGCGCCGGCAGTGGTCGTCGGTGAATCGCAGCAAACGACCCCATCGGTGTTCGCCCAAGTGGACAGCACTTCCGTAAACGCCCAGGGCATGACAGTCGCCTCGATGGCGACCAGTTGCGCCGACCCGCGGCCCTGGTACAGGTTCAGCGGGATCGAAGCGCTGACCTGCCTGTTCTCGGGGCAATGGTCGATTCCGTAAGAAAGCGATCAACCCAAGGGCGCCGGCCAGCACCGGCGCCGCTAGGGTTTCGTATTGACTTGCATGAGCCTGGGGGCTCGCTCACGACGAGGGACTCGATGCGTGCGGTGGCAGTAGGCTACCGGCCTCGCAGTGACGATAGCCGATACCGCCCCGATGAGTGACGAACAGCGGAATCAGGCGAAAACGAAATACTTCCGCACGGTTTCCACCACTTCCCAGGTGCCCTTCATACCGGGTTCGATCACGAACACATCGCCTGCCTTCAGGTGTACCGGCGCCTCGCCCTCCGGCGTAATCACGCAATAGCCGTCGAGGAAATGGCAGTACTCCCACTTCTCGTAATTCACCTCGAACTTGCCGGGGGTGCAGATCCAGGTGCCCATGATCTTGCTGCCGTCCTGGGAGACGTAGGCGTTGAGGTTCACGGTATGCGGGTCGCCGCCGATGCGCTTCCACTTGGTGGCGTCCAGCACGGGCGTGGGGCAGGTTTCGCGCAGCACGGTGATGAAGTCGGACATATCAGCTCCAGATCGATGGGATGAACGGCCCGTCACCATAGGCCCAACGCCCGCTCGGAGAATGCCTGGATTCGACGCCCAAGTGCCTGTAGGCGCAGTGCGGTCGCTGATCGTCATGATCGTTCCCACGCTCCGCGTGGGCATGCATCCCTGTGACGCTCTGCGTCACGACCCCCGGTGATCCATCTGGATTGCTGCTTTTGAGGATAAGTAATTTCGCCAAGGGGTATATTCAACTCTCACAAACGTGGTGATATTACCCCTGTCTTTTGCTAGAAACGGAAATTTAGTGGTGTCAAGTTGCATGCACCGCTCTTTTAGAGTTTTGCGTAAGGCTTTGTCCTGCTTGAATCCATTTTCTCTTAATGGGTGTGCGTCGAGACGAACATTGCAATCCAATAGGTTGCCAAAGGTGTTGGTTTCTATTTTAAATATGGCACTTCCTATGCTATCAATTTTCTGATCGGCGAATATATTGTTCCAGGCAAACTGGCTCTGTGCGTACTTTTGCCTTTGCCGAATGTTTTGGGCTATGAGTATTTTCTCGCCATTGTCGTTGTCAGGAGTGAAGGTTAGGTTGATTTTAAATTTGCTTATTTCATTTTCTGGTTTACGTTTGGGCACTTCGGGTGGGACGAGTGACCAGCAGAGATGCGCCATTTTTATGGAAAGCTCTTTGCTGGAATCTTCGAGATTACTCGTGTCATTTTTGCCTGGGCGTGTTTCGCAGTTTAGCAAATTGTTATTTTTGTCAAGGCTGAAAGAGATTTCTATATTCCCTGTGAGTTGTTCAATATTGGCATCGAAGGCGCGGTGGATGAAAGAGTTTCTCAGTTCTTGAGAGAAACGTATTGCTTCGTTTAATTGTTCTTCTCGACTCGATTGGGTTGAGTGGATGCCTTTATTGTGATTTGTCTGGCAGCCGGTTGTTGCTAGGTGAGCCAGTATTAGTAGTGTGATGGATGAGTACTTTAAGGTTTTTCTCATAGAAATTGTTGTGTGATGGCTTATGTTGCTTTGAATGAGTTCTCGGTTTTTCGGAATGATCGTTCCCACGCTCCGCGTAGGAATGTAGCCCATGACGCTCCGCGTCACGAGTCCCACCTGTCCACCTCGATCAACTCCTCCGCGCCGGCATAATTCCGGGCACTGGAATAACGCCAGTGTTCCGCCCGGTCCACATAGCCGCGTTTCACCGGGTTGAGGTGGATGTAGTCGAGCTTCTCCCGCATCACCGCCTCGCTGCACACCAGCTCCGCATGCGAGCCCTCCTGCCAGAGCTGATAGACCCGGTCGACCTTATGAGCGCGCTTGGCGAATCGCAGCCGCTGCAACGGCCGTTCGGCGCCGTTGCTTTCCAGATAGTCGATGATCCGCCGCGCCGTATAGGACTTGAACGCGCTGACCCGCTTGCCCAGCTCCGGCGCCTGGGCCACGAAGTGCAGGTGGTTTTCCAGCACCACATAGCCGTACAGGCGCAGGCCCTGGTGAGCCCGCTGGTAGCGCCAGCAATCGAGCAGGATGTCGACCAGGGCAGGGCGGGTGAACAGCGGCAGCCACTCCATCACCGTGCAGGTCAGGAAGTGCGGCTGGTCCGGTTCGGTGATGAGGTAGCGGCTGCGACCCATGTGTTCCTCCTTGAACGGGGTGAAGGGGACGCGGAGCGTCCCGGGCGGCATTCCCACGCGGAGCATGGGAACGATCGGTGGTATGCCTACCGCTCCAGCGAGGGCCACTGCCGGTACGGCACCCAGACCATGCCTTGCCAGTGCAGCACCGTCAGCGTCTGGCTCGGGCCGTGGAGGGTTTCGCGGCGGGGTTGGTGGTGGTCTTGCCGGTGCTGGTCGCGCAGGGCCGGGACCACCTCCTGGGTGATCCATTGGCGGATGCAGCGGTTTTCCGGGTGGTAGTAGTGAATGAGCGCGGCGTAGAGGGCGGACTCGCTGATCAACAACTCATCCCCGTACTCGCCCTGGCCGTCGCGCAGCCAGGCGCGGCAGTGCTGGTCGTCGTCCAGGCTACGGTGCACGCGCTCTTCCAACAGCGGTATGCCCATCAGCCGGCCAAGGTCACGGGCGCAGAACCAGCACTGGTCCTCCAGCAGCACGGCGCGCAGGTGGCGTTTGTGGCGAGTGAAAACGGTGGGGACCAGCACCTCTTCAGACATGGCACACCTCAGGGGTGGAGGAGGAAGAGGGCGGGAGGGGGGAAGCGTTTGCGTTGATATGAAGAAATACAGGCATATCCATGTCCTCAAGGGATACACCGCTGCTTTCGGGAGCAGTATTACCGCTATGTGAAGCGTTTCTTAGGCGCTGGGGCTGGAGGGTAGGAATTGGGCCAGGGGCGGTCAAGAAACGTAGCGAGTTGCCGGAGGGGAATGCCTGGAAATGCTGCCTATCTCACGGTTGATAATGGCGGTTTGATTTCGATCGTTCCCACGCTCTGCGTGGGAATGCAGCCTGTGACGCTCCGCGTCACGATCCACTGGGCCAGCGTGATCGGTTCTTCTGCTTCGGCGTAACGCTTGGGGCTTGGTGAGACAGGAGGCAGCGTCGGCAGGCGGGACGCGGAGCGTCCCGGGCGGCGTTTCCACGCAGAGCGTGGGAACGATCAATTACTCTTCAGGTATTTGATATCCATAGCGTTCGCCGAGGGCGTCGACATAATCCACATCTTGTGAGCATAAGTCATAGCCAGCGATGTAAGCCTGCATGTCTATATCTGAGCCTGGACCATTGCGCTGGGTATAGATAGCTTCGTCATATGCAGGAAGTTGGTAGTGAGAAAGAAATTCATTGATAAGTTTCTCTCTTTCAATATCCCCTTCTTGATAGCCTCCGTCGAAGAAGAGCCGATCAATACATGCGATCGCACCCCGATATCGAGATTGATCTTCTTTGGAATCGGCTGCGTGCATGAGGGGGGCGAGACAGAGGCCGAGGGTTAGTGTGGCAATGCGTAGATTCATAATGAGAGGTTCACTCTTGGAGTGGTTATGAGAAGTTATGGCAGATCATGTATTTCAAAGTCGTTGTCTTTTTGATCGTTCCCACGCTCTGAGTGGGAATGCAGCCTGTGACGCTCCGCGTCACGATCCAATTACGATGGGGTCGATCAAACCCAGCCTATTGTGTCTTCGAGTTTTGCGGCGAAGTATTTTCCGGTAATGAGGAAGTGCTCTGTGTATTGTCTGGAGGCGGAACGGAAACCAGAACCTTATCATCTAGCGGAAAAATGATTGTTCTTCCATCCAGGAACAATGCGATTCTTTCATTTGATGATGCAATTAAAAAGCCTCTGAATATCTCTTGGTTCTTATCGAGTACTGCTGTGCAGTGCCAGTCCTTTTTGTTCTCAATGCATCCTTGTGAATAGATTTCCTTGTTTTCTTTAACTGTCTGCTCTGCTGCGTATTCCCCGATAATTCCTGGGATGATTAATATTATTAAAATTAGAACTGGGGAAAATGTAATTAGGAATGCGGCAAGAAAAGCAAGTAGAAGTATGGCAAGAGGGATGCTGAGAAGGTTGTTTGAGTCTAATTTTGTTACTAGCTGCTTGGATTTTTTGCAGTTGGATAGCCAATTCAAAATAAAAAACTCAAGCCCTAGTGCGGCAAATGCACCCATAATGAAGAGGAATATCTTGGTGTCTTTGAAAATAAGACTTATCCAAGAGGATGATGCCTCTATAAAAGCATAATGTGCATAGATAAAGTAGTCGCTTGATTGTCTTTCGAACAAGTGGAATGGGATGTTTTGGGCTGAAAGAAGTGTTTGATAGTAGGTTAGCCCCGTAACATAAGGTGCCCAATACGAAATGAAACCTATAAGTGTGGTTATGATCGGGATTGTAAGTAGTTTTAAAGGGGCTCTCTTCTCTGGGTTTGTTTGGTTTTTAGAGGTGGATTTCTCTTCATTAGGGAGGGGGATGGTTTGTTTTTCTTTTTTCATATTGGTGTAGTTCTGTTTGGGATTGTCAGGTTTCTTTCTGGTGGGGATTTTTATAAGCGGCTATGATGTTTGTTATTCCCACTCAGGCGATGATAAGCCGCCAGACTCTTGAATAGGGATACGGAGCGTCCCGGGCGGGGTTCCCACGCAGAGCGTGGGAACGATCAGAGGTAATGGATTGATTCCTGTCACTGTGATTCTTCGAATAAAAGCTTCTCTATTTTCTTTGCGGATTGCTCTGGAAATGTCTGAGAGAGCACGAATAATCCAAGCATTGATAAAAGTACTATTCCTAAAAAGACAAAGAGCAGGGAAGTTGGTGTTGGGTTTTGAGTTGTAATGAACGCAATAAATATGGCGGCACTGAAGAGAAGGCAGAAAAAGCCAGTTATTAGGTTGTAGTAGTATCCAAATATATCTGAGGCGTTCATCTTTCTGATGGATATTAGCTGCTTGTTACTGGTTTCTATGTAGGGTAAGGCGCGTCTAATATGGGTCCAGTTTATGTGGTGAGAATGTTTTTTATGAAATAGGATTAAAGATTCGCGCCTTGACCGCTCAGCAAATATTCCGGTTGCCTGATTGAAGTAGTGTGCGTCTCGCGCGTCACATATGGCCTCAAGGGTAAGTTTGTTTGCTAGTTCAGACTTTTCTAGATAGCTGGAAATATATTCAAAACGTTTATTTTCTCGGTTGAGGTGGCTGCTGAAAAATTTCAATAAGTTTCTGTTAAAAAATAACCAGAATGCTATGGCCGTTAATGTGATCCAGCCATATGGCTCGCTGAGGGCCTGAAGTATTGCATCTATTAGATCGGGAATGCTTCTAATCGCTTCTGTGGTGCTGGTTATGAAGTTTGATTGTTCTGCCATGTGGTTTCCTTGTTTGTGGTCGATTGTCCAATTTCCTCTAAGAAAATCTTGTCGCGAATAGTGCCTGTTCCATTGCTTTGCTTATTTTTTCTGACCAATCATCGGGTAATGTAAGGGAAAGTGATAAGCGAAAAAGTCCAGTGGTTGGCTTTTCATTAATCATATTAATGAGGAATTCAGGTATTTTTGCGCACTCTTCAATGATTTTGCCTGCAATTCCAATAAGTAAATTTTGGACGCTTGAAAATTCCTCGCTGGTACGGGCAAAACGCACCGTCTCTTCCCAAGAAAGGGTACTATTGCAGATTTCTGCATATAAGCGACATGTCGTAACAATATTTATGTCATTGCCAGGTATTCCGGGCTCGCCCCATGCTCGGGTAAGTTCCGAGTTGGTTAGCTCGCTGAAAGCATGAGTAATTCCTTGAATTTCATTCATTCGATCCGAAAGCCAATGTATAAAGCTTTCGTTTTCAACACGAATTACTGGTTTAACGTAGAGGCCCCGCTTAAGTGCAGTCCACCGTTTTACTGTGGGTGCAAGTTCGTAACGAAGGACCTCAGCAGTAAGCTGATACTCCCAGTAATCACCTTTTTCGAGTATAAGTCTTTCGGCTAGATAGCTAAGGCGCCCAAACTCTTCAAGATGGCGCTGTTCATAGCGTTCTCTTAATGCATTCCCAGATTTTTCAACTTGCTCTGAGATGCGGCGTTCATGTTCACGTTGCCATTCAAAAAGAAGGCCGGCTGGATATTTGTTCGGATCATCATCAACTAGCTTGTGGCAATTGCCGCATAACCAAATAGCGTTCGAAATGGCACTGCGCTCTACTCCTGTCATGCTCGGATCATAGCGAGCTGAGCCAGGGTTTGCACCGTAAATATGGGCTGCCTCACCAATATTTATTGACTCATCTGGGTTGTCTGTCGGACCACTGGTTATAGCACCGCATTCTGGGTTTGAGCAGCGGTTTGCTGCGCGCTTGGCCAAAGTAGTAATTACTGGTTGTTTGAATTTATCTGCAGCTGCCATTTTATGCCTCCCGATTCGGTGAGGTAGCGACTACGGTCTATGAGTTCTTCCTTGAACTCAGTGAGAGGGCGGAGCGTCCCAGTAGGATTCCCACGCGGAGTGTGGGAACGATGAAGAGTGTCTCCGCCTTGAGTGCTTCGTTTGCTAGGTTACAGTTCGGCAAAGATTTGAGCCATGTGCTTGTCGCCGCGCTTGTAACCTGGACGAGGTCCATTAAAGCAATTTCCGGTGAGCTGGAGATCTTTCATTTTGGCGACCTCACACAAATCCCAGTCATGGCCGGGGGTTATATGCCTTCCTTGAGTTTGATAACAACGAAGAACATTATTCCCTGCTCTTGAGATTCCCAAGGCATGCGGTTCAACGATACGTGGCAGGCTATCGTATGTGAAGGAAAGTACTTGTTGATTGCGGATAGCGTTCGTTATCAAATCGATCATGGCTAATGGCCTCTTTCTAAGGGCGGGTGTTGGGGGGTAGCGTTAGCTACCCCCCAAAGGGGCTACAGCTTTACGAAGAAGCAAAACGGTTTTCCGTCTTTTCTTCGCACCTCTTTGCCGCTCCGCCAATGCTTAAAGGACATGCAAAACACTGCCTTAAAGCCGGGCGGCGGGGTGGGAGCTCCGCTCATGGCGAATACCTCTCATCCGAAGCCGTTGACACCGCCCGTTCGTTGACCATAATCACCCGGCGCATTTGCCTAAATGCCGAAGCGATTGATGCCTCACGTCAGTCGCGGCCCGTACAGGTGGGCTTTGTTCACCAGCACGGTCAAGACCCACGGTGGCCTGTAGGAGGGCCTCCGTGGGTTTCTTGTTTTTGGCTCCGAGTAATTTCGAAGCCGAGAAACGCTTCCTTGCGCCCCTCTAGTGGGATGAGGCGACTATCAATCCCAGCTCAACGCCCCACCCGTCTGATACTCAATCACCCGCGTCTCGAAGAAGTTCTTCTCCTTCTTCAGGTCCATGATTTCGCTCATCCACGGGAACGGGTTGGTGGTGCCCGGGTATTCTTCTTTCAGGCCGATCTGGGTCAGGCGGCGGTTGGCGATGAATTTGAGGTAGTCCTCCATCATCGCGGCGTTCATACCGAGTACGCCGCGGGGCATGGTGTCGCGGGCGTATTCGATTTCCAGTTGGGTGCCCTGGAGGATCATCTGGGTCGCTTCGTCCTTCATGGCGGCGTCCCACAGGTGCGGGTTTTCGATCTTGATCTGGTTGATCACGTCGATGCCGAAGTTCAGGTGCATGGACTCGTCGCGGAGGATGTACTGGAACTGTTCGGCGGTGCCGGTCATTTTGTTGCGGCGGCCCATGGAGAGGATCTGGGTGAAGCCGCAGTAGAAGAAGATGCCTTCCAGCACGCAGTAGTAGGCGATGAGGTTGCGCAGGAATTCCTTGTCGGTCTCGACGGTGCCGGTGTTGAAGTTCGGGTCGGAGATCGAGCGGGTGTACTTGAGGCCCCAGGAGGCTTTCTTAGCGACTGAGGGAATCTCGTGGTACATGTTGAAGATTTCGCCTTCGTCCATGCCCAGGGACTCGATGCAGTACTGGTAGGCATGGGTGTGGATGGCTTCTTCGAAGGCCTGGCGCAGGATGTACTGGCGGCACTCGGGGTTGGTGATGAGGCGGTAGACGGCCAGCACCAGGTTGTTGGCGACCAGGGAGTCGGCGGTGGAGAAGAAGCCGAGGTTGCGCTTGACGATGCGGCGTTCGTCTTCGGTGAGGCCGTCCTTGCTCTTCCACAGGGCAATGTCGGCGTTCATGTTCACTTCCTGGGGCATCCAGTGGTTGGCGCAGCCATCCAGGTATTTCTGCCAGGCCCAGTCGTACTTGAAGGGGACGAGTTGGTTGAGGTCGGCGCGGCAGTTGATCATGCGCTTTTCGTCGACGCGTACGCGGGCGGCGGCGCCTTCGAGGTCTTCCAGGCCTTCCTGTACGTCGAGTTCGTTCAGTGCGGCCTTGGCGCGGGCCACGGCGTCGGAGTCGTCGGCGGCCACGGCGCGGGCTTCATGGGCGGCGGCATCGCCAACGCTGTCGAGTTTTTCGATGCTCAGTTCGGCGGTGGCTTGCGCAGCGGCCGGCTTGGCGGCGGTGCCTTCTTCGGGTTTGTCGAATTCGTCCCAGCTCAGCATGTGGGTTCCTCCTGGTCGGTGACCGGTGCGTTGCCGGTCGGACTGTTGCGGTTGCCTTTGGGTTTGTGCACGCAAAGGCGGAGTTCTGTGTGGGGTGAGGTCTTTGTGTTGGGCTTTGGTCCGCCCCCTCACCCTAGCCCTCTCCCCAGAGGGGCGAGGGGATGCCGCGCTGGGGCGCGGCGGTGTTGCGTGTACGGCTTTGGTTTTTTGAGGTGGTTTTTGGTCCGCCCCCTCACCCTAACCCTCTCCCCAGAGGGGCGAGGGGATGCCGCGCTGGGCGCGGCGGTGTTGCGTGTACGGCTTTGGGTTTTAGAGGTGGTTTTTGGTCCGTCCCCTCACCCTGGCCCTCTCCCCAGGGGGGAGAGGGGATGCCGCGTCGGGCGCGGCGGTTACGGCGCATTGCTTGTGGCTTACCGCTTAAAGCTTGCCGCTGCTCTTACTGGCACGCCTCGCAGTCCGGGTTGTCGATGCTGCAGGCCTTGGGTACCGGGGCCGGGGCGGGTTCGGCGGCCGGGGCGGCTTGCAGGGTTTCGTCGATGGCCGAGGACACGGCGTTGAGCTTGCCGGTGTTGATGGTGGACTTCTCGGTGCTGGTGGCGGCCAGGGCACGGAGGTAGTAGGTGGTCTTGAGGCCACGGAACCACGCCATGCGGTAGGTCACGTCCAGCTTCTTGCCCGAGGCGCCGGCGATGTAGAGGTTCAGTGACTGGGCCTGGTCGATCCACTTCTGGCGGCGGCTGGCGGCTTCGACGATCCAGCGGGTCTCCACTTCGAAGGCGGTGGCATACAGGTCTTTCAGGTCTTGCGGGATGCGCTCGATCTGCTGCACGGAGCCGTCGTAGTACTTCAGGTCGTTGACCATGACCGGGTCCCACAGGCCGCGGTTCTTGAGGTCGCGGACGAGGTAGGGGTTGATCACGGTGAACTCGCCGGAGAGGTTCGACTTCACGTAGAGGTTCTGGTAGGTCGGCTCGATGGACTGCGACACGCCAATGATGTTGGAGATGGTCGCGGTCGGGGCGATGGCCATGATGTTGGAGTTGCGGATGCCTTTCTTCACGCGCTCGCGCAGCGGGGCCCAGTCCAGCGACTCGGACAGGTCGACGTCGATGTACTTCTGGCCGCGCGCTTCGATGAGGATTTGCTGGGAGTCCAGCGGCAGGATGCCCTTGGACCACAGGGAGCCGTCGAAGGTGGAGTAGCTGCCGCGCTCGTCGGCCAGGTCGCAGGAGGCCTGGATGGCGTAGTAGCTGATGGCTTCCATGGACTTGTCGGCGAACTCAATGGCCGCGTCGGAGCCATAGGCGATGTGCTGCAGGTACAGGGCATCCTGGAAGCCCATCAGGCCGAGGCCGACCGGACGGTGCTTGAGGTTGGAGTTACGCGCCTGCGGCACGCTGTAGTAGTTGATGTCGATGACGTTGTCGAGCATGCGCACGGCGGTCTTCACGGTGCGGCCGAGCTTCTCGACGTCGAGCTTGCCGTCGACGATGTGGTTGACCAGGTTGATCGAGCCCAGGTTGCAGACGGCGATCTCGTCCTTGTTGGTGTTCAGGGTGATCTCGGTGCAGAGGTTGGAGCTGTGCACCACGCCTACGTGCTGCTGCGGGCTGCGCAGGTTGCACGGGTCCTTGAAGGTCAGCCAGGGGTGGCCGGTCTCGAACAGCATGGAGAGCATCTTGCGCCACAGGTCTTTGGCGGCGATGGTCTTGAACAGCTTGATCTTGCCGTACTTGGTCAGCTCTTCGTAGTACTCGTAGCGCTCTTCGAAGGCGCGGCCGGTGAGGTCGTGCAGGTCCGGCACGTCGGACGGGGAGAAGAGGGTCCACTGGCCGTCGTCGAACACGCGCTTCATGAACAGGTCCGGAATCCAGTTCGCGGTGTTCATGTCGTGGGTGCGGCGGCGGTCGTCACCGGTGTTCTTGCGCAGTTCGAGGAATTCCTCGATGTCCAGGTGCCAGGTTTCCAGGTAGGCGCAGACAGCGCCCTTGCGCTTGCCACCCTGGTTGACGGCGACGGCGGTGTCGTTGACCACTTTCAGGAAGGGCACGACGCCCTGGGATTTGCCGTTGGTGCCCTTGATGTAGGAGCCCAGCGCGCGCACCGGGGTCCAGTCGTTGCCCAGGCCGCCGGCGAATTTGGACAGCATGGCGTTGTCGTGGATGGCGTTGTAGATACCCGAGAGGTCGTCCGGCACGGTGGTCAGGTAGCAGCTGGAGAGCTGCGGGCGCAGGGTGCCGGCGTTGAACAGGGTTGGGGTGGAGGCCATGTAGTCGAAGGACGACAGCAGGTTGTAGAACTCGATGGCGCGCTCGTTCTTCTGCGGCTCTTCGATGGCCAGGCCCATGGCGACGCGCATGAAGAAGACCTGCGGCAGCTCGAAGCGGATGCCGTCCTTGTGCAGGAAGTAGCGGTCGTAGAGGGTCTGCAGGCCGAGGTAGGTGAACTGCTGGTCGCGCTCGTGGTTCAGCGCGGCGCCCAGTTTGGCCAGGTCGTATTCCTTGAGTTTCGGGTCGATCAGCTCGAACTCGACGCCTTTTTCCACGTAGGCCGGCAGAGCCTTGGCGTAGAGGTCGGCCATTTCGTGGTGGGTGGCGGCTTCGGCGATGCCGAGGAAGCCCAGCGCTTCGGCGCGCAGGGTGTCCATCAGCAGGCGGGCGGTGACGTAGGAGTAGTTCGGCTCGCGCTCGACCAGGGTGCGGGCGGTCATCACCAGGGCGGTGTTGACGTCCTTCTCGGCGACGCCGTCGTAGAGGTTCTTCAGGGTTTCGCGTTCGATCAGCGCGCCGTCCACTTCGGCGAGGCCTTCGCAGGCTTCGCGGATGATGGTCTGCAGGCGGCCCAGGTCGAGGGCGACCAGGCTGCCGTCGGCACGGGTGACGCGGATGCTCGGGTGCGGCTGGGCCGGCTGCTCGGCGCTGCCGCGCTTGCGCTCTTGGGCGCGGGCTTCGCGGTAGAGCACGTAGTCGCGGGCGACTTTCTGCTCGCCGGCGCGCATCAGGGCCAGTTCGACCTGGTCCTGGATTTCTTCGATGTGGATGGTGCCGCCGGAGGGCATGCGGCGCTTGAAGGTGGCGGTGACCTGCTCGGTCAGGCGGCGCACGGTGTCGTGGATGCGCGACGAGGCGGCGGCGGTGCCGCCTTCTACTGCGAGGAACGCCTTGGTGATGGCGACGGTGATCTTGTCGTCGGTGTACGGCACCACGGTGCCGTTACGCTTGATCACGCGCAGCTGGCCCGGTGCCGTGGCCGCCAGATCCAGATTGGAATCGGCCGCCTGCGGCGCGATGGCCTGCGGGTTCTCGCGAGTAGTGTCTGTCTGCATGGGGTTCTCCACGTTTCTAATTTATGTATCGGAGGCACTGGCGTGCCGGCCGTCATTCCCTTGGTCAAAACGACTCATGCCGGTACTCCGACCGGGCATGCAAATCGTCGACGTGGAGCGAAGGCACGGACCGCAAGTGCCTTCCTGGCTCCAGCGTCGGGCCGCGAAAACCATCTTCGCGACCACTACCCCTAGTGGTATGCCCTGTTTCGGGCTATGCACTTTCCGGCTGCCCGGCGCTCACGGCGCCATCCGGCTCGGAGACGGCGCACGCGGGCCGTCGGGGTTGAAAATGTGCTGCACTTTATATGCCGAAAGGCCCTTTTCATGGGGCCTTTCGTGTGAATCCAGTCTAGTGCTTCTTTTTAAGGTGAGACCCAAGATGTAGGGGTCTATCGCAATAGCGATACAAGATAATGCGCTATCCGGGGTATTGCAAGGTGAGGGCACAACGCGGGCCTGTGGATATCTTGTGGGTGAATTGTGGGTCTTTTTGGGGTAACTCCGTGGAGGCCGCGTGGTGGCTGGGCTTGGCCATTCGTCGTGGTTTGACGTCCTGATGACGGCCCCGTGCGCGGATGTCGCAGCTGCAAGAGGCTACCACTACATATAGTGTTTGGGATTGCCTGTTGGCATGGGCTGTGCTTTGTGCGGTTTGTCACGATTTATAGGGAGGCAGGAGGCATTGGAAGTAGCGTCGGCTCTCCTAAAATGGAGGAGGCCGGCGAACGTCGGGCGGGCTCCGCGCCCCGCTCATTGCTACAATGCCCGCCGCTTTGCAGTCCTGATGGGGAGACAGCGGTGGAGCATGAAGGCTGGCAAATCCTGATCGTCGAAGATGACCGCCGTCTGGCCGAGCTGACGCGGGAATATCTCGAAAGCAACGGCTTGAAGGTGGCCATTGAGGCCGATGGCGCCAAGGCTGCCGAACGCATCGTGCGCGAGCAGCCGGACCTGGTGGTGCTCGACCTGATGCTGCCCGGCGAGGATGGCCTGAGCATCTGCCGCAAGGTGCGCGACGGCTACGACGGGCCGATCCTGATGCTCACCGCGCGCACCGACGATATGGACCAGGTGCTCGGCCTGGAAATGGGCGCCGATGACTACGTGTGCAAGCCGGTGCGTCCGCGTGTGCTGCTGGCGCGCATCCGGGCCCTGTTGCGGCGCAGCGAGGGGCCGTCGGAGTCGGCCGGCGAGGGCGCGCAGCGCCGCCTGACCTTCGGCCCGCTGGTGATCGACAACGCCATGCGCGAAGCCTGGCTGGCCGAGCGCAGCATCGAGCTGACCAGTGCCGAGTTCGATCTGCTCTGGCTGCTGGCGTCCAATGCCGGGCGCATTCTCTCCCGAGAGGAAATCTTCAATTCTCTGCGCGGAATCGAGTACGACGGCCAAGACCGTTCCATCGACGTGCGCATTTCTCGCATCCGCCCGAAAATCGGTGACGACCCGATGCATCCCCGTCTGATCAAGACGGTGCGCAGTAAGGGCTATCTGTTCGTCGGCGAAGCGGCGGTGCTGTGAACTCCATCTTCCTGCGCATCTACGGCGGCATGCTGGCCGCCCTGGTGCTGGTGGCGTTGCTGGGTGTCGGCGCGCTGCATCTGGTCAACGAGGTGCGTTCGGACCAGTACCGCGAGAGCCTGGCGCGTGGGACCTTCCGCCTGATGGCCGACAATCTGGCGCCGATGAATGCCGTGGAGCGACGCCGGGCCACGGCGCTCTGGGGACGCTTGCTGGGCATTCCGCTGGAGGTCCGGCCGCTGGCTGAGGAGGGCATCGACAGCGGTGCCCGCGCCCGGCTGTTCCGGGGGCAGATTCTGGTGGAGCAGACCGGGCCGCATGCAGCCAAGGTCTACGCGTTGGTCAGCCAGGCCGAGGGCCTGCTGCTGGTGGGTTCGGTGCAGCAGATCAGCGAGCAGTTGGCCCGCGCCACCATCTATCTGTTGATCGACGAGTTGGTGCGCTTCCCCGTCGATGAGCAGCCCACGCGGCTGGCCGACCTGAAGGCGGCCAAGCAGTTCGGCTTCGAGCTGCATCTGGTGACGCTGGATAAGGCCGATCTCGATCAGGACCAGCGCCGCCGCATCGACGAGGGCGACACGGTGATGGCGCTGGACAAGGGCGGCGATGCGATCCGTGTCTTCGCCGGCATCGTCGACACGCCCTGGGTGCTGGAAATCGGCCCGCTGTACCAGATGAATCCCTACCCGCCGCAGTTGCTGGTGCTGATCGGCGTGCTCGGCCTGAGCCTGATCGGGCTGATCGTCTACCTGCTGGTGCGGCGCCTGGAGCGTCGTCTGTCCGATCTGGAGAGCGCCGCCACGCGTATCGCCGGCGGCAGCCTGGAGGCGCGCGTGCCGGCCAGCGGGGCGGATTCGGTGGGGCGGCTGGCGGCGGCTTTCAACCACATGGCCGAGCACCTGCAGCAGCTTCTCTCGGTGCAGCGCGAGATGGTCCGCGCGGTGTCCCACGAGTTGCGCACGCCGGTGGCGCGGCTGCGCTTCGGCCTGGAGATGATCGCCGACGCCGAGACGGAGAAGGCGCGGCAGAAGTACATGGAGGGCATGGACAGCGACATCCAGGACCTCGACCGGCTGGTGGACGAGATGTTGGTCTATGCGCGCCTGGAGCAGGGCTCGCCGGCGCTGAACTTCCAGCAGGTCGATCTGCATGCGCTGCTCGATCAGGTGATCGCCGAGCTGGCGCCGCTGCGTGCCAGCGTGCGGGTGGAGCAGGGGCCGTCGCAGGATGCGCCGGAGGGCGGGGCCTGGGTCGAGGCGGAGCCGCGTTACCTGCACCGGGCCTTGCAGAACCTGGTGACCAACGCGATGCGCCACGCCGAGTCGCGGGTGCGGGTGAGCTACCGGATTGGCCAACGGCGTTGCCGCCTGGACGTGGAAGACGACGGGCCGGGCGTACCGGAGGAGGCGTGGGAGCGCATCTTCAGCCCCTTCCTGCGCCTGGACGACAGCCGCACCCGGGCCTCCGGTGGGCATGGGCTGGGGCTTTCCATCGTGCGGCGGATCATCTACTGGCACGGCGGCCGCGCCCTGATCGGCCGCAGCGACCTCGGCGGCGCGCAGTTCAGCCTGGTATGGCCGCGTCGGCAGGGGGAGGAGGAGTAGGCGGAAGGGGGGATGGGCGGACGGTTTGTCCCACGAAATCTGGCCTGCCTTTGTTGAGTGGGCCGGCTTGCGAACAGGTTCTGCCAACGTTTCGCCAGCAGAGCTGGCTCCTACGGGTGGTGGTTATCTTGAGAAAATGCGCCCGGCTCGGCTCCGCCCTCTCACAACTAGGCGTCCCCCCTCTCCCCGGCGGGGAGAGGGGCGGTCTGGGTGAGGCCGGCACC
>NZ_BDAC01000010.1 GCF_002091635.1 Pseudomonas indica NBRC 103045 | reverse complement strand
CCCGGATAAACGCAGTGCAATCCGGGAACATGCCTCCGGGATTGCGCTGGGCTTATCCGGGCTACGGCCGTGATGCAGGGGCGAATTCATCGCCCGACGCGGCTCCATGCCAGCGCGTCTCACCCCAGCCCATCCTACTTGTCGACGATTCGGGGCCTTCTTTCGCAGCACCGCCAAGGTAGCGCTGCGTTGTGTGCCACGCTGCGGTTCAATCCTGGCTGGTCTTTTGCTGGATAACCAAACCGTCACCCCGGCGACGCAGAATCCACCCGAACGCAAGGAATCCCGCATCGTGAAACTGAATTGGGCCGAATCGCTCCGCGAGGCCGTGCATGGGCTGGCCGAGTCCCTGGGCAACCTGCTGGTGGAGAGCTTTCACTACCTGGCGCTGTTCGCCATCGGCGGGATCACCGCCTGGGCGGCGGTGCTGGCGGTTTGCGGGATGCTGGAGAAAGGCCACATCACGGTGGACGACATCCTGTTGTTGTTCATCTATCTCGAGCTGGGCGCCATGGTGGGGATCTATTTCAAGACCAACCACATGCCGGTGCGCTTCCTCATCTACGTCGCCATCACGGCGCTGACCCGGCTGCTGATTTCCGATGTGTCGCACCACAATCGCCCGGGTATGGAGGTGGTGTACGTGTCTGGCGCCATTCTGCTGTTGGCGCTGGCGATCCTGGTGGTGCGTTTCGCGTCGTCGCGCTTCCCGGCGGTGCAGAGCGATGCGCGCCGGGGACGTGACGGCGATGCGCAAACGCTGGACTGATAGGCCGTTATCGTCCTTCCGGCAATCGAGCCAGGAATGCCCTGATCCGCTCGACCACGGCATCCAGGTGCGTTTCGAGCGCCCAGTGCCCGGCGTCAGGCAGGAGGTGCAGCTCGGCATCCGGGAGGTCGCGCAGGTAAGCGCGGGCCGAGGCTTCCGGCATATAGCCGTCCTGCGGACCCCAGACGATGAGCGTGGCTGGCTGGTGCTCGCGCAGATAAGCCTGGTAGCGCGGAAACCAGGCGAGGTTCTCCTTCAATCCCTCCATCAGCCCTACCATGATTTCGCGGCGCCGAGCGGTTTGCAGCAAGGCCCAGTTGAGCTGCCAGAGGTCGGGTGAAATCCGTTCGGCCACCTCGGCGGATACTTGGTTGAGGAACTCGTCGCGGAAACCGTGTTCGCTCACCGCGCTCTCCAGGGCGTGGCGTTTCTCGGCGCTGGGCGCGGCGAAGTATGCCTTCAGGCCGGCGTATTTCGGGCCAAGGGCATCCTCGTAGATGTCGCCGTTCTGGATGATCAGTCCGCGGATTCGATCTGGCGAACGGATGGCCAGGCGCAGGCCGATCTGCGAGCCGTAGTCGTGCAGGTAAAGCACGAAGCGATGAAGGCCCAGGGCCTCGGCAAAGCGGTCGAGGAAGTCTGCGTAGCCATCGAAGTCGAACGCGAATTCGGCTGGCGTGTCGCTGTATCCGAAGCCGGGAAAGTCCGGTGCGACGCTATGCCAGCGGTCGGCCAGGGCCGGCATCAGGTTACGGTACTGGTAGGAAGAGCAGGGGTAGCCGTGAGGTAGAAGGAGCACGGGTGCGTCCGCCGGGCCGGCTTCCCGGTAGAAAATCTTCAAACCGTCCAGATCGAGGGTTCTGTGGCGAACCGCCCGGTTTGCCGCAACGTTCAAGGATGGGGTGGGTACCATGGTCCGGCCTCCTCTGCGTGTCGTCGGGAAAGGCGGCTATCGCCTTCCGCTTCGCGATAGACGACTGCTGCGGGCCGACGTTCCGAGCTGTGCTCGGCCGGCCGATTGGCGGAATTCCGGGCGTTGCGTTCGAAGAGGTGGTGCGGTAGGGCGGGGCCGAAGGGCCCCGCCCCGTCTTTCAGGAGGTGGGCCGAACGGCCGGGGTTTGCAGAAGGGAAGCGCCCAGCCCCAGGGCATAGGGCCGTTCTGCTGGTACCGCCGACTCCGTCCGCTCCGGGCCGAGGAAGTGGTCCTGGCGCCACAGGCGCGCCTGTTCGGCGGTCTGCGCCAGGTAGCGCGACAGTTCCTGCGGCGTCAGCCGGCTCAGGCGCAGGCGAGCCAGCAGCCAGACCTTGCCGTCTTCCGGCGAGAGGCTGAACAGGCTCTCGCTGCCCCGGTTGAAGAACAGCAGCATGTTGGCTTCCAGCAGGGCGGCGATGGCGTCGGTGCGCTGGCGTTCCGGCAGGTCGCCGTATTCGCAACAGACCAGCAGAGTGTCCGGCGACTCCGCTTCGTCGTGATCGAAGCGGAAGGCCGTGCCGTTGATGAGCGTGCGCTCGCCGACGAGCAGCCGGTCCGCGTCGCAGTTGCAGTGCCGGGCCAGTTGGGTGAGCAGGCGGACGAAGGGCGTCTCGTTCATCACGCTGCTCCTCCTGCGGCCTGGGCCGAACCCCGCTCATAGAGCGTGCGGGCCATGGTCGCCTGCATCTCGGTTTCCACCAGGATGCCGCGCAGGTGACGGTAGTCCGCGCCGGCTTCGTGCAGCATGTACTTGGCGAAGGCGCGGGTGTTGGCTGCCAGGTCGGTGCTCGCCTCGTTCCGTTCGCTGTCATAGAGCTTGCCGGTTTGCAGTGCCAGATAACGTTCGCGGCAGAGGGCCAGGCGGTCCTGCGGCGAAACGTCGGAAGAGCTGCCTTCGCCGTTCTGCAATTGTTCGAGATCATGCAGCACCTGGCGGGTCTGTGCGTGCATCAGGGCGATGCGCTCCTGGCTCTGGTCCAGTTGGCCGAGGAAGTCGGCCAGGGCGTGGGCCTGGTCGGCGAGGGGCGAGGGCGCCGCCGGGGTCCTTCCGTCGCCCTTCGCCAGTTTGTCGATGTAGTCCTGGCGATCCTCTTCGGCGAAGAGTTCGGCGAGGGTCTTGTGGCCGGGCTCATCGATCGGGCCGTCCGCCTGCTGGCGGATGCCGGCGTGAACCTCCAGTTTCGCCTCCAGATAAGCCTGCAGTCGTTCCAGGTCCGCCTGCATGAAGGCGATCTGCCGGGCCTGGTGCTGCGGCGCGGTCAGCCATTCCTGGATCTTGCGTGAGCTGAGCTTGTCGACGTTGGCCATGCGGGTGTCCTTCGCTTGGCGAAGCGCCCGCTTCAGGTCGCCGTGCCCCACCGCCTGGAAGAAGGCCCCGGCACCCAGGGCGTTGGCCTTGAAGCGCTGGCTCATGGACGCGTGGCGGTTGCTGTGGGGCGGGGCGTCCGCCGATTGCCCGCGCAGGCGCGCCTTGAGGCGGTCCTTCGGCGAGACGAAGCCCGCGTCGGTGGAATGCAGTTGCTTGCCGAACACCCGGTTGGTGTCGTTGGCGATCTCCACCAGCAGGTCCTGGCGCTCATGGTCGCGCTGTTCGATCAGACCGAAGAACGCCGAGCGCAGCTTCATGCCCTGTTCCGGGCCGGCCAGCAGGTCGGCGGAGGCCAGCAGGTGGCGATCCAGCACGGGCATGTCGGTGGTCAGGTATTCGTCGTAGCGGTGCTGCTTGCCGTGGCCGGTGAGGAACTGATGGGAGGTCAGTGCCATGCCGACGCCGCCGACGGCACCCGCCGCCACCGTGGCCGCCGCGGTGACCGGATTGCTCAGTAGGCCGACCCCGGCCAGCGAAGCGCCGACCAGCGCCGCCTTGCCCAGGGCGCCGGCGCCATACAGCGAGCTGGCGCCGAGAAAGAGCTTGTTGGAGCGCTCGAACTCTTTGAAGAAGCGCTCACGCTGGGTGATCTTGGTTTCCAGGAACTGCTGGTACTTGCGCACCGACGCGGCGTCGCCGAGCCCCGGTTTTTCCGCCATCGCCTTGAGATGCTTGCGGGTGGGCTGGCTGCGTGCCAACAGGGCCTTGTGCTTCTTGTGCGACTTGATGGTGAAGGCCGCGCCGAGGCTGATGGCACCCACCGCCGCGGCAGGGGCGAGGGCCAGGGTGGCCGCGGTGCCCAGAACCGTCGCCGCCGTGGCGGCCGGCGCGCTGCCGGCGACGAAGGCGGAGACTTTGCCGACGCCTCCGGCCGCGCTCGCCAGTCCGACCTGGCCGCCGAGCTTGGTGGCGGTGCTCGCCACGATGGCACCACCGGAGAGTGCCGAGGAGAAGCCGATGGCCTTGGCCAGTGTGTTTTGCGTCTGCGCCTGGCGCAGGTCGTGGGCTTCCTGGCGACCGAGGGCGATCTCGCCTTCGACCAGCGGTTGCAGGCCCCGCAGCTCCGGATGCTGGCGCACGGCCTGGAGGCCGAGGGAGAGCTTGTCCAGGTTTTCCTGCTTGTCGTGCTGCTTGCCTTTCAGTTCCGCCGCCTTCTCGTTGGCCTCGCCGATCTCGTGGATACCGGCGAACAGCGCCTTGAGCGCCAACGGCGTGACCAGCACGGTGAGGGCGCTGGCGATGCCGATGTCCACCAGGTTCTCCGGCTGCACTTCATGGCGCATGAAGCTGAATGGCTCTTCACGGATTTCGTGGGCTTCTTCCTTGAACGCCTCCAGCACTTCCGAGGCGCCTTTTTCCACGCCTTTCTTGCCATAGGCCGCGGCGCTGTAGGCGCCATGTACGGCTTCGTCCAGGTCCAGGACGATGGCGCCATGCTCGCCGAAGTCGGCATCGTCCGGATTCAGTTGCAGGTGCTCGCGTACCAGGCTCTGCAGGCGTTCGAGCACCTTGGTGCGCTGGTGGCCGGGCAGCACGTCGTGGGCCTCGCGGATTTCGTCCGAATCCGACTCTTCGGCGCGGATATCCAGCCGCCCGACGCTGGGGGACGTGCCGAACAGGGCTTCCCGCGAGCGGCTGTTGTGCGTCCACTGGATCACCAGCGTACGCATGGCTTCGCCGGGGCTTTGCGCGCCTTCCGTGTGGCGATTGTGGTGGCTTTCATCGATGTGCGTATGCAACTGCGCGGTGAGCGCAGAGGAAGACAGCGTGGTGTGCATGAATATCCATCCATCGTGGGTGTGTGAAGCGACAAATCACGGATGACGGAGGGAGGGATTATTGAGATTGGAATGGCAGAAGGTTCTGCCCCGCCCGTAGGACCATCGTGGGGTGGGTGGTCACGAGGGCGGGGCGGTTCCCTTGTTTTTCGACGAAAGGCGCGTCCTAGAGCGTTTCCTGGTGTTACAGGTGGGAGAGGATGTTGACCAGGTTGCCGAACGGATCGCGTACGAAGAAGCGCCGCACACCCCAAGGTTCGTCGGTCAGCGGGTAGGGGATATCGAGTCGGGCACCCTGGGCGCGCCGGTGGACGTCATCCACATCGTCCACTTCGATGGACAGCGCCGGCACCGGCGTGCCCGAACCGCCTTGGCAGGCGATGCTGACTTGCGGCGCCGCGCTGGCGGGGGAGGCGAAGGTGATGAGCCAACCGTGGTCCATCACCCGCTCGAGGCCGAGCAGGTCCGCGTAGAACTGTTGTGCCTGGTCGGGATCGGCGGCATAGAGATTGGCGACGATGCGGCGAACGGCCATCTTGGAGACTCCTTTCCGATGGATCCGGCAAGGATAGCCAACGATGGGCCGCGTGCCCGTCAGGCGCGGGTACTCACCGTCTGGCCAGCCTTGTCGCCGCCGCTCTTTTCCAGCGCTTCCATCAGCGAGGCATAGGCCTGCTGGAGCGCCGCACTGAGCGTGGCGACCTGTTGTTGCGCCGCCTGCAACGCGGCCTGGGCGGCATCGTCGTCCGGTGCCGCTTCCGCCCGGCGCTGGGCCTCTTCGAGCTGTTGGCGGGCTTCGCGCAACTGCTCCTTGAGGCGCTCGATGGTCTTCTTGATCTGCTCCACCGGGTCGATACCACCCGATGCACCCTCGCTCTCATTGGCGGCGGCCGGCCGCTCGGCGTTCAGCGCCCCGCGGGCACTGGCGCCGAAGGCGGCCTTGTCGCTCGCGATGCGTTCGGCGGTGCTGGAATCGCCGGCGTCCTGGGCCCCGGCGCTGTTGGTTGCGTTCGCCCGGTTGGCGAAGGTGACGTTGGCGCGGCTGGCCAAGTTGTCGCTGATGCGGGTCACGATGGGTCCTCGTCGTGGGGTGTCCTTTGCCGGGATATCGGACGAGAACGGGAAAACTTGAGCGGTAGCCGCCTGGATTTGTTCGATCGGCTCGGCTTTACTGTCGGCGCGATCCGGTAAGCCAGGGAGGGGACGGTGGGACACGACGTATATGCCAATGGACGGAGCATTTCCAGCAAGTCGGCGGACGGCAAGTCCCTGTGCGCCTTTCCCGATGTTTGCCTGACACCGCCGGCGCCGCCGGCCGGCCCGATTCCGGTGCCCTATCCGAACACTGGCATGGCCTCCGACACCACACGGGGCACGCGCAACGTGAAGATCGCCGGCAAGGAGGTCATGCTCAAGAACCGCTCGTTCTTTCGCAAGAGCACCGGCGACGAGGCTGCCACCCGTTCCCAGGGCATGAACGTGGTCACGCATCAGATCAAGGGCAAGGTCTATTTCGTGTCCTGGTCGATGAACGTGAAGTTCGAGGGCGAGAATGTGGTCCGCCATCTCGACTTGACCACCCACAATCATGCTTCCGACCCACCCGGTACACCGCCCACCGGGCACACCGACAAGCAGACACCGCCGGTGGCGGAGAAGTAGACCTGCGATCCCCATGCCTGGGTGAAGGTATCCCAGGAGTCGCCTGCCGACACCAAGGCCAAGAATGACAACGCCCGTGGCGCCACCAAGCAGGAGGATGCGAAGCGGGGGTACGCATTCGAGAACAAGGCGATCGACGCCAACATGGTGGAAATGAACATCCAGGCGACTTCTGCGGTGTTCAAGTGCAGCAAATGCGGGGCCGAGCAGGAGGTGGATATCGTCGGCGACCGTCAGTTGGGCGAGGCCAAGTCCAAGTCGGCCAAGCAGGTGAAGAAAAAGGGTTCGCAACAGGCTCGCAATTACCGCTCCATCCAGGCCCAGGTGTTCGGCGAGGGGACCCAGCCGCGCGCTAAGCTGGATGGTGAGCGTGGCGATCATGCCGAGACCCGCGCCGAATTCGAACGGCGGGGATTCCAGGTCGAGATCGTCAACTGACGATACGGCTGTCCGAACAGGTGCTCTCATGTCGCAGGACTACACATTCGTTTTCAGTTGCCGCGAGACGGCGTTCGTCCCGGCGCTCGAACGCCTCCGCGATACGCTCGCGCCGCAAGGGTACGCGGTGGGGCCGGCCCTGACCCGGGTCGAGGTGCGCGGCGATGACTTCTTTCTGACCGAGTGCGAGGTTCCGAGCGGCGGGGCGAAGGGCTGGAAGACGGCGCTGCGCGGCTTCGGGGAAGCGCCCGGGGTCAATCTGGATTTCACCTCCGAAGCCCTGTCCTTCGAGCTGACGGTGGCTCACTTTCCGTATCGGCACTGTGCGGTACTGATGAGCGTGCCGATGCACGACTGCCGCCGGCTGTTCCGGGAGGAGGGAATCGAGAAGCTCCATTTCACCCTGGCGCAAGTGGCCCAGGCGTTCGGCGCCCGCGCGGCGGCCGGCGCCATCGAGTTCGACGGCGACTACAGCCTGCTGACCCCGGACATGCTGGAGGATCTGTTCCGCGCCGGGCGAACGGATGCTACGCGACTGGAAGAGCAGGGGGTCGATCTGATCGCCGGGCACCAGTCGCTGCTGCCTGCCGGGGAGGTGCTGGATGCCGCGCAGCCGTTCCATCCGGCCGGTTACGCACTGGGCTACTGGTTCCTGCAGCTCGAATCGACGGTGCGTATCTTCGGACTTTGATTTCCCAGTAGTCCGCATCTATGCCTTAATGGCCGCTCGTCCGAGCCCTGCCATGGAGGTCGTCATGCTCAGCACAGAGTTCCTGATCACATCCCTGATCGTCGTCCTGATTCCCGGTACGGGCGTGGTGTTCACCCTGTCCGCCGGGTTGTTCCTCGGCTGGCGGGCCAGTCTGTTCGCCGCCCTGGGTTGCACCGTCGGGATCGTTCCGCATCTGCTGGCCAGTATCGTCGGCCTGGCAGCGGTTCTGCACATGAGCGCCGTGGCGTTCACCGCGTTGAAGTTCGCCGGTGTGGCCTACCTGCTGTATCTCGCCTGGGCGATGTGGAACGACAAGGGCTCGATCAGCTTCTCCCGGCCGGGCGAGACCCGCGCCTGGAACATCGCGGTCAAGGCGTTCCTGACGAATATCCTCAACCCCAAGCTGTCGATCTTCTTCCTCGCCTTCCTGCCCCAGTTCGTCACGCCCGGTGCCGATTCGCTGGCCCAGATGCTGGTGCTGAGCGGTGTGTTCATGGCCATGACCCTGGTGGTGTTCGTCGCCTATGGCGTGCTGGCCTTCAGCGTGCGGCGCTGGTTCCTCGGTTCGCCGAGGCTGCTGGCCTGGATGCGCCGCAGCTTCGCCGCCGTGTTCGCAGGCCTGGGGGTAAACCTGGCGCTCTCCGGTCGTTGAGGGCTCTTTCTCCTCACCCCTGACGGGCACCTCTAAAAACGTAGACGAGGCAGTCAGCACAAGGCAAAAACAAGCGAAAAGCGCAGTTTACGGGCTGTAAATGAGCATTTGAGCTTGTTTTTAACGCAGTGATGACAACGCAGGTAGTTTTTAGAGGTGCCCTGACACCGGTACCGCAATGTTTTCGATGGAATTCCTACTGGTCGCGTTGCCGGCTGTGTTTCTCACCGGGTTGTCCAAGGGCGGCTTCGGTGGTGCCTTCGGTGGGATTGCCGTGCCGCTGCTGGCGCTGTCGATGGCGCCGACCCAGGCTGCCGCGGTGATGCTGCCGATTCTCTGCGTGGCCGATGTGGTCGGCCTGCGTGCCTATTACGGCAAGTGGGACCTGGCCAACCTGAAGATCATGCTACCGGGGGCGCTGGTCGGCGTGACCATCGGCGCGCTGACCTTCCATCTGATGAACGAGCGCGTCATCGCCCTGCTCATCGGCGGCATCGCCATTGCCTTCGTGGTGGCCAACCTGCTGGTCCGCGCCGCGGCCACTCCAGCCCCGATACGCCCGAAGCGGGGGTTGGCCCTGTCCACTCTGGCCGGCTTCACCAGCTTCGTTTCCCACGCCGGCGGCCCGCCGATCATGATGCACCTGCTGCCGCAGCAGCTCGACAAGGTGCGCTATGTCGCCACGGTGAACTGCTTCTTCCTGCTGACCAACGCCGTGAAGCTGGTGCCCTACACACTGCTCGGCCAGTTCAGCCGCGACAACCTGCTCACCAGCCTGGCCCTGGCGCCGCTGGTACCGCTGGGCGTGTGGACGGGCCTGTGGTTGCAGAGCCGGGTGAACCACCTCTGGTTCTACCGCATCGCTCGCCTCGGGCTGCTGGGGACTGGGATTCAACTGATCGTGAAGAATCTGTGAGTGCGGTTGACGGGCAGGCTTCCGTTCGTCGGGAACCCATGCTTCGCCGTCACGCTTCGCCGGGTGCTTTCTAAGATTGAATCGAGGGCTGCCTGACCGCGTATTAGCCGGAGGCAAGGAACAGGATGTCTGCCCCCTCCTTGGAGTGCTCGCTATTGCAGCCATCGAGCTATCCCCCGATAGCCATCGATCAAGGAGGAATTCATCATGGCTGGCACCTGGGCCGCTTTGGCCAACGAGCCCCCCGCATCCATCGCAACGACCCTGCTCCTAACTGACGGCTCCGTGCTCGCCCAAGGCGTGAGTACGAACCAGTGGTACAGGCTGCGTCCCGATTCGAGCGGTAACTATGTGAACGGCACTTGGACCACGCTGGCCGCCAGCGTCCATGCGCCTCTGTACTATGCCTCCGGCATCCTGCGTGACGGCCGCGCCATCGTGGCCGGCGGCGAATACGACGCGGGCGCCCTGGTATGGCTGCTCAATGTCGAAGCCTACGATCCGGTGGCCAACACCTGGACGACGTTGCCCAATCCGGCGGGCTGGACACGCATCGGCGATGCGCCGGGCTGTGTCCTGCCGGACGGTCGCTTCTTCCTGGGGCAGGTGGGGACTCGTCGCACGGCGATCTATAACCCCGCCACCAACACCTGGACAGCGGCGGCCGACAAGATCAACGCGGTCGGCGAGGAGAGCTGGTCCCTGCTCCCCGATGGCTCGATCCATGCGGTGGACTGCTCCAATCCACCCAATGCCGAGAAATACATCATTGCCGCCAATACCTGGGTGGCCGACGGCACGACACCTCAAACACTGGTCGACAGCATTTCCGAAATCGGTGCCTCGGTGCTGCTCCCGGACGGGCGATTGTTCGTCATCGGGGCGACCGGCTTCACGGCGCTCTATACGCCGCCGCCCATCGCCAATCAGGTGGGAACATGGGTGCAGGGGCCTTCGATTCCCCAGGTCAATCCGGGCCAGCCGCTGGGCGCCGTCGATGCCCCGGCGTGCCTGCTGCCCAACGGCAACGTGTTGTTCACCGTGGGGCCGATCACCGTTCCGGCGACCTTCCAGGCGCCGACGTTCTTCTTCGAATACGACCCCGGCGCGAACACGATCAGCCCCGTTCCGGCGGCGACCTCGTCGAGCGTCCCCTACTGGGGGCGCATGCTGATGTTGCCGACCGGCCAGGTGCTCTATACCACCGGCAAGACTTCCGTGCAGGTGTATACGCCCAGTGGCAGCCCCGACAGCGTCTGGCGACCGACCATCACGGATTGCCCCGGCGCCGTGCGGCGCGGGCGGACGTACCGCCTGCTGGGGCGCCAGATCAACGGCCTGAGCCAGTGCGTCTACTACGGGAACGACGCGACGCAGGCCACCAACTATCCCATCGTGCGGTTGGAGTCGGGCGGGAGCGTCTACTACTGCCGGACGTCGAATTTCTCGACCATGGGGCTGCAGACCGGCACCGTCATCCACGGTTGCGACTTCACCGTGCCCACCTCGGTGCCGGATGGCTCGTATTGCCTGCGGGTGATCGCCAACGGCATCCGTTCTGCCTGCCGGACGGTCAGTGTGACGAGCAAGTTCTTCAAGGAGTTGAAGTACGAGATCAAGGAGAAGCTGGAGATACTGGAGAACATCAAGGCGATCCAGGATGCCCGATCCAAGCGGATTCCCGACTTCATCGATCCGAAGCTGATCCGCGAAGACATCGACATCTTCGAGCGCATCCAGGACGAGTGGGCCAAGTCCCTAGGCACCCTCGCGGCCCAGGTGGACCGGACCCATCTCCAGCTCAGCCGCGCGTTCATCGGGCCGGAAGAGCGTCCCCTGGTCGGACCGCCCGAACCCGTGGTCGAAAAACTGGACGTACCGAAGATTTCCGAGGAACGCGCGCGCCGTGAAAGCGAGAAGACCGCCTTCAACGATGGGCGCAAGGAGCTGGCGGTGTCCAAGGAAGCGGAGCGGATACACCGGCTGATCCATGCGATTTCCCGTTCCGGCGGCAAGGGCATCGAAGAGGACGGGACCGCGGGACGGCAACCGGGAGGCGACAGCGCCAAGCCCACACGGCGCAAGCCGAAAAAATCATGATCGTCGTCGTCGGTAGCCGGCATGATCCGGTGGCGATGGAACTCGTCGCCACCTGGCCCGGGGCTGCGCTGTGTTCGGCGGAGGATCTGGTCAGCCCGGGCTGGGCATGGACTGTTGGCGGTGACGAAGCGCCGACCTGGGTGGTGGAAGGCCGGACGGTGGCGGATAGCGACGTCACGGGCGTGTTCCTGCGCCGCTCGGCGGTGTACCCCGCCGAGTTGCTCGGAATTCATCCTGACGACCGAACCTACATGGCCTCCGAAGCCCATGCCTTCCTCATCTTCGTGCTGGCGTCCACGCGGGCGAGGGTGGCCAGTCCGGTGGCCGATGGCGGGTTGGGTGACGATGCCTTGCGCCCGGAGCAGTGGATGCCTCTCGCTGCTGCCGCGGGGTTGCCGCTGGCACCTTTGCACCTGCGCTCGGGCCACGCGAAGCGGCGTGCGTTGAACAGCCGGATCGTCGAGGTGGTCGATGGGCAGGTCATCGGCGACATGGCGCCACGCCGGCAGGCGCGCATTCATCGTTTCGTGGCGGCCCTGCGGCTCGATTGGGCCCAGCTCCTGTTCGACGGGCGCCAGCGGCTCGTGGCCCTCACCTCCATGCATTCGCCCACGCCGGAGGCCGCCACGGCGCTCGGCCGGATGCTGATGGCTGGAGCACCGTCATGATCCTGGTCTGGGGAAACCTGTCCGACACGCCGGTCGAACGGATCGTCGATGTCTTGCTGGAGCGCGAGTCGGCGTTCTTTCATATCGACGATGCGGCCCTGCCGCTGATGACGCACGATGTTGTCTTCACCATGCCGCCGACGGGCTGGATCGAACTGCATGGGCAGCGTCTGCCATTGGACGAAATCCGGGCGGCCTTCATCCGCCCCGGCGAGTTGCGCGAGGCGCGAGGGCTCGCCGCCGCGTCGACGTTGTCCGCCATCGCCGCCAGTCTCGACGCGAGGGTGATCAACCGTCCTGCCGCCGGGCGTTCCAACTGGTCCAAGCCTTTCCAGCTCCGGCTGATCGAGGCTGCCGGTCTGAACGTACCGGAAACACTGGTCACCACCGACCCTGCCAAGGCGCGGGCATTCCTCGCCCGGCATCGGCGTGTCGTCTACAAGTCGGTGAGCGGTGTGCGCAGCATCGTCACGACCCTCGACACTCACCAGGCTGCGCGCCTGGACGACGTCTCGACCGGGCCGGTGCAATTGCAACGCTGGATCGCCGGGCGCGACGTGCGTGTGCATGTCGTGGGGGATCGATGGTTTGCCACCGCCATCGAGTCCGACGCGGACGATTACCGCTACGCGGCTCGATCGGGCGACTCGACGCACATGGCGGCGACGGACATACCGCAGGCCCTGGGCGAGCGGCTGGTGGCGCTGAGCCACTCTATGGGGCTGCTGTTGTCGGGTATCGACCTGCGCGCCGACCGGCACGGCGAGTGGTACTGCTTCGAAGTCAATCCATCGCCGGGTTTCAGCTATTTCGAAGACATGACCGGGCAACCGATCACGGCGGCAATCGTGGAACTGTTGGAGGGTAAGGAGCGCCACGCGGTGCTGCCGAGGATGGGCCGCTTGCGATAAGGCGAAGGCCGGGCATGGAGGGATGAATGTCGAGTGACATATGGCCTTGCTTGCGAAGCGTTTCGCCCAATTTCTCATCGATTCCTCTCAGCCAGGGGGCTTGAGAAGTCCTTGGTTTCGGGTGCTCAGACTACCCGTTGAGGCACGGCTCACCTGCCTTCCGTCGGCGAACCGGCAACCGGCGAAAAGGGCGCCTATCGTTTCCCATCGGATGACGGTTTCGATAAGGAGGTCCCATGTTCGCCAATGATCGTGAATTCCATCGTCCCACCAGCCGCCTTTGGGCCATGGGGGTGGATACCCGCGCCGAGAGCGCCGTGACGGATACGCGCGGCAACGTGCTGTTGCATGCGCAGACGGGTGGGATGATTTCGCCGCAGCGCTATGAACTGCCCCGCAACACCCAGCTGTATCGCTTCGCCAGCGGCAGTGCACCGATTCCCCGTGCGATCACCGGAGGCTGGTGGGTCGCCGAGCCGGAGTTCGAAAAACTCACCCGTTTCGCCCAGGTCCACGACCTACACGTGGCCATGGCCGCGCGCTACTTGTGCTGCGTGCCGCCAGAGTGGAGCGACATGGGCCTGCTGATGCGCGTGCGGGTGGAAAAGCCGCTGCTGGCCTATCGCGGGTTGGGCAACAGTGTGGTGGTGCCGAAGTCCGATGGGCTCGGCCACGTGCGCATGGAGCCGAACAACGACATCGCCGCGCGGCGCCTGCACCAGTTGTTCATCCCCGGCCTACAGGAATACGCGGCGAAGACGCCGGAACAGGTAGTGCCGGGCGCCCTGGCGCTGGAGCGCTACTGGAAGCTGGAGTCCGCCGATACCCAGCGGGGGTGGTTTTATCTCTAGGGCGAGATTCGCAAAGTGGTTGGAGCCCATGGCCATATGCGGTCAGGGGCTTGTCGCTGGCATTTCTGCAAGGTCGGATTTATCCGTCAGGATTGGCTTCGTTGGGCGAATAAATTCGCCCCTACATCTGGCGGTTCTGTGGGAGCGAATTTTTTCGCGATTGACGAAGCGTCCCTGCCATTTATCGCGAATGAATTCGCTCCCACCCCGGATAACCCACACCCATCGCCAAGGGCAGAGCCGTCGTCACTGTAGGGGCGGATTTATCCGCCCGCTTGGCTTCGTCGGGCGAATGAATCCGCCCCCACAGCTGACTATCCGACAGAAACCGGCACGCACCTCACCCAGCCCCATGCGGCCCCACGAGTGCAATGACCGGTGCCAGCGTTTCGTCGTGCTTTTCCCGCGCCTGTATCCATTCCAGCAACTGCGTCTCGGGCATCGAGGCGGCGAACAGGTGGCCTTGCATCAGGTAGCAGCCGAGGGTTTGCAGGCGTAGGCGTTGCTGCGGACTTTCCACGCCTTCGGCGATGACGTGCATGTTCAGTTGTTCGCCGAGGGAGAGGATGACTTTGATCAGGCGCTCGTCGCCGTCGTCGATCAGGTGGGTGAAGGATTTGTCCAGTTTCAGCGCGGACATGGGCAGGCGCTGCAGGCGTTGCAGGGAGGAGTAGCCGGTGCCGAAGTCGTCCAGGTGCAGTTTGAAGCCGGCGTCGACCAGGCTCCGGACCTGGTTCTGCAACAGCTCCAGGCTGTCGGCGAAGGCGCTTTCGGTCAGTTCGAAGTGGATGCTCTGGCGGGGCAGGCCCTGGCTGTCCACCAGCTCGCAGAGTTGCTCGACCAGATCGGCCTGGAGCAATTGCTTGACCGACAGGTTGATGTTCATGGCCAGGCCGGGCAGTTGCTTGCGCAGGCGAGGTAGCGAGCCGATGGCGTTGCGCGCGATGTACAGGCCGAGTTCGCCGATCAGGCCCGCTTCTTCGGCGATAGGGATGAATTTCTCCGGTGAGCAGAAACCGTCGATATCGGGCCAGCGGGCCAGGGCCTCGACCATCACCACCTGGTCGTTGCTGCTGTCGATGATGGGTTGGAACCAGACTTCCAGTTGGCCCATGGTCAGGGCGTGGCGCAGCCGCTGTTCGAGGAACATGCGTTCCTGCACCTGGGCGTGCATGTCTTCGGAGAAGATCACCTGGCGGCTGCGGCCCAGGCGCTTGGCTTCGTACAGGGCGATGTCGGCGTGGCGCAGCAGCTCTTCCTGGGGCGTGTTGCGCTCGGCGTGAGCGATGCCGATGGAGCCGGTGATGGTCAGGCGGGTGCCGTTGAAGAACACCGGCAGGCTGATTTCTTCCAGCAGGCGCTCGGCGAAGGCGCCAACCCCCAGGTCGCCGTGGCGGACCAGGCTGAGCACGGCGAACTCGTCGCCGCCCATGCGCACTGCCGTGTCGCTGGCGCGCACCAGCGAGCGCAGGCGCAGGGCGATGGCGTCCAGCATGGCATCGCCGGCGGCGTGGCCGAGGCAGTCGTTGATCAGTTTGAAGTCGTCCAAGTCGATCAAATAGAACACCAGCGACTGTTCCGGGTCGCGGTTGCATAGCGCCTGGTAGAGCTGCAGGCGCTCGCTGAGGAATTTGCGGTTGCCGAGCCCGGTCAGCGGGTCCTTGCGGGCTTCCTGGTAGAGGTGGCCGTGGGCGGTCTGGACTTCGGCCATGAGTTCGTTCAGGGAGTGGGCCAGGACGTCCAGCTCATCCCGGCCTCGCACCGGCCAGACGGCGGCAGGGCCCTCGCCATGACGCCGGGACTCTGCCAGGTTCGAGAAGTGGCTGAGGCGCTTGAGGATCAGGCGGTCGAGCAGCAGCGCCGCTGCCAACGCGGCCAGCACCAGGATCAGCAGGGAGTTGGTGAGCAGCAGCAGGTCGCCGGCACGCTGCTGGGAAAGCAGGCTGGGCGGATGCTCGACGATCAGCCGCAGGTCGCTGCTGCCCTGCGAGTCCTGCAGGATCTGGGTGACGGTGAAAGACGCCTGTTCGTCGCTGGCAACGGGTATCCGGCGGGCATCGACCGGTTCGAGGCGGAAGGGGATCGGCGCCTGGCTGCCAAGGGCGGAATCGGCGGCTCCCTGGAGCAGGCGGGCCATGACCAGCCAACCGCGTCGGGGCTGGCGGCCGCTGTTGTCGTGGATCGGGCTGTAGACCAGCAGGGCCGGCGCGTTGCCGAGCCAGCGGAACAGGTAGCCGCCCTTGTCGCGCAGGTGCGGCGACAGGGCGTCGTAACCGGCACGGATGGCGTCGATCCGCGTACCACTGGCGGCGGCCTGGGACACGCTCGCACCGGCATGCGGGTCGACGCCGGAATGGAAATGCCCGCCGGCATCGAGGAATACCACCAGGTCGACGCGCAGGTTGCCCAGGGATTCGGCGGTGAAATTGCTCGCCAGGTACGCCGGGTCGAGGTCCTGCATGTAGCCGTAGGTGTCGTCCCACAGGCTGTAGTCGAGGCCGCTGCTGAGCAGGGCCTGGGCGTCGGTGGCGAGGACCGCGCGGATGCGTTCCAGCTCGGCCTGGGCCTGGGCGGCTTCGAACTGTTGCAGGCTCTTGTGCAGCAGGCGCGAGGTCGTCAGGTAGCTGGCGAGGGCGAAGACGAACAGTAGCAATAGCAGATAGAACAGCGTGCGGGTGCGCAGGCTCTTGAAGTGCGAAAACATCGGCCCTCCGTGGCAGCCGGCCCGGACTGCTGTGCGACGAAAAAGACAAATGGCCGGCCCCCGAGAGCGTCGGGCGAGCCTCGGAGGGAGTATAGCAATAGGCCATGGCGCTACGAGAACGCCGCGACTACCGGCTGTTCCTGTCGATTGGCGGTGCCTGAGACAACCTGATCGAGGCGACAAAAAATGCTCTCAATTGAAACGTATTCGCATTATTATGTCGCTTTCGCCCTGTGGCACCCCGCCAGCATTGGCGACGGGCCAGCGTCATGCGACCGGGCCTTGGCAGAGGAAACCTCACGTGACAACCCGCACCGCCCTCACTCGACTGGATACGGCCGCCCGCGTGCTGGCCGCGCTCTTCGGGGGATACGCCGTGGTCTATGCGGCGACTGCCTTTCTCAGCGTCTACCTGCCCCTGGCACGGGCGGATCGGGTGATCTTCGCCGGTCTCGCCTGCTTCGTGCTCTACGCCGGCCTGTTCATCTACGCCTTCGCCGCGCGCAGTGCCGTGCGGGTCTGGCTGGTGTTCGCCGGGCTCGGTGTGATGCTTGGTTTGGCGGCCTTCCTGCCCAGCGAATTCGGGGTGCGCCCATGAGCCTGCGGCAAAGCATGAGCGGCCTGCACACCTGGGGCGGGTTGCTGCCGTCCTGGTTGCTCTTCGTGATTTTCTTCGCCGGCAGCCTGGCCTGTTTCGACAAGGAGCTGGAGCGCTGGATGCGTCCGGCGCTGCATCAGCCAGGTGTGGCCAGCCTGACGGCCGATCAGGTGCGCGACTGGCTGCACGAGCGCGCGCCCAACGCCCATGCCTGGTGGATGCGGCCGCCCAGCGAGCGCGAACCGTTCTGGTGGGCCGGCTGGGAGCCGGAGGAGGGCGCCGAGTTCCAGCGTTTCGCCCTGGATGCCTCTAGCGGCGAGGTGCTCACCGATACTGTCGGCGGCATGTTCTTCTTTACCCTGCACTACGAGCTACACGCCGGCATGCTCGGCATGTATATCGTCGCCATCGCCGCGATGGCGATGCTGATTGCCCTGGTCAGCGGGGTGATCATCCACCGGCGCATCTTCAAGGATTTCTTCACCCTGCGCCCGGCCGCGAACGGCCAGCGGGCCTGGCTGGACGCACACAACCTGTTCGGTGTGTTGGGCCTGCCGTTCCACCTGCTGATCGCCTACACCGGGCTGGTGATCTTCGTCGTCTTCTATATGCCGGCGGGGCTGAAGGTAGCCTACCAGGACGACTTCGGTGCCCTGTTCCGCGAGTCCACCGGCTATTTCGAACGCGGCGAGGTGGGCCGTCCGGCCGGGCCGCCGGCCTCCCTCGATACGCTGCTGACCGATGCGCGCCAGCGCTGGGGCGGCGGCGAACCGGGCTGGATCAGCGTGCACTATCCCTACGACGAAGCGGCGGTGGTGGACTTGCGCAACTGGGTCTCGAGCCGGGTTACCGACTTCCAGTGGACGCTCTCTTACGACGCGAGCAGCGGCGAGCTGCTGCACGAACAGAAGCCCTATGGCGCCGGCTACCAGACCCAGTCCTGGCTGACCGGCCTGCACATGGCCCAGTTCGGCGGTACGCCGGTGCGTCTGTTGTACCTGCTGCTGGGCCTGGCCGGTTGCGCCATGCTGGTCGGCGGGCTGCGGGTCTGGCTGGCCAAGCGCGAGGCGCGCGGCGGCTATGGCATCGGCCTGGTACGGGCGCTCAACGGCGCGGTGATCGGCGGCCTGCCGTTGGCCAGCCTGGCGCTGCTGTGGGGGAACCGCCTGTTGCCGGCCGGTCTGGCCGAACGTTCGCGGGCCGAGGCGATGGTGTTCGTCGGCGCTTGGTTGCTGGTGGCGCTCTGGGCCGTGCGGCGCCAGGGTAGCGGCCGGTTGGGGCGCGATCTGTACGTCGTCGGCGCGGTGTTGGCGCTGGGCCTGCCGGTGTTGAATGCGTTGACCTCTTCCCAGGGCCATCTGGGCGCCACCCTGGCGCGGGGAGACTGGGCGCTGGCGGGGATCGACCTGAGCCTGCTTGGTGTCGGCCTGCTCTGTGCGCTGTTGGGCTGGCGCCACCGCCAGCCGGGCGAGGTCCACCAAGCCGGCCGTCGCGAATCCCGTCGTCTGGCCGAGGAGGGCGTCTGATGCTCTGGTTGAGTTTTGCCTTGGGCTACCTCGCGCTGACCGCGCTCTGCCTGGCCATGAACCGTCACCACAAGGCGCTGCTCGGCGGCGAACCCAGCCCGACACGTCGCCGTGGCTTGCGTCTGGGAGCAGCCGTGGCGATGCTGCTGGCGCTGGTCCTGTGTATCGCCGCCCAGGGTGGCGAGATCGGCGCGGTGATCTGGCTGTGCCAACTGATGGTGAGCGGCTGGCTGTTGGTCGGCCTGCTCGCCTGGCGCCAGCGCTGGGCCCTGTCCATGGCCGCCTTGCTGCCGCTTGGCAGCGGTCTGTTCGCGCTGTTGGGCTGAGCCTGGAACTCAGGTAAGCGGTGCGAACAGCGCCGCCAGGTCCTCTTCGCTCAACTTGGTTTCGCCCTGGCCACTGCCCGCCAGCACGCCCTGGGCCAGGCTGCGCTTGGCCTGCTGGAGCTGCTGGATTTTTTCTTCCACGCTGCCGCGGGCGATCAGCTTGTAGACGAACACCGGCTTGTCCTGGCCGATGCGGTAGGCGCGGTCGCTGGCCTGCGCTTCGGCGGCGGGGTTCCACCAGGGGTCGAAGTGGATCACGGTGTCGGCGGCGGTGAGATTGAGGCCAGCGCCCCCGGCCTTCAGGCTGATCAGGAAGATCGGCAGCTTACCGGCCTGGAATTCCCGCACCGGCGTGCCGCGGTCGCGGGTCGAGCCGGTGAGCAGGGCGTAGGGAATCTTGCGCTGTTTCAGCTCGGCCTCGATCAGCGCGAGCATCCCGGTGAACTGGGAGAACAGCAGCACGCGCCGCCCCTCGGCGAACAGTTCTTCGAGCATTTCCAGCAGCGCGCTCAGCTTGCCCGAGTGCTCGCTGCGGTAGCTCTTGTCGTCCACCGGCTCCAGCAGGCGCAGGTCGCAGCAGGCCTGGCGCAGGCGCAGCAGGGCCTCGAGGATGACGATCTGGCTGCGCGCCAGGCCCTGGCGCTGGATTTCGTCGCGGACCTTCCTGTCCATGGCCAGGCGCAGAGTCTCGTAGCGGTCGCGCTGGGCCTGGGTCAGTTCGATCCACTGGGTGATCTCGGTCTTCGGTGGCAGCTCGCGGGCGACTTCTTCCTTGGTCCGGCGCAGCAGGAAGGGCCGCACCCGCGCGTTCAACTGGGTCAGGCGGGCGGCGTCGGCCTGGCGCTCGATGGGGGTGCGGTAGTCCTGGCGGAAGCTCTCCTCGTTGCCGAGCCAGCCGGGCATGAGGAAGTGGAACAGCGACCAGAGTTCACCCAGGTGGTTTTCCAGCGGTGTGCCGGTGAGGCACAGGCGCTGCGTGGCGTTCAGCTCGCGCGCGGCGGCCGCGGCCTTGCTGCGCGCGTTCTTGATGTTCTGCGCCTCGTCGAGGATCAGCAGGTGGTAGCGCAGTTCGCCGAGCGCCTTGCTGTCGCGGGGCAGCAGGGCGTAGGTGGTGAGGATCAGGTCGAATTCGCCGAGGCGGGCGAAATCCGCCCGGCGCTTCGGGCCGTGCAGGGCCAGCACGCGCAGGTCGGGGGCGAAGCGGGCAGCTTCGTCCTGCCAGTTGGGGATCAGGCTGGTGGGCATGACGATCAGCGCCGGTGCAGTGAGCCGTCCGGCTTCCTTCTCGCAGAGGATGTGCGCGAGGGTCTGCAGGGTCTTGCCCAGGCCCATGTCGTCGGCCAGCACGCCGCCGACGTCGAGGGCACGCAGCGCCTGCATCCAGGCCAGGCCCTGCAACTGGTAGGGACGCAGTTCGGCGTGCAGGCCACGGGGAGCCTCCACGGAGCGCTGCGGCAGGTCGCGCAAACCTTCGGCGAAGCGCCGCAGTCGCTCGGCGCCCTGCCATTCCAGCGGTAGCGCGGCCTCCAGGCCGGCCAGCCGTGCCGCATCCGGGGTTGCCAGGCGCAGGCGTTCGCCGAGGGAGGCCGGCTCCTTGAAGTAGAGTTCGCCGAGGGTCGCCAGCAGCGGTTTGAGCCGGCCGAACGGCAGGGCGACGCGTTGGCCACCCTGGGCCGGCGGCAGCGGGACCAGCAGCAATTCGTCGTCGCGGCGTCGGGCCAGGGCTTCGGGGGAGAGCAGCCAGGGCGTGTGGCGGATGGCATGCAGCAGGATCGGCAGCAGGCTGATGCGCTGGCCGTTCACCTCGATGCCCATCTCCAGCTCGAACCATTCCTGGGTCGGCGATTCCTCGACGGTGGCGTACCAGCCGTCGACATCGGCCAGGTTGAAATGGAAGCCCGGCTGCATGTCGACCTGCCAGCCCGCGGCACGCAGCACCGACAGATGTTCGCGGACGAAGCCCAGCCAGGCGGCATCGTCCGGCAGTTCCAGCATCTCGCCGGCCTGGGCCGGCAGCGCATCGCTCTGTCGTAGTGGCGGTTTGAAGCCGAGTCCGGCGAGGGTCTGGCGCAGGGCGTCTTCCGCCTTGGGCTGGCGGCGGATGCGCAACCTCTCGCCGGGACCGACCAGTTGCACGATGTCTTCGGCGGGCCTGCCGGAGACCCGCCGCTCGCCATAGAGGAAGGCCAACGCGGCGCGGTGCTGCTGACGCTCGGCCATCTTGCCGGTGCGGGTGTCGTACTGCATGCGTGCGAGGCTGCCGAGGGTCAGCAGCGGCTGCGGTTGCACGTCGTCCACCACGCGTTCGACGGTCGGCGGGCCGGCCAGTTCGGGGTGTTCTTCCAGGGTCAGCAGGGCGGCGACCACATGCTTGCAATTGAAACCCACCGGACAGGTGCAGCGGCCCTCGATGTTCAACTGGCCCGTGCGGGCCTGTTTCAGCTGGATGGTCTGCCGGTAGCGACTGCCGCCCGAACCCAGGCACTCGGCGAGCACCTGGCCGTCTTCGGCCTTGAACAGGGTCGAACGGCCCTGGCCGGCGTAGGCCGTTCCGCGTGCCAGGCTGCCTTCGCCGAACGCGTGGGCCCAGTCCGCGCGGCGCAGGTGGCGGAGGTCCAGCGGCATCAGCGGGACCGCCCGGAAGGCGAAAGGCTGGCGAGAATCGACATGTTCTGTGGTTACGGCCCGAAAAAGAGAAACCAGGAATTCTCTCACGAGCACGGCGGGCTTGGCAGCCCGTAGGGGCCGGATGGGTCACGGAGGACGGGTGATGCGCTACTCAGCCGCGCAATGCGGCGCGGTATTGCCCGGGTGTGCCGCCCAGGGCGGCACGGAAGCGGTTGCTGAAATGGCTGGCGTCGGTGAAGCCGCAGGCCAGGGCGATCTCGCCGAGGGGCAGCGCGGTGGTCCGCAGCAGTTGCCGGGCCCGCTCCAGGCGCCGGGCCAGGAGGTAGCGGTGCGGCGGCACGCCGAAGCTTTCGCGGAACATGCGGGCGAAGTGGTATTCCGAGAGCGCGCAGAGCGAGGCGAGATGGCCGAGGGTCAGGGGCTCGGCCAGATGGGCGTCGATGTATTCGATCAGCCGCCGCCGCATGACCGGCGCCAGACCGCCCTTGAGACGCAACCCTTCGCGCAGGCCGACCTGGGTCAGCAGGGCGTGGTCGATCATCTCGTGGGCGAGGCTGCTGGTCAGCAGGCGTTCGCCGGGCTCGTCCCAGTTCAGGCGGATCAACTGGCGGAAGCGCGCGGTCTGTTGCGGGTCGTCGAGGAAGGTGTACTCGCGCAGTTGCAGCTCGCGGGGTTCGCGGTCGAGCAGGCCGACGGCACTGAGGGCGAAGCGCTCCGGGCTGACGTAGAGGTGGGCGAGGTGGATGTCGCCGTTGATCACCCAGGCCGACTGGTGCCCGGCGGGCAATACGCAGAGCTTGTCCGGCGCGCCCTTGCGCTGTGGCCGCTCGCGGCGGAAGGTGCCGGTGCCGCCGGCCAGGTAGCAGCTCAGGGTGTGGTGGCTCGGCGCCTCGTAGTCGCGGGCGTCGTGGTGGTTGTGCCAGAGCGCGCCGGCCAGCCCGTCGCCCAGCTCGGCGCAACGCTCCAATCGGGCGTTGGGCGAGCTGCTCATGGCCTGGAATACCTGGATGTCTTCGAGCTGCGGCATGACCTTTCCTCCACATCGAGCATGCTACGCCTCGGCGCGCCCGCTGCCAGCCCGTCGCGGCGAATAAGCGCAAGTTCATACAAGCGGCGCTCGCTCCGGCCGTCCCAGACTTGGCGGCATCCTGTCGGGAGCGTCCACATGAACCTGTCGCTGTACCTGCTCACCGTGCTGATCTGGGGGACCACCTGGATCGCCATCACTCTACAACTGGAGGTGGTCGCCATCCCGGCGTCCATCGCCTACCGCTTCGCCCTGGCCGCTGCCGTGCTGTTCGTCGGGCTGCTGCTGACGGGGCGCTTGCAGCGGCTCGACCGGCGCGCCCAGTGGATCTGCCTGGCCCAGGGGCTGTGCCTGTTCTGCGTCAATTTCATGTGCTTCTACAGCGCCAGCCAGTGGATTCCCAGCGGGCTGATCGCCGTGGTGTTCTCCACCGCGACCCTGTGGAATGCGCTCAACGCCCGGATTTTCTTCGGCCAGCGGATCGCCGCCAACGTGCTGGCCGGCGGTGCGCTCGGGCTGCTCGGGCTGGGGTTGCTGTTCTGGCCGGAGCTGGCCGGCCACGATGCCAGTCGCGAGACGCTGTACGGGCTCGGTCTGGCGTTGCTCGGCACCCTGTGTTTCTCCGCCGGCAACATGCTTTCCAGCCTGCAACAAAAAGCCGGCTTCAAGCCGCTGACCACCAATGCCTGGGGCATGCTCTACGGCGCGCTGATGCTGACCGGCTACTGTCTGCTCAGCAGCACGCCGTTCGCCTTCGACTGGAGCCTGCGCTACGTCGGCTCGTTGCTGTACCTCGCCATTCCCGGCTCGGTGATCGGCTTCACCGCCTACCTCACCCTGGTGGGGCGGATGGGGCCCGAGCGGGCGGCCTACTGCACGGTGCTGTTCCCGGTGGTGGCGCTGAACGTGTCGGCCTTCGCCGAGGGCTATCAATGGACGCTGCCGGCGCTGTTTGGGCTGGTGCTGGTGATGCTGGGCAACCTGCTGGTGTTCCGGCCGCGACGGGAGCCGCAGCCGGTGCTGGCGACGCGCTGATCAGTTGGTGCCCTGGCGTCGGGCGTGGGCCGCGGTCTCTTCGTCGAGGATCGTCCGGATGCGCTGGGTCAGGTCGTTGTAGCCGGTGTAGCGCTGGCCATAGCCGAGGTTGAAGGCGTAGTCGAAGTCCGGCGGGTTGCGGCCCTGGTTGTGCTGCATGATGGTTTCCAGCTTGTCCAGCGCCTTGGCCAGCCGGGCTTCGGGCGAGCGGGCCTCGGAGTAGTCGTCCCAGAGGTCGAGGATTTTTGCCCGTTGCGCGTCGGGCAAGGGTTGCAGCAGGGTCAGCAGGTCTTCGCGTTCCTGGGCGGTCTTGTCCGGCAGGCCGACCTGCTGGATGGCGGGAATATCGCCGCTGATGGCTTCGCCCAGGTCATGGATGATGCAGATCTTCACCAGCCTGGCGAAGTCGATTTCGGGAAAGTCGTCTTCCAGCATCATCGCCATCAGGCACAGCCGCCAGCTGTGTTCGGCCGTGCTTTCCGGGCGGCCCTGGGAGGTGTGCGAACTGCGCAGCACATTCTTCAATTGCTCGGCCTGCTTGAGGAAGCCGAGAATGCCGTCCAATGCTTCGCTGTTCATGTCGATCGGCTCCGCGTCGAAAAGTGTGGCGCCTATGGTAAGCCAAGGGCAGCGATGAATGCCTGTCGCCCGTCCATTCCCTCGCCAAGGGGCACCTTTAAAAACTACCTGCGTTGTCATCACTGCGTTAAAAACAAGCTCAAATGCTCATTTACAGCCCGTAAAGTCGTATGCGACCCCAGTCGCTTTTTCGCTTGTTTTTGTGGGGCCGCCGAGGCCTTGTGCTGACTGCCTCGTCTACGTTTTTAGAGATGCCCCAAGGAGGCAGCCATGCTCGCCCTGACGCCCGAACCGCCGTACTACGCGGTGATTTTCACGTCCACCCGCACCGACGGCGATAACGGTTACGCCGAGATGGCCGAGCGCATGGTCGAGCTGGCCGCCGAACAGCCAGGCTTTCTCGGCGTGGAATCGGCGCGCGAGGCGATCGGCATCACCGTCTCCTACTGGCGCGACCTGGAAAGCATCGCCGCGTGGAAACGCAACGCCGAACACCGCGAAGCCCAGCGCCTCGGCCGCTCGCAGTGGTACGCCGGTTTCCGGCTGCGGATCGCGAAGGTGGAGCGGGAGTATGGGATGGGTTGATGTGCCGCCGGGCGAATAATTTGCCTATCACTCAGTAGGAGCCAGCTCTGCTGGCGAAGTTTCTGCGTGGCCCCCATCGCGAGCAGAGCTCGCTCCTACAAGGGGCTGCGGTGGGAATTCATTCGCGATGGACCGGAAGGCCGCCCGTGGGGCTACGTTGGCGTAGCGGCGTCGGGGTGTGGCGGCGAGGGTACGTGCTATTCGCTGAGGGACTCACGAAGCCCGGATTGTGCGTGGGACCCGCCCCGTTGGCCAGCCGGCGGTCAGTGGCGGCCGGCCAGCAGCGCCTTGGTCCATTCCACCAGACGACCGATCTCCCGGCACACGTTCTCGGCCGTGACGGTCTGGCGCGGCAGGGCGAGGAAGGCGAAGTACAGGCCGGAACCTTCATCGAGTCCCGCTCCGGGCTCCTTGCCGCGCAGGGGGTTGAGGGCGGCGCGGAGAATCCGTTGGGGCAGGGTTTCGGGGGTGTCCGCCAGGGCCGGGTCCAGGCCGGCGATCAGCAGCACGCGCTCCGAAGGACCGTCGTAACGCAGCAGCACCGGATACTGCTCGTCGACGAGCAGGGGGTATTCCTGGGTGGTCGTAAGCCCGGTGGTGTCCATGCCCATTTTTTGTAGCACGTCGGTAAACAGCCGGTGGATGAATGGGTCGCTCATGATCGATCTCTGGGTAGGTATCAGCCGTTGCCTTCGCGCTGGTACTTCCGGAAGGCATCCCGTGCGTTGGACACGCTGGCGGTTTCACCGTGGTAGGCGGCGCGGTCCTCTTCTTCCTTCATGAAGTCGTCGAAAGTCAGCTTGGGTTGTGATGGCTCCTGCCGGGTGGCGCTGACGGTCGGGCGCGTAGCGGCCGGACGTTGCGGTCTTTCCCTTTCCAGCGAGCCCGGCTGGGTATCGTAGGCCCAGTGGGCGTTACCCGAGTACGGTATCTCGTTGTGGTAGTCCGCGCGGGCTTCCTCGTCGCGCATGAATTCATTCAGGTCACGACGCGGCACCTGGGCTTCGGCCGGTTGCTGGCGGATTGTCGGTGGACGGCGTTGCGGGCGAGAAGCCGGTACCTCTTCGGAGCCCTGTGACTGTCGTTTCAGGTATTCGTCGAACTCGTTCTGGGCCCTATCCCGGTCGAAATATTCGTGGAATTGGTCTGCCCGATCGTGCTCGAAACGGATGAAGTCATCGATGGTCAGTTGAGGGGGCGTGCTCGGCCGGGGCGCCGGTTTTGGCGCCGTGTGCGCAGGAGTATTCTGCAGCGGATGCGGACGCCCTCCTGGCCTGGCCATGGGGGACGAGGTTTGTGGCCGCGGCTTGGCCGCGGGCGCGTCGAGGGACGCCATGAAGCGATCCAGCAACTGGTTCCGCCTGTTGGCGTCGCGGGTCTGCATGATGTCGTGCAGCTTGCCGAGCAACTGATCGGCGTGCGCCTGCGGCAATGTCCGGGACCTGGCATCCAGCCGTTCCATGGCTTCGATGGGTTTCTTCCAGTCGGTGGGGGACAGGCGTTCGATCTGGTTGAGAATGCCGGCGCGCAAAATCTTGCCCTGTGCCGGAGCGGCGGTTGGCTGGGGCTCGGGATGGATGCGGTTGTCGGCCCGCCCGCCTGCTCTCCGTGGGTCGGCGTGGGCCGGCATCGGGGCGCTGGGCCCAGGTCCCCATGCTTTGTTGTTCAAGGCCGCAGCGATGCGTTCGCTGCGCGACGACAGGGTCCCTTCCGACAGGCGATGGCTGAACATTTCGCCCGCCGCCTTGAAGAAGCGCCCCGGCGATACGGTCGGTCGATTGTCGCGATGGACCTTGAATTCGCCGGACGGGGAGACCTGCACCCGATAGGTGGTGCCGTCCACCGTCAACTTGCCGTGGCGGGCCAACGAATGCAGATCGACAGAGGTGTGCTTGATCGCGTCGACACTGGAAAAGTGAAAGGACGGGTCGTTCTTGATCATGGAAGCCGCCGAGGGACGAGCGACACCGGGATGGTGTCATCGTCCCTTGAGTGGCTGGGCGCAGTGGGTGAGTTCCTGACTCATCGTCAGAGTGAGGCGTCCAGGCCGAAACGCTTCTTCAACACGACGTCCAACAAGCCTTTCGGCAGCCAGTTCGCCAGCAGCGGCAAGGCCCGGCTGCCGTTGCCGAGGCGCAGCAGCCGGGGAGGGTGCGGACGCTGGACGGCGGCGAGCAGGTCGCGGGCGAAGCTGTCGGCGGGGGTGGGGTTGTCCTGCGAGGCCTTGGCGCGGGCGCGAATGCCGTCGCGGATCGGCCACCAGGGCGAGTGCTCGTCGATCAGCCGTTCGGCTTCGCGACTGGCGTTGGCGCCGAAGTGCGAGGCGATGGCGCCGGGCTGGACTTCCATCACCTGGATGCCGAACGGCGCCAACTCCAGGCGCAGGGCATCGGACAGCGCGTGGACGGCGGCCTTGGACGCGCAGTAGGCACCGGCGAAAGGCGTGACCAGCACGCCCGAGACGCTGCCGATGTTCACCACCAGGCCCTGGCTGGCGCGCAGTAGCGGAAAGCAGGCGCGGGTCAGGCCGATGGGGGCGAAGACGTTGGTCTCGAACTGCTGGCGCAGGGCATCGACACCACCGTCGAGCAGCGGGCCCATGGCACCGTAACCGGCGTTGTTGATCAGCACGTCGAGGCGTCCGGCTTCCTCTGCCAGGCGGTTGGCGAGCCGGGTCACCGCCTCGGCGTCGTTGACGTCCAATGGCACTGCAGTGAAGCCGGCTTCGGCCAGGGCGGCGAGGTCTTCGTCGCGGCGTGCGCTGGCCCAGACCCGGTAACCGGAGGCCTGGAAGGTTTCGGCAAGAGCCCGGCCGATGCCGCTGGAGCAGCCGGTGATCAGCACGACGGATGACATCTCTGTGTTCCTTTTGTCGAGGCGCCCGGATGGGCGGCGTGCGCATCGAACCCTACAGGGCGAGCCATCCGCCGGGCAACTCAGTCAGCGAACCGGCCCTGCAGGCGCTCGGCGCGGAATTCCAGGGTCCTGGCGCGGTAGCCGGGGCGCAGGGGCGGCAGCGGCAGGCAGTCCTGCCAAGCGTCGCCGGGCAGCAGCTCGCCCGGGCCCCGGTAGCGCGGGCTGTCGTAGAGGTTTTCGGCGAGGTTGACGCTGTCGCCCGGCGCATAGGCGGCGACCCGCCAGCGCAGCTCGCTCAGGGCGGCATCGCTGCCGTTCTTCAACTCGACGCTCAGCGGACGGTCCCCCGGGCAGCGCCGGGGATCGTAATGCAGGCGCAGTTCCAGGCGCGCCAGCCGGTGCTCCTCGCGTTGCTCCTGCCAGATCACCCAGCTGGCCAGCACCGCCAGCCCGAGCAGGGCGGCGAGGGAAACCGGCAGGGCCTTGGCCGGGTAGCGTAGCAGCAGAACCAGCCAGGTCAGTACGAGCAGGGCACCGATCAGCATGGGCGATTCCTGTCGAGGTCGGGGTGGTCCGATTCAGCTTACAGGATGTCCCGACAGGGTCCGAGCGCTACGGAATGTCAAAACCCGGAACCGCCGCACCCTGGAGGCGTGAACCATTGAGAAGAGAAATAACTAATCACTAGTAAAATGCTTGTCGCCAATCAGCGACGAGGGACACACATGGCTGATCTCATCATGGAAGGTGATTCCACTTTCAACGACCCCAAGACCATCACCGACCTGGCCGTGCTGGCTTCTCTGGCACGGGAAGGTCTGCTCGGCGGACCGCTCGATATCTATGTCGGCGAGCCGTCGGAAGCCCTGACCCGGGTGGAACTGAACCGCCTGCTGGGCAGTACGCGCTGGAACGAGAAGGGCGATCGCTTCATCCGGATCGCCCGGCGAGCCAATGGGGCGCTGTTCTGCCTCTGGCTCTATCCCGGCCTGCGGGGACGACCACCCGTCGTGTTCTTCGGCGGCGACGGCGAGTTGCACCTGGTATCGGCCAACACCACGGATTTCCTGCACCAGTTGTCGTCCGGCTATCTCTACTGGCGTGGCCACTGGATCGTGCCGACGGATGGCGATGCCGTGGGGTTCGACTGGCAGGCTTTGCAGGTGGCAGTCAACGAACGGCTCGGTGTCGACCGCAGCGATCCCAATGTGCTGACGACCAAGGCCGAACGCCGCAACCCGGCGTTCCGCGCCTGGGCCGCGGCACGGCGACTGAAGGTGCGGCGGGAAGCCGAGGGCGACGGCACAAAGAAGTCCCAACTGTTGATTGCCCTGACCAAGTTCGTTGGCGGAACCACGATCCGGTAAGGCGCCACTCAAGGGAGTGCCCGTTTCCCGGGTGTTCTCTTGGCTTTTAAGGCTGCCAGCCCATGATTTCACCTCTTGCCCTCTATCACCGATCCCATACGTCTGATCCGACCGACTCCGTAGCGGAGAAGCAGCTATCGAGCCATGGGAGCGATCAAGAGCCGACGGCTCGAAATCTTCGCGATGTATCGCAAGGAGCGCTCGAGCAGCTCTCCACATCCCTGCGTCGTGAAATGTCGGGGCGAAACAGCATGTGGTCCGATCTGGTCGCCATGGCCAAATGCAGTTTCACCTGGCCGTTCGACCAGTACGAGTTCAAGAAGGCGCTGTTCAAGAAAAGCCCTGAAATCAAAGCCGCCATGGATAAGCCTGAAAGCGGACTGTGTTTTGGCCTTTCTCTATCCTGGTGCCAACAACGCTTGCAGGGAAAAACCGACAAAACATTCTTTACCGAACTGCCTCAATGGAAGGACAACAGTCTTTTTCTGCGTAGCTTGGCGTTGCAGTCCATCGAGCAATTGCGTCATCCGGGAGGATTGGACAAGGACGTCGAGCGCTGCGCGGCATTGGCAGGACTGGAGTGTGTGTCCATCGACTCCAAGCAAACCGTCCATCGCATAGCGTGCCGTTTGGAAAAGCCGTTTGCCGAGCGATTGGATGCTTTGCTGGGGGACGACGCGCAGCCGCGCTGTCTTCTGCTGATGACCGATCGTCACGCCTTGGCGCTGTTCAAGGACCAGGACCGACAATTGCATTTCTTCGATCCCAATTGCGGTGTCATCAGCAGTACACATGACAACAAACTGAACATGTACCTGCTCATCCATTCGATGCTCGAGGCCGGAGATGACCTGTGGAACGACAAGCATCGACGTACGCCTCGTTTTCTGATGGCCGCCGAGTTGCAGCTACCCGCTGCTCGCCAGGAGGGTATCCGACCGTTGCATACCTTGAGCCTGTCGCAGGCATCTACGAGCCGGTCCTGACAGGAGACGAAATCCACGCCCATAAAAAAGGGTGCGCCTCGGCGCACCCTGAAGGTTGGCTGACGCCCTCTTCGCGAAGAGGGCAGGGGATCGGTCAGCCGGCGATGGTCTTGGTCTTGACGCCCGCGTCGGTACGGCCGTAGACGTCTTCCAGACGCTCGATGTCGTCCTCGCCCAGGTAGCTGCCGGACTGCACCTCGATGATTTCCAGCGGGATCTTGCCCGGGTTGGCCAGGCGGTGCACCGCGGTGATCGGGATGTAGGTCGACTGGTTCTCGGTGAGCAGGAAGGTCTTGTCGTTGCAGGTCACCTGGGCGGTGCCGGACACCACGATCCAGTGTTCGGCGCGATGGTGGTGCATCTGCAGCGACAGGCTGGCGCCCGGCTTCACGGTGATGTGCTTGACCTGGAAGCGGCCGCCCATGTCCACCGAGTCGTAGGAGCCCCAGGGGCGGTAGACGGCGCAGTGGTTCTGGGTTTCCGGACGCTCTTTCTCGTCCAGGGTCTTGACCAGTTTCTTGACGTCCTGCACGTGGTCCTTGTGGGCGACCATCATGGCGTCCTTGGTCTCGACCACGACCACGTCTTCCAGGCCGAGTACGGTGACCAGCTTGCCGTTGCCGTGGACCAGGCTGTTACGGGTGTTGTGCAGCACCACGTCGCCCTTGACCACGTTGCCGTCGTCGTCCTTGTCGTGCACGTCCCAGATCGAGGACCAGCTACCGACGTCGTTCCAGCCGGCGGACAGCGGCACCACGCAGGCGTGCTCGGTCTTTTCCATCACGGCGTAGTCGATGGAGTTGTCCGGGCAGCAGGCGAAGGTGGCCGGGTCGATCTTCACTTCGTCGCCTTCCACCTTGCTGCGCTCCAGGGCGAGCATGCAGGTGTCGTAGATGTCGGCGTCGTACTTCTTCAGTTCTTCGAGGAAGCGGCTGGCGCGGAACAGGAACATGCCGCTGTTCCAGAAGTAGTCGCCGGATTCGACGAAGGCCTTGGCGCGCTGCTCGTCCGGCTTCTCGACGAATTGCATGACGCGGTTGACGCCTTCCGGCAGACCGTCGCGCTCGCTCAGGTCGCACTTGATGTAGCCGTAGCCGGTTTCCGGGCGCAGGGCGGGGATGCCGAACAGCACCATTTCGCCACGCTCGGCGGCGGTGGCGGCGATGGCCAGGGCGCGTTGGAAGGACTTCTGGTCTTCCAGTACGTGGTCGGCCGGGAGGACCAGCAGCAGTTCGTCGCGGCCTTCGGCGACCAGCTTCATGGCGGCGATGGCCACGGCCGGTGCGGTATTACGGCCGAAGGGCTCGAACAGCATGCCCTGGACGTTCAGGTTCAGCGCGGAAAGCTGTTCCTTGACGATGAAACGGTGCTCCTGGTTGCACACCACGAGAGGGGCCTGCATGCCCTCGAAGGAGAGGCGCTGCAGGGTCTGTTGGAACAGGGTCTCTTCGCCGGTCAACGCGAGGAACTGCTTGGGGAACAGCTTGCGCGACAGGGGCCAGAGACGGGAACCGCTACCACCTGACAAGATTACCGGAATCATAGTTTCTCTCCTGGAATACCTAAGGTTGTCTTTTCTTATGCTTGTCCATGCACGGAGCCTCCGTGCGGTGTGCCGCGCCCGGTACGGCGCGGCACGGTTGCTCAATCACTGACCGGGCGGGTGACCCAGACAGGGGAGTAGTTGCCGTTCGAGCCGGTGACGAAGAGGCATACGGTTTCGCCGCGGGTCAGGGTGACCGGCTTGAGGTCGCCGACCTTGCGGTCGCCATCGAACAGCGCGAGGCTGACCTTGACCGGGTTGATTTCACGGTCGCCGTGGGCCGACGGTGCGACGGTCTTGACCACTTCGGTCTTGCCGTCGGCGGTCTTCAGCGTCAGCGGGCTGTCGGTCAGGTTCTGCACGCGGACCAGGGCCTTCTGCTTGTTCTTGAACGGCGGTTCTTCCACCAGCTTGGGTGCGCCGTTGGGCAGATGGACCAGGGTGTAGTAGTGATCGCTTTCCAGGGTCACCGGCAGGCTCTGGGAGCCGACCTGGGCGGTGTAGTTGCCCTTGGGCATGAAGCCGAAGTCGCTGCTGCCGAGCGGAGCGATGTCGTTCATCTTGACCGTGCCGACAGTCGCGCTGACTTCCTGGTTGGTGGCGTTGTAGAGGCGGATGAAGGTCGAGCCCTTCGGTGCCACGGGGCCGTACAGGGCACCATCGCCGGCATGGGCCTGGACGGCCAGCAAGCCGAATACCAGGGCACAGGTGTGGGCGATCCAGCGCGGGGTTTTAGTCAGTCGAGTCATTCTGTAATACCTCCATGAGGGACTTTTGTGATGTAGAGCTTCAGCCCCATCAGGGCGTAGCGGTTTTTCCGGCCGTGCTGGCCAGGCTCTCTGCAGTGCCGGCTTTCTTCAGCTCGGCAATCCAGGACGGGTCGAAATCGCTCAGGTCGTTCTGCATCGGCAGGTAGCGCTCGGGGAATTCCCAGACCACCACTTGCGGCGGAGCGGACTTGAATTCCTCGCTCTGCAGGAACTTGAGCATCGGCAGCAGCGGCCCACGGCCATCCTCGGCGTGGTTGACCAGGTCGCTGGCCAGCGACTGGCGCAGGGCACCGGGGAAGTTCCAGCGCTCGTTGGCGCTGTAGCTGGTGCCCACCAGGGCGACCGGCACCTCGGTGTCGGCGAACAGGGCGTCGCCGCCGGCTTCGCCGTCGTTGGCCGGATGGGTGGTGCGCTGCTGGAGCTTGTCCGCGGGTGGCAGCAGGTCGCTGAACAGCGGATCGAGCGGCAGGAAGTTGAGCAGGTCGCCCTTGTGCGGCTTGATCTCCCCGGTTTCGGTGACGAACTGCTGCGGCTCGCTGCTCAGCAGGGCATCGCCGCGAATGGTGCGGCCGAGGGTCTGGGCAACCACTTCGGCGCCCATCGGGGTCCAGTGGGTGTCGGTGCGCAGGAACACTTCGCCGTTGCTCTTGGCCTGTTCCAGCGGCTTCAGCAGGTCGGGCGCGAGAATCCCGGCGCGCTCGGCGGCGGCATGGAAATCTTCGTAGAGCCGGGTGCGCATGGCCGCCGGCTGGGTTTCGTCGAGGTATTCCGGATACAGGCGGCTCTTGGCCGGCACGATGGCCAGTACCAGCTTGATGTTCTGCCGGGCGAGCTGGTCGCGCACGCCACGGACCAGGGCCAGGTTGTCCGCGATGTTCTGTTCGCCGTTGACCACCGGCTTGAATTCTTCATCGCTGAACAGCCAGTCGTTGCGGCCGACGATCACGCCGGGCCGGCCTTCGCCGAACAACAGGTAGTCCAGCGCGGCCCAGACGTTGGTGCCCAGGCGCTTGACCGGGAATTCCTTGTCGTAGTGGCTTTCCACCGCTTTCGCCCACTTGCCGTCGAGCACACTGGTGTCCGGCGGCAGGGTGACGCTCAGCAGGTTGCGCGCCGACCAGACGAAGAGCAGCGCGAGTACGGCCAGGAAGAGCGCGACGTAGAGTTTGCGTAACTGACGAGTCATGGTTGGCCTCGCTCAGAACTGGAAGTAGAGGAAAGGGGAGTAGCTCTGCGCCGACAGCTTCAACACCGAGGCACAGAACAGCAGGAGGATCGCGGCGCGCACGAAATAGCGCGGCAGGGCGGCGGTCCAGGACGGACGCTGCACCAGCATGCCGGACGGGGTCACCTCGAAGCTCGCGGCATCGCCGGGGACCGCCTTGATCATGCGCGGCTGGTCGCTGGCTGGGCCGTCGGCGTCGGTCTTCGGCGCTTTCGGCGACAGCGGGTTGCGGTAGAACTGGCGCAGGCCGCAGAAGGCGAGGGTGACGTAGGCGACCACCAGGGTGGCGACCTGCAGCTCGGTCAGGTTGGCGCGGCCCAGCTCGGAAAGCTGCCAGCCATCGAAGCTGAACATGGCTTCGTACATACGCCAGGCGACGTGCACGTTCTCGGCGCGGAAGATCACCCAGCCGAGCATCACCAGGAAGAAGGTGAAGGCCCACTTCAGCGGGTTGATCACCTTGGGCGCGGCGTTGACGCCGAGGGCGCGCTCGATGGCCAGCCAAGTGCCGTGCCAGGCGCCCCAGATGATGAAGGTCCAGTTGGCGCCGTGCCAGAAACCGCCCAACAGCATGGTCAGGAACAGGTTGCGGTAGGTCTTGAAGGTGCCGTGGCGGTTACCGCCCAGGGGCACGTACAGGTAGTCGCGCAGCCAGGTGGACAGGCTGATGTGCCAGCGCCGCCAGAACTCGGTGATGGACTGGCTGATGTACGGCTGGTTGAAGTTCTCCATGAAGCGGAAGCCCATCATCAGGCCAAGGCCGATGGCCATGTCGCTGTAGCCGGAGAAGTCGAAATAGAGCTGCGCGGTATAGGCCAGCATGCCCAGCCAGGCGTCGCCCGTGCTCGGGTTCTGCAGGGCGAAGCAGTGGTCCACCAGCGGCGCCAGGGTGTCGGCGATGAACACTTTCTTGACGAAGCCCTGCATGAAGCGGGTGGCCCCTTCGGAGAACTTGTCCACACTGTGGGTGCGGCTGATGAACTGGTCGGCGAGGTCCTTGTAGCGCAGCACCGGGCCGGCGATCAGCTGCGGAAACAGGGCGATGAACGCCGCGAAGTTGATGACGTTCTCGGTCGGCTCGGTGTCGCCACGGTACACGTCGATCAGGTAGCTGATCGACTGGAAGATGTAGAACGAGATGCCGATCGGCAGGATCACCTGGGTGAGCACGAACGGCTCCATCCCGGCTGCCTGGAGCACCGCGTTGATGTTGGCCACCCCGAAGTTGGCGTACTTGAAGTAGCCCAGGGTGGCGAGGTTGCCGGCGACGCCCCAGAGCACCCAGCGCTGGGCCTCCTTGCTGCGGGTGCCGGCGCGGTGGATGCGCAGGCCGAACACGTAGTTCCACAGGGTGACGGCGACGAACAGCAGCAGGAAGTCGACTCGCCACCAGGCGTAGAAGGCGTAGCTGCCGATCAGGATCAACAGGTTCCGGTAACGCGGTGCGCTCAGGTAATAGAGACTGAGAAACACCGGCAGAAACAGAAACAGGAAAACGTTCGAAGAGAAGACCATTAACCGTGTCTCGCTAAAAGCACTCGATTCAGGTCCTAAGGACCCGGCCATTTCCCTCCCCCGGTAACGCAAAAAACTCGTTTCGGCCCGACCGCGTCTGACGCGCGGTTCGGACATCCCTGCCTCTCGCGGGAGGCTCGGGCGGGGCGGCGGCTCTGTCGGCCTGCCTGCCCCGGTGCGCCTGTGGCGCGTTCGATCTGCGTATCCTTCGCCCTACCGGCGCTACGACTTCTCCTCTGTCCGGCGGTTGAACACCCGGGTCACGTCGCCTCCCAGGCGGAATGTCTTGAACGGCTCCATCGATTCCTTCCAGGCGAGGACGGACGGGGAGCAGCTGTAGAGCGCGCAGTAGGGTTCGAGCCAGGAGTACTTGGCGTCTTTCTTCAGGTCTTCCATGTCCTGCTTCTTGCGCGTCTTCTCGGCGAACTGGTCGGGATCGTCGACGCCGGCCAGCACCCGTTCGGCCAGGCGCCGCAGCGCTCCGTTGTTTTCGTTGCGCAGGTCGACGCCGTTCACCTGGGCGAAGGCGGCGATCATCGCCAGCGGCGGCAGGCTGTAGTTGTGGTAGGCCAGCGCACGCTGTTCGCGTTTCAGTTCGTTGGGCAGGTAGCCCTTGTCGTCGACCTGGTTGGCGGCGACGCGGAACTGCTGCACGGACCAGTCGAACAGGTCGCGGCGGTCGATCGCCACGGCGGTGGCCATCACCGACCAGGCGGCCCAGTACGAGTGGTTGTTGATCTTCTTCAGCGGCAGGCCGCTCCAGTCGCGCACCACCTGGTCGGCCAGCTTGCCGAACCAGGATTCGATGACCCGGGTCTGCTCGCCGTAGGGTTGCAGCGGGCGCGAATCGGAGAACTTCAACCGCAGGTAGGCGCCCGACAGGCTGCCCAGCGCCCATTTGCGCATGGACTTGCCGGTGTGGTTGAACTCGGTGGAGAGCAGCGCGTCGGCCTTGGCCCAGGTGGTGAGCCACTGCAGCGCGCAGTCGAGCTGCTGCGGGTGGCCGTCGCGCATGTAGTGCATGACCAGCTTGTTGAAGTCCTTCTCCAGCACGGTGATGTCTTCGGTCTGGCTGCGGAAGGTCTTTTCCGCCGCGACGTTCAGCGTGGCGCGCGCTTTGTCCGATCCCTGGTACTTGCTGGTGAATTCCAGTTTGCCTGTGTACGGCGTGGGGACCGCCGGGCAGGCGTCGGGTTCACCCTTGCGGGTTTCCACCGGCGCGTAGTAGCCCAGCGGCGGCCGCAGGGCGGCCTGCGCGGCGTTGGCCAGCAGCAGGGCGCCGAGCAGGCAGGACAGGGTGGTCAGCTTGAACGTCGGCATAGGCACCTCAGGAACCCGCCCCGTTCTGGGCGGTGAGCTTGTTCGGCCCGGGGCCGCGCTTGCAGACCCGGGCCTCGACTTCCACCGGCTCTGTCATGCCTTCCGGCGACTGGATTTCCAGGGCGAAGAAGTCCAGATCGCCCCAGTCCTCGTCGTCGCGCATCTCGAAGGCGAAGCGGCCGTCGGTATCGTAGGTGTTGGGTTTTTCGATCTTCAGCTTTTCGCGGCGCCCGCTGAGGTACCAGAGGGTGGCCTCGAGGGTTTTCACCGACGGATCGCTGAAGCGGATATCCATCAGGTGGTTCTTGTTCGGCAGTGTCACCAGCGAATTGTTCTTGCCGTTGACCAGCACCTCGTTGGCGCCGGGGCGCAGCTTGGTCTTGCTGGCCAGCAGCACGTCCTTCTGGTCGCAGCCGTCTTCCAGCACGGCCATCATCTGCCGGTGGATCTTCTTCGAGGCCAGGTCGTAGAGCGGAGAGAACTCCCAGATCAGGACCTTGGGCGGGTTGTCGTGGAATTCCTGGCTGCCCAGGTATTCGATCATCGAGCCTTCCAGGCCGCCGCCGGGGAAGGCGACGTTGAGGATTTCGGAGCCGATGTTCTCTTCGAGGAAGCCGGCGAAGTTGTAGTTCTTGCCGCTATGGCTGGTACCCACCAGCGCGATCTGAGGGTTCGAGGAATCGCCGAAGAGGTCGTCGCTGCTGCTCTCGTCCTTGGGCTCGGTGGCGAACTGGTCCATGTACTGGATGGCATAGCTGGTGCCGCACAATTGGCCGGCGACGTTCTGCATGGTGCCGCGCTTGCCCATGCGGCCGATCTTGCGGCTGACGAATTCCTTCTTCGGCAGGTCGTCGTAGCCGGGAATCTGCTTGACCGTCTCGGCCACGACGCGCGCGGTGCGCTCGGCGCCGTAGGGCGTCCAGTGCTGGTCGCGGGCGAAGTAGAAGGCGCGCTCGTTGTCCGCCTGTTCGTCGGTCAACGGCGAGAGGTCGGGCACCCAGAAACCGATCTCGCGGAAGCGGTCCAGGGCCGTGCGGTAGTTCTTCAGCGCGCGGTCGTAGTCGAAGCGGGCCTTGTCTTCCGGCCGCAGCTTGTCGCGGTTCACCAGGCCGCGGGTGGGCTGGTAGACCAGCACCACTTCGATGCCGCGGGCCTTGAAGGCGTCGCGCAGCTCCTTGAGCATGCGGTAGCCCTCCGGCGTGGTGCCGAACTCGGTACGCAGGTCTTCCTGGGTACGGAACAGCCACTCGTCCTGCGCATCGATCAGCGTCAGGAAGTTCTTCATGTAATTGGTGGTGTACAGGCTGGCGTTATGCGCCGCCGGGCACAGGGTGCAGCAGCCTTCGGCCTTGAACACCGGTCCCTGGCTCTGCTCTTCGGCGCGCAGCCCGGTGCTGGCCAGGCAGATTGCGGCGGCCAGGGAAGAGAGACCGATCCATTTCATGTCGCGTACTTTCATGGGTAACAACCTCGTTAATCGTGCAGGTCGGCCTGCGTCTCGACCGGGTCGATGAGCACGGCCTTGCCGCGACGGACCATCAGGTCGAGGATTTCGTCCTGCTTTTCGCCCAGGATGCCGGCGAAGCTGATGCCGGAAGACTTGGACGGGGCCAGCAGTTCCACCCGGTAGAGTTCCACGCTCAGCGGCGAGTCGATGGACAGCGGGGCGGAGCCGTTGCCGGCGAGCTTGCCGCCGACCACGATCATCGAGACCTGGGTGTCGAAGGGGTCGAGTTCGATGTCGCGGTCGGTGTTGGACAGGTCCTTGATGTGGCCGTACACGCCGGACAGCTTGTTGCCGGCCGAGAGGTTCTCGTACAGGCGGATATTGGTACTGTTGCGCAGGCGGATGCCGTGGCGCTGGTTGGCCAGGACCTTGTTGCCCCAGATGAGGTTGTCCGAGCTTTCGTACACCGTGATGCCATCGGAATGGTTCTGGTAGATCTCGTTGTAGGCCACCAGGTTGTTCACGCTGTTACGGTCGAGGACGAGGCCGGAGAGCTTGTTGTCGTACGACTTGTTGTTGATCAGCCAGCTGTTGTTCACCTCACGGGAAATAATGATCCCGTGCTTCTTCTTGGTCCCGAACACCGTGTTCTCGGCGATGATCAACCGCTCCGAACGGTCGTGCGGGTCGATGCCGTAGACGATGTTGTCGCGGTAGGTATTGCCCTTGACCACCACGTCTTCCGCTTCGTAGCAGTAGAAGCCGTACCAGTGGTCGACGAACTCCGAGTCGATCAGCCAGCCGGTCGGGTGCGGACGCTTCAGGCGCGCCTGGGTACCGGGCGTGTACTGGGTGATGGAGACGCCGTAGGACTTACTCTTGTTGTAACCGAGGCTGGTGATGGTGCTGCCGACGATGTATAGCTCGCTGCCACCCCAGGAGACCAGGAACGGCCGGAAGTCGTCGGGCTTGCGGAACGTGGCCGGGCCATTGGCCGCTTCGCGCCAGGCGGTCACCTTGGTATCGGTGATGAACATCATGCCGTCGTTGACCAGGAACGAGCCGCGCTCTTCGGAAAGGCGCAGTTCCTTGGTGTCCTTGTCGATGTGAAGGGTCGCGCCCTGCGCCACGACGATCGGCAGGCGAGCCAGGTAGACACCCGGCTCGACCTCCTCGAACTGGTTCTTCGGCAACTTCTCGGCCAACTGGCTCAGCTTGACGTAGCCACCTTCGATGAAGATGGCATGCGGCATGCCGCGCTGGCGGGTGATCCACTCGCGCAGACGGCCGCTACCGCCGGTGAAGTCCTTCAGGGTGTCCTGTTGCAACATGCGGCGTACCACCACCTGGCCCGCCTTGCTCCGGTCGATCTTGGCGTTGACCGCCTCAGCGGTGTAACCGCTGAGGTCGGGGAGCTTCGGCGGATCGAGGTGCAGCTGTTCGACCGGCGCGGTGGTGACGGTGTACGTCTTCGCCTGCTGCAACTCCTTGGTTTTGTCGGTCTCTTCGGCCTGGGCCTGGGCCTGGGCCTGGGGAGCTGCGGCCTCGTTGGCCTGCGCCCAGGCGCCGCCGAGCAGCAAGGCACCGGTGAGCAGGTGCCTGGCCAGGGGTTGCAGTGGGAATCGTGGGCTGTTCATCGCCATTTCCTCTTCACGCGCCGGTCGCATCAGAAACGCCAGATGAAATCGACGAAGGCACGGTGCATGACCGAGTCGGCCTGGCTGCCGTACGCATCGCCGGGGAAGAACAGGCCGCCGCGGAAGCGGACCAGCGCGGAACGCTCGTCGATGCTCTGACTCATCGACGCCGGCAGCAGGCCTTGTCTGAAGTAACGGGTCACCACCAGGTCGACTTCCTGGCCGATGTCCTTGTCGTCTTCCACCAGCGCGGCATTGACGCCGGCCTGGCCGATCGACTGATCCGAGTCAACGCGCCAGAAGCGGTGGTAGACCAGGCTGGCGTCGTAGTCTTCGCGCAGCGTCCAGGAGGTGAAGGCGGTGACCGATTGCAGGTTGCTCAGCTCGCCGCGGAAGGCTTCGCCGAAGCGGTGCAGACGCGACTGGGTGCCGGTGAAGTTGGAGCGGTTGCTCTCCATGCCGGTCTGTACGAACTGATCGGAGCCATCGTCGCCGCCACCGCTGCCACGGGCATAGGCGCCGCCGATCTTCCAGTTCTGGTCGATGGTCCAGCGCAGGCCGAGGTCGATGGCCCAGGCGCTGACGTCGGCGTCCTGCTCGCCGGTGACCACGCGCTGACCGTTCACCGCACCTTCGGTGATGGAATCGCGCTGGCCGGTGAGCCAGGTCAGTTGCGCCCAATAGTTGAGCGGCATGGTGGAGCGCGGGTTGAAGAATTCGCCGTCGGCATTGATGCCGAGCCAGGTGAGGTCGCCCTTGTAGGTCTTGGTCAGCTCGTCGACTTCTTCGCCGACGTCCGGCAGGTCGCCGTCGTCGCGGCTGTGGTGGGCCTTGAGGCCGACCCAGTGGCCGGGGGCGAGCTGGGTGGAAATGCTGCCGAACAGGTGCTGGCGGTCTTCGTCTTCCGGCGCCAGATCGTCGAGATCGGTGCGGTAGTCGGAGAAGCGCTCGGCCACGCCCAGGTTGGCGCGCAGCAGGGTGGTATCGAAGGTCCAGTTGAGGGCTTCGATGTTGGTGTCCCACCAGGTGCCTTCGTCGCTGCGCACGCGCTGGCGGCCGAAGCGCAGGTGTTCGCCGGGGTAGGCGGTGAGGCCGGCGTAGTCGACCCAGAACTCGCGCAGGGCCAGGTAGTTCTTGTCCGGCTCGCGGCGGTTGGAGGTGCTGGTGGTGTCTTCCTCGGTGTTTTCGGAGATCGGGTCGGTTTCGACGATATCGGTGGAGGCCACGGCCTGGGCCATCACGTAGGCGCTCCAGTTGCCGCTCTGGCCGTACAGCCAGGGGCGCAGGTCGAGGGCGAAGCCGTTCACGTCGCCACCGTCGCGGGTGCCGAGGTCACGGTCGTCTTCGGATTGGCCGGTAACCTTCACGTCCAGGCCGAAGTTCTTTTCGGCGTCGTAGGTTGCCGCCCAGGCGGGGGCGCTGGAAATCAGGGTAACGCTCAGGCCCAATCCAGCACCGATCCACGGGTTCTTCTTCTGATTCTTCTTCATCGCGTGTTCCTTATTGGGATTGCATGGCTTGCATCTGCACGGATTCGAGCCAGGCGGTTCCACGAAGCTGCTTTTCCTGTCGCAGCAGTTCGTCGCCTCGGGCTCTCTCGGCAGGGAGCAACTGGGGTTCGAGTTCCTGCATCAGCACCTCGGCCTGAGGTGCGCCCCTGAGTATGGCCAATTGCCCAAAAACGTAAGCGTTCACGCGGTCGATCTTGATGCCGCGGCCTTGGGAGAACATCTGCGCCAGGGCGAAGTCGGCGCTGTTCTGCCCACCCCGCGCGGCATACAGCAGGTGGTCCAGCGCTTTCTGCGGGTAGACCTTGCCGAGGAAGCCCCGGCGGTAGAGTTGGCCCAGGTAATAGTGGGCGCTGAGTTCGGTTTCGGCGGCCTTGGTCAGGTGCTCCTCGGCCTTGAACGGGTCCATGGGGACCAGCTTGCCCTCGTAATAGAGCTTGCCGAGCAGCAGTTCGGCGCGCGGCTGGGCGGCGGCGCGACCTTGGTCGAGGTACTCCATCATCTTGTCGGCATCGCCCAGCTCGGGGTACTCGTAGAGCAGCCGGGCCAGGCTGACCCAGGCGGCGGGGTACTTCGGGGCGATTTCCTCGAGCAGCTCCTGGGCGGTCTTCTCGTCGGTCTTGCCCAGCTCGGAGTCGGCCAGCACACCGGCGACACCATCGACGCGGTTGGCCGACACCGTACCGGCGCGGTAGCCGGACATCAGGCGTTCGATCAGGGCCTTCTGCTGGTCGGCCTGCTCGCGCTTCTGGTAGACGGTCGCCAGCTCGACGTAGCAGACGTCCATCTGGTTCAGCATGCGCTGGCAGATCTGCTCGATCTCGCCGAGGTGCTGGTCGTAGGTGCCCTGGCTGCGGTAGTAGATGACCTGGGCCATTTCCGCCTGTGGGTAGCCTTCGGCCCGCCACTGGGCGATGCGCTGCTGCAGGTTGACCCCAGGGAAGAGCTGCGGGTACTGCAGGTACAGCATCGTCAGTGGCAGCAGGGCGCTTTGTTCGCCGGCCTCGAACGATTCGCTCAACAGTTTTTCCGCTTCCCGGCGTTCGGCATCGCTGGCATCAACCTTGGCGGCCAGGAGTTTGCCCAGGCGTGCCTTGGCACGCGGCGAGCTGTCCAGGGCGCTGCGGTAGGTCTGCTCGGCCTTGCGCAGTTGCTCCGGATCGCGGCTCGCCACCTGCAGGTCGGCGAGACCGACCGCGGCATCGGCATAACCCAGCTCGGCGAGCTGGCGGTAATGCCGTTCGGCAGTGGCGGTATCCCCGCGCTTGAGGGCTTCATTAGCCAGCTGCTGGTCCGGCAGGCTGGTACAGCCAGCCAGACCGAGCGCTGAAAGAAGCAGGATTTTTGTTGTGCTGTTCACCTGCGTATACCTCTTAGAAACCAGCCGCCAGTGCCTTGTCGATCAGCCAGTCGAAGGAGGGGCCGCGGTCGATGGTCACTTCCACCGGCTGGCCGGCCAGGGCGCTGTCCAGCGGCTGGTCGGGCTGGATGGTCACGCGGATATCGGAGGACAGGCCGCCTTCGAGCAGGGTGCTGCTGACGATCTGGCCATGACGCGGCTCGTCTTCGCCGGCGACCATGAAGCTGACGCGGGCACCCGGCTTGGCCTGGGCGAAGTTGCGATAGGGGAAGCGCGCCTCGATGGTGGCGTTGCTGTCGCGCGGCACCAGTTCGAAGATCACCTGGCCCTTGCTGGCGTACTGGCCGTCGGCGACCAGTTGCTGGGCGACCTTGCAGTCGCACGGGCTGGTCAGGGTGCCTTTCATCTGCTGGCTGAACAGTTGCTCGACGTTCTTCGGGTTGAGCTGCTCTTCGTTCAGATGGCCCTTGAGCATTTCCAGCATGGTGGCGGAGAAGGAAGCGATCGGCGCGCCGTTCTTGACGATGCCGTCCGGGCCCACGAGGCTCTGCACCGTGCCTTCGCGCGGCATGGTCACCTGCATGCTGGGCACGCTGACCTGGCCGGATTCGGCATGGGTGACGAAGTACAGGCCATACAGCTGCTTGAGGATCAGGGCGAAGGCGCCGAGGCCGACGATGAAGATGCCCAGGCTGAAGGTGACCGCGCGCAGGCGGGCGATGACGCCCATGCCGGAGCCGCCGTCCTTGTTCTTGCGGGCCTTGGTGAAGTTATCGCGCTGCAGGGTGCTGAGCAGGTCGCCCAGGTTGACCAGCTCGCCGGACAGGTGGGCGGTGATCAGGTGGCGCAGCGTGGCGATCTCGCGCGGCTTGAGGTTCTGGAACTGGCAACCGATGCGGCCGCTGTCGAAGTCCACCGAGCGGACCTGGAACTCGACGTCGATGGCCAGGCCCAGGTTGTCGATCTGGAACAGCAGCTTGCCCTTGTGATAGTCGCCGCTGCGGGCCGCCTGGCCGTTGCCGGCGATGAAGCTGAAGCCCCCGGCCGACAGGTCGATCAGGCGTTGCTCGACCACTTCGCGGTTACCGCTGGCATAGCGGATCTTGGCGGGTAGCTTGACGCGCGCATGCTGTCGCTGGGCTTCAGATTCATGTACTACGTTCACGTTGACGGCTGTATTCATGGCTTCATACCTACTCGTTGTTCAAGGTGCCCGGAGAGGGCAGCAATCCGTTATGCCCGGTCACACCACCGTCAGCAGCACAGCGATGAACACGCTGGCGGCCGAGAAGGTCATGGCCCGTGACGACCAACTGTTGAACCAGCGCTGGAAGCTGGCGAGATCACGCGTGAGTTTGGTGTCCTGGCGGGTCCACGACTGCTGATCCAGGCGGAAGAACACGTAGACCTTCACCAGGGCGCCAACGATCTGGTTGTAATAAAGGATCGTGGGGTAGGCCGGACCGATGTGGTGCCCGGATGCAATGAGCAGGATGCTCAAGATCAGGCGGGTCAGACCGATCCACAGCAGATAGACCAGCAGGAAACCGATGCTGTACTTGAGGCTGGCGATGATCGCTACCGCCAGGCCCAGAAGGCACGTCCACATCGAGATGCGCTGGTCGAACAGCACCAGGCTGGTGAACCAGCCCAGACGTCGCGGCCCCAGGCGCAGAGCGCGCGAATTCTGACGAAGGTTGTTGCCGTACCAGCGGAACATCAGCTTGCGGCTGGCCTTGATGAAACTCTTTTCCGGCGGGTGCTCCACGGTGTTGATGGCGGCATCCGGCACGTAGAAGGTGTCGTAGCCGAGGCGCATCAGGCTGAACCAGCTGGATTTGTCGTCGCCGGTAAGGAAGCGGAAGCGGCCCAGGCGCCAGTGCTCCAGATGGTCGGATTCCACGTCGGCGATGAACTCCGGCTCGGTGACCACCTGCGCACGGAAGACCGACATCCGGCCGGTCATGGTCAACACGCGCTTGGACAGGGCCATCGAGCACATGTTGATGTGCCGCTGGGCGAAACGCAGCTTGTGCCACTCGCTCATGATGTAGCCGCCGCGCACTTCGCAGAACTCGTTGGTGGTCAGGCCACCGACGTTCGGGAACAGCTTGAACCAGGGCACGGTCTTGCGCACCACGCCGGGGGTCAGGACGGTATCGCCATCGATCACCGCCACCACCGCGTGTTCGTCCGGCAGGTGCCGGGAAATGGCGCGGAAGCCGTAGGCCAGTCCGTCGCGCTTGCCGGTGCCGGGAATCCGCACGAAGTCCAGCTTGACCCGCTCCGGCGGGTTCAGCTTGGCCCACAGGCTCTTGATCAGGAGTTCGTCGGACATCTCCACGATGGAGCAGACCACGGTGGTCGGGTAGCCGGAGTCGATGGCTTCCTGGATCACCGAGCCATAGACCTGGGCGGTGGTCAGGGCCTCGATGCGGAAGCTGGTGACCATCAGGAACACGTGCGACGGATCGGCGGCGCTGCCCAGCTTGCGTACCTGGCGGCGGTAGTAGGGGTACACCAGGTAGAGGAAGATCAGCCCGCGGATGTAGTGCATGGCGCCCATGGAATAGCGCCAGATGCCGACTGCGCCGATGATGAACAGGAAATGCTTCGAATCGGGATCGAAAACATCCCTGGGCAACGCCAAGGCGAGCAGCATCAATAAACTGACGTAAAGAAGCCAGCCGGTGGCCTCGGTAAGACCTTGCTTTAGCCTGTCCATATCTGCGTCCGTTGTTCTTTTCACGGGGGAGCACAGATATGGGCGGCGCTTTGTTGTTGTTTTGCGCTCGCCCTTCTGAGTCAGCCCGGTTGGGTTAAGGCAGGCTTGGGTTACCAGCAGATGCCTTCAGTCGCACCGCGGGTCGCGTGCGGCATGAAGCCGATCAGGTCGACGACCTGCTTGCCCTCGGGTACCTGCTGCGCCAGGGAGGCGAACTGCTCGTCGCCGTTACCCAGGACGATGACGTCGGCGTTCTTCACCACTTCGTCGAAGTCGGAATTCAGCAGCGAGGAAACGTGCGGAATCTTCGACTCGATGTAGTCCTTGTTGGCGCCATGGACGCGGGCGTATTCCACGTTGCGGTCGTAGATGCGCAGGTCGAAACCCTTGCCGATCAGCATTTCTGCCAGTTCCACCAGCGGGCTCTCGCGCAGGTCGTCGGTGCCGGCCTTGAAGCTCAGGCCGAGCAGAGCGACTTTGCGCTTGTCGTAGCTGGAGATGATGTCGAAGGCTTTCTGGACCTGGGCCGAGTTGCTGCGCATCAGCGAGCCGATCAGCGGCGCCTCCACGTCCAGCGAGCTGGCGCGGTAGGAGAGGGCGCGCACGTCTTTCGGCAGGCAGGAGCCGCCGAAGGCGAAGCCCGGACGCATGTAGTACTTGGACAGGTTCAGCTTGTTGTCCTGGCAGACCACGTCCATCACCTCACGGCCATCGACGCCCACCGCCTTGGCGATGTTGCCGATCTCGTTGGCGAAGGTGACCTTGGTGGCGTGCCAGACGTTGCAGGTGTACTTGATCATCTCGGCGACTTCGATGTCCTTGCGGATGATCGGCGCGTCGAGCTCCTGGTAGATTTCCTGCAGCATGTCGCCGGACGCATCGTCCAACTGACCGATGACGGTCATCGGCGGGAAGTTGTAGTCCTTGATCGCGGTGCTTTCGCGGAGGAATTCCGGGTTGACCGCTACGCCGAAGTCGACGCCGGCCTTCTTGCCGGAGCAGTCTTCGAGGATCGGGATGACGACGTTCTTGACGGTGCCCGGCAGCACGGTGCTGCGGACCACGACAGTGTGGCGCTGGCTCTTGTCACGCAGGGCCATGCCGATTTCGCGGCAGACCGACTCCATGTAGTTCAGCTCGAGGTCGCCGTTCTTCTTGCTGGGCGTACCGACGCAGAGCATGGACAGGTCGGTGTTGCGAATCGCGTCGGCGACATCGGTGGTGCCGCGCAGGTTGCCGGCCTTGATGCCTTTGCCGAGAAGCTCTTCGAGACCAGGCTCGACGATGGGGGATTTACCGTTGTTGATCAGGTCGATCTTGTGGGTGGAGATATCCACGCCGACAACTTCATGGCCGCGAGCCGACAGGCAACCGGCGCATACTGCACCGACGTAGCCCAAACCAAAGATGCTGATGCGCATCGCATTCACCTCATTCTTTTATCACGCCGTTACATATGGCGATTGTTTGAATCGCCGTCGTTTGGGCGCTCGGTTCAATATTCATTTGGCCGAACGCAGGCATAATAAGTCCAGAGCGCCGGGGAAATTGGCACTCAAACTGGGCATGTTTTAAAAACGTTGCCCTTATTTTTAAGAGGACGCTCCTTAAAGGGGCGTTCAGCCTTGCGAAGGCTCTATTTTGGGCTACTCTGTGGTTGTATCCCCCTTTTCCTTACAGCGTTTTTATTGCAGTTGGTTTAAAGGGCGCCTCGGGTACCGCCGATGGGCCTTATATAAACGACAGACTTCCCTCACTCGGTTGTAGGGAAATGTCGTCACGCGGTTATGATCATTTCCCTACCTCTAAGTTCCCACCATTCGTCCAGTTTGTGACACAGATTGAAATATGTTTGGAAACTTACGTAATTGCATATTGATGGCAATTCGAGGGAAAGCCTTTATATATAAGGGGTTTGGCGTTTTGCTTTCTCGCGATATCGAAGAAATATCAGTTGGCCATGAAAGAAAGGGCTGGACATTCCGAAATAATGGCATTTGGGCTATATGCCACTATTTGGTAATTATTGAGCCACTATTAATGTAGGATTTTTCCGACGCACGGAGCGGCGCCCTTGTCAGGAATAGGCGAGGAGGCGTTTGGGTGAGGTAAGAATGATCGGAAAATGCAGGGGGGAAGCGCGGTGGCATTGCACCACCGCAGGCTGAAAAAGCGGGCTCAGTCGTTCGGCGTGTCGCGCAGGAAAACCAGCTTGTCCGGTGCGGAATGTTCGGCTGAGTAGCGGTAGCCCTGGTAGTCGAAGCCCTTGAGGGCGTCCGGATCGCGCAGACGCTCCTTGATCACGAAGCGAGCCATCAGACCGCGCGCTTTCTTGGCGTAGAAGCTGATGATCTTGTACTGGCCGTTCTTCAGATCGCGAAATTCGGTGTCGATGATCCGAGCGTTCAGCGCCTTGCGTTTGACCGCACCGAAATACTCGTTGGAGGCCAGGTTCAGCAGGATGTCGTCGCCCTGTGCTGCGAGGGCCTCGTTCAGCCAGCCGCTGATGCGTTCGCCCCAAAAGGCGTAGAGGTCCTGGCCACGGCTGTTGGCCAGTTTGGTGCCCATTTCCAGTCGATAGGGCTGCATCAGGTCCAGCGGGCGCAGCACGCCATACAGGCCGGAAAGCATGCGCAGATGGTCCTGGGCGAAGTCGAAGTCGGCCTCGCGGAAATCCTCGGCGTTCAGTCCGGTATACACGTCGCCCTTGAAGGCGAGTAGCGCCTGCTTGGCGTTCTCCGGCGTGAAGTCGGGCGTCCAACTGCCGTAGCGGGCGGCGTTGAGCCCGGCGAGCTTGTCGGACAGGTGCATGAGTTCGCCGATCTCGGCCGGAGCCATCCGGCGCAACTGGACGATCAGCTCCTGGGCGTGGTCCAGGTGTTGGGGTTGGGTGAAGCGGGAAGTGACCGGCGGGGTCTCGTAATCGAGGGTCTTGGCCGGAGAAATCACCATCAGCATCTATGGTCTCCTGTCAGCGTGCGGCGATTCTAGGGCGCCAGCCGTCCAGGCTCCAGCTATCGAGGCAATCGATTTTTCCCTTTGGAGGTGACGAGTGATCGGATGAGTGCAGCCTTGCATCGAGATGCAGAGGCGAGGAAGCGGTTGACCCTGGGGCCGCCCCGGGGTTTTAGTCTGCTCAGGTCTGCACTTTTGAAGAAGGACGTAACATGAATTCCTGTGATCATTCGCGCTGGGAGCCCTCTCACGATTACCGGCCCCTGGAGCACGGTAGCGAGCGGCAGGCCTGGCGTGTCATGGCGTTGACCGGCATGACCATGCTGGTGGAAATCGCCGCCGGCCACTGGTTCAACTCCATGGCGCTGCTCGCCGACGGTTGGCACATGGCCTCGCACATGGTCGCCATCGGTCTCACCGCGCTCGCCTATCTGCTCGCCCGTCGCTACGCACGGGACCGCCGCTTCGCCTTCGGCACCTGGAAGATCGAGATTCTGGCCGGCTTCGCCAGTGCCTTACTGCTGGTGGTGGTCGCTGTGTTGATGCTGTTCGAATCGTTCTGGCGGTTGTGGGAGCCGGTGCGGATCAGTTTCGACCAGGCGCTGTGGGTGGCGTCCATCGGCCTGGTGGTGAACCTGTTGTCGGCCTGGTTGCTGCGTGACCAGCCGCATTCTCACAGCCACACTGGCGCCGATCACGATCACGATCACGATCACGATCACGATCACGGCCATGGGCATGCTCACGGCGGGCGCGATCTCAACCGGCATGCGGCCTTCCTCCATGTGCTGGCCGACGCGTTGACGTCGGTGGCCGCCATCCTCGCCCTGCTGGGTGGCAAGCTGTTCGGCTGGGATTGGCTGGACCCGGCCATGGGTGTGGTCGGTGCCGTGGTGATCGGCATCTGGGCCAAGGGGCTGCTGGTGGAGACCGGCAAGGTGCTGCTCGATCGCGAGATGGATCACCCGCTGGTGGATCGGGTTCGCATGGTTCTGGAAGAGGAACCGGACACCGAGATCGCCGACCTGCACCTGTGGCGTGTCGGGCGCGCGCAATATGCCTGCATCCTTTCCCTGGTGACCCACGACGACGTATCGGCGGATCGCTACAAATCGCGCCTGGCGGGCTTCAACGAGCTGGTGCATGTGACCGTGGAAGTCAATCGGTGCGGCATCGGCCATGGCACGGGCCAGGACGATCCGGTCTGTCGGGCGAAGGGATGAGAGGGTGGGAAACGGCAATAAAGCGCGGGGCCTAGCTTTATGACTGTAGCGGCGTGGGCGGGGGCCGCCAAGGGTTATTCGTCGAGCCGATAAAAAAACCGTAACGGACGTGAAAAAACAGTTTTTCTGTCATTCCTTTTGCGGTATTACCAGAACAAGACCGCCGAATCCTGCAGTCAGGTGGCGTCCCCCAGGCCCCGCACCTTGCCTGCAAAATCCCGAACACGTTCGGGAGGCCGGCGGCCCCCTGCGGCGGAGCGCCGACCCGGCATTCCGTCGCTTGGCCCCTCCAAGAAAGGTGACCGAGTATGGATGACCACGGACGTGCCCGCTCCACCCAGCCCACCCTGTATGTCCTCGACACCAATGTCCTGATCCACGATCCGAATGCCTTGCTGAATTTCCAGGAACACCACGTCGCGATTCCGATGACGGTGCTGGAAGAGCTGGACAAGTTGAAGACCGGCAAGCACACCGTCGCTGCCGAATGCCGTCAGGCGATCCGCCTGATCGATCAGGTGCTGGGCGAAGCCTCGCCGGAGGAAGTGGAGCAGGGCGTACCGATCCAGCGTGGCAAGAGCGGCCCTTGCGGCTGGCTGTCGATCCTCATGAGCAAGCGGGCCGAGACGGTACTGCCGGAGAACCACAACGATAACCGCATCATCAATCAGTTGGTGGAACTGAAGAGCCGCCGCACCGGCGTCCCCGTGGTGCTGGTGACCAAGGACATCAACATGCGCCTGAAGGCGCGCGCCTGCGGTATCGCCGCGGAGGACTACCATACCGACCAACTGATCGATGACGTCAACCTGCTGTCCCGCGGCTACCACAGCCTGGGCGGGACCTTCTGGGACCGCGTGAGCAAGGTGGAGACCCGCCAGGACCATGGGCGCACCTGGCACCGCGTGCAGCTCACCGACAACCTGCCGGCGGTGCACGTGAATGAGTTCATCGTCGACGAGCAGGGCTTCGTCGGCTGGATCAAGGGCATCAAGCAGGACGAACTGCTGATCCTCGACCTGCATCAAGAGCCGCTGCTGCATCAGGAGGCCTGGGGGCTGCGGCCGCGGGACATCTATCAGGCGCTGGCGCTGTACGCGCTGCTCGATCCGGACATCCATCTGGTCAACCTGTCCGGCGCCGCCGGCTCCGGCAAGACCATCCTGGCCCTGGCCGCGGCCATCGAGCAGACCATGGTCAGCAAGCGCTATCGGCGCATCATCGCCACCCGCAGCGTGCAGGGGCTGGACGAGGACATCGGCTTCCTGCCCGGTACCGAGGCCGAGAAGATGGAGCCCTGGCTGGGCGCCATCACCGATAACCTGGAAGCGTTGCACATGGACGACGAGAACACCCACGGCAGCGTCGACTACATCCTGCAAAAGGTGCCGTTGCAGTTCAAATCGCTGAACTACATCCGCGGGCGCAGCTTCCAGCAGAGCCTGATCCTGATCGACGAGTGCCAGAACCTCACGCCGCACCAGATGAAAACCATCATCACCCGTGCCGGCAGCGGTTCGAAGGTGGTTTGCCTGGGCAATCTGGCGCAGATCGACACGCCCTACCTGTCCGCCACCAGTTCGGGCCTGACCTATCTGACGGAGCGCTTCAAGGACTTCCCGCACGGGGTACACATCACCCTTCAAGGGGTACCTCGTTCGGTGCTGGCGGAGTACGCCGAGGCCCATATGTAACGGGCGGTGGCGGTCGTCGAAGGCGGCGGGCGTGCTGTGCCGTCCGCCCGCAGCCTGTGGCCTGTGAAGGGAGGGTCGTGTATACAATGCGCCATTCCCTTCACAGATCGACTCCCCAATGCTGACCCATCTCGATTCCCAAGGTCATGCCAACATGGTCGACGTCACCGACAAGGCGGTGACGTCCCGTGAGGCCGTGGCCGAAGCGCGGGTGCGCATGCGCCCGGAAACCCTGCGCCTGATCCAGGATGGCGGCCATCCCAAGGGCGACGTGTTCGCCGTGGCACGCATCGCCGGCATCCAGGCGGCGAAGAAGACCCATGAACTGATCCCGCTGTGCCATCCGCTCCTGCTCACCGGCGTGAAGGTCGAACTGGCCCCCGAGGGCAACGACACCGTACACATCGTTGCCCGTTGCAAGCTGGCCGGGCAGACCGGTGTGGAAATGGAAGCCCTGACCGCTGCCAGCGTCGCCGCGCTGACCCTCTACGACATGTGCAAGGCGGTGGATCGCGGCATGACCATCGAACAGGTGCGCCTGTTAGAGAAGCTCGGCGGCAAGAGCGGCCATTACCGGGCGGAGGACGACGCGCAATGATTCGTGTGCAGTACTTCGCCCGTTACCGCGAGACCCTGGGCCTCGATGACGAGGCGCTCGACATGGCCTCCGACTGGACCCGCATCGACGATCTGCGCCAGCACCTGCTGGGTCGCGGCGGCGCCTGGGAGGTGCTCGCCGAACGCAACCTGATGTGCGCCCGCAACCAGGAACTGTGCAGCCTCGACGAACCCCTGGAAGACGGCGACGAAGTGGCGTTCTTCCCCACGGTCACCGGAGGTTGAGCATGGCTATTCGGGTCCAGGCGGCGGCGTTCGACCCGGGGGGCGAACTCAATGCCTTGCACGCAGCCAATGTCGGCGTCGGTGCGGTGGTCGGCTTCGTCGGCTATGTGCGCGACTTCAACGATGGCCAGGAGGTCGGCGGCATGTTCCTCGAACACTATCCCGGCATGACCGAGAAGGCGCTGGAGAAGATCGCCCGCGAAGCGGAGCAACGCTGGCCGCTGCTCCGCCTCGAGATCCTGCACCGCATCGGTCGCCTGGAGCCGGGCGAGCCCATCGTCTTCGTCGGCACGGCCAGTGCTCATCGCCAGGCAGCCTTCGATGCCTGCAATTTCGTCATGGATTACCTGAAGACCCGCGCGCCGTTCTGGAAGAAGGAAGATACCCAGGAGGGTCCGCGCTGGGTCGAAGGCCGCGACAGCGACAAAGCCGCGGCCGACCGCTGGCGTAACGACTGATCCCTTCGGCGACTGCCGCCTCCGCTTGTTTTCTCTCCGGCTGCCGGGCCTTCGAGCCCGACGGCTGCGTTCGTCCGTTCACAGCGCTGGGCGTTGACCGATTGTACTTATAAGTCCATATTGGACGAAAAGTACAAGATGGTAGCTCGCCCATGGGCACCGAAACCTGTTCGCTTCGCTTATCGCCTCCGCCCGTTCTCGCCACGGCGTTCTGCTTCCGTTCCTGCCAACCCCAAAAACCGTCCGCCTCAGGTGGCACGCATTCGCATCCGGGAGTCGCACCATGAAGAAAATCGTCTTGTTGAGCAGCCTTGCCCTGGGCCTGCTGGCCTCCAGCCTGTTCGCCGCCGAAAAGCCCCTGCGCCTGGGCATCGAGGCGGCTTATCCACCGTTCGCCTACAAGACGCCCGAGGGGGCGATCGCCGGCTTCGACTACGACATCGGCAATGCCCTGTGCGAACAGATGCAGACCCGCTGCGAATGGGTCGAACAGGAGTTCGACGGGCTGATCCCCTCGCTGAAAGTACGCAAGGTGGATGCGATTCTCTCGTCCATGACCATTACCGACGAACGGCGCCGGTCGGTGGATTTCACCGGCAAGTACTACTACAGCCCCGCGCGTCTGGTGATGAAGGAAGGCACCACCGTGGACGCCGATTTCGCCGACCTGAAGGGCAAGCGCATCGCCGTCCAGCGCTCCACCACCACCGACCGTTTCGCCACCGAGGTGCTGCAGCCCAAAGGTGTCGAGGTGGTGCGTTACAGCACCCAGAACGAGATCTACCTGGACCTGCTCGCCGGCCGTCTGGACGGGGTACTGGCCGATGCCATTCCGCTGGATGAGGGTTTCCTCAAGACCGAGAGCGGCAAGGGCTTCGCCTTCGTCGGGCCGGACTTCAGCGATCCGCATTATTTCGGCGAAGGGGCCGGCATCGCCGTACGCAAGGGGGATGCGGAACTGCTGGACAAACTCAATGCAGCCATCGCGGCGATCCGCGCCAACGGCCGCTACCAGGCGATCCAGAGCAAGTACTTCAGCTTCGATATCTACGGCGAGTGAAGGCGGAGGGGGCAACCCCTCCGTCAGACATAGATCCGCTGGCCGCGATAGATACGCACCGAGCCGGAGGGCTTTCCGGCCAGGCTGGCGGGAGCCGGTACGTCGGCCAGTGGCTGGCCCTTCGGAGTGGATCGGGTGGGGATCAGGTCGCTGAACTCCGCCAGACGCTGGCCCAGGGTGCGGGTTTCCAGGTCGTTGGAGTTCAGGCAGGCCGCGAGCATCGCCGGGATGGCGTCCGGCTGGCTGAGGCGGATATCCACCGCCAACTCGTCGCGCAGGCGCCGACGCAGTGCCTGCATGCAATCCAGAACGGCTTTGTTCAGCTCCATGCATTTCCCCTTCAGTGAGAACGCTCCGGGGGACACTCTTCCTGAGTGACCCGGAGCCGCGGGCTGGTACAGACCCGACCCGTCGTCTTCCTGACCGGAGAATCGCCTTGATCCCCCCAATCAGTGCTCAGGCAAGCCTTGTGCCAGTTCACAGAACGAGGAACTGCGTGGCCTTCAGGCAGTCGATGGTTCATCGCCGCTCCCGTCCGGTGCGTCGTGCACCGGCATGGCGCCACGCTGAAGCGCCGGACAAGAACCGGTATACTCGCGGCTACCGAGTCTTCCCGCGCTCCTTGAAGGTTTATCCATGCGTAACGATGCCCACGACGAACTGGAACACGTGCCCAGCCTGAGGCCCGATATCCGCGATGATGACGATTTCGATCATGACGCGCCCGAGCCGCTGGAGCGCGGTTACGGTCGTGGAGCGGTACGTGCGGAGAGGCCGGCGAAAGCCTCGAAGGGAGCCAGCACCGGCCCGCTGTGGGCGCTGGTCGGCGCCCTGACCATCGCCTTGGGCGGTCTGGGATGGTGGAGCTTCCAGCAGATTTCGCTGATGGAGCAGCAACTGGTGGCGACCCAGGAGAGCTTCGCCCGCATCAGCGAGGAGGCCGCCGGGCGTATCCAGGACATCACCGGCAAGGTAGTGGCCACCGAGTCCAGCGTCACCACCGGCAGCGAAGCCCTGAAACTGCAGGTCAAGCAACTGGAAAACAAACTCGCCGAGCTGAGCCGCCAGCAGCAGGGCGTTGCCGGGCAGCAGGGCGAACAGGCCAAGCGCCTCGACCAACTGGCCGCCGATCTCAAGGCGCAGAAGAGCGACGCCGCCCAGGTCGACACCCGTCTGAAAGGCTTGGCCGGGGAACAGGAAAAGCTGCAGGCCGCACAGGCTGACCTGAAGGCCGCCCAGGGTGACGCCCAATCGGCCAAGCAGGAACTGGCTCGCCTGGATACTCGCCTCAAGGGGCTGGCGGCGGATCTCGAAACCCTGAAGAAACAGGGCAATCCCAACCAGGCCATCGGCCGCCTGGAGCAGGACCTGCTGGTCCTGCGCAGCGAAATGGAAACCCGCGCCGGCTCCGGCCAGGGCAACGCCGCCGAATTCGACGCCTTCCGCGCCCAGATGACCCGCAACATCACCAGCCTGCAAAGCCAACTGCAAAGCCTGCAACAGCAGATCAACGCACGTTGAGGTCAAGCGCCGTCCGGACCTACCCGGATGGCGCACAATCCCTGATCCGCTTTCGTAGGAGCCCACTCTGCTGGCGAAGCTCCCACAAGGCCCAATCGCGAGCAGAGTTCGCCCCTATGCAGAGCCGTAGCCCGGATAAGCGCCAGCGCAATCCGGGCTACGAACCAAAACTTACGCTGTATTAGGGACGAATTTATTCGCCCGCCGGGGGCCACGTTTCTGTGGGAGTGGGCAGGTCTTACAGCCGCGGATAGTCCAGGTAGCCCACCGGCCCCGAGCTATAGAAAGTCGCCGGGTCGGCTTCGTTGAGTGGGGCGTTCTGCTTGAATCGTTCCACCAGGTCCGGGTTGGCGATGTAGGGCACGCCGAAGGCCACCGCATCGGCTTTGCCGGCCGCCAGCCAGGCGTCGGCCTGTTCCTTGGTAAAACGCTCATTGGCGATGAACACGCCGCCGAAGGCTTCCTTCAGGCGCGGAGCGAGGCTGTCGTCGGCTTCCTTCTCGCGGGCGCAGATGAAGGCGATACCGCGCTTGCCCAGCTCGTGGGCGACGTAGGTGAAGGTCTCGGCCCGATTCGAATCGCCCATGTCATGCAAGTCGGCACGGGGCGCCAGGTGGACGCCGACACGACCGGCGCCCCAGACCTCGATGGCCGCATCGGTGACTTCCAGCAACAGGCGAGCGCGGTTCTCCAGCGATCCGCCGTAGCGGTCGGTGCGCGTATTGGTGCTGTCCTGCAGGAACTGGTCGAGCAGATAACCGTTGGCAGCATGGATTTCCACACCGTCGAAGCCGGCGGCCTTGGCGTTCTCGGCGCCGATGCGGTAAGCCTCGACGATATCGGCGATTTCCTCGGTTTCCAAGGCGCGCGGGGTGACGAAGTCACGCAGCGGCCGCAGCAGGCTGACATGGCCCTTGGCGGCAATGGCGCTGGGGGCGACCGGTAGCTCGCCGTTCAGGTAGCTGGGGTCGGAAATGCGCCCGACGTGCCAGAGTTGCAGCATGATCTTGCCGCCGTTGGCATGCACCGCCTTGGTGATGTTGCTCCAGCCGCGCACCTGGGCGTCGGACCAGATGCCAGGGGTGTCGGGGTAGCCGACGCCCATCGGCGACACCGACGTGGCCTCGCTGAGAATCAGGCCGGCGGAGGCGCGCTGGGCGTAGTACTCGGCCATCAGCGCGTTGGGCACGCGGCCTTCGTCCGCGCGGCAACGGGTCAGCGGGGCCATGACGATACGGTTGTTCAGTTCCAGGTCGCCGATCTTGATCGGGTCGAAGAGCGTGGTCATTGGAATATCTCCGTTAACGGTCGGTCGAGAGCCGGTTCGGGCTCGGTTTTTCGGGCAAAGCGAGGACGAGAAGCGAAGTCGGCATGGGCTTGCTCCTGTCGAAAAAGGAAGAACGGGAAAGCGCTACAACTCGTCGCCGATCTGGCGCAGGAACGCCTGGATGGTGTCCTCGTTGCGTTTGAAGAAATTCCACTGGCCGACCCGCTGGCTGGTCACCAGACCCGCCCGTTGCAAGGTCGCCAGATGTGCCGAGACGGTGGACTGGGACAGTCCGGTGCGCTGGTCGAACTTGCCGGCGCAGACGCCGATCTCGAACGGGTGTTCCTGCTCGACGAAGTATTTCTCCGGGTCCTTCAGCCAATGCAGCATGTCGCGGCGCACCGGGTGGGCGAGGGCCTTGATGATTTCATCGATGTCGATGGACATGACGTGGCGGTCCGTGAATCGCAATGGAGCGAACTGTATATCGGCCTATCGCGATATACCGATCAAAGAGAGCGATAGTCGTCATCGACGGTTTCGATAGGAGGAATGGGGTAAGCTCGCTCCATGAATTACCTGGCCCACCTTCACCTTGGCGGCGACGCTCCGGCCACGTTGCTCGGCAGTCTCTACGGCGACTTCGTCAAAGGTCCGCTGGACGGACGCTGGCCGGCGGACATCGAGGCGGGCATCCGCCTGCACCGGCGCATCGATGCCTTCACCGATGCGCATCCGCTGATCGAGCGGGCCAAGGCGCGCTTTCCACAGGAGCGGCGGCGCCTGGCCGGAATTCTGCTCGACGTGTTCTTCGATCATTGCCTGGCGCGCGATTGGAACCAGTTCTCCGATGAGCCGCTGGACCGTTTCACCGCGCGTGTCTACCGGCTGCTCGCCGGCGAGGCGCGCCTGCCGGAGCGCCTGGCGCTGATCGCGCCGCGCATGGCCGCCCAGGACTGGCTGGGCAGCTATCGCGAATTCGCCGTGCTGGAGCAGGTCATCGCCGGCATGGGGCGGCGTCTGTCGCGGCCACAACTGCTGGCGGGTGGGATGGCCATGCTGGAGCGGCTGTACGAGCCGCTGAGCGAGGACTTCCAGCGCTTCTATCCGGAGCTGCAGCGCTTCGTCGATGCGCAAGGGCAGGCGTTGCGCTGAGCGGTGTCCCGGATTGGCTCAGGCCAATCCGGGCTATGGGAAGGCGCATCAGGCGACGTCGCGCAGCCTGTCTTCCGGGATGCCGAACAAGGCGTCATGCACCGCCTGCTGGGCGCGCTGGGCGAGGGCGCCGCGCTCCAGGCCGTGACTTTCGATGGGCGCCAGCAGGTGGATATCCACCTCGATGAGATCGGCCTTCAGCAGGCGTAGCAGGTGGGACGGCAGGTCATCGTCGCCAATGAACGGAGCGACTTCGGTATCCCGTCCGGCTCCGTGCCGATAACCGATTGCCACCGGCTGCAGCGCTACGCCGGCCTCGATGGCGCTGGCCAGCAGGCGGCCATGGAAGGTACGCACGCGGCTGCCATCGGTGGTGGTGCCTTCCGGGAAGATCGCCAAATGCCGCTTCTGGTGCAGGTGGCGGGCGAGCTGGCGGTTGACCAGGTTACTGTCGCCCGAGCCGCGGCGGATGAACAGGGTGCCGGCCTTGTGCGCCAGCCAGCCGGCCAGCGGCCAGGCGCGGACTTCGGCTTTCGAGAGGAACGACAACGGCGCCAGGGCGCCGAGCAGCGGGATATCGGTCCAGGACACGTGATTGCCTACCCAGAGCATCGGCCGGTCCGGCAGTTGGCCGTGCACGCTCACGCGAAACGGCAGGGCGGCGGCGAGGCGGGCGAGGAACCAGCGGGTCAGGCGCTGGCGTAGCGGCATCAGGTCGTGGCGGCGCAGGCGTTCGAGCAGGCTCACCCAGCCCGCCAGGACCAGGCCGAGGCCGATCACGGCGAGCAGGCGGGCGATGCGGAGGTAGAGGCGGAGTCGCTTCATCGGGGCTCCCGGCGCGGGTCAGACCGCGGCCTTGAAGTGACGGGCGTAGCGCGGGCACAGCTCGTCGCGCTTGAGCAGGATGAACACGTCGGCGACCTGGAAGTCCGGGTCCCAGCAGGGTTCGCCGCACACCTTCGCACCCAGGCGCATGTAGGCCTTGAGCAGCGGCGGCATCTCGGCGATGACGTTGCCCGGCAGCTCCAGCGGCGGCAGCGGGTTCTTCGGCTCGGCGCGCAGGTGTTCGGTGCACAGGTAGCGTTCGCGCAGGCGCTGCATGATCGCCTGGGCCTGGATACCGCCGTCCTGCATGGGGATGCTGGCGCAGCCCATCAGATAGCGGTAGCCGCCTTCGTTGAGCACTTCCGCGAGTTCGCCCCAGAGCACGGCGATGGTGGCGCCGTTGCGGTAGGCCGGGTCGACGCAGGTGCGGCCGATTTCCAGCACCGGCCCTTGCAGCTGCAACAGGCCATGCAGGTTGAATTCCTCTTCGCTGTAGAAGCGGCCCAGGCCGGCTGCGGCGCGATGGTCGAGCAGGCGGGTGGTGGCGACCAGGCGCCCGTTGTTCAGGTCGCGTACGCCGATGTGGGCGCAGTGTTCGTCGAAATCGTCGAGGTCCAGACCCTGCTCGGCGCCCTTGAGCTTGGCGTCGAATTCCGCGCTGAACACTTGGTAGCGCAGGGCCTGGGCTTCTCGCAGTGCGGCGGTGCCGAGCAGGCGTTCGGCTTGCAGGCGGCGTTCCGGGGTGGGCTGGCGGGTGAGGGCGATCTGGGTCATATGAGCCTCCGTGAGCCGGCCTTTCTGGTGGTTGCAGCCGGTCGACTTTGTTGTGCAAGCTCAGGCTAGGCAGACCCGGTGTCACCTCCGTGACGGTTCGGTGATGCTTATGTGACGACCTTTTCAGGAGACCGCCATGCCCTGGCAATCCGTGCTCGGCCCCGCCGAACGCCTACCCGCGATGACCGCCCTGGACGACTGGTTCGCCGCCTTGCTGGAGCGCATCGGCAACGTCGGGCCGCTGGAGATGGCGCTGCTGGGCGGTCGTCTGGCGGCCACGCCGGGTCTGGCCTTTCTCGCCGGCTACCAGGGTGCGTTGCGCGCGCTCTGGCCTTCGGCCCCGGCGAGCCTGGGGGCGCTCTGCGTCACCGAGCAGCGCAGCACCCGGCCGGCGGACCTTGCGACTCGCCTGGAGGACCTGAAACTGACGGGGCGCAAGGACTTCGTCACCGCCGCCGAGGCGGCCGACTGGCTGCTGGTCGCGGCGCGGGAAGAGGCGCCCGGGGAGCCGCCGCGACTGGCGCTGTGCGTGCTCTACAGCGGGGCGCCGGGCGTACGCATCGAGCCCTTGCCGGCACTGCCGCTGATGCCGGACATCGGCCATGCCCGCCTGCATCTCGACAACGTCCTCTGCGAGCGGCTGGCGGGCGACGGCTGGGACGCCTACGTCAAGCCGTTCCGTACGCTGGAAGATACCCACGTGCTGGCCGCGTTCTGTGCCTGGCTGTACGGGGTAGGTTTGGAGAGCGCCTGGCCGCGCGACCTGCTGCTGCGCCTCGGCGCCCTGCTTGCCGGTTGTGCCGAGGTGGCCCGGCAGAGCGCCGGGGCGCCGACCAGCCATGTCCTGCTGGCCGGCCTGTTCGCCCAATTCGAATCGCTCAGGCCGGTGCTCGATGCGGCCTTTGCCAGCGGGGCGCAGAGTTGGGCAGCGCTCTGGACACGGGATCGCGACCTGCTGTCGATTGCCAGCGGCCCCCGTGCCCGGCGGTTGGAGAAGGCCCTGGCAAGCCTGGGCATGGCATGACCGATCGGTCATTGAAATGTTGTGGCGGTCACGAAAGCTGCCTGATGCTCCTCGCATATACCTCTAAAGACATATCTCGTTGATCCAGGTCAGTGAGGGTCTGGCGCGGAGCGCATATACCTAGCGTCGCTCTTTTCTGAGAGGTTTCCATGCGACGCGAACCCATCATGCTGTTCGATAACGGCAGCCATCAATGCCTGATGTTCGATGACCTGGTCAGTGGCGACGGCGTGCAGTCCAACCAGTTCCTGATCATCGACCATGACGAGTACCTGCTGCTCGATCCGGGCGGCGATCTCACCTACACACCCCTGTCGCTGGAGCTGTCCAAGCACATCCCGGTGCAGGACCTGACCTACATCTTCGCCTCGCACCAGGACCCGGACATCATCGCCTCTCTGGACAAGTGGCTGCTGCATACGCGCGCCCGGGTGATCTGTTCCAAGCTGTGGGCGCGCTTCCTGCCGCACCTGACCGCCAACTACCTGGCCATCAGCCATGGCATCTCCACCTACGACCGGATCATCGCCCTGCCGGACCGTGGGCAGAAGTTCTCCCTGGGCAAGTGCCAGTTGAAGGCGATACCGGCGCACTTCCTCCATTCGGTGGGCAACTTCCAGCTCTACGATCCGGTGAGCAAGATTCTCTTTTCCGGCGACATGGGCGCTTCCATGGTGGATGACGCCGACCCGGTACGCGATTTCGCCAGCCATGTGCCGAGCATGGAAGGCTTCCACCGTCGCTACATGGCCAGCAACAAGGTCGCCCGGCTGTGGGCGCAGATGGTGCGCGGCATGGATGTGGAGATGATCGTGCCGCAGCACGGCCGGCCCTTCGTCGGCAAGGAAATGATCAGCGCCTTCCTGTACTGGATCGAAGGTCTGGAGTGTGGCATCGACCTGATGAGTTCCGACGATTACCGGGCGCCCTGAAAAACGGGCGTCGCTTTCGCGTTTCCGTCATGAGGGCATGCTAGGGTCTCGCCTCCGACAGGAGTCCTTCGATGCCCCGACCGTTCTCTCTTCTCCTTGGTATTGCCGGTTGCTTCGTCATTGGTGCCGCGCAGGCTTTCGCCGAAGCCTGGCCCGATGACGACTGGCCCCGCGGCGCCACGCCGACGGGCGAGGCCCTTGCCGCCTTCGAGTCCTATGCCTTCCCCGAGCGTGACGAGGTGTCTCGCCTGGGTGTGCGCAGCGATGCGGTGGTGGTGATCCGCGACGGTGAGCTGATCTACGAGCGCTATGCCGGCGAGACCCGTGCCGACACGCCGCACCTGACCTGGTCGGTGAGCAAGAGCCTGCTCGCCAGCGTCCTCGGCGTGGCCTACGGCGAGGGACGTTTCCGCCTCGACGACCCGGCGGCCCGCTACTATCCGGCGTTCAGCGCTCACCCGCAGGTCAGCCTGCGGCACCTGCTCAACTGGTCCTCCGGGCTGGCCTGGCAGGAAGACTACGAGTACGCGCCGGTGAAATCGTCGGTGGTGGCGATGCTCTACACCCAAGGGCGCACGGACATGGCCGCGTTCACCGCCGCCCATGCCCAGGAAGTGCCGCCGGGCCAGCATTTCCGCTACTCCAGCGGCGACAGCAACGTCCTGGCCGCCGCTCTGAAAGGCGTGGTCGGCGCCGCAGCCTACCCGGACTACCCCTGGACCGCGCTGTTCGAGCCACTGGGCATCCGTTCCGCCGTATGGGAGACCGATGCCGCCGGCACCTTCGTCGGTTCGTCCTACACCTACCTTACGGCGCGTGATCTGGCGCGGGTCGGCCTGCTCATGCAGCGCGACGGACGCTGGCACGACCGGCAACTGTTGCCGCGCGACTGGGTTGCCTTCAACCGCACCCCCGCGCCGAGCTACCGACCGCTGGAGGATGAAGCGGTGCCCGGCGGCCACTGGTGGCTCAACGCGCGGCGGGACGGTGCCGGGAAACCCTGGCCGAACGCGCCGGAAGACACCTTCGCCGCCCTCGGCCACTGGGGCCAGGCGCTGTACGTGCTGCCCGCCGCACGACTGGTGATCGTGCGCTACGCCGACGACCGCGACGCCAGCTACCGCCATGACGAATTCCTCAAGCGGGCCGTCGCCGCCTTCGCCAGGGAGACCGGGCAATGATCCGTCGCCATCCGTTCCTCAGCCTGCTGGTTCTGCTGGTAGCGGTGCTCAGCCTGCTCGGCTGGCAGAACCGCACCCACCTAGCGGCCTTCCCGGACATCATCGGTGCCTACACGGCGAAGGAATATTGTTCCTGTCGCTACGTCAGCGGGAACTCGGCGGACTATTGCCGGGCCTATACCCAACAGTACGTGCCGATCAGCGCGTTTCACGACGACCAGGCCGGCAAGCGGGTGACCGCTCGTGGCCTCGGCCGTACGCATACCGCCGCCTGGCTCGGCCCGCGTCAGGGTTGCCGCCTGCTGCCGGAGGCGGACGATTTGCCCGAATCCTGACGGGCGCGGCGTCTTCGCAGGCGGCGCCGTGTTGCCCGCCTCGCGGAGTAGTCATGCGCGCATTGGTTTTTCTCCTGGCATTCCTGCCGGCTTCCTGGGTGCTGGCCGACTGGCAACTGGACCCCAAGCTGTCGCGGATCAGCTTCGTCTCGGTCAAGCGCGGCGATATGGCTGATGTGCAGCGCTTCACCGAACTCTCCGGGACGGTCGACGGCCAGGGGTTGGCGCGTGTCGTCATTCCCTTCAGCGGTCTCGACACCGGACTCGCCCTGCGCGACGAACGCACTCGCGAGGCGCTGTTCGAAACCGAGCGCTTTCCCCAGGCGGAGGTGTCCAGCCAGGTCGATCTGGCGGTCTGGGAGCAACTGGCCGTGGGCGCGTCGCAGATCGAGAACCTCGAGTTCCAGCTCGACCTGCACGGCCAGCAGCGGCGCCTGAAGGCCGAGGTGCTGGTCAGTCGCCTGGGCGAGGAGCGCCTCCAGGTGACCCTGCTCGAACCCCTGGTGATCAAGGCCGACGATTTCGCCCTGATCGATGGGTTGGAAAAGCTCAAGGCCATCGCCAGCGTGCCGTCGATCACGCCGGAGGTGCCGGTCTTCGCGGTGCTGAACTTCCAGCGGCAGCCCTGAACCGCTATGGTGCGCAGATTCCTTTCCACAGGGAGCGTTCATGCGAAAGCTGTTAGCTCTTGCGCTGGCTGCCTCGGTCAGCGCAACCGCCCATGCCAGCTGGTATCTGGATAACGAATCGTCGCGGCTGTCGTTCATCTCCACCAAGGCCGTGAATTTCTCCGAGGTGCACCGGTTTCTCACGCTGCACGGCAAGGTTGATGACCAGGGCCGTGCGCGTTTGCGCGTCGAGCTGGAGTCGGTGAGCACCGGCATTCCGTTGCGCGATGAGCGGATGCGCAGCCTGCTGTTCGATACCCGGCGCTTCGCCGAGGCGGAGGTGGAGGCCCAGCTCGCCTTGGGGCCGATCACCGACCTGGCGCCCGGCGCGCAACTGGAGCTGCGCCTGCCGCTGACCCTGCGTCTGCACGGGAAGGAAAAACGCCTGGACGCGGAGCTGTTGGCGACCCGCCTGGACGACCGCCGCTTCCAGGTCGTGACCCTGGCGCCACTGGTGCTGCATGCCGACGATTTCGGTCTGGCGCCGGGCGTCGAGGCATTGCGCGAGGCGGCCGCGCTTCCCGCCATCAGCCTGTCCGTGCCGGTGGGCGCGGTGCTGATCTTCACCGCCCGCTGACATGCGTCGAGGCGCGATCTTTCCCTGGCGGGGCGGCAATCGTTTCGAATTGCTGGTGGACGGGCCCGTGTTCTTCCCGCGCATGCTGGAGGCCATCGAGGCTGCCGAGCGCCAGGTCGAGCTGGAGCTGTACCTGGTCGAGGCGGGGGCCTGTCTCGACGCCTTGCTGGACGTGCTCTGCCGGGTTGGCCGGCGTGGCGTGCAGGTGCGCTGCCTGTTCGACGATTTCGGCAGCCTCGCCTTCACCCCGGCGGAGCGCCAGCGCCTGCTGGACGTCGGGGTGCAACTGCGCTTCTACAACCCGCTGCGCTGGCGGCGAGGCTTGCGCAACCTGTTCCGCGACCATCGCAAGCTGCTGGTGGTGGACGGCACCCGTGCTTTCATCGGCGGCACCGGCGTGACCGACGACTTCTGGACGCCGGGCGCGGAGCAAAGCACCTGGCACGAGGTGATGGTGGAAATCGCCGGCCCGCTGGTGGCCGACTGGCAGCAACTGTTCGAGCGCCAGTGGCTGGCCTGCCTGGCGCGTCTGGCGTGGAAACCGCAGTACCCGCTGGGTTTGCCGCGCTTGCCGCCGTATCCGCCGGCGGGTGTGGGACTGGGCCGGGTGGCCTATGCCGATGCCCGCCAGCACCGCGACATCCTGCAATCGCTGATCCGTTCCCTGCGCGGCAGCAAAGAGCGTATCTGGCTGGCCACGCCCTATTTCCTGCCGACCTGGAAGGTCCGTCGCGCCCTGCGCAAGGCCGCGTCGCAGGGCATCGACGTGCGTCTGCTGCTCACCGGCCAGCACACCGACCATCCGCCGATACGCTACGCCGGCCAGCGCTATTACCCACGGCTGCTCAAGGCCGGGGTGCGGATCTTCGAGTACCAGCCGCGCTTCATGCACCAGAAGATCGTGCTGGTGGACGACTGGGTCAGCATCGGCTCGTGCAACTTCGATCACTGGAACCTGCGCTTCAACCTCGAGGCCAACCTGGAGGCCATGGACCCGAACCTGACCCAGACGGTGGTGGCGAGCTTCATCGAGGATTTCGGCCAGAGCCGCGAAGTCAGCCTGGAGCTGTGGCGGGCGCGGCCGTGGTGGCGGCGTCTGCAACAGCGCCTGTGGGGCTGGCTGGACCGGCTGGTGGTAAACCTGCTCGACCGCCGCGGCTGACCCACACTTTTGTCGGGTGCCGTGGTGGGTGGCGATGGATATGCTCGGCGCATAACCCGAAGAGCTTGTTCAAAGTCTGCTGCGCGTCGGCCCTGCTGCGTTGAAAACAGGCTCGGACTGCTCATTTACAGTTCGTAAACTCCGCGTCCTCGCCTGTTTTCGCCTTGCATGGCTCTAGCTCGCGAGACTTTGAACACGCTCTTGAGAGGGAAGCGCGCATGCGCAGTCGCCTGCTGTTCGTCCTGCCGTTGCTGGTTGTCCTGGCTGGTTGTTCGACCCCCGGTGCCTTTTTCGGCGAAACCGACGGGCCGGCCTTCCAGGCCCACACGCCGAGCGACGGGCAGCATGCACTGGTCTACTTGTATCGGCCGCGCAGCGACTGGGCTGACCAGGAGCTGGAAGCCCCCGGGCTGTTCATCAACAACAACCTGATCGGCAGCCTGCCGAGCAATGGTTACCTGGTGCTGGAGTTCGAGGCCGCCGGCTATCAGCTGGAAATGCGCCGTCCCTTGTTCGGCAGCTTCTGGACCCTGTTTGCCGACGGCCCGCTGGATTTCACCCGTATCGCCAGTTTCAGCCTGGAGACCGAGGCGGGCAGCGCCTATTACCTGCGCTACGACGAACTCAACCCACCCCCGGCCAACGGCAAGCCGAACCAGGGCGATGGCCCGCTGCAACTGGTATCGGAAAGCCTCGCGCTGAGCGAACTCGCCGCGACCCGACAGGTGCAACCTTTCGAGCAGATCGCCGCCAACGGCGACAAGAAACCGCGACCGCAGCGTGGCTTCTGGCGCAGCGTGGGGCGGGCGTTGGACAAGATCGGTATCTGAGGGCTACGGGCGGAGAAGTGTGGGAACGAATTCATTCGCGAACCCGGATACACCGCTGCTTCGCCATTCGCGGATGAATCTGCCCACACAACAGCGGCCGCTTCTGTAGGGGCGAATTCATTCGTCCAACCCAACCCTCGCCGGGCGAATGAATTCGCCCCTACAACCGATTCGTAGCCCATGCTCCACCCGTCGCGGCCAATCGGCCATCCGCCGTTGTAGTACTACGCTATTACCCGCTGCCCGGGGCGGCGCGCGATGATCCGTGCGTTCCCCATCCATCAAGGAGACAGATCATGGCTGCGAAGAAGATTCTGATGCTGGTCGGCGACTACGCCGAAGACTACGAGACCATGGTGCCGTTCCAGGCACTGCAGATGGTGGGGCATACTGTGCATGTCGTGTGTCCGGACAAAAAGGCCGGGCAGAGCGTACGCACGGCGGTGCATGACTTCGAAGGCGACCAGACCTACAGCGAGAAGCCGGGACACAACTTCGCCCTGAACGCAGACTTCGCCGGTGTGCACGCCGAGGATTACGATGCGTTGCTGATCCCGGGGGGACGGGCGCCGGAATACCTGCGGCTGAACGCCACGGTGATCGAGCTGGTGAAGGCGTTCGATGCGGCGAAGAAACCCATCGCGGCGGTCTGCCACGGCGCCCAACTGCTCGCCGCCGCCGGTGTGCTCAAGGGCCGTGCCTGCAGCGCCTACCCGGCCTGTGCCCCGGAGGTGCGGCTGGCTGGTGGCGACTACGTGGATATTCCGGTGGACCAGGCCCACGTCGAGGGTAATCTGGTCACCGCGCCGGCCTGGCCGGCGCATCCGGCGTGGTTGGCGAAGTTCCTCGAACTGCTCGGCACCCGCATCGACCTGTAGTCGTCGCGGCACCCGGCGCGACCGATACGCGCCGGGCAGCCGGTTTCGGAGATCGAAATGTGTGAACTCTATGTAAAGGCCGACCCGATTCTCTACGAGTCCCGCTCGCGCTCGCTGCGCATCCGTGGGGTGGTCACCACCCTGCGCCTGGAGAATCAGTTCTGGGACATCCTGCGGGAAATCGCCGAAGTGGACGGCATGACCACCAACCAGTTGATCACCAAGCTGTACGACGAGGTGATGGACTACCGTGGCGAAGTGGTCAATTTCGCATCCTTCCTGCGGGTGAGCTGCACCCGCTATCTCGCCCAGCGACGCGCCAGCGTGCATGAGCTACCGAAACCACGGGCGTTGGCGTAGCGGTCGGTTCGTGCGGCGGCGAGGCTCTGTCGGGCGAATGAATTCGCCCCTACGGTTGCGTGTCTTGTGCTGCCCGTTTCGCGAGCAGAGCTCGCTCCTACAATTTTCCGGCCCTCCACGTGGGGCAGGCCATCGGTGTCGGGGCGAATTCAATCGCCCGGCGAGGCTCCGTTGGGGAGGGCCTCAATCGACCTGGGCGATCCAGTCCATCAGGTTGTAGTAGTTGGTCACGCGGGCGATCTTGCCGTTGCGGATCTCGAAGAAGGCGCCGGCCGGCAGTTCGTAGGTCTGGCCGGTGGCGGGCGGCAGGCCTTCGTCGTCCACCAGGTATTGACCATGCACCACGAACTCCGCCGCGGCGCGGCTGCCGTCGCCGTTGGTCATCACCACGATGTCGCTGAGGCGCTCCTTGTAGCAACGGCTCATCTTGTCCATGAAGGCGCTGAACGCCGGCTTCCCCGTCTCCCGCATGCCCTGGTTGATGTCATGGACGACGTCGTCGCAGAGCAGGGCGAGGAAGGCCGGCATGTCATGGGCATTGAAGGCGGCGTAGTAAGCGTGGATCAGCTCGGTGGTGGTCATGCGATGGTTCCTGTCGCAAAGGGTTAAACCGGACGATGGCGGCCATGATAGGTTTTCCGCTCAGATGGGACATTGCCATCCACGTCATTTACGCCAACAAAACGACGTTTTTTTCATGGATATCCACCTGCTTCACGGTTCGGCCATCGAACCGTTCATAACCGACCTGGCGCGGCTGCGCATCGAGGTGTTCCGCGAGTTTCCGTACCTCTATGACGGCACTGCGGAATACGAGGCGAACTACCTGAGCACCTACGCCCGCTCGGCGCGGAGCCTGTTTGTCCTGGCGTTGGACGGCGGGCAGGTGGTCGGTGCGTCCACCGGCTTGCCGATGGCCGATGAGACGGACGAATTCAAGCGACCGTTCCTCGAACGGGGCTGGGACCCGCAGCGAATCTTCTATTTCGGCGAGTCGGTGCTGTTGCCGGCATACCGTGGCTCGGGGCTGGGCGTGCTCTTCTTCGTCGAGCGCGAGGGCTATGCCCGTCGCCTCGGCGGTTTCGACTGGTGCGCGTTCTGCGCCGTCGAGCGGCCTGCCGATCATCCGCATCGACCCGCCGGCTACCAGCCGCTGAATACCTTCTGGGAAAAGCGCGGCTATCGCCATCACCCCGAGCTGCGCACCGAATACCATTGGCGGGACCTGGGCGATGCCGAGGAAAGCGCCAAGCCCATGTCCTTCTGGCTGAAAGAGTTGAACGCATGATCCGGGTCGCCGCCTGCCAGTACGCCATCGAGTTGTTCGAGACGGCCGATTCCTACGCCGAGCATTTGCGGGCTCTTTGTCGCCAGGCGGCCGGGCAGGGCGCCCGGCTGCTGCTCCTGCCGGAATACGCCGGGTTGGTGCTCAGCGGCCAATTGCCGACGGCGCAGCGTGGCGATCTGCTGGCGTCCATCGCCGGTATCCAGCCGCTGCTGGAGGGCTGGAAGGCGCTCTGTGCGGATATTGCCTGCGAACTGGGCATTTACCTGCAACCGGGCTCGGCGCCGGTCCGCGACCCGGATGGTCGCTACCGCAACCGCGCCTGGCTGTTCGGGCCGGACGGCTGCCTGGGGCATCAGGACAAGCTGATGATGACCCGCTTCGAGCGCGAGCAATGGAGCATCGAGGCGGGGGAGGGGCTCAGGGTGTTCGATACCGACCTCGGGCGGCTGGGCATCCTGATCTGCTACGACAACGAATTCCCGCTGCTCGCCCGGCGCCTGGCCGAGGGCGGCGCCGACCTGATCCTGGCGCCCAGTTGCACCGATACCGAGGCCGGCTTCCACCGGGTGCGTATCGGTTGCCAGGCGCGGGCGCTGGAAAACCAGATCGCCGTGCTGCAGTCGCCCACCGTGGGGCTGGCGCCCTGGTCGCCAGCGCTGGACGAGAACATCGGCCGCGCCGGGCTCTATGTCCCACCGGACTACGGCATGCCTGCGGATGGTGTGGCGGCATCGAGTGCCGAGCTTTGCCCGGCCGGCAGCCAGTGGCTGATCGCCGATCTCGATCTCGACGAAGTGCGCCGGGTGCGCGAGCACGGACAAGTGTTCACCCGCCGCGACTGGCCGGAGCAGTTCGCGGACGGGGTGTTGCGATTACGCTGAAGAGCCGGGCGGCGGGCGCCCGGCGGTTCTTGTGGATCAGCGCCCGGCGTCGGCCTGCAGCGTGGCGACGGCCTGTCCCAGATAGGCGAGCAACGCCGGCGTCGTCCAGGTGCCTTCGTTCAGGCTCGGTTCGCGCTCATGGGCGAGGCGGATTTTCCGGTGCGTCTCGGGGTCGTCGCCGGCGTAGCCGCGCAACAGTTCCAGCCAGCGTCCGGCCAGTTGGCGCGCCTGTGGGCTGTCCGCTGCCATGCCGTCATCCAGCGCCTGGCGCAAGTCCGCCAGCAGCGCCGGCCATGCCTGCATCCGTTGCGCATAGTGCCCCCGCATGAAGGTCATCTCGTCGGCCGACAGGTAGCGCTCGTACAGCGCCAGCCGGCTCTCGGCGAAGGCCGTCATGATGAACGCGCCGATCGCCGACGTGATGCCCAGTTGCGCCTGCAACGAGTCTTCGTGGGCATGCATGTCGTTGAGCTTCATCAGCCAGGCTGGGTTCGCCGCCGTGTCGCGTTCCAGGGCGCACATCCAGCGCCGGGCCAGGGCCTGGGCGGCTTCGCTGCGTGGCGATGCGGACTGGCGCATGAGGGCTTCCGCCTCGCGGGCCAGAGCGGTCCATTCCTCGCGCTTGGTGGCGCCGTCCTGATAGAAGGGCAGCGCGGCGAGTTCTTCCGGGGAAAAGTAGCGGTCGTACATGGTCATCATTTCCAAGGTGGTCAGCCAGTCGGCCAGCGCCGGCTCTTCCCCGTCGCGAAACTGCCCGTGCAACTGCGCCAGTCGTTCGCGCAGCAGGCGTTGTTGGGCGATCTGCCGATCCAGCAGACGGATCTGCTGCTCGACGAGATGGGGAAGGGACAGGTCCGGCCGGTCCAGGATCGCTCCGATGTCCGCCAGCGAGACGCCCAGACCGCGCAACGCCTGGATCTGGTGCAGGCGCGCGATGTCCGCGCGGCCGTAGAGCCGGTAGCCGGCCTCGGAGCGTGCCGAAGGGCGGAGCAGGCCGATACTGTCGTAATGGTGCAGGGTCCTGACGGTCAGGCCGCTGCGTCGGGCCAGTTCGCCCACGCGCAGGTTCATCGATGTGTCCTCCCTTCGAGCGTTGCCATCCTCGGGCCTCACGTTGCGTGAGGGTCAAGCGTTCTTTTCCGACCGCGGAAAAACGAACGCCCCGAACGGGTCGGGGCGTTTGTCGTGTCGCGAGGCGGTTTTTTTACTTCACTTCCACCGCCAGGTTCTCGGCGATCTTCTTCTGCCAGATCGCCGGGCCGGTGATGTGTACCGATTCGCCGTTAGTATCCACGGCCACGGTCACCGGCATGTCCTTCACTTCGAACTCGTAGATGGCTTCCATCCCGAGTTCCTCGAAGGCCAGCACCTTGGACTTCTTGATCGCCTGGGCCACGAGGTACGCGGCGCCGCCGACGGCCATCAGGTAAACGGCCTTGTTGTCCTTGATCGCCTCGATGGCGATGGGGCCGCGCTCGGACTTGCCGATCATGCCGAGCAGACCGGTCTGCTCGAGAATCTGGCGGGTGAACTTGTCCATGCGGGTGGCGGTGGTGGGACCGGCCGGGCCGACCACTTCGTCGCCGACCGGATCGACCGGGCCGACGTAATAGATGAAGCGGCCTTTCAGGTCCACCGGCAGCGGCTCGCCCTTGTTCAGCATGTCGACCATGCGCTTGTGCGCGGCGTCGCGGCCGGTGAGCATCTTGCCGTTGAGCAGCAGGGTCTCGCCCGGCTTCCAGCTCTGCACGTCTTCCGGGGTGACGGTGTCGAGGTCCACGCGGCGCGCGCTCGGGCCGGCTTCCCAGACGATTTCCGGGTAGGCGTCCAGCGGCGGCGCTTCCAGGCTGGCCGGACCGGAGCCGTCGAGCACGAAGTGGGCGTGACGGGTGGCGGCGCAGTTGGGGATCATGCACACCGGCAGCGAGGCGGCGTGGGTCGGGTAATCCATGATCTTGACGTCGAGTACGGTGGTCAGGCCGCCCAGGCCCTGGGCGCCGATGCCCAACTGGTTGACCTTCTCGAACAGCTCCAGGCGCAGTTCCTCGATGCGGTTCTGTGGGCCACGGGCCTTCAGTTCGTGGATGTCGATGGGCTCCATCAGGACTTCCTTGGCCATCACCGCGGCCTTCTCGGCGGTACCGCCGATGCCGATGCCGAGCATGCCCGGCGGGCACCAGCCGGCACCCATGGTCGGAACGGTCTTCAGCACCCAGTCGACGATGGAGTCGGAGGGGTTGAGCATGGCCATCTTCGACTTGTTCTCCGAGCCGCCGCCCTTGGCCGCGACGTCCACCTCGACCTTGTCGCCGGGGACGATGGAGTAGTGGATCACCGCCGGGGTGTTGTCCTTGGTGTTCTTGCGGGCACCGGCCGGATCGGCCAGGATCGAGGCGCGCAGGACGTTCTCCGGCAGGTTGTAGGCGCGGCGCACGCCTTCGTTGATCATGTCGTCGACGCTCATGGTGGCGCCGTCCCAGCGCACGTCCATGCCGACGCGGATGAACACGGTGACGATGCCGGTGTCCTGGCAGATCGGGCGGTGGCCGGTGGCGCACATGCGCGAGTTGATCAGGATCTGCGCCATGGAGTCGCGCGCGGCCGGCGATTCTTCCTTCAGGTAGGCCTCGTGCATGGCCTGGATGAAATCAACCGGGTGGTAATAGGAGATGAACTGCAGGGCGTCGGCGACGCTCTGAATCAGGTCGTCTTGCTTGATCACGGTCACGGGGGCGCGCTCCTCTGGAATACGGGAACATCTGGAAGCGCCGGACCACGACCCGGCGCGCTTGCAAGGTAAAAAAGGCGCGGCAGTATACCGCGCACGTCGTAACGGGGACACCCGCCAACGGTCGACCTTGGTAGGTGATCGCCAGATCCGGCCGGTGACTTTTCCTCTGGAATCTAGGCATTTTGTGATCACAGGGGTAGAGTGGCGGCCAGGTGCCAGCACGGGACGGAGCCCATGAGCACATCGAGTCACCGGGGCAAGCGCCGAGCCTTGCAGAGCCTGCTGATGAAGCGCTTCTACATGGCGGCGGCGACGTACGGCCTGGGATTGCTGCTGAATTGGGTCGCGGTGTTCAGCGACCTCTACCAGGCGTCGGTGGCCGGTGCGCTGCTGACCACCGGGCTGGTCGTGCTCAGCCAGTTGACCTTCTTCCTGATCTTCCGCAGCGGGCGCAACCTGCGCCTGCGCGATCCCAGCCTGACCGAGCCCCAGGTACTGGTAGCGCTGGCCTGGCACACTTGGTTTCTCTCGCAGATGAGCATCGGCCGCGGCACCCTGCTGGTGCTCTACGTGTTGATCCTGCTGTTCGGCGTTTTCCAGTTGCAGCCGAAAGTCTTCGTGCGCTGCGCCGCTGCGGCCTTCTTCGGATTCGCCGGGCTGAACCTGTGGGAAGCCTGGCGGATGACCCTGGACGACCCCGGCCTGGCGGTGCTGCAGCTCAGCGTGCTGTTCGTGGTGCTGGTCTGGCTCAGCCTGTTCGCCAGTTACGTGCACGCGCTGCGCCAGCGCATGCGGCAAAGGCGCTTTGCCTTGCAGGCGCATCAGGATACGCTGCGCGGCATGATGCGCCAGCTCGAAGACCTGGTGGCCACCGACGAGTTGACCGGGTTGTTCAATCGCCGCCATTTCCTCCGCCTCGCCGCCCGTGAACTGGGGCAGCTCGCCCCTGGCCGCCAGCTCGGCCTGGCGCTGATCGACCTGGATTACTTCAAGCGGATCAACGACGTCCACGGCCATGCCGCCGGCGACCGCGTGCTGCAGACCTTCGCCGCGGTGGCGCGGGCCTGCCTGCGCGACGGCGACGTGCTGGCGCGTTATGGCGGCGAAGAGTTCGTCCTGCTGCTGCCGAACACCGATGCCGATCAGTGCACCGCCTGCTGCGAGCGCCTGCGCGAAGCCTTCAGCCAGGCCGAGCCGGTGGGGGTGCAGGTGGACAACCTCAGCCTGTCGGTGGGCATGACCCTGCTGAACTGCGGCGATGATCTGGACGAGGCCTTGCAACGCGCCGACCAGGCGCTCTACCGGGCCAAGCGCGGCGGGCGCAACCGTTGCGACGCCACCTGGGAGGGCGTCGATGCCTGAGCTGTCCGCCGGCGGCCGCCACTGGACCGTCGCCCCTGGTTCCAACCTGCTGGACGCCCTGCGCGATGGCGGGGTGGCCGTTCCCTACAGCTGCCGGGCCGGCAGTTGCCATGCCTGCCTGGTGCGTTGCCTGCGCGGCGAACCGGATGACGCCCAGCCCGAAGCCCTCGACGCCGCACGCCGCGAGAACGGCTGGCGGCTGGCCTGCCAGTGCCGGGTGGTGGATGACCTCGAGGTGGAGGTCTTCGACCCGCTGCGCGACGGGCTTCCCGCCAACGTGGCGGAAGTCGGCTGGCTGAGCCCGACCGTTCTGCGTTTGCGCGTGCATCCGCAGAAGCCGCTGGCCTATCGCGCAGGGCAGCATCTGGTGCTGTGGACGGCTACGGGTGTGGCGCGCCCGTATTCCCTGGCCAGCCTGCCGGGCGAGGACCCCTGGCTCGAATTTCATCTGGACTGCCGCCAGCCCGGAGCCTTCAGCGATGCGGCCCGGGCTTTGCGTCCGGGCGATGCGCTGCGTCTCGGCGAACTGCGTGGCGGGGCCCTGCACTACGATCCCGACTGGCAGGAGCGGCCGCTCTGCCTGATGGCCGCCGGCACCGGCCTGGCGCCACTCTGGGGCGTGCTGCGCGAGGCGCTGCGGCAGGATCACCGAGGCCCCATCCGCCTCATTCACCTCGCCCATGATGCCGCCGAGCATTACCTCGCCGAGCCCCTGACGACGCTGGCCCGGCAGCATCCGACGGTGCAGGCTGAGTTGATCGTGCCGGCCGAGTTGCCGGCTGTTTTGGCCGGATTCCGCCTTGTTTCGCGGCAAACCGTCGCCTTACTCTGCGGCCATCCCGACCGCGTCGAGACCTTCGCCCGCCGCCTCTATCTCGCCGGCTTGCCGCGCAACCAGATGCTGGCCGACGTCTTTCTCCCGCGCGTCGGTTGACTTCGCCGCCAGGGAATCGCCATGACCGACCACATCCTCGTCGAACGCGAGCAGGGGCTGCTGACCCTGCGTCTCAATCGCCCGGACAAGCTCAACGCACTGACCCGCGCCATGTACAGCCGCCTGGCCGATGCGCTGACCGAGGCCGACCGGGACCCGACGGTACGCGCGGTGCTGATCGCCGGCAGCGACACCTGCTTCACCAGCGGCAACGATGTTGAAGATTTTCTCAAGGTACCGCCAAGCAGCCTGGACAGCCCAGTGTTCCATTTCATGCGCGCGCTGTTCGAGCTGAGCAAACCGGTGGTGGCGGCGGTGGCCGGGCCGGCGGTGGGCATCGGCACCACGCTGCTGCTGCATTGCGACCTGGTCTACGTGAGCCGGGATGCCCGTCTGAAAATGCCGTTCGTCAACCTCGGCCTGTGCCCCGAATTCGGTTCCAGCCTGATCCTGCCGCGTCTGCTCGGTCAGGCTCGGGCCGCCGAATTGCTGCTGCTGGGCGAAGGGTTCAGCGGCGAGCAGGCGGCGGCCTGGGGCATTGCCCTGGAAGCGCTGGACGATGGCCCGGCCACCCTGGCCAGAGCGCGGGAGCGGGCCTTGCGCTTCCTCGAGCTGCCGCCGGCCGCGGTGGCCGACAGCAAGCGTCTGATGCGCGCGCCGGGGCGCGAGGAGCTGCGTCGGGTGATCACCGAAGAAGGCGAGCTGTTCGGCCAGCGCCTGCGTTCGCCGGAGGCGGTCGAGGCGCTGAGCGCGTTTTTGCAAAGGCGGAAGCCGGATTTCTCTCGCTTCGCTTGAGAGCCCAACTACGATCTGCACCTCTTCTGCAGTTCGTCTGGCAATGACCAGACGCCGGGGTGCTTCGCCATGTCAGCCGCAGGTAACCCGCTGGATCACTTGGGCGGCGTCGGTTTCCAGGTTGAGGCGTTGGGCGTTGTATTCCATGGTCACCGCGTCGTTCGGTCCCAGCACGCGCGCGGTTTGGGCGCCGGCTTTGCGGCGGGCTTCTTCGAGGATTTCGAAACTGGCGGTCTTGCCGATCAGGCCCTGTACCGGTGCGGCGTCGCATCGGCCGCTGAAGTGATCGCCGGCCGGCTCTGCCGGCGCCTGGGCGGGTTTATCCGTCGTGCTGCTGCAGCCGGCCAGGGTGACGAAGGCCAGGGCGCAGCCGATGATGAGTCGCTTGGGATACATGCTTTCTCCTTGGGGGGCGTAAGGCACAACCATACCCGCCATGGGCGAGGTGTGCATCGGACTGTTCCGGCGAGGCGGTGTTCCCGGCGCCTGTGTATCGGCGCTTGTCAGGCGGTGGTGTCGATGAAGTTGCCGAGGTTGGGCGGATTGGCACCGGAGGGCAGGGGTGGCAGGGCCTCGATCAGGGCGAGGGCGCTCAGGGCTTGGACGTCCAGCGCCTTGTCCAGGACCTGCACGGACGTTTCCATCGCGAGCTGCGCGGCGGTGGCGGCGGTGAAGGCACTGGTGAGGCTGGAGATTTCCATGCGGGTCCCGGGGCCGGAAGGGCGAGCCCGCAGGTTAACCCGGGATGCGCCCACCGTGAAACCCGACAGCGGGCGCCAGGGGACGAAAGGTCGTGGCTGGCGCGGCCCGGCAGGAGCCGCGCCCGGCCAGGTCAGTCGCCGACCGTGATCACCACCTTGCCGAAATGCCGGCCGGCATCGAGGTAGGCGTAGGCATCCCGCGCCTGGGTGAAGTCGAACACGCGGTCCACCACCGGGCGAATGCCGGTCACGCCGACGAAACGGGCGAGGTCTTCGGTCATGGTGCGGTTGCCGACGAAAATGCCGCTCAGGCGTTTGGCCCCGCCGATCAACGCGAAGGGTTCGAATTCGCCGCCGAAGCCGCTGACGCCGCCGATGATGGCGACGGTGCCGCCCATGGCCGTGGAGGCCACCGAACGCTTCAGGGTGCCCTGGCCGCCGACTTCCAGCACCAGGTCGACACCGCGGTCGTCGGTGAGGCGCCGTACCTCGTCCTGCCATTCCGGTGTGGTGCGGTAGTTGAGGGTCGCAGCCGCACCGAGTTCGCGGGCCCTGACCAGCTTCTCGTCGCTGGACGAGGTGATGATCGCCTGCAGTCCAGCCGCCTTGGCCAGTTGCAGGCCCCAGATCGAAACCCCGCCGGTGCCGAGCAGCAGTACGCTGTCGCCTGGCTTCAGGCGGCCTTCGACGAACAGCGCGTTCCAGGCGGTGACCCCGGCGCAGGGCAGGGTGGCGGCTTCTACGTAGTCCAGGTGATCGGGAATCCGCACCAGTGCGCTTTCCGGCAGTGCCACCTGCTCGGCCAGCATGCCGTCGGCTTCCGCGCCGAGCGCGCCGGCTGCCTTTTGCGGAGTTGGTGCGCCGTCCACCCAATGGGGGAAGAACGTACCGATCACCCGGTCGCCCACCTTGAAGCCGCTGACCTCGGAACCGACGGCGATGACGTCGCCGGCACCGTCCGAGCAGGGCACCAGCGGTTCGTTGCGCGACACCATGTAGTTGCCGCGCGCCACCATCAGGTCGCGATAGTTCAGCGATACCGCCCTGACCCGCACCAGCACCTCGTGCGGGGCCGGCGTGGGGGCGGCGCGTTCGACGGGCTCGAGGCCGGCGATACTGGTACCGGAAACGATCTGATAAGCCTTCATGAGCAATCTCCATTGGTTGAGAGTGGCCCACGGATCTCGTGCCTCCGTGGCGACAGACAATACGATATAGGTGCCTTGGGGTTTTCAGTGGTGTAATTTCCTCCTTGCTGTGTAGCTTGATGGGAATCAATCATGAGCGAGCGTTTGCAGGGCATCGATGCCTTCGTCCAGGCCGTGGAAGCGGGAAGTTTTGCCCAGGCGGCCGAGCGCATGCGCCTCACCCGCTCGGCGGTGGGCAAGAGCATCGCCCGCCTCGAACGCCGCCTCGGCGTGCGCCTATTCCACCGGACCACGCGGCGGCAGAGCCTGACCGAGGATGGCCAGGCCTATTACGAGCGCTGCAAGCGCGCCCTGGCCGAACTGGAAGACGCCGAAGCGGCGCTGGATGACGGCCGTCGCGAGCCCAGCGGCCGTCTGCGGGTCAGCGTGCCGGTGCTGTTCGGCCGGCATTGCGTAGCGCCGGTGCTGACCCGTCTGGCGCGTCAGTATCCACGCCTGGAAGTGGAGATCGCCTTCAGCGACCGGGTGGCCGATCTGCTGGAGGAAGGGTTCGATCTGGCGGTGCGTGTCGGCGATCTGCGCGACAGCAGCACCCTGGCGGCGCGCCGGCTGGGCACCCAGCACCTGGCGATCTGCGCGGCGCCGTCCTACCTGGATGCCCACGGCTGGCCTCGCACCATCGAGGAGTTGTCCGGGCACGTCGGCATCCACTATTCCCAGACCGGCCAGGAATCGCCGTGGCAGGTGCTCGACGAGGAGGGCCGGCTGCATGAGCCGCACATCCGCAGCAAGCTGCGTTTCGACGACCTGCAGGCCATCGCCGACGCCGCCGTGGCCGGCGCCGGGCTCGCGCGCCTGCCGTGCTGGCTGCTCACCCCGCATGTGCGCTCCGGCGAGCTGGCGTTGGTGGTAACCAACGAGCGGGTGCTGCCCACCGAGATCCATGCGGTCTGGCCGCAGACCCGTTACCTGCCTTCGAAGATTCGCGTGGCGATCGATGCGCTGGTGGAAGAAATACCGGCCCGCATCGCACCGCAGGAATGTCGCCCGACATAAGGGCGGGCTTAACCGGGGTGCGGGTTGCATTGGGCGAATGAATTCGCCCTACACGAAACGCCAGCCTTCTGTGTAGGAGTAGGAGCCAGCTCTGCTGGCGATGTTTCTGCGTGGCCCGGTTCGCGAGCAGAGCTCGCTCCTACAAAAACAACCCGGACCCTCTTTGTAGAGGCGAAGGGGCGGCTTATGCGCTGACGGGTAGGAAATGGTGGTAGAGGCGGCAGCCAGTGAGCACAGGTCTATCGTCTACATATATAGTCGCCGCTATCCACCATCGAGGTACTGAGTCGCTTATGCAAAGGAATGCCGGTCAGGGGCTTTCGTTCGCCAGACGTCTTTACGCGCCGCGCCTGTTCGGTCTTGGGGTCGGTTTCTTCTGCGTCGCTGCTGGGCTCTGGTACCTCGACAAGCCGGCCTGGGTCTGGGCGCTGCTGGTTTTCAACGGCTATCTCTGGCCACACCTGGCTTTCCAATTGGCGAAGCATTCCCCGACCCCCTACCGCGCGGAGCATCGCAACCTGCTGATCGACTCGGTGTTCGGCGGCTTCTGGACCGGCGCGATGCAGTTCAATGCGCTGCCCAGCGTGACCATTCTCTCGATGATGGCGATGAACAATGTCGCCGCCGGTGGGGCGCGCTTCTTCCTCGCCGGCAGCCTGGCGCAACTGACAGGCGTAGTAATCGCACTGCTGGTATTCGGCCCGGCGTTTTCCCCCGAGACCCGACTCGAACAGCTCTACGCCTGCCTACCGATGCTGGTGCTCTATCCGCTGTCGCTGGGCCTGGTGTGCTACCGCCTGACCATTCAACTGGCCGACCACAAGCGCGCCCTGCGGGCGGTCAGCCGTACCGACAGCCTGACCAGCCTATACAACCATGGCTACTGGAAAGACTTGCTGCAGGTCGAATTCCTCAAGTGTCGCGGTCACCATCAGCGTGCCACGGTGGCGCTGATCGACATCGATCATTTCAAGGCGATCAACGACACCCACGGGCACATCGTCGGCGACAGCGTGCTGCGTCTGCTCAGCGAGCGTCTGGTGCAGAACCTGCGTAGCGAGGACCTGGCCGGGCGCTACGGTGGCGACGAGTTCTGCGTGATCCTGCCGAACACCCCGCCGGTGCTGGCCAAGGAGATCATGGAGCGGCTGCGGGAAAGCCTGGGCGACGTGCGCACCGAGCTGGCGCCCGAGCTGCGTATCACCCTGAGCATCGGCCTGGCCGGCTACAGCCCTTACCAGCGGGATGCTTCCGACTGGCTCAAGGACGCCGACCAGGCGCTCTACGTCGCCAAGTCGTCCGGTCGCAACCAGGTGAGCATGGCCAACGATGCGCTGCACCATCCGCCGCCGGTCGAGGGCTGACGCGCTCCGGCGTCAGGCGGAGCTGCGCAGCCGGGCGAGGTCGCGCAGCGGCGGCGCGCCGAATTGGCGGCTGTACTCGCGGCTGAACTGCGACGGGCTCTCGTAACCCACCCGGTAGCCGGCCGCCGAGGCTTCCAACCCTTCCGCCAGCATCAGCCGGCGGGCTTCCTGCAGGCGCAACTGCTTCTGGTATTGCAGCGGGCTCATGGCGGTGACTTCCTTGAAACGGTGATGTAGCGTCGACGGGCTGAGATTGACCGTCCGCGCCAATTCCTCGATGCGCAATGGCTTGTGGTAATAGCGGTTCAGCCACTCGATGGCGCGCGTCACCCGGTGCGTCTGGCTGTCGGCGATGGCGATCTCCACCAGGCGCTGGCCCTGGGGGCTGCGTAGCAGGCGGTAGAAGATTTCGCGCAGGGCCAGCGGCGCCAGCATGGGGATGTCCTTCGGCGTGTCGAGCAGGCGGATCAGGCGCAGCACGGCATCCAGCAGCGGCGCATCGACACGCCCGAGATACAGGCCGCGACGATCCTGGGTGGACAGGCCGAGCGGGCCGGCATCGGCGATCAGGCTGCCGATCTCCGCCGGGTCGATGGCCAGCTTGACGCAGAGATAGGGCTGTTCCGGCGAAGCCTCGATCACCGAGCCGGTCACCGGCAGGGTCACCGAGGCGACCAGGTAGTTCAGCGGGTCGTAGACATAGCGCTCGTCGTTGAGCATCACTTCCTTGCGGCCCTGGGCAATGATGCACAGGCTGGGCTGGTAGACCCCCGGAGTGAAGGAAGTAGTCTTGTCGCCGCGAATCAGGTCGAGCGGGGCAATGGCGGTCTGATGGATGCCTTCGGCGGTGGTGAAGCGCGAGATCAGCGCCGCCAGTTCGTTCTGGCGCTGTTCGATATCGAGGGGAAGCGCGGCGGTATCCGGCATGATGGGCCTCCTTGGACTTTTCACCAGCTTAGCGGGGCGCGATGAACAAATCTGCGGGCTCCCCCATCCCGTGCAGGATCGTGCAAGCAATCGGCAGGAACGTGCAACGCTTGGCAACCCGCGCATGACAGCCTTGTGACGGGCTCCCGCGGACTTCTCCCGCGTGCCGGCCGGCCCGGCAGTTTTGGGCAAGAACCCGGCAGGAATCGACTATCGGGTCCTATCGGCGAAGCCCTACTCTGGAACGGTCCGATATTGGAGGAGGGGCGGGAAGCCTCCAGGGTTGCCGGTTTCCATGGGCAATCCGGCCTCCGGCCTTCTCCAGCCGCCTTTCAAGGAGCACTGACATGAGCGAAACGATGCCTGTCACTAGCCTGGCTTTGGTTCGCGCCCGCACCGGCCGCGCGGACGCATTGGGCAACCGCCTTCGCGTGTTGCTGGAGCCGGCGCGTCGCACGCCGGGGTGCCTTCGCTACGAACTGGAACGGGTGCCGGACGATCCCGATCTCTGGCGGGTGCGTGGGTTGTGGGCGTCCGAGGAAGCCATGACCGCCCACCTCGCCATGCCGGTGGTCCAGGTGTTCGCGGATATCCTGATGGACCGCTCCGTCAGCCAGGTGGAGTTGTGCAGCTTCCCTTGCCGTGCCGATGACCTTGAATGGGAGGGGGCCGCTTGAGTGGCCCATGTCAAAGCCATGGCAGTCGGGTAGGCTAGAGGCTTTCTCACTGCCAGGGATATCGACATGACCACCGAGACGGATGCCCAATCCCAGCCGGTCGAACCGCTCAACGCCATCGAAGTCCGCATCGTCGGCAGCTTGATTGAGAAGCAGGCCACCACCCCGGAAGCCTATCCGCTGACACTCAACGCACTCCTGCTCGCCTGTAACCAGAAGACCAGCCGCGAGCCGGTGATGAACCTCACCGCCGGCCAGGTCGGCCAGAGCTTGCGCCGCCTGGAGGATCGCGGCCTGGTGCGGCTGGTGATGGGCAGCCGCGCCGACCGCTGGGAACACCGTGCGGAGAAGGGCCTGGAGCTGACCCCGGCACAGGTGGTGCTGATCGGCCTGTTGTTCCTGCGCGGCCCGCAGACCCTCAATGAACTGCTCACCCGCAGCAACCGGATGTTCGAGTTCGACGACCTGGACGACCTTCAGCATCCGTTGGAGCGTCTGATCGCCCGCGGCCTGGCCTGCAAGCTGCCGCGCCAGCCGGGGCAGCGCGAAGACCGCTACATGCACCTGCTGGGCGATCCGGCCGATCTCGAACAACTGCTCGCCGCCCGCCAGGCCCAGGACGCACGCCAGGGCAGCGGCGCAGGACAGGCGGACGAGCGGGTCGATGCACTGGAAGCCCGCCTGGCCGAACTGGAGGAACGTCTGGCGCGGCTGGAGCAGCGGGTCGCCGACTGACGCGCGCTGGCCGTTCCGGTTGTCCTGAGCGGCGCCCCCGTTCCGTCGCCCGGGCTGAACCTCGCCGGGTCTTTGCGACTCAACAGTGCAGGTGCAGCGGACGGGGTGTGGCATGGTGAACGAGGCTTTTCTTCAGACCGTTCGCAGGACGTGGCCATGGGGGCGGCACGGTTGAAACGGACGGCGCCGAAGGCGCGCGGCAGTGTCGTGCTCTATCCCAACCGGCGTTCGGAACCGCAGCACGAGCGGGTGGTGCACGCGGCGCTGGCGCAGCGGCTCGCGGCACTGTTGGGGATGGACTTCCGTGGCGATTTCGACCCCACGGCCCGCCCGCCGGAACCGGTCTACTTCGTCCCGAGCGACAGCATCGTCGGCCTCGACGAAGCCCGCCGACTGGGCATCGCCAGCGAGCAGGACCTGTTCGGCGGCGTGGTGCCGCATTCCTTCATGGCCACCAAGGCCATCACCCATCCGCTGGTGCGGGCGAAGGCGGCGGCGCCGGCCGGCTGGTCGGCGGCGTTCGGCCGGCGTGTCGAGCGCGCGGTGTTCCGGGGTTTCACCGTGTTCAGCCTCGACGATGCGCGAACGGCGGCGCGGCGCCTGTTCGCCGACGGGCCGATCCGCATCAAGCCGGTGCGGGCCACCGCCGGGCGCGGGCAAATGGTGGTCAACGACGTCGCGGAACTGGAAGCCGCGTTGGACGCCCAATGCGTCGACGAGCTGGCCAATTGCGGACTGGTGCTGGAAGAGCACCTGGAACGCATGACCACCTTCAGCGTCGGCCGGGTGCGGGTCGGCGAGTTGCTCTCCAGCTATTGCGGCACCCAGCGGCTGACCGTCGACAACCAGGGCGAGACCGTCTACGGTGGCTCCGACCTGCTGGTGGTGCGGGGCGACTTCGACGCACTGCTGCAGCTCGACCTGCCGGAGGCGGCGCGCCTCGCCGTCACCCAGGCCCAGCTCTACGACAGCGCCGCCAGCGAATGCTTCGCCGGCCTGCTGGCCTCGCGGCGCAACTACGACATCGGCCAGGGGGTGGACGCCCGGGGGCGGGTTCGCTCCGGCGTGCTCGAACAATCCTGGCGCATCGGTGGCGCCAGCGGCGCGGAAGTCGCTGCGCTCCAGGCGTTCCACGGCGGCGGGCAACGCGCGGTGCGGGCCTCGACAGTGGAACTCTATGGCGGTCGGGAGACTCCACCCCCACAGGCGGACATTCTGTTCGATGGCCTCGACGAAGAGGTCGGACGAATCACCAAGTACATCACGGTGGAGGCTTATGAACACCCGGAGTGAGGCGCTGGAGATCGCCGTCGACGACGAACAGATCGATGCGACCCTGCTGGCGCCAAGCGCAAAAATGCCTGGCGTGCTGTTCGTGCACGGCTGGGGCGGCAGCCAGAAGCGCGACATCGCGCGGGCCAAGGGCTTGGCCGGGCTCGGCTGCGTATGCCTGACCTTCGACATGCGCGGCCATGAACGAACGCTGGAGCGACAGCAGCGCGTCACCCGCGAAGACAACCTGCGCGACCTGCTGTCCGCCTACGATCGCCTGGCCCGCCACCCGTCCATCGATCCTTCGGCCATCGCCGTGGTCGGCAGCAGCTACGGCGGCTATCTGTCTACCATCCTCACCAGCCTGCGCCCGGTGCGCTGGCTCGCGCTGCGCGTGCCGGCGCTGTACCGCGACGAAGGCTGGCTGACGCCGAAGCGCGAACTCGACCGCAAGGACCTGGTGGAATACCGCAACACCCCGCTGCCACCCACGGCCAATCGGGCTTTGGCGGCCTGCGCGGCATTCGAGGGCGACGTGCTGATCGTCGAGTCCGAACAGGACCACCTGATCCCGCACACCACCATCACCAACTACCTGTCGGCGTTCGCCCGCGCCCATTCGCTGACCCACCGCATCATCGATGGTGCCGACCATGGCCTCACGAGCGAAGCCTGCCGACAGGCGTACACCTCCCTCCTGATCAACTGGGCAACGGAAATGGTGGTTGGCGCACGCATTGGCGATGGTGTGTTCGAGGAAGTGGCGGTCTGATCGGACTTGGGCAGGGGAGGCCGAATACCACCCGAGCCCGCCTTGCAAAGTCCGTGGTGCTCTTCTAGCGTGAACTGCACCGCAGGACTCACCCGTTGGCAGGAGCCTCCGTTGTTTTCCTCTTCGCCGCTTCCGGTCCGTTCCTAGCGTCCAGGCTCCGCCATCCGGGCGGATCAGGCTATCCCCGTAGCAACCGACTGGCGCGCAGGCGCAAGGAAGGCCGGGATGGAAAAGGATGTCCGCTGGCGGTCCGCCGTTTCACGCTTCCAGGCCTCTATGGCCCTTCCCCGTTTCTTTCCGCTCCGGCTTGCCGGGGTGGGTGCGTTCCCATTCATTCCCCGCATGGGAGGTCCGCCCGGCTTCGATGTCGCTGGCCCCGAACCGCTTTGCCGTATCAGCCATTGGATGATCCGCATTACAAGGAGATAACCATGCCTCGCGTGTTCGAATCCCTACCGGGTCGGTGTCTGTTCCTCCTGTTGCTGGCGTTGTCGCTGCTCGGTGGCAGGGCTGCCGTTGCCGATGATAGCTGTGCCGCCAGCCAGAGCTGGATCACCAGCCCCAACCCACCCGGTGAAATCCCCGAGGGCAGCAATGCCGATTTCTGCGATTTCTACCAATTCAGTTGGCAGTGGTTCCTGCAACTGACCAGCCCGTCGTCGAGCGATGCCAGCCTGCGCAACTTCCAGGTGCCCACCAGCTTCCCCGTGCTCCAGGCCACCGGGACGGATTCCTGTTCGCCCAATGCTCCGAAGGAAGTGATGTTCGTCCGCACCGTCAAGCCCGTCGCTGCCGACACGCCGTTCAACCTGCCCGACCGCACCGGCCAGGCGGCGAAGGGGGCGACCATCTACGACCAGGACGGCAATGTGGTGTTCTACGAGGTGCGCTTCAGCCGCAACCTGTGCAACGTCGGGCAGATCCAGTCGCAGCCGCAATTCCCGGCTGGCACCACCGAGATGAAGATCGCCTGGCGCATCATCACCGACGCGGAGAAGCCGCAGTACTTCTGGATCGAAGCGAACGTGGACGGCGTGCCCGGCGATGAGTTGCTGGGTATGGTGGGTTTCCACATTGTCATGGCCACGGCGCTGCACCCGGAGTTCATCTGGGCCACCTTCGAGCACCGCGCCAACGCGCCCGAATGCGCCAACCCGGGCACCGCGCCGGCTTCCGGCTGGTCGTTCACCAGCGCTAAATGCGCCGGCGAGCTGCCCAACCCGTCGTCGGACTGCGCCTTCAACCAGGCCGTGGAGAGCCAGAGCCTGACCGGGACGCCAACGGAAATCTGCCGGGTGTTCCATGACGGCACCGACCCGAGCGACCACGAAGGCACGGACAACATCGCCATCATCGACAGCATGAACACCCAGATCCAGGCCATGCTGGCCGCGCTGCCGAGCAGCAGCCCGATGTCCGTCTGGCAGAACTACATGATGGTCGGTGCGCTCTGGGAGAACGACGTCACCCAGCCGTCGTCCACCGTCTCCAACCAGCGCGGCTCGATGCGCCTGGCCAACACGGTGATGGAGACCACGGTACAGAACATCGATCTCAATGCGACGTTCGTCTCCAACTGCTTCGGTTGCCACCAATTCGCCGGTTCGGGCAACAGCAACACGCTGCCGTCCTCCAGCCTCAGCCACATCTTCGACGATGTGATGCAGGGCCAGTGCAAGGCCAACGACGTCCAGGCCGGGCCGATCTGGAGCAACCAGGACGCCCAGCAGAAGTGCGTGCAGACTTGCCAGAACAAGGGCGGCTGGAACGGCAACTGGAAAACCACCGAGCCGGGTGTGATGTCCGTCTGCGGTTGTTGCGGCGGTTGACAGGGTGTGGCTGCGGCCACGTCTGCCAGGCCCCGCGGGGTCGTTGTCGGCGGCGTGGCTGGAGCCCTTGGCGGCGAGTCGCCGTCTTTGCCTTTTGTAGGAGCGAGCTCTGCTCGCGAAGCGGAGTATCGCCGAACGCACGAATCGCCAGCAGAGCTGGCTCCTACGAAGAGCGGAATCGTGTCTTCCGGTGGGAGCGCATTCATTCGCCCACCGGCACTGCCGTCATTTCCCGCGAATCAACCGGCGCAGGGCGAAGCGGTTCGGGTGGCAGGCTTCGGCCACGCTGCGCGGCAGGGGCAGGGGGTCGTCGTCGAGCCAGGCGGCCAGCAGCTCGCCGGATAGCGGCGCGGTGACCAGACCGCGCGAGCCGTGGCCGCTGTTGACGTACAGCCCTACGTACCAGGGGCAGGGTGTGTCTGGCACCTGGCGGGCGTCCTTGGCCAGCACGGCGTAGGCCTCGGCCATGGCCTGGCTGTCCGCCAGCGGACCGACGACCGGCAGGTAGTCCGGGCTGGTGCAGCGGAATGCGGCGCGCCCTTGCAGGTTGGCCGGGTCGAGGCGGTCGGCCTGCAGGCGGTCGCCGAGGTCCGTGGAAATCTCCCGCAGCAAATCCAGGTTGCTGGCGTGCTCGGCCGTCGTCGGGGCGCAGTCCTGACTGTGAAAATCGAAGCTGGCGCCCAGGGTGTGTTCGTCACCACGGGCCGGTGCGACATAGCCCTCGGCACAGACCACGGTACGCAGCGCCCGGCTTTCCGGGGTCGCCGGCAGACGGGTGATCTGCCCGCGGATGCGCTTGAGCGGCAGGTCGGCGGCGTAGGGGAAGCGCTGGATATCGGCGGCGCCGGCCAGCACCGCGACTGGTGCCTCGGCCAACAGCGTATCGCCGGCACGGGCCTGCCAGCGTTCACCGACCCGCTCCAGCGACAGCGCCTCGCGGTGCGTCAGCAGACGAATGTTCGGGTGCTCCAACAGCCTGCGGCACAGCGCCGGCGGATGCGCCCAGCCGGCTTCCGGGAAGAACAGCCCGCCTGCCGGCAGCGCCACGCCGGCCAGATCTTCGGCCTGCTGGCGATCCAGGCGCTGCAACAGGCCATCCGTGAAGGCGTCGGCCAGTTGCGCCTGGCGTTCGGCTTCCTTCTCGTCGAACGCCAGTTGCAGCACGCCGCAGGCATCCCACTCGGCACCGCGCTCCAGCCGTTCCAGCAGGCGGCGGCTATGGCCGAAGCCGCTGACGATCAGACGCGACAGCGGCGTGCCGTGGGCGGACAGCTTGAGATAAAGCACGCCCTGCGGATTGCCGGACGCTTCCTGTGCCGGCCCGGCGTGGCGCTCCAGTACCGTCACCTGCCAACCGCGCGCGGCCAGGCTGGCGGCGGTGGCGCAACCGGCCATGCCGGCGCCGATCACCAGGGCGCTGCGCTCCGTGGGACGCCAGTCGGGGCGGGCGAACCAGGGTTTGGCGGTTGCCTGCGGGGTGCCGACGAAGCGGCCGCGCAGCATCTGCCACTTCTGGCCGAAGCCCTTGACCTTGCTCATCTCGAAGCCGGCCTCGTTCAATCCGCGACGAACGAAACCGGCGCAGGTGAAGGTGGCCAGGGTTGCACCGGGGGCGGACAGCCGGGCCATTTGGGCGAACAGCTCCGGCGTCCACATCTCCGGGTTCTTCGAGGGCGCGAAACCGTCGAGGAACCAGGCGTCGATGTGTGCATCCAGTTCCGGCAGACACTCCAGCACATCGCCCACCAGCAGGGTGAGCACCACCCTCCCGCCAGCGAACACCAGGCGCTGGAAGCCCGGATGAATGGCCACGTATTGCACCAGCAACTGCCCGGCGTAGTCGGCCAGCTCCGGCCACAGCGCCAGGGCGCGCTGCAGGTCGTCGCGGTGCAGCGGGAATTTCTCCACGCTGACGAAATGCAGCCGCGCATCGGCCGGCGCCGTCTGCTCGAACAGTTGCCAGGCGCAGAGGAAGTTCAGCCCGGTGCCGAATCCGGTTTCGCCGATCGTCAGCCGTCCGCCGGCCGGCAGGGCGGCGAAGCGCTGCGGTAAGTCGTTGTGACCGAGGAACACGTAGCGGCTTTCCTCCAGGCCCGAGGCGCGGGAGAAGTAGACATCGCCGAACACGCTGGACAGCGGTTGGCCTTGTTCGTCCCAGTCGAGCTGGGCGTGGGGAGTGTCGGACATCGCAAGGACACCATGGCGCGGAGGCGCGCATTGTAGCGCGCAAGCACGGCAGCGGCGTGCGGCATTCCGGCGCCCACACGGGCCTGTGCCAATCCGCTAGGCTGTGCGGAATCGGGCCGGTGCGCCCATTGAGTTGACGCCATTCAGGAGGGAGAGCCTGCATGTTCGAATCCGCCGAGATCGGTCACGCCATCGACAAGGACACCTACGACGCCGAAGTGCCGGTGTTGCGCGAGGCGTTGCTGGAGGCCCAGTACGAGTTGCAGCAACAGGCGCGTTTCCCGGTGATCGTGCTGATCAACGGCATCGAGGGTGCCGGCAAGGGCGAAACGGTCAAGTTGCTCAACGAGTGGATGGACCCCCGGCTGATCCAGGTGGAAACCTTCGACCAGCAGACCGACGAGGAACTGGCCCGCCCGCCGGCCTGGCGCTACTGGCGGCGGCTGCCGCCGAAGGGGCGGATGGGCATCTTCTTCGGCAACTGGTACAGCCAGATGCTCCAGGGGCGGGTCCACGGCAACTTCAAGGACCCGGTGCTGGACCAGGCCATCGAGGGCGCGGAGCGACTGGAGCGCATGCTCTGCGACGAGGGTGCGCTGATCTTCAAGTTCTGGTTCCACCTGTCCAAGCAGCAGATGAAGGCGCGCCTGAAGACGCTCAAGGACGACCCGCTGCACAGCTGGCGGCTCAGCCCGCTGGACTGGCAGCAGTCGAAGACCTACGACAAGTTCGTGCGCTACGGCGAGCGGGTCCTGCGCCGCACCAGCCGCGACTACGCGCCCTGGTACGTGGTGGAAGGCTTCGACGAGCACTACCGCAGCCTGACTGTCGGCCGCATCCTGCTGGAGGGCATGCAGGCGGCCCTGGCCAACAAGCATCGGCCGGTCCGTCAGCCGCACGCCGCGCCGCTGGTTTCCAGCCTGGACAACCTCGGCCTGCTGGACAGCCTGGACATGAGCCAGAGCCTGGACAAGGACCGCTACAAAGAACAGTTGGCCACCGAGCAGGCGCGCCTGGCCGGGCTGATGCGCGACAAGCGCATGCGCAAGCACGCGCTGGTGGCGGTGTTCGAGGGTAACGACGCGGCCGGCAAGGGTGGTGCCATCCGCCGTGTCGCGGGGGCGCTGGACCCGCGCCAGTACCGCATCGTGCCGATCGCCGCGCCCACCGAGGAGGAGCGCGCGCAACCCTATCTCTGGCGCTTCTGGCGACACATTCCGGGGCGCGGCATGTTCACCCTGTTCGACCGTTCCTGGTACGGCCGCGTGCTGGTGGAGCGGGTCGAGGGCTTCTGCAGCGAGGCGGACTGGCTGCGTGCCTACGGCGAGATCAACGACTTCGAGGAGCAGCTCACCCGCGCCGGCGTGGTGCTGGTGAAGTTCTGGCTGGCCATCGACAAGGACACCCAGTTGCAGCGCTTCAAGGAGCGCGAGCAGACCGCCTTCAAGCGCTTCAAGATCACCGAGGACGACTGGCGCAACCGCGAGAAGTGGGACAGGTACAGCGATGCGGTAGGCGATATGGTCGACCGCACCAGCAGCGAGATCGCACCCTGGACGCTGGTCGAGGCCAACGACAAGCGCTTCGCCCGGGTCAAGGTGCTGCGCACCCTCAACGATGCGCTGGAGGCGGCCTTCGCGCGGGATTGAAACGCTCGCCATGGCGCCGCATACGGCCGATGAATGATCGTCGCCGCGGGCGACGTGGCGGTTCTATGCTCGGCTGATCGTCAACCTGAGAACAACAAGAGGTGTGCCATGCGTGAAGTGGTGATCGTCGACAGCGTGCGGACCGGCCTGGCCAAGTCCTTCCGCGGCAAGTTCAACCAGACCCGGCCGGACGACATGGCGGCCCACTGCGTCAACGCGCTGCTGGCGCGCAACGATCTCGACCCGGCGCTGGTGGACGACTGCATCGTCGGCGCCGGTTCCAACGAAGGCGCCCAGGGCTACAACATCGGCCGCAATGTGGCAGTGCTGTCCGGCCTGGGCATCCAGGTCGCCGGCATGACCCTCAACCGTTACTGCTCCTCCGGCCTGCAGGCTATCGCCATCGCCGCCAACCAGGTGGCGTCCGGTTGCAGCGACATCATCGTCGCCGGCGGGGTGGAGTCCATCAGCCTGACCCTGAAGAGCGTCAATACCGATCACCTGTACAACCCGCTCATCCAGGAGCGCTTCCCCGGTATCTACTTCCCTATGGGCCAGACCGCCGAGATCGTCGCCCGCCGCTATGGCGTGACCCGCGAGCAGCAGGACCTCTATGCCCTGCAAAGCCAGCAGCGCACCGCCCGAGCCCAGGCCGAGGGTCTGTTCGCCGACGAGATCGTGCCGATGAGCGTGAAGTACCTGGTGGAGGACAAGGCCAGCGGCGAGAAGAAAATCCTCGACGGCGTGGTCGACCGCGACGACTGCAACCGTCCCGACACCACCCTGGAAAGCCTCGCCGGTCTGAAGCCGGCCTTCGCCGAGGACGGTTCGGTGACCGCCGGCAACGCCTCGCAGCTCTCCGATGGGGCATCCATGACCCTGGTGATGAGCCTGGACAAGGCCCTGGAACTCGGCTTCAAGCCGAAGGCATTCTTCCGCGGCTTCATCGCCGCCGGCTGCGAGCCGGACGAGATGGGCATCGGCCCGGTGTTCTCGGTGCCCAAGCTGCTCAAGGCCAAGGGCCTGAGCGTCGCCGACATCGATCTCTGGGAACTGAACGAAGCCTTCGCCTCGCAGTGCCTGTATTGCCGCGACCGGCTGGAAATCGACAACGAGAAGTACAACGTCAACGGCGGTTCCATCTCCATCGGCCATCCCTTCGGCATGACCGGCTCACGCCAGGTCGGCCATCTGGTGCGCGAACTGCAGCGGCGCAAACTGCGCTACGGCGTGGTGACCATGTGCGTGGGCGGCGGGATGGGCGCGACCGGGCTGTTCGAAGCGGTACGCTGAGGCGGCAACAGGCAGGCTCCGCCTCGCGCGGAGCCTGCCGTATCAAAGAGAGGGGATGGCGCGATCAACTGCGGCTGGGGACCGCTCGGCCGTAGAGGGCGCTGGATTGCTGCATGCGCTGGATGTAACGGCCGATCTCGTGTTCGGCGTCCACCCGGGTGAAGAAGGGGCCTTCGAGCGTACCTTCGCGGGTGGCGAAGAAATATTGGCCGTTCACCGAACTGATGCGATCACTCCGGTAATGCGTACCAGGCAGTGCATCGACTGCGCGTTTTCCATACATGGTCGAATCTCCCGAGACAGACTGGCTGATTTCAGTCTAATTCGGCATGGCAGGCTTGCCCGATTGGGCGACCAATGGTCGGAAAGCCGTCTCGATCGCCGAGAATCGCTGTTTTTGGCGCCAAACGCCTGACGAGTCCCGCTGTCGATCGGTACAGTTGCCTGACGCAATGGACAGGAACTGTGGCTGTGCCGCTACCGGCACACTCCCTAGAATGGTCGGTCGCGGCCCGCCCGTCATTCCTCCGCATTCGGGGTCGCTTCCGAGGCTGCCATGCACATCTCCTCCGGCCGTTGGCTGTACGGCCTGTCGCTCGCCCTGCTCACCGCCGTACTCTGGGGCATCCTGCCGATCAAGCTGAAGGAAGTCCTGCAGGCCATGGACCCGATCACCGTGACCTGGTACCGCCTGCTGGTGTCCGGTTCCCTGTTGCTGGCCTACCTCGCCGCGACCCGCCGCCTGCCGCGCTTCCGGCTGCTGGGGCGCAAGGGCGCCTGGCTGGTGACGGCGGCCATCGCCGGGCTGACGGCCAACTACGTGCTCTATCTGATCGGCCTGAAGCTGCTCAGCCCCGGCACCACCCAACTGGTGATCCAGGTAGCACCCATCCTGCTGCTGATCAGCAGTCTGTTCATCTTCCGCGAGCGTTTCAGCCTGGGGCAGGGCATTGGCTTGGCGATTCTGCTGGTGGGTTTCGGCCTGTTCTTCAACCAGCGACTGGGCGAGCTGCTGACCTCGCTGACCGCCTACACCGCTGGCGTGCTCACGGTATTGCTGGCGGCCTTCGTCTGGACGTTCTACGGGCTGGCGCAGAAGCAGCTGCTTACCGTGTGGAACTCGCTGCAGGTGATGATGGTGATCTATCTCGGCTGCGCCTTGCTCATCACCCCTTGGGCCCTGCCGCTTCAGGTTCTGGAGCTGAGCCCGCTGCAAGGCTGGCTGCTGCTGGCCTGCTGCCTGAACACCCTGGTGGCTTACGGCGCCTTCGCCGAAGCCCTGGCTCATTGGGAAGCTTCGCGGGTCAGCGCGACCCTGGCCATCACTCCGCTGGTGACCTTCGGCTCCGTCGCCCTGGCCGCCAGCCTCTGGCCGGACCACGTACAGCCGGAACAGATCAACACCCTCGCCTATGGCGGCGCCCTGCTGGTGGTGCTGGGCTCGGCACTCACCGCCATCGGCCCATCCATGCTCGCCGGCTGGAGAGCACGGCGGGTGCGGAACGAGGAGGAGTTGGGCCTGTAGGTCGTATGAGCGGGCTTATGCACTCACGCGGCGCGGACTCATTCGCCCGGCGTAACCGCCCCTAGGCGAATGAATTCGCCTCTACAGGACTCAGCGACCTATGACCGGGGCGGTGTGCCGGACGGCGCGGTCTTGTGGGTTTCGTTGAGGGCGGCGATGGCGTTTTCGAGCTGGGTCTTGAGCGCGCCGAAGTTCTGCTCGAAGCACTTCTGTACTTCGTTCTTCACCAGTTCCTCCAGGCGGCTGGCGATCTGTGCGGTTGCCGCCGGATCGGTACCGGCCTGGGTGGAGCCGGATGTGGCCGGGTGCAGGTCGGCCAGGGAATGGGCCGCCGTCACCGCCTTGAGGATCGCCTGCTCGCCGTTCTCGTGGGCCTGGAGGGCCTGGGTCGATGCGCTTTGCACGTTCTGCAGGATCTGCCGGATCGAGTCCTGGGTCTGCTGCTTGCCGGCCTCGATGGCCTGTTCGACCTGCTGTCGGGCCAGGGCGGCGGGGTTGCTGCCGGCCTTGTCGGCCAGACCGAGTTGGAATTGCTGCAACTGCTGCCGTTCCACGGCGGTCAGCGGGCGTTTCAGCCAGCTTTCCGCCAGTCGGTTGAGGCTTTGGTTCAGTTCGTCCGAAGTGGCCATGGGTACTCCTTCCCGTAAGGCGATGCGTGGCGTTGGGCGTGCCGGGAAGGCACGCCCGTGAGGGGCGCGGCCCCGTCGTCAACTGCTGCCGTCGCCGGACGGCGTGGCGCACAGGGCCGAGGCGGTGTGCAAGGCAGTATGGGCGGTGCTCAGCTGCAACGCCATTTGGCTGAGGCGCGCCAGGATGTCGTTCGGGTGGTCCTGGGAAAGCGACTGCAACCACTGGTTAAGGCAATCGGAGAGCAGGGACTTGACCTGTTCCTTGAGGTTTTCCAGTTCGTCTTGCATGGCGGTTCTCCTGGTGGGGTGGGCTCACTTCAGCAGTTTCAGCAGGCTCAACAACTTGGCCACGTCGCTGTCCTGCACTTCGATCAGGCGCTTGCCCGTGCGGCGCGGCGCGGGGGTGTCGGCGGGCGGTGCCGGCGGTTCGGCTGCCGCGGTTACCGGGCCGTTCGACTCGCTGCGAATCAGGTACTGGACGAAGGAGGGCATGGTGGATCTCCTCAGATTCGCCGCGACTCGATCAGCACGACCGAGTCGGGCGATTCGAAGCCTTCCAGCCGGCTCAGCCGGCGCCACTCGAGGGCGATGGCCGGCTCTCCGGGCGTGCCGATGGTGGCGTCCCAGTACGCCTTGCCCAAGGCGACGAAGAGCCGGTGGGTGTTTTCCAGCGACGCTTCGAGAATCCGGCCCTCACGGCTGGCCAGGCCATAGTTGAGCAAGATGCTCATGCGCATGGCCTCGTCCTGGACGTTGGAGTGCTCCACACCCTGACCGTCGGCGCCGAGCAGGTAGGAGCGCCAGTTCAGCACCTGGGCGAACAGCTTCAGGTAGAGCTGCAGCAGCGGGTATCCCTTGCCCTCGCAGAGCGGCCGATGCAGGTCGCATTGCTGCTGGAAGTAGAAGTGCAGCCGGTCGCCTATCGCTGCCGGCGTGCCGGGCGGCAGGTGCTGGGCGAAGTGCTGCATGCCCTGGTGGAAGGCCGCTTCGCTCGCGGTAAGGCCATAGACGTAGTCGATCTGGGATTGGTCGAGGCGCTCTTCGCCCTGGTAGGCCACGGCGTCGATCAGCTCGCGCAGCACGTCGGTGCCGATGAAGCCATTCAGATGGCGCAGGCCGCGATTGAGGCGGTAGGCCTGGGCGGAATCGAACAGGCCGGCGGCACCGGTGATGAAGTTGCTGCCGAGGTTGGTGTCGAACAGCAAGGCGGGGTACTTGCTGGCGATGTAGTTGCGGTAGTGGTAGGCGTGGCCGATGCGCAGGGTGAACGGCGAGTCCGGTTCCGTCAGCCGCTCGTAGCAGGTCGGGCCTTGCCCGTCCTGGGCGTCGAGCGCGCGGCTCAGGTTCATGATGTTGGTCCGGGCGTAGTAGGCGACCAGGCTCTGGGTGGTGGCGCTGGTAATGTCGAAGCGGCGCAGGCGCAGCCCGGCGACGGTCAGGCTGTTGTCCTGGAACAGCTCGTCGAACAGTCCGGCCAGGGCGCTGTGGTCGTCGGTGGACAGGCCGCGGTTGCGCTTGTCGCGCTGCTTCACCGGGCCTTGCAGCAGGGTGTTGGCGTAGCATTTGTAGGCATAGGCGCAGAGGTTGCGATAGAACACGCCAGGCTCGACGTGGGTGGCGTTGCGCAGGAAGTAGCCGCACAGCGACCGGTTGTTGTCGGAGATGCCGGTGCCTTCGCCGCAATGGATGTGCAGCACCACCTTGCGGGTATCCGGGTTCTTTTCCGCGTAGGTCTTGAATAGCGAAAGCGAGCCCAGGACGAAGGCGAAGAAGTCGCGATAGAAGCCCGTGCGGGTTTCCGCGCCCAGCAGGTCGATGCCGACCAGCGTGGGGCTTTTCGGGGCGTCGCCGACCAGCTCGAAGTGCGTGCGGATGGCCGCCAGATCCTTGTTGAACGGGGTCAGCGCCGTGTAACCGTGAGCGGTGTGGGCGAGCAGCCGGTAGGCGGTCCCGTGGGCCTGGTTGAAGGCGGCGAACAGCGTGTTCAGGTCGTCGATCTCGTCTTCGCCGGTGGCCGTCTGGGTGTAGGCGATGCCCTCTTCGCGCAGGAAGCAGAGGGTGAAGCCGGCGAACAGCTCGGGGTGACGGTCGCGGATGATGCCGCGGGTCCAGTAGGCATCGTCGAACGGCGTGTATTTGTTGGCCGTCCAGATTTTGCGGTTGAAGTAGCGCACCAGTTCGAAGGTTTCCGCGTCGCGGACCGCCTCGGAGCGCAGCAGCTCGGCGACGGCGCGGTAGAGGTCGGGTTGGTCGATGGCCGGGGCGACCCCGAGGTTGCCGAAGCGCTGGAGCAGGATGGCGCAGGCCAGGTAGGTGCTTTCCGCCGCGCATTCGCCGCGCAGGTAGGCTTCCTTGTCGAAGGCCAGGAAGGGGTTGCGGGCGATGGTGCGTTGCAGGGCCAGTTCGAAGAGTTCGTAGTGTGCCGCTTCCCGTGCCTTCTCCCTCGCCTCGTGCGGGGCGTCCGGGTGGATGCCGTTCTTCGCCATTAGCAGGCCGATCAACGACAGCTCCTGACCCTTGGCGACCTGGAAGGTGGTGCTCCGTCCCTTCGGCAGCGGAATGGGCTGTGCGGGCCAGTCGGCGGCGGACCAGTGCATGCGGCTTTCCACCGGTAGGATGCCGGCGAAGTGGCTGTGGAAGTCGAAGGGGTACCCCATGAACAGGGTCGGCTTGTCCAGCGTGAAGTAGGCCATGGGCGTGTTCTCCTGCTATCAGGACGCGTCGCCGCCGGCGGGCGGCGTCGTCTTGCCGTTGCGGTTGGCCAGGGTGTCGGCGTACTTCGCGATGCTCTGGTCGATCTTGTCGATGGCGAAACTGGCCGATTCGGCTTCGAGTGCGCCGGCGGCTGCGGCAACCGCGGCGGCGGCCCCCATCAGCAGGTCGGTGGCGAGCGCGCCGAGGGCGTCCTCGGCGGCCTGGGCGAGCTTGTTCTCGGCGATGTTCTCGGTCATTTGCTTGAGCAGGACGGCCTGGCTCGCCAGGGCAATCTTGCTCACGCCGTCGAAGTAGTTGGCGGCGGACTGCGCCACCAGCGCAGAGGCCTGGCTGATCATCATGTCCGGCGCGGTGGCGATCTGCGACGGCGCATAGCTGGCGGTTTCCGCGTTGCTCAACTGCACCGCCTGGACGATCTGGCTGTTCAGCGCACTGGTGTCGGGCGGTGTGGCCTTGCCGGACTGGTTGAGCAGGCGGTCGGTCATCGCCGACAGGGTCGACGGGCGCTTCGGCAGCGCGACGCCGGGGCCGGGCGTGGCCGGGGGATCGTCCTGTGCGGGCGTGCTCGCCGTTTCATCGGGCGCGGGTGGTGCCGTCCCGTTGCCGGTGCCTTCTGGAGAAGCGGGTTTCTTGCCGAAGCCGAACATGTCCTGTGCTCCTGTCCTGGGCTAGCCGATCACGAGGTCTTTTCGCCGATCGCCATGATCATCGACACGGCCTTGGAGACCACGGCGGTGGAGATCTGGTTGAGGGCCTGCTGGCTGTACACGGCGTTCTGCAGCGATAGCCCGGCCGAGTGGCTGGCGACCTGGTAGAGCGAGGCGATGGCCTGGGCCGGGGCTTCGGCCACCACCTTGACGTTGGTCTGGGTGACGGCGTCGGTGATCTGCGGATTGACCTCTGTGTTGTCTGCCATGGAACTCTCCTTGGGATGAAAACGGCTGGCTTCGTCGTGCCGCCGCTCCCGGATCGGGAGAGGGGCCCTCGCTCACCGCGTGTCCGAATCGCTCGTCAGGAAGGAACGCGGCTGCCGCCGCTTTGTGAACGCCCTTGTGAAAAAAGCTGGTCGCCCAACCGGCTGCGCAGCAATTGCACGCGTTTGCGCACCAGCGGTTGGGTGATGCCCAGTTCGTCGGCGATGTCGGCATAGGGACGATCCTCGATGAAGCGCAGCTCGAACAGACGTTGCTGGGGCAGCGGCAGGCGGGCGACCGCGGCGCCGATCTGGGCGAGCCGCTCCAGTTGTTCGAGGCGCTCGAGGAGGTTGGCGGGCGAGGCGAAGCGGTCGATCTGCTCGCTGTGCAGGTCCACGCCATGGTCGAACAGCCGGTTCTCGCGCTGGTGATGGCGGGCGCTGTCCAGGTAGACGTGTTCCAGGACGAGGAACATGAAGCCCTCGGGGTCGCGAATGCGCTCGGGGGCGCGGCGGAGAAACAGCAGGGCCTTGAGCGCGGTGTTGCTGAGCCACTCCTCGGCCCGCTCGCGATCGCCCCGGGCCAGGCGCTGTGCGCGTTTGCGCAGGTTAGGCTGGACGGCGCGCCAGCTCTGCTCGAAGAGCCGGTCGATGCCGAGGAAGCCACCATTCAGCCGGGTAAGACACTCCATCGTTGCCACCTCCCTGTGTGTGCTCATGCCTGGGAGGCAGTCTGAGTGGGGCATGCCCGGCGACGCTGTTACCTGGGTGACACCGCGCCGGAGGGCAGTTCCGCCATGCGCCGCAACTGGCCGATGTCGTTGATCAGGATGCGGTCGCTGCGGCAACTGATCAGGCCCTGGCGCTTCCAGCTCTGCAACTGGGCGTTGAGCTTCGGCCGGCTGGCATTGAGCATCGCCGCGAGGATGCTCTGGTTGGCCGGCAACGCCGCGCTGGCCGCGTCGGAGGCGGACGCATCCTGCGCCAGGCTGGCCAGCAGGTAGCGCGCCAGGCGGGATTCCAGGCGATGCAGGCAGACCATCTCGACGAAGCTGGAGGCTTCCCGCAGCCGCGAGCAGAGCAGGGCGAGGGCGCGCTCGAGGAAGGTCGGGTTGGCGATCAGCGGGGCGAAGTGGCGCCGGCTCAGGATCAGCACCTGCGTGGGGCCTGAGGCATAGGCCGAGGTCTCGCGCCGGCTCGGCTGGATCAGCGCGGTTTCCCCCACCACCTCGCCGGAGCCGATGTCGTTGATGATCAACTCGCGGCCGTCCGGCCCGTAGAGAACGGTGTAGATCTGCCCAGCGATCACTAGCGCGATGAAGTCGTCGGGGTCGTGCTTGAGGAACAGCACGTCCTTGTCACGCAGGGTCCGTTCGGTCGAATGGAGAGCGACATGCCGGATCAGCTCTGCCGGCAGGCCGTGCAACAGGTGAGATTGTCCTGACAGGGTTTCGCGACGCAGAAGGCTGTCTTCCGCTGACTCGTTCGAATGCATGCGTTCGCCTTGGCCTGATTGATCGGTAACTCCGATGAGGCAGTACGGCGGCTCTCAAGGATCAATCAAGTGGGACGTGTGCAGTGTCGATTTGTGAAGGCTGTTACAGAAGAAACATTGGAGCCAGAGCCGTTACGGCGGCGACAGCGGTAGGCGGGAGGGAAGGTGAACGGCACGGGCGCTGCCTTCGTGAGGTGGCGCCCGTGGGTTCGTGGGTCATTCCAGGCGTGTGAAGGTGAACTGCTGGTTGTTGCCGTTCTGCCAGTTCCACTGGGCGAGGGCCGCGCCATTGTTCAGCGATACCCCGAGCACATCGGCGACCTTGCCGCTGTGGCGTGCGGTCATGCGGTAGTTGCCGTCGCTCTGGGCTTCGATGAGCCACTGCTGCTGGTTACCGCGCGAGCATGCCAATTGCTGCAGGCGCGCGCCGTTCGCAGTGCTGGCGCCGGTGACGTCCATGCACTTGCCGCTGTGCTTGGATTTCACCTCGTAGTAGCCGTCGCCCAGCGCGGTGAGAATCCAGCGCTGGTTGTTGGCCAGGTGGCAAGTCCATTGGATCAGCGCCGCGCCATCTGCCGTCGAGGCGCCGGTCACATCGAGGCACTTGCCGCTGTGCTTGGCCTTGATGCTGTAGGTGCCGTTGGCGAGGGTCGCGGTTGCCGGCGTTGCCTGGGTGACCCTGGTCGGCAGGAAGCCGGCGATTTCGTCGCGCACGTTGTTGATGGCCAGCGCGGCATCCGCCTGTTCGGGCTTTCCAGCCTCCACGCCGCAGGGCAGGCCGTTGCAGGTAATCCGAGGGTTGGAAAACTTGGGTATCGAGGGAGCACCGAAGACGCTCCCGTAAGCCATGATGGTGGCGAACACGCCGTCAACGCCGTATCCCAGGGCGTAATCGTAACGTACCCCACTGGTGTTGCCCTGGCGTCGGGAATGATGCAGGCCCATGGTGTGGCCAAGTTCGTGGGCCATGGCCTGGGCGCCGCAGTCCGCGCCTACCACACTGAACGACCAATCCGGATGGATCGCCAGGTAGCCGACACCGCAGTAGTTGTCGTTGCCCTTGTGCAACTGAGTGACGTAGTCCGCGCCCAGTTCGGCGCGCTTCTGCGCCACGGCGCTGTCCACCCGCAATCTGTGCAGGACATTGTCCATATCCGTATCGGCGTCGTTTCGGTTCATGACCCCGACCAGACGCAGTTGCACGTCGACCTGGCTGTTCGTGTACATGGTGTTGATCTGTTCGACCCAGCTCTGCATGGCGGCCTGGACGTCGCCATTGAAATAGGTGTTGCTGTAGTCGTCGTAGGTCACCAGCAGATCGACCTGGGCGGCCTGGGCCATGGCCAGCGGCAGAAGAGCCAATGCAGTCGTCATGCCTGCCTGGCGTACGAATGAGCGCATCGTTCGCATCGTGGTTACGTTCCCTGAGTGCTTTGTGGCGGGGCGGGCTCAGTGCCCTGCGTGGTTATCGGTGGCCGCGTTGTCCTGGCTGGACGGGACCTCGATGTGTTTGTCTCCCTTCTTGAACAGGGTGGCGTTGGTCGCGATCCAGCCCTGGCTGCCGTGGGCCTGCAGGGCATAGAGGCCCTGGGGAGTGGTGATGCCGCCGACGATCAGCCCGTTGCCCCGGGTGATCGTCACCTGGTTGTCCTGGGAGAGTTCCTCGATATGGCCGGACCAGGTCATGCTCTGGCCGTCCGTCGACCGCACGTGATCGATGACGACGTTGTAGGTCTGGTTGGCCTGGGCGATCGGCACTTCCAGGTGATCGCCGGGAACCAGGGACTCGATCTTGAGCGGATCGATGTTGATGAATTCACGCCCGTCGCTGCGTTGTTCCGCCGTGAGCGGCAACTGGTCGGGTGAGCCCTCCAGGGGTTTCCAGGCGGCTTTTTCCTGCAGCGCCGCCCAGAGCTTCTTCGCGTCCACGGTCTGGCCGTCGCGCCGTGCCAACACTTCCTGCAGGCGGTCGCCGAAGGTGGCGTAGTAGGGGTTGGGATCGGGCTGCATGAGCAGTTGCAGCGTTTTTTCGTCGTCCTGCTTCGATTTACCGATCTGCGCTGCGGCCGTGTCGACCTCGCCCGGTACGGTCTTGCCCGGTTGGATCGAAGCGGTAGGAGAATCGGCTTTCACCGAGGCGGCCTGGTGATCGGTGGCCTGGGTGCCGGAGGTCAGTAGCCAGCCGATGGACGCGACCGTACAGAGTATGGCGGCGCAGGCGAGCGCCGCCTTGTGGTGTAGTGGCATGGAATGCTGTCTCGGTTACCGCGGGAAAATGCCCGGAACGGAACCTAACAAGGCGAAACCAGGAGCGCAGCGTTGCCAGGGCAGGAAATTGTCAAAGCGTGGATGACCTCACCCGAGGCGTGCCACCTGCTTCGAGTTACGTGCCCGAGCTGGGGAAATGCGACCTCGGCGAGCGTTCTCCGCCGAGGTCGTTCGTTAGGACACCGATCAAAGGGCTCGGCGATAGCGGAAGCGACACCCCGAAGGGTCATCCACGGTCAAGGTGTCGTCGTCGAGCGAATAGGCGTAGATGACCACTTCGTCGTTGGCGATGGACAGCGCGAGACGGCCGGGGACCTCCGTCGCCCAAGTCCCTCCGTCCCACCAGGTGAAGCCGCCGGCGGGTTCGGTGCTGCCGAAGTAGAGACCGGTAGGTTCGAAGCGCAGGTGCGCGGCGTACTTCGCCGCGCAGGCCGCGTCGTCGATCTTCTGCCAGCTTCCCACCAGCCGTGGATCGTGCGCTGTCATCGTCCTGTTCCTCTCCGCGTTTCGCCCGGTTACCGCTCAAGCGCGCAGGCGGGGCGTATCGGGTTTGCCGTTGTCGCGCTCGTCGAGCGCATCCAGCGCCCGCCGGTCGGCGACCGGCAGGGCCATTTTCTTCGCCCGCGCCTTGAGTTGCTTGGACAGTTCTTTCAGCGGTGCGCCGCCCGTATCGGCCTGGCTGGCGGCTTTCGCCAGTTTGCCCAGTTCACGGGGACTCATCACGCAGCCGTCTTCCAGCAGCGCGGCGGCGGCCTTCAGATCGGCCTTGCGGTTCCTGAAGCGGCGCGCGACGCGCTTGGCTTCGATGACCGCGTAATGCGGCCGCAGCACCGGCGAGTCGAGGGCACACTGGATCGCCTTGATGCCCTCGGTGAGGTGGTCGCCGCCGATGGCCAGCACCAGATGCGCATCGGGCGTCGCCAGGATCTGGTGCGCCGCTTCCGCATGCCGGGCATCGACCGCGGCGGTCACCATCACGGTGGTGCTGCCGGCCACGCGGGCGACCATGCCTTCCACGTCCCAGTGCACCTCGACCTGGATTTCATGCACGCCCGAGGTGCCGAACAGGGCGCCCTCGGCGCCGCGCAGCAGGGTCATGGAGTCTTCGATCCGCTCGCCCGGCTGCAACAGGTTGAAGGCGTGATCCTCCAGGCAGTGCACTACGGTGCGGAACGAGCGGGAAGTGCCGGCCGGATCGATCACGCTGCCGCTGACGAACTCGCCTTTCAGGCTGAGATTGGCCGGGACGCGGATCGCGCGGTCGCCACGGTTCACCAGGGCGATGTCCACCCGCACCGGTGCTCCCAGTGGCAGTTCGGCGAGCAGCGGTTTCACTTCCAGTGCCAGGCCTTCCACGTCGATTTCCAGGTCGGTGGGGGTGATCAGCGGCGTGTTCATCGAGGCGCCGCCGAACGCTACCGAGCCGGGACGCACGAAGGGGTCGGGGTAGTGGCGCAGTTGCTTGAGGTTGTCCGGATGGAACGACCACTGGATGTTGCTGGGGAATGGCGTGCCGGGAGTGCCGGCGGCGGCGATCACGTCGCTGGTGCACATGAAGCCGAGGTCGGCGAAGTTGTGGTACAGGCCCATGGCGTGGCCGATCTCGTGCACGGCGGTGCGGAAGTAGGGCGCGTCGGCGGTGCCGAAGCGCTGGCCGCTGACCGTGCCCCAGCCGGCATCGATGATCCAGTGCGAGGCGATGCCGATGCCTTCGCGCGGCACGTTGTTGGAGTCGGTGCCGCCGTTGTCGTACATGATCCCACGCGGGGTCGAGTCGATGTTCTTCACCGCCAGCACGTGGTAGCGCCATTCGCTGTCGAGGTTGGTGGCCGCGCGGCGGGCGAGCATGGAGGCGTGCATCTCGGTATTGGACCAGGAGGCGCCGCTGGCCTCGGCGACATCGACGTCGCTGAGGTGCAGGTTCACTTGCCAGCCGACTTCGTCCATCACCGTTTGCCAGGTGTGGCCGACGCCGCTGGCGAGCGGCCGCTCCGAGCCGCTCACGGTGTCGATCTCGACCGTGCAGCGGCGGTAGTAGGTGGACAGCCAGCCCATGGTCAGGCGGCCGACGACCGTGTTGGACGCGTTCCTGACATCGCCTTCGGCGTAGTCGGCAGGGGACGGATAGCCCGCGGGGCCGCTCATGCGCACCATCTGCGCGGTCAGCGTGGTTTCGTTCACCCAAGTGTTCGGCGCGGTGAAGCGCCACAGCTCGAAGCCGAGGGTAAAGGTGTTGCCGAAGTAGAAGTACTCCGGCAAGGCGGTCACCCGCACGTAATAGCGGTAGCGCGAGCGTGCCAGGATCGGAATGCCGTTGGCCGGGTTCGGGCCGCCCAGGAGGATGGGCTTCCACGACAGCTCGGGCACCAGCGTCGGCTTGCCCGGTTGGGCGGGCAGGGGCGCGCTCAGGTTGAGCGGCAGGTAGATCACGGGCCGCTGGTAGAGATCGCCGCTGACGGTACGGCCGCCACTATGGCTTTCCACCCGCAGGGTACCGTCGTAGGACACCAGCGGCGCACCCGTGGGCTTGTAGTTCAGCAACCAGCAGCCGGCGCGCAGGGAATGGATCGGGGGAAACACGATCGATCCCAGCGACGCGGTCGCGATCGACGGGTCCAGCGCCGCGGTGGGCGCATCGGCGCGGGTCGGCGAGGTCAGCAGATCGGGGAGGGGCGGGAACGTCGTGGTTCGGGAATGGCTGGACATCGTTGAACACTCCTATTCAACAAGAGGGCCTACCTGCCCGTAATGCCAACCACCACGACGCGAGCGAACTGCATGAACCGGTACGGCCCCCCTGGGTTGAGGGATCCCTTTCGGTTGATGTCATGCTCAATGCGCATGGCGTGAAAAAGTATGGAAGCGTCCCGGCGAAAGTCAAAACGCCATGGTGGCGAGGCGCCGAACGGTAGGGCAGCGTTCATGCGCCTTTGCAGAGCCCGACGTCCTCACAGTTGCCCTCTTATATAAGGAAGCCCCTCCGATGATCGTCGGTGGGGCTTTTTTTCTTCCTCAAGTCTCTCCGGGTGATGCCGATAAGCCATACGAACCCGCCAAGTCCCGCGTCAAACACGGCCTCTGGCGGTAGTAGGAAAAAAATTGAGGGAAGGGCCCTAAAGGAATTTCCGCAAGGGCCGATACAAAGAACGAATGCGAACTCAACGGTTGCCTGAGCATTGCAGGCCAGAGTCGCAAGCCCAGGCAAACGAAGTAAGGTCCTACGGAGGACAACCATCATGGCTTTGACCGTCAACACTAACGTTGCATCGCTGAACACCCAGCGCAACCTGAACACCTCTTCCAAGGCTCTGGATGTGTCCCTGCAGCGCCTGTCCACCGGTTCGCGCATCAACAGCGCCAAGGACGACGCCGCCGGCCTGCAGATCGCCAACCGCCTGACCAGCCAGGTCAACGGCCTGAACATCGCCGTCAAGAACTCCAACGACGGCATCTCCATGGCCCAGACCGCTGAAGGCGCCCTGCAGCAGTCCACCTCCATCCTGCAGCGTATGCGCGATCTGGCCCTGCAATCGGCCAACGGTTCCAACAGCTCCGAAGAACGCAAGGCACTGAACTCCGAAGTGACCGAGCTGAAGAAGGAACTGGACCGTATCGCCAACACCACCTCCTTCGGTGGCAAGAAACTGCTCGACGGTACCTTCGGCACCACCACCTTCCAGGTCGGTAGCGCCGCGAACGAAACCATCAGCGTCAAGATCGACGAGATGAGCACCGAATCGATGGAGGCTACCTTCTCCTCCGGCAGCATCGCCGCGAGCGACGTTGCTGCGGGTGCGGCCAACGCATCGGGTGCCATCGCCATCTCCGTGACCATGGCCAACGGCACTGCCAAGACCTTCAGCGCCACCTTCGCCAGCGGTGCCACCCAGGCCGAGCAGGTCCAGGCCCTGGCCACCGTGATCAACGACGCCAACATCGGCATCGGTGCCTTCGTCAACGAAAGCGGCGATATCGACCTGGTGACCGCCTTGGGTTCGGGTAGCGCTGCCGGTGAGATCGAGAGCTTCTCCTTCGGCTCCGGTGCTTCCATCGACGACGCGGAAACCGCTGCGACCACCACCGCTGTCAGCCTGGCCGACGTGACCGACGACAACCTGGTTGCCGACGTGGACATCACCGACACCATCGGTTCGCAGAAGGCGGTGATCATCATCGACCAGGCGATCCAGAAGATCGATGCGCAGCGCGCCGACCTCGGTGCGGTCCAGAACCGCTTCGAGAACACCATCGGCAACCTGCAGAACATCGGGGAGAACGTGTCGGCCGCACGCAGCCGGATCCAGGACACCGACTTCGCTGCCGAAACTGCTAATCTGACCAAGAATCAGATTCTGCAGCAGGCCGGTACCTCGATCCTGGCCCAGGCCAACCAGCTGCCGCAAGCAGTGCTCAGCCTGCTGGGCTAATCGGCAAACGGCGCCAACCGATGGGAGGAAGGGGGTAACCCTTCCTCCCATTTCCTCGTTGTGAGGGGTAAAAGATGGACATCAGCTCGATAAACGATTGGTCTGTGCCGCGCAGCACCCAGCCCACCGTCTCCAGCACTGCTCGGGAAGCGGCCTCCAAGCCGGCCGAGCCGACTGTCGCCAGCACCAAGGCCACCGAGGCCGAGCGCGACGGTAGCGTCGCCGCCGGCGTGAGCCGGGGTCAACTGGAAGACGCGGTGAGCAGCATCCAGGAGTTCGTGCAGTCGGTCCGACGCGACATCAATTTCTCCCTCGACGATGGCAGCGGCCGTATCGTCGTCAAGGTCACCGACGCCGCATCCGGCGACGTGATCCGACAGATTCCTTCCGAAGAGGCGCTCAAGCTCGCGGAAAGCCTTTCGGAAATGCGCAGCCTGTTGTTCAAGACCCAGGTCTGAATCGGCACGCTTCTTGATTGGTTTGGCCTATTGCGACGGGTAACCGTCGACTCTTTGACGAGGCACAGGATATGGCTGGCATCACGGGTTTGGGTTCCGGAATCGATATCGATTCCATCGTTTCTGCGCTGACAGCGGCCGAGAAGGCGCCGAAGGAAGCGCAGCTCAAGCGTCTCGAAACTCAGACGACCGCCAAGATCTCCGCCCTGGGGACGCTCAAGAGTGCGGTCAGCGACTTCCAGAGCGCCATCAAGGGGCTGAACGACCTCAGCCTGTTCGATACCCGCAAGGCGACCTCTTCCGATACCGCGCGACTCACCGCGACGGTCGGCAAGACAGCCCTTGCCGGCAAATACAGCATCGAAGTCACCCAACTGGCATCGGCGAGCAAGATCGCATCCGGCGCAGTGAGCGGCGATTCCACTTCCACCTTTGCCGCCGGCGGTACTTTGACCATTGGCCTCGGCAGCTCCAGTTTCGACGTGAACATCGCCGACGGCGCCAGCCTCAAGGATGTTCGCGATGCGATCAACACGCAGCTCAAGGACCAGGGCATCAGCGCCAATATCGTCACCGACCCGGTGGCCAATACCTCCCGGCTGGTGCTGTCGTCGAACAAGACCGGTGCCGGCAACGACCTGACCATGAGCGTTGCCGATGCGGGCAGCGATCTCCAGTCGCTGGTCACCAACATGCCGGCGGCGCTGAGTACCGCAGCCAACGCCAAGTTCAAGATCGACGGCCTGGAAATCGAAAGCGAGAAGAACTCCGTCAGCGGCGTCATCGAGGGCGTGACCCTCGATCTGCTGCAAGCGGAAACCGGCAAGACCGTCACTCTGACCGTCGGTGAGAACACCTCGGCGGTGAAGGACAACCTGAAGAAATTCGTCGACGCTTACAACAAGCTGATGTCCACCACCAAGACGCTGACCAGCGTAGTGTCGGTGGGCGACGGCAAGGAGCCGGTCACCGGCAACCTGGTCGGCGACGCCACGGTGCGCAGCCTGGTCAGTGGCGTGCGCAGCGAGTTGACCAACCCCATGGGGAGCGGCGACCTGCGCGTGCTGGCCGACCTTGGCATCACCACGCAGAAGGATGGCACGCTGAAGATCGACGACACCAAGCTCGGCGAAGTGCTGGACAGCAACTATGACGCGGTCGGCAGCTTCCTCACCGGCGACAACGGTCTGATGGCCCGTCTGAACAACAAGGTCGATGGCTATACCAAGACCGGCGGCGTGCTGGAGCAACGAGTCAGCGGCCTGCAGCAGACGCTGAGTAGCGTCGACGATCAGAAGATCCAGCTCAATGCACGCATCGCCAAGATTCAGGAACGCCTATACACGCAATACAACGCGATGGACTCCCTGGTCGGCCAGTTGAAGCGGACCAGCGACTGGATGTCCGGTGCGTTCTCCAACCTCCCCGGCGTCGTCAAGAAGAGCAGCTGACCATGAGTTCGATCGATACCTACAAGCAGGTCAAGACCAGCCTCGAAGTGTCCCCCTACCAGGCGGTGCAGATGCTCCTGGCTGGCGCCCTGGAGCGCATCTCCCTGGCACGCCTCGCCCAGGCGCAAGGCAATCGCGAGACGCGCGGCGTGGCGGTCGGTTCCACCATCAGCATTCTCGGTGTGCTCCAGGCGAGCCTGGACAAGCAACTCGGCGGCCAGATCGCCGAGAACCTCGACGCGCTGTACGACTACATGACCCGGCGTCTGGCCGGCGTCGCCCTGGAAGATACGCCACGCAGCCTCGACGAGGTCGAAGCCTTGCTGTTGCAGATCAAGGAAGCCTGGGACGCCATCGGCGAGCACGAAGAAGTCAAGGCGACGAATTTGCCTTAAGAGGCATAAAGTTTTTCCACTGTTCACCGATACCTTAGGTATCAACTGAACAGGTGGATCGACCCATGAATGCAATGGCAGCCCTCAGGCAATACCAGACGGTGAATACCCAGGTCCAGGTGTTGGATGCCAGCCCGCATCGTCTCATCCAGATGCTCTTCGAAGGCGGCCTGGCCCGCCTGGCACAGGCCAAGGGGGCTCTGGAGCGTGGGCAGACCTCGCTCAAGGGCGAGCTGATCGGCAAGGCCATCGCCATCATCGGCGGCCTGCGGGAAGGCCTGGACCACCAGAAGGGCGGCGAGATCGCGGCCAATCTGGACAGTCTCTACGAATACATGGTCTCCCGACTGGTCGAGGCCAACGTGAACAACGACGTGGCGCTGGTCGACGAAGTGGCGGGCCTGCTGCGGGAAGTCAAGACGGGCTGGGACGGCATTGCCTCCTGAGCACCGGATCGACGAGGAGAACACCATGAATCCAGCTTTTCAGCGCCTCGAAACAACCGGTTCGGCTCTGCGCGACGCACTGTCGCGGCAGGACTGGACGGCCATCGGCGAGCTCGATCAGCAATGCCGCCTGGCCGTGGAAGAGGCGATGGACGCCGAAACCAGCGACGAGAACCTGTTGCGCAGCCGCATGCAGGAGTTGCTGTCCCTCTATCGCGAGCTGATCGCCGTCTGCAGCCGTGAGCAGCAGCGTCTGGCCGGCGAGCTGATCCAGCTCAACCAGTCGGCCCAGCGTGCCAAGGTCTACCAACTCTTCGGTTGATCGTCTTCCGAGCCCGCCGGGCTCCCCTCCATGCCCTCTCTCATGAATTGCACCCCTGTCAGGGGGTGCAATTCGGCAGAAAAACCATTAATTTCACGCCATAAAATTGACACGCTTCAAATTTTTGACTTAAATTAGTGGCTAAATGATGGCGCTTTCGTGCTTTTGACGCGAGTGTAGTCACCCCTCTGCCTCCTCCGGAAAAAGAACCTGACAGATGTGGCGTGAAACCCGAATCCTGCTGGTCGACGATAACAACGAGCGCCGCCGCGATCTGGCGGTCATCCTGAACTTCCTGGGCGAGGAGCATCTGGCCTGCGGCAGCGCCGACTGGCGGGCCGCTGTCGAATCCCTGGATGCCAGCCGCGACGTGCTGAGCGTCCTGCTCGGTTCCGTCGAGTCGAAGGGAGGAGCGCTGGAGCTGATCAAGCAGTTGGGCAACTGGGACGAATACCTGCCGCTGGTGCTGATCGGCGAATCGGCGCCGCCGGAGTGGCCGGAAGACGTGCGTCGGCGTGTACTCGCCAGTCTGGAAATGCCGCCCAGCTACAACAAGTTGCTCGATTCCCTGCACCGTGCCCAGGTCTACCGCGAGATGTACGACCAGGCCCGCGAGCGCGGCCGCCAACGCGAACCGAACCTGTTCCGCAGCCTGGTCGGCACCAGCCGTGCCATCCAGCACGTGCGGCAGATGATGCAGCAGGTCGCCGATACCGAGGCCAGCGTGCTGATCCTCGGCGAGTCCGGGACCGGCAAGGAAGTGGTGGCGCGCAACCTGCATTACCATTCCAAGCGCCGCGAGGCGCCCTTCGTGCCGGTGAACTGCGGTGCGATTCCGGCCGAGTTGCTGGAAAGCGAACTGTTCGGCCACGAGAAGGGCGCCTTCACCGGTGCCATCACCAGCCGCGCCGGGCGTTTCGAACTGGCCAACGGCGGTACGCTGTTCCTCGACGAGATCGGCGACATGCCGTTGCCGATGCAGGTGAAGCTGCTGCGCGTGCTGCAGGAGCGGACCTTCGAGCGGGTCGGCAGCAACAAGACGCAGACGGTGGACGTGCGCATCATCGCGGCCACCCACAAGAACCTGGAGAAGATGATCGAGCAGGGGACTTTCCGCGAAGACCTCTACTACCGACTCAATGTCTTCCCCATCGAGATGGCGCCGTTGCGCGAGCGGGTGGAGGATATCCCCCTGCTGATGAACGAGCTGATCTCGCGCATGGAGCACGAGAAGCGTGGCTCCATCCGCTTCAACTCGGCGGCCATCATGTCGCTCTGCCGCCACGACTGGCCGGGCAACGTGCGCGAGCTGGCGAACCTGGTGGAGCGCATGGCGATCATGCATCCCTACGGGGTGATCGGCGTGTCCGAGCTGCCGAAGAAATTCCGTCACGTGGATGACGAGGACGAACAATTGGCGGCCAGCCTGCGCGAGGAACTGGAAGAGCGCGCGGCGATCAACGCCGGCCTGCCGGGCATGACGTCGCCGGCGATGCTGCCGCCCGAGGGGCTGGACCTCAAGGACTACCTCGGCAACTTGGAGCAGGGACTGATCCAGCAGGCCCTGGACGATGCCGGCGGCATCGTCGCCCGTGCCGCCGAGCGTCTGCGTATCCGCCGCACCACCCTGGTGGAGAAGATGCGCAAGTACGGCATGAGCCGTCGCGACGACGAGGATCAGCCGGAGGATTGACGCGTACTTCCGACGCGTATGCGTAAGTATTTGAAAATAAAGCGATAATTTTTAGGCACGGGTATTGCTAAGTCTCTCTCGACCTGACCGTCCACTGACGGTCCGACGTGCGAGAGAGACTAATGAACCCAGCCGCCCGCCCGCTAAACCCTGCCGAAACGGAACAGGCCATCGCCCTCGAGGATGCTGGCCGTGCCGGTCTGGAACAGACCCTGGCGCTGTTCAATCAGATGTCCTCCCAGCTCAACGAGTCCTACGGCTTGCTGGAGGCGCGCGTCAATGAATTGAAAGGGCAACTGGCATTGGTCAGTGCCCAGCGCATGCAGGAGCTGGCCGAAAAAGAACGCCTGGCCATGCGTCTGCAAAGCCTGCTCGATCTGCTGCCCGGCGGTGTCATCGTGATCGACGGCCAGGGCGTGGTCCGTGAGGCCAACCCGGTGGCGCGCAACCTGCTCGGTCAACCCTTGGTGGGCCTGCTCTGGCGCCACGTGATCGCCCGCTGTTTCGCGCCGCGCAAGGACGATGGCCATGAGATTTCCCTGAAGGACGGGCGCCGCCTGTCCATCGCCACCCGTTCGCTGCAGGGCGAGCCGGGGCAACTGGTGCTGCTCACCGACCTGACGGAAACCCGTCGCCTGCAGGACCAACTGGCCCGCCACGAGCGCCTGTCCTCCCTGGGACGCATGGTGGCATCCCTGGCTCACCAGATTCGCACCCCGCTGACTGCCGCCCTGTTGTATGCCAGCCATCTCGCCGAACAGGTGTTGCCGACCGAGCAGCAGCAGCGTTTCGCCGGGCGCCTGAAGGAGCGTCTGCACGAGCTGGAGCACCAGGTGCGCGACATGCTGATCTTCGCCCGTGGTGACCTGCCGCTGCCGGATCGCCTGGCGCCTGCCGAGCTGTTCGCGGCGCTGCGTTCCGCCGCGGAGTCCCACGTGCAGGGCATGCAGGTTCGCTGGCAATGCGACGCTCGCGACGGCGAGCTGCTGTGCAACCGCGACACCCTGGTCGGCACCGTGGTCAACCTGATCGAAAACGCCATCCAGGCCGGTGGCAGCGACACCGGTTTGAAGATCCACCTCTATGCCCGGGGCGACGCCCTGCGCCTGTGCGTCAGCGACAACGGCCCCGGCATCGACGCCGCCACCCTGGCGCGCCTGGGCGAACCCTTCTTCACCACCAAGACCACCGGCACCGGCCTCGGCCTGGCGGTGGTCAAGGCCGTGGCCCGTGCCCACCAGGGCGAGCTGCGCCTGCTTTCGCGTGTCGGTCGCGGGACCTGCGCCATTCTTCAGTTGCCGCTGATTCCGGCGGCCCAACCGGTCAATCGGGAGTGATCTTGCCCATGACAGCCAAAGTCCTGCTAGTCGAAGACGACCGTGCCCTGCGCGAAGCGCTGGGCGATACCCTGTCGCTCGGCGGACATGCGTTCCGCGCCGTCGAAAGCGCCGAAGAGGCCTTGGTGGTGTTGGCCCAGGAGCCGTTCGGCCTGGTGGTCAGCGACGTGAACATGCCGGGCATGGATGGCCATCAGTTGCTGGCGCTGATCCGTGCCCGCTACCCTCAGTTGCCGGTGCTGCTGATGACCGCCTTCGGCGCCGTCGAACGCGCGGTGGAAGCGATGCGCCAGGGCGCGGCGGATTACTTGGTCAAGCCGTTCGAGCCGAAGACCCTGCTCGAGCTGGTCGCCCGTCATGCCCTGGGGCGCCTCGGTGCGTCCGAGAGCGAAGGGCCGGTGGCTGTCGAACCGGCCAGCCAGCACCTGCTGCAACTGGCCGCGCGGGTGGCCCGCAGCGACTCCACCGTGCTGATCTCGGGCGAGTCCGGCACCGGTAAGGAAGTGCTGGCGCGCTACATCCATCAGCAGTCGCCGCGTGCCGACAAACCGTTCATCGCGATCAACTGCGCGGCGATCCCGGACAACATGCTGGAGGCCACGCTGTTCGGTCACGAAAAGGGTGCCTTCACCGGTGCCATCGCCGCTCAGCCGGGCAAGTTCGAGCTGGCCGACGGTGGGACCATCCTGCTCGACGAAATCTCCGAAATGCCCCTGGGACTGCAAGCCAAGCTGCTGCGGGTATTGCAGGAACGCGAAGTGGAGCGGGTCGGCGCGCGCAGGCCGATCACCCTGGACATCCGGGTGCTGGCCACCACCAACCGCGACTTGGCCGGCGAAGTGGCGGCTGGGCGTTTCCGCGAAGACCTTTACTATCGCCTGTCGGTATTTCCGCTGGCCTGGCGTGCCTTGCGCGAGCGGCCCGCCGACATTCTGCCGCTGGCCGAGCGTCTGCTGGCCAAGCACGTCAAAAAAATGAATCAGGGCCCGGTGAGCCTGTCCGCCGACGCGCGAGCCTGCCTGGTCAGCCATGCCTGGCCGGGTAACGTGCGCGAACTGGACAACGCCATCCAGCGCGCCCTGATCCTCCAGCAGGGCGGGGTGATCCAACCCGAGGACCTGTGCCTGACCGCCCCGATCGGTCTGGCTCCGCTGCCCTCTGTACCGGTGGCGCCAGTAGCAATGCCGATCGCCGCCGTGGCGATGCCGCCGCTGATGGAGACACCGCTCGCCGAAGCAGCCGGCCCGCTCGGTGAGGACCTGCGCCGCCGCGAGTTCCAGATGATCATCGACACCCTGCGCTCCGAGCGCGGCCGCCGTAAGGAAGCCGCCGAACGCCTCGGCATCAGCCCGCGCACCCTGCGTTACAAGCTCGCCCAGATGCGCGATGCCGGCATGGACGTCGAAGCCTATCTCTTCGCCAGCTAAAGCTGGCAGCTCTCAGCGGCAAGCTGCAAGCCACAAGAAAAAGCGAAGAGCCCACCGGATTTCCCGGGCGGGCTCTTGCTTGTAGCTGACCGCTTGCAGCTTGCCGCTCCAACGTTGGCACCCTAGTTGCAATCACCCTGTGCAAAGGCTGCGTAGCGTCAAAAAACCGCAGCCGACGGAGGGTACGAAATGAGCCAGGGTGTCGAATTCAATCGCCTGATGTTGGAAATGCGCTCCATGCAAATGGAGGCCATGGCCCGTGCGAAACCGGTGACGGCAACGCCGGAGCCGGGTGCGCCGAGCTTTTCGGACATGCTCGGTCAGGCGGTGAACAAGGTGAACGACACCCAGCAGGTCGCCAACCAGATGGCGACCGCCTTCGAGATGGGGCAGAGCGGGGTCGATCTCGCCGATGTGATGATCGCCTCGCAGAAGGCCAGCGTTTCCTTCCAGGCCATGACCCAGGTGCGTAACAAGCTGGTTCAGGCGTATCAAGACATCATGCAGATGCCGGTTTAAGGCGAGGTTGAGCAATGGCTGAAGCAGTCGCGAATAACGTGATCGTCAAGGGCGGAGCCGAAGAGCCGAAGAAGCCGTTGTTCGGCCTGGCTTTTCTGGAGAATCTGTCCGACATGTCGATGCTGCGGCAGATCGGCCTGCTGGTTGGCCTGGCCGCCAGCGTGGCGATCGGTTTCGCCGTGGTGCTCTGGTCGCAGCAACCGGATTACCGTCCGCTGTACGGCAGCCTGAACGGGATGGACGCCAACCAGGTGGTGGAAATCCTCACCGCGTCCGACATCCCCTACAAGATCGAACCCAACTCTGGCGCCCTGCTGGTCAAGTCCGACGACCTCGCCCGTGCCCGCCTGAAGCTGGCCGGTGCCGGTGTGGCGCCCAGCGACAACACCGTCGGCTTCGAGATCCTCGACAAGGAGCAGGGCCTCGGCACCAGCCAGTTCATGGAAGCCACCCGCTACCGTCGCGGCCTGGAAGGCGAACTGGCACGCACCGTTTCCAGCCTGAACAATGTCAAGGCGGCCCGCGTGCACCTGGCCATTCCGAAAAGCTCGGTGTTCGTTCGCGACGAGCGCAAGCCCAGCGCATCGGTACTGGTCGAGCTGTATCCGGGGCGTACTCTGGAGCCGAGCCAGGTGATGGCAATCATCAACCTGGTCGCCACCAGCGTGCCGGAATTGGATAAATCGCAGATCACTGTGGTCGACCAGAAAGGCAACCTGCTGTCCGACCAGCAGGAAATGTCCGAGCTGACCGTGGCCGGCAAGCAGTTCGACTACAGCCGCCGCATGGAAGGCCTGTTCACCCAGCGCGTGCACAACATCCTGCAACCGGTGCTGGGCATGGGCCGCTACAAGGCCGAGGTGTCCGCCGACGTCGATTTCAGCGCGGTGGAATCCACCTCGGAGATGTTCAACCCGGACCAGCCGGCACTGCGCAGCGAGCAGTCGGTCAACGAACAGCGCCAGAGCAGCCTGCCGCCGCAGGGCGTGCCGGGTGCGCTGAGCAACCAGCCGCCGGGCCCGGCCAGCGCGCCGGAGCAGGCCACCCAGGCAGCGGCCCCGGCCGGTCCGGTGGCAGCCGGCCAGCCGCTGCTGGACGCCAATGGTCAACAGGTCATGGACCCGGCCACCGGCCAGCCGATGTTGGCGCCCTATCCGGCAGACAAGCGCGAGCAGGCCACCCGTAACTACGAGCTGGATCGCTCCATCAGCTACACCAAGCAGCAGCAGGGCCGCCTGCGCCGTCTGTCGGTGGCCGTGGTGGTGGACGACCAGGTGAAGATCGACCCGGCCAGCGGCGAAGTGACCCGTGCGCCATGGTCCGCCGATGACCTGGCACGCTTCACCCGCCTGGTACAGGACGCGGTGGGCTACGACGCCACCCGTGGCGACAGCGTCAGCGTGATCAACGCACCGTTCGCGGCGGAAAGCGGCGAGGAGATCATCGAAGTCCCGTTCTACTCGCAGCCCTGGTTCTGGGATATCGTCAAACAGGTGCTCGGAGTCCTGTTCATCCTGGTGCTGGTCTTCGGCGTGCTGCGCCCGGTGCTGAACAACATCACCGGCGGCGGCAAGGGCAAGGACCTCGCCACCCGCGACGGCGACGTCGAACTGGGCGAGATGGGTGGCCTGGAAGGCGAGTTGTCGGAAGACCGGGTCAGCCTGGGTGGGCCGCAGAGCATCCTGCTGCCCAGTCCCACGGAGGGGTATGATGCTCAACTGAACGCCATCAAGAGTCTGGTGGCCGAAGACCCGGGTCGCGTGGCCCAGGTCGTGAAAGAGTGGATCAATGCCGATGAGTGAGAATCGCCTCCCCGCCAAGCTGACCAAAGTCGACAAGGCCGCCATCCTCCTGCTGTCCCTCGGTGAGACCGACGCCGCGCAAGTGCTGCGTCACCTCGGCCCGAAGGAGGTGCAGAAGGTCGGTGTGGCCATGGCGCAGATGCGCAACATCCAGCGTGCGCAGATCGAACAGGTGATGGGCGAGTTCGTCGAGATCGTCGGCGACCAGACCAGCCTGGGCATGGGTTCCGACAGCTACATCCGCAAGATGCTGACCCAGGCGCTCGGCGAAGACAAAGCCGGCAACCTGATCGACCGCATCCTGCTCGGTGGTAGCACCAGCGGCCTGGACAGCCTGAAATGGATGGAGCCGCGCGCCGTGGCCGACGTGATCCGCTACGAGCACCCGCAAATCCAGGCCATCGTGGTCGCCTATTTGGACCCGGACCAGGCCGGCGAAGTGCTCAGCCACTTCGACCACAAGGTGCGCCTGGACATCATCCTGCGCGTGTCTTCGCTGAACACCGTTCAGCCGGCCGCGCTGAAGGAACTCAACCAGATTCTCGAGAAGCAATTCTCCGGCAGTGCCAACACCACCCGCGCCAACCTGGGCGGCGTGAAGCGCGCGGCAGACATCATGAACTTCCTCGACAGTTCCGTCGAAGGTCAGCTCATGGATTCGATCCGCGAGGTGGACGAAGACCTGTCGAGCCGGATCGAAGACCTGATGTTCGTCTTCGACAACCTGGCGGACGTCGACGACCGCGGCATCCAGGCGCTGCTGCGCGAAGTGTCCTCGGACGTGCTGGTGCTGGCCCTGAAAGGCGCCGACGAGGCGATCAAGGAGAAGGTGTTCAAGAACATGTCCAAGCGTGCCGCCGAGCTGCTGCGCGACGACCTCGAAGCCAAGGGGCCGGTCCGTGTCAGCGACGTGGAAACGGCGCAGAAGGAAATTCTCACCATCGCCCGCCGCATGGCCGAAGCCGGGGAAATCGTGCTCGGCGGCAAGGGCGGCGAAGAGATGATCTAAATGGCGAAAGAAGCCCCCAGCGAACTGATCCGCGCCAAGGACGTCAACGCTTTCGACCGCTGGTCGTTGCCGAGCTTCGATCCGCAGGGCGAGACGGTGGTCGAAGAGGAACCCGCCGCCCTGCTGGAATCGCCCATCGAAGAAGCAGCGGAAGAGCGGGCGGCGGAAGACGTGCCGCTGGAGGCCGTCAAACCGCTGACGCTGGACGAGCTGGAAGCGATTCGCCAGGACGCCTACAACGAAGGCTTCGCCACCGGCGAGAAGGACGGTTTCCGCTCGGGCCAGTTGAAGGCCAAGCAGGAAAGCGACGCGGCGTTGGCGACGCGGCTGGCTGCCCTGGAAAAACTGATGGAGCAGTTGTTCGAGCCCATCGCCGACCAGGACACGCAGGTGGAAAAGGCACTGGTCACCCTGGTCAATCACATCACCCGCCAAGTCATCCAGCGTGAATTGGCCACCGATTCGAGCCAGATCCGCCAGGTCCTGCGCGAAGCGCTCAAGCTGCTGCCGATGGGCGCCAGCAACGTGCGCATCCACATCAACCCGCAGGACTTCGAGATGGTCAAGGCGTTGCGCGAGCGCCACGAAGAGACCTGGCGCATCCTCGAGGACGACTCGCTGCTGCCGGGCGGCTGCCGGGTCGAGAGCGAGCACAGCCTGATCGACGCCAGCGTCGAGACCCGCATGGCCCAGGCGCTCAAGCAGCTCTTCGAGCAGCAGCGGGAAAACGCCACCAATCCACCGGAAGCCGATCTGCACCTGGACCTGCCCCATGCGCCTTGATCGCATCAGCTTCGCCAGGCGCCTGGCGAGCTACAGCGACGCCATCCAGCTCCCTAGCCAGCCGGTGGTCGAAGGCCGCCTGCTGCGCATGGTCGGCCTGACCCTGGAAGCGGAAGGCCTGCGCGCCAGCATCGGCAGCCGCTGCCTGGTGATCAACGACGGCAACTATCACCCGGTGCAGGTCGAGGCCGAGGTGATGGGCTTTTCCAGCGGCAAGATTTACCTGATGCCGGTTGGCAGTCTGGCCGGTATCGCCCCCGGTGCGCGGGTGGTTCCGTTGCCGGACACCGGTCGCCTGCCGATGGGCATGAGTATGCTCGGCCGGGTGCTGGACGGCGCCGGCCGGGCCCTGGACGGCAAGGGTGGGATGAAGGCGGAAGACTGGGTGCCGATGGACGGCCCGACGATCAACCCGCTCAAGCGCCATCCCATCAGCGAGCCGCTGGATGTCGGCATCCGCTGCATCAACGGCCTGCTCACCGTGGGGCGCGGCCAGCGTCTCGGCCTGTTCGCCGGTACCGGCGTGGGCAAGAGCGTGCTGCTGGGCATGATGACCCGCTTCACCGAGGCGGACATCATCGTGGTCGGCCTGATCGGCGAGCGTGGTCGCGAGGTGAAGGAGTTCATTGAAGACATCCTCGGCGAGGAAGGGCTCAAGCGCTCGGTGGTGGTGGCTTCGCCGGCCGACGATGCGCCGCTGATGCGCCTGCGCGCGGCCATGTACTGCACGCGCATCGCCGAATATTTCCGCGACAAGGGTAAGAACGTCCTGCTGCTGATGGATTCCCTCACCCGTTTCGCCCAGGCCCAGCGCGAGATCGCCCTGGCCATCGGCGAGCCGCCGGCGACCAAGGGCTACCCGCCGTCGGTGTTCGCCAAGCTGCCGAAACTGGTGGAGCGGGCCGGCAACGCGGAAGAGGGCGGCGGCTCCATCACCGCGTTCTACACCGTGCTCTCCGAAGGCGACGACCAGCAGGACCCGATCGCCGACTCCGCGCGCGGTGTGCTCGATGGCCACTTCGTGCTGTCGCGCCGGCTGGCGGAGGAGGGGCACTACCCGGCCATCGACATCGAGGCGTCCATCAGCCGGGTCATGCCCCAGGTGGTCAGCCCCGAGCACCTGCGCGAGGCCCAGCGCTTCAAGCAGCTCTGGTCGCGCTACCAGCAGAGCCGCGACCTGATCAGCGTCGGCGCCTACGTGCCGGGCGGCGATCCGGAAACCGACCTGGCCATCGCCCGCCAGCCGCAGATGGTCCAGTTCCTTCGCCAGGGGCTGCGCGAAAGCGAAAGCCTGCCGCAGAGCGCCAGCCAGTTGGCGGCGATCTTCAACCCGGGCGCGGCGGGGCGCTAAGCCGTGACGAAGAGCCGCGCCGCGCGCCTGGCGCCGGTGGTCGAGATGGCCGAAAAGGCCGAGCGCGAGGCCGCCCGTCAGCTCGGACACTGCCAGGGCCTGCTGAGCCAGGCGGAGGTCAAACTGGGCGAGCTGGAGCGCTACCGTGGCGACTACCAGCAGCAATGGATCACCGAGGGCCGCCAGGGTGTCTCCGGGCAGTGGCTGATGAACTACCAGCGCTTTCTCTCCCAACTGGAAACCGCCATCGGCCAGCAAAGCCGCAGCGTGGACTGGCACCGGACCAACCTGGAAAAGGCCCGCGAACAATGGCAACAGCGCTACGCCCGCCTGGAGGGCCTGCGCAAGCTGGTGCAGCGCTACCTGGACGAGGCGCGGCGGGCCGAAGACAAGCGCGAGCAGCGGCTGCTCGACGAACTGGCCCAGCGCCTGGCGAACGGCGAGCGGCACTGATCGCTGGCGATGTCGGGTGAAACTCCCGTAGGGGCGAATTCATTCGCCCGGCGACGCTGAATCGGGCGAATAAATTTGCCCCTACGTTCGAGCTTCCGGCAATCCCGCGTGGGGCCGATCGATTTGCCCAATGCCTGAGGCGGTGCTACATCTTCCAGCACGCGCAAACGCTTTCGGATCAAGGAGTGCCAGATGGCCATTACCTCGCAGCCCTCGGCTGACGGGCAAGAGCTGACCATTCAAGTTCAGGGACGCTTCGACTTCGGTGCGCATCAGGAATTTCGCAATGCCTACGAGCGGGTGAACGTCACGCCCAGGCGCTATGTGGTGGACCTCAAGGACGCCACCTACCTGGACAGCTCGGCGCTCGGCATGCTGCTCCTGTTGCGCGATCACGCCGGTGGGGACGACGCGCAGATTCGTCTGGTCAACTGCAGCCCCGACGTCCGCAAGATCCTCGCCATTTCCAACTTCGAACAACTGTTCCAGATCGCCTGAGCCGAGGCCGGTCATGCCCCAGCGTCTGTCCATCCTGATCGCAGAGGACAGCGCTGCCGATCGCATGCTGCTGTCCACCATCGTCAGCCGCCAGGGCCACCGGGTGCTGACGGCGGCCAACGGCATGGAAGCGGTGGCCTTGTTCCAGCAGGAGCATCCGCGCATGGTCCTGATGGACGCGCTGATGCCGGTCATGGACGGCTTCGAGGCGGCGCGGCGGATCAAGCAGCTCGCCGGCGACGAGCTGGTGCCGATCATTTTCCTCACTTCCCTCAGCGAAAACGACGCCCTGGTGCGCTGCCTGGAGGCGGGCGGCGACGACTTCCTTTCCAAGCCCTACAACGGGGTGATCCTCGACGCCAAGATCAAGGCCATGGATCGCCTGCGCCGCTTGCAGGACACCGTGCTCAAGCAGCGCGACCTGATCGCCCGGCACAACGAGCACCTGATGACCGAGCAGCGGGTGGCCAAGGCGGTGTTCGACAAGGTGGCGCACTCCGGCTGCCTCAGCGCGCCGAACATCCGCTATCTGCAGTCGCCGTTCGCCCTGTTCAACGGCGACCTGCTGCTGGCCGCGTTCAAGCCGTCCGGCGGCATGCACATCCTGCTCGGCGATTTCACCGGCCACGGGTTGCCGGCGGCGATCGGCGCCATGCCGCTGGCCGAGGTGTTCTATGGGATGACCGCCAAGGGCTACTCGCTGGTGGACATCTTGCGCGAGATGAACGCCAAGCTGAAACGCATCCTGCCGGTCGGCGTGTTCTGCTGCGCCACGCTGCTCAACCTCAGCTTCCAGCGCCGGGTGGTGGAGGTCTGGAACGGTGGCTTGCCCGACGGCTATATCCGCCGTGCCGGCAGCCAGGAGCGTATCGCCCTGGTCTCCCGCCACCTGCCGCTGGGTGTGCTGGACCCGGAAGCCTTCGACGACAAGTACGAAATCTATCCGCTGGAGGTGGGAGACCGGATTTTCCTGCTGTCGGACGGCGTACTGGAAGCGCGTAACCGCGCCGACGAGTTGTTCGGCGAGGCGCGGCTGCAGGCCGTGTTCGATGCTAACCGTGAGCCGGGCCGGTTGTTCGACGAGATCCAGCAGGCGCTGGCCGCCTTCCGTGGCGAGGCGCAGGACGACGTCAGCATGGTCGAGGTCAGCCTGGTCGAGGACAACGCGCTGGTCCGTCCGCCACTGGCCTTCGCCAACAGCGCCCAAGGCAGTCCGCTGGACTGGTCGGCCAGCTTCGAATTCCGTGCCGAGACCCTCAAGCACTTCAACCCCTTGCCGTTCCTGCTGCAACTGCTGCTGGAGGTGCGTGGGCTGCGCCTGCAGGCCGGGGCGCTCTACACCGTCCTGGCCGAGTTGTACTCCAATGCCCTCGAGCATGGCGTGCTTGGCCTGGATTCGTCGCTCAAGCGCGATGCCGAGGGCTTCGCGCTGTACTACCGCGAGCGCACGAAGCGCCTGGCCGGGTTGCAGGACGGCTACGTGCGTTTCCATCTGGATTTGATCCAGGAGATCGGCGGCGGTCGCCTGATCGTGCGGGTCGAGGACAGCGGCGAGGGGTTCGATGTCTCCCGCGTACTCAACCAGCAGCAGGTCGCCGGTTGTCTGTCGGGGCGCGGCCTGGCGCTGGTCCGTCGGCTCGCCGAGCGGTGTACCTGGCTTTCCGATGGGCGGGGTGTGAGCGTGGAGTTTTCCTGGGCGGCTCAGGCATAATCGCGCCCTCGGGTTCAGGGAGTGACAGGTGTCCGATCTACATATCGACAGCGCGGTTCTGGCTGCCTTGCAAGGCGTCATGGAAGACGAGTACCCCGTGTTGCTCGAAACTTTCCTGACCGATTCCGAAGAACGCCTGCGCCTCATCCAGCAAGCCCAGCAGGCCGCCGACGCGCAAGGCGTACGTCTCGCCGCACACAGCTTCAAGGGCAGTTGCAGCAACATGGGCGCGCCGCTCCTGGCCGCCTTGTGCAAGGACCTGGAAGAAACCGCGCGGCGCGAGCAACTCGACGAGACGCCGGCCCTGATCGAACAGATCGAACGCGAGTTCGCCATCGTCCGCATCCTCTTCCGTGCCGAGCGCCAGCGCTACCTGACGCGCTGATTCCTTCTCCCTTCGAAGTTGGCCCAGGCCTTGCTATTCCCTTGGCACGACCAACCCCGAACGGAGACTGTTCCATGTCCGTCGCCCCCGATCTGCTGCTCAAGGCCGCGCCCGAGGTGAAGCCCAAGGCGGCGCCCGCGAAAGCGCCGGAGCCCCGCAAGAACGAGGCTTCCAGCTTCGCCCAGGTGTACGCCAAGGAGCGCCAGGCCAAGTCCGCCGAACGCAGCGAAAAACCGGAAAAGCCGGAAAGACCGGCCGCGGCCAAGCCTGCCGACGCCGGCGAAACGGAGAAAACCGACGATGCTGCTGCCGCCGAGTCGACAGCGGTTGCCGATAGCGGCAATTCCTTGCCGACCGATCCGGCGCAGGAAGACCCGACCCTCGACCCCATGCTGTTGATGGCCATGACCGGCCAGGTGCCGCCCGAAGAGGGCGAGCTGACCGTCGGCCTGGATAGCGAAGGCGAGGAGGGCGACGAGACCGGCGAAGAGCTGGCGCTGATGCTGCCTTCACTAAACAGCGCCGCTCCGGCCAGCATGACTGCGGCCAGCCACGATCCGCAGCTCGATGCGCTGAATAGCGCGAAGGGCGTGAACCTGGCCCTGGACATGCACGGCAAGGGACAGGCCGCCAAGCCGGACAGCACGCCGACGCTTGCCCTCGATTCCGCGAGCAAGGGCGAGCCGAACCTTGCCGATGCCATGGCCGCCTTCGCCGAACAGCAGGCGCAGGGTGGCGAGGGCGAAGGCGAGGGGGATGCCGCGCTGCTATTGCCCGAACCGACGCTCGAGCGGGCGGAAAGCCCGGCCGAGGCGCGTGCCGACAGCTTCGCCAGCAAGCTCAGTGCCCTGAGCCAGGCGATCTCCCAGCAGACCGGCCAGGCGCAACGCGTGCCGCTGGTACCGGGGCAACCGGTGGCCATGCAGCAGGGCGGCTGGAGCGAGGCCGTAGTGGACCGGGTGATGTGGCTGTCCAGCCAGAACCTCAAGTCGGCCGAGATCCAGCTCGACCCGGCCGAACTCGGACGCATGGAAGTACGCATCGAGATGAATCGGGACCAGACCCAGGTGACCTTCGCCAGCCCCAACGCCGGCGTTCGTGAGGCGCTGGAAAGCCAGGTGCACCGTTTGCGCGAGCTGTTCTCCCAACAGGGCATGAACCAGCTCGACGTGAACGTCTCCGACCAGTCGCTGGCGCGTGGCTGGCAGGGGCAGGGCGACGGTGGCCAGGGCCGTGGCGGCAGCCGCAGCCATGGCAACGCGCTGGGCGATCTCGATGACGAGCGTCCGCTGGCGGTCGGCGAGATGCGCAGCAATATCGCCAGCCAGGGACGGGGCCTGGTGGACTATTACGCCTGACCCGCCGCTCGCGCGACGCGATCCGCTAGACTGAAGCATGACTTCGCCCGACCGGCACCAGGCGGTCGGGCGAAGTCGTTATGGGTGACATCAGCTTGCCACCCTGGTATATCCGCTGCGCGCCGGTTGCCGCTTCGTCCGGCGCTGGCATAACACTTGCTCCATACCCCTCGAAAGCGGATCGGATTCGAAAACGTGACGGATTTTTGGCATGGCTAAGAAAGAAGCCCCGCAAACCCCGCCGCCCGCCGGCGACGCGCCGGCCGGCAAAGGCAAGCTCAAGCTCATCATCATCGTGGTCGTGGCCTTGCTGCTGGCCGTGGGAGCGTCCGTGGGCGGCACCTGGTTCTTTCTCAGCCGCGGCGACAAGCCGAAGGAAGAAGCGCACGCCGCCGCCGAAAGCGCCGCGCCGGTCAAGCAGCCGGCGATCTACGAGCAACTGGCCCCGGCTTTCGTGGTCAATTTCAACCATAAGGGCCGCCAGCGCTACATGCAGGTGAGCGTGGCCCTGATGGCGCGCGACCAGGCGGCGCTCGACGCGCTCAAGGTGCACATGCCGGTGCTGCGCAACCGCCTGGTGATGCTGTTTTCCAGCCAGGACTTCGAGGCGATGATGACGCCGGTCGGCAAGGAAATGCTTCGCCAGCAGGCCACGGCGAGCGTCCAGGAGCTGGCGGAGAAAGAGACGGGTAAACTGACCGTCGAGCAAGTGCTGTTCACCAACTTCGTTCTCCAGTAGGAACCGCGATGGCCGTACAAGACCTGCTGTCCCAGGATGAAATCGACGCCCTGTTGCACGGTGTCGACGATGGCCTGGTCGAGACCGAGAGCGCTGCCGAACCGGGCAGCGTCAAGAGCTATGACCTGACCAGCCAGGATCGGATCGTCCGTGGACGCATGCCGACCCTGGAAATGATCAACGAGCGTTTCGCCCGCTACACCCGCATCAGCATGTTCAACCTGCTGCGCCGCTCGGCCGACGTGGCGGTGGGCGGCGTGCAAGTGATGAAGTTCGGCGAGTACGTGCATTCCCTCTACGTGCCGACCAGCCTGAACCTGGTGAAGATGAAGCCACTGCGCGGCACCGCGTTGTTCATCCTCGACGCCAAGCTGGTGTTCAAGCTGGTGGACAATTTCTTCGGCGGCGACGGCCGCCACGCCAAGATCGAGGGGCGCGAATTCACCCCCACCGAGCTGCGGGTGGTGCGCATGGTGCTCGACCAGGCCTTCGTCGACCTCAAGGAAGCCTGGCACGCGGTGCTCGACGTCAACTTCGAGTACATCAACTCCGAGGTGAACCCGGCGCTGGCGAACATCGTCAGCCCCAGCGAGGTGGTGGTGGTCTCCACCTTCCACATCGAGCTGGACGGCGGCGGCGGCGACCTGCACATCACCATGCCCTATTCGATGATCGAGCCGATCCGCGAGATGCTCGATGCCGGCTTCCAGTCCGATGTCGACGACCAGGACGAGCGCTGGATCAAGGCCCTGCGCGAAGACATCCTCGACGTCAGCGTACCGCTGGGCGCCACGGTGGTTCGCCGCCAGCTGCGCCTGCGCGACATCCTGCACATGCAGCCGGGCGACGTGATCCCGGTGGAAATGCCGGAAAACATGATCATGCGCGCCAATGGCGTACCGGCTTTCAAGGTCAAACTGGGCGCGCACAAGGGTAACCTGTCGTTGCAGATTCTCGATCCGATCGAGCGGCAGCGCTGACCCCGCCCTCAATCCACTTTTCCGAGCCAGCCGAGGACAACGATGGCAGACGACAACGAACACACTTCCCCGGAAGAACAGGCGCTCGCCGACGAGTGGGCGGCAGCGCTGGCCGAGGCCGGCGACGCCAGCCAGGACGACATCGATGCCATGCTGTCGCAGGGCGGCGTCAGCGCGCCCGTGCCTTCGCCGCGCGCGCCGATGGAGGAATTCGGCAGTGCGCCCAAGGCGAATGGCCCGGTGAGTCTCGAAGGGCCGAACCTGGACGTGATCCTGGACATCCCGGTCTCGATCTCCATGGAGGTCGGCAACACCGACATCACCATCCGCAACCTGCTGCAACTGAACCAGGGCTCGGTGATCGAGTTGGATCGCCTGGCCGGCGAGCCGCTGGACGTGCTGGTCAACGGCACCCTCATCGCCCATGGCGAGGTGGTGGTGGTCAACGAAAAGTTCGGCATCCGGCTGACCGACGTCATCAGCCCCAGCGAACGCATCAAGAAGCTGCGCTGACCATGTCCAGACTCCTTTCCCTGTTCCTCGTATTGCCGCTGGGCGCACTGGCCGCCGAGCCGGCGGCGCAGGCCGCAGCCCCGGTCGCCGCTGGCGGTGGCGTCGGCGGACAACTGGCGCAACTGCTGCTCGGCCTGTTGCTGGTGGTCGGCCTGATCTTCCTGCTCGGCTGGCTGCTGCGCCGGGTGCAGCGGATCGGCCCGCGCGGCGGCCAGGTCATCAAGCTGCTGGCCAGTCAGCCGCTTGGCGCGCGCGAGCGTCTGCTGCTGGTCCAAGTGGGCAGCGAGCAGATTCTCCTGGGCCTGACACCCGGACGCATCAGCACCCTGCATGTCTTGAGCGAGCCGGTGCACCTGCCGGACGCGGAACCGGCCACGCCGGAATTCGCCCAGCGCCTGATGGAACTGCTGGGCAAGGATCAGAAGGACAAGACCTGATGCTGCGCATCCTCCTGGCCGTGTTCTTCGTGATAGCGGCCCCGCTGGCCTTCGGCCAGGAAGGCGGGCCGCTGTTCGGCCAGGGCGACAACCCGCTCTCGGTGCCGGCCATCACCCTGTCGACCAACCCGGAAGGGCAGCAGGAATACTCGGTCAGCCTGCAAATCCTGCTGATCATGACGGCGCTGAGCTTCATCCCGGCGTTCGTCATGCTGATGACCAGCTTCACCCGCATCATCATCGTCTTTTCCATCCTGCGTCAGGCCCTGGGGCTGCAGCAGACGCCGTCCAACCAGATCCTGATCGGCCTGGCCCTGTTCCTCACCCTGTTCGTCATGGCGCCGGTGTTCGAGCGGATCAACCGCGAGGCCCTGCAGCCGTACCTGAACCAGCAATTGCCGGCGCAGCAGGCGATCGCCCGGGCCGAGGTGCCGCTGAAGCAGTTCATGCTGGCGCAGACCCGTTCCTCCGACCTGGAGCTGTTCGTGCGCCTGTCCAAGCGTACCGACATCGCCAGTGCCGACCAGGCGCCGCTGACCATCCTGGTCCCGGCGTTCGTCACCTCGGAGCTGAAAACCGCGTTCCAGATCGGCTTCATGATCTTCATCCCGTTCCTGATCATCGACCTGGTGGTGTCCAGCGTGCTGATGGCGATGGGTATGATGATGCTGTCGCCGCTGATCATTTCCCTGCCGTTCAAGATCATGCTGTTTGTCCTGGTGGACGGCTGGGCGCTGATCATCGGTACCCTGGCCGGCAGCTTCGGCACCCTTTAGGGCGGGAGATAGGCGTATGACCCCGGAAGTGGCGATAGACCTGTTTCGCGAGGCGCTCTGGCTGACCGCCCTGATCGTCGGCGTGCTGGTGGTGCCGAGCCTGCTGGTGGGCCTGCTGGTGGCGATGTTCCAGGCGGCGACGCAGATCAACGAGCAGACCCTGAGCTTCCTGCCGCGCCTGCTGGTGATCATGCTTACTCTGATCTGGGCTGGTCCCTGGCTGACCCGCCAGTTGATCGAGTACACCCAGACCCTGATCCAGAACATTCCCCAGTTGATCGGCTGACCGGCATGCGCGCGCTCCTGCCAACCGATACCCACCTGCCCATCCCGTCGGGGCGGTCATGTTCGAACTGAGCGCGGAGCAGATCGGCGGCTGGGTCAGCGCGTTCCTGCTGCCGCTGTTCCGCATCGGCGCGCTGCTGATGACCATGCCGGTGGTGGGGACGCAGCTGGTGCCCATGCGCATCCGCCTGTATCTGACCCTGGCCATCTGCGTGGTGCTGGTCCCGAATCTGCCGCCCATGCCCGAGGTGGACGCGCTCAGCCTGCGCGCGCTGCTGCTGATCGGTCATGAAATCCTGGTCGGCGCCATGTTCGGCTTCGTCCTGCAACTGTTCTTCCACGCTTTCATTGTCGCCGGGCAAATCCTGGCGATGCAGATGGGCCTGGGCTTCGCCTCCATGGTCGACCCCACCAACGGCATCTCGGTACCGGTGATCGGCCAGTTCTTCACCATGCTGGTGACCCTGCTGTTCCTCGCCATGAACGGTCATCTGGTGGTGTTCGAGGTGTTGGCGGAAAGCTTCGCGACGCTGCCACCGGGGGGCGGATTGCTCACCGATCATCACTGGCTGATCGCCGGCAAGCTCGGCTGGGTGATCGGCGCCGGGCTGCTGCTGGTGCTGCCGGGCATCACCGCGCTATTGGTGGTCAACCTGGCGTTCGGGGTGATGACCCGCGCGGCGCCTCAGCTGAACATCTTCTCCATCGGTTTTCCCATGACCTTGGTGCTCGGCATGGTCATCGTCTGGATTGGCATGGCCGATATCCTGGCGCAGTACCAGACCCTGGCCAGCGAAGCCCTGCAACTGCTGCGCGACGTGGCGCAGGCGAGGTGAGCCATGGCTGAGAGCGACAGCGGCCAGGACCGCAGCGAAGAACCCACAGCGAAACGCCTGCGCGAGTCCCGGGAAAAGGGCCAGATCGCCCGTTCGCGGGAACTCAACACGCTGGCCGTCCTGCTCGGGGGAACGGGCGGTCTGCTCGCCACGGGCGGCAGCCTGGCCGATACCCTGATGCGGGTGATGAGCGCCAATTTCTCGTTGTCCCGCGACATTCTCATGGACGAGCGCAGCATGGCGCTCTGGTTCCTCGCCTCGGGGGAGGCCGCGCTACAGGCGCTGCTGCCGTTGTTCATGACGCTGTTGATCGCGGCGATCGCCGGGCCCATCGCGCTAGGCGGCTGGCTGTTCTCCACCCAGGCCCTGGCACCGAAGTTCAGCCGGATGAATCCCTGGGAAGGTATCAAACGCATGTTCTCCGTCCGGGCCCTGGTCGAACTGCTCAAGGCCCTGGCCAAGTTCGCGGTGGTTCTGATCGTGGCGCTGCTGGTGCTGTCGGCGGACCGCGACGATCTCCTGGCGATTGCCCACGAACCGCTGGAGCCGGCGATCCTGCACAGCGTCCAGGTGGTGGGTTGGAGCGCGCTGTGGATGGCTTGCGGCTTGATCCTGATCGCCGCGGTGGATGTGCCGTTCCAGCTCTGGGACAACAAGCAGAAGCTGATGATGACCAAGCAGGAGGTCCGTGACGAGTACAAGGACGCCGAGGGCAAGCCCGAGGTCAAGGCGAAGATCCGCCAGTTGCAGCGCCAGGCCGCCGAACGCCGCATGATGCAGGCGGTGCCGGAGGCGGACGTGGTGATCACCAACCCCACGCACTTCGCCGTCGCGTTGAAATACGACCCGGCCAAGGGCAACGCGCCGATGCTGCTGGCCAAGGGCGGCGACTTCCTCGCCCTGAAAATTCGCGAGATCGCCCAGGAGCATAAGGTGACGGTACTGGAATCGCCGGCCCTGGCGCGGGCGGTGTACTACTCCACCGAGCTGGACCAGGAAATCCCCGCGGGGCTGTACCTGGCCGTCGCCCAGGTGCTGGCCTACGTCTACCAGATCAAGCAATACCGCGCCGGCAAGGGCAAACGCCCCGGCCCGCTGCCGGACCTGCCGATTCCGCCGGATTTGCGGCGGGATGAGTGAGGTGGGGGCTTGTGCGGCGTGCCTGCCGACGCTCCGCCCCCTCACCCTAGCCCTCTCCCCAGCGGGGAGAGGGGACTGAAGAGCGACTTCCGAACCTTCGGAGCCCGTACAGACTGCCCCCTCGCCCCTTTGGGGAGAGGGCTGGGGTGAGGGGACGGAGGTCTGGGCTACATAGCAACCATCGGCCAGAATAAAACCGTAGCGGTCTCATTCTGTCTTGCAGCTTGCAGCTTGCAGCTTGCAGCTTGTCGCTTACTTAATGACTCCGCAGGCCACACGAGCTCCCCCGCCCCCCAGGGGCATCGGATGGTCGGCGTGGTTGTCGCCGCCGGCGTGCAGCATCAGGGCATGGCCCTTGATTTCGTCGAGGTTCTTCAGGCGCGGGGCGAGGACCGGCTGTTCGGCCTTGCCGTCGTTGGTGACGTAGAGAGCCGGCAGGTCGCCCAGGTGGCCGTCGCCCCAGGGTTCGCCGTGCTTGCCGGTGTTGTTCGGGTCCCAGTGGCCGCCGGCGGCTTCCGCGGCGGATGGCTTGCCTTCCTTCGGCGCGGCGTCGCAACTGGGGTTGGTGTGGATGTGGAAGCCATGGATGCCAGGCTGCAGGCCTTGCAGGGACGGGCGGAACACCAGGCCGTAGGGGGTCTGTTCGACGCTGACCGTGCCGAGCTTGTCGCCGACGCCATCGGCGCTCACCTGATTGACGGTGATGGATAGGGTCTCGGCATGCAGGCTCATGGCGGAGCAGGCGGCGAGCGCTGCGATCATCCATTTTTTCATGGGGTTGAACTCCTTCGTCTGGGAAAGGGCGGGTCATGCGCGCCCGGTAAGTAAAGACTGCCGTTCGCGCGCCGGGTTCTCGGTCTCGACAGGGAACTGTGCTCCATGCCCTCGGTCAGCCATGAAATGGCCCTCGAATCAAAACTTTAGGAAATGTGGAAAGCTTCTTGCACAAGGGGAGGCGTGACGCATTCGGTGTCAAAAGTTTGAACGGGCAGGTGGGAGAAACGGGTGGATCGCACGCAACTGCTGACCAACATGCGCAGCAACCTCACAGGGCTGGGGCGCGGCAACCTGGGGGTGCCGGTCCTGCTGCTGGTTATCCTCGGCATGATGACCCTGCCGGTGCCGCCGTTCCTGCTGGACGTGCTGTTCACCTTCAACATCGCCCTGTCCATCGTGGTCCTGCTGGTCTGCGTGTACGCCATGCGCCCGCTGGACTTCGCCGTGTTCCCCACCATCCTGCTGGTCGCCACCCTGCTGCGCCTGGCGCTGAACGTCGCCTCCACCCGCGTCGTACTGCTCCACGGCCATGACGGCGGCGATGCCGCGGGCAAGGTGATCCAGGCCTTCGGCGAAGTGGTGATCGGCGGTAACTACGTGGTCGGCGTGGTGGTATTCGCCATCCTGATGATCATCAACTTCGTGGTGGTCACCAAGGGCGCCGGGCGTATTTCCGAGGTGAGCGCGCGCTTTACCCTGGACGCCATGCCGGGCAAGCAGATGGCCATCGACGCTGACCTCAACGCCGGCCTGATCGATCAGGTCGAGGCCAAGAAGCGCCGGTCCGAAGTGGCCCAGGAAGCCGATTTCTATGGCTCCATGGACGGTGCCAGCAAATTCGTTCGCGGCGACGCCGTCGCCGGCCTGCTGATCCTTTTCATCAACCTGCTCGGCGGTGTCGCCATTGGCATGGCCCAGCATTCCATGGGCTTCGCCGATGCCGGCCAGGTCTACGCCCTGCTGACCATCGGTGACGGCCTGGTGGCGCAGATTCCCTCGCTGCTGCTGTCCACCGCCGCCGCCATCATGGTGACCCGTGTCTCCACCTCGGAAGACATGGGCCAGCAGGTCAACCGGCAGATGTTCGCCTCACCCAAGGCGCTGGCGGTGTCCGCCGCGATCCTGATTGCCATGGGCCTGGTGCCCGGCATGCCGCACGTGTCCTTCATCGGACTCGGCCTGATGGCTGCCGGCGGCGCCTACTGGATCTGGCATCGCCAGAAGCAGGTGAAGGAGGAAGCGGCCAAGGAGGTCCAGCGCCAACAGGACCTGCTGCCGGCCCAGAAGGCCCAGGAGGTCAAGGAGCTGGGCTGGGATGACGTGACCCCGGTGGACATGGTCGGCCTGGAGGTCGGCTACCGCCTGATTCCCTTGGTGGACCGCAACCAGGGCGGCCAATTGCTGGCACGGATCAAGGGCGTCCGTAAGAAGCTCTCCCAGGAGATGGGCTTCCTGATGCCATCGGTGCACATCCGCGACAACCTCGACCTGCTGCCCAATGCCTACCGCCTGACCCTGATGGGCGTCAGCGTGGCCGAGGCGGAGGTCTACCCGGACCGCGAGCTGGCGATCAACCCCGGCCAGGTATTCGGCACCCTCAGCGGCGTGGCCGCCAAGGACCCGGCGTTCGGCCTGGACGCCGTGTGGATCGACCCGAGCCAGCGCGACCAGGCGCAATCGCTCGGCTACACCGTGGTCGATGCCAGCACCGTGGTCGCCACCCACCTCAACCAGATCCTGCACAAGCACGCCCACGAGCTGCTCGGCCACGAGGAAGTCCAGCAACTGATGCAACTGCTGGCCAAGAGTTCGCCGAAGCTGGCCGAGGAACTGGTGCCGGGGATGGTCTCGCTGTCCACGTTGCTCAAGGTGCTGCAGACGCTGCTGCAGGAACAGGTGCCGGTGCGCGACATGCGCAGCATCGCCGAAGCCCTCGCGAACGTGGCGCCGAAGAGTCAAGATCCCGCCGCCATGGTGGCGGCGGTACGGGTCGCGTTGTCCCGCTCGATCGTGCAAAGCATTGTGGGACTAGAGCCGCAGCTGCCTGTGATCACCCTCGAACCCAGGTTGGAACAGATATTGCTCAACAGTCTGCAGAAGGCCGGTCAGGGCTCCGAGGACGGCATCCTCCTCGAACCCGGCATGGCCGAGAAGCTGCAGCGTTCTCTGGTGGAAGCCGCGCAGCGCCAGGAAATGCTCGGCAAGCCAGCGATCCTGCTGGTGGCCGGTCCGATCCGGGCGATGCTCTCGCGGTTCGCTCGAATGGCAGTACCCAACATGCATGTGTTGGCCTACCAGGAAATCCCGGATAACAAGCAGGTCACTATCGTCGCCACCGTGGGTCAGAACGGTTGAGGTCCCAAACCATGCAAGTCAAACGCTTTTTCGCCGCCGATATGCGTCAAGCCATGAAGCTGGTTCGCGATGAACTCGGTGCGGACGCGGCCATCATCGGCAATCGCCGGGTTGCCGGCGGCGTCGAGCTGACCGCTGCGCTGGACTACCAACTGCCGCCCGAGCCGGCCCGCCAGCCGAATCCGGCGCTGGAGGCCGAGCTGCGCAAGACCCAGGCGAAGATCGCTTCGGCCCATGCCGAACTGACCACCCGCGCGCAGAGCGACGCCGGCAAGGACCGTCAATTGCTCGGCGCCCAGCCGGAGGCGAAGGCCGACCCGCTGGCCGCCGCGTTGCGCCAGAAACCCGTCGCGCCGGCGGCCGCCCCGGCCGATAACCGCGCCCTGGAAGCCATGCGCTCCGAGCTGAACGGCCTGCGCGAACTGATCGAAGTGCAGCTCGGCTCCATCGCCTGGGGCCAGTTGCAGAACCGCCGGCCGCAACAGGCCAGCCTCTGGCGCCGCCTGCAGCGCATGGGCCTGCCGGCCGAACTGGCGCGTGTCCTGCTGGAGAAGGTGTCTTCGGTACAGGAACCGCGCCAGGCCTGGCGCATGCTGCTGGCCCACCTGTCGCATGCGATCAAGACTCCTCAGGCCGAGCCGCTGGAAGAGGGCGGCGTGATCGCCCTGGTCGGCCCGGCCGGCATGGGCAAGACCACCACCCTGGCCAAGATGGCGGCGCGCTACGTGCTTAAGTACGGCGCGCAGAACATCGCCCTGGTCAGCATGGACAGCTACCGCATCGGCGCCCAGGAGCAGTTGAAGACCCTCGGCCGCATCCTCAACGTATCGGTGACCATGGTCGATCCCGGTCAGTCGCTGACCCAGGCCTTGGCGCCGCTGGCACGCAAGCGCGTGGTGCTGATCGATACCGCCGGTCTGCCGGCCAGCGACCCGGCCCTGCGCATGCAACTGGAAAGCCTGGCCGGGCGCGGTGTCAAAGCCCGTAACTACTTGGTGCTGGCGGCAACCAGCCAGAGCCAGGTGCTGAAGTCGGCCTACCATAGCTATAAGCGCTGCGGTTTGGCGGGCTGCATTCTGACCAAGCTGGACGAGGCGGGCAGCCTCGGCGAAGTTTTGGGGCTGGCTATAGGCCATCATCTCCCGGTAGCCTATCTGGCGGACGGGCCGCGTATCCCGGATGATCTGCATGTGCCGCGCAGTCATCAGCTGGTTAGCCGCGCCGTCAGCCTGCAAGCGCCGGAAGACCCGAGCGAAGAAGCCATGGCCGACATGTTCGCCGGCCTCTATCACAATCCGGCGCGCCGCGCCGGGTAGGAATCGTCCAGGATCGCCGCCGGAACCGCGGCGGTCCGGCACAAGGATCGGCCATGAACCGCTCAGGACGAGCCGAGCGGAGCCCTTCGTGGCCCCGGAAGCAAGGGCCTGTCGCGACACGGGCCGCGTCGGAAAACCGTCAGGAGACGGGTGACAGCGTCACGCAGCGACGCGTGCAACAGCAGCCAGCGCAACGCCACGGGCGGCGCGCAGTGGATCGTAGACAGGCTCCAAGACAAGGTGTGTGAAGAACATGGGTAGTATGCATCCCGTACAGGTGATCGCGGTGACCGGCGGCAAGGGCGGCGTCGGCAAGACCAATGTGTCGGTGAATCTGTCCCTGGCCCTGGCCGACCTCGGTCGCCGGGTGATGCTGCTGGACGCCGACCTCGGTCTGGCCAACGTCGACGTGCTGCTCGGCCTCACCGCCAAGCGCACCCTGGCCGACGTCATCAATGGCGAATGCGAATTACGCGACGTGCTGATCCAAGGGCCCGGCGGCATCCGCATCGTGCCTGCGTCGTCCGGCACCCAGGCCATGGTCCAGCTCTCGCCCATGCAGCATGCCGGCCTGATCCAGGCGTTCAGCGACATCAGCGACAACCTCGACGTGCTGGTCATCGACACCGCCGCCGGCATCGGCGACGGCGTGGTGAGCTTCGTGCGCGCGGCACAGGAGGTGATCGTGGTGGTCTGCGACGAGCCGACCTCCATCACCGACGCCTACGCACTGATCAAACTGCTCAACCGCGATTACGGCATGAACCGTTTCCGGGTGCTCGCCAACATGGCCCACAGCCCCCAGGAAGGCCGCAATCTCTTTGCTAAGCTCACCAAGGTGACTGACCGGTTCCTCGATGTAGCCCTGCAGTATGTGGGGGCGGTGCCTTACGACGAGTGCGTTCGCAAGGCCGTGCAGAAACAGCGAGCGGTCTATGAGGCATTCCCCCGCTCGAAGTGCGCACTGGCGTTCAAGGCGATAGCCCAGAAGGTCGACACCTGGCCGCTGCCGGCCAACCCGCGCGGCCATCTGGAGTTCTTCGTCGAACGCCTGGTGCAGCCAGCTGCAGACTCAACCGTATGACACCAGCCAGTGGACTTCGTATGTACAACAAGGCACAGGCGAAGGACTCGCAACATCAGTTGATCGAACGCTATGCGCCTCTGGTCAAGCGGATCGCCTACCACCTCCTGGCCCGCCTGCCGGCCAGCGTGCAGGTGGAGGACCTGATGCAGGCCGGGATGATCGGCCTGCTCGAGGCGTCGAAGAAATACGACTCCGGCAAAGGCGCGAGCTTCGAGACCTACGCCGGCATCCGCATCCGCGGCGCGATGCTCGACGAGGTGCGCAAGGGCGACTGGGCGCCGCGCTCGGTGCACCGCAACACCCGCATGGTCAGCGACGCGATCCGGAAAATCGAAGCGAGAACCGGGCGCGACGCTAAAGATCACGAGGTTGCGGCCGAACTCCAATTGAGTCTCGAAGATTACTACGGCATCCTGAGCGACACTTTGGGCAGCCGACTGTTCAGCTTCGACGATCTGTTGGAGGAAGGGGAGCACGGCGAGCTGCGCGAAGACAGCGACAGTACCCATCCCGAGCCCTCACGCGATCTGGAAGACGAACGTTTCCAGGCGGCGCTGGCCGACGCCATCGCCCACCTGCCGGAGCGTGAGCGTCTGGTATTGGCGTTGTATTACGACGAAGAATTGAATCTCAAGGAAATCGGCGAGGTGCTGGGGGTCAGCGAATCGCGGGTCAGCCAGCTGCACAGCCAGTGCGCCGCACGCCTGCGCGCGCGACTGGGCGAATGGCGGGCGCGCTGAGCGGCGCCGATTTCACGATTGCACGCGGGGCCGGGTGCCGGGCCCGTTCAGGACTGTGGAGGTCGACTTGGACAAGAACATGAAAATCCTCATCGTGGATGACTTCTCGACGATGAGACGGATCATCAAGAACCTCCTGCGCGATCTGGGGTTCACCAACACCGCCGAGGCGGACGACGGCACCACCGCACTGCCGATGCTGCAGAGCGGCAACTTCGACTTCCTGGTCACCGACTGGAACATGCCCGGCATGACCGGCATCGACCTGCTGCGCGCAGTGCGCGCCGACGAGCGCCTGAAGCACCTGCCGGTGCTGATGGTCACCGCCGAAGCCAAGCGCGACCAGATCATCGAAGCCGCGCAAGCCGGCGTAAACGGGTATGTGGTCAAGCCGTTCACGGCCCAGGTGCTGAAAGAGAAGATCGAGAAGATCTTCGAGCGTGTTAACGGCTGATCGTCAGCCGCGAGGGCCCTATGGATCACAAAGACTCCACACCGGGTGACTTCGAGTCGACCCTGAAAACCCATGCCCGCGAGCTGGTCGACAGCCTGGAGCAGGGGCAGTTCGGCAAGGCCGTGCAACTGATCCAGGAACTGAGCCAGGTGCGCGACCACGGGCTCTACCAGGAAGTCGGCAAGCTCACCCGCGAGCTGCACAACGCCATCGTCAATTTCCAGATCGACCCGCGCGTACCGCACGCCAAGGAAGTCTCGCAGATCGCCGATGCCACCGAGCGCCTCTCCTACGTGGTGCAGATGACCGAGCGCGCGGCCAACCGCACCATGGACCTGGTCGAAGAGTGCGCGCCGCTGGTCAACGACCTCAACGACGAAGCCAGGAGCCTCAGTGCCGATTGGGGGCGCTTCATGCGTCGGGAAATCGGCGCCGAGGGCTTCCGCGAGCTGGCCAAGCGCATCGAACTGTTCCTCGCCCGTAGCGAGCGCGACAGCGACAAGCTGTCCAGCCATCTCAACGACATCCTGCTGGCGCAGGACTACCAGGACCTCACCGGCCAGGTCATCAAGCGCGTCACCCAACTGGTCACCGAGGTGGAAAGCAACCTCGTCAAACTGGTGCTGATGGCCAGCCAGGTCGACCGTTTCGCCGGCATCCAGCACGATCACGAAGCGCTGCGCGCCGAGCAGGAAAAACAAAAAGAACCTTCCAGGGGTGAAGGTCCGCAGATTCATGCCGATAAGCGTGATGACGTCGTATCCGGTCAGGACGATGTCGACGATCTGCTATCCAGCTTGGGATTCTAAGGGCGCATCGCAGCGCCCACGCGGGTCGTCATCCACTGTGAACACGCCCTAGGGGAACACAACATGAGCTTCGACGCCGATGAAGAAATCCTCCAGGACTTCCTGGTAGAGGCCGGCGAGATTCTCGAGCAATTGTCCGAGCAGTTGGTTGAGCTGGAAAGCCGCCCCGACGACATGGCGCTGCTCAATGCCATTTTCCGTGGCTTCCATACGGTCAAGGGCGGCGCGGGCTTCCTCCAGCTGAACGAGCTGGTGGAGTGCTGCCACATTGCCGAGAACGTATTCGACATCCTGCGCAAGGGTGAGCGCCGCGTCGATGCGGAGCTGATGGACGTCGTCCTGCAGGCGCTGGATGCGGTCAACGAGATGTTCAGCCAGGTGCGCGACCGCACCGAGCCGACTCCTGCCTCGCCCGAGCTGCTGGCGGCCCTGGCCCGCCTGGCCGAGCCGGCTGGCGACGACGAACCGGCCGCCGAAGCGCCCGTCGCGGCAGCAGAGCCCGAACCGGAGCCCGAGGCACCCTCCGCCGACATCACCGACAGCGAGTTCGAACAGTTGCTCGACGCCTTGGGTGAGCCGCAGGCCGAAGCCGCGCCCGCTGCTGCGGCGAGCGACGAAATCACCGACGACGAATTCGAGGCGCTGCTCGACCAGTTGCATGGCAAGGGCCAGTTCACCGCCGAACCGCCCAAGGCGGAAGCCCCGGCGCCTGCCGCACCGGCGGCGGGTGGTGACGAGATCACCGACGACGAGTTCGAAGCCCTGCTCGACCAGCTTCACGGCAAAGGCAAGTTCGTTCCGCCGGCCGTCGACGCCGAGCCGGAAAAGCCGGCTGCCGCATCGGCCTCCAGCGCCGCACCGGCCGCAGGCGGCGACGAGATCACCGACGACGAATTCGAAGCGCTGCTCGACCAGTTGCACGGCAAGGGCAAGTTCGTCCCGCCGGCTGTCGAGGCCGAGCCGGAGAAACCGGCCGCCGCGCCCAAGCCCGCTGCCCAGCCGGCCGCTGCGCCGAAACCGACGGCAGCCAGCAAGCCCGCACCGGCCAAGCCTGCCGCCAAGCCCGCCGAGGCGGCCAAACCGGCGGCCGCCGCGCCGGCGCCTGCCGCTGGCGAGAAGGCCGCGGCCAGCGAAGCGGAAACCACGGTGCGGGTCGATACCGCGCGCCTGGACGAGATCATGAACATGGTCGGCGAGCTGGTGCTGGTGCGTAACCGCCTGGTGCGCCTGGGCCTGAACAGCGGCGACGAGGCCATGGCCAAGGCCGTGTCCAACCTCGACGTGGTCACTGCCGACCTGCAGACCGCGGTGATGAAAACCCGCATGCAACCGATCAAGAAGGTATTCGGCCGCTTCCCGCGCCTGGTCCGCGACCTGGCGCGCAACCTGAAGAAAGAAATCAACCTGGAGTTGGTGGGCGAAGAGACCGACCTCGACAAGAACCTCGTCGAGGCTCTGGCCGACCCGCTGGTGCACCTGGTGCGTAACGCCGTCGACCATGGCATCGAGTCGCCGGAAGAGCGCGAGGCCGCCGGCAAGCCGCGTACCGGCCGGGTGGTGCTCTCCGCCGAGCAGGAGGGTGATCACATCCTGCTGATGATCAGCGACGACGGCAAAGGGATGGACGCCAATATCCTGCGCGCCAAGGCCGTGGAAAAAGGCCTGCTGGACAAGGACGCGGCCGATCGCCTGACCGAGCTGGAGTGCTACAACCTGATCTTCGCCCCCGGTTTCTCGACCAAGACCGAGATTTCCGACGTTTCCGGCCGCGGTGTCGGCATGGACGTGGTGAAGACCAAGATTTCCCAGCTCAACGGCACGGTGAACGTGTTCTCGCAGAAGGGGCAGGGCTCGCGGATCGTCATCAAGGTGCCGCTGACCCTGGCGATCATGCCGACCCTGATGGTGATGCTGGGCAACCAGGCGTTCGCCTTCCCGCTGGTCAACGTCAACGAAATCTTTCACCTCGACCTGTCGCGCACCAACGTGGTGGACGGCCAGGAAGTGGTGATCGTGCGCGACAAGGCGCTGCCGCTGTTCTACCTCAAGCGCTGGCTGGTGCGCGACGCCGCCCATGAGGAACAGCGCGAAGGGCACGTGGTGATCCTCTCGGTGGGGACCCAGCGCATCGGCTTTGTCGTCGATCAACTGGTCGGCCAGGAAGAGGTGGTAATCAAGCCGCTGGGCAAGATGCTCCAGGGCACCCCTGGCATGTCCGGCGCCACCATTACCGGCGACGGCCGCATTGCCCTGATTCTCGACGTGCCGAGCATGCTCAAGCGCTACGCTCGCCGCATCTGATTGACCTGGCGGTCTGGTCCTGTCCAGCGCCTGTGAGGAGTGTTTATGCCAGTCAAGGTTCTGGTGGTGGACGATTCCGGCTTCTTCCGTCGCCGCGTCTCGGAAATCCTTTCCGCCGACCCGAATATCCAGGTGGTCGGCACGGCCACCAACGGCCGCGAGGCGATCGACCAGGCTCTGGCGCTGAAGCCGGACGTCATCACCATGGACTACGAGATGCCGATGATGGACGGCATCACCGCGGTGCGGCACATCATGCAGCGCTGCCCGACGCCGGTCCTGATGTTCTCCTCGCTGACCCACGAAGGCGCCCGTGTCACCCTGGACGCCCTGGACGCCGGCGCGGTGGACTACCTGCCGAAGAACTTCGAGGACATCTCGCGCAACCCGGAGAAGGTCAAGCAACTGCTCTGCGAGAAGGTCCACACCATCGCGCGCAGCAACCGCCGCTACAGCAGCTTCAGCCCGAGCCCGGCTGCCCCGGCCGCCAGCCCGACCAGCAGCGCTTCGGCGCGCCCGGCACCCGCCGCGCCGGTCCCGGCAGCACCGACGGGAGGCTCGCCCGCCCCAAAGCGTAAGGCCTACAAGCTGGTGGCCATCGGCACCTCCACCGGCGGGCCGGTTGCCCTGCAGCGCGTGCTGACCCAGCTTCCGGGCAACTTCCCGGCGCCCATCGTGCTGATCCAGCACATGCCGGCGGCCTTCACCAAGGCTTTCGCCGAGCGCCTGGACAAGCTCTGCCGGATCAGTGTCAAGGAAGCCGAGGACGGCGACATGCTGCGTCCCGGCCTGGCCCTGCTGGCGCCCGGTGGCAAGCAGATGATGGTCGACCCGCGCGGCGTGGTGAAAATCCTCCCCGGCGACGAGCGCCTCAACTACAAGCCCTGCGTCGACATCACCTTCGGTTCGGCGGCCAAGTCGTTCAACGACAAGGTGCTCGCCGTGGTGCTCACCGGCATGGGCGCCGACGGCCGCGAAGGCGCGCGCATGCTCAAGCAGAGCGGCAGCCAGGTATGGGCCCAGGACGAGGCGAGCTGCGTGATCTACGGCATGCCCATGGCCGTGGCCAAGGCCAACCTGGCCGACGCCATCTACGGCCTGGACGACATCGGCCGGCACCTGACCGAGGCCTGCCTGTGATGAGGGATAGCCGCTGATGGATATCCTCAGCCTCATCGGGGTCGTCCTCGCCTTCGTCGCCATCATCGGCGGCAACTATCTGGAAGGCGGGCACGCCGCGGCCCTGCTCAACGGGCCGGCGGCGCTGATCGTGGTGGGCGGTACCCTGGGCGCGGCATTCCTGCAGACGCCCGTGAGCGTGTTCAAGCGGGCGCTGACGGTGCTGCGCTGGATCGTCTTCCCGCCGCGGATCGACCTGGCCGGCGGCATCGACCGGGTGGTCGGCTGGAGCATGACGGCGCGCAAGGAAGGGCTGCTCGGCCTGGAGCCGATCGCCGACGCTGAACCCGACCCCTACGCGCGCAAGGGCCTGCAACTGCTGGTGGACGGCGCTGAGCCCGAAGCCATCCGCAGCATCCTCGAAGTCGATCTCTACACCCAGGAAGGCCGTGACATCCAGGCCGCCAAAGTGTTCGAGAGCATGGGCGGCTACGCCCCGACCATCGGCATCATCGGCGCGGTCATGGGCCTGATCCACGTGATGGGCAACCTGGCCGACCCCAGCCAGCTCGGCAACGGCATCGCCGTGGCCTTCGTCGCCACCATCTACGGCGTGGGCTTCGCCAACCTGCTGCTGCTGCCGGCCGGCAACAAGCTCAAGGCCGTGGCCCAGCGCCAGTCGCGCTACCGCGAAATGCTCCTGGAAGGCATCCTGTCGATCGCCGAAGGCGAGAACCCTCGCTCCATCGAACTGAAGCTGCAGGGCTTCATGGACTGAGGCTCACCGCGAGCCTGGGAGTGAAGCATGCCGCGCCGGCGCAACCACGAGGAACACGAGAACCACGAACGCTGGCTGGTCTCCTATGCCGACTTCATCACCCTGCTGTTCGCCTTCTTCGTGGTGATGTATTCGATTTCCTCGATCAACGAGGGCAAGTACAAGATTCTTTCGGAGACCCTGGTCGGCGTGTTCAACCAGCCGGACCGCTCGATCAAGCCGATACCGGTGGGCGAAGAGCGGCCGCGTACCACCGAGCCGGCGCGCTCCGAGGTGGAAGAGAACGACCATAGCGACATCGCCATCGACGACCCCGGCGCCGATCCGTTGCAGGACATCGCCCAGAGCATGCGCGAGGCATTCGGCGACCTGATCCAGTCGGACCAGTTGACGGTGCGCGGCAACGAGCTGTGGGTCGAGATCGAGATGAACTCGGCGCTGCTGTTCCCCAGCGGCGATGCGATCCCGCACGATGCGGCCTTCGCCATCATCGAGAAGGTCGCCAAGATTCTGGCGCCCTACCAGAACCCGGTGCACGTGGAAGGCTTCACGGATAACCAGCCGATCCGCACGCGCGAATATCCGACCAACTGGGAGCTGTCGGCGGCGCGGGCGGCGAGTATCGTGCGGATGATGGCGAACGAAGGGGTCAATCCCGGGCGAATGGCGGCCGTCGGCTATGGCGAATTCCAGCCGGTGGCGGACAACGCCACGCCGGAGGGGAGGGCGCGCAACCGGCGCGTGGTCCTGGTGATTTCGCGCAACCTGGATGTGCGCCGCAGCGTGAGCGGCGTGGGCAGCGCCAACGCCCGGCCGGACGATGCGCTGCGGCGGGCTGGCACGCAATCTGCACCGGCGCCAGCAGCGCAGGTACCCAGAGGCGGTGCCGTCAATTCCCCGTCGTCGGCCCCCTGAGGGGCGGGCGCACAGTTTCGGCGACAATGTCGGCCGGAAGGACGAGAAGCATGAGAGTCTGGGCAGTAGCCAATCAAAAAGGTGGCGTCGGCAAAACCACCACTTCCATCGCACTGGCGGGCCTGCTGGCCGACGCCGGCAAGCGCGTGGTGGTCGTCGACCTCGATCCGCACGGGTCCATGACCAGCTATTTCGGGCATGATCCCGACACCCTGGAACACAGTGTCTTCGACCTGTTCCAGCACCTGGGCAACGTGCCTCAGGGCCTGCCGCGGGAACTGCTGCTGCCCACCAGCCACGAGCGCATCGCCCTGCTGCCGTCGAGCACCGCGCTGGCGACCCTGGAGCGCCAGTCGCCCGGCCAGGCGGGCCTGGGCTTGGTGATCTCGAAGAGCCTGGCGCAGCTCTGGCAGGATTTCGACCACGCCATCATCGACAGCCCGCCGCTGCTCGGCGTGCTGATGGTCAACGCCCTGGCCGCCAGCCAGCAACTGGTGATCCCGGTGCAGACCGAGTTCCTCGCGGTGAAGGGCCTGGAGCGGATGGTCAGCACCCTGGCGATGATCAACCGCTCGCGCAAGCAGGCGCTGCCCTACACCATCGTGCCGACCCTGTTCGACCGCCGCACCCAGGCGTCCCTGGGGACCTTGCGGGTGCTGCGCGACACTTACCCCGAGCACCTCTGGCCGGCGTACATTCCGATCGATACGCGCCTGCGCGATGCCAGCCGGGCCGGGGTCACGCCGTCGCAGCACGACGACAAGAGCCGGGGCGTGCTTGCCTACCGCGCCTTGCTCAAGCACCTGCTCGGTCAGCAGACGTCGGCACAGGTGGCCTGAGATGCTGGCCTATGCTGACAAGTGTCACTCAAGTCTGAGCCCTGTCCGGCCGATAGGCTGTTCAGGTCATATTCGCGGATTCGCCCCATGAGCCGTTCTGTCGCTACCGTTACCCGTCCCCAGCAGGCCTTGCAGTCCTATCTGGATGCCTTGCTGCAGGAGGCTTCCGTCGAACTGGCGGAAAGCGTCGGCCTCGACGAGTTCGAGGCGGCCGTGCTCGAAGAGCAGGTGCGTGACGCCCGGCTGGTGCCTGCCGCCGCGCCTGTCGCGCCCATCGTCCAGGCCGAGCCGGTGGCCCGTCCGGTGCTGGCCGAAGTGCGTCCGGCGGTGCTGCCCACCGTGCGCATGCCGGAGCCCGTTGTGGAGGCGCCGGCACCCACGCCGGCCGTGGTCGAGCCGCTGGCCGATGTCCACGTGCCGCCGAAGAGCGAACCGGCACCGTTGCGCCTCGATGAGCGTCCGGCCTGGGCCGACGAGCCGTTCGAGTGCCTGCTGTTCGATGTCGCCGGGCTGACCCTGGCGGTGCCGCTGGTCTGCCTGGGGTCGATTTATCCGCTGGCGGGCCAGGAGCTGACGCCGCTGTTCGGACAGCCGGACTGGTTCCTCGGCATACTGCCGTGCCAGGCGGGCAACCTGAAGGTGCTGGATACCGCCCGCTGGGTGATGCCCGACCGCTACCGCGACGATTTCCGCGAAGGACTGCAATATGTGATTTCCGTGCAGGGCTACGAGTGGGGATTGGCCGTGCACCAGGTGAGCCGTTCGATCCGCCTCGACCCGAGCGAGATCAAGTGGCGCACCCAGCGCAGCCAGCGGCCCTGGCTCGCCGGCACGGTGATCGAACACATGTGCGCGCTGCTCGATGTCTCCGCGCTGGCGGAGCTGATCGCCAGCGGTGCGGTCAAGCGCATGAACGGCGGCAAGCCGCATTGACTTTCCAGGGGCGCCGCATGCGCGGTGCCCGAACACCGGACATGCCGCGGCGAGCGGCTCAAACGAGGTTGGCGATATGAAGAAAACGTCCGCACAAGGTTCCGAAGATCCGATTCTGCAATGGGTGACCTTCCGCCTGGACAACGAAACCTATGGCATCAACGTGATGCAGGTCCAGGAAGTGCTGCGCTACACCGAAATCGCGCCGGTGCCGGGTGCGCCGAGCTACGTGCTGGGGATCATCAACCTGCGCGGTAACGTGGTCACCGTGATCGATACCCGCCAGCGCTTCGGCCTGGCGCCGGCGCCGGTCACCGACAACACCCGCATCGTCATCATCGAGGCCGACAAGCAGGTGGTAGGCATCCTCGTCGACAGCGTCGCCGAGGTGGTCTACCTGCGTCAGTCGGAGATCGAGACCGCGCCGAACGTCGGCAACGAGGAATCGGCCAAGTTCATCCAGGGCGTCTGCAACAAGAACGGCGAGTTGCTGATCCTGGTTGAGCTGGACAAGATGATGAGCGAAGAGGAATGGTCCGAACTGGAGAGTATCTGAGTTGATCGAGATCGCGCTGGGGGCCCTGATCACCCTCTGCCTGCTGCTGACCGGCACCTGCCTGTGGCTGCTGACCAACCAGCGCGAGCACGCGCGCTGGCAGGTGGAGCGTGACGCCCGCGATGCCCTGCGCGACCAGCGCATCAAGGAGCTGAGCAAGCGCCTGGATGCCTACCTCACCGGTAGCGTGCGCATGGGCGAAGAGCTGCAGGAGCTGCGCCGCATCGTCGCGCCGCTGCCGGACAAGCTGAACCAGATGGAACAGCGCGATCCCTCCAGCCTGTCCTTCACCCAGGCCGCGCGCCTGGTGGGGATGGGCGCCAGCGTCGAAGACCTGACCCAATCCTGCGGGCTGACCCAGGCGGAAGCCGAGCTGGTCAGCAAGCTGCACCAGGCGCAACGCCGCAAAAGCTGAGCCCGTTTGTCCCCGCGCCGGAACCCCCGGCCGCATACCCCCTCCAAGTCTTTACTGCGGGATTCCGGCGCGTCCGCGTGCCCGCCCGCTGGTTTCACGCTGATTTCCGGGCCCTCCGTCCGGGAGGAGGGCTGTCATGCTGAGGACACTGCTGGTGTTGCTGGTCGCCTTGCCGCTCTACGGCCAGGCGCAAGAGGCGCCGCTGGAAGTGAAAGGCGCGGTCACGGTGAACGTGGAGCAGGCCAAGCGGCTTTATGACCTGGGTGCGGTCTTCATCGACGTGCGCCCGTCGCGGGAATGGAGCTGGGGCCATGTGCATGGCGCGGTGCACCTGGATCTGGCCGAACGCTTTTCCGGCCTGGCGATGCCGCACTGGCCACGCGGGATACCGCTGGTGATCTACTGCGACAGCGAAGTCTGCCCCCGTGGCGCCCTGGCCGCCGCCCTGGCGGTGGAGTGGGGCTATGAGCAGGTGTTTTACTTCCGCGAGGGCTACTTCGCCTGGCAGCTCTATGACCTGCCGCAGGGCAAGGGGTTGGCCGGGGAAGTGGTGGCGTTCAGACCGTAGGGCGGGGCTCCGTCGGGCGAATGAATTCGCTCCTACATGTCTGTGCCGGCGTTTGTCTGTCTAGGGCGGTGTTGCTGGATGGTTCTGAGCCCAACCGATTATTGGATTCAGTAGAGACTTCTTGTTTCGCCTCCCGGCGAGTTACTTCTGGCAGTCGCCCCAGAAGTAACCAAGAGGGCTTGCCCCGGCATCCGGATCTCGCTGCGCGAGACTTCCCTCGTTCCATCGCCGCTCCAGGGGCACGCCGTGAAGGGCCATCCCTGGCCCATCACGGCTCTCGCGGCATCCATGCCGCTCAACCCCTTCCACGACGATTCCACTCGGCCTTCTGACGGGGCGTCGGAGTTGGCCGAACCTCTTCTGCCCTTCTGACAATGCCAAAGCATCAGGATCACATCGCTACGCCGTGCGGCACGAATCTCCCCTCTCCCGTTTACGGGAGAGGGGCCGGGGGAGAGGGGTTGCCACGTACAGGGGGAAGGTCGTGCTGACGCAAACAGAGCCTATATTCGCCCACATATCTGCGCCGATCTCCCGTAGGGGCGAATTTATTCGCCCGCTCTGGTCCATCATCTATTTCGCCGTATCCGGACCTTCCAACAAAAGCGTGGACGGGGTGATATCCCGATCCTCGCCAAACCCCGCCGGCGCCTTGCCCTTGAGGTACCAGGCGAAGGCGATGATCTCGGCGATGCAGCGGTAGAGTGCTTCGGGAATGGCCTCGCCCAGCTCCAGGCGAGCCAGCAGGCGCACCAGATCGGCGTTCTCGTAGATCGGCACCTCATGCTCACGGGCGATGGCAAGGATGGCTTCGGCCAGTTCGTCGTCGCCCTTGGCGCTGAGCGTCGGGGCGTTCTGGCCGTCGTAGTTGAGGGCGATGGCCTGGCGTGGGGCTTGGCGTTTCATGCGGTTTCGTCCACCCAGCGCTGTTCCAGTTGGGTACGCGGTCCCTGCGGAGGGACGCCCTGGCGGCAGGCCAGCTCGCCGACCGTCAGCCCGGCCGCTACCAGCCGTTCGCGCAGGTGCTCCAGCTCCCGGCCAATCAGTTGCGCGGTGCCGGCGTGTTCCGCCCAGAGCTGGCTGGACAGGCTGCCGCGCAGCAGTTGCGCCTGCACCTGTAGCGGGCCGAGCGGGGCCAGGTCGAAGGCCAGCTCCACCTTCCACAGGGTTTCTTTTTGTTCCTTCTTCTCTGCTTTGGGCGAATCCTCGCGTTGCAGCTTGACCTGCAGCGGCACCAGCTCCTGCTGGTTGCGCATCGGCAATTCCAGTTGCCAGGTGGTCAGCAGGGTACCGTCCGGGGTGGTCTGGGTCTGCGCCAGGCTGGAAAGCTGGTGGGTCTGCAACCGTGAAATCGCCGCAGCGGCCAGGCGCAGCAGGGTTTCCAGGTCCGCCTCGCCCTCCATGGATTGCAGCAGCTTGGACGGCAGCGGGAAGCTCAGCGCTTGCTGGCGGGCGTTGGTCTGGCCGAGGGCGCCCAGGGCATTGCGGACGAACGCTGGCAGGGCCTGGGCCAGGGCGCCGCTGACATTGCTCGCGGCGAGCGGCGAACTGCTGGGCAGGTTCGGCAGCATCTGCGCCACCAGACGCAGCAAGTTGGCCTTGAGGTCCTGGGGTAGGGCGCCGGCCTGGCCGTGCAGCAGCTTGGCCTCGAGGAACAGACCGCTGTTCTCCATGGCCTGGGCCAGCCCCTTGGTGTCGGTGAGTTGACGCGCGTCGGGGAAGGCGGCGAGCAGCTTGTCGATGCCGGCCTGCAAGCCCTCGGGCAGCCCGGCCTTGCCATTCATCCCCTGCATCGCCTTGAACAGCCCCTCCAGCGAACCCTGGCGGTTCTGCTGGGCGGCCAGTTGCTGGCCCAGTTCCAGTTGGTCCAGGCGTCCGCTCAGCGGCAGGAAATTCAGCGCCTGGCTGCCTTGCACCTGGGCGGTGAGCAGGCTGCCGACCGGCAGCGCGAGCGGTGTCTCCAGCGACAGCTTGCTGCCGGCCAGGGAAGTGTTGAGCAGGTTGACCACCACCCGGTAGACCGCCTGCTCGGCCTTGGCCTGGGCGACCTGCTGGCTGGCTACCACCTTGCCTTGCAGCAGGGTGCCGACCGGCAGTTGCTCCAGGTCCAGTTGGGTGAGCGGTTTGTCGCCGCCGCCTTGCAGGGCGAGCAGCAGACGGGTGTCGGAAAGGGCGGTGACGGCCAGGGCGGTGCCCTGGGCCAGCGGGCGGGTGCTGCTGGCCTCCAGGGTGGTCTGGCGGCCGTTGTCGAGGGTCAGGCGGAGCAGTAGCTGGAAGCTCTGCGCCGACTCCTTCAGCGCCACCACTTCGGCCTTGGCGGTTTCCCCGGCGGCCAGCAACCCTTCCAGTGGCTGCAGCAGCTTCACCGCCATGTCGGCGGCGCTGGCGGCCGACCGCACGCTGGGCGTGGCGGAGGGGAGGGGGCGGGCGCCGCTGATCTCGTTCATCTGAGCCGTTTACAACCTGTCGAAAATGGCCGCTTCGGGCGTGAAGCATGCCATGTATAATGCCGCCCCGTCCGGGCCGGCCGTGCATTGCGCTTGCGTCAGTATAGCGGCCGGCCCTCCGCCTTCTTGAACGCCCGATGGGTAACCATGCCGTGACCAGCCCTCTTCTCGAAGCCGTGGCGCTCGCCTGCGAGCGGGACTGGCGCATGCTCTTCGAGCGACTGGAGTTTCGCCTCTCCGCGGGCGAGATGCTGCAGGTCTCCGGCCCCAACGGCAGCGGCAAGACCAGCCTGCTGCGCCTGCTCTCCGGCTTGATGCAGCCGACCGCCGGCGAAGTGCGCCTGAACGGCCGCCCTCTCGGCGCCCAACGCGGCGAGCTGGCGCGCAACCTGCTGTGGATCGGCCATGCCGCAGGCATCAAGGGCCTGCTCACCGCCGAGGAAAACCTCACCTGGCTCTGCGCGCTGCACCAACCGGCCGGTCGCGAGGCGATCTGGCAGGCGCTGGAGGCCGTTGGCCTGCGCGGTTTCGAGGACGTGCCCTGCCATACCCTGTCCGCCGGTCAGCAGCGCCGTGTCGCCTTGGCCCGGCTGTATCTCGATCCGCCGCCGCTGTGGATTCTCGACGAACCCTTCACCGCCCTCGACAAGCAGGGCGTGGCGCAACTGGAAAGCCACCTGGCCCGGCACTGCGAGCAGGGCGGGCTGGTGGTGCTGACCACCCACCACACGCTGACGGAAAAGCCCGCCGGCTATCGCGACCTTGACCTGGGACAGCACCGCGCATGAGCAATGTCTTCACACTCTTGCTCGCCCGCGAGGCTCGGCTGCTCTGTCGCCGTCCGGCGGAGCTGGCCAATCCCCTGGTGTTTTTCGCTATCGTGATCGCATTGTTCCCCCTGGCGGTGGGGCCCGAGACGCAACTGTTGCAGACCCTCTCGCCGGGGCTGGTCTGGGTCGCCGCGCTGCTCGCCGTGCTGCTCTCGCTGGACGGTCTGTTCCGCAGCGATTTCGAGGATGGCTCCCTCGAGCAGTGGGTCGTTTCGCCGCACCCCCTGCCGCTTCTGGTGCTGGCCAAGGTTTTGGCACACTGGCTGTTTTCCGGGCTGGCGCTGGTCCTGCTGGCCCCGTTGCTGGCACTGATGCTCGGGCTGCCGGCCCGCTGCCTGCCGGTGCTGCTGCTTTCGCTGCTGCTCGGCACGCCGGTGCTGAGCCTGCTCGGCGCGGTCGGCGCGGCGCTGACCGTCGGTCTCAAGCGCGGCGGCCTGCTGTTGGCGCTGCTGATTCTGCCGCTGTACATCCCGGTGCTGATCCTCGGCAGCGGGGCGCTGCAGGCGGCCCTGCAAGGATTGCCGGCGGCCGGCCACCTGTTGTGGCTGGCCAGCCTGACCGCCCTGGCGGTCACCCTGACCCCGTTCGCGATCGCCGCCGGGCTGACCATCAGCGTGGGCGAGTGAGCGGGAGCGATCCGAGGGCGCCGGCAGGTTTCGCCATCCGGGCTCGCGGGCGGCGCGAACACCTACAAGACTGTGCGGAGGTCTCACCGTGCCTCAGCCAACGAAGAGTTAGTCGATGAACTGGACGTGGTTTCATAAGCTGGGTTCGCCCAAATGGTTCTACGAGATCAGCGGCCGCTGGCTGCCTTGGTTCGCCGTTGCGGCGGTGCTGCTGATCGGTGTCGGGCTGGTCTGGGGCCTGGCCTTCGCGCCGCCGGACTACCAGCAGGGCAACAGCTTCCGCATCATCTATATCCACGTCCCGGCGGCGTTCCTCGCCCAGTCCTGCTACGTCATGCTGGCGGTGGCCGGGCTGGTCGGGTTGGTCTGGAAGATGAAACTGGCCGACGTTGCCCTGCAGCAGGCCGCGCCAATCGGTGCCTGGATGACCTTCATCGCGCTGCTCACCGGCGCCATCTGGGGCAAGCCGACCTGGGGCACCTGGTGGGTCTGGGATGCCCGACTGACGTCGATGCTCATCCTCCTGTTCCTGTACTTCGGTGTGATTGCGCTCGGCCAGGCGATCAGCAATCGTGACAGTGCGGCAAAGGCCTGTGCGGTGCTGTCGATCGTCGGCGTGGTGAACATCCCGATCATCAAGTACTCGGTGGACTGGTGGAATTCCCTGCACCAGCCGGCCACCTTCAAGATCACCGAAAAGCCGGCGATGCCGGCGGAAATGTGGGTGCCGCTGTTGATCATGGTGCTCGGCTTCTACTGCTTCTTCGCCGCTGTGCTGCTGATGCGCATGCGTCTGGAAGTGCTCAAGCGTGAGGCCCGCAGCAGTTGGGTGAAAGCCGAGGTGCGCGCCCAGGTGGAGACGCTGTCATGAGTTTCGACTCGTTCGCCGATTTCATCGCCATGGGCACTCATGGCCCCTACGTCTGGTCCGCCTACGGCATCAGCCTGGCGGTGCTGGTCATCAACGTCGCGTTGCCTGTCATGGCCCGCCGACGTTATCTGCAAGACGAGGCGCGCCGTTTGCGCCGGGAGGAATCGAAGTGAATCCGCAGCGTAAGAAGCGTCTGTTCATCGTGCTGGCCATCCTGGCCGGTGTCGGCATCGCCGTGGCCCTGGCGTTGAGCGCGCTGCAGCAGAACATCAACCTGTTCTACACGCCGAGCCAGATCGCCGGCGGCGAGGCGCCGAAGGACACCCGCATCCGCGCCGGCGGCCTGGTGAAGGAAGGCTCGGTGAAGCGTTCGTCGGATTCGCTGGAGGTGGATTTCGTGGTCACCGACGGCGCCGCCGACGTGACCATCCGCTACCAGGGCATCCTCCCCGACCTGTTCCGCGAGGGGCAGGGAATCGTCGCCCTCGGCCGGATCAACCAGGACGGCCTGCTGGTGGCCGACGAAGTGCTAGCCAAGCACGACGAGAACTACATGCCGCCCGAGGTCACCCAGGCCCTGGAGAAGAGCGGCATGATGAAACATTACGAAGGCGGCAAGCAGCAGGGGTACGCGCAATGATTCCCGAACTGGGCCACCTGGCGATGATCCTCGCCCTGTGCCTCGCCCTGGTACAGGCGACCCTGCCGCTGATCGGTGCCTGGCGCGGCGACCGCCAGTGGATGAGCCTGGCCCAGCCGGCGGCCTGGGGACAGTTCTCCTTCCTGCTGTTCGCCTTTCTCTGCCTGACCTATGCCTTCCTGACCGACGACTTCTCGGTCGCCTACGTCGCCAGCAACTCCAACAGCGCGTTGCCCTGGTACTACAAGTTCAGTGCCGTGTGGGGCGCCCATGAAGGCTCGCTGCTGCTCTGGGCGCTGATCCTGGGCGGCTGGACCTTCGCCGTGTCGGTGTTCTCCCGGCAGTTGCCGGAGGTGATGCTGGCACGCGTGCTGGCAATCATGGGCATGATCAGCGTCGGCTTCCTGCTGTTCCTGATCATCACCTCCAACCCCTTCGACCGCCTGTTGCCGCAATCGCCGGCGGATGGCCGCGACCTCAATCCGCTGTTGCAGGACTTCGGCCTGATCGTCCACCCACCGATGCTCTACATGGGCTACGTGGGCTTCTCGGTCGCCTTCGCCTTCGCCATCGCCGCGCTGCTCGGCGGCCGCCTCGACGCCGCCTGGGCACGTTGGTCGCGGCCCTGGACCATCGTCGCCTGGGCGTTCCTCGGCATCGGTATCGTGCTCGGCTCCTGGTGGGCCTACTACGAGCTAGGCTGGGGCGGCTGGTGGTTCTGGGACCCGGTGGAAAACGCTTCCTTCATGCCCTGGCTGGTGGGCACTGCGCTGATCCACTCCCTGGCGGTCACCGAAAAGCGCGGCGTGTTCAAGAGCTGGACCGTACTGCTGGCCATCGCCGCGTTCTCCCTCAGCCTGCTGGGCACCTTCCTGGTCCGTTCCGGCGTGCTCACCTCGGTGCACGCCTTCGCCTCCGACCCGGAGCGCGGCGTGTTCATCCTCGCCTTCCTGCTGGTGGTGGTCGGTGGCTCGCTGACCCTGTTCGCCATCCGTGCGCCGGTGGTGAAGAGCCAGGTCGGCTTTGCCCTCTGGTCGCGCGAGACCCTGCTGCTGGCCAACAACCTGGTGCTGGTGGTGGTGGCCTCGATGATCCTGCTCGGCACCCTCTACCCGCTGGTGCTGGACGCCACCACCGGCGCCAAGCTGTCGGTCGGCCCGCCGTACTTCAACGCGCTGTTCCTGCCGCTGATGAGCCTGCTCATGCTGGCCCTGGCGGTCGGCGTGCTGGTGCGCTGGAAGGACACCCCGCTGCAATGGCTGCTGCGTATGCTCGCCCCGGTGCTGTTGCTCAGCGTCGCGGTCGGTGTGGTCGGCAGCCTGTTGTCCGGCGATTTCCACTGGGCCGTGCTGGCCGCCTGGCTGCTGGCGGCCTGGGTGGTGCTCGCTGGCGTCCGCGACCTGCTCGACAAGACCCGCCACAAGGGCCTGCTGAACGGCATGCGCAGCCTGTCGCGCAGCTACTGGGGCATGCAACTGGCCCACGCCGGCATCGCCGTTTGCGCGCTGGGTATCGTGCTGTCCAGCCAGGGCAGCGCCGAGCGCGACCTGCGCATGGCGCCAGGGGATTCGGTCGAGCTGGCCGGCTACCGTTTCGTCTTCGAAGGCGCCCGGCATGCCGAAGGGCCGAACTTCACCTCCGACCGCGGCACCATCCGCGTGCTGGATGACGGCGAGGAAATCGCCACGCTGCACCCTGAGAAGCGTCTCTACCGCGTGCAGAATTCGGTGATGACCGAGGCCGGGATCGACGCCGGCTTCACCCGCGACCTCTACGTCGCCCTCGGCGAGCCGCTGGACAACGGCGCCTGGGCGGTACGCGTACACGTCAAACCCTTCGTCCGCTGGATCTGGCTGGGCGGACTGTTGATGGCCCTGGGCGGCATCCTCGCCGCCGCCGACCGTCGCTACCGGGTCAAGGTGAAGACCCGCGTGCGCGAAGCCCTGGGCCTGGCCGGACAAGGAGCCTGAGTGTGAAACGAGCGATCCTCCTGCTGCCGCTGGCGATCTTCCTGATCGTCGCGGTGTTTCTCTACCGGGGCCTGTTCCTCGATCCGTCGGAGTTGCCTTCGGCGCTGATCGGCAAGCCGTTCCCGGTTTTCTCGCTGCCCACCGTGGCCGGCGATGCCACCCTGACCGAGGCCAGCCTCAAGGGCAAGCCGGCGCTGGTCAACGTCTGGGCGACCTGGTGCGTGTCCTGCCGCGTCGAGCATCCGGTGCTGAACGAGCTGGCGAAGCGGGGCGTGGTCATCCATGGCGTCAACTACAAGGACGTCAATGCCGATGCGCAGAAGTGGCTGGCCGAGTTCCACAACCCCTACCAACTGAACATCGACGATGCCAAGGGCACCCTGGGCCTCGACCTGGGTGTCTACGGCGCGCCGGAAACCTTCCTGATCGACAAGGACGGCATCATCCGCCATAAATTCGTCGGTGTGATCGACGAGCGCGCCTGGCGCGAGCAGCTGGCGCCGCTCTATCAGGAACTGGTGGACGAGGCGGCCCAATGACCCGGCGTCTGCTCGCTGCCCTGTGCCTGGGCCTGGCCCTGAGCGGTGCCGCTCATGCGGCCATCGACACCTACGAGTTCGGCAGCGAGGCCGAGCGCGAGCGCTTCCGTGTCCTGACCGAAGAGCTGCGTTGCCCGAAGTGCCAGAACCAGAACATCGCCGACTCCAACGCGCCCATCGCCACCGACCTGCGCCGCGAGATTCATCGCATGCTGGAAGAGGGCAAGAGCGACGACGAGATCGTCGACTACCTGGTGGACCGCTACGGCGACTTCGTGCGCTACAAACCGCCGGTGAACGCTCGCACCTTCTTCCTCTGGTTCGGTCCGGCGCTGCTGCTGGTCGGCGGGCTGGGCATCCTCGGGGTGATCGTGGCGCGTCGGCGCAAGGTGGAGAACGCGCCGCGCGAGGCGTTGCTCTCCGCCGAAGAAAACGCGCGCCTTGCCGCGCTCCTGGAACGTGAATCGCAGGACAAGAAAGACCAATGACTGATTTCTGGCTTGCCGCCGGCCTGCTGCTGCTGGTCGCCCTGGGCTTTCTCCTGCTGCCGGTGGTTCGCGGCCGGCGTGCCCAGGCCGAGGAAGATCGCACCGCCCTCAACGTTGCGCTGTATCAGGAACGCCTGGACGAACTGGAGGTCCAGTTCGCTTCCGGTACCCTGAGTGCCGAGCAGAAGGAAGCCGGCCGCGCCGAAGCCGCCCGCGAGCTGCTGGCCGACACCGAAGGCGCCGAACCCGCCGGCCGTGCCCGTCTGGGCAAGGCCGTGCCGCTGGTCGCCGCGCTGCTGGTGCCGCTGCTGGGCTATGGGCTGTACCTGCACTGGGGTGCCAGCGACAAGCTGGAGCTGGCCCGCGAATTCGCCCAGCAGCCGAAGACCATCGAGGAAATGACCGCGCGCCTGGAGCAGGCGGTGAAGGCCCAGCCGGATTCCGCCGAGGGCTGGTTCTTCCTCGGCCGGACCTACATGGCGCAGAACCGTCCCGCCGAGGCCGCCCAGGCCTTCGAGCGCGCTGTGAACCTCGCCGGGCGCCAGCCCGAACTGCTCGGCCAGTGGGCCCAGGCCCTGTACTTTGCCGGCGACAAGCAGTGGACCGAGCAGATGCAGGCGCTCACCGACGAAGCGCTGAAAGGCGATCCGGAAGAGCTGACCAGCCTCGGCCTGCTGGGCATCGCCGCCTTCGAGGGTGGCCGCTTCAAGGAGGCCATCGGCTACTGGGAGCGTCTGGTTGCCTCGCTGCCGCCGGAAGACCCGTCGCGCGCCGCGATCCAGAGCGGCATCGCCCGTGCCCGCCAGCAGATGGGCGAGGCGGACGGCGACGCCGAGGCGGAAGCTCCCGCGCCGTCTGCCGTGGCGGGTGTCGAACTCAAGGTGAAAGTCGATCTGGACCCGGCGCTCAAGGCCAAGGTGCAGCCGGACGACAGCGTGTTCGTCTTCGCTCGCGCCGTGTCCGGTCCGCCGATGCCCCTGGCGGTCAAGCGCCTGACCGTGGCCGAGCTGCCCGCCGAGGTCGCCCTGGGCGATGCAGACGCCATGATGCCGCAGCTCAAGCTTTCCAACTTTCCCGAGGTGCAACTGGTGGCGCGGGTTTCCCGGGCCGGCAACGCCACGGCGGGCGAGTGGATCGGTCGCAGCGAGGCGGTGAAGACGACGGAGGCCGGGCCGCAGGCGGTGGTCATCGACCGGCCGGATCAGCGTTGATCGGCTAGATTACAAGGGCATCCAGCCGAAAAACCGAGGCGAAGATGAGCGTATCCAACCCGTCACCCTCCGCTACGCGCCCTCTGGGGCGCCGCGTGCGGTTGCTCGGCGTGCTCGGGCCGATCCTGTTGAGCAGCGCCTGTGCCGTCCATGTCGGCCCCCGCCAGCCGCCGCAACCCCAGCCGCCGGTACAGCAACCTCCTGTGCAGCAGGCCCCCATCGTACGTCCGCCACCGGTCCAGGCGCCGCCGCCGTCGAGTGCGCCGAAGCCGCAGATCAGCAAGACCCACCCACGCTACGCGCCGCCGCCGCACGTCGCTTCTCATTGGGACAACCGCCTGGGGGTCTACGTGGTGGAGGGGCGCGATCTTTACTACCGCGAGCGTCTGTTTTATCGCAAGGAACGGGGCAACTGGGTCTGCTCCGGCCGCCCCGATGGCCCCTGGGAACCGATCGACATCCCCAACGTCCCGCCGGGCCTGCGCAATCGTTGAAGTCGCCTCGCGGGGCTGTTCGCGAATGAGTTCGCCCCTACGCGCCGTGGCCCGGATAAGCCCTGGCGCAATCCGGGGATGGCGGTTCCAGGTAGGCCTGGGGTCAGCTTTCGTAGGAGCGAGCTCTGCTCGCGAATCGCCCGCGCAGAAGCTTCGCCAGCGGAGCCGGCTCCTACGAAAAGCAGGCCTACCGGCCTTAGGCGAATAAATTCGCCCCTACACGGCTTATCCGGGCTGCGGTCCTCTCACCCCTCCCGCCTGTAGGTGAGCAAAACGATACCGAGAACCACCACGGCGCCGCCCACCAGTTGGATGGGGCTGAGCATCTGTCCCAGTACCAGCCAGCCGAGCAGCAGGGTGGCGACCGGTTCGATGTTCATCACCGGGGCGTTCTTCGGCATGTTCAGCCGCGGCACGCTGACGAACAGCACGGAGAATCCCACGCCGTACAGCAGCGCCAGGGTGGCCAGGGCCAGCCAGCCGGAGGTGTGCGCGGGTGCTTGCAGGCCGCCCGGTAGCGCGCCGCTGGCGCCGGCCAATGAAGTGACGCTGAACACCACCAACATGCTCAGCAGGCTGCGCAGCGAGCCGCGCACCGCAGCCAGCTTGTGGTCGGTGATCCACAGCGCCGCGGCGAAGACGCTGGCGGCGCAGAAGGCCAGGCCCACGCCGAGCCACCAGTGCGGTCCGGCCGCCTCGCTGGAGGCCAGGCGGGAGGGGACGTCCAAGGCGAGGAACAGGCCGACCAAGATCAGCCCCATCAGGCTGGCGGTGCGTCGTGTCGGCGCCGGGCCGCCGAGCAGCCAGGTGAGCAGCGCCAGCAGGATCGGGAAGACGTTGGCCACCAGCAGCGCCAGCGCCACTGGGATGCGCGCCACCGCCGAGTACAGGCACAGGCTCTGCACGGCGATCAGCAGGCCGAGCAGTAGTTGCCAGCGTCCGCTGCCGGCGGGCAGGCGAAAGCCCTGGCGCTGCCAGAGGACGATGGCGAACAGGGCCAGGGTGGTGGCCCCGGAGCGGCAGAGGATGGCCAACAGCACACCAGTGCCGTCGTCGAAGGCGACGCGGGCTGCGACGTGGTTGCCGGCGAAGGCGCAGGCCAGGCTGGCGAGGATCAGAACGGCAAGGGGACGGGGGAACGGCGACATCGTGTCCTTCGCTTAGAAGCCGATGACCGCGCGAGGCGGGCATCGGCTTCGAAAAAAGGCGCTCATGCGCCGGTACGGCAGGTTACAACAGGACGCTGGGCAGCCAGAGGGAGATCGCCGGGATGTAGGTGACCGCCATCAGCACCAGGAACAGCGCCACGTAGAACGGCAGCAGGGCTTTCACCGTGGTCTCGATGCTGACCTTGCCGATCGCCGCGCCGACGAACAGCACCGCGCCCACCGGCGGGGTGATCAGGCCGATGCCCAGGTTGACCAGCATGATCATGCCGAAGTGCACCGGGTCGATGCCCAGGCCGGTGATCACCGGCAGCAGGATCGGCGTGAGGATCAGGATCAGCGGTGCCATGTCCATCAAGGTGCCCAGGGCCAGCAGCATGAAGTTGATGCACATGAGGATCACGTAGCGGTTGTCCGACAGGGTCAGGAACAGCGTGGTGATCTTCGACGGGATCTGCATCAGCGTCATGATGTAGCCGAAGCTGCCGGCGAAGGCGATGAGGATCATCACGATCGACAGGGTACGCACGGTGCGGTGCATCAGCTTGGGCAGCTCGCGCCACTTGTAGTCGCGGTAGATGAACATGGTGACGAAGAAGGCCCAGACCACCGCGACGGAGGCGGATTCGGTGGCGGTGAACACGCCGGACAGGATGCCGCCGAGGATGATCACCATGGTCATCAGGCCCCAGAGCGCTTCGACGCAAATCTTCAGCGCCTGGCGCAGCGGGATGACTTCGCCCTTGGGGTAGCTGCGCTTTTTCGCGAAGAACAGGCACATGCCCATCATCACCGCGCTGAGCAGCAGGCCCGGGCCGATGCCGGCGATGAACAGCGAGGCGATGGACACGGTGCCGCCGGCCGCCAGGGAATAGAGCACCGAGTTGTGGCTGGGCGGGGTGAGCAGCGCCTGCACCGAGCCGCTGACCGTGACTGCGGTAGAGAACTCGCGCGGATAGCCCTTCTTTTCCATTTCCGGGATCAGTACCGAGCCGACCGAGGCGGTATCCGCCAGGGAGGAACCGGAGATCGCGCCGAAGAAGGTCGAGGCCATGATGTTGACCAGCGACAGGCCGCCGCGCACGAAGCCCACCAAGACCCCGGCGAAGGCCACCAGCCGGCGCGACATGCCACCTTCGGCCATGATGGCGCCGGCCAGGACGAAGAACGGGATGGCCAGCAGGGAGAATTTGTTGACCCCGCCGGCGACCTGGATCATCACCGCGTGCAGGGGAATGTCGATCCACCAGGCGCCGATCAGCGCCGACAGGCCCAGGGCATAGGCGACGGGCATGCGCAGGAGGATCAGGAGGATGAAGCTGCCCAGGAGAATGAAGGCATCCATGGACTACAGGGCCTCTTGGCTGTCGTCGACCTGCTCGTAATTGACCGCGCGCCGATGGCTCTGGTCGCCGAGGAAAAGTCTTTCGAGGATGAAGATCAGGGTAAGGAAACCGCCGACGGGGATGGGCGCATAGGTGATGCCGACCCGCAGGCTGGGCAGGGCACTGACGAACTGGTTCCAGGTGGCGATGCACAGCTTCACGCCCCAGATGGTCATGAACAGGGCGATGGCGGCCATCAGCAATTGCACCAGCAGCTCGTTGTAGCGCTGCAGGGCGGGTGGCAGACGGTCGCTCAGCACGGCGACCGCCATGTGCGCACCGGCGCGATAGCTGGCGGCGGCGCCGACGAAGGTGAACAGCACCATCAGCAGGATCGCCACCGGCTCGGGCCAACTGGCGCCGGAACCGAGCATGTAGCGGGTGAAGATGCCCCAGGGGATGATCAGCGACATGGCCAGTACCGCCAGCCCGGCGACCCAGATGCAGGTCGTGTAGAGGGCGTCGTTGAAGCGCAGCAGGGTGTTTTTCATGGACGTTCACCGAACCGCGACGCCGGGGTGGCCGGCGGCGCGGTGTTCTTCAGGAGGAGACGGTCACTGGACCGCTTCGATGCGCTTGATCAGCTCGGCGAACGGTGCGCCGTACTTCTCGCGAACCGGGGCGGTGGCGTCGTAGAACGGCTTCTTGTCGACCTCGATGAACTCGACACCGGCCGCCTTGAGCTTCGCTTCGCTGCTGGCGGACTTCTCGTCCCACAGCTTGCGCTCCTCCATCTGGGCTTCCTTGGCGTACTTCTTCACCAGCTCCTGCTGCTCGGGGGTGAGCTTTTCCCAGGTGGTCTTGGAGATCACCAGCGGCTCCGGGAGGATCAGGTGACCGGTCAGGGAGTAATACTTGGCGTTCTGGTAGTGGTTGTGTTCGAGCATGGTCGGCGGGTTGTTCTCGGCACCGTCGATCACGCCAGTCTGCAGCGCGCTGAAGATCTCCCCGGTGTTCATCGGCACGCCGTTGGCGCCCATGGCGTTGAGAGTGTCGACGAACAGCGGGTTGCCCATCACGCGAATCTTCATGCCCTTGAGGTCTTCGATCTTGCGCACCGGCTTCTTGGTGTAGAGGTTGCGCACACCGCCGTCCATCCAGGCCAGGGCGACCATGTTGAATTCGGAGTTGGTGATCTTGTCGAGGATTTCCTGGCCGATCTCGCCGTCGATCACTTTGCGCATGTGCTGGTTGTCGCGAAAGATGAACGGCATGTTGAAGGCGTTGACGTCCGGTACCACCGGGCCGATGGTGCCGAGGCTGACGCGGGTCATCTGCACGGCGCCGATCTGCACCTGCTCGACCACCTCCTTCTCGGAGCCGAGCACGCCGCCGGCGAACATCTGGAACTTGAGTTCGCCGTTGGTGGCTTCCTCGATCTTCTTCGCCATGTGCTCCTGGGCGACCACCGTGGGATAACCGGCCGGGTGGATCTCGGCCATCTTCAGGGTCATGGCGGCTTGGGCCAGGCCGGGCAGGCAGAAGACCAGGGGGAGGGCGGCGGCGAGCAGGGTGCGTTTGCAGTTCATGGGATATCTCCAGTCTCTTGTTGTTGTTGGAATACCGGTGTTGCAGGTCGTTGGCGTTCAGGCGCCGAAGGCGGGCTCCTCCAGGCCTTTCACTCCGGGCCTCAGGGCGAACACCCCGCCAGCCAGGGGCTGGTCGGAGAGGTCGGTGCCCTGTGGGCGGATCGAGGTGACGAACAGGGTGTCCAGGCCAGGGCCGCCGAAGGCGCACATGGCCGGTTTCTTCACCGGGACGGCGAGGGAGCGGTCGAGCCGTCCAGTTGGGGTGAAACGATGGATCAGGCCGGCATCGTTGCCGCAGATCCAGTAGCAGCCGCTTTCATCCACGGCGGCGCCGTCGGGGCGGCCGGGGTGCTGGTTCATGTCGACGAACAGGCGGCGGTTGTGCGCGGTGCCGCTGTCGGTGTCGTAATCGAAGGCCCAGATGTGCTGCACGCTCGGGTGCGAGTCGGACAGGTACATCGTCCGGCCGTCCGGGCTGAAGGCCAGGCCGTTGGGCACGATGAAACCCTCCAGTTGCAATTCCAGGCGGTCCTCGGCATAGCGGTAGAGCCTGCCGACGCGATGCCCGGCGCCCATGTCGGTGTGCATGGTGCCGGCCCAGAAGCGTCCTTGCCGGTCGCAGCGGCCATCGTTGAAACGCATTGACGGGACGGCATGCTCCACGGCGGCCAGCAATTGCGGTGCGAGGCTGCCGTCCGCCTGCGGTTGCAGGTGGAACAGGCCGCTCTCCATACCGGCGAGCCAGCCGCTGCGGCTGCGGGCGATGCAGGCGAGCATCTCCGGCGCCTGCCAGCTCTGCGCCAGTTCGTCGCGTGCGCCCCAGCGGTAGAGACGGCCGGCGGGGATATCGACCCAGTAGAGGGCCTGCTCGGCGACGCTCCAGACCGGGCTTTCGCCGGTGCCGTTGCGGGCGTCGAGGACGAGTTCAGCGTGCATGGCGCCGTTTCCTTGTGCCGGGATCAATCTTCGAACGGACCGGCTGCGACGAAAGCGCCGCCCTGGTAGACCGCCACCGGGTCGTCGGCGGCGGGGGCGGGCTGGGCCTCGACCTTGTCGCGGAAGACTTCCGAGCTGTCCTGTGGCACGAAGCCCAGGTGCGCGGCCAGGTGGTTGTTCCACCAGACGTCGCGATTGGCGGACATGCCATAGACGATGGTGTGGCCTACGTTCGGGGTGAACAGGGAACGGCCGATCAGTTCGGTGAGGTCGCGGTAGCTCAGCCAGGTCGACATCATCCGGCGGTTCTGTGGCTCCGGGAACGACGAGCCGATGCGGATGCTCACGGTCTCGATGCCGTAGCGGTCGTAGTAGAAGCTGGCGGTGTCTTCGCCGAACGACTTCGACAGGCCGTAATAGCCGTCCGGGCGGCGGCGGGCGTTGGCGTCGAGGGTCTCGCTCTGCTTGTAGAAGCCAATCACGTGGTTGGAGCTGGCGAAAACCACGCGCTTGATGCCGTGGCGGCGGGCGGCTTCGTAGATGTGGAAGACGCCACGGATGTTGGCGTCGAGGACTTCTTCGAAGGGCCGTTCGACCGAGATGCCGCCGAAGTGGACGATGGCATCGACGCCTTCGCAGAGGGTATTCACCGCGGCCTTGTCGGCGAGATCGCAGGGCACCACTTCTTCATGGGTGCCGGCCGCAGGGGCCATGGGGGAGATATCGGAGAGACGCAGGACCTTGGCATAGGGGCGCAGGGTTTCCCGCAGGACTTTGCCCAGACCTCCCGCAGCGCCTGTGAGCAGGACGCGATCGAAAGCCTGGGCTGGAGTGCTGGTGTTCATGGGCTTGTTCGCCTTTGTTTTTAGAATTGTCATCTGTTGTCGTATGACATGGGTCGAATTATCGACACGCCTCAGGGCCTTTGTCAACGCGACGAATGTCGAAGGCGGGGCCGCTTCGCTCATTGGAGCGGTGTGCGTGGAGCCGGTGTCCGCGCGCATGGCTGTGCCGCTTGGCTTGCGTGCCTGTGATCCCCGAAAAAGAAGGCATGAAGCGGAGCAGGGCGACGGATGAACCGGGAAAGTCTCGTCGACGGCTTTACTTTTAGTTGTACGATGACATATAACTTTCTCAGGCTTTCGTGGCCGCTCCCTTTTTCGTCCCATCTGCAAGGTCTTCGCACAATGAATCCACAAGAACTGAAGTCCATCCTCTCGACCGGCCTGCTGTCGTTCCCGGTGACCGATTTCGATGCGGCGGGTGAATTCAACGCCGCCAGCTATGCGCGCCGCCTGGAATGGCTCGCTCCCTACGGCGCCTCGGCGCTGTTCGCCGCCGGCGGTACCGGCGAGTTCTTCTCCCTGGCACCGGACGAGTACTCCTCGGTAATCAAGACCGCAGTGGACACCTGTGCCGGCAGCGTACCGATCCTTGCCGGCGTCGGCGGCCCGACCCGCCTGGCCATCCAGTACGCCCAGGAGGCCGAGCGCCTCGGCGCCAAAGGCCTGCTGCTGCTACCGCACTACCTGACCGAAGCCAGCCAGGAGGGCGTCGCCGCCCACGTCGAGCAGGTCTGCAAGTCGGTGAAGATCGGTGTGGTGGTCTACAACCGCAACGTCTGCCGCCTGACCCCGGCGCTGCTGGAGCGCCTGGCCGAGCGCTGCCCAAACCTGGTCGGCTACAAGGATGGCCTCGGCGACATCGAGCTGATGGTGTCCATCCGCCGTCGCCTGGGAGACCGCTTCAGCTACCTCGGCGGCCTGCCGACTGCGGAGGTCTATGCCGCCGCCTACAAGGCGCTGGGCGTGCCGGTGTATTCCTCGGCGGTGTTCAACTTCATTCCGAAGACCGCGATGGCGTTCTACAACGCGATTGCCGCCGACGACCACGCCACCGTCGGCAAGCTGATCGACGAGTTCTTCCTGCCGTACCTGGAAATCCGCAACCGCCGCGCCGGCTACGCGGTCAGCATCGTCAAGGCCGGTGCGCGCATCGTCGGCCATGACGCCGGCCCGGTCCGCGCACCGCTCACCGACCTTTTGCCGGAAGAGTACGAAAAGCTCGCCGCACTGGTCGAAGCCCAGGGCGCGCAATAACCGAACAGGAGGTTTCCCGTGGCAACGCAACGCTTCGACAACTACATCGGCGGGGAGTGGGTGGCAGGCGCCAGCTACTCCACCAACATCAATCCTTCGGACCTGTCCGACAGCCTCGGCGAGTACGCCCAGGCCGACGCGGCCCAGGTGTCCGCTGCTATCGCCGCGGCCCGCGAGGCCTTTCCGGCCTGGTCGACCTCCGGCATCCAGGCGCGTGCCGACGCGCTGGACAAAGTGGGCAGCGAAATCCTCGGCCGCCGCGAGGAACTGGGCCAATTGCTGGCCCGGGAAGAGGGCAAGACCCTGCCGGAGTCCATCGGCGAAGTGGCCCGCGCCGGCAACATCTTCAAGTTCTTCGCCGGCGAGTGCCTGCGCCAGTCCGGTGAACTGCTGGCTTCGGTGCGTCCGGGCATCGCCGTCGAAGTGACCCGCGAGCCCCTGGGCGTGATCGGCCTGATCACGCCATGGAATTTCCCCATCGCCATCCCGGCCTGGAAGATCGCCCCGGCCCTGGCCTACGGCAATTGCGTGGTGATCAAGCCGGCCGACCTGGTGCCGGGCTGCGCCTGGGCGTTGGCCGAGATCATCTCCCGCGCCGGTTTCCCCGCCGGGGTGTTCAACCTGGTGATGGGTAGCGGCCGGGTGGTGGGCGAGGCGTTGGTCAACGACAAGCGCGTCGATGGCATCAGCTTCACCGGCTCGGTGGGCGTCGGTCGCGGCATCGCCGCCGCCTGCGTGGCCCGCGGTGCCAAGGTGCAGTTGGAGATGGGCGGCAAGAACCCGCAGGTCATCCTCGACGACGCCGATCTCAAGACCGCCGTCGAGCTGTCGGTGCAGAGCGCGTTCTTCTCCACCGGCCAGCGTTGCACGGCGTCCAGTCGCTTGATCGTCACCGCCGGTATCTACGACCGCTTCGTCGCCGCCATGGCCGAGCGCGTCGGCCAGCTCAAGGTGGGCCACGCGCTGAAGGCTGGCATCGACATCGGCCCGGTGGTGTCCCAGGCGCAACTGGAACAGGACCTGCGCTACATCGACATCGGCCGCGATGAAGGCGCGCGGTTGGTGACCGGTGGCCAGCGGGTGAGCTGCGAGACCGAGGGCTACTTCCTGGCGCCGACCCTGTTCGCCGACAGCGACGCCGCCATGCGCATCAGCCGCGAGGAAATCTTCGGACCGGTGGCCAACATCGTCCGTGTGGCGAACTACGAGGAGGCGCTGGCCATGGCCAACGACACCGAGTTCGGTCTGTCCGCCGGCATCGCCACTACCTCGCTGAAGTACGCCCAGCATTTCAAGCGGCACGCCCAGGCGGGGATGGTGATGGTCAACCTGCCCACCGCAGGGGTGGACTACCACGTGCCGTTCGGCGGGCGGAAGGGCTCGTCCTACGGGCCGCGCGAGCAGGGCCGCTATGCCCAGGAGTTCTACACCACGGTGAAGACCAGCTACATCGCGTCCTGACGCATCCCGCCGGTACGCCGGCGGCGAAACCCGATACAGGAAGGCCGATCGGCTCGCCCCGGCCTTCTCCCGACAAGAAAGGAGCCGGAACATGATCACCCCGAACCAGGCGTCCAGCGACACGCCGGTCATCCAGCAACTGCGGGTCGTCCCGGTGGCCGGGCAGGACAGCATGCTGCTCAACCTCAGCGGCGCCCACGGCCCGTACTTCACCCGCAACATCCTCGTGCTCACTGACAGTGCCGGGCGCACCGGCGTCGGCGAAGTGCCCGGTGGCGAAGGCATTCGCAAGACCCTGGAAGATGCCCGCGACCTGATCGTCGGCCAACCGGTGGGCGACTTCAACGCCATCCTCAACTGCGTGCGGCGGGCCTTCGCCGACCGCGATGCCAGCGGGCGCGGGTTGCAGACCTTCGACCTGCGCATCGCCATCCATGCCGTCACCGCCGTGGAAGCGGCGTTGCTCGACCTGCTCGGCCAGCACCTCGGCGTGCCGGTGGCGGCACTGCTCGGCGAAGGCCAACAGCGCGACACGGTGGAAATGCTCGGCTACCTGTTCTACGTCGGCGACCGCAACAAGACTGACCTCGGCTACCGCAGCGAGGCGGACGCCGACGACGCCTGGTTCCGTGTGCGCAACGAAGAAGCGCTGACCCCCGAGGCGATAGTCCGTCTCGCCGAAGCGGCCCATGCCCGCTACGGCTTCAATGACTTCAAGCTCAAGGGCGGCGTATTGCGCGGTGCCGAGGAAGTCGAGGCGATCCGTGCCCTGGCCGAACGCTTCCCGCAGGCACGCATCACCCTCGACCCCAACGGTGCCTGGTCGCTGCAGGAAGCCATCGAACTGTGCCGCGACCTGCACGGCGTGCTGGCCTACGCCGAGGACCCCTGCGGTGCCGAGAACGGCTATTCCGGCCGCGAGGTGATGGCTGAATTCCGCCGCGCCACCGGCCTGCCCACCGCCACCAACATGATCGCCACCGACTGGCGGCAGATGGGCCATGCCATCCAGTTGCAATCGGTGGACATTCCCTTGGCCGATCCGCATTTCTGGACCATGGCCGGCTCGGTGCGGGTGGCGCAGATGTGCCACGATTGGGGCCTGACCTGGGGCTCGCATTCGAACAACCACTTCGACATTTCCCTGGCCATGTTCACCCACGTGGCGGCGGCCGCGCCGGGCAAGATCACCGCCATCGACACCCACTGGATCTGGCAGGATGGCCAGCACCTGACCCGCGAGCCGCTGCGGATCGTAGGCGGCAGGGTGGAGGTACCGAAGAAGCCGGGCCTCGGCGTCGAGCTGGACTGGGACGCCCTGTGGCTGGCCCACGAGCTGTACCAGCAGAAGGGCCTGGGTGCGCGCGACGATGCCATCGCCATGCAGTACCTGATCAAGGACTGGCGCTTCGACAACAAGCGGCCGTGCATGGTGCGCTGATGCGAGTGCTCCCCTCGCCCGTTTACGGGAGAGGGGCCGGGGGAGAGGGGCTCTTCGCGTCGCTCTTCCCCGGAACCAACAGAACAACAACCGGGCCGGAACCCGGAGAACCGAAGGTGACATCGTGCAACTGATCCAACACCAGGATTCCCTGCGCTACATCCGCCTGCACGCGGAAGACAACGTCGCCGTGGTGGTCAACGACGGTGGCGTGGCGGCCGGCGCGCAGTTCGCCGACGGCCTGGTCACCGTCGAAGCCGTGCCGCAGAGCCACAAGGTGGCGCTGACGGATATCGGCGAGGGCCAGGCGATACGCCGCTACGGGCAAGTCATCGGCTATGCCCTGCAGCCCATTGCCCGTGGCAGTTGGGTACGCGAGACCCAACTGCGCATGCCCAGTGCGCCGCCGCTGGACAGCCTGCCGCGCTGCGACGCCGTGCCGGCACCGCTGGCGCCCTTGGAGGGCTACAGCTTCGAGGGCTACCGCAACGCCGACGGCACGGTCGGCACGCGCAACATCCTCGGCATCACCACCACCGTGCAATGTGTCACCGGCGTGCTCGAACATGCGGTGAAGCGCATCCGCGCGGAGTTGCTGCCGAAGTATCCGAACGTCGACGACGTGGTGGCGCTGACCCACAGCTACGGCTGTGGCGTGGCGATCAACGCCCGCGACGCCTACATCCCGATCCGTACCGTACGCAACCTGGCGCGCAACCCCAACCTGGGCGGCGAGGCGCTGGTGATCGGGCTCGGCTGCGAAAAGCTGCAGGCCGAGCAGGTGATGCACGCCGACGATCCCTCGGTGGATCTGCGTGAGCCCTGGCTGTACCGCTTGCAGGATGCCAGCACCGGCTTCGGCGAAATGATCGAGCAGATCATGGCCCTGGCCGAGGACCGCCTGCGCAAGCTCGACCAGCGCCGCCGGGTGACCTGCCCGGCGTCGGACCTGGTGCTCGGCATGCAGTGCGGCGGCAGCGACGCCTTTTCCGGCATCACCGCCAACCCGGCCCTGGGTTTTGCTGCCGACCTTCTGGTACGCGCCGGCGCCACCGTGATGTTCTCGGAGAACACCGAGGTGCGCGACGCCATCTACATGCTCACCTCCCGCGCCGAGACGCCGGAAGTCGCCGACGCGCTGATCCGCGAGATGGACTGGTACGACCGCTACCTGCAGCGCGGCGAGGCCGACCGCAGCGCCAATACCACGCCCGGCAACAAGAAGGGCGGCCTGTCCAATATCGTCGAGAAGGCGCTGGGCTCCATCGTCAAATCCGGCAGCAGCGCCATCAACGGCGTGATCGGTCCGGGCGAGCGCTTCACCCGCAAGGGCCTGCTCTTCTGCGCCACGCCGGCCAGCGATTTCGTCTGCGGCACCCTGCAACTGGCGGCGGGCATGAACCTGCACGTGTTCACCACCGGACGCGGCACGCCCTACGGCCTGGCCATGGCGCCGGTGGTCAAGGTCTCGACCCGTACCGAACTGGCCGAGCGCTGGCCGGACCTGATCGACATCGACGCCGGCCGCGTCGCCACCGGCCGCGCGACCCTCGAAGAACTGGGTTGGGAGCTATTCCACTACTACCTGGACGTGGCCAGCGGAAGAAAGCAGACCTGGGCCGAGCGCCACCGGCTGCACAATGACATCGTCCTGTTCAACCCGGCGCCGATTACCTGAGCCCTGGCGTAAGGAGCAGTTTCATGAGCATCCCCTGCATCCTCCAGGTCGGTCCGCTCACCGAGCGCTTCAACCGCGGGCTGGCCGAGGACTACGAGGTCCATGCGCTTTGGGAGCACGATGCCGAGGCGCTGCTCGCCGAGCAGGGCGAGCGGATCGACATCGTGGTCACCTCGTCGCGCTTCGGTTGCAGCGCCGGGCTGATCCAGCGACTGCCCCGGCTGCGGGCCATCTGCAGCTTCGGTGTCGGCTACGACGCCATCGACGTGGAAGCGGCGCGGGCCCGGGGGATTCCGGTGAGCAACACCCCGGACGTGCTCAACGACTGTGTGGCCGACCTGGCGTTCGGTCTGGTCCTCGATACGGCGCGGCAGATGTCCCGCGCCGACCGCTTCGTCCGTGAAGGGGCCTGGCCGGAGCAGGCCTTCCCGCTGGCGCGCAAGGTCAGCGGCAAGCGCCTGGGTATCGTCGGCCTGGGGCGGATCGGCCAGGCCGTGGCGCGCCGCTCCAGTGGCTTCGACATGGCGGTGCGCTACCACAACCGCCGCCCCGTGGCGGGCTGTCCCTACGGCTACGAACCCAGTCTGCTGGCGCTGGCGCATTGGGCGGATTTCCTCGTGCTGACCTGCGTCGGTGGCGCCGACACCCGTCACCTGATCGGGCGCGACGTGCTGGAGGCGCTGGGGCCGGAAGGCATCCTGGTCAACGTCGCCCGTGGCTCGGTGGTGGATGAAGCGGCCTTGGTCGAAGCCCTGCGCGACGGTCGCCTCGGCGGCGCCGGGCTGGACGTCTTCGCCCACGAACCGCACGTCCCGGCTGCCCTGCGCGAGATGCCCCAGGTGGTCCTGCTGCCGCACATCGGCAGCGCCACCCAGGAAACCCGCCTGGCCATGGAACGCCTGCTGCTGGACAACCTCAGCGCCTTCCTCGAGCGCGGGGAAATGCTGACGCCGGTGTGAGCCCGCCGGCCGGGCCGTTCATCAACGCCGGGCGCTGGCCAGGGCGATGCCGAAGCCGATGAAAGTCGCGCCGCCGATGCGGTTGATCAACCGACCGCCGCGCGGAGAGGCGAGCCAGCCGCGGGCGCCGTGGGCGAACAGCGCGTACAGGCAGTGAATGGCCACCACCAGCGCGCTGTAGGTGCAGACCAGGGTGGTGAACTGGGTGGCGTAATCCTGCTGCGGATCGATGAACTGCGGGAACACCGAGAGGAAGAAAAAGATCGCCTTGGGGTTGGTCAGTTGCAGCGACAGCCCTTCGAGGAAGCGCCGGGCGAAGCCGGTCCGGCGGCTCGGCTGCGCCTCGAAGCTGAACGCCGGCGCGCGCCACAGGCGGAGGCCGAGGTAGATCAGGTACGCCGCGCCGAGGAGCTTGAGCAGGGTGAAGGCCATTGCCGAGGTGGCCAGGATCAGGCCAACGCTGGTGGCGGAGAGCGCGGCGACCAGCAGGGCGCCGAAGGCAATGCCGAGAATGCCGCCGAGGGTATTGGCAAACCCGTGGCGCAGGCTGTTGGTCAGCGTCATCAGCACGCCGGGCCCGGGGCTCAGCACCGTGGCGGCGGCCACCAGCAGGAACAGCGGGTAGAGTTTCATGGCGATGGGCTCCTTCCGGGGTGGCTTCCTGTTGGGCAACCCGACCGACGCTACCGATTCGTCGTTTTGCTGTCCAGGGGGCTTGGGAGGGTGGCAGCCCGGCGTAGCGAAGTGATCCTGACGCTTGTCATTTCCAAGACTTGTGGGGGAGGTGCGGCCAACGCGGACGCCCCGTCAGGAGGCCGAGCGGAATCGTCGTGTAGGGGGACGAGCGGCATGGATGCCGCGAGAGGTGCGATTGGCCAGGGATGGCCCTTCGTGCGGGGCCGCCGAGGTCGGCCCCCGGAACGGCGATGGAGGGAGGGGAGTCTCGCGAAGCGAGACCCGGATGCCGGGGCAAGCCCTCTTGGTTACCTTCTGGGGCGACTGCCAGAAGTAACTCGCCGGGGGGCGAAACAAGAAGTGTCTGCTGAACTCAGTAATCGGTTTGGCTCAGGACTTTCCAGCAACACCAACCAACGCAAACTCACCCCAGCCCCTGTCGATTCCCCTCATTGCCAAACGACTAAATCGTGCATCCTGCGAATATTCGTCCAGACTGTTTGCCGGAGCGCAGGACCGTCAGCCAATCCGCACGGGAGGGAACCATGTTCAAGACCATCGCTATCGTTTTCGGCGTGCTGATCGCCGCGCTGCTGGCCTACGCCGCGAGCCGGCCGGACAGCTTCCGCATCGAGCGGACCGCGCGCATCGAGGCGCCGGCTTCGGAAGTGTTTCCGCTGATCGTCGATCTGCACAAGTGGCGCGAGTGGTCGCCCTATGAAAAGAAAGACCCGGCGATGAGGCGCCATTTCCGTGGGCCCGCCAGTGGCGAAGGGGCGATCTACGAGTGGGAAGGCGACGAGAACGTCGGCGTCGGGCGGATGGAGATCGTGGAGGCGGCCGAACCGTCGCGGGTGCGCATCCGTCTGGACTTCTTCCGGCCGTTCGAAGCCCATAACACTGCCGACTTCGTGCTGCAGGAGCAGGGCGGCGCGACCCAGGTCACCTGGGCCATGTATGGCCCGAGCCCGTTCATGGCGAAGTTGATGCAGGTGTTCTTCAGCATGGACGGCATGGTCGGGCCGGATTTCGAGGCGGGGCTGGCGAACCTCAAGGCCATGGCCGAGCGCTGAGCGGCGCCGTCAGTCGCTCGCCGCGCTGGCCAGGATGCGCGCCACTTGGCGGGGCTGGCAGTTCAGGTAGACCGAGGACTGCAGCCATTTCTGGTCGGGGTAGTAGGAAAAGATGTACTGCCCGCCCTTGAGGCTGTCGATCACCATCTTCGCCACCTCCGGACGCACCGCCGGGCAGCCCTGGCTGCGGCCGATGCGGCCCTGGCGGGCGATCCAGGCCGGATTCACGTAGTCCGCCGGGTGGATGACGATGGCCCTCTCGCGGGCACGGTCGTTTACACCGGGCTCCAGGCCATCCATGCGCAGCGAGTAGCCGTGCTTGCCAATGTAGCTCTCGCTCGTGCGGAACAGGCCGAGGCTGGACTGGTGACTGCCGGTGTCGTTGGAAAAGCGGGTGGCGAAGTTGTCCCCCGACTTCTGCCCGTGGGCCACCAGGTCGCGCAGCAGCAGCGTCTGGCTGGCCAGGTCGAAGATCCACAGGCGGCGCTCGGTGGAGGGCAGGGAGAAATCGATGATCGCCAGGCGCTGGGCCGGACGGGCGCCGTTGTTGATGGCGCATTCCATGGCCGCGACGGCGTGCTGGAGAATCTTGCGATTGAGGGTCGGAGCCGTCAGGGCGAGGCTGTCCACCAAGGGGAAGGTGGGGACCGGTTCGGCGCTCTGGGCCTGGGCGGAAAACACCGCAATGCTGATTGCGGTCAACGAGAGCCGCCGAAGAGTGGTCATCATGAAGAAGGTCTCTGTGATGCTGGCCTTCGCTTCCTGCCGCCTGCTTGTGGTTCGAAATCCAGCAACCTCTGCGCCGGAGATGTTGTCACCTTGTAGAAGGCATCTTTTTCGAAGCCCGTATCACCGGCCGCTCTAGAGTGCGAAATGTGACGTGATTCAAAAAAGATGCGGGATTCTATCAGGGCCTCGCCTGGAGCTGAAGTTGTTCAAGAAATATACATTCCTGCTGGTCGGGCTGATGGCCCTTGTACAACCGATCCGAGCCGAAACGGCGGACGAGCCGACGGAAGGCATTCGTCAGCAACTGATCGATACCCGTTTGAGTTGCCTGGCCCCGGCCATTCCGCTGGATGCCGCCAGCCTCGATGCCCTGCGAGCCTTTTACCAGCAGCGAGACTTCCAGCCCGCCTGGGACGACGAGCACCTGGAGGCGTTGACCGAGCAACTGGCACGCCTGGCCGACGACGGACTGGACCCGGAGCGCTACTTCGTCACGGCCCTGCGTCAGTTGCGCGCCATCGAAACGCACTCGCCGCGCTTCATCGCCTGTCGCGATGCACTGGCCACGCAGGCTTACTGGCAGGCACTCCATCACCTGCGTTTCGGCCAGCTCGACCCGGCCACGGTGGAACCCATCTGGCATGCGGAAGGGACTGCGCCGGTGGTCGACCAGACGGCACTGCTGGCCGATGCCGAGGCCGGGCTCGACGACCTGCCCGCCGCCTTCGAACGGGCGCGGCCCGACTTCAAGCCCTACCGTGAGTTGCGCCGACTGTATGCGGCGCGGCGTGGCCAGCCGCTGCCCGTGTGGTTGCCGATTCCCAGCGGCCCGCTGCTCAAGCCGGGGGCGGTGGACGCCCGCGTGCCGATGCTGGAGCAGCGCCTGGTGAGCGAGGGCTACCTGCCGAGGCTGCTGTTGAACACGGAAGCTGGAGAGCATCGGGAAGGCGAGCACCTTTACAGCGAGGAACGGGTGATGGCGGTGAAGACCTTCCAGCGCTATCACCTGCTGAAAGAAGACGGCATCGTCGGGCCGCAGACCATGGCGGCGCTGAACCGCTCGCCGGCGGAGCGCATGGAGCAGATTCGCGTCAACCTCGAGCGCTTGCGCTGGCTCTACCGGGAGATCAGCCCGACGGGCGTGGTGGTGGACATCGCCGGGGCGGAGGTGGTGTTCTACCGCGACGGCGAGCCGGTGTGGCGGGCCCGTACCCAGGTGGGACGCCCGACACGGGCGACGCCGGTGCTGAGGTCCGTGATCACTCATCTCACCCTGAACCCGACCTGGACCGTCCCGCCCACCATCCTGCGTGTGGACAAGCTGCCGGAAATCCGCCGCAACCCGGATTACCTCGCGGAGAACCGCATGCGGGTGTTCGACCGTGAGGGCAACGAGTTGGACCCGCGCAGCGTGGATTGGTACAACCCCGGTGCCATCCGCCTGCGCCAGGACGCCGGGTCGCACAATGCGCTGGGCCAGGTGGCGATCCGCTTTCCCAACCCGTTCTCCGTGTACCTGCATGACACCCCGAGCCAGCGGTTGTTCGACAACCTGCCGCGTACCTTCAGTTCCGGCTGTGTCCGAGTGGAGAACGTGTCGCAGCTCATCGATCAGCTATTGGCCGACGCCAGCCCGCAGGATCGCGAACGTATCCAGCGCCAGTGGGAGAGCGGCCGCACCCTGCGGGCCGATCTGCCACATCCGGTGCCGGTACTGCTGGCCTACTGGACAGTGCAGGTCGGCGAGCATGGTGAGCTGCTGTTCCGCCCCGACATGTACGGCCACGACGCGCGTATCCTGGCGGCCTTGAACGCGCCCCGGCCGGGCATCGCCTCGGCCGCTCCGGCGCCGGCCGGAGAATCATGACGCCACCCTGAGCTTTGCCGCACATCGGCCGATACGCCTTTCGACATGAAAGCGCCGCGCCGGGCGGGTAGAGTAGCCTCGGCACTACGGTGCGACCCTGGAAGTCTGCAGGCGGGGAAATGGCGGTGATTGAGGCGGTACTGTTCGATTGCGATGGCACGTTGGTGGACAGCGAAAAGCTGGCCGCTTCGCTGCTGGTGGAACTGCTCGGCGGCTTCGGTATCGCGCTGGGGCTGAGCGAGGTGCTGCGTCTGGTGCGTGGCGTGAAGTTCGAGGCGTTTCTCGCCGGGCTGTGCGGGCGTTATCCGCAACTCGATGCGGAATCCGTGCGCCACGATTATCGCGAGCGCAGCCTGCCGCTGTTCCGCCAGCACCTCGAGCCGATGCCGGGGGCGCTGGAGTTCGTCCACAGCCTGGCGCTGAAGAAAGCCGTCGCCTCCAACGGCCCACGGGCGAAGATCGAAACCTGCCTCACCTCGGTCGGCCTGCTCGAATCCTTCGAGGGGCATATCGTGAGTGCCTACGAAGTGGGCTCATGGAAGCCCGAACCCGGCCTGATCCTGCACGCCGCCGAGCGGCTGGGCGTGAAACCGGAACGCTGCCTGTTGATCGACGACAGCCTGCAGGGCATCGAGGCGGGGCTTGCCGCGGGCGTCCGGGTACTCGGCTTCGATCCCGGCGGCCTGCTCGACCCCGCGAGCTGTCCGGTACCCATCATCGGCCACATGATGGCCGCCCAGGCCTATCTCGAAGCCTGACTCCACATCCCGGACGGAGCGCTGCCCCGGAGCGGACTCCGGGGCAGCGAGGGGAGGGGTTACTGGAAGGACTTGAGGACGGTGAGCAGGCTGGTCAGGTTGTCGGCGACACCCAACTGGCCGATCTTCTCCGTCGCACTTGCATCGGCGGCGGTATCGACGCTGTAGATCTGCATCACGCCCATGGTGGTGGAGGCCTGGGACAGCGTGTTCTGCTGTTGCTGGGCCGAGACGGCGTTTTCGAAGAGGATGCCGGTGGAGTGGGCCATGGTCTGGTAGACCGAGCCCATCGCCATGGCCGGCGCTTCGCCGATGACTTTCACGTTGGATTGGGTCACGGCATCGGTGATCTGGTTGTTCACAGGCATAGGAATGCTCCGTTAATCGAGATGGCTGTTCCGGGGAACTGTGTTGGGGGACCTCTCGCCCTTACTGGAAGGACTTGAGGACGGTGAGCAGGCTGGTCAGGTTGTCGGCGACGCCCAACTGGCCGATCTTCTCCGTCGCTCCCGCATCGGCGGCGGTGTCGACGCTGTAGATCTGCATCACGCCCATGGTGGTGGAAGCCTGGGACAGCGTGTTCTGCTGCTGCTGCGCGGAAACGGCGTTCTGGAACAGGATACCGGTGGAATGGGCCATGGTCTGGTAGATCGAGCCCATGGCCATGGCCGGCGCTTCGGCGACCACTTTCACGTTGGACTGGGTGACTGCGTCGGTGATCATTTCATTCACGTTTGCCATGTTTGTTTCTCCCTGTGGATGAACACACGACTCGGGTCGTGCTGTCATGAGGAACGCATGACGGTCCTTGTTGTGAAAAAACGTGGGTATGTGTCGTCGTTGCTCAATGAGCGTGAGCTTAGTTCCGGTTTGCTAGGCTTCCTTCGTATTCCGCCAGACGGCGGTCGAGCCCCTCACAGTGAGGACACCATGGACGCGTTCATGCAGGCGGCAATCGAAGAGGCGCAGCAAGGGCTGGCCGAAGGAGGCATTCCCATCGGCTCGGTGATCGTCCACAAGGGACGGATCATCGGACGCGGCCACAACCGGCGGGTGCAGCAGGGCAGTGCGATCCGGCATGGCGAGATGGATGCCTTCGAAAACGCCGGACGCCAGCCGGCCCGGGTGTACCGGGAGTCGGTGCTCTACACCACCCTGTCGCCCTGTGCGATGTGCAGCGGGGCGATCCTGCTGTATGGCATTCCCAAGGTGATCGTCGGCGAAAACCGCACCTTTCTCGGCGAAGAGGCACTGTTGCGTTCGCGCGGGGTGGCGGTCGAAGTGTTGCAGGACGAAACCTGCATCCGTCTGATGCAGGACTTCATCGCCAACCGGCCGGAGTTGTGGAACGAGGATATCGGCGAATAGCTGCGGAGGCCTGCACCACGCCGATCACGTAGGCGAATTTATTCGCCGCCGTGGTTTCGCTGGGCGAATGAATTCGCCCCTACACGTCTGTGTCGGCGCACAAGGGTGCGTTTGTCTGTCTAGGGCAGTGTGCTAGATGGTTCTGAACCAAACCGATTATTGAGTTCAGCAGCCCCTTCTTGTTTCGCCCCCCGGCGAGTTACTTCTGGCAGTCACTCCGTAATCCTTCAGACAACGCTAGGTATCAGGATCACTTCATCAGGACAGGCGGCACGAATATCTCCCCTCTACCCTTTAGGGGAGAGGGGTTTGCCTCGCACAGAGAAAAGGTCGTATTAGCGGGCATCATCATTCGCATCGTCGGGTGAATAAATAAACAAGGTAATCCCCGGCTTAGCCGGGGGATATTTACTGGTCATGTTGGTAGCTGGGTTCGCGCGCATAAAAAGACCGCCCCGGAGGGCGGTAAAGGCTCAGGCTGTTGGGCCGTGAAGATGGAGCAACGCGTCAGCGCACTCCCGCATTGCGCAGAGCGGCTGGAGTGTATTCGGCAGAGGAAGCTTTAAAGCCGAACTCCTGTGCTTCTTTCTCTTCGTTGCGCATGCCGGCGATGATGTATCGACCATTGAGGAGGTCGTACAGCGTCTCGGTTCCCAGCCAGGGAATCTGCTTGTCGTAGATCGGGGTCATGAAGCCTTCGGCCACTCGCCACAGTGTGCCGTGAGTATCGAAATGATCAGCCAATACGATCTGCCAGGTGTCCTCGTCAATGAAGAACACACGCTTCGCGTAGATGTGCCGCTGACCCGGTTTAAGCGTCGCCTCGACCACCCATACACGATGCAGTTCGTAGCGGGCCAAATCAGAGTTCAGGTGGCCGGGTTTGATAATGTCGCTGTACTTGTGATCGGCCGATTCCAGCTGGAAATTGTTGTAGGGAATGTAGATTTCCTTTTTGCCCAGCAACTTCCAGTCGTAGCGATCTGGTGCACCGTTGTACATGTCGAGGTTGTCGGCGACACGTTGTCCGTCGGAAGCCGGGAAGGGGCCGTCATAGGAGATCTGTGGAGCACGTCGGACCCGGCGCTGCCCTGCGTTGTAAATCCATGCTTTGCGCGGTTCCTTCACCTGATCGAGGGTTTCGTGAACCATGACGACGTCCCCTGCCAGGCGTGAAGGGGCAGTGATCAGTTCCTTGTAATAGAACAGTACATTGCCCGGCGACTGCGAGTCGAAGTCGGCCAGTTGGTCGCGGTAGGTGAGTTGCTGCTTGAAGTAAACGGGCGTGTAGTTTCCGTTCGCCAGTGGCACCGCCTGGACGTAGGTGCGCCGCACGCTGCCGCCGCGATAGCGGGTCAGGTGGTTCCACAACACTTCCAGTGCGTTCTGGGGGATGGGAAAGGGAATGGCAGTTTCAAAATTTTCCAGCCCGTTGCCCTCTGCCAGCAGTTTTGCATTAACGGCATTGTGGGCGGCGGCCTCGTAGACGAACTCGGGCATCGCCGCGCTGCGGTGCGTCGGGAAGACGCGCAACCGGTAGCTCTCCGGATAGCGCTTGAACATGGCGCGCTGGCCATCGGTCAACTTGTCGGCGTACTGGGCCTGGTTCTTGGCGTCGATGATGAAAAGCGGCTGTTCACTTGCATAGGGATTGCTCAGCCGACCGCTACTGTCGAGATTTCCGGCAGCCTTCTCCAGGCCGCCAGTCCAGGCCGGTATGCTGCCGTCGGCATTGCCGGCTTTTTCCGCACCGACGGGTGTCAGTACGGTTCCTAATTTCTCGGCCTCGGCGGTTGAAACCGCCGCCTGGAGGCTGCAGTGGAGAGACAGGGTCAGGGTCGCAAGGAGCAGATTTATTGTTTTCATGTTGATGGCACTCATCAGAAGGACACGCCAAAGCTCAGGGCGACGAAGTCGCGATCGATGTTGGTGTTGTAGTCGCCACCGAAGTAGTCGGTGTAAGACAGGCTGGCGTTGTAGATATGGAGATAGCTGGCATCGATGCCCAGGCTGATCGCCTTGGCGCCCTCGTTGAAGCCCGGTTCGGGGCCGTAGCCATTGATATCCTGGGACCAGGCCAGATTGGGGCGTAGCTCCACACCAGGAATGACGTTGCTGTACTCCCAGATGGCTCGCACGCGATAGCCCCAGGAGGTACCAGTGACGAATCCGTCGTCGCTGCAGTTGTTCGGCATCGCTGAATTGGTCAACGCGGTGCACAGGTTGTTATCCGGATAGAGCGCGCCTTGGCCATAGGCTGTACTGCGGCCATATCTCACGTCTCCTCGGCCTTCCAGCGCACCTACATGGGTCACACCTACTTCACCGACCAGCGTCAGGCGGTCGGCGCCCATCACCTGGTCGAAGAAATGGGTTGCGGTTACCTGCGCCTGGGTCACCTCCTTGCGCCGGTAGCCGTTGACGTCCATGCCGTTGCTGAATTGGATGGCGCCAGAGGACAGCAGCGGCGTTAGCACCGGTATACCCGAGGAGACAGCAACGAGATCCACGGGGCTGATCTGCACTGGCATGTTGGGTCGGTAGCTGATTTCTCCGGCCAGGGTGGTGCCGGTGGGAAGCATGGTGCTGAAGCTCAAGCCATAGAGGCGGATATCCTCCGGGTACTCGATGAAATACTTCGAGGTACTCAGGTCGCCAGTGGTGGTCGCAGTCTGGGTGCTGAAGTAGGGCTGCCGGCTATGGTAGTTGATGAAGTAGGCGGCGAACTCGCTATCCAGTCCGGGGGCAAACCAGCGCAATGCGGCGCCCCACTGACCGCTGTCTCGAGCATCGCGGTCACCGGCCCGGGGGATGGTTATGCCAAAGGGCGTGTCCAGCCCCTCACATCCGTCGGCAACGACATCGACTGGCGCGAAGAAGGTGCCGCAGTTGTCGACTACCGTCTGATCCCATTCCAACTGGTAGAAGCCTTCGAGCGAGACTTCCTCGGTGATGCTCTGCGACAGATAGAGCATGTTGACTGGGATCAGGCCTTCCTTGACCTCGGCACCGGGTCTGCGGAAAGCCGTGACATCGATGGGATTGATGGTGTTGATGCCACCCTGGATGAAGGTGCTCTCGCCCCAGCTCACCACCTGCTTACCCAGGCGAACAGTGCCGGGAAGATCGCCGATCTGGTAGTTGTGGTAGATGAAGGCATCCAGCAGTTCGGCGCCGGAGGACTGGGCAGCCTCCTTGCGGTTGTGATCGTCGATGTCCTTGAACAGCCGGCTCTCGTCCTTCAGTTCGAAGTCGTACCAATACTTGCCGCGCAAGAATAGGCCGCTCTCTCCATATTTGAGTTCGAGATCGTGAATACCCTTGAAGACCTTGGAGAAGGTTTCGCCTTTCTTGAAGTTGCGTCGGCCATCATCGGATGCCGGGTCGTGCAACAGGTCCGGGTCGGGGTTGCGCAGTGCCCAGCTCGCGCCCACGGACAGATTTGAATCGAACTGGCCCTCGATCTCGCCAAGCTGGAAGGTAACCGCCGAGGCCATGCCGCTGGTGAATGTCGCAAGGGTCATGGCGAAGGCAAGGCGAGCCCGACGCCACAATGGCTGTATGGAAGTCATTGTTTGCACTACCTCTTGTTATTGTTGTTGGGCTCGTTCGGAGCCTCTTTCTTTCGTCGCTGACTCCGCGGGCCGGTGCCGGGGCATCGGCTCGAGGCGATGTCTGCTGTTTGCCGGGTCAACGGCTCATTGCTTGGCGTTCGGTCTGGGTGTCGGATGACCTCCTGTGGGGTGAGTCGAGCCATTCGATCTGGAAGCTGTAGCGTCCGAGCGCTAGGGCAAGAGGCTCCTGATGGGTGCCTGCCGATATCTGGGCAACCAGTCCGCGGCGGGTATCCTGAATGACCTCGATATCGAGCTGCGCAAGGCCGAGCGCCTGGGCTTCCCGGCGCACCACCTGCGCGATTTCCCGCTGCTGCAGGGCCGGCTTGAAGATCTTGCCCACCGGTGTCACCGGCAGCGCATCGAGGACCTCGATGCGCTTTGGCACGGCGGCCCGCTCGGCAATGTGCTGGGCGGCAAAAGCCAGTAGGGTCTGTTCATCGCAGCTTGCGCCAGGGTTCAGTTGTACATAGGCGACTGGTACCTCGCCGGCATGGGCGTCCGGGCTGCCGACCGCCGCGACCAGGGCTACCGAGGGGTGAGCCTGCAGGGCTTCCTCGATCTGCTTGGGATCGATGTTGTGGCCGCCGCGGATGATCAACTCCTTCTTGCGCCCGGTCAGCCAGAAGTAGCTCTGGGCATCCTGACGCCCCAGGTCGCCGGTGTTCAGCCAGCGCTGGCCGTCGATATCGATCCAGACCCCCTTGTTGTGCATGGCGTCCAGATACCCCGCGAACACATTGGGGCCCTGGATGGCGATAACACCGGCCTCGTCCGTTTGTGCATCGCGAAGGTAGTTGCCTGCCTCATCAAGGATCACTGCGCGCATGTCCTGGTAGGCCAGGCGCAGGCCGACGGAGCCGATCCGTCGTTCGCCATCCGCTGGGTTGACGGATGAAACGCAAGCGCCTTCGGTCAGGCCGTAGCCTTCAAGGATGCGCACACCGATGCGCTGCTCGAACTCGCGGAACAGTTCAACGGGCATGGGCGCCGCACCGCACAGGGCATACTGCAGGCTGGAGATGTCATAGCCGCTGGCCGGTTGCTGCAGCAGGGCCGAGTAGACCGTGGGTACGCCGGAGAAGAAGTTGATACCGAAGTGCTGGACCATGGCCCAGAAGTTCGCGATCACGCCTTCGCCGCGGTAGCCCTGGGGCGTACCGATGATCACCCGGTCGCCCTGGGTCCAGGGCATCAGGCCGGTGACCAACTGACCATTCACATGAAATAGCGGCAGGCCGCAGAAGATCACCTGGCTCGTAACCCGCGGCTGCAGATTGGCAGCCATTGCCCAGGCGTTGAAGACCTCGGAGCCGTGCGTGCGCATGGCGATCTTCGGTAGCCCGGTGGTGCCGCCGGTGCAGAAATATGAGGAGGGTTCTTCCGGGTGGATTTGCCGGCCGCTCTGCAGGCGATCACCCGGTTGTCGACGCATCAGCGCGCGCAGGTCATGAATGCGCAGCTTACGATGGCGGAGTTTCTCGCGCAGGGCCAGCCCGCGCAGGACCAGGGCTGGAAGCGTGCCGACGTAGGGGGTCATGTTCACCCATACCACATCCTGCACGCTGGGCAGGCGGTCCAGCTGGCTGGCCAGTTTGTTCCACAGGTCGCTGCCTGGTGTTGGCGCCAGAGTCACCACCAGCTTGGCCTTTGCCGCACGGAGCAGTTCGGCGATCTGCGGCGCTTCGAGCAGGGGATTGATCGCCATGACGATGCCGGCCGCCTCGCCACCCCAGATGGTGAGGTGGGTTTCCGGCAGGTTGGGCAACAGGAAGGCGACTACGTCGCGGGGGCCGATACCGAGGTGATGGAAGGCATTGGCCGCGCGGGTGATGTCGGCGAAAAGCTCGGCATAGCTCCAGTCATGGGTGCGTTGGAATTTCTTGGCGTCGAGAAGGAAACTCAGGGCTGGTGAGTCCGCATGCTCCGCCGCGCAGCGTTGCAGGGCTGCATAGGTGTTGGCGGCAAGCCCGCGCTCGCTCAGTGGAACCTGCTCGATGGCGTGAATATCGAGAATCGAACTGACGGCCATCAGGCTTGCTCCACCACGACATTGCGTTGTGTGCCCAGATCGATCACACCGTCCGCGCTACGGATGCTCGCCTCCACCACGTCGCCTTTCTTCAGGTAGTAACTGCTGCGTCCCTCCTGCGCCTTCATGAAGGCTTTCCACTTCACGGCCTCTGGCAGCAGGACCGCAATGCGCTGTTTGGTCGGCGAAGGGATGGTCAGTGCACAGCCTGCCGGGGTACCGGTGGCGATCAGGTCGCCAGCGGTGAAGTCCTGCACGCCGGATAGCTCGGTGAGGGTTTCCGCAGGGCCGTAGACCAGGTTGGCGGTGCTGTCGCTCTGGCGCACCTGGCCATTCACCGTCAGGCGCAGCTGCAGCTTCTTCAAGTAGGGCAGGTCCTTGGCTTCCAGCAGGCAGAGATAGGGGCCGACAGGGCCGAAGGTGCGGTAGCTCTTGCCCTTGTAGAACTGCATCTGGGGGATCTGGATGTCGCGTGCCGAGTAGTCGTTGACAATCACCACGCCGGCGACGAACTCATGCAGGTTGGCGTCGGTGACCCGGACCGGGCCGGTGATGTCGCGCCGGAGCACCAGGCCCAACTCGATCTCGTAGTCGAGAAAGCGCACGTTGCGTGGCTTGATCAGCTCGCTGTCCGCCGCGACGATGCAACTGGTCGCCTTGGTGAAGATCATGTTGAAGTTCTTCACGTCCGGGTCCATGCCGGACTCGATCATGTGCTGCCGGTAATTGGCGCCCTGGCAGACGAATTTCTGGTCGCGGGTGATGGGCGAGAGCAGCTTCACCGTGTCGAGCGGCAGATCGCCGTCAGGCAAGGCCGCCAGTTCGCCCACCCGGGTGTGGCGGATCAGATCGCCGGTGCTGGCGTATTCGCCGGGAATGAGTGAAATGCGCCCCTGGCGGACTACGCCCCATTGGACGTGGTTCTGGTGCTCGAAGCGGACTACTTGGACAGGCATGGCAGGGGCTCCCGGTGAAGCGGTTGGTTGCACGGAGGCGGTGGTTTTTTGTTTTTCGCTGGCGCTGGCTGGCAGCATTGCTGCACCAGCCAGGGCGAGGCCGGTCTTGAGCAGGGCTCGGCGCTTCCAGTTCGACATGCGGACGGCCCTAGCCGAACATTCGTGCCAGCGTGATCAGCTTGTGCAGGGTCAGGTCCGGGCTGCGGCGCAGGTTGCGCAGCATCGCCTTGAGATTGGCCAGGTTGACTACGGGTTTGGTGAAGCTCTTGGGCATGCGCTGGCCCCACTGCGACATCGCCTCGGGGCTGACCGCATGCACGCCGGTTGGGTGGTCTGCGGTGAACAGATCACCGTCGCAGTAGTGCTCGTGCTTGTCGCCCCAGGGGTCCTGCCAGTAGTCGAAGATCTGGCTACCGAGGATGTGCCGACCGATGCCCCAGGCATGTTTCCAGCCGCGTTCGCGCAGCACGCGCTGCCCCATGCCGACGGCGTCGGCATCGACCAGTTCGTAGGCGCTGTGGCTGTAGGCAGCCATGAAGCCCTGGGCGATCGCCAGGGTGTGGTGATCCGCGGGGGTATCGCCGAGATTCAAACGCATGAAAGTGACCGCAGGGGAACCGTCCGGCAGTACCTGCACATCGCTGGGGATGAAGCCGAAGTGTTGCGTGTACCAGGCACAAGTAGCCTGGTAATCAGCCACCTCAAGTACGACATGGCCCAGCTTGATGACTTCTGGCGGTGCAATCGGAGGGCGCTGAGTCGCATTGATGCGAGGTGCTTCATCGACCCAATTCATCGGCAGTGGCAATCGATGCGGAATGACATCCGCTGCGTGCTGACCATGGATGGCCTCGATCAGAAAGCCGGACGGGTCGGTCAGTCGTACCCGTTCGCCACCGCCAGGGCCTTCCAGGGGTTCGATAGGCGAAGCGCCAGACAGGCGGGAAACACGCTCAAGGTCCGCTCGCGTCTCGACTGTCAGGCCGAATCCCACGAAGCGGGCCCGTTCGGCATGATGCACGCGATAGCAGTAAGGGGCTGCCCCGGTGCCGCGCAAGTAGAGGCAGTTGACATCTCGTCGGGCAATTCTCAGGCCAAAGTCCAAGAGAAATTGCTCTGCCTTATCCAGATCTGGACGTTCAAAGATCAAATGGGCGAGGGCTTGTGCCTTGACTGTCGGCTTTAGGTATCGCGAAGGGTGGGCAGTCGCGAGTACGGGGGAGGCAGAGCGTAGGGTCATTATTGTTCTCCGGGATTTACTTCAGCATCTATCCGACTAGCTAGAGCTACGCGCGTATTGCTCGTGCGATCACTCCAGGGCAAGCAAGGGGGGGAGCTCGGCTGTCGCCAGTTTTCGAGCTTCTTCTGACATACCCAAGGCGCGCAGAACCAACTCTGCGGTGTCGCTACCAGCACCACGCCAGGTCTACGAGGCATCTTCCAGATTGGTGGTTTGCTGAAAAATGCCACATCATTCAAAAATGATCAATTCATCATTTTTGATAATTTGGTCATCTAGTGCTCTTGCTTGTACGGCATGCCGCGAGTCAATCCATCAGCCGTCACGCTTTCCAGAGCATCCCGGCCCAGGTCGCGATGACTGCTAGGCCCTTCGCTGGCTTGAGATATCCGACCAGTGGCGCATCTGCTCCCATCATTGATCGGGACTCTCAGCGTCTTCGACGAACCATGAACAGGGGGGGGCGGCTCGCTGTTCGTCTTGCCTGTCGAGCTGAATTTATGGTTATTTATCAATATTGAGATATTTTTCAATATTGGTTGTTTTGATCAAAACCCAACCTGCCGCTCGACAACAAGGTACTGACATGCAAAACAAGAACACGCTTGCGCTGCCGGAGATGGTGGATGTCCTGGTCGTTGGCAATGGTCCAGTGGGGGCGACGCTGGCGGCTTTGTTAGGCCGCTACGGTGTGCAGGCGCTGGTCGTTGACAAGATCCACGACGTGCTGCTGATGCCCCGTGCCATTGCACTCGACAACGAAGCACTGCGTATCCTGCAGCTGGCTGGTCTCGACGAAGAGGCGTTCGAGAAGATCGTAATACCCGAGGTACGCATGCATTGCCCGATGGTTGGCCAGTTCGGCCGCGCCAATACCAGTGGCAGCATCGATGGGCATCCAAAGCTGGTGACCTTCTACCAGCCGGATTTGGAGCACTCGATGCGCGAGCACTATCGCCGCTTCGACAATATCCGTAGCGTCGGTGGCCTTGAGCTCAAGGAACTTAGCCAGGACGATACCGGCGTCACCGCAACGCTGACCGACGAGGAAGGTGCCAGCCATCAAGTTCGCGCCCGCTATCTGGTGGGTGCCGACGGAGCCAGTTCAAAGGTGCGCGGCCTGATCGGCCAAGACTTCGAGGGGCAAAGCTACAGCGAAGACTGGTTGATCGTGGACGCCGCCGAGCGGGAACGGCAAGCCATTGATCATGTCGAGTTCATCTGCGATCACCGCCGTCCGACACCGCATATGCCGGCTCCGGGGGGGCGAGAGCGCTGGGAATTCATGCTTCACCCTGGTGAGAGCCGCGAACAGATGGAGAGCGACGAGCACATCGCCTCGTTGCTGGAGCGCTGGGTTGATCGCCGCCAGCTGAAGATCGAGCGCAAGGCGGTCTACCGGTTTCATGCTCGATGCTGCGACAGCTTTCAGCGTGGGCGGGTTTTCCTCATCGGCGATGCTGCGCATATCACCCCGCCTTTCGTCGGTCAGGGCTTGGTCGCGGGGCTACGTGACGCCGCCAATCTGGCCTGGAAACTGGCCTGGGTGCTTGACGGCCGTGCTAAGGCAAGGATTCTCGATACCTATGATCAGGAGCGCCGCCCGCACGCTCGCAAGATGATCGCCTTGGCCAAGTTGATGGGCCGTCTAGTCATGCCAAGCAACGCGCCGATGGCCCTGCTCGGGCATGGGTTGATGCGGATTCTGCGGCTGATCCCGGTACTCAGACGGCAATTTGACGAGTTGGAGGTCAAACCGAGGAATATTTTCCAGGAGGGGCTGTTCATGCGCCGCGACTGTGGGCGCGGACTACGCCGCGGCGGTCTTTTCCCCCAGGGATTGGTTCGAGAGGCTGGCGGCTCCATTCGCCTAAGCGACGACGTCCTGGGCGATAAGTTGACCCTGGTCGGCTTCGGCGTAGACCCTCGCGCGCAACTGGACCTTGAGGCACAACGGCGCTGGGAAAACTGCGGTGGCGGCTATCTGCAGGTTGGGCTGCACGGTCAGAAAGGGGGCTCCACAACACCTTTCGTCGAGGATATCGGTCAGGCCCTGCTCGGCGGCGCTCCGCTTCGCTCTCTGGCGGTAGTGCGGCCGGACCGTATCGTCATGCATGACGGTCCCCAGGAGCGCGCCGCCACGCTGGTTAGCGAAAGCATCGCATTGCTGGGACACTAAAGGATCTGCCTCGATGCCAAAGCTTCCATTATCATCGGGGCCGGATTCCCCAGCGAGTACCCCGATGAGTAAGACCGCCAAACCTGACATCCCCTTGACGCGCGGCCACAAGAAGCGCGAGCGCACGCGTCAAGGCTTGATCGATGCGGCGTTGCGTCTGTTCGCGCGCAAGGAAGTCGGTGAGGTTGCTCTGCTCGAGGTCGCCAGCGAGGCAGAGGTTGCCAGCGGTACCATCTACAACTACTTCCGCACTCGGGACGAGGTTGTCGAGGCGGTGGGCATTGCGCTTGCCAATGAGTTCTCCGAGACGATCTCAAACCTTAGCGCCGAGATAGACAGCGGCTCGCGGCGGTTGGCTATTGGTGTGCGAATGTTCATTCGCCGGGCCTTCGCCGATCCCGACTGGGCCAGCGCGGTGATTCGTGTGGTGCATTTCGATCAGGCAATCCGCTCGACGATTGCCCAGCATGTGCTCAGCGATCTGCGCGCGGGCCATGAAGAAGGTGTGTTCAATTACGAAGACGAAGGTATTGCCCTCGATCTGGTGGTTTCTTGCGGGGTCGGCGGCATGCGAGCCGTGGTGGAGGGCCGTGGTGTCGAGAATCACGACATTAAGGTCGCCGAAATGGTGCTTAAGGCCCTCGGAGCCACCCCGGCTCGAGCCCGTAAGCTCGCCCAGCAGGCCCTGTAGCTCGCTGGAGTATGCGCTTCCGATCTGCCAACTGCGTTTGCCAAAGCAGTCCTCGTACGGGCCTGCTGTCCATCAACTCATAGCGAATGAATCCTTCTTGTTGAGGTTGACGCTGAAGTCGTACATGGGCTCGTCATTGTCGAGGCCGTTGACGAAATAGAGGCCGCTATCGAAGCGATAAATTCGCCCCCTACCTTTACTCTTCACCCCTCACGCTTCCACTCCTCACCGTCCACACCTCACACCCGACTCCCCAATAACTCCGCCTTGCGCAGCCAGCCCTGGCGCTGTTCTTCCGAGGAAATCCGTACGGGAGAGAACTCCACCAGGCGGCGGGTGCGGATGCCGCAGAAGCCGAGGATGGTGCGGACCATCTGGCGATGGGCGGGCGCGCCGTAAATCCAGCGGAAGTACCAGCGCGGGGTATCCAGGGTGACCAGCAAATCCGCGGTGCGCCCGCTCAGCAGTTTGTCCCAGGCCTGGGAGCGTCCGCGAAACTTGAAGGCGAAGCCGGGCAGGAAGACCCGGTCGAAGAAGCCCTTGAGCAGCGCCGGTAGGCCACCCCACCAGACCGGGTAGACGAACACCAGGTGCTCGGCCCAGTGAATCTGCCGCTGGGCTTCGAGCAGGTCGGGTTCCAGCGTCTGGTTCTGGTCGTAGCCGCCATGCAGCACCGGGTCGAAAGCCAGGTCACCGAGCCGCAGGTGGCGCACCACATGGTCCTGGCGCCGCGCGCCTTGGGAAAAGGCTTCGCACAGGGCGTGGCAGAGGCTGTCGTGCTTGGGGCTGCCGAGAATCACCAGGATGCGCTTGCCGTCGCCTTCCAGCGGCGTCGCGCCGCTCTTTGCCGTTTCAGCCACGTTGTCCCGCCTCCAGCATGGTTTCCGGGCGAACCCAGGCGTCGAACTGTTCCTCGGTGAGATGGCCGAGGGCCAGGGCTGCTTCCCGCAGGGTAGTGCCTTCGGCGTAGGCCTTCTTGGCGATTTCCGCCGCCTTGTCGTAGCCGATATGAGGATTGAGCGCCGTCACCAACATCAACCCGCGCTCCAAGTGCTCGGCCATGCGTGCGGCATCCGGCTCCAGGCCGGCGATGCAGTGCTGGTTGAAGTTGCGGCAGCCGTCGGCCAGCAGGCGGATCGATTGCAGCAGATTGTGGACGATCACTGGCTTGAACACGTTCAGTTGCAGGTGGCCCTGGCTGGCGGCGAAGGTGATGGCAGCGTCGTTGCCGAATACCTGGCAGGCGAGCATCGACAGCGCTTCGCACTGGGTCGGATTGACCTTGCCGGGCATGATCGAACTGCCCGGCTCGTTGGCCGGCAGGCGCACCTCGGCCAGCCCGCCGCGCGGTCCGGAGCCGAGCAGACGCAGGTCGTTGGCCAGTTTCATCAACGCGCTGGCCAAGGTCTTGAGGGCGCCGGAGAGCGTGACCAGCGGCTCGTGGCCGGAGAGGGCGGCGAATTTGTTCGGCGCCGAGACGAAGGGCAGGCCGGACAGCGCCGCCAGTTCGGCGGCCATGGCCTCGGCGAAGCCATGCGGGGCGTTCAGGCCGGTGCCGACGGCAGTGCCGCCCTGGGCCAGTTCGCAGACGGCCGGCAGGGCGGCGCGGATGGCGCGTTCGGCGTAGTCCAGTTGGGCGACGAAGGCGGAGAGTTCCTGGCCGAAGGTGATGGGTGTGGCGTCCATCAGGTGGGTGCGTCCGGTCTTCAGCAGATGCCCATGACGTGCGGCTTGCTCGGCGAGGCCGCCGGACAGCTCGACGATGGCCGGCAGCAGGTCCTGCTGTACCGCCTTGACGGTGGCGATATGCATGGCGGTGGGAAAGCAATCGTTGGAACTTTGCGCCCGGTTGACGTGATCGTTCGGGTGTACCGGACTCTTGCCGCCGCGCTGGCCGCCGGCCAGTTCGTTGGCGCGGCCGGCGATCACTTCGTTGACATTCATGTTGCTCTGAGTGCCGCTGCCGGTCTGCCAGACCACCAGGGGGAACTGGTCATCGTGCTGCCCGGCGAGCACCTCGTCGGCGGCCTGCTCGATCAGCCGGGCGACATCCGCCGGCAGGTCGCCGATGCGGCCGTTGACCCGCGCGGCGGCCTTCTTGATCAGCGCCAGGGCATGCAGAACGGCCAGCGGCATGCGCTGGTCGCCAATGGCGAAGTTGACCAGCGAGCGTTGCGTCTGGGCGCCCCAGTAGGCGTCCTCGGGGACCTCGACAGGCCCCAGGCTGTCGGTTTCGATGCGGCTCATGGATGTTCTCCGGACAGGTTTCCGGCAGTTTAGGCCGTTCGCAGGCGGGTGGGTTCCCCAGCGCTCGCTATCGCCGCGATAGGCCTACCAGCGCGCGTGGGTGGCACCGAGCCAGCCAAGGGCGCCGTCGACCGGCACGCACTCGCCGCCGGGGCCGCGCAGCGTACCGTCGAAGTGGCCGAACCACTGGCTGGTATCGGCATGGAACAGGCCGAAACGCGGCCGGGCATGGTGGCGCTGGCGCGGGGTGAAGATCAGGTCGACCCGTTCGTCTGGACTGGTCAGGCGCCAGCAGGTCAGGGGGCTGCCGGGGATTCGCTCGATCTCGACCGGGCAATCCAGCGGCAACAGTTCGCCGCCGAACCAGAGGGCGTTCTCGCTGAGGCCGCTGCCGTCGTTCCAGCCGGAACCGAAGTTGCCGGCGATGCCGCCGGGCGCGGCGAAGGCGGCGCGTGTCCAGTGGCTGTGCAAGGGCCAGACGCCACGGCCGAAGTCCAGTGCGGCGAAGCTCTGTCCGGGCACGCACTGATAGTGCTTTTGGCCCAGTTGCACGCTGCCGCTGGCCGGAAGGCCGAGCTGGCGGCTGGTGGCATGGAAGCCGCCGCTGGCGAAGGGCACCACCAGGTTCACCGAGTCCAGATGCGCGGGGCGCTGGATATCCAGGGAAACCTGCAGGGGCTGGCTGCCGATGTCCGGTGCGGCGACGGTAAGGCGTACCCGACCGGGCTGCTCGTCGGCCTTCAATTGTAGGCGGGGATGGTCGAACGCGTGGCTCTCGATGGGGGTGTCCGGCAACCAGCAGCCCCGGGCGAAGGGGCGGACCTGCGAGTGGGCGGCGCCCTGGCCGGTCTCCAGGTCGAGGAAATAGGCGGCGCCATATCCCACATAGTCGAAGTCGGCGACGGTCAGGGCCAGCATCCAGTGCGGCGTGGTGATGCACCAGTGGTTCCAGCGCTTGCGGCGGCCGATGGGGCCGGGCAGGGCGCAATGGACATGGGGGCGGGCCGACCAGCCGACGGCCTTTGGGCACAGCTTGCCGCGAGCGTCGCAGAGCGGCTGCGAGGGAGGGGAAACCAGCGGATAGGCGAAACTGTTCATCGGACACGTCCATGTGTGTGCTGAGCCGGGCACGGCGTGCTGCCAACAGCAGCCTGGGTCCGTAGAAGCTTTTCTACAGAGAAGTGGCATCGTGTTTGGCGGCAGAATGCCCAGCCCGGCGAAGCATGGGCAAGTGCTGGCACTTTGGCAACTGATAGGCGGGTGCGTCGGGGCACATTTTTTATGTGAATTGGTGAACAAAGGCGTCATTGGTTGAGGAGGCGGGGCCATCGGGCGCACAATCCGGGGATTCCGCTGTCTAACCCGCCCGACCCTTCGATTGAACTAAGGATTCGCCATGACCCGTTTTCGCGCCCTCTGCGCCGCCGCGCTGCTCGCTTGCGCCGGAGGCCAGGCACTGGCCGACGATGCCAGCCACGCCGCCAATGCCGAGCAGTTCCTCAAGCTGGCCCATGCCGACAAACTGACCGTGCCGGTCTACGCCCAGGTACAACAGATGTTCGCCCAGCGCTTCGCCGAGTCGAAGGCTCCGGAGGCGAAAAAGGCCGTGCTGGAAAGCTACCAGGCCAAGGCCAACGCCGCGCTGGACCGCGCCGTGGGCTGGGACAAGCTGAAGCCCGACATGGTCAAGCTCTACACCAGCAATTTCAGCGAGAGCGAGCTGAAGGACCTGATTGCCTTCTACCAATCGCCGCTCGGCAAGAAGGTCATGGAAAAGATGCCGGCGCTGACCGCGCAGTCCGCCCAGTTGACCCAGGCCAAGCTGGAGACCGCCGTCCCGGAAGTGAACAAGCTGCTGGGCGACATGAACAAAGAGCTGGAGGCGAAGTAAACCGTGGCCAGCATGCGTGAACGTATCCAGACGGCACTGGGCGCCCTGGAGCCCCAGCACCTCGAGGTGCTGGACGAAAGCCATATGCACAGCCGCGGGCTGGAAACCCATTTCAAGGCGGTGGTGGTCAGCCCGGCTTTCGCCGGCTTGAACGCGGTCAAGCGCCATCAGAAGGTCTATGGCACCCTCGGTGAGCTGATGGGGCAGTTCCACGCCCTGGCCCTGCACACCTACACCCCAGACGAGTGGGCGCAGCTGGGCCAGGCGCCGGACTCTCCGACCTGCCGCGGCGGGCACTGAAAGCGGGGTATCCCTCCGCTCGGCCTTTGCCGCTCTGCCGTGTCCCGGATCGCGTTTGCGTCGATTCGGGAGGCGGTTCCTCCGCGTTGTTTTTGCCCGAGCAGCACGAATCTCCCCTCTCCCGTTTACGGGAGAGGGGCCGGGGGAGAGGGATTTGCCTCGCACAGAGGAATGGTCGTGCCAGATAACTCCTATCTACAGCCAATGACCTGCCCGGCAGCAAACAGGGCACTTGATCAGCCCATGAACCGTCGCACAGAGGCTTTCTGATAGAATCCGCGCCGCGTCGGCCCGACCGGCGCTATCGTTTCATCCGGTCCGCCCTTTACGCGGGCGACCACCTGAGGAAAGAGTCCCCATGACCGATAAGATCGTCGTGGCGGCGCTGTACAAGTTCGTTTCCCTGCCGGACTACGTCGCGCTCCGCGAACCCCTTCTGCAAACCCTCCTCGACAACGGCGTGAAAGGCACCCTGCTGCTCGCCGAAGAGGGCATCAACGGCACCGTCTCCGGCACCCGTGCCGGCATTGACGCCTTGCTCGGCTGGCTCAGGCGCGATCCGCGTCTGGTCGACGTCGACCACAAGGAGTCCTACTGCGACGAGCAGCCGTTCTACCGCACCAAGGTCAAGCTGAAAAAGGAAATCGTCACCCTCGGCGTGCCCGGGGTGGACCCGAACCAGCGGGTCGGCACCTATGTCGAACCCAAGGACTGGAACGCGCTGATCTCCGATCCCGAGGTGCTGTTGATCGATACGCGCAACGACTACGAGGTGGCCATCGGTACCTTCGAAGGCGCCATCGACCCGAAGACCAAATCGTTCCGCGAGTTTCCCGAGTACGTGAAGGCTCATTTCGACCCGACCCGGCACAAGAAGGTGGCGATGTTCTGCACCGGTGGCATCCGCTGCGAGAAGGCCTCGAGCTTCATGCTGGGCGAGGGCTTCGAAGAGGTCTATCACCTCAAGGGCGGCATTCTCAAATACCTCGAGGAAGTGCCCGAGGCGCAAAGCAAGTGGCAGGGCGACTGCTTCGTCTTCGACAACCGCGTGACGGTGCGCCACGATTTGTCCGAGGGTGATTACGATCAATGCCATGCCTGCCGTAATCCGATTTCCTCTGAGGACCGCCAGTCCGAACACTACGCGCCGGGCATCAGTTGCCCGCATTGCTGGGACTCGCTCTCCGAGAAGACCCGGGCCAGCGCCCGCGAACGGCAGAAACAGATCGAACTGGCCAAGGCCCGCAACCAACCCCACCCCATCGGCCGCGATCCGCGCCAGCCGTTGGCGTGAAGCGGCCCGGATCGGACCTGGCATGACCGGTGCCTCGCGCACCCGCTGACACAGGAGCTTCCATGAGCGCTCGCCTGCTGTACGTGATGGACCCCATGTGTTCCTGGTGCTGGGGCTTCTCCCCGGTGATGGAGGCCCTGGCCGATCAGGCGAAGGCGGTGGGTGTGCCACTGCACCTGGTGGCCGGCGGGCTGCGCCGCGACCGGGTCGCCATCGATGCGGCGGCACGGGTGCGCTACCTGGCTTATTGGCAGGCGGTGAACGCGGCGACCGGCCAGATGTTCGACTTCGACCGCGGCTTGCCGGAAGGGCTGGTATATGACACCGAGCCGGCCTGCCGAGCCCTGGTCACCGTGCGCAACCTGGACAGCGCCAGTGCCTGGCCGCTGGCCCGGTTGATCCAGCAGGCGTTCTACACCGAGGGGCGCGACGTCACCCAGGCGCCGGTGCTGGTCGAGCTGGCCGAGCGTGCCGGCATTCCCCGCATCGAGTTCGCCGAGGCGTTCGACAGCGTGGCCATGCGCGAGACGACCGCCGCCGACTTCGCCTGGGTGCAGGACCTGGGCATCGCCGGTTTCCCCACACTCCTGGCCGAGCGCGACGGCCAACTCGCATTGCTGACCAACGGCTACCAGCCGCTGGAACAGTTGCAACCGTTGCTGGGACGTTGGCTGGAGCGTGGTGTCCATGCCTGATCGCCTGACCTGGACGGAAATCCGCCGACTCGCCCTGCATCATCGCAAGGCGCTGCTGCTGGCCAACCTGATCGCCGTGCTGGCGACATTGTGCAGCGTGCCGATTCCGTTGCTCCTGCCGCTGCTGGTGGACGAAGTCCTGTTGCGCGACGGCGATGCCGCGCTCAAGGTCATGGATAACTTCCTTCCCGCCGGCTGGCAGACCGCGGCCGGCTACATCGGCCTGATGCTGCTGGCGAGCATGTTGCTGCGCGGTTCTTCGCTGGTCTTCAACGTGCTCCAGGCGCGTCTCTTCGCGCGGTTGTCGAAGGACATCGTGTACCGCATCCGCATCCGCTTGATCGAGCGCCTCAAGCGCATTTCCCTCGGCGAGTACGAAACCCTGGGCGGCGGCGCCGTGACCACCCATCTGGTCACCGATCTGGATACCCTGGACAAATTCGTCGGCGAAACGCTGAGCCGTTTCCTGGTGGCGGCGCTGACCCTCACCGGTACCGCCGCCATCCTGCTCTGGATGCACTGGCAACTGGCGTTGCTGATCCTGCTTTTCAATCCGCTGGTGATCTACGCCACGGTGCAGCTGGGCAAGCGGGTGAAACACCTTAAGAAGCTGGAAAACGACAGCACCTCGCGCTTCACCCAGGCACTGACCGAAACGCTCGAAGCCATTCAGGAAGTCCGGGCCGGCAACCGCCAGGGCTTCTTTCTCGGCCGGCTGGGTTTGCGTGCTCGCGAAGTACGCGACTATGCGGTTGCCTCGCAGTGGAAGAGCGACGCCTCCAACCGCGCCAGCGGCCTGCTGTTCCAGCTCGGTATCGACGTATTCCGTGCCGCGGCGATGCTCACCGTGCTGTTTTCCGACCTGTCCATCGGCCAGATGCTGGCGGTGTTCAACTACCTCTGGTTCATGATCGTTCCGGTGGAGCAACTGCTCAGCCTGCAATATTCCTTCTATGCCGCGGGTGGAGCGTTGGCGCGGATCAACGAGCTGCTGGCCCGGGCGGACGAACCGCAGCATGCCGGGGGTGTCGATCCGTTCAAGAACCGCGACACGGTGGGGATCGAAGTCCGCGGGCTGCGCTTCGCTTATGCGGAAGAGCCGGTGTTGGATGGCCTCGACCTGTCCATCGCGCCGGGGGAGAAGGTGGCTATCGTCGGTGCGTCCGGTGGCGGCAAGAGTACCCTGGTGCAACTCCTGCTCGGCCTCTACACCGCCCAGGCCGGGAGCATCCGCTTCGGCGGTTCGACCCTGGAGGAAATCGGCCTGGAGACCGTGCGCGAGCACGTGGCCGTGGTGCTGCAGCATCCGGCGCTGTTCAACGACACGGTGCGCGCCAACCTGACCATGGGCCGCGAGCGCAGCGACGAAGCCTGCTGGCGTGCCCTGGAGACCGCCCAGTTGGCCGAGACCATCCGCCAGTTGCCGCAGGGCCTGGACAGCATGGTCGGCCGTTCCGGCGTGCGTCTTTCAGGCGGGCAACGCCAGCGCCTGGCTGTTGCCCGCATGGTACTCGCCGAGCCCAAGGTGGTGATCCTCGACGAAGCCACTTCGGCCCTCGACGCCGCCACCGAATATGCCTTGCACCAGGCCATGGCGCGTTTCCTCGAAGGGCGCACCACGCTGATCATTGCCCACCGCCTGTCGGCGGTGAAGCAGGCCGACCGGGTGTTGGTGTTCGACGGCGGCAGCATCGCCGAAGACGGCGACCACCAGCAGCTGATCGCCGAGGGTGGGCTTTACGCCAAGCTTTACGGTCATCTCCAGCAGTAGCCGGACCGCGCCGGTCGCGGTTTTCCGGCTTCGTCTGCGGCAGCCTGTCGCACCGCGTTGTAAAAAAAACCTTACGCCTGTTGTCGTGCCTATACAGCCGCTGCTGGGTCTTGGATCGCTGTAAAGAAAAATTGCCGGATAGGAGCATGAGGAGTCGACGAGAGCCTCCAGCCTCGTCTTGTTCCGTCTCCACCCCTCGGTTGTGATGACAGAGCCCACTTGCGTGCACCGGGCAAACTCATAACAAGAGGAGGCGCAATGAACGCCGTGTCCAAGATCGAACAGCACAATCCCATCGGCACCGACGGTTTCGAGTTCGTCGAGTTCACCGCGCCGACGGCGGAGGGCATCCAGCAGCTGCGCGAACTGTTCACCGTCATGGGCTTCACCGAGACCGCCCGGCACCGTTCCAAGGAAGTCTTCCTGTTCCAGCAGCACGACATCAACTTCGTACTCAACGGCAGCCCCAGCGGGCATGTCCATGCGTTCGCCGAACAACACGGGCCGAGCGCCTGCGCCATGGCCTTCCGGGTGAAGAACGCGGCCCAGGCCGCCGCCTATGCCGAGGCCCAGGGCGCGACACTGGTCGGCAGCCACGCCAATTTCGGCGAGCTGAACATTCCCTGCGTCGAAGGCATCGGCGGTTCGCTGCTGTACCTGGTCGACCGCTACGGCGAGAAGACCATCTACGACGTCGACTTCGATTTCATTCCGGGGCGTAGCGCCAATGACAACGCCCTCGGCCTGCAACAGATCGACCACCTGACCCACAACGTCCGCCGTGGCCAGATGGACACCTGGGCCGGCTTCTACCAGCGCATCGCCAACTTCCGCGAAATCCGCTACTTCGATATCGAGGGCAAGCTCACTGGCCTGGTCTCCCGCGCCATGACTGCGCCCTGCGGCAAGATCCGTATCCCGATCAACGAGTCGGCGGACGCGAACTCGCAGATCGAGGAATTCATCCGCGAGTACCATGGCGAGGGTATCCAGCACATCGCCCTGTCCACCGACGACATCTACGAGACGGTGCGCCGCCTGCGCGCCAACGGCGTGGAGTTCATGACCACGCCGGATACCTACTACGAGAAAGTGGACAGCCGTGTGCCCGGCCATGGCGAACCGCTGGCGCTGCTGCGCGAGCTGAACATCCTGATCGATGGAGCGCCCGGCGACGACGGCATCCTGCTGCAAATCTTCACCCACACCGTGATCGGGCCGATCTTCTTCGAGATCATCCAGCGCAAGGGCAACCAGGGCTTCGGCGAGGGCAACTTCAAGGCGCTCTTCGAGTCCATCGAGGAAGATCAGATCCGCCGGGGCGTGCTCAAGGGGTGAGGAGTAGCAGCGTGAGGGGGGAGGGGAGGTTGGCCGTTTCGTCCTCTCCATCATTTTCAGGCTCGATTCAGGAGAAGCAGCCGACGTGTTGACCTTGTATTCCTACTGGCGCTCCAGCGCCGCCTACCGGGTGCGTATCGCTCTCAATCTCAAGGGTCTGGTCTACCGCCAGGTACCGGTACATCTGGTGAAAGACGGCGGTCAGCAGCACGCCGCCGAGTACCGGGCGCTCAATCCGCAGGAACTGGTGCCGCTTCTGGTGGATGCCGGCTCCGGGGCGGGCGAGGCTCGCATCGCCCAGTCCCTGGCGATCCTCGAATACCTGGAAGAAGTCTTCCCGGTGCCGGCGCTGCTGCCGGCCGATCCGGTGCAGCGGGCCCAGGTGCGCGCGCTGGGGTTGCACATCGCTTGCGACATCCATCCGCTGAACAACCTGCGCGTGCTGCAATACCTCAGCGGCCAACTGGGGGCGAGCGACGAGGCCAAGAACGCCTGGTACCGGCATTGGGTGGACACCGGGCTGGCGGCGGTCGAGGAGGGGCTGGCGGCATTCGCCGGTCGTCTGTCTCTCGGCGAGCGGCCGGGCTACCTGGAAGCCTGTCTGATTCCGCAGGTGTACAATGCTCGGCGTTTCGACTGTGACCTCACTGCGTACCCACGCATCCTCGAGATGGTCGCGCGCTGCGAATCCCTTGAGGCGTTCAGGAACGCCGCTCCGGAGGTGCAGCCCGACGCTCAATAAGGTTTACCCGCCTTGCATTCCGCCGCGTCACGAGCGCGGCGGGTCCGATTTACGTCACAGACAAAAACAAACAGGTGACGCATGACCCGTGAAAAACCGAAGAACCTCTGGCTTTCGCGCTGGGGCTTCATCCTCGCTGCAACCGGCTCCGCCGTGGGCCTCGGCAATATCTGGAAATTCCCCTACATCACTGGCGAATACGGCGGCGGCGCCTTCGTCCTGATGTACCTCGCCTGCATCCTCGCCATCGGCATCCCGGTGATGATGACCGAGATCGCCCTCGGCCGGCGCGGCCGTGGCAGCCCCATCGACGCCATCGCCCGGGTGGTCCGGGAGAACGGCAGCAACCCGCTGTGGCGCGGCGTCGGCCTGATGGCCATGCTGGCCGGCTTCATGATTCTCTGCTTCTACGTGGTGGTGGCCGGCTGGGCCTTCGCCTACACCTGGAAAATGCTCGATGGCTCGCTGGCCGCGACCAGCGTCGAGGCGCTCGGCCAGGTCTTCGAGCAGCACAACGCCAACCCCTGGCTGCTCGGCGGCTGGAGCGTGCTGGTGGCGCTGCTGACCCTGTGGATCGTCGCCAAGGGCGTGCAGAAGGGCATCGAGAATTCGGTGCGCTGGATGATGCCGGGCCTGGCCCTGATGCTGCTGATCCTGGTCGGCTACGCCTTCACCAGCGGCAGCTTCTCCGAAGGCTTCGCCTTCCTGTTCAGCTTCGACGCTTCCAAGCTGACCGGCGAAGCGCTGCTGGCCGCCCTCGGCCATGCCTTCTTCACCCTCAGCCTGGCGTCCGGCGCCATCCTCACCTACGGCTCGTACATCCCCGACGGCCAGTCGATCGCCCGCACCACCTTCATGGTGGCCATCGCCGATACCTGCGTGGCGCTGCTCGCCGGCCTGGCGATCTTCCCGGTGATCTTCGCCAACGGCATGAGCCCGGCCGCCGGTCCCGGGCTGATCTTCATGAGCCTGCCGCTGGCCTTCCAGCAGATGCCGTTCGGCACGGCCTTCGGCGTGCTGTTCTTCGCCATGGTGTCCATCGCGGCGCTGACCTCGGCGATCTCCATGATCGAAGCCACCGTGGCCTATCTGAACGAGAAATACGGCATCAGCCGGGTCAAGGCTGCCATCGGCTCCGGCGCCGTGCTGCTGGTGATCAGCCTGCTGGCCATGCTCTCGTTCAACCTGCTGTCCGGCTGGACGCCGCTGGGCAAGAACTTCTTCGACTGGCTGGACTACCTCACCTCGCGCTGGATGATGCCGCTGGGCGGGATTTTCATGGTCGTCCTGGCCGGCTATGCGCTGCGCGGCGAGATCATGCGCGACGAACTGAACCTGCCGCCGGCCGGTTATGCGCTCTGGCTGTTCATGGTGCGCTACGTCAGCCCGGTGCTGATCATGATCGTGTTCCTCCATGCCCTCGGCTGGCTGGGCTTCGATCCGCTGGTCCGCTGGTACTGGATCGCCGGCGCCATCGGCCTGCTGGCGATTCTTGGCGAGTTGTTCGCGCCGCGCGTGAGGCTGGTGCTGGCCAATCGCTGACCGCGTAATAAAAAGAGAAAGGGCGCACAGTTACTCTGTGCGCCCTTTTTGTTTTTCGGCCGCTAAACTCTGCCGCCTTGCTGCCGATGAAAAGGCAACGAAGGGTCGGCCATGAGCGGCCCTTCTCACATCATTCGCCCTGCGCCGGATTCATCCGCCTCCATCACGAGGCGAAAACAGGGGTCGCCAAGCCCCGATCGAAGGAGTTGTTATGTTGCGTTCCGCTTCTCGCGTGTTTGCCGATCTTGCCGTGGGCAAGAAACTGCTGTCCGGCTTCGCGCTGGTCCTGTTGCTGACCATCGCCGTGGCCGGCACCGGGTTCTATGCCGTGAACGCGATCTTGGAGCGTTTCTCTCACAACGCCCTGCTGGCGGAAGTGGATGTGGAGATTGCCCAGGCACGGCGTTTCGAAAAGGATTTCGCGCTGACCGCCAAGGCCGAGTCGGCCCAGCAGGTCCGCGAGCGGCTGGCGACGGTGCGCGAGCGGCTGGAGCAGTTGCGGAAAACCACGTCGGCAGGCAACCGGGAGCGGGTGCAGCGCATGGACGACGCCAGCGCCAGCTATCTGAATCAGTTCGAGCGGTTCGTCAAGCTGTTCGACGAAGCCCGTGCGGCACGCATCACCATGGGGGAGGCGGCCGCCGAGGCGCGTGACCAGTTCGAAGTCATCGAGCTGGACATGTACGACGCGGTGCGCGAGCTGCGCCTGCAAGGCGACCGCCTGCGCGGCAGCGATCCGCTGACCCTCGCCGAAACCGCGTCCGGCCTGAGCAAGCGCATGCTCGACCTGCGCGGCAACGAAAGCCTGTACATCATCGACGGCTCGGAAGAAGCGCTGAAGACCTGGGCAGAGGTCTATGACGACCTGAAGAGCGTGGCGAGCAGCCTGAAGGTCTGGCTCGACGACGACCAGAAGCGCTCCATCGATACCGCCCTGGTCGCCCTCGACAGCTACCAGAAGGCTTTCGACAACTACCACCGGCTGCGCGTCGAGAGTCGTACCAGCGAAGCCGCGATGGTCGAGCAGGCACGCGCGGTCATCGGCTTGGTGGACGAGGCCCAGGCCAACGAGCAGGCCGAGATGCTCGGAGAGCGCCGCCAGGTCTACGCCCTGCTCGGTGGCATGAGTCTGGGTGCCGTGCTGCTGGGCATCTGCGCCGCGCTGCTGATTTCCCGGTTGATCGTCGGCCCGCTGCGGGAGACCGTCGCCTTTGTCCAGCGCGTCGCCCAGGGCGACCTGACCCATGACCTGCGCATGGAACGACGCGACGAACTGGGCCAACTGATGAGCGCCATGCAAAGCATGACGGTGAGCCTACGCACCTTGGTTGGCCGCATCGGTGGCAGCGTCGGCCAGATCGCCAGTGCCGCCGAGCAATTGTCGGCAATCACCGCGCAGACCAGCCAGGGCGTACAGACGCAGAAGCTGGAAACCGAACAGACCGCCACCGCCATGCACGAAATGGCAGCCACGGTGCAGGAAGTGGCACGCAACGCCGAACAGGCTTCCCTGGCCGCGCGCGATGCCGACCGCGAGGCGCAGCAGGGCGACCAGGTGGTACGCGAGGCGGTCGGCCAGGTCGGTCGGCTGGCCGACGAAGTGGAGCATTCCGCCGAAGCGCTCCAGCAATTGCACCAGGAGAGCAGCCGTATCGGCAGCGTGCTGGAGGTGATTCGCAACGTTGCCGAGCAGACCAACCTGCTGGCCCTCAACGCGGCCATCGAAGCGGCGCGGGCCGGCGAGCAGGGCCGTGGCTTCGCCGTGGTGGCCGACGAAGTGCGTGCCCTGGCCCGGCGCACCCACGACTCCACCCAGGAAATCGAGACGCTGATCGGCACCCTGCAGCAGATGGCCCATCAGGCGGTGGAGCAGATGGATGCCAGCCGCAGCCTGACCCAGCGCACCGTTGACCTCGCCGGCCAGGCCGGCGCCGCGCTCGGTCGGATAACCCAGGCCGTATCGACTATCGAGCAGATGAACCAGCAGATCGCCGCCGCTGCGGAAGAGCAGAGCGCCGTGGCCGAAGCCATCAACGAGAGCGTCACGCGGGTGCGCGATATCGGCGAGCAGAGCGCCTCGGCCAGCGAACAGACCGCCGCCTCCAGTGCCGAACTGGCGCGACTGGGCATCGAACTGCAGGGTCTGGTAGGGCAGTTCCGGACCTGATCTCTCCCGGCGGACCTCGGCGTGGGGAGCGAATCCGGATCGTTCCCACGCTCTGCGTGGGAACGCAGCCTTGGACGCTCCGCGTCCATTTCAGTGCGCAGACGCGGAGCGTCCTGACAGGGGTTCCCACGCTGAAGCGTGGGAACCATCAAACCGCTTG
>NZ_BDAC01000009.1 GCF_002091635.1 Pseudomonas indica NBRC 103045 | reverse complement strand
CTGGGAGATCGAACTGGGCTTCAGGGATATCAAGAGTTCTCTGCAGCAAAATGCAATGACCCTGCGTAGCAAGGTAAAGGAACTGGTTTACCAGGAGGTCTGGGGCTTGTTGCTGGCCTACAACATCATCCGCCGGGAAGCCAGCCAGGCTGCCGTCGCCTTTGGCCGCTCTCCATGTGAGATCCGCTTCAAACCCGTAGCCCACTACATCGCCGTGCAGCTGATCGTAATGGCGGCGGCCAACCCGATTTCAGCAACCGGAAGACGTTTGTCGGAGTTAAGGGCGGGAATCGGCGGGCTGTTTCTGGATCACCGCCCCAGGCCATCACGACCAAGGACGGTGAAGATTTCAAAGACCCGCTATCCCGTGGATCGAAAGGCCGCTCCGCTTAAGTGAACAGCATTACGCTGAAAAGCGGGTTTTTTGTTGTCGCTCGGTCACATGGGGAGCGGGCGGTGCTCGATCTGTAGCTTGTCGAAGATCGCTGCGCCGGCCTCGGTTTCGTAGCCGGTGTTGTCCTGGGTATAAACCCCCGCCTTGAAGTACAGCGGTTTCGTCGCCCAGGCCGAGTCCAGCTTTGTGGTCCACTTCGTCGCGTTCACGTTCACGCTCAGCGTGCCTTTCGGCGTGAGGTGAATGCTGTAGATGAAGCGCTGGTTCAGCGGAACTCCGCTGAGCACATTGATGACTTCCGACGTCTCGTCATCCGGCGAGCGGCGGACCTTCACCACGATGTTGCCGTAGTCGTAGCGCGCCTTGTACTGGTACTCCAACTTCAGCAGCGGACGGCTGCTTTTATAGGCATGGATCTGGCCGACCACGATCTTGCCGGTGGATGGAACCTGGCTGACCTTCAGGCCGGCCCGCAGGAAGTTGTCTGCGCTCGGATAGGTCCAGTTGTGCGGCTTGCCGTCTGGATAGGTTTCCCGCAGCTCGGTCCGCGGATAGCTCGCGCTTGCAGTAGTGGTGCCGTTGACCGGTGCCCAGAAGAACAGGCTGTCGTAGTTGTTGTTCTTGAAATAGTGATCCTGATATCCCGAGGCCAGGACAGGGGTTTCGATGGTAGTGGCGGGAACGCCGACGGGAATGCTCAGGTTCCAGATTGCAAGGTCGATCATGACTGATTCTCTCTGTACTACGGGAGAACGGCTTCAGTCGGGGTACAGCAAATCCATCGTCGGTAAGGGTGATTACCTGGCTCCTTGCCAGTACGCACGAGCGAAATGTTCTTATCGATGGTTGGCAGATCGGGACTGGCGCCCGCTGTGAGGCAGGCGGCCAGTCCGGTTTGGGCTCACAGTGCGCGGTGCTCGATTTTCAGCACATCGAAGGTCGCGGCGCCGGCTTCGGTTTCGTAGCCGGTGTTGTCCTGGGTGTACACGCCGGCCTTGAAGTACAGCGGCTTCGGCGCCCAGCTGGAATCGAGCTGCGTGCTCCAGGTGGTGTTGTTGACGGTCACGCTCAGCTTGCCTTTCGGGTCCAAGTGGGTCACGTAGTCGAAGTCCTGGTTCAGCGGAACGCCCCGGAGCAGTGTGATGACCGTGCTGGTCTCTTCGGTCGGCGTGTAGCGGACCTTGGCCACGATGTTTCCGTAGCCGTAGGTGCTCTTGTACTGGTACTCCAGCTTCAGCAGCGGCTTGTCGCTCTGGTAGGCATGGATCTGGCCGATGACGATCTTGCCGCTGGACGGCACTTGGCTGACCTTCAGGCTGGCGCTCAGGAAATTGTCGGTCGCCGTGTGCAGCCAGTTGCGCAGGCGCCCATCGGCATAGGTTTCGCGCAGTTCGCTACGCGGATAGATGGCGCTGTCCGTGGTGGTGCCGTTGACCGGCGCCCAGAAGAATACGGTGTTGTTCCCGTTGTTCTTGAAGTAGTAGTCCTGATAACCGCCGACCAGAACCGGGGTTTCGATGGTGGTGGAGGGGACGCCGACGGGGATGGTCAGGTTCCAGGTAGCGAGGTCGATCATGACTGATTCTCCTAAGGAGAAACTGCTTCAGTCGGGCACATCTCATTCCACGAGTCAGTAAAGAGCTTTACTCGGCAATCCGGCCGGTGACACACGAACAGAAGGGTATGGCTAAAGGGTTCTTTGTCCGAAGGTGTCTACGACACCGTCTCGCGGTCGCTTTATAAGGCCTACGGAGTGTGAGGTGAAAGACTTTTTTGACGTGATATTGGCGTCAAAAAATTGATTTTTAGAAGTTTTGCTATCGATTTGCTATTGCATTGTGGCCAATAGCTATGGCGGGAAATTTTGTCGTCCGGCTTATTCGATAAGGAAATCGTTCGAAAGCTGACGCCATTTTTTTGTAAGCGAAGCGGCAGAACTGAGCGAAGAGAGCGTCTGCAGGGGAGGGGGATTTCCGACGAGCGGTAGCCGTTGCGCCGCTCTGGAATGGGCGTGGATGAGTTTTAAAAGGGGAACTGGTTGGCAAAACGGAGTGGACGAATCCTTGTCCACGGGGGAGAGTCAGAGCGATTTATGTTCGATGTGCAGCCGGTAGAAGGTTGCCATCCCGCCTTCGTTGGCGTAGCCGGTATTGTCCTGGGTATACATGCCCGCCTTGTAATAAAGCGGCTTCGGTGCCCAGCTTCGGTCCAGGCGGGTCACCCAGCGGTAGCCGGCCGCATGCACGGCGAGGGAGCCGTTGGGCGTCACGTGCAGGCTGTAGGTGAAACGCTTGTTCAGGGGGACGCCCTCAGCCACCGTCACCACCAACGGATCCTCGTCGTCCGGCCGGTTGCGGAACTTGGCCACGACATTACCCAGCTTTTCGTCGTCCTCGTACTGGTACTCCAGTTTCAGCATGGGCTTGGTGCTATTCCAGGCATGGATCTGGCCGATCACGACCCTGCCGGACGACGGCACCTGGTTGACCGACAGGGCGGCGCGCATGAAGTTGTCGGCATCGGCGTACAGCCAGTTGCGCACCCGGCCATCGGGATAGCTTTCCCGTAGTTCCGTACGCGGATAGATCGCATTCTCCGTTTTCGAACCCGTCACCGGTGCCCAGAAGATCACGGCTCCGGAAGGCGTGCGGAAGTAATTGTCCTGATACCCCTCGACCAGCTTCGGTGTTTCGATGATGGTCGCCGGCGTTCCGACGGGAACGCTCAGGTTCCAAGTGGCGAGATCGACCATTGAGCAACGTCCTCGATTGTTTCCTGTGGCGGAATTCCGCTCTGGTGGTGAGATTTTTTCATGGGGAGTGTGCCTTCGAGGCCGGGAACGATTTTGCTGATGCGTTCGCAAAACGCAGACTTTTAGCGGCTTTTGCGCCGTGTTGCGACGAGTGGTGGTTGAGGTCTATTCATAATTGAATGGCATTTTGCCGCTTCGCTGGCTAGCAAAAACCATTCATCGAATGAATGGGCGGGTCGAGGACGTGGCTGCGGAATCGAGCCTCGACTGCTTGCTGATCCGTCCCAATCTCTGGGATCGGCTATGGTCTCAAGGGAATGACAACCTCACCAGGGAGTTCCAGCATGCTGCTACGCCGCTTCGGTATCGGCCCGCGCGCCGCCGTGAGTTTCGCCTTGATTGCCGGGTTGCTGTTGTTCACCGGCCTCTTTTCCCTGAACCGCATGTCCGTTATCAACCAGGCTTCCACTGTGATCAGCAATGACTGGTTGCCGGGTGTGCAGATGTCCGGCCGGCTGCAACTGCTTTCCGCCCGCTTCCGCTTGCAGCAGTTCGCCCATATCCTCACCTATGACGATGCTGGCATGTCAGCGGTCGAGCGGAAACTCCAGGAGGTTCTGGATGAGCTGGAAAAGGTCGAGAACGACTTGTTCCGTACCGCTAGCGGCTCGGAAGAAAAGGCGCTGCTGGAGCGGTTCCGCTCGCAGCGCACGGATTACATGAAGGCGCACGAGTCCTTTCTCGCCATCTCCCGCGCCAACCGTACCGACGATGCCTTCGCCAGCCTGAACGGCATGGCGCCCCAGTTCGACGCCATGCGCCAGACCGCCGAGGAGATAGCACAACTGAATAGCCGCGGTGGCGAGGCGGCCAGTGTGGCGGCGGACGAACAGTTCGCCAGCAGCCAGGTGGCTGTGATCGTCGCGCTGGTCCTGGCGGCGGCTCTCACCGCCCTGCTGGCGTGGATGCTGACCCGCAGCATCGTTGGGCCGCTCGGCGACGCGGTGGTGGTCGCCCGTACCGTGGCCAAGGGCGACCTCACCGGGCGCATCGAGGCCGAGGGCGCGGACGAGCCGGCGCAACTGATGCAGGCCCTGGCGGACATGCAGGTGCAACTGCGGCGGACCATCCAGCAGATCGGCGGCTCGGCGACGCAACTGGCGTCGGCGGCCGAGGAGCTGAGTGCGGTCACCGAGGAAAGCAACCGCTCGCTGATCCGCCAGAACGACGAGATCCAGATGGCCGCGACGGCGGTCAACCAGATGACCGCCGCGGTCGAGGAAGTGGCGCGCAATGCCAGCTCCACCTCGGAAGCCTCCAACGCCTCCGCCGAATCGGCCGGGCAGGGGCGCGACCGAGTGCGGCAGACCATCGCCGCCATTCGCAGCATGGGCCATGAGGTGAACACCACGGCCACCCTGGTGAGCAGCTTGGCCGAGCAGGCGCAGAACATCAGCAAAGTGCTCGATGTGATCCGCTCCATCGCCGAGCAGACCAACCTGCTGGCGCTCAACGCCGCCATCGAAGCGGCGCGCGCCGGCGAGCAGGGGCGCGGTTTCGCCGTGGTGGCGGACGAAGTGCGCGCCCTGGCCCACCGGACCCAGGAGTCCACCCTGGAAATCGAGCAGATGATCGGCAGCATCCAAGAAGGCACCAACCAGGCGGTCGACGCGATGAACAGCAGCAGCCAGCGGGCCCTGGGCATGCAGGAAGAAGCCGAGGCCGCCGGGCAGGCGATCGAGGTCATCGCCCAGCAGGTCGAGGCGATCAACGAGCGGACCCTGGTGATCGCCAGCGCCGCGGAGGAACAGGCCCAGGTGGCGCGGGAAGTGGATCGCAACCTGGTGAACATCCGCGACCTGTCGCTGCAGACGTCGGCCGGGGCCAACCAGACCGCCGCCGCCAGCCAGGAACTGTCGCGCCTGGCGGTGGAGCTGAACACCATGGTGACGCGTTTCGTCGTCTGAGCGGCGCGGGTACACTGGCGGCCCGTCCACAGCCCCTGCCACTCCGATGACTGCGCTCAGGTTTCTCCAGGCGTATCCGCCTGCCTTGCTGGATCAGGTCCGTCACCTGATCGCCGAGGATCGCCTGGGCGATTACCTGGCCCAGCGCTACCCGTCGCGCCATGAAGTGCAGAGCGACAAGGCGCTGTACGCCTACACCATGGCGCTGAAGCAGGAGCACCTGCGCAACGCTCCCGGCATCGACAAGGTGCTTTACGACAACCGTCTCGACGTGGTTCAGCGCGCACTGGGGCTGCACACCGCGGTGTCGCGGATGCACGGCGGCAAGCTCAAGGCGAAGAAGGAAATCCGCGTGGCCTCGCTGTTCAAGGATGCGGCGCCGGAATTCCTGAAAATGATCGTGGTGCACGAACTGGCCCACCTGAAGGAGTTCGAGCACAACAAGGCCTTCTACAAACTGTGCGAACACATGCTGCCGGGCTACCACCAACTGGAATTCGACCTGCGCCTGTACCTCACCTGGCGCGAATTGCAGGGTGGCCGGAGCGATAGCTGAACGCGGCCGGCCGCTTACTCCTCGAAGCGGCTCGTGTCGTCACGGTCGCGCTCGTATCGTTTCTTGAGCGGAAACGGCGGTAGCCAGGACTCACGGCGGACTGTCCAGAGTTCGTAGGTCGGCATCAACTGATCGGGGGCATCCAGGGAGCCCAGGCTCACTTCGATTTCATCCTCGCTGCGCGAGAAAACCGACGAGCCGCAACGGGGACAGAAGAACCGCCCGGCGTAGTCGCGCGTTTCGCCTTCGACCGTCACCGCATCCTGGGGAAAAATCGCCGACGCATGAAACAGCGCCCCATGATGTTTGCGGCAATCGAGACAATGACAAAGGCCGACCCGATACGGCCGCCCCGAGGCGACGATGCGGACGTTTCCGCACAGGCAGCCACCTGTGAATCGGTCCATGGTGAGTCTCCTTTGAAAACGCTCGCAGTGTTGACCACAAGCCCCGCCGGGTGATCGCCAGCGCGAACTACCATACGACGCTATCGAGGTAATGAAGATAGCAGTGGGATGATGTAAAGAGCGGGCCTGAATGAGGCTTCCGCTGGCTGATGGCCCCCACGCTCCGCGTGGTAGCCCGGCCTGAGACGCTCTGCGTCACTACGGGAGCGGGGCTTTAGGGTGACGCGGAGCGTCAGGGGTTCCCATTCCCACGCAGAGCGTGGGAACGATCCAGCAAATGACTACGGGGCAACGTCCGTTGCAACGACCTGTCGGGCGGTTGCTGAACTCTGGCAACGGACTGCCGAGCACTATGAATCAGCACTGTTCACAAACAACAAGACAAGCCCGCTTGTGGCGGCAAATACAAATGCATCATCGAACGAGCCCGAGCCAATTTGCGTTTGCCACATTTGGAATAGGGCGCCGCCCATGACGATGAAGCCGCCGAACCACACCACCAGAGCCATTCCAGGCCCCAGCAATGCGAAAGTCTTGGATGAGTTGAATTCGTCTGCGCTGCCGCCTCGAGCCCGCCATAGATCCCAGGCCCCCTTTAGAGACAGTGCGCCAACCAGAAACTCCCCAGTGATGATTATCAAGAATGCAATGGTTACAAGGGCCGTACTGGTGATCGGCGGAAAGATGTGATTGCCATAAATCTCATGACCCTTCATCCCGAGCACATAGGCTACGGCACCGATGCCAGAATCCCAGTTCACGATGTTCCCGGCGGCGTAGAACCACCCCTGAAGGCCAACAAGAGCTACCAAAACGATTTTTAGAATTCGAACGGCCATCGATATCTTCCCATCCCTTGCATGCACTCCCCGTGGTCAATCTCGAGACACCCAACGGTTCCTCCTTAGGCATCAAGATCTTTCAGCTTCTGGAGACCATGATCGTCCTTATGGACATGGCTGATAAACCAGCTTCCCAGCACGAAAAACCGCTTACCGCGGTTTTGCCTGTCTACGATATTGGACGCCAATCTCACCGAATGCGGCGGCGCGAAAAGCCTATCCATGAGGCAACCCTGGACGTGGTGAGACGACGCACAAAAAGAAAAAGGGGACGAGCACAAGGCTCGTCCCCTTTTCGTCACGCCAGTGGATCATTTGACCCAGTGTTTACCCCAGTGGGTGATGTCGTAGGACTGCTGGGAGCTGAGCGCGCGAGCAGCGGTGCCGGGCGCCTCGGCTTTCTCGTCGTCGATGAGTTTGGTCGACAGCGAGAACCAGCTGGTGGCGAAGGCCATGGCGTCACCGTTGATCTCCAACGCCCGTTGGTCCAGGTTGGTGATGTCGTCGCAGGCTTGGTGATAGCAGGGGTCGAAGGCGACGCCCGCTTCACCGCCGTACCTGGCCGCCTGTTCCTCGGTCTTGACCACTTCCGCGCCAGTGAACAGGCCGCCGAAGGCAATGCCGTCCAGGAAGAACTGCGCATAGTCGGAACGGAAGGTGATCTCGTCGCCCTCGTACGGCAGGCCGCGCAGCTGGTAGTAGGTCTCGAACAGTTTCTCTACCGCAGCGGACCCGGGCGGGCCTTCCAGGCCGAAGTCGGAGCCGTCGCCGTCGTAGATGAAGTACGCGAAGTTCGGCGAGGCGATCATGTCGAAGTTCAGGTAGACCTTGATCTTCTTCTTCTCTTCCTCGCTGAGGTTGTTCACGTAGTAGGTCGAGCCGACCAGGCCGGACTCTTCGGCACCCCACCAGGCGAAACGGACCTTGTTGCGCGGATGAGCCTTGCGCATCTGCAGGGCCATTTCCAGGACGGCGGCACTGCCCGAGCCGTTGTCGTTGATGCCGGGGCCTTCGAACACCGAGTCCAGGTGGGCGCCGACCATTACTACGTTGTTCGGGTTGCCCCGACGGGTCTCGGCGATCACGTTGAAGGTTTCGGTCTGCTCGCGCACCACGTCGACCACCAAGTGCAACTGCAGGCCTTCGGTGCTGGCCCAGGCCACGCCGTTATCGTAGGTGGCGAACACGGCCGGGATGCCCCCTTCGTAACCATCGCCCAGGGTGGCGTTGATCAGATCCTTGCGGTCCTCGGTGTTGCCCTGGTTGAAGATGATCACGCCGATGGCACCGGCCGCCGCGGCGTTCTCGGCCTTCTGCTCGAAGTTGCAGGTGCCGCGCTGGATCAGGGCGATGGAACCGGCGGGGAAGCTGCTGAAGTCCTCGGCTTCACAACCGCTGCTGGACGCGTTGTCCGGGCCGAGCGCCAGGTCCACCGGTACCACGTTGCCGGTGATGTCGCCGGGTTCGGTTTGCGACAGGTAGGTGAAGTCCACGTCCCATTCGTAGGTCTCCGGCGTCGGCAGTACGGCTGCCAGTTCGCCGGGGCCTTGCGGATAGAACGCGGTGAACGGGAAGGACTGCAGCTTGACCTGATAGCCGGCCTGCTCCAGCGTCTGCTTCACGTAGTCCACCGACGCCTGGTAGCCGGACAGCCCGGCCGCGCGCGTACCGTCGTTCGCGGTGGCGATGTCCTGCAGCGCCTGCAGGTGGTTCATGACCTTGCTGGCCTGCATGCAGCGGGGTAGGCCAATGGGTGTGTTGTTCAACAGGATCGAGTTGCAGCCGGACGGATCGGGCCGTGACGGACTCCAGAACTCGTTGAACAGGTCGGTTTCCAGGGGTGGAGCGGCGTACAGCGTCGTGGAGAGGGAGAATGCGAGGGTACTGCAGACGACACGCAGCGTTTTGTTTTTGTTAGACATGGTTCCTCCAATCCTTTAGGGAGAGATCACCAGCGCGCTGTTCGTTTTTCGAGACGGTGCGCTAGCCAGGTCGGCGCATGGCTTGTGGCCACTAATCCTTTACTGCATCGTCGGACGCGAACCTAAAGCCTAGACTGGGCCGCTTCGTTTTGGTTCGGTCGTACCAGATAAATTTTTCCAACCGGTCAATTTCGCGAGTGGGTACAGATACGGCGGAGTTTTGAGCGGGCCGTCTGTTTAGAAGCCCGGCCGCTGCTGCTAGGCTGACATCATTTGTCTGACGGAGATTTTCCAGGCATGCGATTCCTTTCCGCCATGCGGCTGGCCGCCTGTCTGTTCGGCCTGCTGCTCGGCTCCCCGGTACTGGCACGCGAGTGGCTGGCGGTAGGGGCGCAGTTTCCTGGCGTGTTCGAGCGGACCACGGCGGGCGAATACCGGGGCCTGGCGCCCGATCTGCTGCGTGCGGCCATGGCACGCCTCGGCGACACGGTCCGCTTCGAGCGCCATCCCTGGTTGCGTGCCCAGCAGATGGTGGAGCAGGGGCATGCCGATATCCTCATCGGCCCCTATTGGACGGCGGAGCGGGAGAAGCGCTTCGCCTATGGCCGTCATCCGTTCTATCAGGACCGCATCGTCTTCTATGCCCGCCTCGATGCGAAGACTGGTTGGAAGGGAGACCTGGCCGCCTTGAGCGACCGGGAGATCGCGGTGGTGCGCGGCTGGACCTACGGCGAGCGCTTCGAAAATGCCCGCCCGCAGCTCGATCTGGTGATGGTCGGCAGCGTGGAGAACGGGTTGCGCATGCTCAGCATCGGGCGGGTCGGCCTGCTCGCCAGCAACGAGCGCAACACCGTGCCTGTGCTGATGTCCCTGAAGCTGAATACCCGTATCGCCAGGCTCGAGCCGATCATCGATACCCAGCGGGGCTACTTCGCCTTCACCCGCAACGCCACCGGCGATGCCCTGCGAAGCCGATTCGATCACGCGTTCGATGCCCTGGTGGCGGACGGTACCCTGGCCCGGTTGGCGAAGAAGCATGGGGTGGAGACGCCTTGACCGGGAAGGCTGCGAATCCCGCGGGATGCAGGCCATCGGTCGGGGCGTTTCAGTAGAAAGCAAAAGGTTTGTGTCCCAAGAAATTGGAGAGCTGCGTCACGGTTTTTGGGCACTAAGCGGGAATGGCACGGTCAATCCATGCGGGGGCCAAGTTTGGTCCTGGATTCCGGGCCGCTCGACGGCCTTCAACCTGATGGAGGTGATCCATGCGAACTCCCTTATTGCTGGCTGCGCTGCTGGGCGCTCTGCTGGTGGGCTGCGACAAGAAGGACGAGCCCGCGCAGAGCCCGAGCACTCCGCCGCCGAGCACAACCGAGCAGCCGACCACGCCGCCGACCACTCCCCCGCCACCGCCGGAGCAGCCGCAAGGCACCGGGACCGGCACTGGCACCGGGACCGGGCAGAGCCAGTAGATCCTGCCGGGCTTCCCAGGCGGCCGCGCCGCCTGGGTCTCAGCCTCACTGGCTCAGTTCGCACACTTCGGCGTGCGGCGCGAGCTTGAGGAACTGGTCCATGCGCATGTGCACCAGGTTCTCGTGGTCTCCCGCTTCCAGATAGATGTCCTGCTGCCGGGTCAGCATCGGGTCGATCAGCATGTTCATTCCATAGGCCTCGCCAAGGGCTGGCACTGCGCCGCGCTCGCAATCCTTGAACAGGCTGCCGATCCGGTACTCGCTGGTCAGCTGCCACTTGCGCGAATCCTTGCGCACTTTGCTCAGATCCAGATGCCGGTTGGCCGGCACCACGGCCATCAGGAAATGGCCGCGACGGTCGTCCAACACCACCGACTTGGCCAGGCGATCCGCCGGTATCCCGGCTGTCCGTGCCGATTCCAGGCTGGTCGCCGAATGCGGGTGGGATACCAGTTCGAACTGGCATCCGGAGCCCTCAAGGCTGCGTTGCAGGGTTGCCGCCATACGCATGATTCACCTCCTCGTCCGCTTCGGGCATGTCGTTTGACCTGATCAAAGTTTAGCCAGCGGTGCGTTGGGGCAGTCCGCCGGAGCAGGAACACTTGGTGCTATGGAGAGGGGTGAATAGACGAGGGAGACGTAACCGATCGGAAAAGGCTTGCTGTCATGACGCTTTCCTGGCGCCATAAGACTGCCACATAATGGCCCTTCGCCATTTCATGGCGAGGCGGCGATTGGCCGTGCCCCGAACCATAACGAGCCTCGACCGACTGGAATCGCCCATGTTTTCGTCGCGCACCGGCGCCTTGCTGCTTTTGCTGTTGTTACCCGCCGGGGCGTGGGCGGACAAGCTGCGGCTGGTGGGTGACATCTGGCCTCCCTACACCGACCAGTCGCTGCCCCACGGCGGTCTGGCCGTGGAGCTGGTGAGCACGGCATTGGCGCGTGCCGGCTACGCCAGCGAGTACATGGAAATGCCTTGGGCGCGAGCCCTGCATGGTATCGGCAATGGCAGTTATGACGTGCTGGTCTGCGCCTGGCATTCCCGCGAGCGGGAGGCGATCGGAGCGTTCTCGACACCCTACCTGACCAACCGGATTCTGTTCCTCCAGCGCAAGGACAACCCCGTCCGCTACCGCCGGCTGGACGACCTGCTGGCGCTGGACATCGCCGTGGTGCGCGGCTATGCCTACGAGCGGCATTTCGATAACCACAGTTTGCTGCGCAAGGTGCCGGTGCTGGGCTTCGACAATGCCCTGCACATGCTCTATGCCGGACGGGTGGCGCTCGCCCTCGACGATGAGCGGGTGGCGCGCTTTCGCTTGTCCCGCGAGTCGCCCCGCCTGCGAGAGGCACTGGAGTTCCTGCCCAGACCGCTGAGCGAGAACCCGCTGCATATCCTGGTCAGCCGCCACCGCACCGACCATGCCCGAATCGTCGCTGCCTTCGACCGGGCGCTGGCCGGGATGCGTGCCGACGGCACCTACGCGAAGCTGCTGCGTGCCTGGGAGAGGGACGGCGATAGCAGCCTGCGGACCACGGCGCGCCCCTGAGAACCTGTCTACGATCTGCTGCGCGTCGGCCCTGCTGCGTTGAAAACAGGCTCGGACTGCTCATTTACAACTCGTAAACTCCGCTTCCTCGCCTGTTTTCGCCTTGCATGGCTCTAGCTCGCGAGTTCGTAAACAGGTTCTGAGCGACACGGGGCGCACCGTGCCTGTCTAGAGCGTCCTCAGGAACGCCACCAGGTCGGCTTTTTCCGACTCGCTGAGACCGCGTTGCAGCACCAGGTTGAAGAACTCCACGGTGTCGTCCAGGGTCAGCAGGCGGTCGTCGTGCAGGTACGGCGGCGAGTCCTTGATGCCGCGCAGCGGGAAGGTCTTGATCGGGCCGTCGGCCTTGGCCAGTCGGCCGTTGATCGTCTGCGGCTCGAAGAAGCGCTCGGTCTTCAGGTTATGCATCAGGTTGTCGGTGTAGTACGGCGGCACGTGACAACCGGCGCAGGCGGCCTTGCCGAAGAACAGCTCCTGGCCGCGCATTTCCTGTTCGGTGGCCTTGCTCGGGTCCAGTTTGCCCTCGATGTCCAGCTTGGGCGCGGGTGGGAAGTCGAGCAGCGCCTGGAACTCGCCCATGAAGTGCACCTGGCTGCCGCGCTCGAGGATGTTCACGCCTTTCTTGGTGGCGATCACCGGGTCGCCGTCGAAGTAGGCGGCGCGTTGCTCGAACTCGGTGAAGTCCTCCACCGTCTTCAGGGCACGCTGCGAACCGAACAGGCGCTGGATGTTCACCCCGCGCAGCGACGGCGTGTCGATGCGGTGGCGCAGCTCCTGCGGGCGAATGTCGCCGACCAGGTGAGTGGCCGCGTTGGTGTGGCCGTTGGCGTGGCAGTCGAAGCAGGCCACGCCGAAGCTGGGCTTCTCGCTGCGGCGGTCGGCGGTGGCGTTGAACTGCTGCTGCATGAAGGGCGTGACGAGCAGGCGCAGGCCCTCGATCTGCTTGGGATTGAGGATGCCGTTGAACAGCTCGTAGTAGTTGGACAGGGTCACCAGCTTGCCCTGGGAAACGTCGCCCAGGTCCGGCCGGGTGGTGAGGAAGATCGGCGCCGGGAACTCGGGCAGGAAGTGGTCCGGCAGGTCGAAATCCAGGTCGAAGCGGGTCAGGTCGCGCTGTTGCTGCTTGTTGATCTCATCGATCTGGAAGTGCGGGAAGACCATCCCGCCTTCGGCGTGGTTCGGATGGGGCAGGGGCAGGAAGCCGGCGGGGAAGAGCTTCTTCTCGCGAATCTGGTCCGGGCTCATCTTCGCCAGTTCGTCCCAGGTCGTGCCCTTCGGCAGCTTGACCCTGATGCCCGCCTGCACCGGCTTGCCGCGGGTCATGGTGACCCCATCGGCCGGCTTGTCGGCGAGGTCGTAGCGCTCTTCCAGCAGCGCTTTCTGCTTCTGCATGACCTTCGGTTTGTCCGCCGACATGCGTTTGAACACGGTCTCGAAATCCTCTTCGATCACCGGTGCATAGCTGGATGGCTTCTTCGGTTCGGCGCCATGGCTGGCACCGGCTATCACGGCGAGTGCCAGACCGCTGGCGAGCGCCAGACGGTTACGGGCAGGTGGAATGCTCATCTATGCGGCCTCCTGTTCATTGGTATTGGCTCCCTGTACGACGGGGCTGCGCGTAGGTAGGCCTAGGTCAAGCCTTTGGCGTCTGGAAATAGACTCCTCCTATCGACCCGATTGAAGCGCTCTCTCGAACGAATCCGTATGAGCTGTAGGGCTTTCGCCACAAGGGCTTGCGCCGTTTTGATGGCCACTGGCTTTAGAACCGGTGGTTTTTCAATGGGTTGGTGCTATGCCGAATCGGTCGAAGCGAAACCGCCCCGAGCGGGCCGGTGACGCGGCTGTTCCGGGCCCATATGCGTCCCGTGCGGGTGTCGTCAACTATCCTTGCAAGGAGCAACCGTTGTCCGGCGTAACCGCCGGTGGTTCCCAGGTACTGCCGTGGAGAGGCTTATGAATCGCCTGATCCCGCGCATCATGCTGTGTCTGGCGCTGCTGGCGCCGGCCGCGGCGACCATGGCCGCCGGCGCGGTGAGCGTATTGACGGTGAACGGCCCGATCGGCCCGGCCAGCGCCGACTACCTGGTGCGCGGGCTGGCCCGCGCAGTGGACGAGGGCGCGCAACTGGTGGTGATCAACATCGACACCCCCGGCGGCCTGGATACCTCGATGCGCGACATCATCAAGGCGATCCTCGCCAGTCCCGTGCCGGTGGCCAGCTACGTGTCGCCCAGCGGGGCACGGGCCGCCAGCGCCGGCACCTACATCCTCTATGCCAGCCATATCGCCGCCATGGCCCCGGGCACCAACCTGGGTGCGGCGACCCCGGTGCAGATCGGCGGCATGCCCGGCGCGCCGCCCGAGCAGCCGGAAGATCCCGATGACCCGCAACGCCAGCGTGGCCAGCCGAACGATCCCGAATCCGGCGATGCGCTGACGCGCAAGCAGGTCAACGATGCCGCTGCCTATATCCGTGGCCTGGCGCAGATGCGCGGGCGTAACGCCGATTGGGCCGAGCGGGCGGTGCGCGAGGCGGTCAGCCTGTCCGCCGACGAAGCGCTGCGGCTCAAGGTGGTGGACTACCGGGCGCGGGACCTCAACGACCTGCTGCGGCAACTGGACGGCAAGACGCTGAACGCCGCCGGCCAGGACCTGACGCTGCGTACCGCCGGTGCCGCGCTGATCCACCACGAGCCGGACTGGCGCACCCGCCTGTTGGCGGTGATCACCAACCCCAGCGTGGCGCTGATCCTGATGATGCTGGGCATCTACGGTCTGTTCTTCGAATTCACCAACCCCGGTCTCGGCATCGGCGGTGTGCTCGGCGGCATCTGCCTGATCCTCGCGCTCTATTCGCTGCAACTGCTGCCGGTGAGCTATGCCGGAGTAGGGCTGATCCTGCTTGGCCTCGCCTTCATGGTGGCCGAAGCCTTCCTGCCCAGCTTCGGCGTGCTCGGCATCGGTGGGGTGGTGGCGTTCGTGGTCGGCGCGGTAATCCTGATCGATACCGAAGTCCCCGGCTTCGGTATTCCGCTGCCGCTGATCGTCAGCGTGGCGGTGGTCAGCGCGGTATTGATCGCGGCGCTGGTGGGAATGGCGCTGAAGGCGCGCCAGCGGGTGCTGGTCAGCGGCGACGCCGGGCTGATCGGCAGTCGGGTGGCGGTGGACGCGGTGCAGTCGGACGACCCCCGCAGCGGCTGGGTCCGCTTGCAGGGCGAGCGCTGGCGGGTGTCGAGCGAGGCGCCGTTGCAGGCCGGCCAGACGGTGCGGGTGCTGGCGCGAGACGGTGTTCTTCTACAGGTGACCGCGGCCGAAGATGGCCAGCGGGAGGAGGTTGAATGATCGGTTTCCAATTGAGTTTCGGATTCCTCGCGGCGCTGGTACTCGCCCTGCTGGTTTCGGCGTTCCGTATCCTGCGCGAATACGAACGGGGCGTGGTGTTCCAGCTCGGCCGCTTCTGGCGGGTCAAGGGGCCTGGGCTGGTCATCATCATCCCGGGCATCCAGCAGATGGTACGGGTCGACCTGCGCACCCTGGTGCTGGACGTACCGACCCAGGACGTGATCTCCCGCGACAACGTCTCGGTGAAGGTCAACGCGGTGGTCTACTACCGGGTGCTCGACCCTCAGCGGGCGATCATCCAGGTCGAGGATTACCACTCGGCCACCAGCCAGTTGGCGCAGACCACCCTGCGCGCGGTGCTGGGCAAGCATGACCTCGACGACATGCTGGCCGAGCGCGAGCAGCTCAACAGCGACATCCAGCAGGTACTGGATGCGCAGACCGACGCCTGGGGCATCAAGGTCTCCAACGTGGAGATCAAGCATGTCGACCTGGACGAGTCCATGATTCGCGCCATCGCCCGCCAGGCCGAAGCCGAGCGCGAACGGCGGGCCAAAGTGATCCACGCCGAGGGCGAGCTGCAAGCCTCCGAGAAATTGATGCAGGCCGCCGAGATGCTCGGTCGCCAGCCCGGCGCCATGCAGCTGCGCTACATGCAGACCCTGGGATCGATCGCCGGCGACAAAAGCTCGACCATCGTCTTCCCGCTGCCTATCGAGTTGCTGAAGGGCATGACCACCGCACCCGAGGGGCCGAAATGATCCGAGCGAGCGCGAAGGAAGAAACCCGCTTGCCAGTGCCTTCGGTCGTGTCGGCTGTCCAAAAAGAGGCGGGTTTTCAGCGAAATCTCCTGAAAGCCTGTGCGTATTCAGGCCTGCGGATGGGCGAGGCTTTCCTAGACTTTCTCCTATCGGCTGCATTGCCGCCATTGTCCGGAGAATCCCATGCGTATCGGCGTTCCCAAGGAAATCAAGAACCATGAATACCGCGTCGGCCTGACCCCGCAATCCGTGGCCGAACTGACCGGGCTCGGTCATGAAGTCTCGGTGCAGACCCAGGCCGGCGCGGCTATCGGCTTCTTCGACGAGGATTACCAGGCCGCTGGCGCGCGGATCGCCCGCGACGCCGACGAGGTGTTCGACGTCGCCGAGCTGATCGTCAAGGTCAAGGAGCCATTGGCCGAAGAACGCGCCCGTCTGCGCCCGGAACATACCCTGTTCACCTACCTGCACCTGGCCCCGGACCGCGCCCAGACCGACGAGCTGATCGCTTCGGGCGCCGTCTGCATCGCCTACGAGACCGTCACCGATGCCCAGGGCCGCCTGCCGTTGCTGGCACCGATGTCCGAAGTGGCCGGGCGCATGTCGATCCAGGCCGGCGCCACTTGCTTGGAAAAGGCCCGCGGTGGGCGCGGCGTGCTGTTGGGCGGAGTGCCCGGCGTGCCAGCGGGCAAGGTGGTGATCCTCGGTGGCGGCGTGGTCGGCAGCCATGCCTTGGCCATGGCCGTGGGGCTGGGCGCCGACGTCACCGTGTTGGACAAGAGCGTCGATGCCTTGCGTCGGCTGGATGCGCAGTACGGCAACCGCATCGCCACGCTCTACTCGACCCGCAGCGCGGTGCGCGAGCAGGTGCTGGCGGCGGACCTGGTGATCGGCGCGGTGCTGATCCCCGGTGCCTCGGCGCCCAAGCTGATCAGCGCCGAGATGGTCAGCCTGATGAAGCCCGGCGCGGTGCTGGTGGACGTGGCCATCGACCAGGGCGGTTGCTCCGAGACGTCCAAGCCCACCACCCACGACAAGCCCACCTACCTGGTCGACGAAGTGGTGCACTACTGCGTCGCCAACATGCCTGGCGGCGTGGCGCGCACCTCCACCCTGGCGCTGAACAACGCGACCCTGCCATTCGTCGTGGCCTTGGCCGAGAAAGGCACCCGCCGCGCCCTGGAGGGCGACCCGCATTTGCTCAACGGCCTTAACGTCGCGCGCGGGCTGATCACCTGCGCCAGCGTGGCGGACGCCCACGGCCTGCCGCACCAGCCGCCGGGCGCGGTGCTCGCCGAGCTGTGAGGCACCGATGCCGGGGCCGGATGCACTTCGCCGCAGGCTGCTGCAGGGCCTCGGCTGCGCCGGCCTCGCGTTGGCGGCGCCCGGTGTCTTCGCCGAGCTGCTGCTGACACCCCGGCAGACTCAGGGCCCGTTCTACCCGGACGTGCTGCCGCTGGACCGCGACAACGACCTGCTCCTCGTCGATGACCGGCTCACCCCGGCCATCGGCCAAGTCGTCCATCTCCATGGCCGTCTGCTCGATGCCCGCGGCGCGCCGCTCAACCGGACGCTGATCGAAATCTGGCAGGTGGACCGCAACGGCCAGTACCTGCACAGCCGGGGCGGCGATCCGGCACGGCGCGACGGCAACTTCCAGGGCTACGGCCGGTTCGAAACCAGCCTCGACGGGGCCTACCGCTTCCGCACCATTCGCCCGGTGCCCTATCCGGGGCGCACGCCGCACATCCACGTGGCCGTCACCCCACCCGGCCAGCCGCGCTTCACCACCCAGTGCTACGTCCGTGGCGAACCGCTGAACGCGCGCGACGGCATCCTCAACGCCATCCGCGATCCCCACGCACGGGACAGCCTGATCGTCGACTTCGCACCGCTGCCGGATTCGCCCAGCGGTGAGTTGAGCGCGCGCTTCGACATCGTCCTCGGACTCACCGCCGCCCAGTGAGCCGCACTCCCAGCGCGGGAAGCGGTCAACCGAACAAGGGCCGGTTCACGCCGGCATCACGACCTTGGAAACGGAGCCCGACGATGCGCAGCACACCGATCCTCCTCGCCACCTTGCTCGGCCTGCTGCTGACGGGGTGCGACAAACCGCCGGAAGAGCAGCAGCGCGACAGCATGAGCGGCCCACAGGAAAGCCCGCAGCAATACCAGGACACCGTGGCCGAACCGCCGTTGGAAGAACGCCCGGGGAGTGGGACGGGTGAGCGGGAATAGGTTCGTGTAGGTGGTTCAGCCACCGCGCGGCCCTGTAGGAGCGAGTTCTGCTCGCGAAGCGGAGATTCGCCGAAAGCGCACGGATCGCCAGCAGAGCTGGCTCCTACGGGTGGGGGCCGTTCCAGCGTAGGGGCAAATTTATTCACCCGAGGGACAGTTGCAGCGCGGTTTTGTAGGAGCGAGCTCAGCTCGCGAAGCGGAGATTCGCCGGAAGCACGGATCGCCAGCAGAGCTGGCTCCTACGGGTGGGCGCCGTTCCAGCGTAGGGGCAAATTTATTCACCCGAGGGACAGTTGCAGCGCGGTTTTGTAGGAGCGAGCTCTGCTCGCGAAACGGAGGTTCGCCGGAAGCACGGATCGCCAGCAGAGCTCGCTCCTACGGGTGTGCACCGTTCCCCTGTAGGGGCGAATTCATTCGCCCGTGGGGCTCAGACGTACTCTCCGGCCGCGTGCCCCGAAGCCCAGGCCCATTGGAAGTTGAAGCCGCCGAGGTGGCCGGTGACGTCGAGCACTTCGCCGATGAAGTACAGCCCCGGCGAGCGCTGGGATTCGAAGGTCTTGGACGACACCTCGTCCGTGCTCACCCCACCCAGGGTGACTTCGGCGGTGCGGTAGCCTTCGGTGCCGGCGGGTACCAGGGTCCAGGCGGAGAGGCGTTGGGCAATGGCGTTCAGTTCGGCCGGGGTGTACTGCTTCAGCGGTTTCGAGACGAACCAGTGCTCGGCCAGCAGGCTCGCCAGCTTCTTGGTGAAGCACTCGGCGAGCAGCGTCTTCAGTTCGGTGTTGGGTCGCGCGGCCTGTTGCTCGGCCAGCCAGTCGGCGGCGTCGCGGTCCGGCAGCAGGTCGATTTCCACTTCGTCGCCCGGCTGCCAGTAGGAGGAAATCTGCAGGATCGCCGGGCCGCTGAGGCCACGGTGAGTGAACAGGATGTTCTCGCGGAAGCTCTGGCCGTTGCAGCTCACCCGGCAATCCACCGAGGTGCCGGACAGTTCGCTGCACATCGCCTTCAACTGATCGGTGATGGTGAAGGGCACCAGCCCGGCGCGGGTTGGCAGCACGTCGTGGCCGAACTGGCGGGCGACTTGGTAGCCGAAGCCGGTGGCGCCAAGGGTGGGGATCGACAGGCCGCCGGTGGCGATCACCAGGGACTGGCAGTCCACCGGACCGGCGCTGGTGTCTAGGCGGTAGCCGCCGTCGGTCTTTTCGATCCGCTCGATGGAGGTGTTCAGGCGCAGGTCGACGCCGGCCTCGGCGCATTCCTTCAGCAGCATTTCGAGGATGTCGCTGGATTTGTGATCGCAGAACAGTTGGCCGAGCTTTTTCTCGTGGTACGGGATGCCGTGCTTGGCCACCAGGCCGATGAAATCCCACTGGGTGAAGCGGGCCAGGGCCGACTTGCAGAAGTGCGGGTTGCGCGAGAGGAAGTTGGCCGGTTCGGTGTACAGGTTGGTGAAGTTGCAACGCCCGCCGCCGGACATGAGGATTTTCTTGCCGGCCTTGTTGGCGTGATCGAGCAGCAGCACCCGGCGGCCGCGCTGGGCGGCGGTGAAGGCACACATCAGGCCGGCGGCGCCGGCGCCGAGAATGACGACATCGGAAGAAGGGAGCACGGAAAACCTCGTCGAACTGCGACCCGGTCGGGCGCGCGCATCTTACCCGAAAGGAGCGGCGCGCAGCCGCACGCCGGTCAGGCCGCCGCCTGTTCCTGCTTGAGCAAGTGGCTGGCCATGCTGCGCAGCGGCGCGAGCTGGCGGCAGATCAGGGCGAGTTGGGTTTGCAGCAGGCGGTGGCCGTCGTCCAGTTCCTCGGGCATCTGCTCCAGCTCCTTGGCCAGGGCCTCTTCCTCGTCGCTGTAGATGGCTACCGGGTGCTTGTCGATCAGGCTCTGGGCCAACTGGTCGAGGGTCCGGGTCAGGTGCTCGGCGGCGCGGTCGATGAGGGCGTCGCTGGTGTCGGCGGGCAGGCTTTCGCGGTGGGCGCCGAGGGCCGAGAGGTAGCTCAGCAGGGTGTGCGACAGCACCAGGAAGCGGAAGCCGGTCTCCGCCTCCTTCCGGAAGTGGCCGGGCTCCAGCAGCATGTTGGACAGCGTGGTGGAGAGCGCCGCGTCGGCGTTGTGGGCGTTGCGCCGGGCCAGGCGGTAGGCCAGGTCGTCGCGCTTGCCGCTGTGGTACTGCTGGATGATCTGCCGCAGGTAAAGGCTGCTGCAACTGAGGGTGTTGGCCACCACCTGGTTGAGCCGGCGACCCTGCCAGTCCGGCAGGATGAGGAATACCGCGGCACCGGCGATCAGGCTGCCGAGCAGGGTATCGACCAGACGCGGCCAGATCAGCCCGTAGCCGTCGCCCACCTGGTTGAAACAGAACAGCACCAGCAGGGTGATCGCCGCCGTGGCCAGGGTGTAGCCGGTGGTGCGGGTGGCGAAGAAGACCACCCCGGCGACCACCGCGATGAGGGATTGCACCAGCGGGCTGGGGAACAGCTCGAACAGCGCCCAGCCGGCGACCAGGCCGAGCATGGTGCCGCTGATCCGCTGCACCAGCTTGATCCGCGTGGCGCCATAGTTGGGCTGGCAGACGAACACCGTGGTCAGCAGGATCCAGTAGCCCTGGGTCGGGTGGATCAGGTGCAGCACGCCGTAGCCGGTGGCCAGCGCCACGGCCATGCGCAGGGCGTGGCGGAACAGCAGCGAGGTGGGCGTCAGTTGCAGGCGGATGCGCTCGATGGCTTCGCGCAGCGAGCGCGGGTAGCGGTCGAGCAGGCTGCTGTCCTGCTCCTCGGCGAGGGCGTCGGGGTTGCTCGCCCCGGCCAGTTGCCGCTCCAGGGTGGCGAGGTTGCCCGACAGCGCGTTCAGCGAGCGCAGCAGGCCGCGCCAGGCCGGGTTGTTCTGCTGGCGCAGGTAGTCGATCGAGGCGTGCAGATCCTCCATCGCCTGGGCGCTGGCCTCGCCGTAGTCGAACGGTTGGCGCAGCTGGATGGCTTCGCCCAGCTCACGGCAGGCGCGGGCTTGCAGCTTGAGCAGGCGTTGGCAGCGGAACAGCACGTCGCTGTGGAAAAAGGCCTCGGCCAGGGCGTTGTACGGGTAGTGCGAGGAGCTGGCGCGCTCGTGGATGTCCTGGGCCATGAAATACAGCTTCAGGTAGCGGTTCACCTTCGGTCCCGGGCGGCTGCTGCCGATGCGGTTGAGGATGGTCTCCTTGGCGGCGTTCAGCGCCGAGACCACCTTGCCGTTCTGCCGTGCCAGTTCCAGGCGGCGGGCTTCCAGGTCGAGCTGGCGCAGCGGTTCGAGCAGCGCGGCCTTGAGCTTCAGGTACAGGCCCAGCTCGCGGTACAGGCGGGCCAAACTCTGCTGCACCGGCTGGTGCGCGAACAGCGCGTTCCATAACACCGAGAGTGCGCCGTACCAGGCGGCACCGCCCACCAACAGCAGAGGCTCGCGCCACAGGTCGCCGGTCACGCCGCCGCGCTGGTCGACGCCGATCATGCTGTAAATGGAGAGAATAAGGGTGGCCGAGGCGATGGCCGCGTAGCGCTCGCCGAGGGCGCCGAGCATCACCAGGCCGAAGGTGGCCAGGGCCAGGCCGGCGACGAACAGCCAGGGATAGGGGAACAGCAGCTCCACCGCTAGCGCCGCCACGCTGAAGCAGAACAGGGTGACCAGCAATGCGCTGAGGCGGCCGAGCCAACTGTCGTCGGTTTCCGCCAGGGCGCTGGCGATGATGCCGAGGAACAGCGGGATGACCATGCCCATCTGGTCCTGCCACCAGCCGAGCGCCATGGCTCCGGCCAGGGCGACGAAGACCCGCAGGCTGTAGCCGAACTTGTCCAGTGCCCAGAGACGGCGCAGGGATTGCCGGAACGAAGGTGAAAGCATGGAATGCGCGGGGCCTTGTGACTGCGTTGGGAGTGTTGGACGCCGCGGCGCGACGACCGTCACGCCGCCAGCGTAGCCGCTCTCGAGCAAGCAAGGAACATTCCGCGATGGGCATTGCCGGCCGGTGTGCGGCAGGTCTGTGAGGGGGGATGGGGCAGCTCACGCTTCGCCATCCTTTAGGGGATGACTTGCAGGGGCGGATTTATCCGCCCCGTGGTGTCAGGGTTGAGCTATTGCTTCGCCTCTGCGGAGCGGAACTGGATCCTTGGCAAGGACGTTTTCCTTGCTCAATCGACTCGTGTCCAGGAACCCGTCAGGTTCAGGAAGGTGTGGTCGGGAAGCGTGATGGAGGCGTGGACGGTGTCATGTTCGAAGTCCTCCACATGCGTGACCGTCGTACCGTCGGCTTCCTTCCAGGTCACCATGAACACGCCCGGGCGGATTGGAAGGGATCGGTAGGTTTCCGTTGTCGCGGCGGCGTCGAAATCTTCGGCGGGGAACGGAGCCCAGCGCAGTGTCTTGCCGTCCGCATCGAAGGCGACGCGGTAGACCCGCTCACCATAGTCGGCGCGGAAAACGTGGCCAATGGCGGGAAAGGCGATGGCGGTCATAGAGGTTGTTTCCTTTTCGAAAGAGTCATTGCCGGCCTGCGACAGCGAAGGGATGGCGAGTGCCATTAGAACAGTGGCAATAAGGGTGGATGGGCTGGTTGCGAACATTGGGTTAACCGATTCATTTACCGGCCGGGAGCGCCGGACGCGAGCCATGGCGGCTGTGAGAGGGCGCGCGGCACGCAGTGTTTGGGCTCCGATGGCTGCGCTGCCATACCGGCATTGGTTTGAAATTCATATCAGGTCTACTATGTAGACCTTCGTGGATTCTCGGGAATCCGGTTCGGTTCCACAAGAAGTCATCGCTGCGTCATCAGGTCAGCCCGGTCTGACCTTTGGAAATGAACGAGAAATCGTCGTGCTCAAGAACGAAACCAAAAGCGAAGCCAATGAATTCGATCAGCCCTGTCCGATCCGGGACGTACTCGACCGGATCGGCGATCAATGGAGCTTGCTCGTCCTGGAGACGCTGGAGGGCGGGACGATGCGCTTCAACGAATTGATGCGAGCCATCGGCGATATATCGAAGCAGATGCTGTCCAGGACACTGAAACACTTGGAGCAGGATGGCTTTGTCCGGCGCACGCTGTACCCGGAGGTGCCACCACGGGTGGAATATGACCTGACCGATCTGGGCTGCTCGTTCCTCGTGCCCATGAAAGGGCTGGTTGCCTGGGCGGACGCCCACCACAGGGCCATTTGCGAAGCTCGCAGGTCTTACGCTGGGAGGGGGGCATCAGAGAGGAAACAGGCACTCGCCGACTGAGTCGGACGGAGCGGAAACCGAGAGCGCTCCCTGGGGCTTGACATGAACGTAACCCGGATAAGCGAAGCGCAATCCGGGAAAGACAAACCGCAGGCGGCCTTCAGAGCACCCGCACCTTCATTGAACGTCCCTTGATCTTGCCTTCGCTCAGCCGCTTGAGCGCCTGGCGGGCGACGCTGCGGTCCACCGCGACGTAGGCCTGGAAGTCGAACAGGGCGATCTTGCCCACCTGGGCGCCGGGGATGCCGGCTTCGCCGGTGAGGGCGCCGAGGATGTCGCCGGGGCGCAGTTTGTCCTTGCGTCCGGCGGCGATGCACAGGGTGGTCATCGGCGGCAGCAGTGGTTCGTCGCTTTTCGGCTTCAGGCTGTCCAGCTCGTGCCAGTTCAGTGGCGCCTTCTGCAGGTTCTCGATGGCCTGGGCGCGGCTGGCTTCGGCCGGCGCCACCAGGCTCAAGGCCAGGCCCTTTTCGCCGGCGCGGCCGCTGCGGCCGATGCGATGGATATGCACCTCCGGGTCGCGCGCCAGTTCGACGTTGATCACCGCTTCCAGCCCGGCGATGTCCAGGCCGCGGGCCGCCACGTCGGTGGCCACCAGCACGCTGCAACTGCGATTGGCGAACATCGCCAGGACCTGGTCGCGGTCGCGCTGTTCGAGGTCGCCGTGCAGGGCCAGGGCGGAAATCTTCCGTGCCTGCAGGTGCTCCACCAGTTCCTGGCACTGCTGCCGGGTGTGGCAGAAGGCGACGCTGGATTGCGGACGGAAGTGCAGCAGCAGGCGCAGCACCGCGTCCAGGCGCTGGCGCGGGTCGATCTCGTAGAAGCGCTGCTCGATCTGGCCGTCGTCGTGCAGGGCTTCCACCTGTACGCGCTGCGGTGCCTTCATGAAGGTGGCGGCGAGCTGCTCGATGCCAGCCGGGTAGGTGGCGGAGAACAGCAGCGTCTGCCGGCGCGCCGGGGTCTGGCCGATGATGTCGGCGATGGAATCGTAGAAGCCCATGTCCAGCATGCGGTCGGCTTCGTCCAGCACCAGGGTGTTGAGGCCGTCCAGTGTCAGGGTGCCCTTGCGCAGGTGCTCCTGCACCCGCCCCGGCGTGCCGACGATGACGTGGGCGCCGTGTTCCAGCGAACCGATCTGCGGCCCGAACGGCACCCCGCCACAGAGGGTGAGGACCTTGATGTTGTCGGCGGCGCGGGCCAGGCGGCGGATCTCCTTGGCCACCTGGTCGGCCAGCTCGCGGGTCGGGCAGAGCACCAGCGCCTGGCAGCCGAAGAAGCGCGGATTCAGCGGGGCGAGCAGGGCGATGCCGAAGGCGGCGGTCTTGCCGCTGCCGGTCTTGGCCTGGGCGATCAGGTCCTGGCCCTTGAGCATGAGCGGCAGGCTCTGTGCCTGGATCGGCGTCATCTCGGTGTAACCGAGGGCGTCGAGGTTGGCCAGCATGGCGGCGGAGAGCGGCAGGGAGGCGAAGGCGGCGGTCACGGCGAGGGTCCGGCAGGGGGATGGGCGCGCAGTGTAACAGCCCCGGCGCCGGATGCCGGGGCGCGGCGACCGGGAGGCCGCCGCGGGTGGCTCAGCGCAGCGGCTTGCCGCGTACCGGTGCGCCGTTGGCGACGTAGTAGGGCGCGTTGCTGCGGGGCAGCGGCGTCCGCCCACGGATTTTGTCGGCGAGCTTCTCGGCCATCATGATGGTCGGGGCGTTGAGGTTGCCGGTGGTGATCAGCGGCATGATCGAGGCGTCGATAACCCGCAGCCCTTCCAGACCGTGCACCCGGCCCTGGCCATCGACCACCGCCATGTCGTCCTCGCCCATCTTGCACGAGCAGGACGGGTGGAAAGCGGTTTCGGCGTGCTCGCGGACGAAACGATCGAGGTCGGCGTCGGATTGGTAGTCGACGCCGGGGCTGATTTCGCGGCCGCGGAACGGGTCCAGTGCCGGCTGGTTCATGATTTCGCGGGTGATGCGGATGCCATCGCGGAATTCCTGCCAGTCCTGCTCGGTGCTCATGTAGTTGAACAGGATGCTCGGGTGCTTGCGCGGGTCCTTCGAGCGGAGCTGGATACGCCCGCGGCTGGGCGAACGCATGGAGCCGACGTGGGCCTGGAAGCCGTGTTCCTTCACCGCGTTGCTGCCGTTGTAGTTGATCGCCACCGGCAGGAAGTGGAACTGGATGTTCGGCCACTCGAATTCGTCGCGGGTGCGGATGAAACCGCCGGCTTCGAACTGGTTGCTGGCGCCGACGCCCTTGCCGAGGAACAGCCACTGGGCGCCGATCGGTGGCTGGTTCCACCATTGCAGCGCGGGGTAGAGCGACACCGGTTCCTTGCAGGCGTACTGCACGTACATTTCCAGGTGGTCCTGCAGGTTGGCGCCGACGCCCGGCAGGTCGAGCACCAGCGGGATGTCCAGGTCGCGCAGCAGGGCGCCGGGGCCGACCCCGGAGCGTTGCAGGAGCTGCGGCGAGGCGATGGCGCCGGAGCAGATCAGCACTTCGCGGCGGGCGTGCGCGGTGACCGGCTCGCTGCCGTTGCCGTGCAGGTAGGCGACACCGATGGCGCGCTTGCCGCTGAACAGGATGCGGTCGGTGAGGGCGTGGGTGACGATGGTCAGGTTCGGCCGGTTGCGCGCCTGATCCAGGTAGCCGCGCGCGGTGCTGGAGCGACGGCCTTGGGGCGTTACCGTGCGGTCCATCGGGCCGAAGCCTTCCTGCTGGTAGCCGTTGAGGTCGTCGGTACGCGGGAAACCGGCCTGCACCCCGGCTTCCACCATGGCGTGGAACAGCGGGTTGTTGCCCGGCTTCGGCGTGGTCACGCAGACCGGGCCGTCGCCGCCGTGGTAGTCGTTGGGGCCGATGTCGCGGGTCTCGGCCTTGCGGAAGTAGGGCAGGCAGTCGAGGTAGGTCCAGTCTTCCAGGCCCTTGTTCTTCGCCCAGTTGTCGTAGTCCAAGGCATTGCCGCGGATATAGCACATGCCGTTGATCAGCGAGGAGCCGCCGAGGCCCTTGCCGCGCCCGCACTCCATGCGGCGGTTGTTCATGTGCGGTTCCGGGTCGGTCTCGTAGGCCCAGTTGTAGCGGCGGCCCTGCAACGGATAGGCGAGGGCGGCGGGCATCTGGGTGCGGAAGTCCAGGCGATAGTCCGGGCCGCCGGCTTCCAGCAGCAGGACGCTGACGTCGGCGTCTTCGGTCAGCCGCGTGGCCAGTACATTACCGGCGGAGCCGGCGCCGACGATGATGTAATCGAATTCTTGAGGCATGGGGACATCCTTCGGATGGACTGCTCGGGTGCCGGGATCGTTGCGGCGCGATGCACCGCCCCCTCACCCCAACCCTCTCCCCAGAGGGGAGAGGAGGCTTGTTCCGTGTAGGGCTGAGGCAAGGCGTCAGAACACGGAGACGTAATCGCCCAGCTCGACTTGGATGGATTTGATGCGAGTGTAGTGAGCCAGGGTGGTCAGGCCGTTTTCGCGGCCGACGCCGGATTGCTTGTAGCCGCCCACCGGCATTTCCGCCGGGGATTCGCCCCAGGTGTTGATCCAGCAGATGCCGGCTTCCAGGCGGTGGATCGCCCGGTGTGCGCGGTTCAGGTCCTGGGTCACCACGCCGGCGGCGAGGCCGTAGTCGGTGGCGTTGGCGCGACGGATGACTTCGTCCTCGTCGTCGTAGACCAGGATGCTCATCACCGGGCCGAAGATTTCCTCGCGGACGATGGTCATGTCGTCGGTGCAATCGCTGAATACCGTCGGTGCCACGTAGGCGCCCTTGGCGTAGTCGCCGTCGGTCACACGCTCGCCGCCACAGATCAGGCGTGCGCCTTCCGCCTTGCCCTTCTCGATGTAGCCGAGGACGCTGTCCATGTGGGCGAAGCTGACCAGCGGGCCGAAGTTGGTGCTTTCGTCCAGCGGGCTGCCGAGGCGGATGCGCTTGACCCGCTCCAGCACCTTGGATTCGAAGCGCGATTGCAGGGCACGCGGGACGAACACACGGGTGCCGTTGGTGCAGACCTGGCCGGAGCTGAAGAAGTTGGCCATTACCGCGATGTCGGCGGCGCGGTTGAGGTTGGCGTCGTCGAAGATGATCAGCGGCGACTTGCCGCCCAGTTCCATGGTGACTTCCTTCAGCGAGGAACTGGAGGCGCTGGCCATGACCTTCTTGCCGGTGTCGGTGCCGCCGGTGAAGGAAATCTTCTCGATGCGCGGGTGCTCGGTGAGCCAGGTGCCGACTTCGCGGCCGCTGCCGGTGACCACGTTGAACACGCCATCCGGCACGCCAGCCTCGGTGTAGATCTCGGCCAGTTTCAGCGCGGTCAGCGAGGTGACTTCGCTGGGCTTGAAGATCATCGCGTTGCCGGCGGCCAGGGCCGGGGCGGATTTCCACAGGGCGATCTGGATCGGGTAGTTCCAGGCACCGATGCCGGCTACTACACCCAGCGGCTCGCGGCGGGTGTAGACGAAGCTGGTCTCGCGCAGCGGGATCTGTTCGCCCTCGATGGCGGGGATCAGGCCGGCGTAGTACTCCAGCACGTCGGCGCCGGTGACGATGTCGACGAAGCGGGTCTCGGCCAGCGGCTTGCCGGTGTCCAGGCTTTCCAGCTCGGCCAGCTCGTCGTTGCGCGCGCGGAGAATGTCCACCGCCTTGCGCAGGATGCGCGAGCGCTGCATGGCGGTCATCGCCGCCCAGACCTTCTGGCCTTCCTCGGCGCTGGCCACGGCGCGCTCGACATCGGCCTGGGAGGCGCGCTGCACCTCGGCGAGCACTTCGCCGGTGGCCGGGTCGATGCTCTGGAAGGTGGCGCCGCTGGTGGCGTCTACATAGCCGCCGTGGATATAGAGCTTCTGCAGTTCGAATCGGGCCATGGGAACTCCTGAATAAGGTGGCCGATATCGGGATACGGGCCAGGGTTAGGGGTTCGCGTTCCTCGCATCTCTCTCGTTTTTCGAGAGCGTCAGGCGGGGACGCCGCCAGGGTGTTGGAACGATCCTCCGCCCCTCACCCCAGCCCTCTCCCCAGAAGGGAGAGGGAGTGTCTATCGGTTCAGCCGGCCTGCTTGGCCAGTTGCTGGTCCAGGTATTCGTAGGCGATGCGCAAGGCTTCCTGGGTGTCGAAGGCATCGCCGGATAGCGCGCCGCGTAGCCACAGGCCATCGATCAGCGCAGCCAGTCCGCGGGCGGCGGCGCGCGCATCCTCATACGGCAGCACACGGCGGAATTCGCCGCAGAGGTTGGAATACAGCCGGTGGTCGTTGATCCGTTGCAGCCGGCGCAGCGAGGGCTGGTGCATGCTGCTGGCCCAGAAGGCGAGCCAGGTCTTCATTGCCGGGCCGTTGACCTGGCTGGGGTCGAAGTTGCCGGCGATGATCGCCCGCAGGTGGTCGCGCGGGTTGTCGTCGGGCAGCGCCTGGCGGCGTTCGCGCACGGCCTGGCGCAGGGCCGCCATCAGGTGGCGCATGGTGGCTTCGAGCAAGCCGTTCTTGTCCTGGAAGTAGTGGCTGATGATGCCGTTGGACATGCCCGCCAGCTTGGCGATCAGGGCGATGCTGGCCTCGCCCATGCCGACCCGGTCGACCGCCTCGAGGGTGGCGTGGATCAGTTGCGAGCGGCGGATCGGTTGCATTCCAAGCTTGGGCATGGCGACACCTCTGTTCGTCCGGCGACTGCTCCGGGTGGCTGGAACCAGCATGGCACTAGGCTTGGAGCAGTCTATGGAATCTTTATTGAACGAACAATCAACAAAAACGACCTGGCATTGCTAACCACGACACGGGGCGTTTTTTACCGCTCCGTGCGCGGCAGCCCCCTGCGCTCCGTTGGGGCGGAGCACCGGAGGCCGAGCGGTGTGGCTTGGTCAGACGACCCGGGAGAGCTCCGCCGGTTGCACCTGGACCGGTTTGGCCGCGTTGTTGTCGTCCTTTTCCAGGTTCTTGCCGAGCAATGCGTGGTACAGCTCGCTGTCGCCGAGGATGCCGACCACCTGGCCGTTATCCTCCAGCACCAGCTTGTGCCCGGTCTGGTAGCGAATCTGCAGGGCGTCGCGCATGGCGATGCGCACGTTGACCAGGGTCGGCTCGCGGCGCAGGTTGGCCACCAGGTCGCCCGGTGCCCAGCGTTGCAGCTTGAGATCCTGGCCGCCCTGGCGAGCGCATTGCACGCCGTTGTTGTCGTCCAGGCCGAGCCAGCAGTCGCGGCCCTGGTCCACGCAGATTTCGTTGCCTTCGTGGCGGCACTGCTGCAACGGTCGCATCAGGCTTTCGCCGCACAGCACGTTGAGCGGGTTGGTGTGGGCAACGAAGGTACGCACGTAATCGTCCGCCGGGTTGAGAACGATCTCTTCCGGCTTGCTGTACTGGATGATCCGGCCGTCCTTCATGATGGCGATGCGCGAGCCGAGCTTGAGCGCTTCGTCCAGGTCATGGCTGACGAAGACGATGGTCTTGTGCAGCTTGCGTTGCAGCACCAGCAATTCGTCCTGCAACTGCTGGCGGATCAGCGGATCGAGGGCGGAGAAGGGTTCGTCCATCAGCAGGATGTCGGCATCCATGGCCAGGGCGCGGGCCAGGCCGACGCGCTGCTGCATGCCGCCGGAGAGCTGGTCCGGGCGCTTGTCGCGCCATTGGCTGAGGCCGACCAGTTCGAGCTTCTCGTCGACCAGCTTCTTGCGCTCGGCGGCCGGGCGGTGCTGCATCTCCAGGCCGAAGCCGACGTTTTCCGCCACGGTCAGCCAGGGCATCAGGGCGAACTTCTGGAACACCATGGCGATGCGCTTGGTGCGCATGGCCTTGAGGGTGGCCGGGGAGCAGGACGCAATGTCCACCTCGGCGCCTTCGTGCTCGATCAGCAAGCGGCCGCGGCTCACGGTGTTGAGGCCGTTGATGCAGCGCAGCAGGCTGGATTTGCCGGAGCCGGAAAGGCCCATCAGTACGCAGATTTCGCCGCGCTCGATGTCCAGGTTGGCGTTTTCCACGCCCACCACCTGGCCGGTCTTCTTCAGGATCTGGTCACGCGTGAGGCCTTGATCGAGCAGGGCGAGGGCTTCACGCGGTTGTTTGGAGAAGATGACGTCGACCTTCTCGAAGCGAATCATACTCACGCTTCAGTCCTCCGCTTGGCTTCGGGTTGTTTGCAGACGCGGTCGAGCAGGATGGCCAGCAGGACGATGGACAAACCGGCTTCGAAGCCGAGGGCGATATCCGCGGTATTGAGGGCATTGACCACCGGCTTGCCGAGCCCGTCGGCGCCGACCAGGGCGGCGATCACCACCATCGACAGCGACAGCATGATGCACTGGGTCACGCCGGCGCCGATGCTGGGCATGGCATGCGGCAGCTCGATGCGGCTCAGCAGTTGCCAGCGCGAGCAGCCAAAGGCCTTGCCGGCGTCGAGCAGTTCGTGCGGCACGTCCTGGATGCCTAGATAGGTCAGGCGGATCGGCGCGGCGATGGCGAACACCACGGTGGAGATCAGCCCCGGTACCACGCCCAGGCCGAACAGGGTCAGGGTGGGGATCAGGTAGACGAAGGTCGGCACCGTCTGCATCAAGTCCAGGACCGGCCGCATGAAGGTGTAGAACATCGGCTTGTGCGCGGCGGCGATGCCCAGCGGCACGCCGATCGCCACGCAGACCAGGGTGGCGAAGAGCACCTGGGCCAGGGTCTCCATGGTTTCCTGCCAGTAGCCGAGGTTGAGGATCAGCAGGAAGGAGAGCGCGCAGAACGCGGTGAGGGCCCACTTGCGCTGGATCAGTTGCGTCAGCAGCGCGAACAGGCCGATCAGCACCAGCGGGTTGAACCAGAGCAGTCCATGGGTGACGCCCTGGATCAGCATTTCCAGCGTGTCGGCCACCGAGTCGAAGAATTCGGCGCCATTGAGGGTCAGCCATTCGACGAAGTCGGCGATGTACTGCCCGAGGGGGAGTTTGTGATCAGTCAGCATGGTCTCGTACATCCACTTGCAGGAGGAGCGGAAGGCGCCCCGATCAGGGCGCCAGCTTGGCCTGGGCTGCGCCCAGTGCGGGTTTTCCGTCGCGAGTGGTAACGCCTGCCAGCCAGGTATCGAGAACCTGCGGGTTGGTTTTCAGCCAGGCTTTGGCGGCTTCACGCGGCTTCTGGTTCTGGTTCAGCACGGCGTCCATCAGCTGGTTTTCCATATCCAGGCTGAACTGCAGGTTCTGCAGCAGCTTGCCGACGTTGGCGCATTCCTGGGTGTAGCCTTTGCGCACGTTGGTATAGATGGTGGCGCCGCCGTAGTTCGGACCGAACACGTCGTCGCCGCCTTCCAGGTACTTCATGGGGAAGCGGGTATTCATCGGGTGCGGTTCCCAGCCGAGGAACACGACCCACTGGTTGCGCCGCACGGCGCGCTGGACCTGGGAAAGCATGCCGGCTTCGCTGGACTCGACGACCTTGAACTTGCCGAGGTCGAAGGTGTTGGCGTCGATCATGCCCTGGATCAGGCGGTTGCCGTCGTTGCCCGGCTCGATGCCGTAGATCTTGTTGTCCAGCTTGTCGGCGAACTTGGCGATGTCGGCGAAGTTCTTCAGGCCGGCTTCATACGCATAGTCCGGTACAGCGAGGGTGTACTTGGCGCCTTCGAGGTTGGCCCGCACGGTTTCCACGGTGCCCTTGTCGCGGTATTCCTTGATGTCGTTCTCCATGGTCGGCATCCAGTTGCCGAGGAAGACATCGATGTCCTTGTTCTGCAGCGAACGGTAGGTCACCGGCACCGACAGCATGTTGGTCTTGGTCTGGTAACCGAGGCTTTCCAGCACTTCGCTGGTGACTGCGGTGGTAACGGTGATGTCGGTCCAGCCGACATCGGCAAAGCGAACAACGCCACAAGATTCTGGTTCGGCGGCCTGGGCCAGCAGGGGGAGGCTGGCTAGGGTGGCGGCCATCGCAAACGTTCGTATTTTCATGGGCGGACTCCGTTTCTGGTTGTTGTAGCTCCTCTCGGGGAGCGGCATTGGCAGTCGGTATGAAAATGTGAGGCCACTTCGTGCGTGGCGGCCTGCACACCAAGCCTAGCGGTTGAGTCGAGAGGATCATGGAACAGCGGAAAACAAACGCCTATGGGGGGCGTCGCAACCAGTGCAGCCGGGGTCGTATCCAGCATGAGAGGGGTCGTATCCGGTAATTCGGGGCCCCTCTGCGCGGTATCCGGGGGCGCTGCTGGACCGCCCCGGCCTTTTTTCATTCAAACAAACCAGGCCGCGCCTTGACCACCTCCCGTGCCGGGCGATCGTCCCAGGGTGCCGATGCCGGCCAGTCAGGTGTCGAGGGCCTGCGGGTGGGCTTTCAGCCACGCCTTGGCCGCCTGGCGGCGGTTGGTGTTCTCATCGAAGAGACACATCGAGCCGCTTGTCGCTCAGCGCCTGGCAGGTCTCCGGCTCGACAAGCGCTTGACCTGCGTGATGTGGCCGAGCGCCAGGTGGGTCGTTGCACTGGTCATGTGATGTCGATGCAGCCGACGTCGGATAAAGGACCAGCCGGCAGCCTTCCGGTTCCGTTGCATATGTCGCGAATGGGATGCAGAGGGCCAGGAGCAGGAGCGTGGAGGTCATGCCTTTCATCGCCTCGCTTCCTTTTATTTATCCGGATGAGCCGCGAGTGCGCTCGACGAAGCCCGGTGGGGGTGGCGGCTCGCGCCATCCTCTGTGAATCCGCCATGCCCATGCGCGACTGGCGCCCGAAGCCGCTCCCGGCAACCGAGGGATCGTCGGCCAGGTGAAACGGTACGCCTATCGGAGCCGTCGTTTTTGGTGTGTGGAATGTCGTTTACGGTGCGTCGGTCCGCGACGTCCAGGCGTATTTATGAAGCACGTATGACGACGACGCTGGTGGATAAGGGTGCGTCGGAATGGGACTCCGTGACATCGGACAAAGGACCGATGATGCCCGCCCGTAAAGGCAGTCCGCATGCCGCTTCGTCTCAGGAGGTTGTTCCATGGCCATCAGTGTGTTCGACCTGTTCAAGATCGGGATCGGGCCTTCCAGTTCCCATACCGTGGGGCCGATGCGTGCCGCCGCGCTCTTCGTCCAGGCCCTTGGCGAGCGTCGCCTGTTGGCACGGGTCACCCGTGTCGAAGTGAAGCTGTACGGCTCGCTGTCGGCCACCGGTGTCGGCCATGGCACCGACAACGCCGTGATCATGGGGCTGATGGGCGAATGGCCGGATCGCATCGACCCGCGCCAGATCGCGCCGCGTATCGCTGCTCTCAAGGAGACCGGCAGCCTGTTGCTGGGCGGTGAGCGGCCGGTGGCGTTCGACTGGGCGCGCGACATGCGCCTGCTCGACGAGAACCTGCCCTACCATCCGAACGCCATGACGCTGATCGCCTGCGACGACAACGGCGAGCTGCACAGCGATACCTACTATTCCGTCGGCGGCGGCTTCGTCGTCGATGCCGAGCAGGCCGCCGCCGGCCAGCTCGACCAGGACCACACCCGCCTGCCCTACGACTTTTCCAGCGCGGTGGAACTGCTGCAACTGTGCCGTCAGCACGGGCTGCGGGTCTCTGAACTGATGCTGGAAAACGAGAAGGCCTGGCGCAGCGAAGCGGACATCCGCGCAGGGCTGATGCGCCTCTGGCAGGCCATGCGCGAATGCGTGGACAACGGGCTCAGCGAAGAGGGCATCCTGCCCGGCGGGCTCAATGTGCGCCGGCGTGCCGCCAAGCTGCACCGCAGCCTGCAGGAGCTGGGCAAGCCCAACGTGATCGGCTCGACCATGAGCGCCATGGAGTGGGTCAACCTGTTCGCCCTGGCGGTGAACGAGGAAAACGCCGCCGGCGGGCGCATGGTCACCGCGCCGACCAACGGCGCCGCCGGCATCATCCCGGCTGTGTTGCACTACTACATGAAATTCAACCCGGATGCCTGCGACGACGATGTCGTCAGATTTTTCCTAGGCGCCGCCTCGGTGGGCATCCTGTGCAAGAAGAACGCTTCCATCTCCGGCGCCGAAGTCGGTTGCCAGGGCGAGGTGGGTTCGGCCTGCGCCATGGCGGCGGCCGGTCTCGCCGAAGTGCTCGGCGCCACCCCGGAGCAACTGGAGAACGCCGCCGAGATCGGCCTCGAGCATAACCTCGGGCTGACCTGCGACCCGGTCGGCGGGCTGGTGCAGGTGCCCTGTATCGAACGCAATGCGATCGCTGCAGTGAAGGCGATCAACGCCGCGCAGATGGCGCTGCGTGGCGATGGCGAGCATTTCATCTCCCTCGACCGGGTGATCCGCACCATGCGCGACACCGGTGCGGACATGCACGACAAGTACAAGGAAACCTCGCGTGGAGGGTTGGCGGTCAGCGCGATCGAGTGCTGACGCCGGGTTCCCGCGATTGCCCGTTCTTCGCACACGGGCGCCGGGCGATGCCATCTTTTGGCGCGTCCACCGAATGAAGTACCGGCCTCAAGGACGGGGTCGGGAACGGTTAGGGGAATCCCGAGGCAAGGGGTGACAATCCTTACCCGGTAGCACCTGCCAAGGTGCTACGAAACTGCTCAGTCACGCAGGTGGCGAGCAGCGGCAAGGCCGCCGGATGACCGGGCTGGAGTGCCTCGGAACCGCATGACAGAGGCACTCAGGTGACTCCGCCTTTTTTGATTGAACAGTCATTCAAAATAGGCACGACATTTGCGTTCCGAATTCTCACAGTCCGGACGCCAGGCGTACCGGCCGGCATAAAAGAACAAGAGCCCCAATGGGCCTAACCGCTTTGCGTGAGGAGATACCGTGATGTCGCAGTTCAACCCCGGGGCGCAAGCCCAGAACCGTGCGCCGCAATCCATCGGCTTCCTGCTGCTCGACAACTTCACCCTGATTTCCCTGGCTTCGGCCGTCGAACCCTTGCGCATGGCCAACCAGCTATCGGGCCGTGAGCTGTACCGCTGGTGCACCCTGACCCTGGATGGCGGTCAGGTCTGGGCCAGCGACGGCCTGCAGATCACCCCCGACTCCTCGGTCGCCAACGCCCCGGCGCTGGATACCGTCATCGTCTGCGGCGGCGTCGGCATCCAGCGCAGCGTGACCCGCGAACACGTGAGCTGGCTGCAGTCCCAGGCCCGCCAAGGTCGCCGACTGGGCGCCGTCTGCACCGGCAGTTGGGCGTTGGCCTGCGCCGGCCTGCTCGACGGTTTCGATTGCAGCGTGCACTGGGAGTGTCTGGCTGCGATGCAGGAAGCCTTCCCGCGCGTGACCATGAGCACCCGCCTGTTCACCCTCGACCGCAACCGCTACACCAGCTCCGGCGGCACCGCGCCGCTGGACATGATGCTGCACCTGATCTCCCGCGAGCACGGCCGCGAGCTGTCCGCCGCGATCTCCGAGATGTTCGTCTACGAGCGCATCCGCAACGAGCAGGACCACCAGCGCGTGCCGCTCAAGCACATGCTCGGCACCAACCAGCCGAAGCTGCAGGAAATCGTCGCGCTGATGGAGGCCAACCTCGAGGAGCCCATCGACCTCGACGAACTGGCGGTCTACGTCAACGTCTCGCGCCGGCAACTGGAGCGGCTGTTCCAGAAGTACCTGCACTGCTCGCCGTCGCGCTACTACCTCAAGCTGCGCCTGATCCGTGCCCGTCAGTTGCTCAAGCAGACCCCGATGTCGATCATCGAAGTGGCTTCGGTGTGCGGTTTCGTCTCCACGCCGCACTTCTCCAAGTGCTACCGCGAATACTTCGGCATCCCGCCGCGCGACGAACGCATGACGCCGAGCAACAGCCAGCCGGTGGCGCTGCTGCCGATTCCGCAGGCGCTCATGCCCGGCGCCATGTCGGCGCTCAGCCAGGCGCGTGGGGAGTCCACGTTCGCGAGCGTCCGGCTGTAAGAACCTGTTTACGATCTCGCGAGCTAGAGCCATGCAAGGCCTGGGCGGCCCCACAAAAACAGACCGGGCCGCGTAGGCGAGGACGCGCTGGGGTCGCATTCGACTTTACGAGCTGTAAATGAGCAGTCCGAGTCGGTTTTTAACGCAGCAGGGCCGACGCGCAGCAGATCGTAAATAGGTTCTAAGGGAATGCCCGTGCCCCGGTTCATACCGGGGCCGGCAAATCAGCCATGGGTCTGCCGGTACTGGGCCAGTGCCGGCAGCAACTGGCGCGAAATGGCTTCGCGCACGGCCGGCAGCATTTCCGCACCGCTGGCCAGCATCTGCTCCACCAGCCCCCGCAATGCCTGGGCGCGCGGCGCACTGAGCCCCATCAGGGCGCGTTCGCAGGCCTGCTCGGCGGTGGCCCCCGGTGGAATCTCGATACCCAGCGCCTGCAGGCGTTCGCGCAAATCGTCCTGATCGATCAAATCCGCATACATCATCGCCAAGTCCTCGTAAGAGTCGCTGTGGTTCGATTCTGGTGAGCTCACCGGAACGCGGCAAGGGGCCATGTGGCGAGATGTCAGGAACGCACATGAACAGGTCGTTTTCGGCTAATCCACTTGGCCGGCGACCCCGCACAATCCTTTCCAGCTCGCCCCTCCAGGTGGTTGGTCGCCACCGGGGCATGCAGCCACGCGGTCCCGAGCACAGGACCCTCTTGTACCCCCGCTTTCGTGTCGGCTTTTGCGGGGGTTTTTTTTGCCTGCGATTTGCCGCTCCGATAACCGCGACCTGTCACAAGAAACGCCGCCGAAACGCCGAGTCCCCGGCAAAGTCGATCAAAAGATGCGTTACTTCGCCTTTCCCGCTTCGAGGATCGGCATGCCGGCTTCGGTGGGGATGTAGATGCGTTCGCCCTTGCCGTCCTGCAGGCCCTTGATCCAGACATAGCGCAGGTATTGTTCGTTGTTCTTCAGGGATTCGCCGATGATGCGGTTGGCCTCGGCGGCGGCCTTGGCGCGTTCGATATCGGCTTGGCCTTCAGCTTTGGCGCGCACGACCTGCGCGCGGCCTTCGGCTTCGGCCAAGGTGACCTTGGCCTTCGCCTGCATCAGTGAGGCCTGCTCCCTGGCCTTGGCTTCTTCGATGAGAATCTGCTTGCTCCACTCGGCTTCCTTGAGCGCGGCGATGCCGTCGAGTTCGAGCTTGTAGACCCGGTACTTGGGCCAGGCCCAGAGCGCCAGGATCACCAGCAGGATGGCGACGAGGGCGAGCATGGCGAGAAATCCGAAAGCGGCGGCTTGCTGGTTGCGGTACATCCGATGTCCTCTGAGCAGGGAATGAGTGCTGGCGCGGAACGCTAGCGATCCGCCATCTCCCTGTCCAGTGTCGGGACACCCTATCTCTCCCGTTCCAACACCCTGATCCGCGACAGCAGTTCGTCCCGATCGACGTAGCAACCCTGGAAGTGGCGGGCGCCGCTGCTCGGGTCGAAAGCGTGGCGGGCGTGGAGGGTGCGGCGGTTGTCGAAGCACCACATCTGCCCGGCTTCCAGGCGCCGTTCCACGCGGAAGCGCGGTTCGCGGGTAAGAGCGATGAAGTGGCGATAGGCGCGGTACAGCGCGGGCATTTGCCGGGCCGGTGCGTTGAAGGGACCGCGCAGGAAATTGGCGATGCGGATTTCCGTGACCGCACCATGGGCATCGAGGGCGATGATCGGTGCCAGGCAGCGGTAGTCGCTGTGGCGGTCTTTGTTGCGAAACTCCACCGGCAGCTCGCAGAGGGTACGGAAGTCCTCCGGCGCTTCGCGGCGCAGGGCTTCGGCGATGGCGAAGCCGTCGACGAACAGGCTGTCTCCGCCCACCGCATCGTTGACCAGGCAATGCAGGAATTGCAGGCCCGGTTGCAGTTCGCGGGTCGGCAAGTCGGTGTGCAGCGGCAGGTTGAAGGCGGTGTAGGCGTTGCTGTCGGCGTCGGCCCGGGATTGCACGTTGAACAGCACGCCGAAGTTGCTCTCGCGGATGAACGCGATGCGCCGGGCGATGTGTTGCAGGGTGCCGGGTTCGGTGGGCATGCCCTGGACCTGGGTCAGGCCGGTGTCGCGCAGGGCCCGCAGCCAGTCGAGCAGTGTACGGTCGTCCTTCATCACGGCGGCGTAGTCGAACACCGGCAGGTGCTCGTTCAGGCCCGTGGCCCAGAGCCGGCTGCGCGGACGCTCGCGCAAGCGTTCCTCGCGGGACAGGTCGTCATAGGCGTGGGCGCGCAGCCAGCCGGGGTGGTAGCGGCTGACGTGGCCGTCCGGCCAGTCCACCCGTAGCGCGCCATCCGCCTCGATCCGGGCCTGCCGGGGCTGGAGATCGGCCGGTACATCGACTATTTCCAGTACCTGTTCGCGAGTCACCGTGTAGACGCATTGGGCGCACGGGCAGTTGTCGCGCAGCCAGAGGTAATGGAAGGGGCTGATGCGGGTATCGCTCCATTCCACTTCCAGATGGTCGGCGCGCGGGCGCAGTGCGTTGAGCCCGGCGCTGACCGGGTAGCGGCGATAGTCGGCGATGTCCGGGGATTCCAGCGGGCCTTGTGCGAGGTTCATGGGACTCTCCTTGGGGCGGTTCAACGGAGGAAGAGGCGCAGAGCGGTGAGCAGCTCGGCGAACAGGTCATCGACTTCGAAAGCCTGGCCACGGGCGCGCAGGCAGCCGTGGACCAGCCCGTGGCCGGAGTGGAAGCGCACGGGCACGCCGGCGTCGCGCAGGCGGTCGCGGTAGAGCAGGCCGTCGTCGCGCAGCGGGTCGAACTCCGCCACGCCGATGAAGGCGGGTGGCAGGCCGGCGAAGTTCGTGGCAGCCAGCGGCATGGCGTAGGGATCGCGCCGTTGCTGCGGATCGGGCAGGTAGTGCGCGAGGCACTGGAGCAGGTCGTCACGGCTGAGCAGCGGGGCGTCGGCGCATTGGTGGCGCGAGGGTAGGTCGTCGGCGCCGAGGGCCGGGTAGATCAGCGCCTGGGCGTAGGGCAGGGCTTCGCCGCCGTCGCGCAGGGCCAGACAGAGGGCGGCGGCCAAGTTGCCGCCGGCGCTGTCACCGGCCACGGCGATGCGCGCCGGGTCCAGGCCGAGGGCGGATGCCTCGGTGCGCAGTGCGTGCCAGACCGCCCGGCAGTCATCGAAGGCGGCCGGGAACGGATGCTCCGGGGCCAACCGATAATCCACGGCGATCACCATGGCCTGTAACGCCAACGCCAGCTCGGCGGTGAGGAAGTCATGGGAATCCAGCCCGCCGAGCATCCAGCCGCCGCCATGCAGGTAGAGCACGCCGGGGCGGTTCGCGACGGCGTTGGCCGGGCGGTAGACCCGTACCGGGACATCGGCGAGACGTCGCTCATCGATCTCCAGCCCGTCCGGTCGGGGCGGGGTGAAGGTGGCGCACAGCGCGGCATAGGCCTCGCGCAGGGCGGCGAGGCTGTCGTCGCGGGGGGCGAAGCCCTGGCTGCGCTCGACGAAGGCAGCCATGGCCGGGGAGAGCGGGTAGCGGCTGCCCATGCTCACCCCGGCAGGCCGATCACCCGGCCGACGTAGGCGGGCCGGGGCAGGGCGCGGTGGGTTTCGGCCAGGGCTTCGATGCGCGCCAGTACCGGCGCGGCGAAGGGCGCCGAGCGCGGCCCGGCGAGTTCGACGTGCAGCAGCATCTGTTCGCTGGCGGCGAGCGCCTCGTCCTGCCCCGCGCGGTGCAGGCTGTGGTAGAGCTGCAGGCGCTTGCGGTCGTGGGCGAGGAGTTGGGTGCGCACCTCCACGGCCTCGCCCTGCTTCACCTCATGCAGATAGTTGAGGTGGCATTCCAGGGTGAACAGGGAATGGCCGCTGGCCTTGCGCCCGCTGCTGTCCAGGCCGATGTGGTCCATGAAGGCATCGGTGGCATAGCTGAACAGCAGCAGGTAGAAGGCGTCGCGCAGGTGGCCGTTGTAGTCGACCCATTCGGCGAGGATCGGCGTCTGGTAGGTGGTGAGCGGGGCGTTGCTGGGCATGGCGGGTCCTTTTCGTTCGGGGACGGTTCTCGCGAGTAGAGCGCAGTGTCGCGCTCACTCGGCGAAGGTAAAGCCGTGCCGGGCCTTGGTCTCCCTGATCGCGCCGAGCACGGCCAGCAGGCAGTCGTCGCGGTAGCGTTCCAGCTCGGCGATGCTGCGCTCGCCCTGCTGCTCGGCGGTGCCTTCCACCACGCGGTCGATGAGCTGCTCGGTGAGCGCTGGCGCCGGCAGGTAGGTCCAGGGCAGTTGCAGCGCCGGGCCGAACTGGGCCATGAAGTGGCGCATCCCGGCATTGCCGCCGGCCAGGGTGTAGGTGAGGAAGGTGCCCATGAACGACCAGCGCAGGCCGGCGCCGAAGCGGATCGCGTCGTCGATCTCGCCGGTGCTGGCCACCCCGTCGTTGACCAGGTGCAGCGCCTCGCGCCAGAGCGCTTCGAGCAGGCGGTCGGCGATGAAGCCGGGGACTTCCTTGCGCACGTGCAAGGGACGCATGCCGAGGGCGGTATAGACCTGGATCGCCGCCTGCACGGCTTCGGGGGCGGTGCGCTGGCCGCCGACCACTTCCACCAGCGGCAGCAGGTAGACCGGGTTGAACGGGTGGCCCACCAGACAGCGCTCCGGGTGCACCGCGTCGGCGTAGAACTCGCTGGGCAGGAGGCCCGAGGTGCTGGAGCCGATCAACACGTCCGGCCGTGCGGCGGCGCTGATGCGGGCGTGCAGGTCGAGCTTGAGGTCGAGGCGTTCCGGCGCGCTTTCCTGGATGAAATCGGCGTCGCGCACGCACTCCTCGATGGTCTCGACGAAGCGCAGGCGCTGCTGTGCCGCGCCGGGGGCCAGGCCCTGCTTCTCCAGCGCCGGCCAGGCATTGACGATGCGCGCCCGCAGCGCGGCTTCGGCGCCGGGGGCCGGGTCCCAGGCGATCACGTCGAGACCGTGGGCCAGGGCGCGGGCGATCCAGCCGGCGCCGATCACGCCGGTGCCGAGGGCGGCGAATGTCTTGATGTCGGTAACGAAGGTGGGCATGGGGGCTTCCTGGGGGCTTAGGTGGTTGTTTTCAGTTCGGTGAGGGAAGCGTGAGGAGTGAGGCGTGAGGAGGAAAAGCGACTCCACACCGAGGTTGAGTGAATGCACCCCTCACCCCTCACCCCTCACGCGCGGCGCGACAGATTCATCTTCCGTCGCCCCTCGGCCGGGGTGAGCGGACGGGCGCCCATGCGGGTGATGATCTCGATGACCCGCTCGACCAGTTGGCCGTTGCTCGCCGGCACGCCCTTGTCCAGCCACAGGTTGTCTTCCAGGCCGACCCGCACGTTGCCGCCGAGCAGCACCGCCTGAGCGGCCATGGGCATCTGCATGCGGCCGATGCCGAAGCCGGCCCAGGTGGCGCCGGGCGGCAGATTGTCGACCATCGCCTTCATGGTGGTGGTGTCCGCCGGCGCACCCCAGGGGATGCCCAGGCAGAGCTGGAACAGCGGGTCCTCCAGCAGGCCTTCCTTGAGCAATTGCTTGGCGAACCACAGGTGGCCGGTGTCGAACACTTCCAGTTCGGCCTTCACCCCCAGCTCGGTGATGCGCCTGGCGCCGGCACGCAATTGCGCCGGGGTGGAGACGTAGATGAAGTCGCCGTCGCCGAAATTCAGGGTGCCGCAATCCAGGGTGCAGATTTCCGGCAGCAGTTCCTCGACGTGCTTGAGGCGCTCCAGCGGGCCGACCAGGTCGGTGCCCGGGCCGAACTCCAGTGGCCGTTCGCCCTGGCCGATCTGCAGGTCGCCGCCCATGCCGGCGGTAAGGTTGACGATGATGTCCACGTCCGCCTCGCGGATGCGCTCCATCACTTCGCGGTACAGCGCGGTGTCGCGGCTCGGCTTGCCGGTCTCGGGGTCGCGGACGTGGCAGTGCACCACGGTGGCCCCCGCCTTGGCCGCCTCTACGGCCGCCGCGGCGATCTGCCGGGGCGTCACCGGGATAGCCGGATGCTTGTCCACGGTGTCGCCGGCTCCGGTCAGGGCACAGGTAACGATGACGTCATGGTTCATGGTCGCTTTCCTTCGGGTGTTCGGTGCCGTCCCGGCGCAGGCCGGGAGGCGGTTTCAGGGTTCGATTGGGACGAGCTGTCGGGCTCAGAGCCTATTTACGATTTCGCGAGCTAGAGCCATACAAGGCGAAAACAGGAGAGGACGCGGAGTTTACGAGCTGTAAATGAGCAGTCCGAGCCTGTTTTCAACGCAGTAGGGCCGACGCGCAGCAGATCGTAAACAGGCTCTCAGGGCGCCAGGCTGGCTTGCAGGGTCTGCGCGGCGTTGCGGCCGTCCAGGGTTTCCACGCCGGCGAGCCAGCGCTGCAGGTCCTCGGGGTGGTTGCGCAGCCACTGGCGGGCGACATCCTTCGGCTCCTGGCGCTGCATGATCGGCACCATCAACTGGCTTTCCTGGTCGGCGGTGAAGGTCAGGTTGGCCAGCAGGCGGCTGACGTTGGGGCAGCGCTCGGCATAGTCGGGGGCGGTGACCGACCAGACGGTGGCGGCGCCTTCGTTGGGGCCGTACACGTCCTCGCTGCCGGTCAGGTAGGCGATCTTCATGTTGATGTTCATCGGGTGCGGCTTCCAGCCGACGAACACGACCCACTCGTTGCGCTTGATGGCGCGCTGCACGGCGGCGAGCATGCCGGCCTCGCCGGACTCGACCAGTTGGAAGCCGCCGAGGCCGAAGCGGTTGCTTTCGATCATGGTCTTGATCGCGGTGTTGGCGCCGGTGCCGGGCTCGATGCCGTAGATCTTGCCGCCGAGCTTGTCCTTGAACTTGGCGATGTCGGCGAAGGTCTTCAGGCCGCCTTCGGCGACGTACGCTGGCACCGCCAGCGTGGCCTGGGCGTCGGCCAGGCTCGGCTCGGGCAATACCTTCACCTGGCCCTGCTCGACGAACGGCTTGATGTTGGCGTCCATCGCCGGCTTCCAGTAGCCGAGGAAAATGTCCAGGCGGTTGTCGCGGATGCCGGCGAAGATGATCTGCTGCGCGGCGCTGGTCTGCTTGACCTCGTAGCCCATCTCTTCCAGCAGCACCTGGGCCATGGCGCTGGTGGCGATCACGTCGGTCCAGTTGACCACGCCCATGCGGACTTTCTTGCAGGCGGCCGGCTCGGCGGCGAACAGCGTGCCGCTGGCGAGCAGCAGGCAACAGGCGAGCGGACGGATGAATCGTTTCATGGTGGCTCCCTCGAATGGCTGATTGTTGTTCTGTTGGTGAGGCCGGCTGGTGTCCACGTTACGCAGCGCGACGTGGTGCGAAACGCACTCGGGCGACCAGCTGTTGCACGGTGGCGACCTGTTCGGTTGCCAAAGTGCCAGCGAGTCGGGTAAGCAGGCTTAACGCCGACCTCATGAGCGTCGCCATGGCCCAAGATTTCTGGTTCCTGTTGTTGCCCGGTTTCTCGGTGATGGGCTTCGTCTCGGCGGTGGAGCCGCTGCGGGTGGCCAACCGCTTTCGCGGCGAGCTGTACCGCTGGCATGTGATGAGTCTGGACGGTGGCCCGGTCCTCGCCAGCAACGGCATGTCGCTGAATGCCGACGGCGCGCTGGAGCCCTTGGCTCGGGGCGATACGCTGTTGGTGGTGGCCGGCTTCGAGCCGCTGAAATGCTACGGGCCGGCTCTGGAACGCTGGCTGCGCAAGCTCGACCGCGACGGCGTGCGCCTGGGCGGGATCGATACCGGCGCCTTCGTGCTGGCCGAGGCCAGTCTGCTCGACGGCCATCGCCTGACTCTGCATTGGGAGGCGCTGGACGCTTTTAAGGAGTCCTACCCGCAATTGGAGGCAACCCAGGAGCTGTTCGAAATCGACGGCTCGCGCATTACCTCGGCCGGCGGCACCGCCTCCATCGACCTGATGCTCGACCTGATCGCCCAGACCCACGGCAGCGAGCTGGCGGTGCAGGTGTCCGAACAGTTCGTGCTCGGCCGTATCCGCCCGCGCCAGGACCACCAGCGGCTGCAGATCGCCAGCCGCTACGGGGTGAGCAACAAGAAACTGGTGCAGGTGATCGGCGAGATGGAGCGCCACACCGAGCCGCCGCTGACCACCCTGGAGCTGGCCGAGCGAATCCAGGTGACCCGTCGCCAACTGGAGCGGTTGTTCCGTGTGCATCTGAAGGACACACCGTCCAACTTCTACCTCGGCCTGCGCCTGGACAAGGCCCGCCACCTGCTGCGGCAGACCGACATGAGCGTGCTGGAAGTGAGCCTGGCCTGCGGCTTCGAATCCTCTTCCTATTTCTCCCGCAGCTACCGCGTGCGCTTCGACTGCAGCCCGAGTCAGGACCGGGCGGTACTGCCGAAGCGTGGCGGGTGAGGTCCAGGTTAAGGGACCCCTCTGCTTTTGTAGGAGCCAGCTCTGCTGGCGAAGCTCAGGTACAGGACATGTGCGATTCGTAGGGGCGAATTCATTCGCCAAATTCAGCCCCGTCGGGCGAATAAATTCGCCCCTACAAGGCCGGGTGCCCCCATCTGCTTGTGTAGGAGCCAGCTCTGCTGGCGAAGCTCCGATGCAGGACATGTGCGATTCGTAGGGGCGAATTCATTCGCCAAATTCAGCCTCGCCGGGCGAATGAATTCGCCCCTACGGTGCATTCACGAGCATGCCTCCGTGGGAGCGAATTCAGTCGCGATACCGAGCTGGCAACGCCTCAGAAGCTCAGCGTGACCAACTCGCACTTCGAGGTCTTGCCTCCGTCATAGTCGTACACGACGCGCAGGTTGTCCCCCTTCGAATTCAGGATCGGCAGCAGGATCTGCCAGCGGTTCGGATGGCCTTCCGGTTCCTCCGCTACTTTCTTGTGGATTTCCAGCTCCAGGTCGCCGGGGGTGTTGATGCCGTTCGCCGGGCCGCGGGAGCGGGCCTGGCTGTAGAAGTGGAAGCCCTTGTCCACCCACTGCGGCGGCAGCATGTTGTTCCAGGCGGTGTTGGTGACGTTTTTCCACAACTGGTCGGTCTTGCCACGCAGGGCGAATTCATAAGGGCAGGGACCGGCTACCGCCTGGCCGGCGAACAGGGCGAGGGCGGCGCCCAGTGCGGCGAAGAGCCGGAAAATGGAGGTATTCGGTTGGGAATGTCGGAAAACGTGCATGAGAATCTCCTTTTCGTGCTTGGATGGCGAGCCGGCTGGCCCGTCTGTTCAGGGGAACGTCCTGGCGGTGCGTTTGTGACCTCTTTGCGGCGAACGGTCGGTCGCGGATGTCGCAGCTTTGACGCTTTCGGCAATTCCCCGGTCGTTTTTGCACCGGGGCGACCCGCCCCCCGGGGATAAGCTGCCCCCAAAGCCACGGCAACCGAGCCGGGGCACGACATTAGAGGGGACAGCCTGATGAGCCCAGCCGAACTGCACGCCGACAGCATCGTCATCGACGGTCTGATCATCGCCAAATGGAACCGCGAACTCTTCGAGGACATGCGCAAGGGCGGCCTGACCGCGGCCAACTGCACCGTGTCCGTCTGGGAGGGCTTCCAGGCGACGGTTAACAATATAGTCGCGAGCAACAAGCTGATCCGCGAGAACAGCGATCTGGTGATCCCGGTCCGCACCACCGCTGACATCCGCAAGGCCAAGGAGCAGGGCAAGACCGGCATCCTCTATGGCTTCCAGAACGCCCATGCGTTTGAGGATCAGATCGGCTACGTGGAGGTGTTCAAGCAGTTGGGCGTGGGCATCGTGCAGATGTGCTACAACACCCAGAACCTGGTCGGCACTGGTTGCTACGAGCGTGACGGCGGCCTCTCCGGCTTCGGTCGCGAGATCGTCGCCGAGATGAACCGCGTCGGCATCATGTGCGACCTGTCCCACGTCGGCTCCAAGACCAGCGAAGAAGTCATCCTCGAGTCGAAGAAGCCGGTCTGCTACTCCCACTGCCTGCCGTCGGGCCTGAAAGAGCACCCGCGCAACAAGTCCGACGAAGAGCTGAAGTTCATCGCCGACCACGGCGGCTTCGTCGGTGTGACCATGTTCGCGCCGTTCCTGGCCAAGGGCATCGACTCGACCATCGACGACTACGCCGAGGCCATCGAGTACGTGATGAACATCGTCGGCGAGGATGCCATCGGCATCGGTACCGACTTCACCCAGGGGCACGGCAAGGACTTCTTCGAGTGGCTGACCCACGACAAGGGCTACGCCCGCCGCCTGACCAACTTCGGCAAGATCGTCAACCCGCTGGGCATCCGCACCGTGGGCGAATTCCCCAACCTCACCGAGACCCTGCTCAAGCGCGGCATGCCCGAGCGCGTGGTGCGCAAGGTGATGGGTGAGAACTGGGTACGGGTTCTCGCCGACGTCTGGGGCGAATAAGGGCTCAGGGCCCTCTCGCTCCATTCCCTCGCCCCTCTGGGGAGAGGGCCAGGGAGAGGGGGCGGAGCATCGCCGAACACTGAACCACCGCCCCCTTACTCCAACCCTCTTCCCAAGGGAGTGAGGGGGCAGAAGCAGCCCGCAGCCGGGCTAAATACCGAATCCGGAGTTGAACGATATGTCCACCCACGCCCCCGAAATGCCCATCCTGGTCGACGACGAAACCGGCGTCTGGACCACCGACGCGCTGCCGATGCTCTATGTGCCGCGCCACTTCTTCGTCAACAACCACATCGGTATCGAAGAAGAGCTGGGCGCCGAGCGCTACGCCGAGATTCTCTACAAGGCCGGCTACAAGTCCGCCTGGCACTGGTGCGAGAAGGAAGCCGAGTGCCATGGCCTGGTTGGCGTCGAGGTCTACGAGCACTACATGAAGCGCCTGTCGCAGCGCGGCTGGGGCCTGTTCAAGATCGAAGAGATCGACGTCGACGCCGGCACCGCCCGGGTCCGTCTCGACCACTCGGCCTTCGTTTATGTCTACGGCAAGTGCGGCCGCAAGGTGGACTACATGTTCACCGGTTGGTTCGCCGGCGCCATGGACCAGATCCTCGCTGCCAAGGGCAGCCCGATCCGTACCGTTGCCGAACAGGTCTACGGTGCCTCGGAAGAAGGCCGCGATCACGGCCTGTTCGTCGTCAAGCCGCTGTAACCGGAGTTACCGACCATGGCCTTCGAAGCAATGTTCCAGCCGATCCAGATCGGCAAACTGACCATCCGCAACCGCGTGCTCTCCACCGCGCACGCCGAGGTTTATGCCACCGACGGCGGCATGACCACCGAGCGCTACGTGAAGTACTACGAGGAGAAGGCCAAGGGCGGCATCGGCTTGGCCATCTGCGGCGGCTCTTCCGTCGTGGCCATCGACAGCCCGCAGGGCTGGTGGAAGTCGGTGAACCTGTCCACCGACCGGATCATCCCGCACTTCCAGAACCTGGCCGACGCCATGCACAAGCACGGCGCCAAGATCATGATCCAGATTACCCACATGGGCCGCCGTTCCCGTTGGGATGGCGAGCACTGGCCGACCCTGATGTCGCCGTCCGGCATCCGCGAGCCTGTGCACCGCGCCACCTGCAAGACCATCGAGCCGGAAGAGATCTGGCGGGTGATCGGCAACTACGCCCAGGCCGCGCGCCGGGCAAAGGAAGGCGGCCTGGATGGCGTCGAGCTGTCCGCCGTGCACCAGCACATGATCGACCAGTTCTGGAGCCCGCGCGTCAACAAGCGCGACGACGAATGGGGCGGCAGCTTCGAGAACCGCATGCGCTTCGGCCTGGAAGTGCTCAAGGCGGTGCGGGCCGAGGTCGGCGACGACTTCTGCGTCGGCATGCGTATCTGCGGTGATGAGTTCCACCCGGACGGTCTGACCCACGAAGACATGAAGCAGATCGCCAAGTACTACAGCGACACCGGCATGCTCGACTTCATCGGCGTGGTCGGTTCCGGTTGCGATACCCACAACACCCTGGCGAACGTCATCCCGAACATGACCTACCCGCCGGAGCCGTTCCTGCACCTGGCAGCGGGCATCAAGGAAGTGGTCAACGTGCCGGTGCTGCACGCGCAGAACATCAAGGACCCGAACCAGGCCACGCGCATCCTCGAAGGCGGCTACGTGGACATGGTCGGCATGACCCGTGCGCACATCGCCGACCCGCACCTGATCGCCAAGATCAAGATGGGCCAGGTCGACCAGATCAAACAGTGTGTCGGTGCCAACTACTGCATCGACCGCCAATACCAGGGCCTCGACGTACTCTGCATCCAGAACGCCGCGACGTCCCGCGAGTACATGGGCGTGCCGCACATCATCGAGAAGTCCACCGGGCCGAAGCGCAAGGTGGTGGTGGTTGGCGGCGGCCCGGCCGGCATGGAGGCGGCACGCGTCTCCGCCGAGCGTGGCCACGACGTGACCCTGTTCGAGAAGAAGGACCAGCTCGGCGGCCAGATCACCACGGCCTCCAAGGCACCGCAGCGCGACCAGATCGCCGGCATCACCCGCTGGTTCCAGCTGGAGCTGGCGCGGCTGAACGTCGACCTGCGCCTGGGCACTGCGGCGGACGTCGAGACCATCCTCGACCTCAAGCCGGACGTCATCGTCCTGGCCAACGGCGGCCATCCGTTCCTCGAGCAGAACGAGCACTGGGGCGCGGCCGAAGGGCTGGTGGTGAGCAGTTGGGACATCCTCGACGGCAAGGTGGCGCCCGGCAAGAACGTGCTGGTCTACGACACCATTTGCGAGTTCAGCGGCATGTCGGTGGCGGACTTCCTCGCCGACAAGGGCGCCCAGGTGGAGATCGTCACCGACGACATCAAGCCCGGCGTGGCCATCGGCGGTACGACCTTCCCGACCTACTACCGCAGCATGTACCCGAAGGAAGTGATCATGACCGGCGACCTGATGCTGGAAAAGGTCTATCGCGAGGGCGACAAGCTGGTGGCGGTGCTGGAGAACGAATACACCGGTGCCAAGGAAGAGCGGGTGGTCGACCAGGTCGTCGTGGAAAACGGCGTGCGCCCGGACGAAACGCTCTACTACGCACTCAAGCAGGGCTCGCGCAACAAGGGGCAGATCGACGTGGAGAAACTCTTCGCGATCCAGCCGCAGCCGTGCCTCTCCGCTCTTGATGGAAAGGCGGGGGGCGACGGCTACCTGCTGTTCCGCATCGGCGACTGCGTGGCCCAGCGCAACACCCATGCGGCGATCTATGACGCGCTGAGACTCTGCAAGGATTTTTGACGGGCACGGACAACCCCCTCTCCCCGCTGGGGAGAGGGCAGGGGTGAGGGGGCGATGCTTCGGTGTGCACTGAACTCCGCCCCCTCACCCTAACCCTCTCCCCAAAGGGTAGAGGGGACTGGCCCGGTGTCCCCCTTTCGGTCCCGTGAGGAGACCAAACGATGTTGAACACCCTTCTCCCCATCCTGCTTTTCGCCGCCCTGGGCCTGGCCGTCCTCGGTGCCGTGAAGCGCTTCGTCATGTGGCGCCGCGGCCGGCCGTCGAAGGTCGACTGGATCGGCGGCCTGCTGAAGATGCCGCGTCGCTACCTGGTGGACCTGCACCACGTGGTCGAGCGCGACAAGTACATGTCCAAGACCCACGTCGCCACTGCCGGCGGCTTCGTCCTGGCGGCACTGCTGGCGATCGTCGTGCACGGTTTCGGCCTGCATAACCGCATCCTCGGCTTCGCCTTGCTGGCGGCCACGGTGCTGATGTTCGTCGGCGCCCTGTTCGTCGCCAAGCGCCGGCGCAACCCGCCGAGCCGGCTGTCGAAGGGCCCGTGGATGCGCCTGCCGAAGAGCCTGCTGATGTTCTCGGTGAGCTTCTTCATCGCCACCCTGCCGGTCGCCGGCATCCTGCCGGAAGGTTTCGGTGGCTGGATTCTCGCCGCCATCCTGGCCGTGGGCGTGGCCTGGGGCGTGTCCGAGCTGTTCTTCGGCATGACCTGGGGCGGGCCGATGAAGCACGCCTTCGCCGGTGCCCTGCATCTGGCCTGGCACCGCCGTGCCGAGCGCTTCGGCGGCGGCCGCTCTACCGGTCTCAAGGCCCTCGACCTGGACGACCCGAAGGCGCCGCTGGGCGTGGAAAAGCCCACCGATTTCACCTGGAACCAGTTGCTCGGCTTCGACGCCTGCGTGCAGTGCGGCAAGTGTGAGGCCATGTGTCCGGCCTTCGCCGCCGGCCAGCCGCTCAACCCGAAGAAGCTGATCCAGGACATGGTCATCGGCCTGGCTGGTGGCAACGACGCCAAGTTCGCCGGCTCTCCGTACCCTGGCATCCCGCTCGGCGAGCACGGCGGCGGTCCGCACCAGCCGATCGTGGTCCAGGGCGGCAAGGGGCTGGTGGAGGCGGATACCCTCTGGTCCTGCACCACCTGCCGCGCCTGCGTCGAGGAATGCCCGATGATGATCGAGCACGTCGATGCCATCGTCGACATGCGCCGTCATCTCACCCTGGAAAAGGGCTCGACCCCAAACAAGGGAGCCGAGGTGCTGGACAACCTGATCGCTACCGACAACCCCGGCGGCTTCAACCCCGGTGGCCGGCTCAACTGGGCGGCCGACCTCAACCTGCCGCTGATGAGCGAGAAGGGCGAGGCCGAGGTGCTGTTCTGGGTTGGCGACGGTGCCTTCGACATGCGCAACCAGCGCACCCTGCGCGCCTTCGTGAAGATTCTCAAGGCGGCCAAGGTGGACTTTGCCGTGCTCGGCCTGGAAGAACGCGACAGCGGCGACGTGGCGCGTCGGCTGGGTGACGAGGCGACCTTCCAGACCCTGGCCAAGCGCAATATCGCCACCCTGGCCAAGTACCGCTTCCAGCGCATCGTCACTTGCGACCCGCACAGTTTCCATGTGCTGAAGAACGAATACGGCGAACTGGGCGGCCGTTACGAAGTGCTGCACCACAGCACCTACATCGCCACCCTGATGTCCCGCAATCTGCTGGACCTCGGCCAGCACAAAGGCGGCAGCGTGACCTACCACGATCCCTGCTACCTGGGCCGCTACAACGGCGAGTACGAAGCGCCGCGCGCCGTGCTCAAGGCCATCGGCATCGAGGTGAAGGAAATGGAACGCTCCGGCTTCCGCTCGCGTTGCTGCGGCGGTGGCGGCGGTGCGCCGATCACCGACATTCCCGGCAAGCAGCGGATTCCCGACATGCGCATGGTCGACATCAAGGAAACCGGCGCCGAACTGGTGGCCGTGGGCTGCCCGCAGTGTACCGCCATGCTCGAAGGCGTGGTCGCCCCGAGGCCGGAAATCAAGGACATCGCCGAGCTGGTGGCCGACGTGCTGATCGAGGCACCCGCACCGGTGAAGAAGCCGGTGGTGGCGAAGGCTGAGTTGGAGGGGGTGCAGTGATGGGTATCCGACCGACAGTGCATCGAGAGACTGGATTGTCATTCCGTTTCGAAGGGCGCGTTGGGGGAGGGTGTCAGTCGATACACCGCCCCCTCACCCCAGCCCTCTCCCCAAAGGGGCGAGGGAGCCGTTCGTGCGAGATCGGGAATCCGAGTACGAGGTCGAGCCTGGTACGGGCTCAAGGACCCGCACGTCCAACCCCCTCTACCCTCTGGGGAGAGGGCCGGGGTGAGGGGTCGGAGTTAAGGCAAACATCAAGGCTCCGTCTACGTCCAACCATTCATGCCGCCCGGCAGCCCGAGGTATGCCCATGACCATCATCCGCCGCGATCCCCGCGCCGAGTGGATCGCCCGCAACCGCCTGCACCCGCTGCACGGCAAGCTGCAGCAGGCTGAGGCCCGCTGGATGGGCCCCAACGGCCTGATCCGCAAGAATCCCCATGCCGTCGGCTTCATCGGGCCCAACGGCATCAAGCGCATCGACCGCTCCGGCGCGCAGCAGGGCGGTAGCGCCCGCCAGCGTTCCGCCGCCGTCGAGGCCGTGCAACTGCCGCTGCACGTGGTCGCTCAGCCGGCGCACTACATCTGCGTGGTGCCGGACATGGTCGGCGGACGCCTGTCCAGCCACGACAAGGACCTGCTCGGCCTTGCCCGTCAGCTCGCCGGCAACGACGGTGCGGTACTGGCGGTGGTGTTCGGTGAGCACAAGGAAGGCGCCTTCGACACGGCCGGTGTGGACCGCCTGCTGCTGATCCAGGGCGAGGAATACGAAGGCTATGCGCCGGAACAGCGCATCCAGGCCCTGGCGGCGGTGGAGCGGCAGTTCGCGCCACGCCACTGGCTGCTGCCCGACAGCCGCATGGGCGGTGCCGAGCTGGGCCGCCGGCTGGCCGCCAAGCTGGGCGAGCGCCCGGCCACGCGGGTCTGGCAGGTGGAGGGCGAACGCTGTGTCGGCCGCGCCGGCGCCGGTCGCGAAGACCTGCACCGCGCCTTGCCGCGGCTCATCCTGGCTGCCGCCGAATGCGCCGAGCCGGTGGGCGAGACCCGTCACGAAGCACTGCCGCTGTCCCTGGACAACAGCGTTGCCCGCAGCCTGCCACGCATCGAAGACCTCGGTCCGGTGGCCGTGGACCCGGCGCAGATTCCCATGGCCGAAGCCGAGTTCATCCTCTCCGGCGGCAATGGCGTGAAGAACTGGGACCTGTTCCACCAGGCCGCCCAGGCCCTCGGTGCCACCGAAGGCGCTTCCCGCGTGGCGGTGGACGATGGCTTCATGCCGCGTAATCGCCAGGTCGGCGCCACCGGTACCTGGGTCACCGCGCGGGTCTACCTGGCGGTGGGCATCTCCGGGGCGATCCAGCACCTGCAAGGCATCGGTGCCTGCGACAAGGTGGTGGCGATCAACCTCGACCCCGGTTGCGACATGATCAAGCGCGCCGATCTTTCGGTGATCGGCGACTCGGCGGCGATCCTCCAGGCCCTGATCGAGAAGGTCAGCGCCTGGCGGCAGGGAGGGGCGCGCGATGCGGCCTGACGCTCATGTAGTCCGGATGTCATCCGGGACCCAGCAACAGCCATTCCCGGATTTCAGCCGGGCCTCGGGGGAAGCATGACTGACCTGAACATCGTCACCCTGGTATCGGTCGGCGCCCACCCGACCTCCGGCCGCGCACGCCGCGCCGAGCAGGACGCCCGCGCCGTGGAGCTGGGCCTACGCCTGGCCGGTGAGCACCTGCGCGTGGTACATGCCGGCGACCCTCGCGAGGAAGCGTTGCGTGCCTACCTCGGCATGGGCCTGCCCGAACTGACCGTGCTGGAGCAGCCGGCCGGCGCCGACGCGCTGCCGGCGCTGGCCGACTTCCTGGCGGAGGCCGGCGCCCAACTGGTGCTCACCGGCAGCCAGGCGGAGACCGGCGAGGGCTCCGGCCTGCTGCCCTACCTGCTCGCCGAGCGCCTCGGCTGGCCGCTGGTGGTGGGGTTGGCCGCGGTGGAGAAAGTCGAACAGGGCCACGCCCAGGTCCTGCAAGCACTGCCGCGCGGCCAGCGTCGCCGGCTGAAGGTGCGCCTGCCGTTCCTCGCCAGCGTCGATAACGCCGCCCCGGTCGCCCGCCAGAGCGCCTTCGGCCCGGCGCGGCGCGGCGAGCTGCAGGTGGAAGCGGTGCCGGCGCTCACCGACGAACTGTTCGCCGACGCCCAACTGCAACCGGCGCGCCCACGGCCCAAGCGGCTGAAGGTGATCAAGGCGAAGACCGCTGCCGACCGCTTCAAGGCCGCCACGGCCAAGGCGTCCGGCGACGGCGGCCAGGTCCTGCGCGACCTGACGCCCGAGGCGGGGGCCGAGGCGATCTTCAAGTTGCTGGTGGAGGAAGGGGTGGTGCGGTAGGGCGCTGCTTTCTTTTTCCGAAGGTGGGGGTGGGTGGTGTGTATGCCCTGTGGTGTTCGCCGATACCCCGCCCCCCTCACCCTAGCCCTCTCCCCAGAGGGGCGAGGGGATGGAATGTGCGGGGTAGGGAGCCCGTGCACCTGCTTAGCTGCCTTCAGTTATCTCTCGGCTTGGCCTTTGCGTCACTTTCCCTCCGTGTAGTCATCTCCTCAAGGTTGAATGCGTGACCGATTCATGGATGACCTTCTCCGTGGAAACCGAAATATCCTTCACGCCTTTCTCGCTGCGATGAGTCGGGGTTAGTTCACATCAATCAATAGCGTCTTGCTCGGACGACCGAAGTTGCACGGGCTGCCCCCTCGCCCCTCTGGGGAGAGGGCTGGGGTGAGGGGGCAGAGGTAGGAACCCCTCGAATACCCAGCCTTACCTCAGCCCAACCCAAGGTTTCCCACAAAACTTGTGAACCACTCTGTGGATAACTTGTTAAGCCCTTCCCCCACACCACAGCCCCCGGCCCCCTCCACAATCCGCTCATTTCCTGCCCAATCGCTTGAAAGACAAAGGCTTACCGAGGCACTCGGATAATCGCCCCGAAGCCCAGCCTGTCCACACAGCCTGTGTGCCGTCCTGTGGAAAAGCTGTAGAGACATCGCGCAATCCCCGTCCTGGCAACGGTTACGGGCCGGTGGACGATTTCTGCTCAGTCCCGCTCCTGGCGCTTCACTTCGTACAGTTGCTTGTGGCCCTTCGCCTGGAAGTCGTCGGCGATGGCTTGCGCGTCGGCATAGGTATGGCCGGCGCTGACGAGAAAGCGGTTGCCGTTGTCGTCCAGGCGTACCACGGACCAGACAGGCAGATCGGCATCGGCAGGCGGGGAAGATTGGGTCATGGGCAAGCCTCGGCGGGATTGCCTGACAGGTGTAGTCCGGATCGAGGCCGGCGCAACCCGTGGCGTCGCTCAGCGACGAGGGGAGCAGGCCAGCACGCCGTAGCCGGCGAGGAGGATCAGAAAGCAGAGGGTCAGGGACATGGGAAGCGATACGCCCCCACCGACCAGGGTCGGTGGGGGTGTGTGCGGCTTATTCGCCGACCTGGCGCAGTTGCGGCGCGGCTTCTTCCACGCCCAGGTTGTTGAGCATGCGCTCGCTGTACCAGTCGAGGAAGTTGATCACGCCGAACTCGTAGGTCTTCGAGTACGGACCCGGCTGGTAGGCGGTGGAGTTGATGCCGCGCTGGTTTTCTTCGGCGAGGCGACGGTCCTGGTCGTTGGTGGCGTCCCAGACTTCGCGCAGGCGGGCGATGTCGTAGTCGACACCTTCCACCGCGTCCTTGTGCACCAGCCACTTGGTGGTGACCATGGTTTCCTGGGCGCTGATCGGCCACACGGTGAAGTTGATCAGATGGTCGCCCATGCAGTGGTTCCACGAGTGCGGCAGGTGGAGGATGCGCATGGAGCCCAGGTCCGGGTTCTGGATGCGGCCCATCAGCTTCTTGCTGCCGGGCTTGCCGTCCATGGTCATGGACACGGTGCCCTTGAGCAGCGGCATGCGCACGATGCGGTTGCGCAGGCCGAAGCTGGCGTGGGCGTAAGGGATCTTCTCCGCGTCCCAGGCGGCGGCGGAGGCAGCCACGTGGTCCTTGAACGCCTGGTCGGCGCGCGGGTCGGTGACGTCGTCCCACTCCAGCAGGGTGTTCAGCAGCTCGGGGTGCGAACCGTTGCAGTGGTAGCACTCGCGGTTGTTCTCGATCACCAGCTTCCAGTTGGCCTTTTCCATCAGCGTGGTGGAAACCGCCACCTTGGTGTTCTCCATGTCGTACGGCTCCATATAGTGCTCGAGCGTACGCAGGAAGTCGTCGATGGCCGGCGGCTCATCCGCCAGCGAGACGAAGATGTAGCCGCCGGCGCTCTTGCAGTTCACCGGCTTGAGGCCGTACTGGTTCATGTCGAAGTCGGCGCCCATCTCGGTACCGGCGAACAGCAGGCGGCCGTCCAGCTCGTAGGTCCACTGGTGATAGGGGCAGACCAGCTTGGCCACCTTGCCCTTGTCGCTCACGCACAGGCGCGAACCGCGGTGGCGGCAGACGTTATGGAAAGCGTGGATTTTCCCTTCGGCGCCGCGGATCACGATGATCGGGTTGTCGCCGATCTGCAGGGTCAGGTAGTTGCCCTTGGCCGGAATTTCGCAGGTCATGCCGGCGATCAGCCATTCCTTCTGGAAGATCTCCTGCATGTCGATCTGGAACAGGCGCTCGTCGTTGTAGAACGGCTGCGGCAGGGAGAAAGTGTGATCGCGGGTTTGCAGCATCTCGGCGGTGGCTTTGCGTGCCGGCTCCAGCGGGTCGCCCAGGCTCAGGGTGGTGGTAGTGCTCATCGTTGACTCCTCATGGCGGGCCGTCAGGGCGGCTGCCGCGTAAATGGCTTGTTCGGTGTGCTACGCAAGGCGGCGAACAGGCCCTTTGTTATCCGGCGTGGGCTGATCGCTCGTTGAAACCTTATGGTGTCCGGCTGGAATCGAGTGTGGGGTCGGCGAGGGTGGGAACCTTGTCCATGGGCGACATGGCCGCATCCGTTTCCGACGCTGCAGCCCCGGTGGCATGGGGCTGGTCGCGATAAGCATGTGGATGTCGCGAACAGGTAAACGGAGGTGACTGGTCTCTGCGCAGAATTCACCACAAGAGGCCGAATAGACGGCCGTTGTGCGCGGAGTCATGCCATGTCGAACAGCTTCCTCAACCCGGTCAACACCCAGACCTGGACCAACGGCCGCCATCTGGTGCGCTGCGTCAAGGTGATCCAGGAAACCTGGGACGTGCGCACCTTCTGTTTCATGGCCGACCAGCCGATCCTGTTCTTCTTCAAGCCCGGTCAGTTCGTCACCCTGGAGCTGGAGATCGAGGGGCAGCCGATCATGCGCTCCTACACCATCTCCAGCTCGCCGTCGGTGCCCTACAGCTTCTCCATCACCATCAAGCGCGTGCCGGGCGGCAAGGTTTCCAACTGGCTGCACGACAACCTCAACGAGGGCGACATGCTGCCGGTGCACGGGCCGGTGGGGCTGTTCAACGCCATCGATTTCCCGGCGGACAAGGTGCTGTTCCTCAGCGGCGGCGTCGGCATCACCCCGGTGATGTCCATGGCGCGCTGGTTCTTCGACACCAACGGCAACGTGGACATGGTGTTCGTCCACAGCGCCCGCACGCCGAAGGACATCATCTATCACCGCGAGCTGCGCCACATGGCCTCGCGCATCAACAACTTCAAGCTGCACCTGATCTGCGAGCGCTACGAGATCGGCGAAACCTGGTCCGGCTACCGCGGCTACCTGAGCCAGCCGATGCTGGAGCTGATCGCGCCGGACTTCAAGGAACGGGAGATCTTCTGCTGCGGCCCGACGCCCTACATGAATGCCGTCAAGCGCCTGCTGGAAGCCAATGGCTTCGACATGAAGCGCTACCACGAGGAATCCTTCGGGGCGACGCCGGCCGACGTGAGCGAAGAGGTCAGGGAACTGGCCGCCGAAGCCGCCGAGGCGCCGGAAATTCCGGCGGGCGACCTGCACCAGGTGTCCTTCACCAGCACCGGCAAGAGCATCCGCGTGGCGCCCGGCGAGACCGTGCATGCCGCCGCCGCCAAGCTCGGTCTGCATATCCCGAAGGCCTGCGGCATGGGTATCTGCGGCACCTGCAAGGTGATGAAGACCTCCGGCGACGTCGACATGGAGCACAACGGCGGGATCACCGACGAGGATGTGGCCGAGGGCTACATCCTGTCCTGCTGCAGTGTGCCTAAGGGCGATGTCAGCATCGACTATTGAAAACGTACAGAGCGTAAAACCACCACTACGCTGCGGGCCGCACACGGAAAGGCCTGCAGCCCTCCTTGCACAGGTTGCCCACAAGGCTTTGCACAGCTTCTGTGGGCAAGCTGTCGCCGTAACTGGCTGAATTCGTTCGAAAAACGTCCATCCTCCAGAAACGGTGGGGGCTCCGGGCCTGGGCGATGTGTCTACAGCCTGTCCACAGGTTGATCCACCGTTCATGGGGATAACGCCGGGTTGAGCCTTGCGGGGGAACGGCGGTCCAATAGGACAGGACCGTCTCCCAGGAGGAACGATGAAAGCGCCCGCCGCCTGCCTCGCCCTGGTTCTGTGCACGCCGCTGGTGGTCGCCCAGGAGCGCCCGCCCGGCTCTCCCGGCACGCCGACACCGCAACCCTATGGCCAGCCGGCACCCATCACACCGCGTCCGCCGGCGGACCGGTTGCCGCTGATCAACGACGGCGGCAACCGCAACCTGCCCAGGCCGAAGGAAAACATGCGCCAGGAATCCCTGCCGCTGTTGCGGGAGCGGCTGGAGCGCGACGCCACGCCCCGGACGCAGCCGAATGAAGAAGAGCGCGGACGCCGGCCGTGAGTCAGAGCCGCGGCTCGCTGCACTGCGCAGGAAACGACCAACCTTCTCCAGGGCCCGCCGCTCGTGGGTTGCCCCCGTGTCCGCACAGCTTTTCCACAGGCTGCTGCACAGCTTCTGTGCGCAAGCTGCTGCTCAAACCCTTGAAATAGCTCAATAAATCGCCGGATCGCCAGGGCTGGCGTGGCGTCTGGGCTGTAGCCGGGGGCGAACAGCTTGTCCACAGAGTCATCCACGCCGGCTGTGAGTAAGCCCGGCGGATACGAGCGGATCAGATGCCCTCGTCGCCCATGTACTCCTCGGTTGCCCTCACCACCATTTCACGCCAGCCACCCGCTTCCCCGGCGACCATTTCCAAGGCCTGCAAAGTGGCCAGGAAGGCGTCGCGGTAAAGCAGGGGATCGTTCTGCGCGGCGGCGTTGTCGGCGTGTTCGCGGGCCTGGCGGAGCAGGGTCTGGAATGCATTCTGGTCGAAAGACATGGCGGCCTCCTTGGGTTTTCCGGTTAGACCGTCACCGGGTCGGCATCGCAGCACCGACCATCGGAAGGCGCTGCGTGCACCGGACGCGGAGGCGGGCGGTCAGCCCTCCTGGCCGGCGGCCAGTTCGGCGTCCCGGGATCTGGCACGGATGACGGCGGGGCGCGTGTTCACCCTTTCAATATAGGCCTTGATCGTCGGGGTCTCTTCGACCAGCCCGAAGCGGGTGGTCCAGGCCAGTGCCACGCCCCAGAGCAGGCCGGCCGCCGTATGCCGCCATGCCCTCCGGCCGGAGGCGCCTCAGCCGTGAGCGGCCGTCATCACGTCGCGTATATCCGCCGCCAGTTGCTCGACGCGCTCGGCCTGGGTGTCCCAGGAGCACATGAAGCGCGCGCCGCCGTTGCCGATGAAGGTGTAGAAGCGCCAGCCGCGGACGCGCAGGGCTTCGATGGCGGGTTCGGAGAGTTGCAGGAACACGCCGTTGGCTTCCACCGGGAACATCAGGCTCACGCCGGGGATGCCCGCGACCCGCTCGGCGAGCAGGCGGGCGCAGCGGTTGGCGTGGTCGGCGTAGTGCAGCCAGGCGTCGTCCTGCAGCAGGCCGACCCAGGGCGCGGAGAGGAAGCGCATCTTCGAGGCCAGTTGGCCGGCCTGCTTGCAGCGGTAGTCGAAGTCTTCGGCCAGGGCCTTGTTGAAGAACAGGATCGCCTCGCCCACTGCCATGCCGTTCTTGGTGCCGCCGAAGCAGAGCACGTCGACGCCGGCCTTCCAGCTCAACTCCGCCGGCGAGCAGCCGAGGAAGGCGCAGGCGTTGGCGAAACGGGCGCCGTCCATGTGCAGGTTCAGGCCGAGTTCGCGGCAGGTCTCGCTGATCGCGCGGATTTCGTCGGGACGGTAGACGGTGCCCACCTCGGTGGCTTGGGTGAGGGTCACCACACGGGGTTTCGGGTAGTGGATGTCCTGGCGCTTGAGTGCCACCTCGCGCACCGCCGCGGGTGTCAGTTTGCCGGCCTGGGTGGCGGCCAGCAGCAGCTTGGAGCCATTGGAGAAGAATTCCGGGGCGCCGCATTCGTCGGTCTCGACGTGGGCGGTCTCCGAGCAGATCACGCTGTGATAGCTCTGGCACAAGGCGGACAGGGCCAGGGAATTGGCGGCGGTACCGTTGAAGGCGAAGAAGACTTCGCAGTCGGTCTCGAACAACCGACGGAAGTGGTCGGCGGCGCGGGCGGTCCATTGGTCCTCGCCGTAGGCGCGTTCGTGGCCGTGGTTGGCTTCGGCCATCGCGGCCCAGGCTTCCGGGCAGATGCCGGAGTAGTTGTCGCTGGCGAACTGTTGGGTCGGGTCTGTCATGCCTGATTCCTTGTTTCGGTCGCCCGCCGTCGCGGTCGGGCGGATGGCCGTACTTTACGCCAAGCCCGGGCCGGGCGAGTGAGTGCAAGCGACATCTTGTTGCAGCCCATTCCCTGGACGAAAAGTGGACATTCTTCCGCAGGCTGCGGACTGCCTGGGCTGGCGGCGGGAGCGCACAGGTTATGCACAGCGCGGTACTTCTGTGCGAAAGCCGAAGCGGCAAGCCGTTGAAATCGTTCATAAAACGCTCGCTTCGCGGCGCACGCCCCGGGTTGCGGGCCGTAGCGAGGTGTCGACAGCTTGTCCACAGGGCTGTCCACCGTGGCTGTGTGTAAACCGTCAGGCTTGTCGAGGAACTCCAGCCGCTATTCTGGTTTCAGAACTAAGGGCACAAGCGTTCGGCTTGTCGCCGCCTTTCGAAAAGGAGTGTTCCCATGCGCTATCACCCTCTGCTCGCCCTGTTCGCCTCCCTGGCCGTCACCCTGCCGGCGGCTGCTGCCGACTGGCCCGCCGGTGGCAAGGCGGATTTCATCAAGGAGTGCGTGGCCAGTTCCAAGTCCACCCATGGCGAGGACGCTGCGAAGGACTATTGCGAATGCGCTGCCGACAAGGTCAGCGATGAGTTCAGCGAAGCCGAGATGGAAGAGCTGCACAGCAAGACGGGCATCACGCCGCAGATGCAGCAGCGCCTGGTCAGTGCCTCGAGCAGTTGCCTGAGTGAGCTGAACCAGGAGTAATGCGTGCCGCATGGCCAGCCGGGCCCGTCAGGGAAGCCGGCAGACTTGCCGTGCGCGCCCCGCGGGCCGGCGGATGCGACTATGCTGCCGCGATAGCCTTCGACACGGCGGAGCCATGCTGCAGCACGACGTTTCCGACCTGACGGCCTGCCCGGAGCGGGCCGTTTCCCTGCCGCGCGATGCGGCACTCGACCTGATCAAGTGGCTGGCCATGCTCAGCATGGTGCTGGACCACTTGCGCCATGTCTGGTTCGAGACCGCATTTCTTTATGTCCCCGGGCGGCTGGCGTTTCCCTTCTTCTGCCTGGCCATCGCGGTGAACGTCGCGCGTCCGGTAGTACCGGGGCATTCTCCGCTCCGCGTGCGCTACCTGGGCTGGCTGCTGGCCTTCGCCGTGCTGTCCGAATTCCCCTATCGGTTGCTGGTGGAGTGGCCGGGAAGTCTCAATGTGCTGCCGACCCTCGCCCTCGGCATGCTGATCGCCAATGCCATGGCGCGGCCCGGGCGGCTGGACCGGGGCCTGGGGCTGGCTGCCTTGCTGCTCGCCGCGTGGCTCCACGAAGACCTGATGTTCGGCCTCTTCGGCGCGGTGCTGCCCGCCGCCTTCCTGCTGGCGCTGCGTGGCGAGGGCTGGAAACTGCTGCCCGGGGTGATCTGCCTGGCGGCGAACTATTGGTGGGAAATCTACGCCCGGGCATGGGCCCTGCAACCGTTCGCCTGGCTGGTGATCGCTACCTGTTTCGTCGCGCCTTTCATCGGTTTGTGGTTGTTGCGTCATCCGCCACGCTTCCCGGTACCGCCCATGCGACGCTGGGCGTACCTGCTCTATCCCGGGCATTTCCTGGCGCTCTGGGGGCTGCGCGAATGGCTGGTCCGCTGAGGGGATAAACCGGCGCGGGACCGTGGTTGTCCATCGGCGACGCCCCATGTCGCAAACGCATTCTCCCGTGGCGTCCCCAGGCATACCGCTGCGTAGGCCCGGCCATACCATCGCCTCCAAGGACAACCCCTCATTGATACGCGTGCCAGCGCCGGGAGACCCGCGATGTTCAGCAAGCAAGACCAGATCCAGGGCTACGACGACGAACTGCTCGCCGCGATGAACGCGGAAGAACAACGTCAGGAAGATCACATCGAGCTGATCGCCTCCGAGAACTACACCAGCAAGCGCGTGATGGAGGCCCAGGGCAGCGGCCTGACCAATAAATACGCCGAAGGCTATCCGGGCAAGCGCTACTACGGCGGTTGCGAGCACGTCGACAAGGTCGAGGCCCTGGCCATCGCCCGCGCCAAGGAACTGTTCGGCGCCGATTACGCCAACGTCCAACCGCACTCCGGCTCCCAGGCCAACAGCGCCGTATACCTGGCCCTGCTGCAGGCCGGCGACACCATTCTCGGCATGAGCCTGGCCCACGGCGGCCACCTGACCCACGGGGCCAAGGTGTCGTCCTCGGGCAAGCTGTACAACGCCGTACAGTACGGCCTCGACCCGGCCACCGGCCTGATCGACTACGACGAAGTGGAACGCCTGGCCGTCGAGCACAAGCCGAAGATGATCGTCGCCGGCTTCTCCGCCTACTCCAAGACCCTCGACTTCCCGCGCTTCCGCGCCATCGCCGACAAGGTGGGTGCGCTGCTGTTCGTCGACATGGCCCACGTGGCCGGTCTGGTCGCCGCCGGTCTGTATCCGAACCCGATCCCCTTCGCCGACGTGGTCACCACCACCACCCACAAGACCCTGCGCGGTCCGCGTGGCGGCCTGATCCTGGCCAAGGCCAACGAAGAGATCGAGAAGAAGCTCAACGCCGCGGTGTTCCCCGGCGCCCAGGGCGGCCCGCTGATGCACGTGATCGCCGCCAAGGCGGTGTGCTTCAAGGAAGCGCTGGAACCGGGCTTCAAGGACTACCAGGCACAGGTCATCAAGAACGCCCAGGCGATGGCCAAGGTGTTCATGGATCGCGGCTACGACGTGGTCTCCGGCGGCACCGACAACCATCTGTTCCTGGTCAGCCTGATCAAGCAAGGCCTGACCGGCAAGGATGCCGATGCCGCCCTCGGCCGCGCCGGCATCACGGTGAACAAGAACGCCGTGCCGAACGACCCGCAGTCGCCGTTCGTCACCTCCGGCGTTCGCATCGGTACCCCGGCGATCACCACCCGCGGTTTCAAGGAAACCCAGTGCGTGGCGCTGGCCGGCTGGATCTGCGACATCCTCGATCACCTCGGCGATGCCGATGTCGAGGCGCAGGTGGCCGCCCAGGTGGCCGGGCTCTGCGCGGACTACCCGGTCTACCGCTGAGCAGCAAGCGACCCTCTCCCCCGGACCCTCTCCCGTAAGCGGGGGAGGGGAATGAAACCAGGAGCCTACAGATGCAACGTTATTCCGGCTTCGGCCTGTTCAAGCACTCGCTCAGCCACCATGAGAATTGGCAGCGCATGTGGCGCAATCCCACGCCGAAGCCGGTCTACGACGTGGTCATCGTCGGCGGCGGCGGCCATGGCCTGGCCACGGCCTATTACCTGGCCAAGGAATTCGGCGTGAAGAACGTCGCCGTGGTGGAGAAGGGCTGGCTGGGCGGCGGCAACACCGCGCGCAACACCACCATCGTCCGCTCCAACTACCTGTGGGACGAGTCGGCGCAACTGTACGAACACGCCATGAAGCTGTGGGAAGGCCTGTCCCAGGACATCAACTACAACGTCATGTACTCGCCGCGCGGGGTCTACAACCTCTGCCACACCCTGCAGGACATGCGCGATTCCGAGCGCCGGGTGAGTGCCAACCGCCTCAACGGCATCGACGGCGAACTGCTCAATGCCGAGCAGGTGGCCGCCGAGATTCCTTACCTGGACTGCAGCAAGAACACCCGCTACCCGATCATGGGCGCGACCGTCCAGCGTCGCGGTGGCGTCGCCCGTCACGACGCGGTGGCCTGGGGCTATGCCCGCGCCGCCGATGCCGCCGGTGTCGACCTGATCCAGCAGACCGAAGTGATCGGCTTCCGCAAGCAGGACGGCGCCGTGATCGGCGTCGAGACCACGCGCGGTTTCATCGGCGCCAAGCGCGTCGGCGTGGTCACCGCCGGTAATTCCGGACACATGGCCAAGCTCGCCGGCTTCCGCCTGCCGATCGAGTCGCATCCGCTGCAGGCGCTGGTGTCCGAACCGATCAAGCCGATCATCGACAGCGTGATCATGTCCAACGCCGTTCACGGCTACATCAGCCAGTCGGACAAGGGCGACCTGGTCATCGGCGCCGGCATCGACGGCTACAACGGCTACGGCCAGCGCGGCTCCTACCCGACCATCGAACACACCCTGCAGGCCATCGTCGAGATGTTCCCGATCCTGTCCCGGGTGCGCATGAACCGCCAGTGGGGCGGCATCGTCGACACCAGCCCGGACGCCTGCCCGGTCATCTCCAAGACGCCGGTGAAGAACCTGTTCTTCAACTGCGGCTGGGGTACCGGTGGCTTCAAGGCCACCCCGGGTTCGGGCCACGTATTCGCGGCCAGCCTGGCTACCGGCGAGATGCATCCGCTGGCCAAGCCGTTCGCCCTGGAACGCTTCCATACCGGCGCATTGATCGACGAACACGGCGCTGCCGCCGTGGCGCACTGAGGAGACTCGCCATGCTTCACATTTTCTGTCCCCACTGTGGCGAACTGCGCTCCGAAGAGGAGTTCCACGCCGCCGGCCAGGCGCACATCGCTCGGCCGCTGGACCCGAACGCCTGCACCGACGAGGAGTGGGGCGACTATCTGTTCTTCCGCGACAACCCGCGCGGCCTGCACCACGAGCTGTGGCTGCACGCGGCCGGTTGCCGCAAGTATTTCAACGCCACCCGTCACACCATCAGCTACGAGATTCTCGAGACCTACAAGATCGGCGAGAAACCCAGCGTGACCGAGGCTGGCGGTAGCGAGAAGAAGCCCGTAGCGAAAGGAGTAACGGCATGAGCCAGGTCAATCGTCTGTCCCGTGGCGGCCGCATCGACCGCAGCCAGCCGCTGACCTTCACCTTCAACGGCGAGACCTACCAGGGCTACGCCGGCGACACCCTGGCCGCGGCCCTGCTGGCCAACGGCGTCGATGTGATCGGCCGCAGCTTCAAGTATTCCCGCCCGCGCGGCATCGTCGCCGCCGGTGCCGAAGAGCCGAACGCCGTGTTGCAGATCGGCTCCCGCGAAGAGACCCAGATCCCCAACGTGCGTGCCACCCAGCAGGCGCTGTACAGCGGCTTGGTGGCGGCCAGCACCAACGGCTGGCCGAGCGTCAACAACGACCTGATGGGCATTCTCGGCAAGGTCGGCGGCAAGATGATGCCGCCCGGTTTCTACTACAAGACCTTCATGTACCCCTCGTCGCTGTGGATGACCTACGAGAAGTACATCCGCAAGGCCGCCGGGCTGGGCCGCGCGCCGCTGGAAAACGACCCGGACATCTACGACCACATCAACCAGCACTGCGACGTGCTGGTGATCGGCGCCGGCCCGGCCGGTCTCGCCGCCGCCTTGGCCGCGGGCCGCAGCGGGGCGCGGGTGATCCTTGCCGATGAACAGGAAGAGTTCGGCGGCAGCCTGCTGGACACCCGCGAGACCCTCGACGGCAAGCCCGCCGCGGAATGGGTCGCCAAGGTGGTCGCCGAGCTGAAGACCTTGCCGGAAGTGACCCTGCTGCCGCGCGCCACGGTGAACGGCTACCACGACCACAATTTCCTCACCATCCACGAGCGCCGTACCGATCATCTCGGCGAAACCGCTCCGCTGGGCGCCTTCAGCGCGCCCCAGGCCCGTCACCGCGTGCACCGCGTGCGTGCCGGCCGGGTGGTGCTGGCCGCCGGCGCCCACGAGCGGCCGCTGGTGTACGCCAACAACGACGTGCCCGGCAACATGCTGGCCGGCGCCGTCTCCACCTACGTGCGTCGCTACGGCGTGGCGCCGGGCAAGAAACTGGTCCTGGCCACCAACAACGATTACGCCTACCGCACCGCCCTCGACTGGCTCGATGCCGGCCTGCAGGTGGTGGCGGTCGCCGATGCGCGTTCCAACCCGCGCGGCAGCTGGGTCGAGGAAGTACGTTCCCGCGGCGTGCGCGTGCTCACCGGCAGCTCGGTGATCGACGTGCGCGGCGGCAAGCGGGTGGAAGCCGCCCGTGTGGCGGCCATCGACCCGGTGGCGATGAAAGTCACCAGCCCCGGCGAGTGGCTGGATTGCGATCTGGTCGCCAGCTCCGGCGGCTACAGCCCAGTAGTGCACTTGGCGTCGCACCTGGGCGGCCGTCCGGAATGGCGCGAAGACATCCTGGCCTTCGTGCCCGGCGAGGGCAACGGTTTGCAGAAGCGCATCGACGCCGGTGCGGTGAACGGTGTGTTCAAGCTCGGCGACGTGATCGCCAACGGCTTCGAAGCGGGCGTCAAGGCGGCCGCCGAAACCGGCTTCAAGGCGACGGCGGGCGACCTGCCGCGCACCGAGAAGCGTGTCGAGGAAGCGGCTATCGCGCTGTTCCAGGTCCCCCACGAGAAGCCCACGGCGCGTGCGCCCAAGCAGTTCGTCGACCTGCAGAACGACGTCACCGCCGCCGGCATCGAACTGGCCACCCGTGAAGGTTTCGAGTCGGTCGAGCACGTCAAGCGCTACACCGCGCTGGGCTTCGGTACCGACCAGGGCAAGCTGGGCAACATCAACGGCCTGGCCATCGCCGCCCGTTCGATGGGGATCAGCATCCCGCAGATGGGCACCACCATGTTCCGCCCGAACTACACCCCGGTGACCTTCGGCGCCGTGGCCGGCCGTCACTGCGGCCACCTGTTCGAGCCCAAGCGTTACACCGCGATGCAGGCCTGGCACGTGGCCAACGGTGCCGAGTTCGAGGATGTCGGCCAGTGGAAGCGTCCCTGGTACTTCCCGAAGAAGGGCGAAGACCTGCATGCTGCCGTGGCCCGCGAGTGCCTGGCGGTGCGCAACAGCGTCGGCATCCTCGACGCCTCGACCCTCGGCAAGATCGACATCCAGGGCCCGGATGCCCGTGAGTTCCTCAACCGTGTCTACACCAACGCCTGGACCAAGCTGGACGTGGGCAAGGCGCGCTACGGCCTGATGTGCAAGGAAGACGGCATGGTCTTCGACGACGGCGTGACCGCCTGTCTGGCTGACAACCACTTCCTGATGACCACCACCACCGGCGGCGCCGCCCGCGTACTGCAGTGGCTGGAGCTGTACCACCAGACCGAGTGGCCGGAGCTGAAGGTGTACTTCACCTCGGTCACCGACCACTGGGCGACCATGACCCTGTCCGGCCCGAACAGCCGCAAGCTGCTGGCCGAGGTCACCGATATCGATCTGGACAAGGACGGCTTCCCGTTCATGACCTGGAAAGAGGGCAACGTCGCCGGCGTACCGGCGCGGGTGTTCCGTATCTCCTTCACCGGCGAGCTTTCCTACGAAGTGAACGTCCAGGCCGACTACGCCCTGGGCGTCTGGGAAAAGTTGATCGAGGCCGGCAAGAAGTACGACCTGACCCCGTACGGCACCGAGACCATGCACGTGTTGCGTGCGGAGAAGGGCTTCATCATCGTCGGCCAGGACACCGATGCCTCGGTGACCCCGGACGACCTGAACATGGGCTGGTGCGTCGGCCGCACCAAGCCGTTCTCCTGGATCGGCTGGCGCGGGATGAACCGCGAGGACTGCCTGCGCGAAGACCGCAAGCAACTGGTCGGCCTCAAGCCCATCGATCCGCTCAAGGTCCTGCCGGAAGGCGCGCAACTGGTGTTCGATCCCAAGCAGTCGATCCCCATGACCATGGTCGGCCACGTCACCTCCAGCTACATGAGCGCCACCATGGGCCACAGCTTCGCCATGGCGGTGGTCAAGGGCGGCCTCAAGCGCATGGGCGAGCGGGTCTTCGCACCCCTGGCCGATGGCAGCGTGATCGAGGCGGAGATCGTGTCTTCGGTGTTCTATGACCCGAAGGGGGAGCGGCAGAACGTTTGACCGATGTGTATGGCTGGACTCCGCCCCCTCACTCTAACCCTCTCCCCAGCGGGGAGAGGGGATGGCAACGGTGTTGCGGTCATGCACGTACAACTCCCTCGCCCCTTTGGGGAGAGGGCAGGGGTGAGGGGGCGATGCTTCGGCGAGCGCATAAAACCCGCCACACCAAGAATTCCAACGGCGCCCCACAGCGCCCAGGCAGGTGAACCATGACCGCAGTCAACGTCTACAAACAACGCCCGGACAAGATCGAAGGGCAATCCCCGCTGCACCACGCCGGCCTCGCCGAGCTGGTGGGCAAGGGCAAATCCGGTGCCGGTGTGCACCTGCGCGAGAAGAAGCTGCTCGGCCATCTGACCCTGCGCGGCGATGCCAAGGACCCGGCCTTCGCCGGCGGCGTGCACAAGGCTCTCGGCGTCGAGTTGCCGGTGGCGCTGACCCTGGTTGCCAACGGCAGCCTCTCGCTGCAATGGCTGGCCCCGGACGAGTGGCTGCTGATCGTTCCGCGTGGCGAGGAGTTCGCCACCGAGAAGCGTCTGCGCGAAGCCCTCGGCAACGAGCTGCACTATGCGGTGGTCAACGTTAGCGGCGGCCAGACCCTGCTCGAACTGAGCGGTCCGAAGGTTCGCGAGATGCTGATGAAGTCCACCTCCTACGACGTCCATCCGAGCAATTTCCCGGTGGGCAAGGCGGTGGGGACCCACTTCGCCAAGACCCAGCTGGTGATCCGGCATACCGCCGAGGAAACCTGGGAGCTGGTGGTACGGCGCAGCTTCGCCGACTACATCTGGCTCTGGCTGCAGGACGCCAGCGCCGAGTTCGGGTTGGCGATCGAGGCGTGAGCCGCAGGGTGGATGGATAGCAAGCCGTCCACCCCATACCCCGAGCAGCCTGGGAGATCGACATGAGCCGCACCCCCGATACCTGGATTCTCACCGCCCATAGCCCGAGTCTGCTCGGCACCGTGGACGTGGTGACGCGCTACCTGTTCGAACAGGGCTGCTACGTCACCGAGCACCACAGCTTCGACGACCGCCTGGCCAGTCGCTTCTTCATCCGCATCGAGTTCCGCGCGCCGCAGGGCTTCGACGAGGCGGTCTTCCGCGTCGGCCTGGCCGAGCGGGTGGCGCCGTTCGACATGAGCACCGAGCTGACCCCGCCCGGCTACCGCGCCAAGGTGGTGATCATGGTCTCCAAGGCCGATCACTGCCTGAACGACCTGCTCTACCGCCAGCGCATCGGCCAGTTACCGATGGATATCACCGCGGTGGTCTCCAACCACCCGGACCTGGATCCCCTGGCGCGCTGGCACGGCATCCCCTACTACCACTTCCCGCTCGACCCCAACGACAAGCCCTCCCAGGAGCGCCGGGTGATGCAGGTGGTGGAAGAGACCGGTGCCGAGCTGGTGATCCTCGCCCGCTACATGCAGGTGCTTTCGCCCGAGCTGTGCCGCAAGCTGGACGGCCGCGCGATCAACATCCATCACTCGCTGCTGCCTGGCTTCAAGGGCGCCAAGCCGTACCACCAGGCGTACCAGAAGGGCGTCAAGCTGGTCGGCGCCACCGCCCACTTCATCAACAACGACCTCGACGAGGGCCCGATCATCGCCCAGGGCGTCGAGCCGGTGGACCATTCCCACTATCCGGAAGACCTGATCGCCAAGGGCCGCGACATCGAATGCCTGACCCTGGCCAAGGCAGTGGGCTACTTCCTCGAGCGGCGTGTGTTCCTCCACGCCAACCGCACCGTTGTTTTGTAGGGGCGAATTCATTCGCCCAACGTGGCCAGCGGGTGAATGAATTCACCCCTGCACATACCGATTCACCTTTTGGCGCCGTCCTTGGCGCTTGCGACAAAGCCGACAGATGTTCCGAACGGGGCCGCGCGGCCGCCGGCTGCGCCTCCGCCTTCACAACAAGAAAGGAGAACAACGCATGTCTGGTAATCGTGGTGTCGTTTATCTCGGCGCGGGTAAGGTCGAGGTCCAGAAGATCGACTATCCCAAGATGCAGGACCCGCGCGGTCGCAAGATCGAGCACGGGGTCATCCTCAAAGTGGTTTCCACCAATATCTGCGGTTCCGACCAGCACATGGTGCGCGGTCGTACCACCGCCCAGGTCGGCTTGGTACTGGGCCACGAGATCACCGGTGAGGTGATCGAGAAGGGCAGTGATGTGGAGAACCTGAAGATCGGCGACCTGGTTTCCGTCCCCTTCAACGTCGCGTGCGGACGCTGCCGTTCCTGTAAGGAAATGCACACCGGTGTCTGCCTGACCGTCAACCCGGCCCGTGCCGGCGGTGCCTATGGCTACGTCGACATGGGCGACTGGACTGGCGGCCAGGCCGAGTACGTGCTGGTCCCCTACGCCGACTTCAACCTGCTCAAGCTGCCGGATCGCGACAAGGCCATGGAGAAGATCCGTGACCTGACCTGCCTGTCCGACATCCTGCCCACCGGCTACCACGGCGCGGTCACTGCGGGCGTCGGCCCGGGCAGCACCGTCTACGTGGCCGGTGCCGGCCCGGTCGGCCTGGCCGCCGCTGCTTCCGCCCGCCTGCTCGGCGCCGCGGTGGTGATCGTCGGTGACGTCAACCCGGTACGTCTGCAGCACGCCAAGGCCCAGGGCTTCGAAATCGCCGACCTGTCCCAGGACACTCCGCTGCACGAGCAGATCGCCAACCTGCTGGGCGAGCCGGAAGTGGACTGTGCGGTGGATGCGGTGGGCTTCGAGGCACGTGGCCATGGTCACCAGGGCGCCCAGCACGAAGCGCCGGCAACGGTGCTCAACTCGCTGATGCAAGTCACCCGCGTGGCCGGCAAGATCGGCATCCCCGGCCTCTACGTGACCGAAGACCCGGGCGCGGTGGACGCGGCGGCGAAGATCGGCAGCCTGAGCATCCGCTTCGGCCTCGGCTGGGCCAAGTCGCACAGCTTCCACACCGGCCAGACCCCGGTAATGAAGTACAACCGTGCGCTGATGCAAGCGATCATGTGGGACCGCATCAACATCGCCGAAGTGGTCGGCGTACAGGTGATCAGCCTGGACGACGCGCCCAAGGGCTACGGCGAGTTCGATGCCGGCGTGCCGAAGAAATTCGTCATCGACCCGCACAAGACGTTCAGTGCAGCTTAAAAGCAGCGGCAAGCGCTAAGCCACAAGCTGCAAGCCGGAGTGGTTCTACGCTCTGGCTTGTGGCTTCTGCTATTTCTCAGCTCCAACCCCGCGCGAACTGGCCCCTACAACCCCGATGCTGCCTATGACTCCGCGCGTAGCGCTCCGATGCGGGCGTCCTTCTCTTCCCACAGCTTCGACACCCAGCCCTGCACGAACTGGCGGAATTCCGGGTCGTTTTCGTAATCGCCGCTCCACAGTGCCGGGTCCAGCGACCGGGTGTGGATGTCGACGATCACCTTGGAAACCTGTCCGCTGGCCAGGTCCCAGAAGCCGGGAATGCGGCCTTCCGGGTAGACCAGGGTGACATCGAGGATGGCGTCGAGTTGCTCGCCGAGGGCGGCCAGCACGAAGGCCACGCCGCCTGCCTTGGGCTTGAGCAGGTACCGATAGGGCGAGCCTTGCTGGGCCTGCTTGGCCGGGGTGAAGCGGGTGCCTTCCAGGTAGTTCACCACCGTCACCGGCATGCGCTTGAAGCGCTCGCAGGCGGTCTTGGTAATTTCCAGGTCCTTGCCTTTCAGATGCGGATTCTTTTCCAGGAAGGCCTTGGAATAGCGCTTCATGAACGGGTAGTCCAGCGCCCAGAAGGCGAGACCGAGGAAGGGCACCCAGATCAACTCCTTCTTCAGGAAGAACTTGAAGTAGGGCGTTTTGCGGTTGAATGCCTGGACCAGCGCCGGGATATCGACCCAGGACTGGTGGTTGCTGATCACCAGGTAGGAAGTGTCCTGACGCAGGTTCTCGCCGCCGCGGATATCCCAGACCGTCGGGGTGAAGGTGGCGAAGATCAGCTTGTCGATTTCCGCCCAGGTCTCGGCGATCCACATCACGTCCCGCGAGCAGAGATCGCGCAGGCGCTGGCCGGGCAGCACCAGCTTGAGCAGGGCGAGCAGCATCATCGGACCGATGAGAACCAGGGTGTTGAGCAACAGCAGCAGGATGACGACGAGGCCGGTCAACGGGCGGCGCATGGCAACTCCTTGTGGTGCGCGGGCGGCCCATGATAAGCAGGCTCACGCCCGAGACCAAGCGAAGCGGCGCCGCGACCGGCGGCCGAACGATTCACCAGGGTCCGGGTCCTAGCCACTGTCGCTTGAATTTGGGGGAACCCTTCGTGAAGCACGTTTTTCTGTCCGCCTGCCTGTTGTTGCCGTTGACCGCCTTCGCCGCCAAGGACCCCACCCTCTATGGGCGCTACGAGTATGTCCGCCTGCCTGAGATCGGCCAGGTCATGAAGGCGAAGATGGACACCGGCGCCCGCACCGCGTCGCTGTCGGCCAAGGATATCGAGCGCTTCGAGCGCGACGGCGAGGACTGGGTGCGTTTCCGCCTGGCCGGGAAGAGGGCCGACGACACCCTCTACGAACACCGCCTGGCGCGGATCAGCAAGATCAAGAACCGCGCCGACGAGGAAGACGACGAAGAAGGCGACAAGGCCGAAATCTCCCGCCGCCCGGTGATCGACCTGGAAGTCTGCCTGGGCGGTGAGCGGCGCGTTATCGAGGCCAACCTGACCGACCGCAGCGCCTTCAACTATCCGGTACTGATCGGTGCCAAGGCGCTGCGCGAGTTCGATGCGGCGGTAGACCCGGCCCGCAAGTTCACTGCCGGCAAGCCACAATGCTGAAGCTGCTCTGTATGTGAATCGCCGCGCCCGGTCGGTTTTCCATAGAGAACCTATTCTCACTCCAGAAACCTCGGAAACGGCCGATAGCTATGATGGCAATCGGCCTGTTTCTTGCTTCGTGTCCCTTTCTCCCGCGGCCCGGATGGCGCGGTACCGGATTCGTTGAGGTGTCAGCATGACTGGAGTACTCAAGCCGGGCGTACGTCTTCTCGAACGCTTCAGCTTCGCGCGCAAATTCCAACTGGTTTTCCTGCTCTTCCTGCTGCCCATGGGCTACGCGCTCTGGACCATCGTCAGCGACCATGTCGAACGGCTTTCGCTGATGGACCAGGAACGCGCCGGCATGCACACGGTGCAGGTACTGAGCGACGTGCAGAAGGCGCTGCTGGAGCAGCGCACCCTGTTCGCCCGCTGGAAGGGGACCGAGAAACAGGCCGAAGCCCTGCTGACCCAGCGCGCGGGCGCCTTGGACGAGGCCCTGGCCCAGGTCCAGGCGACCTTGCAGCGCGAGCCGCTGGGTGACGCGGCGACGCGGCAACTGGAGGCGTTACAGGGGATGCGCGGTGAGCTGGCGGTCGAGGCCGTGGGCCGGATGGCGCTACCGGATGCCCTGGAGCGTTACCAAAAGGTACTGCTGCAACTGACGGCGTTACGCGAGCAGGTGGCCACCGACAGCGGCCTGATCCTCGATCCGAAGCTCGATACCTACCTGATGATGGAGCAGCTCACCGCGAGCCTGCCGCGCCTGCTGGAAAACCTCGGCAGCTTCGCCAGCCAGGGGCACGGTGCGGTGGTGTCCCAGCATTTCACTTTGCAGAGCCGGGTGGTGATCCGCGACCTGCGCCGGGCGCTGGAAGAGTCGCGCGCACAGTTGCACAAGGTGCGTACCACCCTGGAGCGGGAGGCGCCGGCGGTAGCCGCTTCCCTGCGGGAGCCCGGCGACAGGGCCCAGGGCGGGCTCGACCGCTTTCTCGAACGGATCGACCGCGAGATGTTCGACAGCAACCCCATCGCCCTGACTCCCGAGGCATTCATCCAGGCAGTGGAGCAGCTCGAAGGCGACCTGCGGGGCTTCGAGCAGGCACTCTTCGGCGAATTCGACCAGCGGGTCGCCGGCTACCGGGACGAGGACAGGGCGGTGCTGGTCGAAGTGGTGGCGGCCTTCACTGTCCTGACCCTGCTGGCGCTGTACGTGCTGTTCTGCCTGAACGCCTCGATTCAGCGCAGCACGGCGAGTATCACGGCGGCGGCGGAGGGCTTGCGTGCCGGTGACCTGAGCGTGCGTGTGGCGGTGCAGGGCCAGGACGAGCTGGCCGGGATCGCCGCCTCGCTGAACACGGCGGTGGCGCAGTTGCGCGAGTCGCTGGAGGGCGTCAACACGGAAAGCCGGCAACTGGGCGGCACGGTGCAGCTGCTCAACGCCCAGGCCCAGGACTCCCTCGGGGCAGTGGAACAGCAGCAGGGCCAGGTGAGCCAGATCGCCACCGCGGCAACCCAGTTGGCGGCCACCGCGCAGAGTGTGGCGGAAAGCTGCGAGCAGGCCGCCGCCGACGCCGGGCAGACCCGCGAGATAGCCGTGCAGAGCAACCAGCGCAGCGCCCGCACCAGCGCCAGCATGCGCCAGCTCAGCGCGCGGCTGGGCGATACCACGGCCACGTTGCAGAAGCTGCGCGAGCAGACCCAGCAGATCAACCGCATCGTCGATGTGATCAAGGGCATCGCCGAGCAGACCAACCTGCTCGCCCTCAACGCCGCCATCGAAGCCGCCCGTGCTGGCGAGCAGGGGCGCGGCTTCGCTGTGGTCGCCGACGAGGTGCGTAGCCTGTCGCAGCGGACCCAGGACTCCACCCAGGAAATCGGCAAGACGGTCGAGGACCTGCAGAAAGTGGTTGGCGAGGCCGTCGGCCTGATGGAAGACGCCTTCCGCCAGGCCGAAACCGATGTCGGCAGCGTGCTGGCCATGGGGGAGGACCTGGACAGCATCGCCGAGGCGGTGCAGCGGGTCAGCGACCGCCTGGCCCAGATCGCCACCGCCGCCGAACAGCAGGCGGCCACCGCCGACGAGGTGAGCGGCAACATCCAGCAGGTCGACCAGGCCGCCAGCCACCTGCTGGCCGGGGCCCAGGCGGTCAGCGAAGCCGCCGAGCAACTGCGCCGGGGCAGCGAGGTGCTGGAGCGCAATACCGGGCGGTTCCGGCTGGGTTAGTTGTCCCTGGCTTCGTCGGGCGAATGAATTCGCCTCGGGCGGGTTTCATTCTTGGTAGGAGCGAGCTTTGCTCGCGAAAGGGGCCATCACAGCAGCTTCGCCAGCAGAGCTGGCTCCTACAAAAAGCGGGCGGGTGCCGTGTGCACATTCATTCGCCTACCGCCCGGAGCGATCAGCCGGGCGGCTTGACGCCCGTTCCGCCCTGCCGCAGTCTCCCCGCCAATCCGTCGCATCCGCAGGACGCCCATGCCGCACATTCTCATCGTCGAAGACGAAGCCGCCATCGCCGATACCCTGGTCTATGCCCTCCAGGCCGAGGGCTTTCGCACCACCTGGCTGAGCCTCGCCGGCGAGGCGCTGGCCTTCCAGGAGGCGACGCCGGCGGACCTGCTGATCCTCGACGTCGGCCTGCCCGATATCAGCGGCTTCGAAGCCTGCAAGCGGCTGCGGCGGTTCTCGGACGTGCCGGTGATCTTCCTCACCGCCCGTGACGGCGAGATCGACCGCGTGGTGGGCCTGGAGATCGGTGCCGACGATTACGTGGTGAAGCCGTTCAGCCCGCGCGAGGTGGCGGCCAGGGTCAAGGCGATCCTCAAGCGGGTCGCGCCAAGGGCGGAACCGGCGACGCCGAACGGTCCGTTCCAGGTCGAAGAGGCGCGTTTCCTGATCCACTACCATGGCCAGCCGCTCGGTCTGACTCGCCATGAGTTCCGCCTGTTGCAGGCGCTGCTCGGCCAGCCGCAACGGGTGTTCAGCCGCGAGCAGTTGCTCGACGCCGTGGGTGTGCCCGCCGACGCCGGCTACGAGCGCAACATCGACAGCCACATCAAGAGCCTGCGCGCCAAGCTGCGCCAGGTCGCCGCCGAGGCCGAGCCAATCCAGACCCACCGCGGCCTTGGCTACAGCTACGACCCGGAGCGCGCCTGATGCCGCTCGGCATTCGCATCTTCCTCGCCTATTTCCTCTTCGTCGGCCTGGCCGGCTGGTTCGTCCTCGATACGGTGATGGACGAGATCCGCCCCGGCATGCGCCAGTCCACCGAAGAGACCCTGGTGGACACCGCCAACCTGCTGGCCGAGCTGCTGCGCGAAGACTTGAAGAACGGCACCCTCGCCGAAAGCCGCCTGCCCGAATTGCTGCGTGCCTATGGCCTGCGCGAGCCCCGGGCGACCATCTGGGGCGTGCAGAAGACAGCGGTGAACCACCGCATCTACGTTACCGACGCCGCCGGCATCGTCCTGCTGGACTCCAGTGGCTCGGCCGTGGGCCAGGATTATTCGCGCTGGAACGACGTCTACCTGACGCTCAAGGGCGTCTACGGCGCCCGCTCGACCCGCGAGGACCCGAGCGACCCGGATTCCTCGGTGATGTACGTGGCGGCGCCGATCAAGGACGGCGAGCGGATCATCGGCGTGGTCTCGGTGGCCAAGCCGAACCGCACCCTACAACCCTACGTCGAGCGCTCGCAGCGACGCCTGGCCTGGCTCGGCGGCGGCTTGATCGGCCTCGGCCTGCTGGTCGGCGGATTGCTGTCGTGGTGGCTTAGCGGCTCGCTGCGCCGCCTGACGCGCTATGCCCAGGCCGTCAGCGAAGGGCAGCGTGCGGTACTGCCGACGGTGAGCGGCGGCGAGCTGGGCCAACTGGCCGACGCCGTGGAGCGCATGCGTACCCAGCTCGAAGGCAAGGCCTACGTGGAGCGCTACGTGCACACCCTGACCCACGAGCTGAAAAGCCCGCTGGCGGCGATCCGTGGCGCCGCCGAACTGCTCGAGGGCGAGATGCCGGCGGAGCAGCGGCAGCGCTTCGTCGCCAACATCGCCGGCGAGAGCGAGCGCCTGCAGCAACTGATCGAACGCCTGCTCAACCTGGCCCAGGTGGAACAACGCCAGGGCCTGGAAGAGCGCGTCGCGGTGCCACTGCGCGAGCTGGCCGACGACCTGCTGCAAGCGCAGGCCGCGCGTATCCAGGCCGGCGGATTCCAGGTGGAAAACGCCATTCCGGCCGGTTTGGCCGTGCGTGGCGAACGCTTCCTGCTGCGCCAGGCCCTGGCCAATCTGCTGGACAACGCCCTGGACTTCACCCCGGCTGGCGGGCGCATTCGTTTCAGCGTCGATCGCCAAGGGGAATGGGTGACGCTGCGCCTGTTCAACCAGGGCGCAGCGATCCCCGACTACGCCCTGCCGCGCCTGACCGAACGCTTCTATTCCCTCCCACGCCCGGCCAGCGGCCGCAAGAGCACGGGGCTGGGGCTGAACTTCGTGCAGGAAGTGGCGGAGTTGCATGGGGGCGAGTTGCGGGTAGCGAATGTCGAAGAGGGGATAGAGGTAGTCCTGGCCCTGGTCGGTCCGTAGGGTCGCAGGGCGAATGAATTCGCCCCTACAGTTCGATGGCCATGGTGGAAGGTTCGGAGAAAAGTTCGGAGGAAAGTTCGGAGAAAATCCTCGCACTCTTGCGGGCCGAGCCCCGGCTTTCGGCCCGTGCCTTGGCCGAGCGCCTTGGTGTGACGTCGCGAGCAGTGGAAAAACAGATCGGCAGGCTGCGCGATCAGGGACGGTTACGGCGTATCGGCCCGGCGAAAGGGGGGTATTGGCAAGTCGACGATTTCCCCTAGTCCACACAATCTCCATCCACTCTCCACACAAGCCGCACGCTCCCTCCATTCCCGCCCGCCAAGCTCTCCGCATTCCCAACAAGGAGAGCCCCATGAACCGAAATCTCTTGATCAAGCTCGGCGCCATCGTCGTGCTGGTCGTTCTCTTGATGATCCCGCTGTTGATGATCGATGGCCTGGTCAGCGAGCGGCAGAGCCTGCGTATCGGCGTGGTCGAAGACATCGCCCGCAGTTCCAGCTTCAGCCAGCAGCTCACCGGGCCGATCCTGGTGGTGCCCTATCGCCGCACGGTGCGCGAGTGGAAGGTGCATGAGACCACCGGCCAGCGTTACCTGGACGAGAAGGAAATCCGCAACCGCCTGTACTTTCTCCCGGAGCGCTTCGTGCTCGACGGAGAGATGAAGACCGAGCTGCGCTATCGCGGTATCTATCAGGCGCGGCTCTATCACGGCAACAACCAGATCAGCGGGCGCTTCGAGATTCCGGAGCATTTCGGCATCAGCGAGCACCTGGAGGACTACCGCTTCGAGCGGGCCTTCCTGGCGATGGGCATCAGCGATATCCGCGGCATCAAGAACGACCTCAAGCTGCGCTTGAACGGCCGGCAGTTCAACTTCGAGCCGGGCAGCGGCGACAAGATGCTCGGCAACGGTGTGCATGCACCGCTGGCGCTGGACGGCGCCCAGGCGCAGGCGCTGGACTTCGCCTTCGACCTGCACCTGCAAGGCACGTCCCAGTTCGATGTCACGCCGGTGGGCCGCGAGACCCAGGTACGCCTGAGTTCCGACTGGCCGCATCCGAGCTTCGTCGGCAGCTACCTGCCGAACGAGCGTGAAATCAGCGGGGCTGGCTTCAGCGCGCGCTGGCAGACCAGCTTCTTCGCCACCAACCTGGAGGAAGTCCTGCGTGACTGCACCCGCCGCAACGAATGCTACGAGCTGGCCAATCGCCGTTTCGGTGTCAGCTTCGTCGACCCGGTGGACCAGTACCTGAAGACCGACCGGGCGATCAAGTACGCGCTGCTGTTCATCGCTCTGACCTTCGCCGGCTTCTTCCTCTTCGAGGTGCTCAAACGGCTCTCCGTGCACCCGGTGCAATACGGCCTGGTCGGACTGGCCCTGGCGTTCTTCTACCTGCTGCTGTTGTCGCTGTCCGAGCACATCGGCTTCGAGCTGGCCTACGCCGTTTCCGCCAGCGCCTGCGTATTGTTGATCGGCTTCTACGTCAGCAGCGTGCTGCACAGCCTATTGCGCGGCGGCGCTTTCGCGGCGGCCCTGGCGGCGCTGTACGGGATGCTCTATGGCCTGCTCAGCGCCGAGGACTACGCGCTGCTGATGGGCTCGCTGCTGGTGTTCGGCCTGCTCGCCGCAGTGATGGTGCTGACCCGCAAACTGGACTGGTATGGCCTGGGCAAGAGCCCGGCGACCGCCGCCTGACCCGGATCGGAGGGAATCGAGATGAAACTGATGCTGGAATTCTGTGTGTGCTTCGGCCTCGGCCTGATGGTGGCGGCGCTGATCCTGGTCGGGCTGATGTTCGCCGGGGAGATGGGCTTGGTTCAGAACTTCCTGCTCACCGGCAAACCCTTGGCGCATCTGGCGCTGGAGGTGTTGCCCGGCGAGTTCTGGCTGTGGCTCACCGGCGTCGAGAGCGCCGCGGCCAATCCGTCGGTGCGCTCCTTCCTGTCGCTCTGCGTGGCCCTCGCCCAGGTCGGCCTGTTGCTGGCGCTGCTGATGCAGCGTGGGATGCATCGGCCATGAGCGGGCATGTGGGATTGCGGGAGGATGCGCGGGTGGGGCATTGGCTGGCGGCGAGGGTCGCGGCGTTGTTTCCGCCGCGGGGCGCCTTGATGGTGTCCCGGCCTGCGGTTGGACTGTCTGCTGAAGGAAAGCTGGGTTTGGAGGGCAACGGGATGGGGAGAGACGGGTCTCGATTGCGGCCGGGTTTTGATACTGGATTATCAATCCAATATCAAAGCAGTTGAACCGATACTCAGGTGCAAAGCTCACTTCGGTGTTTTGCTTGTACTTCTGGTTGCGCCTCCCGGCGCCCTCACTTTTCTTTGAAATGCGCAAAGAAAAGTAAGCAAAAGAAAGCGCACCCCATCATCCGGAACTAGGCGTCCCCGCCATCGCTCCGCGAGACTTCCCTCGTTCCGGCACTGCTACGGGGGGCGGCGTACATGGGCCATCCCTGGCCCAATACGCCTCTCGTGGCATCCCTGCCGCTCGTCCCCCTGCGCAGCGCCTCCACTCGGCCTCCTGAAGGGGACTTATCCGTGCCTGACATCCCGTGCACCAAAAGCCAAAAGAAGCTTCTTGATTGCAAGATTCGCATGACTTCCGTCAGCGTCTCCGCCCCTCCTGCTCCTGCATGAACACCGCCACGGTCAGACCCGGCACCTCGAAGCGCTTCCCGACGACCCGCGCCTCTCGGCTGATGGCGTCGCGGGATTCCCGTAGGACGGGATGCAACCGATACCCCGGCTGGGCCCCCGGCAGGCTGATCGTCTCCGCCGTGGGGTTGAAGATCACCATCACGCCGTCGTGGCGTGGATCGAGGTCGGCGCCGGCGGAGCGGCGGTCGTCCAGGCTGAAGGCGAGCACGCCGGGAATCTGCTGCGGGCCGGTGTTGTGGAAGCGCAGGCGGCGCTGGATGGCGTCGGCGCTGCCGAGCTGGAACAGCGGGCTGCCGCTGCGGATGCGCAGCAGTTCGAGGAAACGCTGCTTGGCTGTGAGGATGTCCGTTGGCGACGGTCGGGCGTTCGGGTCGGCGATGACCTGGCGGATCAACGGCCAGTTGTCGCCGTCCTTGTCCGCGCGCGGGAGACCCTTGTTCCAGTTGTTGTCCTGGTAGCTGAAATCCACGGCGTTGAACCAGTCGCCGGAATCGTAGCTGTCCCGCTCCAGGGACTTGGAGCGGAGGATGTCCGAGCCCATGTGGATGAAGGGCACGCCCTGGCTGAACAACGGCACGGCGAGGGCCAGCAGGTGCAGGCGGACCCGCTCGGCCGTGCTCAGGGTGGCCGGCAGCTTGTACTGGTTGTTGTCCCAGAGCGTCTGGTTGTCGTGCTTGGAGACGTAGTTGATGGTCTCCTGCGGGTCGAGGGTGTAGCCGGCTGGCTGGCCGTTGTAGTCCACCTCGGCGCCGCGGCGCAGGCTGCCGTCGGCGCTTTCGAAACGGTAGTCGCGCAAGCCGCCGGCAATGCCGACGCGGATCAGGTCCAGCGCGTGCAGCAGGTCGGCCTGTTCCTGTGGGCTGCCGCTGTTCAGCTCGTTGGGCAGCACGAAGAGGCCGTTGGCGAAGCCCTGGTTTCGACGGATGGCGTCACCGCCGTCGAACGGGCTGCCGCCGCGCACGGCGTCGCGCTGGCGGTCGTTGAAGGTGCCGATGCCGGTGCCGGCCATGTTGCGCTGGGTGGCGTTGATGCCGCGGGCGTTGTCCGCGACTTCACCGAAATTCCATCCCTCGCCGTAGAAGTAGACCTCCGGATCGACCTTGCGCACCGCCTTGAGGGTGTTGAGCAGGTTGGTGCGCATGTGATGGCCCATGAGGTCGAAGCGGAAGCCGCCGATCTTGTAGTGGCGCGCCCAGACCACCAGGGAATCGGTCATCAGCTTCTCCATCATGAAATGCTCGGAAGCGGTGTTTTCGCAGCAGGTGGAGCGCTCCACCGCGCCGGTCACCGGGTCGCGCCGGTGGTAATAGCCCGGCACCAGCTTGTCCAGCACCGACTGGTCGGCGAGCCCGGCCGCGTGGGTGTGGTTGTAGACCACGTCCATCACCGTACTCAGGCCCATCTCGGCCAGGGACTGGACCATGCGGCGGAATTCGCGGATGCGGCGTACTCCTTCGGCATCGCTGGCATAGCTGCCCTCCGGAACGCTGTAGTGCAGCGGGTCGTAGCCCCAGTTGAAGGCGTCCAGGGCGCGCAGGTCGGCGTACAGCGCCTGGGCGTCCGGACCCGCCGGGTCGAAGCGTTCCAGCACGTTGCGGATACGCTCGCCGCCGCAGTAGCCGGACCATTTCTCCCGGACGCCGGCGGACAGTGCGCAGAGCTTCGAGAACGGATCATCGAGGTCAACTCGCCGGGCCGGGTCCTCGTCCACCGTGGCGATATCGAAGGCGGGGAGCAACTGGACATCGGTCAGCCCGGCCCGGCGCAGGTCGCGGAGGTGGCGGACGCCATGGCCCTGCGGCTGAGTGAAGGCCAGGTACTTGCCGCGCAGGTCCGCCGGCAGGTCCGGGTCGCTGGCGCTGAAGTCGCGGATGTGGGTTTCGTAGATCACCCGGGCCTCGGGCCTTGATACGCGAGGCGGGCGCAGGCTGTCCCAGCCGGCGGGCTTGAGATCCGGGGCGTCGAGGTCGACGACCTGGGCGTACTGGCTGTTGCGCGACAGGCTGAGGGCGTAGGGATCGGTGGTCAGGCTGGTCTCCACCCGCCCCGTGGAAGGGTGGTAGACGGTCACTTCGTACTGGTAGTACTGGCGATCCAGTTGGCGGGGGCCGCTGTAGGTCCAGACCCCGTGACGCTCGCGCATCTCCACCGGGGAGCCCGGCAGGCGTCGCTTATCGCGGTCGAACAGGTGCAGGCGGACACGCTGTGCGGTCGGCGCCCAGAGGCGGAAGCGCACATCGTGCGGGCGCACGGCGGCACCCAGCGGGCCGGTGTAGCGGTACAGCGCATCCAGCACGCCGGGCGTCTGTACCTGGGTGGCGGACACCAGGCGGTTGTCGCGGTCGTAGCCGAGCACCAGCAACTGGCTCTTGAGGGCGGTGCGCAGGACGTGCGGGTTGGCCTCCAGGCGATAGGCAGGCTGCCCGGCCAGATGCGGGAAGCGCGCCTTGAGCCGGTCGTTCAGGCCACCGGGCTGCAGGGCGATGGCTTGGCCGCCGCTGACGCTGCGTCGTTCGGCGTCGATGCGGATATCCGCCGCCGGGGCGTAGCGCAGTTCGAGCCGCGCCGCCTCGCCACCGCCGTGCAGAACCAGGGTGTCGGGGTCCAGCCAGTGGGCGCGGGCGCCGTCGATGGCCAGTGTCGGGCCGAGCGGCTCGGCAGAGAGCCGGCGATCGCCGCTGCGGCTGAAGACGCGCCGGCCCAGCTCGTCGAGCCGCCAGACCAGGTCGCTGCCGCCGAGGTCTTTCTCGTCGCCCTTGTGCAGGATCAGGTTCAGGCAGTGGGCGTCGATGCTCAACGGGATGCGATACCAGGCGCCATATTCGGCATCCACGCCCTCCGGGAGCAGGGGCCGCTCCCAGGCGGTTTGCTCGCGTGTGCCGCTGCACGCGGCCGTGTTCCAGAGATGCAGGCCCCAGCCATCGTAGGCGCTGTCACTGCGCTGGTAGTACAGCAGCGCCTCGTCGGGGCCGGGTTCGAGGGGTCCGGCGGCGGCCAGTCCGACCAGGCCTGCGAGCAGGAGAGTGAGCAGAGGCTGCGGCAATCCGAATCTGTGCATGGCATCGTCCCGATGTTGTTCTTGTTGTCACCACGGGTCGATGGTGCGCAGGACGAGGGTGGGGCACATCCTCTTCGGAAGGCCCGCAGCAGGGCGTAGACAGGTGGCGTAGTGGCGCTTTGCTGAATGCCGCCGCGCTGGGTTCGGCCCAGGCGACGGCTTGTCGAAAGGTCAGGTCGGCTGGGTCGCCTGCATCGATGGTCGCTGGCTGACTTCGGCGTACCAGGCGGCCAGGCGCGGGTAGCGATCGCGCCAGCCCAGCTCGGGCTGGCGCAGGTCCAGATAACCGAGAGCACAGGCGACCCCGATGGCGGCGATGTCGAAGTGGCAGGCCAGCTCGGCGGCGGCGTCCTGTTCGAAATAGGCGAGGGCGCGCTCGATCTTGTCTTTCTGCGCGGCCAGCCAGCCGTCCCAGCGCTTTTCCTCCGGCCGCAGGAAGGTTTCGTAGCGCGTCAGTACGGCAGCGTCGAGGATGGCATCGGCCAGCGAGGCCAGGGTCAGTCGCCGCCAGCGCGCCGTGCCGTCGCGCGGGATCAGCGGCTCGCCGACGTGCTGGTGGTCGAGGTAATCGAGGATCACCCGGCTGTCGTGCAACACGCTGCCATCCTCCAGGCGCAGCGCGGGAATCTTGCCGGCCGGGTTGTCGGCGTTGAGTTCGGCGCTGGGGTTGACCGGGCTGAGCGCCACCGTGTGCAGGGCCACGCGATCGAGCTGGCCGGTCTCGTGCAGCAGCACCATCACCTTGCGCACGAAGGGCGAGGCGGGGGAGTGGAACAGGGTCAGGCTGGGGGTGGACATGGAAACTCCTTTTTTCGTCGTTCGGGCGGATCAATAACGGATCACCACAAGCCGGTCGGTACCGGACTCCGCGCCCCAGACCTCACCGACCCGGCCGAGCATCTGCCGTACGTTGGCATTGCCCTGATCGCTGGGGAAGGCTTGGAAGCGCTCGCTCTCCGGATCGAAACGCAAAATGGCATTGGCGGAGAAGTCGGTCACCCAGGGGCGGTCCTGCTCGTCGACATACACCGAGTAGGTGCGCGGACTGTCGCCGGGCAGCTTCCAGCTCTTCCAGCTTCCATCCTCGGGGGCGTAGCGGCTGAGTTGTCCACTATTCCATTCGCTGACCCACAGGCGACCCTGGGAATCGCTCCAGATGCGCCGGGCGCCCTGGTTGGCCGTCGGCGGCTGGATGATTTCGGCCTTGGCCGAAACCGGGTCTACGTGGGCGATGTGGCTGCCGGCCAGCGAGGCGTACCAGACCTCGCCATCCGGCGTCACGGTGATGCCGTAGGGCCCGCGTCCGCCGGGTGCCGCCCAGGCTTCGACGGTCCGCTTCTGCGGGTCGAGGCGGCCGTAGAAACCGTTCTGCCCGGTGAACCAGAGGCGCCCGTCGTTATCGAACGCGGCCGTGTTGAGGTTGGCGTTGGCGGCATTGTCCGGCAAAGGGAACACCTCGACGCCAAGGCGCTCGGGATCGACCCGGACAATGGCATTCAGCCCGCTGTCGGTGACCCAGGCGGCGCCATCCGGGCCGACGATCACGCCATGCGGCGCCGAACCCTGGCCCAGCGGGACCTGCTCGGTTTCGCCGGTCTTCGGGTCCAGACGGCCCAGCGCGCCCTGGCGCTGGGCGGTGTACCAGACAAGTCCGTCCGGCGCGGGCGCCACATCGTGAGGGCCTGCGCCCTTGGGAACGGCATAGTAGCGAACGTCTTCCGCCCGCAGCGGCAGGGCCAGGACGCTGCCCAGCAGCAGGATCAGCAGTAAAGGGATGGAGCGGCGCATGGGGCCTCCTTGTGAGTGGAGTCTCATGGGATGAGAGGGAGTGCAATGATTCCGTGTGAGATGCGTTGCGGGATTGTCACGTCGGTTCGTCACACTCTAGGTCAGGTCATCCCGGGTGGCTATGCTCCGGGGATCGATTGCGCCTGTCCATGAAGCAGTCTTCGCAATCCATACCTATGCTCTTGAAGTGCCTATTCCGGGGCTTTCAGGCCATCGCGGAAAATGCCGTGGGGGAGCCACTCGACGAAAGTCGCACTGGCGCTCGCCGCTCAGGCTGCTAATTTCAGATGGCCATAACAACAACAAAATCTGGAGGACCTATGTCCGTTTCCAAGCAAGAGGCCGCCAAGGCCTATTGGAAAGAGAACTTGCGGCTGATGTTGACGCTGCTGGTGATCTGGTTCGTGGTTTCGTTCGGCTGCGGGATTCTGTTCGTGGAACAGCTCAACGCCATCAAATTCTTCGGCTTCCCCCTCGGCTTCTGGTTCGCCCAGCAAGGTTCCATCTACGCCTTTGTGGTCATGATCTTCGTCTACGTCTGGAAGATGAATCAGCTCGACCGCAAATACGACGTTCACGAAGACTGAGGCGCCGAGCATGGATACCCAAACCCTGATCTACCTCGTGGTGGGCGCGACCTTCGCGCTCTATATCGGTATCGCCATCTGGACCCGTGCGGGCTCCACCAGCGAGTACTACGTCGCCAGCAAGGGCGTGCACCCGGTACTCAACGGCATGGCCACCGGCGCCGACTGGATGTCCGCGGCCTCGTTCATCTCGATGGCGGGGATCATCTCCTTCATCGGCCTGGACGGCAGCGTCTACCTGATGGGCTGGACCGGTGGCTACGTGCTCCTGGCCATGTGCCTGGCACCCTACCTGCGCAAGTTCGGCAAGTTCACCGTGCCGGAGTTCATCGGCGAGCGCTACTACTCGCAAACGGCGCGTCTGGTGGCTGTGGTCTGTGTGATCTTCATCTCCTTCACCTACGTGGCCGGGCAGATGCGCGGCGTTGGCATCGTCTTCTCCCGCTACCTGGAAGTGGACATCAACGTCGGTGTGATGATCGGCATGGCCATCGTGTTCTTCTACTCCGTGCTCGGCGGCATGAAGGGCATCACCTACACCCAGGTGGCGCAGTACTGCGTGATGATCTTCGCCTACATGGTGCCGGCGATCTTCATTTCCATGCTGATCACCGGTAACCCGATCCCGCAGCTGGGCTTCGGCAGCGACGTGTCCGGCACCGACACCTCGGTCCTCGACCGTCTGAACGGCCTGGGTGCCGAGCTGGGCTTCACGCCGTACACCAATGGCACCAAGTCCACCATCGACGTGTTCTTCATCACCATGGCCCTGATGGTGGGTACTGCCGGTCTGCCGCACGTGATCGTTCGCTTCTTCACCACCCCGACCGTGAGCGATGCGCGTAAATCCGCCGGCTATGCCCTGCTGTTCATCGCCATCCTCTACACCACGGCGCCGGCCGTGGCGGCCTTCGCCCGTACCAACCTGCTGACTTCCATCCCGAACAAGACCTATACCGAAGCCCCGGCCTGGTTCAAGACCTGGGAAAAGGCCGGTCTGATCGCCTGGATGGACAAGAACAACGACGGCATCATCCAGTACGGCCCGGGCGCTCCGTTCGCCGGTGCTCCGACCTTCACCGCCGAGCGTGGCGAGCAGGGTCAGCGCATGGTGAGCAACGCCGCTACTCCGGCTGCTACCGAACTGTACGTCGACCGCGACATCATGGTTCTGGCCAACCCGGAAATCGCCAACCTGCCGGGCTGGGTGATCGCCCTGATCGCTGCCGGCGGACTGGCAGCAGCCTTGTCCACCGCGGCGGGCCTGTTGCTGGTGATCTCCACGTCGATCTCGCATGACCTGCTGAAGAGCAACATCATGCCCAGGATCAACGAGAAGCAGGAACTGCTCGCCGCGCGCATCGCTGCCGGCGTGGCGGTGATCGTGGCCGGCCTGTTCGGCATCTACCCGCCGGCCTTCGTGGCCCAGGTGGTGGCCTTCGCCTTCGGCCTGGCGGCGGCATCGTTCTTCCCGGCCATCGTCATGGGCATCTTCTCCAAGACGATGAACAAGGAAGGCGCGATCGCCGGCATGGTGGTGGGCCTGGCCTTCACCTTCAGCTACATCGTGTACTTCAAGTTCATCAACCCGGCAGCGGACAACGCCGCCAGCTGGTGGCTCGGGGTTTCCCCGGAAGGCATCGGTACCCTGGGGATGATCTTCAACTTCGTGGTCGCGGTGGTGGTATCCCGCCTGACTTCGGCTCCGCCGGAGCACATCCAGCACCTGGTGGAAGACATCCGCATCCCGCGCGGTGCCGGTGCAGCCGTCGCCCACTAAGCGTTGCCAGCAACAGACGAACGCCCCGGCTTGCCGGGGCGTTTGTTTTTTGGCGGCGCTGTTTCTGGATTATTCAGCGGCCGGGGATCAGTTCCTCGGTTCGGCAAAGGCTCAGAGCGAGTAGGCGTTCCGGCGGCGGCGCCAGACGTTCAGGCGGCGGTCGAGGGCGAGCAGGTTGTCCATTTCCTGACGGCGGGCGCGGCTGAACAGGATCAGGGCCAGTTCGGCGGTGGCCAGGGCGTCGGCGGCGGCGTTGTGACGCTGCTGTACCTGCAGGCCGAAGTGCTCGACCCAATCGTCCAGGCCGCCCCGGCCCACCTTGGCGTGGGGACAGAGCATCGGCGCGACTTCGGCCAGGTCGAGGAAGGGATGGCGCAGGGTGTAGCCGAGGCTGGTTTTCAGCGCACGGGCCAGCATGCGGCGGTCGAACGGGGCGTGGAAGGCCAGCAGCGGGCTGTCGCCGACGAATTCCATGAAATCCAGCAGGGCTTCGGCCGGCTCGGTGCCGGCGGCCAGGGCGCTGGGGGCGATGCCGTGGATCAGTACGCTTTCCTTGAGCACCAGTTGGTCGCGCTGCAGGGTGCATTCGAACTGGCTACCGAGATCGATGCCGCCGTCCTCGATGGCCACCGCACCGATGGACAGCACTTGGTCGCGGCTGGTGTTGAGGCCGCTGGTTTCCAGGTCGACGACGATCATGCGCTGCTGTCGCAGGGAGACTTCGCTGAGACCCTGGGGCAGGGACAGGCAATCGCGGCGTTCCAGTTGCTCCTGGGTCAGGGCGGGGCCGCGCAGGGTGGTCAGCCAGGTGAATTTGCTCATAGTTGGTATCGCACGGCCAGGCTGCTTTGCAGGCGCTGGGCTTGTCGGAACGACTCGCGCAGGATGCGCCGGTCCAGGTGGTTCAGCGTGTCCGGGTCGAGGCGATTGGAGTAGGGCTGGCCCTGCCGCGCCTGGTGTTGGTGCTGCTGCATGCGGGTCTGCTGGATGAAGTGGTAGGCCTCTTCGTAGGCGGCGCCGTCCAGGGCTTCGATCTCGCCGATCGCTACCAGCCGGCGCAGGCGTTCGAGGGTGTTGGTCGCCGCCACGCCGTGGGCCAGGGCGAGCAGGCGGGCGCCGTCGACGAAGGGCGTGAGGCCCTGCACCTTGAGGTCGAGGGTGTCCTTCTCGGCGCCCTTGCGCGCCACCACGAAATCGCGGAAACGCCCTACCGGCGGGCGCTGGCGCAGGGCGTTCTCCGCCAGCATGTGTTGGAACAGGCTGTTGTCCGCGATCTGTTCGAGCAGCTCGTCGCGCAGCCGGTCGCAGCCGTCTTCCGGCCCCCAGACCGCGCGCAGATCGAAGTAGATGCTCGAACCCAGGAGATTCTCCGGGGTGGCCTCGCGCACGAAGCGGGTGAAGCGCCGCGACCACTCCATGTAGGACAGGCACAGTTCGGGGTTACCGGCCATGATGTTGCCCTTGCACAGGGTGAAGCCGCAGCGGGCCAGGCGCTGGTTGATCTCCTGCGCCAGCGGCAGCAGTTTGCCGCGGATCGTGGCGGCTTCGGCGGCATCCTTCGCGTCGAAGAGAATGCCGTTGTCCTGGTCGGTGTGCAGGGTCTGCTCGCGGCGGCCTTCGCTGCCGAACACCAGCCAGGTGAAGGGAATCCCCGGATCGCCGAGGTCCTCCAGGGTCAGTTCGATCACCCGGCTGACGGTGTGGTCGTTGAGCAGGGTGATGATGTGGGTGATCTGGGTGGAGCTGGCGCCGTGGGCGAGCATGCGGTCCACCAGCAGGCGGATGTCGCTGCGCAAGGCGGCCAGCGTCTCGACACGGCCGGCATGGCGGATGGTGCGGGCCAGGTGGACCAGATCGACCCGCTGCAGGGAGAACAGGTCGCGCTCAGAAACCACGCCGCAGAGCCGTTCATGCTCCACCAGGCAGACATGGGCGATGTGCCGTTCGGTCATGGCGATCGCCGCGTCGAAGGCGCTGGCTTCCGGCGAGAGATGGAAGGGCGACGGTGTCATCACTGCCTGGATCGGCCCATCCAGATCGATACGGCCGTCCGCGACCACCTTGCGCAGGTCGCGCAGGGTGAAGATGCCCAGTGGCCGCTGCTGGGCATCGACGATGACGATGCTGCCCACGTGCAACTCGTGCATCTGCCGCACCGCCTCGCGCAATGGCGTATCCGGGGCGCAGCTCACCGGTTGGCGCATGGCCAGCTCGCCGAGGCGGGTGTCGAGGGAATATTGCGCGCCAAGGGTTTCCACCGCGCGTAGCTGGACCTGCTGGTTGACCTGATCGAGCAGGCTGCTGACGCCGCGCAGGGCGAAGTCGCGGAACGGGTTGGAGAGGGCGAACAGTTTGACGAAGGCCGGCTTGCTCAGCAGCAGGCAGAAGGTGTCCTCGGCCGCCAGGTGCTCGGTGCGCGTGGCGCGTTCTCCGATCAGCGCGGCCAGCGGGAAGCATTCTCCCGCGGCGATCTCGAAGGTGGTCTCGGTGCCACGCTTGGCGCTGTGCGGGCGCTCGCCGTGCACACGGCCCTGCTTGACGATGTAGAAGTGCTCGACCGGGCCGTCGCTGGGCTTGATGATCGACTCGCCCTCGGCATAGAAGCGCAATTGGCAGTGCTCGACCAGATAGGCCAGGTGGCCGGTGTCCATCTGATTGAACGGCGGAAATTTCTGCAGGAATTCCAGGGTACCCTGGACGTTCTGCAGCACTGCCTGCTTGCCCGCCTGGGCGAAGGCGTCCGCTTTGCTCATGCCGGTGTCCTTTCTTATCGTGGGGATATGGTGTGCCGGGCGCAGCGCCGGGCACATTGGACGTAAGTCTAGTGGGGGCTGCCCGGGAGGCCATCCGGCGAGCGGCTGTACAGCTTTAGTGTTGCCGTCGAAACTAGCAGCAGGCTCATCACAAGGACATCGCCATGGACCAACCGCTGCTGATTATCGGCTCCTATCTTTCTCCCTACGTGCGCAAGGTACTGCTCATGCTGGAGCTGAAGGGGGTGGCCTACTGCATCGATCCCATCGTGCCCTTCTTTGGCGACGACACCTTCGCCCGCCTGAGCCCGTTGCGCCAGATACCGGTGCTGGTGGATGGCGACTTGGTGTTGAACGACTCCTCGGTGATCTGCCAATACCTGGAAGAGCGCTACCCACAGCCAGCGCTGTATCCCGCCGACATCGCCGACCGCGCCCGCGCGCGCTGGCTGGAAGAGTACGCCGACAGCCGCATGGGCCAAGTGATCATCTGGCAACTGTTCAACCAGAAGATGATCGGCCCGGCGGTCTGGGGCCGCGAGCCGGACCCGGCGGTGCTGGAAAAGACCTGCAACGAGGACCTGCCTGCCATCCTCGACTACCTCGAGGGTTGGTTACCCGTCAGCGGCTGGCTGTTCGGCGAACTGTCCATTGCCGACCTCAGCGTCGCGGCCTTCCTGCGCAACGCCCAGTTCTCCCGCTACGAAATCGACGCCGAACGCTGGCCGAAGCTGGCGACCTTCTACCGGAACGCGCTGGCGCTGGATGCCTTCCAGCACTTGGCCCGCTTCGAGATGACCTGCGCGAAAACACCCATCGCCCAACAACGCGCGGCGCTCCGAGAGGCCGGCGCGCCGCTCAGCGAACAGACGCATTTCCGCGAACGTCCGGTGCGGGGGCCGATGAGTCGCTGAGGAGCGTGCAGTTGCTGCGACTCGCCTCACAGGCTGCCGATTGTCGAAGTGTAAGCAAGATGCCTACACTTCTTGCCTATGAAAGCGATATTCTTTGAAACGACGAGCTTCTCTGCCACCGTCCATGACTATCTCGTCGAGGACGAATATCGGCGTATGCAGAATCACTTGATAGCCCATCCCGAGGTGAGAACCGTCATGCCAAGAACAGGTGGGTTCCGCAAGATGCGTTGGCAGGACGGTCGTCGATCCAAGGGAAAGGGGGGCGGTCTGCGAGTCATCTATTACTGGCTTGCCACGGAGTGTCAGTTTTGGATGTTCGCCATATACGACAAGGATGAATTGGAAAACCTGACTCGGGATCAGGAAAAGGCACTCGAGCGTGCCATCAGCCATGAGCTGAAACTACGAGGTGTTATATGAAGAAACGGGATCTGTTTTCGGAGCTGATGCAAGGCGTTGCCGAGATGGCCGTTCATCGTGAAGGCAAGATCACGCTGCGCCAGGTCACGTTGGAAGCCAAGCCGGCTCCGGAGGTAACGGCCGAGGAAATCGTCGCCCTGCGCAAGAAGCTGCGCATGTCTCAGGCGGTTTTCGCTCGGCATATCCGTACCAGCCCGGGTACCCTGCGTAATTGGGAGCAGGACAAATCCAAGCCGAATCCGCACGCCGCCATCTTGATCAAGCTTGTCGAGCGTTACCCCGACATGGTCGAGCGGCTCGAAGCTGTTTGAATCGCAATCATCGATAAAGAACGCCCCGGCAAGCCGGGGCGTTCTTTATTTGCGAGGCAGCGAGCGATCAGAGACCGTTCTTCGCCTTGAACTCGCGGCGGCGGCGGTGTAGGACCGGTTCGGTGTAGCCGTTCGGCTGCCGGGTGCCTTCGACCACCAGTTCCAGGGCGGCCTGGAACGCGATGTTGTTGTCGAAGTCCGGTGCCATCGGGCGGTACAGCGGGTCGTTGGCGTTCTGGCGGTCCACTACCGGGGCCATGCGCTTGAGGCTTTCGACGATCTGCTCGCGGGTGACGATGCCGTGGCGCAACCAGTTGGCCAGCAGTTGGCTGGAGATGCGCAGGGTGGCGCGGTCTTCCATCAGGCCGATGTCGTTGATGTCCGGCACCTTGGAGCAGCCGACGCCCTGGTCGATCCAGCGCACCACGTAGCCGAGGATGCCCTGGGCATTGTTGTCCAGCTCGTTGCGGATTTCCTCGGCGGACCAGTTGGTGTCCTGGGCCAGCGGGAGGGTCAGGATGTCGTCCACGGAGGCCGGCTCGCGCTTGGCCAGTTCGGCCTGGCGGGCGAACACGTCGACCTTGTGGTAGTGCAGCGCGTGCAGGGTGGCGGCGGTCGGCGACGGCACCCAGGCGGTGTTGGCGCCGCTCATCGGGTGGACGATCTTCTGCTCCACCATCGCCGCCATCAGGTCAGGCATGGCCCACATGCCCTTGCCGATCTGGGCGCGGCCCTGCAGACCGGTGGCCAGGCCGATGTCGACGTTGTTGTTCTCGTAGGCGGCGATCCACTTTTCGCTCTTCATCGCGGCCTTGCGCACCATGGCGCCGGCTTCCATGGAGGTGTGGATTTCGTCGCCGGTGCGGTCGAGGAAGCCGGTGTTGATGAACACCACGCGCTCGGCGGCGGCCTTGATGCAGGCCTTGAGGTTGACCGTGGTGCGGCGCTCCTCGTCCATGATGCCGACCTTCAGGGTGTTGCGCGGCAGGCCGAGCACGTCTTCGACGCGGCCGAACAGTTCGTTGGTGAAGGCGACTTCTTCCGGGCCGTGCATTTTCGGCTTGACGATGTACACCGAGCCGGTGCGGCTGTTCTTGCGGGTGGTGTTGCCGTTCAGGTTGTGCACGGCGATCAGGCTGGTGACCAGGCCGTCCATGATGCCTTCCGGTACTTCGAAGCCCTGGTTGTCGACGATGGCGTCGATGGTCATCAGGTGGCCGACGTTGCGCACGAACAGCAGGGAGCGGCCGTGCAGGGTCAGTTCGCTGCCGTCCGCCTTGGTGTAGACGCGGTCCGGGTTCATGGTGCGGGTGAAGGTGCTGCCGCCCTTGGACACGGCCTCGGCGAGATCGCCCTTCATCAGGCCCAGCCAGTTGCGGTAGACCACTACCTTGTCGTCGGCATCGACGGCGGCGACCGAGTCTTCGCAGTCCATGATGGTGGTCAGCGCGGCTTCCATCAGCACGTCTTTCACGCCGGCGGCGTCGGTGCGGCCGATCGGGCTGGTCGGGTCGATCTGGATTTCGAAGTGCAGGCCGTTGTGCTTCAGCAGCACGGCCGCCGGGGCTGTGGCGTCGCCCTGGAAGGCGATGAACTGGGCGGCGTTCTTCAGGCCGGTCTGGCTGCCGTTCTTCAGGTTGACTACCAAGGCGCCGTTCTTGATGGCGTAGGCGGTGGAGTCCACGTGGGAGCCGTTTTCCAGCGGCGCGGCTTCATCGAGGAAAGCACGGGCGAAGGCGATCACCTTGGCGCCACGGATTTCGTTGTAGCCCGGGCCCTTGGTGGCGCCATCGGCTTCGCTGATCACGTCGGTGCCGTAGAGGGCGTCGTACAGCGAGCCCCAGCGGGCGTTGGAGGCGTTGAGGGCGAAGCGCGCGTTCATCACCGGTACGACCAGCTGCGGGCCGGCCATGCGGGCGATCTCTTCGTCGACGTTGGCGGTGCTGGCCTGGAAGTCGGCCGGTTCCGGCAGCAGGTAGCCGATTTCCTGGAGGAAGGCTTTGTAGGCTGCGGCGTCATGAGGCTGGCCGGCGCGGGCCTGGTGCCAGCCGTCGATGCGGGCCTGGAGCTCGTCGCGCTTGGCCAGCAGGCTGCGGTTCTTCGGTGCGAGGTCGTTGATGACCGCTTCGGCACCGGCCCAGAAGGCGTCGGCGGAAAGGCCGGTACCGGGAATGGCTTCGTCGTTAACGAAGTCGAACAGGACTTTGGCGACCTGCAGGCCACCGACTTGAACGCGTTCAGTCATCACTTGCCTCACTCTGTTCAGCTTTACTCAATGCCGGTCCGGACACGGTTTCCCGTCTTGTAGTCCAAGGCGCGGCATACTACATCAAGATTCCGGGAAAATCAGTGGGCACGCGTCGCTCTGCGACCAAAATACGAGATGTGGTCACGGAATGATTTTTTGTGCTCAAAATTTCGAGATATTGTTTCATGGATTGAAATATTTCGTACACGAGAATTTGCGTATGCCTGTCGGAGCCCTGTGTCGCTCCACCGAGCGCAGGCGACAGAGCAACCTATACTCCCCGCCAACCCTTGCGGAGTTCGACATGCAAGTAAGACCCGCCACCCCGGCCGACCTGCCGGAACTGACCGAGTTGTTCGCCGGCTACCTGGATTTCTACCGGGTAACCAAGCCGATCCCGGCCATCGCCGCCTTCCTGCACGACAGGTTCGAGCGCGGCGACTCGCAGGTGCTGGTGGCTTGCGAGGCGAGCGGTCGGTTGTGCGGGTTCGTCCAGTTGTATCCGCTGCAGGCATCGCTGGCGCTGGCACCGGCCTGGTTGTTGAGCGATCTTTATGTGGCTATCGGGGCGCGTCGCCAGGGCGTCGGCGAGGCGCTGATGAATGCCGCCCGGGCGCATGCGGAAGCCAGCGGCGCCTGCGGCCTGCAACTGGAGACGGCGAAGACCAATCGGGCGGGCCAGGCGCTTTACGAGCGCCTGGGTTACGTGCGCGACGACACTTTCTACACCTACTGGCTGAGCCTCGAGCGCGGCTGACGGTAACGGTTTTCACGACGAGGAAACGAGCATGGATCATCTGGTACTCACGGTGATTGCCCAGGACCAGCCGGGGCTGGTCGAGCGGGTCGCCAAGTGCATCGCCGAGCACGGCGGCAACTGGCTGGAGAGCCGCATGTCGCGCATGGCCGGGCAGTTCGCCGGCATCCTGCGGGTGGCGGTGCCGGCGGAATCCCATGATGAGTTGGTGGACGCGTTGCAGGCCCTGAGCCTGCACGGCATTCGCGTGCTGCTGGCGCAGAGCGGGCTGGAGCCGGCCTGCAACTGGAAGCCGATCCGCCTCGACCTGGTTGGCAACGACCGGCCCGGCATTGTCCGCGATATCACCCGCCTGCTCGCCGAGCACGGTGTCAATCTGGAAAGCCTGGTCACCGAAGTGGCACCGGCGCCGATGAGCAGCGAGCCGCTGTTCCACGCCGAGGCGTTGCTGGCGGTGCCGCTCAATCTCTCGCTCGATGTGTTGCAGGAACGCCTGGAGACCCTGGCTGACGACCTGATGGTGGAGCTGAACCTGCGCACGGAGCCTTGAGCTTATCCCCGCTCGTTGGGCACAACGTTGTGGATAACCTGGGGAGCCCCGGCGCGTGGCCACGTGCACTGGGGCTTTCAGCTAACCGATTGAAAAATAGGCAGTTTCGTGAGGTTGTTCACAATGCATGGGGATGCTTCTGTGGATAAGCCTGGGAGCATCCGCTGCGGCCCGCGCGTGGTGCGGTCCGCAGCGATTCGATCAGTTCTTGAGCAGCCTTAGCGGCTACGCAGTACCAACCACGCATCGACGCTATACACGGCCAGACCCGCCCAGATGCAGACGAAGGCCAGCAGCTTGGCCGGCTCCAGCGGCTCGCCGAATAGCAGGATCGCCTGTAGCAGCACCAGGGTAGGCGCCAGATATTGGAGAAAGCCCAGGGTGGTATAGGGCAGGTGGCGGGCCGCGGCGTTGAAGCAGATCAGCGGCACCAGGGTGATCGGGCCGGCGGCGGCCAGCCAGAAGATTTCCGGCATGGTCCAGCTACCGTTGCCCGCCTGGGGTGTGACCGCCAGCCAGATCAGCGCCGCCGGCAGTAACATCCAGGTCTCCACCACCAAGCCAGGGAGAGCGGCCACCGGTGCCTGTTTACGGATCAGCCCATAGAAACCGAAGCTCAGCGCTAGCACCAGCGACACCCACGGCAGGCTGCCGACCTGCCAGACCTGCTGCGCCACGCCCAGCGCGGCCAGACCCACGGCGACCCATTGCAGGCGGCGCAGGCGCTCGCCGAGCAACAGCATGCCGAGCAGCACGTTCACCAGCGGGTTGATGTAGTAACCCAGGCTGGCCTCCAGCATGCGCCCGTTGTTCACCGCCCAGACGTAAGTCAGCCAGTTCACCGCGATCAGTGCACCGCTGGCGGCCAGCACAGCGAGCCGTTTCGGGTTGTCGCGCAACTCGCCCCACCAGCCGGGATGCTTCCAGAAGAACAGCAGGATCGCGCCGAACAGGGCCGACCAGAGCACGCGGTGCACGACGATTTCCAGGGCCGGTACTTCCTGGATGGCTTTGAAGTAGAGGGGGAACAGGCCCCAGATGACATAGGCGCTCAAACCGAGCAGGTAGCCGCGGCGGAGATTGGCGGTGGCCATGGGATTCCTTGGTCAGGCTGTGATAACTCCGTCCGCACCTTCGCCGGAGCCGAAAAGGCCGGCTCGTCGCGGGTGAGAACGGGGTTCGAAATGGAGCCTGCCATTCTAGACGTCGCGACGACGACTTGTCTGGATGTTCAGATTTTTGCCGATTGTCTGGCGAATGAAAGCTGTAAGGCTGTCTTTACGGCTCCGTGATTGGCTTTCCAGAGCAACTGCTCCCGATGGAGTGTCAAAACAGCTTCAGCGGCTCTTCATCCAGCGCGGCCAACTGCTCCCGCAGCATCAGGATCTGCTCGCCCCAGTACCGCTCGGTACCGAACCAGGGAAAGCTCATGGGGAACGCCGGGTCGTCCCAGCGGCGGGCCAGCCAGGCGCTGTAGTGCATCAGGCGCAGGGCGCGCAGGCCCTCGATCAACGGCAGTTCGCGCGAGTCGAAATCGTGGAACTCCTGATAGCCGTCGACCAGTTCGGCGAGCTGGCCGAGGCGCTCCTGGCGTTCGCCGGCAAGCATCATCCACAGGTCCTGCACCGCTGGTCCCATGCGGCAGTCGTCGAGGTCGACGATGTGGAAAGTCTCGTCGCGGCACAGCAGGTTGCCCGGGTGGCAGTCGCCATGCAGGCGGATCGGCGTATAGCGCACACGCCGGAAGAGTTCGTCCAGGCGCTTGAGCAGGTCGCGTGCCACCGATTCGTAGGCCGGTAGCAGGCTGCGGGGAATGAAACCGCCTTCCAGCAGGGTCGCCAGCGAGGCATGGCCGAAGTTGTCCACGCCCAGGGTTTCGCGGTGTTCGAACGCACGGATCGCCGCCACCGCATGCAGGCGGCCGAGCAACTGGCCGAGGCGGTACAGCTGATCGAGGTTGCCCGGCTCCGGTGCGCGACCGCCCCGGCGCGGAAACAGGGCGAAACGGAAGCCGGCGTGCTCGAACAGCGTTTGTCCGTCGCGCTGGACCGGCGCCACCACCGGCACTTCGCATTCCGCCAGTTCGTGGGTGAAGCGGTGTTCTTCGAGAATGGCCGCGTCGCTCCAGCGCGCCGGCCGATAGAACTTGGCGATCAGCGGCTGCTCACCCTCGATGCCCACCTGATAGACGCGGTTTTCGTAGCTGTTCAGCGCCAGGATGCGGGCGTCGCTGAGGTAGCCGAGGCTTTCCACGGCATCCAGTACCAAATCGGGTGTAAGGGTATCGAAGGGGTGGCTCATGAACGGCTCCGGGCGGTAGGGCGCACAGTGTAGCGCCCCGGGCCCGTTCAGGTGCGCATCGGCGCGCTGCGACGTGGGTCGCCGAGGCCGTAGACCAGCAGCAGCAGGAGGAACGACAGCCCCAGCAGCGCGGCGGCCAAGCGGTGCGCTTCGGCGTAGCGCAGCGCCTCGACGTGCTGGAACAGGGCGATGGAAACCACTTGGGTCTCGCCGGGAATGCTCCCGCCGAGCATCAGCACCACGCCGAATTCGCCGAGGGTATGGGCGAAACCGAGGGTCGCGGCCACCAGCAGCCCGCGGCGCAGCAGTGGCAGGATTACCCGTTGCAGGCGCTCCCAGCGGCTGGCGCCGAGGCTGGCGGCGGCCTCCAACAGGCTGCGGGGGATTTCGCGGAAGGCCACGGTCAGGGGCTGCACGACGAAGGGCAGCGAGTAGATCACCGAGCCCAGCACCAGCCCCGAGAAGCTGAAGGCCAGTTGGTGTCCGGTCAGGCGGGTCCAGGCGGAGCCAAGCGGCGTGTCCGGCGCGAAGACCACTAGCAGGTAGAAGCCGAGGACCGTCGGTGGCAGTACCAGGGGCAGCGCCAGCACGGCATCCAATACCTGGCGCAGGCGCGTCTGTCGGCGCACCCGCCAGGCGGCCAGCGGCAGGCCGATCAGCATCAGCAACAGGGTGGACAGCCCCGCCAGGCGCAGGGTGATCCACAGGGCCTGCCAGTCTCCGTCAGTCAGCAGCACAGCCGGCGTCTCCAGGCAGGGCGTAGCCGGCGGCGGCGAGGGTGTCGCGTTGCGCGTCGAAGTAGGCGGCGAAGCGTTCGGCGGCGGCGCGGCGCTCCGTCTTGGCGAGAATCACACGCTTCTGCACCAGCGGGTCGTACAGCGCGGCGTCCACCTGCCAGTACCGATTGGCGGGCACCTTGCCGGCCATGAGCTGGCTGAGGGCGACGAAACCGGCGCCGGCGTTGGCGCTGGAGACGAACTGGTAGGCCTGGCCGATATCCTGGGCGTAGACCAGGCGCGGCTGCACCTTGGCCAGTTGGCCGCTGCGCTCCAGCGCCTGGATGGCGGCTTTGCCGTAGGGCGCGGTGTCGGGCTGGGCGATGGCGATCTTGCCGGCCGGGAGTGCGGCCAGGGTCGGTGCACTGGCAGGCGTCCACAAGGCCAGGCGGCCACAGGCATAGGGCCTGGCGGCTTCACCCTTGCCGCTGGTGGCGAGTTGCTCGGGGCGTTCGGCGTCGGCCGAATAGAACAGGTCGAACGGCGCGCCCCGGCGGATCTGCTCGAAGAAGGCACCAGAAGAACCGCCGGCGAGCTGCACGCTGACGCCGGTTTCCTGCTGGTAGCGGTGGGCGATCTGCTCCATCACCGGCAGCAGATTGGCCGCGACGGCAATGCGAATCTGCTCGGCAGCCTGGGCGGCGGGCAGGCTCAGCAGAGTCAGCAGGGCGAGGGCGGGAGTACGCAGACGCATCGGGGGCTTCCTTGATTAGAGTGGTGTACCGAGCAAGACCTGCTCGGGAGAGAACTGCACCTGCACGGGTGAGCCTTCGACGAGGTGGAGGTGGTGCAGGTGATCCAGGGCCGCCAGGGCACAGAGTGTCTGGCCACTGGGCAGGGCGATACGGACTTCGCTGGGGCCCTCTTCGGCCGGCAGGATGGTGTCGATATGGCCGAGGAGACGGTTATGGTCGGTCTCGCCGACCTCATCGGGTGCCAGCACATGCAGCCAACCGGCCTTGATCAGTGCGAATACGCGGGCGCCGACGGCCAGTTCCAGGCGTTCCGTGCTGTCGCGGGTGATCAGCGCGGCGATGCGCAGGGCTCCGTTCAGGGCGATCTCGATGCGGTCGTGGCGGCCGTGCGGCTCGATCGCCACGACGCGGCCGTGCAACTGGTTGCGGGCGCTGGTGCGCAGCATCAGGCGGCCGAGCAGGTCGAGGTCGGCGCTGTCCTCGGCGGCTTGCAGCACCTGGGCCTGGAGGCTTTCCAGGCGTTGGTAGAGCGCCAGCAAGCGCTGCCCGTCAGCGGACAACCGCGCGCCGCCACCACCTCGGCCGCCGACGCTGCGCTCCACCAGGGGCGTGCCGGCCAGGTTGTTCAGCTCGTCGATGGCGTCCCAGGCCGCCTTGTAGCTCAGCCCGGCGGCTTTGGCGGCGCGGGTGATCGAACCCTGCTCGGCGATCTGCTGCAACAGGGCGATACGCTGCGGCCGGCGTACTACGTGTTGGGCGAGGGAGGAGAGCGTGCTCATCGGTGTCGCTATATGGTTTCGTATATAGCGGTTGATGCTGCGAGAGGCTGAACATGAAGTCAAGCCAGCGCGGCGGGGCGAAACGCCGCAGTCTCAGCCTTCTCCCGGCCGAGGCGTGCGCGCCAGGCAATAGACATCCACGCGCGCCGCGCCGGCCTTCTTCAGCAGGCGCGCCAGGGCTTCGGCGGTGGCGCCGGTGGTCAGCACATCGTCGACCAACGCCAGATGGCGCCCCGCGACGTCGGCACCGGGCGACAGGGTAAACGCCTTGCGCAGGTTGCGTCGACGGGCGGCGGCGTCCAGTTCCTGTTGGGCCGGCGTGTCATGCGGACGCAGCAAGGTGCGTTCGTCCACTGGCAGTTCCAGGCTGCGGCCGAGCCAGCGGGCGAGCATCGCCGCCTGGTTGAAACCGCGCCGGCGCAGACGCTTGCTGGCCAGAGGGACCGGCAGCAAGGCAGCCGGGCGCGGTAGGCCCTCATCGAAGGCATGTTGCAGATGATGTGACAGGAGCCCGGCGAGCAGACGTCCCAACGGCCACTTCGCCTGATGCTTGAAGCGGGTGACCAGACTGTCCACTGGGAAAGCGTAGCGCCAGGGCACTTCGACCCGGCTGAAGCTGGGCGGGTGCTTCAGGCATTCGCCGCAGACCAGTCCCGTGCCGGGCAACGGTAGGGCGCAGAGGTCGCAATGCCCGCCGAGCCAGGGCAGGTCGGCTTCGCAGGCTGTGCAGAGCGGCAGATGTTCGTCGGCTGGCTCGTCGCATAGCAGGCAAGATTGTTTATTTTTTGTCCAGATGTAAACCTGGCGCTTGCTCTCTGGTTGACAGCGCATAGGGCTTCCCTAAATATGCCGGACATCCGTGTCGCGCCTGCCACTGTACAGGCGCTTGCCACCCATAAGGAATCATCGATGAGCGCCACCGCCGCCGCTTCCGAACTGCGTCACGATTGGACCCTCGCCGAGGTCAAGGCCCTGTTCGAACAGCCCTTCAACGATTTGCTGTTTCAGGCCCAGACAGTGCACCGCGCCCACTTCGACCCGAACCGCGTACAAGTCTCGACCCTGCTGTCGATCAAGACCGGCGCCTGCCCGGAGGACTGCAAGTACTGCCCGCAGTCCGGCCACTACAACACCGGGTTGGAGAAAGAGAAGCTGATGGAGGTGGAGAAGGTCCTCAAGGCCGCCGCCGAAGCCAAGGCCATCGGCTCCACCCGCTTCTGCATGGGCGCCGCTTGGAAGCACCCGTCCGCCAAGGACATGCCCTACGTGCTGCAGATGGTCAAAGGCGTGAAGGCCATGGGCCTGGAAACCTGCATGACCCTGGGCAAGCTCGACCAGGAGCAGACCCGCGCGCTGGCTGAGGCCGGCCTCGACTACTACAACCACAACCTCGATACCTCGCCGGAGTTCTACGGCAACATCATCACCACCCGCACCTACGGCGAGCGCCTGCAAACCCTGGCCTACGTGCGCGAGGCGGGGATGAAGATCTGCTCCGGCGGCATCCTCGGCATGGGCGAGTCGCTGGACGACCGCGCCGGCCTGCTGATCCAGCTCGCCAACCTGCCGGAGCACCCGGAGTCGGTGCCGATCAACATGCTGGTGAAGGTCAAGGGCACGCCGCTGGAGCAGGAGAAGGACGTCGATCCGTTCGACTTCATCCGCACCCTGGCCGTGGCACGGATCATGATGCCGAAATCCCACGTGCGCCTGTCCGCCGGCCGCGAGCAGATGAACGAGCAGATGCAGGCCCTGGCCTTCTTCGCCGGCGCCAACTCGATTTTCTACGGCGAGAAGCTGCTGACCACCGCCAACCCCCAGGCGGACAAGGACATGGCCCTGTTCGCCCGCCTCGGCATCAAGCCGGAAGAGCGCGAAGAACACGCCGACGAAGTGCACCAGGCAGCTATCGAACAGGCCCTGGTCGAGCAGAAGAACAGCGAGCTGTTCTACAACGCGGCATCCGCCTGACCTGTAGGGGCGAATTCATTCGCCTGGGTTGCCCCTCGGGCGAATGAATTCGCCCCTACACATGGCTTGCCGCTTGGAGCTTCGTGATGTCTTTCGATCTGCAATCCCGCCTCGCCGAACGCCGCGCGGCCCATCTCTATCGCCAGCGTCCGCTGCTCGACAGCCCCCAGGGCCCTGAGGTGGTGGTCGACGGGCAGCCGCTGCTGGCCTTCTGTTCCAACGATTACCTGGGGTTGGCCAACCACCCCGAGGTGATTCGCGCCTTGCAGCGTGGCGCCGAACAATGGGGTGTCGGCGGTGGCGCTTCGCACCTGGTGATTGGCCACAGCGGCCCGCATCATGCGCTGGAGGAGGCCCTCGCCGAATTCACCGGACGGCCCCGAGCGCTGCTGTTTTCTACCGGCTACATGGCCAACCTCGCTGCCGTCACGGCGCTGGTGGGGCAGGGCGATACGGTGCTCGAGGACCGCTTGAACCACGCCTCGCTGCTGGACGCCGGCCTGCTCTCCGGGGCGCGCTTCTCGCGCTATCTGCATAACGATGCCGCGAGCCTTGCCAGCCGCCTGGAAAAAGCCACCGGCAATACCCTGGTGGTGACCGACGGAGTGTTCAGCATGGATGGCGACCTGGCCGACCTGCCGAACCTCTGCACCGTGGCGAAAGCCAAGGGCGCCTGGGTGATGGTGGACGATGCCCATGGCTTCGGCCCCCTGGGCGCGAATGGCGGCGGCATCGTCGAACAGTTCGGGCTGGGGCTGGATGACGTGCAAGTGCTGGTCGGCACCCTGGGCAAGGCGTTCGGCACCGCCGGGGCCTTCGTGGCCGGCAGCGAAGAGCTGATCGAGACGTTGATCCAGTTCGCCCGTCCGTACATCTACACCACCAGCCAGCCGCCGGCGGTGGCCTGTGCCACCCTCAAGAGCCTGGAGCTGCTGCGCAGCGAAGGCTGGCGCCGCGAGCATCTGGCGCGCTTGATCGCCCGCTTCCGCGAAGGCGCCGAAGCGATCGGCCTGGCCCTGATGGACAGCCCGACGCCGATCCAGCCGATCCTGATCGGCGACAGCGAGCGGGCCATGAAGCTGTCCGCACTGCTCAAGGCGCGCGGCATCCTGGTCGGCGCCATCCGCCCGCCCACCGTACCGGCCGGCAGCGCGCGCCTGCGCGTGACGCTGTCCGCCGCTCACAGCGAGGCGCAACTGGAGCGCTTGCTCGAAGCCCTGGCTGCTTGCTGGCCGGAGGTGCGCGATGCGTGACCGGCTGATCCTACTACCGGGCTGGGCGCTGGGCTGCGCGCCGCTGGAGCTGTTGGCGGCCGCGCTGCGGGGGCTCGATCCGGCGCTCAAGGTGGGCATCGAACCCCTGCCGTTGCTGGATAGCGGCGATCCGCAGGACTGGCTCGACGAACTGGATGCGAGTCTGCCAATGGATTGCTGGCTCGGTGGCTGGTCACTGGGCGGCATGCTCGCCGCCGAGCTGGCGGCACGGCGCGGGGAGCGCTGCTGCGGCCTGCTGACCTTGGCCAGCAATGCCTGCTTCGTCGCCCGACCCGACTGGCCGAGTGCGATGGCGGAAGACACTTTCACGGCGTTCCGCGCCGGTTGCGCGGCCGATGCCGGTACGACACTCAAGCGCTTCGGCCTGTTGTGCAGCCAGGGGGCGGGAGAAGCCCGCGCGCTGGCCCGACAACTGGTGCTGGGGGCACCGAGCGTCTCGCCGGACGTTCTGCTGGCAGGGCTCGACGTGCTTGCCGCCCTGGATACCCGCCAGGCCCTGCATGTCTTCCGCGGACCGCAGTTGCACCTGTTCGGCGGTGCCGACGCCCTGATCCCGGCCGAGGCCGCCAGCGCTCTGCTGGCACTGCTGGGTGACGTCGAGATCGGGCTGATCGAAGACGCCAGCCATGCTTTCCCACTGGAGCGGCCCCACGAAGTGGCGGCGTCGATCCAGGCTTTCCTGCACGAGGCGGGCGATGACTGACGGCCTACCGGACAAGCGCCAGGTGGCTGCGTCTTTCTCGCGGGCGGCGGCCAGCTACGACAGCGTGGCCGCCCTCCAGCGCGCGGTGGGGAGTGCGTTGCTGGGTCGACTGCCGGAAGGCTTCGTTCCCGAGCGCTGGCTGGACCTGGGCAGCGGCACCGGACATTTCTCGCGACTCCTGGCCGAACGATTCCCCGTAGCGGAAGGTATCGCCCTGGACATCGCCGAGGGCATGCTGCGTCATGCGCGCCCGCTGGGCGGAGCCCGGCGTTTCGTCGCGGGCGATGCCGAACGCCTGCCGTTGCGCGAGGCATCGCTGGACCTGATCTTCTCCAGCCTGGCGGTGCAGTGGTGCGCGGATTTCGCTGCCGTGCTCGGCGAAGCGCGTCGGGTGCTGCGGCCAGGCGGCGTATTCGCCTTCAGCAGCCTGTGCGTCGGCACCTTGCAGGAGCTGCGCGACAGTTGGCAGGCGGTGGACGGGTTCGTCCATGTGAACCGCTTCCGCCGCTTCGAGGATTACCGGCAGCTCGCCGAAGACAGCGGACTGCGCCTACTCGGGGTTGAGCAACGGCCGGAAACGCTGCATTTCCCCGACCTGCGCAGCCTGACCCAAGAACTCAAGGCCTTGGGCGCGCACAACCTCAACCCCGGGCGCCCCGGCGGCCTGACCGGACGGGCGCGCATCCTCGCCCTGATCGACGCCTACGAGCGCTTCCGCCAGCCCGAGGGACTGCCGGCCACCTACCAAGTGGTCTACGGAGTGCTGCAGAAATGAGTCTGGCTTTTTTCGTTACCGGCACCGACACGGAAATCGGCAAGACCACCATTGCCGCCGGATTGCTGCATGCGGCGCGGCTGGCTGGCTTGTCCACCGCGGCGGCCAAGCCGGTGGCTTCCGGATGTGCGATGACGGCTGATGGCCTGCGCAACGACGACGCCCTGGCCCTGCTCGGCGAATGCAGCGTGCCGCTGCGCTACGAAGAGGTGAACCCGCTGGCCTTCGCGCCGGCTATCGCACCGCACCTGGCGGCCCACGAAGTCGGCGTGAAACTGGACGTATCCGCCTTGGCCGAACCGGTACGCGCCATTCTCGCCAAGGGCGCCGACTTCACCTTGGTGGAAGGGGCCGGTGGTTGGCGTGTGCCGCTGGCGGGATCGGCCACCCTGTCCGATCTGCCCATTGCCCTCGACCTACCGGTGATCCTGGTGGTCGGGGTGCGCCTGGGTTGTATCAACCACGCCGTGCTCACCGCCGAGGCCATCGCCCGCGACGGCCTGAGGCTGGCCGGCTGGGTGGCCAATATCGTCGACCCGCAGACGTCGCGCCTCGACGAGAATCTCGCCACCCTGGCCGAGCGCCTGCCCGCTCCCTGCCTGGGCCGCGTACCGCGTCTCGGCCTGGCGACGCCGGTGGCGGTGGCGGCACATCTCGATCTGCGCCCGTTGCTCGGCTGAGACGGGTTCAGGGCAGGAACACCGCCCGCATGCAGTTCTGCGCCTTCTGCTTGAACAGGTGATAGCCCTCCGGGCCCTGCTCCAGGTCCATCGGGTGGGTCAGCAGATAGGACGGGTCCAGCTCGCCTTTCTGGATGTGCTCGAACAGACGCGGCACATAGCGCTGCCCCGCCTGCTGGCCGGAGCGCAGGGTCAGTGCCTTGTTGACGATGGCGCCCATGGGGAACTTGTCCAGCAGGCCACCGTAGACCCCGAGTACCGATACCGTCCCGTTTTTGCGGCAGGCACGGATCGCCTGGCGCAGTGCCGCGCCGCGCTCGGTATGCAGGCGTAGCTGCTGCTTGGCTTTGTCGTAGACCTGCTCGATGCCGGTGCCGTGGGCTTCCATGCCGACACAGTCGATGCAGCGATCCGGCCCGCGCCCGCCGGTCAGCTCCAGCAGGGCTTCATGTACGTCGGTGCGGGTGTAGTCGAGGGGGATGGCGCCGGCCTTTTCTTCCGCCAACCTCAGCCGATCGGCGAAGCGGTCGATGGCGATGACCCGCTCGGCACCCAGCAGGTAGGCGCTGCGGATCGCCATCTGGCCGACGCCTCCGCAGCCCCACACGGCCACGGTGTCGCCGCGCTGGATGTCCGCCCGGTCGGCACCGAAGTAGCCGGTCGGCGCGGCATCGGAGACGAACACCGCCTGCTCGTTGCTCACCCCGTCCGGCACCTTGAACAGGTTCACGTCGGCATAGGGCACGCGTACATAGGTCGCGTGGCTGCCGGCATAGCCGCCGAAGGCGTGGCTGTAGCCGAAGATGCCGGCGCAGCTATAGCCGTAGGCCAGTTCGGTCTGCTGGCCGTTGGGGTTGGAGTTATCGCAGCAGTTGAAATGGCCCTCGCTGCAATAGCCGCACTCGCCGCAGCCGATGATGGATATGGCGATTGCCCGGTCGCCCTTCTTGAGGCCGGTGACCGCCGCGCCGGTCTCCACCACCTCGCCGAGGAATTCGTGGCCGAGCACGTCGCCTGGGTGCATGGTCGGCACGTAGCCATCCAGCAGGTGCAGGTCGGAGCCGCAGACCGAGGACATGACCACCTTGAGGATGGCGTCCTTGGGATTGACGATTCCCGGGTCGGGAAGCGTTTCGACGCTCAGCCGGTTGGGGGCTTGCCAGGTCAGTGCGCGCATCAGTGCACCCCCGTGGAGCCGTGATGGAAGACTGTCGGGGAGGGTTCGACCGGTCGACGCACGGTGGCGGGGCGGGTGCTGTTGGTGGCGATCTCGCCGGTTTCCATCAGCTGCTTGAGCCGGCGCAGGTCCTGGGCGGCCTTCATGGTCGGCAGCAGATCCAGCGTTTGTGCCAGGGCATAGCCCAACTTGCCGGCGGGCGGTTCGTAGGCGATCACCGCCTTGATTTCCGTTCCCTTGCCCTGGGGGGCGTCGCGGAAGCTGACCCAGCCGAGGTTGCGGATCGGCGCGTCCGGTTCGGACATCCAGGCGAGCAGCTCGTCGGGGCGATCCTCGGTGAGGCGGGTGGTCCATTCCAGGGTCTTGCCCATGGGCAGGCGGGCGACCCAGTGGGCGCGATCGCTGGCCAGCACCTCGACGCGCTCGATGAAGGTCATGAAGCGCGACAGGTTGCTGAAATCGCGCCAGAAGCGATACAGCTCGGTGCGTGGCTTGTCGATGGTGATGCTGCGCGACAGGGTTTTCGCGCTGCTCCAGCGGTTTTCTTCCGCCAGTTCGCTTTCCAGCGGCGTCGGGGTCAGTGCTCGCTTGGCCGGGCAACGCCCCGTCGTGCCCCGGGCGAGGGCCAGCCCGCCCAGCAGGACTTGCAGCCAGCCGCCCAATCCGCTGCTGCGCAAGCCATGGCCCAGCAGCACGCCGCCAGTGACGAGCGAGGCGATGCGTTCCAGGCCCTGGACATTGGGTTGGTCGGAGCCCCCGACGGGATGGCGGGTCGAGACGAGAGTGGGATGATCGTGGTTCACGGCGGCCTCCTGAAAACGGTCACTTTCCAGCTGACTGCCGGCTTGCGCAGTTCGTTCAGGACGGTTGGATCAACGGACAAAGCCAGGCAAACGCTCACTCGGCTATATAAAGGCGTTTTGCCATAATCGTTTCTTCCTACAACCAAGGCCTGTCGTCTGCTTCAATAAGCGGGAATCCCAGGAGCCATGTCCCATGCAGATATCGAGCAATGTCCTCAGCGCAGGGGTGAATGCCTTCCAGGCCGGCCAGCAACGTGCCGACCGGGCCGCAGCGGAGATCGCTGCCGGAACCCTGCCTCCCGTCCAGCAGCCCGCACCCACGCCGCCGGCCCAGGCGACCGACAGAACGTCGGCCGACCTCGCCACCAGCCTGGTCGAACTGCGGGTCGGCGAAACCCAGGCGCAGGCGGGCGCCAAGGTGATCGAGACGGCCGACGAAGTGCTCGGTACGTTGATCGATACCCACGCCTGAGGCGTCTTGTCATCCTGGTCCGCCGCTAGGGCGGGCCAAGGAGCAACCGCGTGAACATCCCGCCGGCCTCCACGTCCTTTCCTCCCTCGGCCTCCCGCGCCGGTTTCCGTCCTGAAACGTCCTCGCCGGCGACTGCCGATGATCCCTCCCGCACCGAGCGCTCGCCAGCCGGCTCCTCGGAAGAGCGCCTACGTCTCGCTGCCCTGGATGAATTGATCCAGCGCGACCGCGAAGTTCGCGCCCACGAGCAGGCGCATGCGGCTGCCGGTGGCGGATATGCCGGGGCGCCGAGCTACACCTACTCGCGCGGCCCGGATGGGCGACTCTATGCCGTCGGCGGTGAAGTAGGCATCGATACCGCTCCGGTGCCCGGCGATCCGGCGGCGACACTGCGCAAGATGGAGGTCGTCCAGCGGGCCGCGTTGGCCCCGGCCGAACCTTCCGCCCAGGATTTGCAGATTGCCGCCGAAGCGCAGGTCCAGGCGATGCAAGCCCGCCTCGAACTGGCGGTGCAACAGCGCGAGGAAAGCGCGAGTGCAAGCGCCGAAGAGACAGCGGAGAAGGAAGCCGAACCAAGCCAGCAGGCAGCCGGGAGCGGGCCTAAGCTGGATCTATACCGGCGTCTCCAGGACGACGGGTCCGTCGCATCGGTGGTCGATCTGTACGCGTAGGCGGCACGCTGCCAGTGCTTGACAAGGGGTTGGCGTAAACGTATGTTTCAAACGCCTGTTTGACCGCTGGGCCGCATACCGGCTCTCGAGCGGCCGGGAATCGATCCCGCAAGCGACCGGAAACCCGGTCCCCCTGATAACTAGGAATCCACCGCAGAGGTTTACCGCTATGCCTGAGTACAAGGCCCCCTTGCGTGATATTCGTTTCGTACGCGACGAGCTGCTCGGCTACGAAGCGCACTATCAGAGCCTGCCGGCTTGCCAAGATGCGACCCCGGACATGGTCAACGCCATTCTCGAGGAAGGCGCCAAGTTCTGTGAGCAGGTGATCGCTCCGCTGAACCGTGTGGGTGACACCGAGGGCTGCACCTGGAGCGAATCCGGCGTGAAGACCCCGACCGGCTTCAAAGAGGCATACAAGCAGTTCGTCGAAGGCGGCTGGCCGAGCCTGGCCCATGACGTCGACCACGGTGGCCAGGGCCTGCCGGAATCCCTCGGCCTGGCCATCAGCGAGATGGTCGGTTCCGCCAACTGGTCCTGGGGCATGTACCCCGGCTTGTCCCACGGCGCGATGAACACCCTGTCCGCCCACGGCACCGACGAGCAGAAGCACACCTACCTGACCAAGCTGGTATCCGGCGAATGGACCGGCACCATGTGCCTGACCGAGCCGCACTGCGGTACCGACCTGGGCATGCTGCGCACCAAGGCCGAGCCCCAGGCCGACGGCACCTACAAAGTCACCGGCACCAAGATCTTCATCTCCGCCGGTGAGCACGACATGGCCGACAACATCGTCCATATCGTCCTGGCCCGCCTGCCCGACGCACCGGCCGGCACCAAGGGTATTTCCCTGTTCATCGTGCCGAAGTTCCTGCCGAACGCCGACGGCGGCGTAGGCGAGCGCAACGCCGTGTCCTGCGGTTCCATCGAGCACAAGATGGGTATCCACGGCAACGCTACCTGCGTGATGAACTTCGACGGCGCCACCGGCTTCCTGATCGGCCCGGCGAACAAGGGCCTGAACTGCATGTTCACCTTCATGAACACCGCTCGCCTGGGCACCGCGCTGCAAGGCCTGGCCCACGCCGAAGTGGCGTTCCAGGGCGGCATCAAGTACGCCCGCGAGCGTCTGCAGATGCGTTCTCTGACCGGCCCGAAGGCGCCCGAGAAGCCCGCCGACCCGATCATCGTGCATCCGGACGTGCGCCGCATGCTGCTGACCATGAAGGCCTTCGCCGAAGGCAACCGCGCCATGGTTTACTTCACCGCCAAGCAGGTGGACATCGTCAAATACAGCCAGGACGAGGAGCAGCGCAAGGCCGCCGACTCCCTGTTGGCCTTCCTGACGCCGATCGCCAAGGCCTTCATGACCGAAGTGGGCTTCGAATCCGCTTCCCACGGCATGCAGATCTACGGTGGCCACGGTTTCATCAGTGAGTGGGGCATGGAGCAGAACCTGCGCGACTGCCGCATCTCCATGATGTACGAAGGCACCACCGGCGTTCAGGCCCTCGACCTGCTGGGCCGCAAGGTCCTGATGACCCAGGGCGAGGCGCTGAAGGGCTTCACCAAGATCGTTCACAAGTTCTGCCAGGCCAACGAAGGCAACGCGTCCGTCAAGGAGTTCGTCGAGCCGCTGGCCAAGCTGAACAAGGAGTGGGGCGAGCTGACCATGAAGATCGGCATGGCCGCCATGAAGGACCGCGAGGAAGTCGGTGCCGCCTCGGTGGACTACCTGATGTACTCCGGCTACGCCTGCCTGGCCTACTTCTGGGCCGACATGGCACGCCTGGCTGCCGAGAAGCTGGCCGCCGGCGAAGGCGATGCCGCCTTCTACACCGCCAAGCTGCAGACCGCGCGCTTCTACTTCAAGCGCATCCTGCCGCGTACCCGCACCCACGTCGAAGCCATGCTGTCTGGCGCCGACAACCTGATGGAGATGGACGAAGAGCATTTCGCTCTGGGCTTCTAAGCCTTCGTCTGCATCGGTTCGAAAGATGCCGCGTACCTTTGGGTACGCGGCATTTTTTCTTTGGGGGATTTTGTCTTTGAGTTGATGCAGGTATTCGCTTGAGCGATGCATCGCTGGGCGAATAAATTCGCCCCTACAGAGGCTGGCCTTGCCTTTTGTAGGAGCGAGCTCTGCTCGCGAACTGGGCTGCACCAAAGCTTCGCCAGCAGAGCTGGCTTCTACGAAAGCGGGCATTGGGTGGGGTGAAACCCGTTCGCTCGGCGAAGGATTCGATCCTGCGGTATTTTCACAGGCTGACCGACGGGTCGTCCGGGGCGATTGGCGGGCGCTCCGGCATGCACTAACCTTAGAAAAGCTGGCAAAATGCTGGCTTTTCGCCTGTTTCCGCCAGCTCGGAGCCTCTCTTGCCTCGCTTCGCTGCGGTGCGCCTGACCCATTTCCTGCCGACGGTGCTGCTGCTCGCTGCCGGGTGGCTGATTGCCCGGCTTCCGGCGCTCAGCGAGTTCTTCACGTCCCTGTTCAATGTGCTGCCGACTCTGTTGTTATTGCTCGGCGGTGCGCTTTGCCTGGTGTATGGCCGCCAGCGCGAGTTGTTCCTGCTGGTGGTGATCTACCTGGGCTATTACCTGCTCGACACCCAGGTCGACCATTACCGTGCCACCGGCAAGATCCGCGACGATGCCGCGCTGGTGTTTCATCTGGCCAGTCTGCTGTTGCCACTCCTGTATGGGCTCTATGCCGCCTGGCAGGAGCGTACCCACCTGGCGCAGGACCTGATTGCCCGCGGCGCCGTGCTGCTGGCCGTGGGGGCGGTGGCGGTAGGGCTGGCCCAGCGTTACCCCGGTGCGCTGCTCGCCTGGGTGGCCGAGGTGCGTTGGCCGAGCCTGCATGGCGACTGGATGAGTCTGGTGCAACTGGCCTATCCGCTGTTCGCACTGGCCTTTATCCTGCTGCTGGTGCAGTACCTGCGGCAACCGCGACCCCTGCATGCGGCGCAACTGCTCGGCCTGCTCGGTCTGCTGTGGATGCTGCCCCATGTCTTTCTCCTGCCGCACGGGCTGAACGTGATGAGCAGCCAGGTCATGCTGGTACTGGTCGCAGCGGTAGCCCATGAGGCCTATCACATGGCGTTCCGCGACGAGCTCACCGGACTGCCCGGCCGTCGTGCCCTGAACGAGCGGCTGCAGCGGCTCGGGCGCAACTATGTGATCGCCATGGCCGACGTCGATCACTTCAAGCGCTTCAACGACACCCACGGCCACGATGTCGGCGATCAGGTCCTGCGCCTGGTCGCCAGTCAGTTGCGCAAGGTGCGCGGAGGCGGGCGTGCGTATCGCTATGGCGGCGAGGAATTCACCCTGGTGTTCTCCGGCAAGACGCTGGAGGAGTGCCTGCCACACCTGGAGGCCGTGCGCCAGGCGGTGGAGAACTACCAACTGCAATTGCGCGACAAAGGCAGCCGACCGAAGAACGATCGCCAGGGCCGCCAGCGTCGCGGTGCGGCCACGGCTACCAGTGTGTCGGTGACGATGAGTTTCGGCGTGGCCGAGCGCCAGCAGGAGCAACGCAGCCCGGAAGAAGTGATCAAGGCTGCCGACCAGGCGCTCTACAGCGCCAAGAGCGCGGGCCGCAACTGCGTGCGAGCCCATGGCCAGAACCGGCGCGGTGCCGTGCGGGTGGCCGGCGCGGAGTAGCGGCAGGCGTTTATGGCCCTGCATTCAGCCGGCGCAATGTCGTTGTTCCTCCAGGTGGGTGGGCATAGCGTGGCCGGATCGCGCGATTCGCGCCCCTGCCAAGGAGAACCGTCCATGCCCGAGTACAAGGCCCCGCTGCGCGACATGCGCTTCCTGCTCGATGAAGTCTTCGATTTCCCCGCGCGCTACGCGGCGCTGGGTGCCAGCGATGCGACGCCGGACATGGTCGGCGCGATTCTCGAAGAAGGGGCGAAGTTCTGCGAACAGGTGCTGGCGCCGCTGAACCGGTCCGGAGACGAAGAGGAATGCCGGTTCGACAACGGTGTGGTGACCACCCCGAAGGGCTTCAAGGAAGCCTTCGCCCAGTACGCCGAGGGCGGCTGGATGGGCTTGTCGGCCGATGCGGCCTACGGCGGCCAGGGGCTGCCGCATTCACTCGGCCTGATCCTCAGCGAGATGGTTGCCTCCAGCAATCAATCCTGGGCGATGTATCCCGGCCTGACCCACGGCGCCATGTCGGCGATCCATGCCCACGGCAGTGAAGAGCAGAAGCAGACCTACCTGACCCGCATGACCGAGGGTCGCTGGACCGGCACCATGTGCCTGACCGAGCCGCACTGCGGCACCGACCTCGGCATCATCAAGACCCGCGCCGTGCCCCGTGCCGATGGTAGCTACGCAATTTCCGGCACCAAGATATTCATCTCCGCCGGCGAGCACGACATGAGCGAGAACATCGTTCACCTGGTGTTGGCCAAGCTGCCTGACGCGCCGGCCGGGACCAAGGGCATCTCGCTGTTCATCGTGCCGAAGTTCCTACCGAATGCCGACGGCGGCGTGGGCGAGCGCAACGCACTGTCCTGCGGCTCCATCGAGCACAAGATGGGCATCAAGGCCTCGGCCACCTGTGTGATGAACTTCGACGAGGCCACCGGCTTCCTGATCGGTGAGCCGAACAAGGGCCTCAACTGCATGTTCACCATGATGAACCATGCCCGCCTGGGCACCGGCATGCAGGGGCTCTGCCTCGGCGAAGCGAGCTACCAGGGCGCGGTTCGCTATGCCAACGACCGTTTGCAGATGCGCGCCCTGACCGGACCGAAGGCACCGGACAAACCGGCCGACCCGATCATCGTCCACCCCGACGTGCGGCGTATGCTGCTGACCATGAAAGCCTTCAACGAAGGCAACCGCGCCCTGGCTTACTTCACCGCGCAACTGCTCGACGTCGCCCACCTCAGCGAGGACGCTGCGGAGCGCGAGGAAGCGGAGAACCTGCTGGCCTTCCTGACGCCGATCTGCAAGGCCTTCATGACCGATACCGGACTGGAAGCCACCAACCTCGGCATGCAGGTCTTCGGCGGCCACGGCTACATCCGCGAGTGGGGCATGGAGCAACTGGTACGCGACTGCCGAATCGCCCCGATCTACGAAGGCACCAATGGCATCCAGGCCCTCGACCTGCTCGGCCGCAAGGTGCTAGGCAGCCAGGGCAAGTTGCTGCGCGGCTTCACCAAACTGATCCATAAGTTCTGCGAAGCCCAGGCCGAGCACCCGCAACTCAAGGCCCAGGTCGCCGAGCTGGCGGCGTTGAACAAGGAGTGGGGCGAGCTGACCCTGAAGATCGGCCAGGCAGCGATGAAGAACCCGGACGAAGTCGGTGCGGCATCGGTGGACTACCTGATGTATGCCGGCTACGTGACCCTGGCCTACTTCTGGCTGCGCATGGCCGTGGTCGCCCGGCAGAAGCTGGACGCGGGCGAGGGCGAAGCGGCGTTCTACCAGGCCAAGCTGGCCACCTGCGACTTCTACTTCAAGCGATTGCTGCCGCGCACGGCGTCGCATCGAGCGGCAGTGGAGGCGGGGAGTGAGTGCCTGATGAGGCTGGAGGCGGAGCATTTCATGCTCTGAGGGAGAGGGGAGCAGTTGAGTGCTACCCTCATTTCCTGCGTATTCCGATACGACTGGTTGCGCCCCCCGGCGCCTTACTTTTCTTTGTTTGCGCAAAGAAAAGTAAGCAAAAGAAAGCGCACCCCATCATCCGGAACTAGGCGTCCCCGTCATCGCTCCGCTCGACTTCCCTCGCTCCGGCACTGCTCCGGGGGCCGGCGTACATGGGCCATCCCTGGCCCAATGTGCCTCTTGCGGCATCCCTGCCGCTCGTCCCCCTACGCAGTGCCTCCACTCGGCCTCCTGAAGGGGACTCGTTCGCGCCTGACACTCCGTGCACTAAAAGCCATTTCAGTTGCCAGTTATATGAAAAAAAGCGCCACAAGTGGCGCCTTTCTTCTTTCTCAAGCCTGGCTATCAGGCCGGCGCAGACGTCCGGATCAGATGATCGAACGCCCCCAGCGAAGCCTTGGCGCCTTCGCCCACGGCGATGACGATCTGCTTGTACGGCACGGTCGTCACGTCACCCGCGGCGAAGATGCCGGGCAGCGAGGTCTGGCCACGGGAGTCGACCACGATCTCGCCGCGCGGCGACAGCTCCACGGTGCCCTTCAGCCAGTCGGTGTTCGGCACCAGGCCGATCTGCACGAAGATGCCTTCCAGATCGAGCGAGTGGAACTCGCTGGAGTTGCGATCCTTGTAGACCAGGCCGGTGACCTTCTGGCCGTCGCCCTTCACTTCGCTGGTCAGAGCGCTGGTGACCACGGTGACGTTGGGCAGGCTGAACAGCTTGCGCTGCAGCACGGCATCGGCGCGCAACTGGCTGTCGAACTCGATCAGCGTCACCTGGGCGACGATGCCGGCCAGGTCGATGGCCGCTTCCACGCCGGAGTTGCCGCCGCCGATCACCGCCACGCGCTTGCCCTTGAACAGTGGGCCGTCGCAGTGCGGGCAGTAGGCGACGCCACGGCCGCGGTATTCCTGCTCGCCGGGGACGTTCATCTCGCGCCAGCGGGCGCCGGTGGCGAGGATCACGGTCTTGGCCTTGAGCGAGGCGCCGCTGGTGAAGCGGACTTCGTGCAACTGGCCAGCCTGCGTCGCCGGGATCAACTTGTCGGCGCGTTGCAGGTTCATGATGTCCACGTCGTACTGCTTGACGTGCTCTTCCAGGGCGCGGGCCAGTTTCGGGCCTTCGGTTTCCTGGATGGAGATGAAGTTCTCGATGGCCATGGTGTCCAGCACCTGGCCGCCGAAACGCTCGGCGGCCACGCCGGTGCGGATGCCCTTGCGGGCGGCATAGATGGCGGCGGAAGCGCCGGCCGGGCCACCGCCGACCACCAGCACGTCGAATGCCTGCTTGGCGCTGAGCTTCTCGGCATCGCGGGCGGCGGCGCCGGTGTCGATCTTGGCAAGGATTTCTTCCACGCCCATGCGGCCCTGGCCGAACGGTTGACCGTTCAGGTAGATGCTCGGCACCGACATGATCTGGCGTTGCTCGACTTCGTCCTGGAACAGCGCGCCGTCGATGGCGACGTGGCGGATGTTCGGGTTGATCACGGCCATCAGGTTCAGCGCCTGGACCACGTCCGGGCAGTTCTGGCAGGACAGCGAGAAATAGGTTTCGAAGTTGAATTCGCCTTCGATGTTCTTGATCTGCTCGATCACATCGGCGGCGGTCTTCGAAGGATGGCCGCCGACTTGCAGCAGGGCCAGCACCAGCGAAGTGAATTCGTGCCCCATGGGGATGCCGGCGAAGTGCAGGCTGATATTCCCGTCCGGGTGGTTGAGGGAGAACGACGGCCGGCGGGTGTCGCTGCCGTCGGTCCGCAGAGCGATTTTGTCGCTCAGGCCGACGATGTCGTTCAACAGCGCCAGCAGTTCACGGGATTTGTCGCTGTCATCGAGGGACGCGACGATCTCGAACGGCTGGGTGACCTTCTCGAGATAGGCCTTCAACTGAGTTTTAAGCGTGGCGTCCAACATGATTGGCGGTACCCATTACAGAATTCGGAGAAAAGAACGCCCGGGCGGATCGCACCCGGGCGTCGGGCACGGAGGGAAGCGGGTTGCGCTCCCTCAGGCGTGAAGCGGGTCGTCAGATCTTGCCGACGAGGTCGAGCGAGGGCGCCAGGGTGGCGTCGCCTTCCTTCCACTTGGCCGGGCAGACTTCACCCGGGTGGGCGGCGACGTATTGGGCAGCCTTGACCTTGCGCAGCAGCTCGGACGCGTCACGGCCGATGCCGCCGGCGTTGATTTCGACGATCTGGATCTTGCCTTCCGGATCGATGACGAAGGTGCCACGGTCAGCCAGGCCGGCTTCTTCGATCAGCACGTCGAAGTTGCGCGACAGGACCCAGGTCGGGTCGCCAACCAGCGGGTACTGGATTTTGCCGATGGTGTCGGAAGTGTCGTGCCAGGCCTTGTGGGTGAAATGGGTGTCGGTGGACACGCCGTAGATTTCGACGCCCAGCTTCTGGAACTCGGCGTAGTTGTCGGCCAGGTCGCCCAGTTCGGTCGGGCAGACGAAGGTGAAGTCGGCCGGGTAGAAGAAGATCACGGACCACTTGCCCTTCAGGCTGGCTTCGGTGACTTCGACGAACTGGCCGTTGTGGTAGGCGGTGGCCTTGAACGGTTTGACTTCGGTGTTGATCAGGGACATGTGAACTCCTCGATGGGATGTGAAGGAAACACCGCAAAGACTACCGATAGGGCCGGCGAATTTTTAATTGATTGAAGCCATGGGATCGATTGCCTGTCTCAATAGGAACAGGGTTCGATTGCGTGACTGATTATTTGCTTGTGGTCACTAAAAGACTCTATGTGTCTAAAGTGTTGTTCGGTTACACTGGCTTCCCGTTCAACGGCCGCTTTTCCCGGCCTCTTTCGTTGAGTCACGCGAGGTTTTCTTCCCATGGCTGACTACAAAGCGCCCCTGCGCGATATGCGCTTCGTCCTCAATGAAGTTTTCGAAGTGGCCAAGCTCTGGAACGAGCTGCCCGGCATCGCCGAAGTGGTCGACGAAGACACCGCCTCCGCCATTCTCGAAGAAGCCGGCAAGGTCACCGGCGGCACCATCGCCCCGCTGAACCGCAGCGGCGACGAAGAAGGCTGCCAGTGGAAAGACGGCGCCGTGACCACCCCGGCCGGTTTCGTCGAGGCTTACCGCACCTACGCCGAGGGCGGCTGGGTCGGGGTCGGCGGCAACCCGGTCTACGGCGGCATGGGCATGCCCAAGGTGATCGGCGCCCAGGTCGAGGAAATGGTCAATTCGGCCAACCTGTCCTTCGGCCTCTATCCGATGCTCACCGCCGGCGCCTGCCTGGCGATCAACGCCCACGCCAGCGACGAGCTGAAGGACAAGTACCTGCCGAACATGTATTCCGGTGTCTGGGCCGGTTCGATGTGCCTGACCGAGCCGCATGCCGGCACCGACCTCGGCATCATCCGCACCAAGGCCGAGCCCCAGGCCGACGGGTCCTACAAGGTCACCGGCACCAAGATTTTCATCACCGGCGGCGAGCACGACCTGACCGAGAACATCATCCATCTGGTGCTGGCCAAGCTGCCGGACGCGCCGGCCGGTCCGAAGGGTATCTCCCTGTTCCTGGTGCCGAAGGTGATGGTCAACGCCGACGGCAGCCTGGGCGAGCGCAACGCCGTCGCCTGCGGCTCGATCGAGCACAAGATGGGCATCAAGGCCTCGGCCACCTGCGTGATGAACTTCGACGGCGCCACCGGCTGGCTGGTCGGCGAAGTGAACAAGGGCCTGGCGGCGATGTTCACCATGATGAACTATGAGCGCCTGGGCGTCGGCATCCAGGGGTTGGCCGCCGGCGAGCGTTCCTACCAGAGCGCCATCGAGTACGCCCGCGAGCGTATTCAGAGCCGCGCGCCGACTGGTCCCGTGGCCAAGGACAAGGCCGCCGATCCGATCATCGTCCACCCCGACGTGCGGCGCATGCTGCTGACCATGAAGGCGTTGAACGAAGGTGGTCGCGCGTTCTCCACCTACGTGGCGATGCAGCTGGATACCGCCAAGTACAGCGAAGACCCGAGCGTGCGCAAGCGTGCGGAAGACTTGGTCGCGTTGCTCACGCCGGTCGCCAAGGCCTTCCTCACCGACGTCGGCCTGGAAACCACGGTGCATGGCCAGCAGGTGTTCGGCGGCCACGGCTTCATCCGTGAGTGGGGCCAGGAGCAACTGGTGCGCGATGTGCGCATCACCCAGATCTACGAAGGCACCAACGGCATTCAGGCGCTTGACCTGATCGGCCGTAAGGTGGTGGGTAGCGGCGGCGAGTTCTACAAGCACTTCTCCTCGGAGATCAAGGCATTCATCGCTTCCGCGAGTAGCGAGCTGGCCGAGTTCACCGGCCCGCTGAAGGCCGCCGTGGAAAACCTCGACGACCTGACCGCCTGGGTACTCGACCGCGCCAAGAACAACCCCAACGAGATCGGCGCTGCGTCGGTGGAATACCTCCACGTGTTCGGCTACACCGCCTATGCCTACATGTGGGCGTTGATGGCACGGACCGCGCTGGGCAAGGAAGGGCAGGACGACTTCTACGCCAGCAAGCTGGGCACGGCGCGCTTCTACTTCGCCCGCCTGCTGCCGCGCATCCACTCGCTGACTGCGTCGGTGCGTGCGGGCAGCGAGTCGCTCTATCTGCTGGATGCCGCGCAGTTCTGATCCTGCTGCCGTAACGAAAAAAGCCCCGCAGAATCGCGGGGCTTTTTCTATCTACCGGAATCAATCCGGAATCAGTTCATCCACCGACGCCGGATTGTCGATGAAGGGATTGCGGGTGCCTTGCAGGACCTCGATCTGGTCGTTGCGCCGGCGCTCGTCGTCATCGGGCGGATCGAGGCGGTGCCAGGCCTTGTATATCTGCACCGGGCCCGGGACGGGCAGGTGGTATTCCCGGTGCATGTAGAAGATCGCCCGAGCGATGTTGCCCTTGGCGGCATCGCGGGGTTCCACCAGTTGGAAGGTGGCTTTCAGGTCGCAGTCGATGTCGGCGAATTTGCTCGGCACGCTGTCGTCCAGTTCGCCGAACTGGGCATTGCGCCGCGCCAGCTCCACCCGGCTCAGGGCCGGGTAGAGGTTGTGCAGGTCGGCGAGCATGTAGGGGTATTGTGGGTTGACCACGCTGCACTGGTTGTCGGTGATGCAACGCAGGGCACTCTTGATCTGGCGGGTGCTGTACAGCGGGCTGGCGGCGAGCTGGCTGCTTTCCTCGGAGAAGGGTTTGCCGCAGTAAAGCGTGTTGCCGCCCGCGCCATAGAGTGCTTTCCAGAACGCCTGGTCGATGACGGCCTTATGATCCGCGTTGCGGGTCTGGCCGCCGGCAAAGACGGGGGAGGCGCAGGTCGTCAGACAGAAGAGGGCAATCGCAACTGCTCGCATGGTTTGCCTGGTGTCTTGGTTTTCTTGTAGGACAAAAATCAGTCTAACAAGACCTATGTCACAAAATAAGCCTGACTTCCGGTCTGGTTGGCGCTGTGTAGGAAAAAGCTTACACAAGGTGCCGCTTATCGCTTCTACCGGTCCATTGAACGTCCCATTAATCTTCTTCCCATGGACGTCGCGCAGGAAGCGCCCAGAACGCACAGGGATACGAGGATTTCCGCCAGGGAGGCGGCTCGATCACGGATGTCAGGATTCAGTCTGCAAAGCCCCGCACTGCGGGGTTTTTCTTTTTCCGCCAGGAATTTCCGGGCGCTTGTTCTGGTTCGCCTGGCTCGTTCGCAAAGTTGTCATGAATAACGCGGAAAGCGGCCAGGGTAAGCGAGCCGATACCATTCCCCCATAAGCACATCCATCATTCTCTCTATCCTCACCTCACCTTGCGGATAATCGCAGTGTTCAAAGAGGCGGCGGGGGAGGAGCACTACTACGCTCAGAAAATGAGTCTGTTCAAGCAGGCCGGCGCAACGCCGCGCTCAGTGACACCGGCTATTGAGACGGAACAAGTTGCTTTTCAGAGGGTCGGAGCGGGAAGAGCCGTCTGACCCGCCGAGACCCGGCAAGGACGCCATAGAAATGCACAGAACCCTCATCGAGATCGCCAGCGTTCTTCTGATCGCCGCCTACATGGCGGCCTATCTGCTGAATCCCTTGCCCTGGTGACGGGAGTCCAACAGGGTGGGATGGGCGAATGAATTCGCCCCTACAGGACACCTCTAAAAACGTAGACGAGGCAGTCAGCACAAGGCCTCGGCGGCCCCACAAAAACAAGCGAAAAAGCGCAGTTTACGGGCTGTAAATGAGCATTTTGACTGGGCTCGCATTCGAGCTTGTTTTTAACGCAGTGATGACAACGCAGGTAGTTTTTAGAGGTGCCCTACAAGCGCTCCATTGTGGGAGCAAATTCATTCGCGACGGCTGCGATTTTTGTAGGAGCCAGCTCTGCTGGCGAATCGCCGGTGCGAGTCCCTTCGCGAGCAGAGCTCGCTCCTACAAAGGCAAGACGTGGCCTCCGTTGTAGGGGCGAATTTATTCGCCCGGTTCAGAACGCCCCATCCGTCGAGCGCGACAACTCGCTCCACTGTTCCATCTCGCCGCGAACCTGCTCCAGCTTGCCGAGGATGCCGTGCAGGGCATCGGAGCCGGCCGCGTAACGCAGCGGCGGATTCGCCTCGCCAGCGAGGCGCACCAGGGCCTGGCCCAGTTTCGCCGGGTCGCCGGCCTGGCGGTGGTTGTGCGCTTCATAGGTCTCGCGCCACTGCGCCGAGCGGCTGGCGTAGTCGGCGTCATCGACCGGGCGGTTGCCGTAGCGCACCGAGCTGCCGTCGAGGAAGTCGGTCCGGAAGAAACCGGGCTCGACGAGGGTGACGCGGATACCGAAGTCCGCCACTTCCAAGGCCAGGGATTCGGAGAAGCCCTCCAGCGCGAATTTAGTCGCGCAGTACACCGAGGCACCGGCGAAGCCGAGCATGCCGCCTACCGACGACAGGTTGAAAATATGCCCGGCGCGCTGGCGACGCATGATCGGCAGTACTGCGCGGGTGACATGGAAGGCACCGAACAGGTTGGTGGCGAATTGGTTCTCGATAGCCTGGGCATCGATCTCTTCGAAACCACCCATCTGGCCGTAGCCGGCATTGTTTACCACTACATCGATCCTGCCGAAACGCGCCAGGGCGGCGGCCACCGCCGCTTCCGCCTGGGGCTCCAGGGACACGTCCAGTTCGACGGCCAGCACGCGCTCGCGGTAGGCGGCGTAGGTCTTCTCCAACTGCTCGCGGTTGCGCCCCGTGGCAACGACGTTGTCGCCGGCGGACAGGGCCGCTTTCGCGATTTCCGCGCCGATGCCGCGCGAGGCGCCGGTAATGAACCAGGTCTTGCTCATGATCGTTTCTCCGTGTGCCGGGAGGATTCCCGGGTCGAGGAGATGCTAGGGAGAAAGCCCCTTCGACCATTACCACGATGCTGCCGAGCGCTTGCACGATCCTGCCGAGCCTGGAACCGCTATCCATCTTTATGCCACCCAAATAAAAACCGAATATGACTTGGGATCCACCTGGGGAGACTCGAGTCCGGTCGTCTTTCGAACGAGTCTTCCCAAGGAGCCATCATGCATATAGGTAACTCTGGTAACCAAAGCCCACTCTCCCTGCTGGGAGATTCCTTCCGCTCCGATCACGACCCCGATGGAGGGAATGTTTCCGGCCGGTCGAATGCTCCGTCGAGCACCGGTGCGACCTATATGGGCTCGACCCGTTGGGTGAATACCGTCATTGGCGTAGAGGCTCCGGAGCATTCACCGAATGCCGTCGCGCTGCGGGGCAAGCTGCACCAGATCTTCGAACCGCACATCACCGGGCAGAACAGGCAGGCGTTCGAACAACTGATCGACCAGCGGGCGATTCGCCTGAACGAGATGGGCGAGACGCCGGAAAGCGTCGAGGCCACGTTGGCCAAGGGGCAGAAGTTGGATCGTCTGTCCCAGGGGGTGGTAGGGGCAGTGCGCTCGGTCCCCTTCGCAATTGCTTCACGCTTGATCGATACGGTGCCCGGTCTCACAGCCTTCGCCAAAACACCTCAAATGATCGGTTTCATCGCCGGCCTGTTCTCGGGGGCTGTCGATACGGTCGGTGGTGGGAGCGGGTTGCTGAAAAAGGCCACCAGCGATACCCAATGGCTGACAGCGAAACCGGAGCAACTGGAAGCGGTGATGGCCGATGCCGCCAAGGCCAGGGAGCCCGGATTGGGGCGGACTGCCACCGAGGTGACCGTGGCCTTCCAGACCTACAGCCTGCGCAACGTGCTGCGTATCGGCACGGCGGCCGTCGGGGCGGACAAACTATCGGAAAAGGGAGCAGCGGAGCTGGATTCCTGGATGAGTGCCGCGGGAGGCGTGGCGGCAGGTGTTGCCTCTTATGCGGGGCTCAACGCCGTGAGCGAGCAGAATCACCGGGTCGGCCCCGAATACCTGCTGGGCCGCCAGGATTGGGAGGCGCAATACACGGCATTGAAGGATGTCAATCCGTGGAAGGACCCTCTGATCAATGGGGGAAAGCGTCTTCTCCAGATTCCGGTGGACGCGACGACCGAAACGCTGTCGTCGATCCGCAACCTGGGCACGGCCACCAACCTGACCCTCAGCGTAGGTATCCTGGGGGGCGGCTTCGCGGGCGCCGTGGCAGCGAAGGCCGCCGCGACCGAAGCGGCGAAAAAGGCCGGGATCGGCGCCGTCGGTACCGCGGCCATCGGTCAGGCGGTGAACACCGCCGTTTCGGCTCCGGTGTTTGGAGTCTGGACGACAGCCGCTGTTCTGGGCGGGCCGGTGTTCGACAAGGCGGCCAGTCTCATCCAGCAGAAAGCGGGCTCGCTGCTCGACCAGGCGGCCAACCGTCTGCACGGTAGCCCATCCGGTTCGCAACCACTGCCCAGCGAGCCGCATGACGACACCGAGCTGGAGACGATGGAAGGGGGAGGCCAACCATCTTCGGGCCCCAACGAAACGGGCGATCACGTCGTGCTGGAGATCAGGGAGGAAGAGGATCAGCACCACCGGCAACCTCCGCTGAATGCCGCCGAACGCAACGTGTGAACGCAACCGCGCCAGCGCGTGCTGGCGCGGTCTCGTACGTTCAGCGCTCTCCCCGATCAGGCTTCCGTCAGCACCCGCAGACTGACGTCGACCACGTCTGCGGCTACCTGCTCGCGATAGGCCAGCATGTGGGGCGCTTCGAGGTGGGCCTTCAGGTGTTCCAGACTTTCCCAGCGCTCCACCATCAGGATGCTGGTGTCGTCCCTGGTTTGGCGTGGCAGGTTGGTGTCGGCGTCCAGGGTTGCGGTGTAACCGAGGCAGCCGGCCTCGGCACGCACGAGCGGGGTGATGGCGGCGAACGCCTGGAGGACACGCGGCCGTGCTCCGGGTGCAGTTCTGATGTCGGCAATCACATGGATCATCGGATTCTCCTCGAGCAGAGCGGCAAAGTCGTCGCAGCGTAGCAGGCGATCAGTCCCAGTTCGGCGCGAAGCCGGGATTGGCGATGCGCTCGTTGCGGTCCAGCCCGGCGATGGCGGCCATGTCTTCGTCGGACAAGCGCAGCCGCTGGGCCTCCAGGTTGCTGGCGAGATTCTCCCGGCGGGTGGACGACGGAATCACCGCGAAGCCCTGTTGCAGCAGCCAGGCCAGGGCCACCTGGGCCGGCGTGGCATCGTGACGGGCGGCGATGCCCTGGAGCAGCGGATCGTGCAGCACCTTGCCATAGGCCAGCGGCATATAGGCGGTCAGGTGGATGCCGTGGCGGCGGGCGAAGTCCACCAGGGCATGGTTCTGCAGGAAGGGGTGGATTTCCACCTGGTTGGTGGCGATCTCGTCGGCACCCACGGTGTCGATGGCCCGTTGCAGATGGGCGATGGTGAAGTTGGAAACGCCGATCGACCGGGTCAGGCCCTGGCGCCTGGCTTCCAGCAGGCTGCCAAGGTAGTCGGCCACGTCCAGTTCGTCGCCGGGCGACGGCCAGTGGATCAGCGTCAGGTCGACCTGCTCCAGGCGCAGCTTGGCGAGGCTTTCCTCGAGGCTGGGAATCAGCCGGTCGCGACCGAGGTTGGCGGTCCAGACCTTGGTGGTGACGAACAGCTCGTCGCGCGGCACATCGCTCTCGGCGATGGCCTGGCCAACGTCGGCCTCGTTCTCGTAGATCTGTGCGGTATCGATGTGGCGGTAGCCCAGCTCCAGGCCCATGCGGACCGAATCGATCACCTGCAGGCCCTTGAGGCGGAAGGTGCCGAGGCCGAATGCGGGAATACTCATGCGTTGTCTCCGTGATTGAAAAAGTCAGTGGCCGGCGGCGAATGCCGTTTCAGCGGAATGGGCGGGCGCCGGGCCGTTGCGGTCGAGGCGGCCGCTCCAGGCGGTCAGCGCCAGTGCCACCAGCACCACCAGGGCGCCAATCCAGGCGGTATGGATCAGACCCAGGGAGGCGACGATATGTCCCCCGATCCAGGCGCCGCCGGCGATACCCAGGTTGAAGGCCGCGATGTTCAAACCCGAGGCGACGTCCACCGCCCCCGGTGTGTGGTGTTCCGCCTGGCGCACCACATAGACCTGCAGGCCCGGCACGTTGCCGAACGCCACCGCGCCCCACACCAGTACCGTGGCCAGCGCCAGCCAGGGCGTGGCGGCGGTGAAGGTGAAGACGAACAGCACCGCCGCGAGCAGGGCGAAGATGATCAGCAATGCGCCGATGGGACCGCGGCGGTCGGCCAGCTTGCCGCCCCAGAGGTTGCCCACCGCCACCGAGACGCCATACACCAGCAGCACCAGGCCCACGGAGCCGGCGCTGAACCCGGTGATCTCCTGCAGGATCGGGGCGAGGAAGGTGAAGGCGATGAAGGAGCCGCCGTAGCCGATCGCAGTCATCGCGTAGACCAGCAGCAGGCGCGGGGTCTTCAACACCCGGAGCTGTTGCAGCAGCGATGCCGGCTTGCTGTGCGGGATATCCGCCGGGACGAAGACCAGGCTGCCGAGAAAGGCGATCACGCCCAGTGCCGACACCGCCAGGAAGGTCTCGCGCCAGCCGAACTGCTGACCGATGAAGGTACCCAGTGGCACGCCGGTGACCAGGGCCACGGTGAGGCCGGTGAACATGATGGCGATGGCACTGGCGGCCTTCTCCTTGGAAACCAGGCCGGTGGCGATGGTCGAGCCGATGGAGAAGAACACCCCGTGGGCGAGGCCGGTGACGATGCGCGCCAGGATCAGCGATTCGTAGCCGGGCGCCTGCCAGGCCAGCAGGTTACCGAGGGTGAACAGGGCCATCAGCGCCAACAGCAGGCGCTTGCGCGGCACGCGGCCGGTGAGTGCGGTGAGCAAGGGCGCGCCGACCGCCACGCCGAGGGCATAGAGACTGACCAGCAGGCCGGCCGACGGCAGGCTGACGCCGAGGTTGCTGGCGATGGTGGGGATCAGGCCGACGATGACGAACTCCGTCGTGCCGATGGCGAAGGCGCTCAGGGTGAGCGCGAGCAAGGCAATGGGCATGGGATGAGGCTCCGGTGATTGATGGCGCGCAGTCTGTACGCCAGACTCATGCGGAAAAACCGGGTCTCACGCCAAGGATATTTGCTTGCGAGTCATGAATGAATGAAAACGACGCTGGATGAATTGCAGGCCTTCACCACGGTGGTCGACAGTGGCTCCATCACCGCCGCCTCCGAACAACTGGGGCAGACCGCCTCCGGCATCAGCCGGGCTATCGGCCGCCTGGAGGACAAGCTCGAAGTCACCTTGCTGCGGCGCACCACCCGCCGCCTGGAGTTGACCGAGGAGGGCGAGGCGTTCCTTGCCCAGGCCCGGCGGATTCTCGCCAGCGTCGAGGAGGCGGAAGAGCAGATGGCGGTACGGCGCCAGAGCCCGTCCGGGCGCCTGCGGGTCAACGCCGCCTCGCCGTTCATGCTGCACGTGTTGGTGCCACTGGTGGGCGGCTTCCGCCTGCGTTATCCGGACATCGAGCTGGAGCTGCACACCAGCGACCAGATCATCGACCTGATCGAGCAGCGTACCGACCTGGCGATTCGCATCGGCACGCTGCGCGACTCCAGCCTGCACGCCCGTGCGCTTGGTGCCAGCCGCCTGCGTGTGCTGGCCAGCCCGGCCTACCTGTCGGCGCGAGGGGCGCCGGCCAATGTGGACGAGCTGGCCGGGCACAGCCTGCTCGGCTTCACCCAGCCGGAGAGCCTGAACCAGTGGCCGCTGCGCCACGCCCATGGCGACGGCCTGGCGGTGACGCCGACACTGCAGGCGTCCAGCGGAGAGACCCTGCGCCAACTGGCGCTGGCCGGGGAGGGGCTGGTCTGCCTGTCCGACTTTATGACCGCCCGCGACCGTGCCGACGGGGGGCTGGTCCAGGTGCTGGCAGGCGAAACGCTGGACGTGTGCCAGCCAATCCACGCGGTGTACTACCGCAACACCGCGCTTGCCTCGCGCATCGCCTGTTTCCTCGACTATCTTGGCGAACACCTCGCCGCACAGCCGTGGAATGCGCGCCGGCCCTGATCACATCGGCCCCGGCTCGGGGATCGGATCGGGCGGCGGGGGCAGTTCTTCCAGGTTTTCCAACGCCTCTTCGTCGAGGTCGGGGGCTTCCTGCTGGTCTTCGCTCTCGGCCTGATCGAGGTCGTTCAGCGGCGACTCGTCGGCCAGCCAGGCGAGATGGAACCGGTCGTCCCGGTGCTCCAGGCAGGACAGGTTGTGAATAAGCATGGACACCTCGTCATTTTCCCAAGGGCCTACGGGTTAGGCCCCTGTCGGCGGCGAGCGTTCGCCAGAGAAGTGTTCCGCATAGAGGCCGCTGGCCCAGTCGACGAATACCTTCACCCGTGGCGAGAGCTGGCGATGGTAGGGATAGAGCACCGAGACCGGCAGACCGGGGGCCGGCCAGTCGGCGAGGACTTCCACCAGCCGTCCGGCGCGCAGATGGCCTTCGACATGAAAGCGCGGCAACTGGATCAACCCGCAACCGCTCAGGGCGCAGGCGACGTAGCTTTCCGCGTCGTTGACGCGCATCCAGCCGCCCAGGTCGTACTCCCGTGTCTGTCCATCGATCTGGAACGTGAACGGATAGCGAATATCCTGCTGGCTGGAGAAAAAGCCCACCGCCTGGTGTGTGGCCAACTCCTCCGGATGCCGCGGCGTACCGTGGCGAGCCAGGTAGTTCGGGCTGGCGCAGACCACTTCCGGCATCAACGCCAAGCGCCTGGCCACCAGCGACGAGTCGCGTGGATTACCGGCGCGCACCACGCAGTCGATGCCCTCGCGAACGAGGTCCACCAGCCGGTCGCCGCTACTGATTACCAGCTCGATATGCGGGTAGCGCGCATGAAATTCGGCGATGCGCGGCAGGATGATCAGTGTCGCGTGGCTACCGTGAAGGTCCAGGCGCAGCGTACCGCGCGGATCGCTGGCCGCTGTGCTGAGCGCCGACTCGGCGTCCTCCAGTTCACGGAGGACATGCCGGCAGCGTTCGTAGAATGCCTGGCCATCGAAGGTTGGCCGCACCTGGCGGGTGGTGCGCTCCAGCAGGCGGGCGCCGAGGCGCGCTTCCAATTGCTTGATGGCATGGGTGGCGGTGGCGCGGGGAATGTCCAGGGCACCAGCGGCTTGGGTGAAACTGCCCAATTCGATGATGCGGGTGAAGAGCTTCAGCGTATCCAGCCGATCCATGACGATGCCTTTGTTGACTGTTGTTGAACAGTCTTGGCAATTCTTACGGATTTATCCAATCGATGACCCTGCGGAAACTGTCTCCGTCATCCCCTCTTTTGGAGTTTCCGTCATGCACGTTTCTCACCGAACCGCTCTCGTCACCGGCGCCTCCCGCGGCATTGGGCGCGCCATCGCCCTGCGTCTGGCGGAGGATGGCTTTGCCGTGGCCGTCAATTACGCCGGTAACCGCGAGGCCGCCAACGAGGTGGTTGCCCTTATCGTCGAGCGCGGCGGTCGCGCTATCGCGGTGCAGGGCGACGTCGCCGAGCCAGCCGACATGGAAAGCCTATTCGCCGCCACCCAGGAAGCCTTCGGACATATCGACGTGGTGGTCAACAGCGCCGGTTCCATGCCGTATCTGAAAATCGCCGACCTGGATCTGGAAGGTTTCGACCGGGTCATCCGCACCAATCTGCGCGGCGCCTTCATCGTGCTCGGCCAGGCGGCCCGTCATGTCGAGCGCGGCGGACGGATCATCGCCCTGTCCACCAGCGTGATTGCCAAGGCGTTTCCCTGCTACGGCCCCTACATCGCCTCCAAGGCGGGTGTCGAAGGGCTGGTCCATGTGTTGGCGAACGAACTGCGTGGCCGCGACATCACCGTCAATGCCGTCGCGCCTGGCCCGGTTCCCACCGAGTTGTTTCTACAGGGTAAAAGTGCCGAGCAGGTCGAGCAGATTCGCCTGCTCCCTCCGTTGGAACGACTCGGCACCGTGGAGGAAATCGCGGGAGCGGTGGCCTTCCTCGCCGGCCCGGACGGGGGGTGGATCAACTCCCAGGTGCTCCGTGCCAACGGTGGCTTCGCTTGATCGGCCGCCCTGGGTACCGAGGAAGGAATCCCATGCGATCCGCAAAAAAAACCAGCGGGCAATAGGGGAAGCTGCACCCGCTGGTTATGGAAAAACAGCCAGGACCGGGGCGCTGCCCCGGCGTACATCAGGTATGGCTTTCCTCGATCTTGCGGCCGTTCAGCGGCTGGGTCGGACGCGCATTCATCGGGTAGAGATGCTGGAACGAGACAATCTGCTTGTGGGACAGCTCGATAGGCTGCTTGAGCACCTGCCAGCGCACGTTCTCGCTGCACGGCGGGGTGGTGAGCGAGCCGGTGAAGGCGTAGTAGCCATGCTGCGGTGGCAGGATGTCGGCCGGGTTCAGCTGGACTTCCAGCGGATGGGATTCGCCTTCCTTCGTCGGAAGGGCGGCGAGCACCTTGGCCAGGCCCGGGTTCTCGTGGCCTTCCTTGATCAGCACGGCGACGACCGCCAGTTGACCGTCGGCACTCTTGTGCACGAAGTGCGCGACCATCGGGAAGGCCATGCCGGCGACCTTCTCTTCGCTCGGCGTATGGAAGTGGAACTGCAGCAGCTCGTAGCGGGAGCCGCCGATATCGATGCTACCGGACTTGGGCAGGGTGACCTGGATGGTGTGGCCGTTGTTCACCACTTCGGCCGGGCCGGCGGTGTAGTCGAACTGGATTTCCGGAAGGTCGGCCTTCACAGCGTTACGGATGTCGATCGGCGACTGCATCTTGCCAAGTGCACAGGTGCTGAAGCCCGGATCCATCTGGGCCCAATGGTCCGGGCCGTTTTCACCCTGGTAGCTCCAGTGCGTCGGCGGCGTCGGCTCGGCGGCCAGCGCGACGGAAACGGACAGGGCGCTCACCGCCCCCAGCAGAAATCTTCTCATGGCGTTTCTCTCGTATTGCCAATGGACTGCCGTCATGGCCGCCGGGGTGCGGCGGCTTGACGCACAAGATCATGCGGGGGGTGGGCTTGCTGTCTCCGAGAGGTCCGAAGCAAGTCAAGTGTGACGTGGTTGGCGGTTGTTGGAATAAGTGGTCGTGGGATGTTGGTTTCAGCCGAAGCGCACCAGGTTATGCACTGGCAACGGACCGCCCGGGAATTGTGCCAGGCGGCCACCGCCGGCCAGGGTGCCGAGATCGATACCGGCAAAACCGAGGCGCTCGATCAGCTTGCCGACCTCGGCTTTCGCCCGGGTATCGTCACCGGAGTAGAACAGTACGCGGCGGCCGCCTTCGGTCTGCGGATCGCTGGCGAGCAGCGCTGCCTGCAAATGGTTGAAGGCTTTCACCACCCGCGCGCCGGGCACCAGGTCCGACACCACTTCGCTGGAGGCGCGGTTGCCGAGGTCCACCGCGGTGAAACTGGGCGCCTCGATGGCATTGTTGGCATCGATGATGATGCGCCCATCCCAGGGACCAAGGTCTTTCAGGGCTTCCGGCAATCTCGACCAGTTAACCGCCAGGAAGACGATATCGGCCTGGGCGGCTTCGCGAGTGGTGACTGCGCTGGCATGTGGTCCCAGGTCGCGGACCAAGGCGGTCAGGCTTTCCGGCCCCCGGCTGTTGGCAATGCTGAAGTCGAGGCCGGCAGCGGCCAGGCGTTGGGCAATGGCCGTGCCGATGGCACCGGCGCCGATAATGGAAAGGGTCATGGTGTCTCCTTGGAGCGGGTTGTCGATGGATTGGGAAAGGGGAGTGGACATAGGGGTAATCTCGGGTTGCGTTGTCAGGTGAAGTCACTATCGGTGTTCGACTTATCCTTCGGTAGCAGGTAATGGCTAGAATCACTTTCAATCGATAGTTGAAGACGCTCCGTCATGGAAACCCTGGCCAATCTGGAATCCTTCGTTCGCAGTGCCGAACTCGGCAGTTTTTCCGCCGCCGCTCGCCGGCTCGGCCTCACCCCTGCTGCGGTCAGCCGCAATGTCGCCCAATTGGAGCGTAACCTCGGTGTACGCCTGTTCCAGCGCAGCACCCGGCGTCTCACGCTCACGGAAGCTGGAGAGCGCTTCCTCGGTTCGGTCAGCGGGGGGCTGGAAAGCATTCAGGTGGCCATTGCCGAGCTGGCCGGCACGGTCAGCGAGCCTTCCGGTGTGTTACGGATCAGTGCGGCGCCCGCGTTCGGCCGTGACCATCTGCTGCCGTTGATGCCGGCGTTCTGTGCGCGTTTCCCGGCGGTGGAGCTGGAATGGCAATTCGATAATCGTCCCGTGGACCTGATCGCCGAAGGTTTCGACGTGGCAATCGGCGGTGGCTTCGAACTGACGCCGGGTGTGGTCGCACGGGAGCTGACCCGTCTGCATATCGTTGCGGTGGCCTCGCCCGCCTATCTGCAGGGCCGCCTGTTGCCGCTCGATCCTTCCGATCTGGCGGCATGGGACGGCATTGCCATGCGCTCGATGCGCACTGGCCGAGTACGGCAATGGCAGCTGCGTCATGGGGACGGCCGGGAAATGCCGGTGGAGTTTCGCGCCAGGATGCGGGTGAACGATCCGGCAGCACTGTGCCGCAGCGTGCTGCTCGGTCTTGGTGTAGGGCTGCTGGCGGTCCCTGATGTGCTGCCCCATCTGCGTAGCGGAGCGTTGGTACGGGTGTTACCGGAGTGGTATGCCGACGCCGGGCCGATTTCGCTCTACTTCGCCAGTGGCCGGCTGTTGCCGGCGAAGACGAGGGCTTTCATCGATCATCTCAGTGAGCGCTTTCGTGCGCTCGGGCTGGCGCAGGCGTTCCGCGCGGACCAGGCAATCTGACGATCGCTGCGTCGCAACGAGCCGCTTCTACGCTCCGTTTCGGCCAAGCAATCCACGGAAACGCTGGAACGCCGCTGTGGCGTAGCCGTCGCGCCACACTAGCCAGGTGTCGATCTCGCGAAGCGAGTGAGTGACGACCGGCGCCGGGTCGCGCTGCAAGTCGAGTATCGAGCGTGGCAGCACGCCGCTGCAGGTGCCGGCCGCGACGCAGGCGAGGATGGCGTGGTAGGAGCCGACTTCCTGGACGCGGAAACCGGGCGGGGTGCCCTCGGCGGTCAGCCATTGCTCGCCTATCTGGCGGTAGGTGCAGCCCTTGGCGAAGCCGGCGAGGGTTTGCACGCGCAACTGCGCCGGGCTTTCCACGACGGGGTGACCGGGCGGCAGGACCAGCAGCAACTCCTCCCGGAACACCGCGTCGCCTTGCAGGCCGTGTCCCGGCAGCGCTGCGGCGTCCAGGTTCTCCGGCAGCGCCACGAGCGCGCAATCCAGCCGTCGTGCGAGCACGCCGTCGATCAGTGCGGCGCTGGTGCCGGTGCTCACTTCCAACGTGACTTCGGGGCATTCGCCGTGAAACGCCGCCAACGGCCGTGGTAGATGTGTCGCGGCGGTGCTTTCCATGCTGCCCAGGCGCAGTCGTCCGCCGGGGTGGTCGGGGTGCATCGCTTGGCGCGCTTCGTCGGCCAGCGACAGCAGGCGCTCGGCGTAGTCGAGGAATGTGCGGCCCTGCTCGGTCAGGGCCATGCGCTTGCCGTCACGCAGGAACAGCGCAACGCCCAGCTCCTCTTCCAGTTGCTGGATGCGCGTGGTGACGTTCGACTGCACCCGCTGCAGGCGTTGGGCGGCACGGGTGATGCTGTTCTCCAGGGCAACCAGGCGGAAGATTTCCAGGGTGGTGAGGTCCATTTCTATCTCAATTCAAGAATGTATTTGTAACGATCATCTTTTCTTGAGATAACCTGGTCAAGTCGCATCACTTGGAAGGATTCAGCATGGCCACTCGCCTCACTCGTCTGCTCGGTATCGAGCATCCCATCATCCAGGCGCCGATGGTGGGCGTGTCCACGCCGGCGCTGGCTGCGGCGGTCAGCAATGCCGGGGCGCTGGGTTCCATTGGCATCGGCGCCAGCACGCCGGAGCAGGCGCGCGCGATGATCGCGGCGACCCGCGCACTCACCGGCAAGCCATTCAACGTCAATCTGTTCTGCCATCGCCCGGCTCAGGCCGACCCGGCCCGTGAGGCCGCATGGCTGGCGCATTTGCGCCCGGTGTTCGCCGAGTTCGGTGCCGAACCGCCGACGGGGCTGACGGAGATCTACAAGAGTTTCGTCGAGGACGAGGCGATGCTGGAGATGCTGCTGGCCGAGCGCCCTGCTGTGGTGAGCTTCCATTTCGGCCTGCCGCGCCAGGAGTGGATCGATGCGCTGCGCGCGGCCGGGGTTCGCCTGTTGGCCAGCGCCACCACCCTGGCCGAGGCGGAGCAGGTCGAGGCGGCGGGAATCGACGCGGTGGTAGCCCAGGGCTACGAAGCGGGCGGCCACCGCGGGGTGTTCGAGCCCGAACGGGGCGATGCGCGGATCGGCACCTTCGCCCTGGTGCGCCTGCTGTCCAGCCGCTGCCGGCAGCCGGTGATCGCGGCGGGTGGGTTGATGGATGGCGCCGGTCTGGCCGCTGTTTTCGCGCTGGGGGCCGAAGCCGGACAGCTTGGTACAGCCTTCATCGGTTGCCCGGAGTCTGCCGCCAACGCCGCTTTTCGCGCGGCGCTCAAGGGCGAGCGCGGCCAGCGTACCCAGGTGACCGCCGGGATATCCGGGCGTGCCGCGCGCGGGTTGCCGAATCGCCTGTTCGAGACGGTCGACGATCCGAACGCGCCGCCGCTGCCGGGCTACCCCATCGCCTACGACGCGGCCAAGGCCCTGGTCGCCGCCGCCACGGCCCAGGGCAATGGCGATTTCGCCGTGCAATGGGCCGGGCAGGGTGCGCCGTTGGCACGGGAGCTGCCTGCGGCAGAACTGGTACAGACGCTGATGACGGAGCTGCGCGAGGCGACTCAGCGGCCGGCGTGCAGCGCCACCCAGTCGGCATAGGCACCGACGAACTTCTCCAGGAACGGTTTGATGCCATCGGTAAGGTTGCCGGCTTCGTCGAAGAAGCCGGCCGCACCGCCGAGGTAAGCCTCGGGTTGCTGCATCATGCGCACGTCGAGGAACACCATGGACTGGCGCAGGTGATGGTTGGCACCGAAGCCGCCGATGGCTCCTGGCGAGGCGCTGAGCACCGCCCCCGGCTTGCCGGTGAAGTGGCTCTGTCCATAGGGGCGCGAGCCGACATCGATGGCGTTCTTCATCGGTGCCGGCATCGAGCGGTTGTACTCCGGGGTGACGAAGAGGAAGGCATCGGCGGCCTTCAGCTTGTCGCGGAAGGCGGTGTAGGACGCGGGTGGCGGGGTGACGTCGATATCCTCGTTGTACAACGGCAACTCGCCGATCTCGACGATTTCCATATTCAGCGAGGACGGCGCCAGCCCGACCAGCGCATTGGCCAGTTTGCGGTTGATGGACGCCTTGCGCAGGCTGCCGACGATGACCGCGACCTTGTAGACCTTGCTCATGGATGCTCCTTCTTTCGGGACGGGTAGAAGCCTGAAGACTGGAGCGGATAACTATAGTTCGCCCGCCGTAGCGATGGCCGGGCTCCATTGGGCGAATGAATTTGCCCCTACAAGTCAGTATTGCCTGTGTAGGAGCGAGCTCTGCTCGCGAATAAGCGGCGCAAAAACTTCGCCAGCAGAGCTGGCTCCTACAGAAGCGGGGCCGGCTTGCACTCAATCTTTAGGGCGAATTCATTCGCCCACGCAGGCTGAAAAAAACAACCGGGCCAAGGCGGCCCGGCCGTCACGCAACGGGGCGGCCGGTCAGGTGGAGACGCAGGCCGGTGGGTTCGGGGAGGAACAGGGCACGGTCCATTTCCTTCGGCTCGCGGACCAGCGGGCGGAAGTCCATGCGCGCCAGGATGTCTCGCTCCAGGTCCACGCCGGGGGCAATCTCGACCAGCTCCAGCCCTTCGCCCGTGAGGCGGAACACGCAGCGCTCGGTGATGTACAGCACCGGCTGGCCGCGTTCGGCGGCGAGCTTGCCGGAGAAGGTGCGGTGCTCCACGGTGTGGACGAACTTGCGCAGTGCGCCGTCCTGATGGATGCGCAACTGGCCGTCGACCACCCGGATGTCCTGGGCGCCCGCGCTGAAGGTGCCGACGAACACTACTTCCTTGGCGCTCTGGCTGATGTTGATGAAGCCGCCGGCGCCGGCCAGGCGGCTGCCGAAGCGGGAGACGTTGAGGTTGCCGGCCGCATCCGCCTGGGCCAGGCCGAGGAAGGCCAGGTCCAGGCCGCCGCCGTCGTAGAAGTCGAACTGATAGGGCTGGTCGATCAGTGCGCTGTGGTTACTCGCCGCGCCGAAGTCCAGGCCGGAAGCCGGCACGCCGCCAATCACGCCGGGCTCGGCGGTGAGGGTGAGCAGGTCGATCACGCCTTCCTCGGCGGCCACCGAGGCGACGCCCTCGGGCATGCCGATGCCGAGGTTCACCACGGCGCCGGGCTTCAGCTCCCGGGCGGCGCGGCGGGCGATCACCTTGCGCACGTCCAGCGGCATCGGCCGGAGACTGTCCACCGGCACGCGGACCTCGGCGGCGAACGCCGGGTTGTAGGCGGTGGCGAAGGTCTGCTGGTGGTTCTGCGGCTCGGCCACCACCACGTAGTCGACGAGAATGCCGGGAATCTTCACTTCGCGCGGGTTCAGCGAGCCGCGTTCGACGATGCGTTCGACCTGGGCGATCACCCGGCCACCGGAGTTCTTCGCTGCCATGGCGATGGCCAGGCTCTCGATGGTCAGCGCCTCGCGTTCCATGGACAGGTTGCCGTCCGGGTCGGCGCTGGTGGCGCGGATCAGCGCCACGTGGATCGGAAAGGCGCTGTAGAACAGGTAGTCCTCGCCGTCGATGGGCAGGCGCCGGACCAGATCGGCAGTGGTCTTCGCGTTCAGCTTGCCGCCGCCGAACTGCGGATCGACGAAGGTGCCGAGGCCGATCTTCGACAGTTGCCCCGGCTTGCCCGCGGCGATGTCGCGGAACAGCTGGGAGATCACCCCCTGTGGCAGGTTGTAGGCCTCGATGCGGTTGTCCACGGCGAGTTTCTGCAGGCCGGGCACCAACCCCCAGTGGCCGCCGATCACCCGCCGCACCAGGCCTTCGTGCGCCAGGTGGTTGAGCCCGCGCCCCTTGCCGTCGCCCTGGCCGGCGGCGTAGACCAGGGTCAGGTCGCGCGGCGCGCCTTCGGTGAGGAAGCGCTGCTCCAGGGCGATGGCCAGCTCTTCGGCGAAACCGATGCCGACGAAGCCGCCGGTGGCCAGGTTGGCGCCATCGGGAATCTGCGCGACGGCTACGGCGGCGCGGGTGACTTTGCTCATGTTGCGCTCTCGGAAAACGGATGGATCGGCGCGGCGGCGAGCGCCGCGCGTGACGTCAGAAGCTGCCGAACAGCGTGCCCAGCGTGATGACGACGACCAGCGCTAGCAGCGGGAAGGCCACGGTGTTGACGAAGATGAATTTGTACGACTCGCGGTGGGTGAGCTTGCAGATGGCCAGCAGCGAGATCACCGCGCCGTTGTGCGGCAGGGTATCCATGCAGCCGGAGGCCATGGCGGCAACCCGGTGCAGCAGCTCGGGGCTGATACCGGCGGCGGTGCCCAGGGCCAGGTACTGCTCGCCGAGGGTCTTCAGGGCGATGGACATACCGCCCGATGCCGAGCCGGTGATGCCGGCCAGGATGTTCACCGCCACCGCTTCGGAGATCAGCGGATTGGACGACACGCCGAGGACGAAATCGCGAATCACGATGAAGCCGGCCAGCGAAGCGATCACCGTGCCGTAGCCGACCTCCGAGGCGGTGTTGAGGATCGGCAGCATGGAGCCGAAGGCACCTTCGTTGATGCTCTTCTTCAGGTCCAGCCAGCGCTTCCAGTGCATCCCGATGAGCAGCAGGCAAGCCGCCGTGAGGGCGACGATGATGGCCCAGATGCCGATCAGCGACTTGGCGTCCTGCAGGCCACCGTATTCCGGTTTGGCCAGGTAGCTGGTGTCCAGGGTCGGCAGGAACAGCTTGGCCATGATGAAGTTGAGCACGATCACCAGGACGATCGGCAGCAGCGCCAGCCAGAAGCCGGGAATCGGCAGGCCGTCCTGGGATTCCGGTTCGTCGCGGTGGGTGCCGTAGCCTTCGCCGGCGGCCATCAGCTTGCGCGCCTGGGCGCTCAGCCACCAGGTGCCGAGGCCGAACATGATCAACCCGGCGATCAGCCCCAGGCCCGGCGCGGCGAAGGCGTCGGTTCCGAAGAAGGGGTTGGGAATGGCGTTCTGGATCGCCGGGGTGCCGGGCAGGGCGGTCATGGTGAAGGTGAAGGAGCCGAGGGCGATGGCGCCGGGGATCAGCCGCTTGGGAATGCCCGCCTCGCGGAACAGCGCGGCGCCGATCGGGTAGACCGCGAAGGCCACCACGAACAGCGAGACACCGCCGTAGGTGAGGATGCCGCAGGCCAGCACGATGGCCAGGATGGCGCGCTGGCTGCCGACCTTGGCGACGATGCCGTGGGCGATGGCGCGGGCCGAGCCGGAGTCGTCCATCAGCTTGCCGAACAGCGCACCGAGCAGGAACAGCGGGAAGAACTGGATGACATAGCCGCCCATGGCCTTCATGAACACTTGCGTGTAGGTCGGCAGCAGCATGGCCGCCTCGCCGGAGAACAACAGCGCCAGCAGGGCCAGCAGCGGGGCCAGGATCAGCACGTTGATGCCCCGGTAGGCGAGGTACATCAGCAATGCGAGGGAGATCAGGATTCCAAGGGTGCCCATGGGCAGTTCCTTCTTGTTGTTGTTGTCGGAGCGGCCGTTCGAGCGGCCGGTTTCACTCGGGCTGGCAGCGCCCGTTATAGGTCAGAGAGCGAAAGGTGTGCCAGTTTCCACGATGGACCGTGAAGGGCCGGTGTAGAGCGGTTACAGCGAATTAAAGCCGGATTTGAATGGCGCGAAAGACATGTCTGGAATTTGGGCATGTCCATTTTCTTGGACAAAATGAGCGATGAGCATGTCCAGCATCATGGACGCGGTAGGTCCGAACGCGGCCCCGGATTGCGCTGGGGCTTATTCAGGATACGGCTAGCGGTATGCCGAACTCTGGTGTAGGGGCGAATTTATTCGCCCGCTCTGGTGTGTGGCAGGGCTCCGCCGGGCGAATGAATCGTGGCCCGGATGAACGAAGCATAATCCGGAAAAGGGGACTCACCGCTCGCTGAGCCCATGCTGTTGCAGCTTGTTGTACAGGCTGGCGCGGGCGATGCCGAGGCGTTCGGCGGCGCGGCGGCGGTTGCCGTTGCAGGCGGCGAGGGCGGCCTGGAGGGCGGCGCGCTCGGCGGCAGCGAGGGTTTCGGCCAGAGGTTGCACCTCGGTGGGCGGCTCCACGGGCGGAGGGAGCGGTGCTTCCGAAATCGATGGACTGAGGCTCGTCCCGGCATCCTGTTCGGCCAGCAGGCGTTGCAGGACGGCTGCGCTCAAGGGGCTGCTGTCCGCCTCCAGTTGCGCCCGCTCCAGCAGGTTGCGCAATTGCCGCACGTTGCCCGGCCAGGAGCGTGTCGCCAGCCAGTCCAGGGCATCGTCGGCGAGTTCCGGGCAAGGTTGGCCGGAACGGCTGGCGATGTCGTCCAGCAGGTGTTCCACCAGGGCCGGGATGTCCTCGCGGCGCTCGCGCAGGGGCGGCACGCGCAAGGCAAGGACGTTCAGGCGGTAGTAGAGATCGTCGCGGAATTCGCCGGCGGCCACCCGCGCTTCCAGGTCGACATGGGTGGCGGCGATCACGCGCACGTTGAGCGGCTTCACCTGGTTGGAGCCGAGCGGCTCCACCTCCTGCTCTTGCAAAACCCGCAGCAGCTTGGCCTGCAGGCCGAGGGGCAGGTCGCCGATCTCGTCGAGGAACAGGGTGCCGCCGTTGGCCACCTCGAACTTGCCGATGCGCGCCTTACGGTCGGCGCCGGTGAAGGCGCCCGGCGCGGTGCCGAACAGCTCGGCCTCCACCAGGGTTTCCGGAATCGCCGCCACGTTCACCGCGACGAAAGGTCCGCTGGCGCGCAGCGACAGGTTGTGGATGCCCTGCGCCAACAGCTCCTTGCCGGTGCCGGTCTCGCCGCGCAGCAGCACCGTGGCGTCGAGCTGGGCGGCGCGGCGGGCCTGGCGCTTCACTTCGCTGGCGGCCGGGCTGGCACCGATGAAACCGGCGATGGTGTAGCGCGCCCGCCGGGCCCGGACCAACTCGCGCTGGGTGGCGGCCAACTGGTTCTGCAGTTGCGCGTACTGCTGCATCAGCGGCTTGAGGTGCTGGGCACGGTCGAAGAGGACGAAACCGATGGCGCCGACCAAGGTGCCGTCCTCGTCGCGCAGCGGAATACGGGTAACCACGAAGTGCTCGTCGCCGAAGGCCATCAGGTCGAGCATGCTCGGCTGGCCGCTCTCGACGACACGGCGCAACTGGCTGGCCGGCAGCACTTCCTCGACCTCTTTGCCGAGCACGCTGCGCGGGTCGCGGATGCCGATCTTCGCCGCGTACTTGTCGTTGATCCAGACGATCCGCGCCTGCCGGTTCACCGCGATGGTGCCCTCGCACTGAGCGTTGAGATGGTCGAACAGCAGCGGCATCGCCACCGCGCGGAAGCGCTCCGGGGATACGCCGATGATCAGTCCGTGCTCGTCGAGGTCGCCGCGTGTGATGGCCATGTCCGCAGGGTTCGCTGATGAAGGTGCGGCCGATTATGGATAGTGCCGCGGGGCAGCGGCAAGGAACCCGCTCGGAGGCGGAGTGTCGGTAGAATGGCGTGGCCGGCGCCCGGGCGCGCCCTTACAAGGAGAACACGCATGGATCTGATCCGTATCCTCATCGCCATTCTGCTGCCGCCGCTCGGCGTCTTCCTTCAGGTCGGCTTCGCCGGCGCCTTCTGGTTGAACATCTTGCTGACGCTGCTGGGCTATATCCCCGGTATCGTGCACGCCGTGTACATCATCGCCAAACGCTGAATCAGCGCACGGGGGTGGTCGCCGCCCCTTCCTGTGCCAGGGTCCAGTCCACGATCTGCCGGCCGAGGGCATCGGCAGCGCGACCGAAGGCCCGGACCACTTCTTCCACTGCCACATCCCGGCTCGCCTCGCTCACCTCGAAACGCCGGCTGGCGACGATGCGTTGGTTGGCGCTGCGCACCAGGCGGGCGTCCAGGCGGATCACGACGTGGGGCGTGCCGTCCCGGTACTCGCTCTGGAAGGCCCGCAGATCGCTGACCAATTCCAGGTCGGCGTGGAGGCGGTTCTCGTCGCTGCTCAGGCGCTGTACCCGGCCATCGTCGTGGAAGGCTTCGATCAACCGGTCGCGTACCAGCGCCGGTGCGCTATCGCTCCAGCGCGCGCCCTGGTAGCTGCTGATGCGGTCGCCCTCGGGCATGACGGCGATGCGGGCGCTGTCCAGCACCCGGCTGGTCAGCGGCGTACCGACCCGCAGGGACCAGTCGACCGGGGTGGTCGCCGTTGCGGGGGCGAGTTGGCTCGGCAACCGGTAGATGCGCAACGGTTCCGACTGTGGCAGGACGGAGCAGGCCGACAGCGTGGCGCAGAGGGCGAGGGACAGGAGGCGGTAACGCTTCATGGCTGGAATTCCTGGGCTTTTTCGCGACCGAAGAGGAAGCCGGACGGGTTCTCCTCGAGGCGGCGAGTGACGCTGCGCAGCGACGAGAGGGTGGCGCGCAGTTCGTCCACCGCCGGGCCGATGTCGCCGAGCCCCTGGAGGCCGTCGTTGAGCGACTCCTCGTTGCCTTGCAGAAGCAGATCGATGCGTTCGGTGGAGCGCTCCAGGGCTGCCATGGATTTCTCCGCACGCGCCAGCAGGCCGCGCCCTTCCTGGTCGAGCAGACCGTTGGCGTTGTGGGCGAGACGGGTGAACTCGCGCAGCGCGGCCTGGGTGTCGCGGCCCAGGTCGCCGAGCTGGCGCAGGGTCTGGCCGAGGTCCTCGCGCTGGGCAGCGAACACCGCGGTGGTCTGCTCCAGGTTCGCCAGGGTCTGCCCGACGCGGTCGGCGTTCTCCTGGGAGAACAGTTGGCTGGCGCGGTTGACCAGCTCGTTGATGCTGCTGATGAGGTCCTCGCCATTGGCCAGCAACTTGGAGATCGGCGAAGGGTCGGCGACGATCACCGGTGGATTGCCGTCCACGCCCTCCAGCAACGGGCTTTCCGGCGAGCCGCCGTACATGCGGATCAGCGAGCTGCCGGTGATGTTGGCCAGGGCCAGGCGGGCGCGGGTGTCCTGCTTGATCGGCGTGCCGCCGTAGACGCGAATGCGCGCCAGCACCTTGCGCGGGTCCTGCGGGTCCAGCTTGAGCTGGGTGACGTCGCCTACCTTGATGCCGCTGTACTCCACCGGGCTGCCGGGCGACAGGCCGCTGACCTCTTCGTTGAAGATCACGTCGTAGTAGGCGAATTCGCGGTCGACGCTGGACTTGGCCAGCCACAGCGCGAAGAGCAACGCACCGCCCACCGCCACGACGGTGAACAGGCCGATCAGCACGTGATGGGCGCGGGTTTCCATCAGGGAGTCTCCTGCAAGGGGGCGGCAACCTGCTGTGCCGCACGGCCGCGTGGGCCGTGGAAATAGTCGCGAATCCAGTCGTCGTCGGTGGCGGCCACCCGCTCCAGACTGTCGGCCACCAGCACGCGCTTCTTCGCCAGCACGGCGACGCGGTCGCAGATGGAATAGAGCGTGTCGAGGTCGTGGGTGACCAGGAACACGCTGAGGCCGAGGGCGTCGCGCAGGGTCAGGATCAACCGGTCGAAGGCCGCCGCGCCGATGGGGTCGAGGCCGGCGGTGGGTTCGTCGAGGAACAGCACCTCCGGGTCCAGGGCCAGGGCGCGGGCCAGGGCGGCGCGCTTGATCATGCCGCCGGACAGCGCGTCCGGGTATTTCTCGGCGGCGCTGGCCGGCAGCCCGGTCAGGGCGATCTTCAGCAGGGCCAGATGTTCGGCGTCGTCGCGGCCGAGGCCGGCGTGCTCGATCAACGGCAGCGCGATGTTCTCCTGCACGGTGAGCGAAGAGAACAGCGCCCCGCGCTGGAACAGCACGCCAAAGCGCCGTTCGATCCGTGAGCGGGCCTCCTCGCCCAGCGCCAGCAGGTTCTCGCCGAACACCCGCACGCTGCCGGCATTCGGCCGGCGCAGGCCGACGATGCTGCGCAACAGCACCGATTTGCCCGTCCCCGAGCCACCGACCACGCCGAGAATCTCGCCACGGCGGATATCCAGGTCGAGCCCGTCGTGGACGGTCTGGCTGCCGAAACGGTTGACCAGCCCGCGCACCTCGATCAGCACCTCGTCGCCGGCCATCACCAGCCCATCTCCATGAAAAACAGCGCGGCCAGCGCATCCAGCAGAATGACCATGAAGATCGACTGCACCACGCTGGACGTGGTGTGTTCGCCCACCGACTGTGCGCTGCCGCTGACCTTGAAGCCTTCCAGGCAGCCGATCACCGCGATGAGGAAGGCGAACACCGGCGCCTTGGCCATGCCCACCAGGAAATGCTGCACATCGATGTGATCGTGCAGCATCGACAGGAACATGGCGGTGGAGATGTCCAGGCTGACCACGCACACCAGCGCACCGCCGACGATGCCGCTGAGCATGGCGATGAAGGTAAGGATCGGCAGCGCCAGTAGCATCGCCAGCAGGCGCGGCAGGACCAGCAGCTCGATGGGATCGAGGCCGAGGGTGCGGATGGCGTCGATTTCCTCGTTCGACTTCATCGAACCGATCTGCGCGGCGAAGGCGCTGGCCGTTCGCCCGGCCATGAGGATCGCGGCGAGCAGCACGCCGAACTCGCGCAGGAAGGAAAAGGCCACCAGATCGACCGTATAGATGCTGGCGCCGAAATCGGCCAGCACCGTGGCACCGAGGAAGGCCACCACGGCGCCGACCAGGAAGGTCAGCAGCGCGACGATGGGAATGGCGTCCAGCCCGCTGGTCTCGATGTGCGCCACCAGCGACGTCACCCGCCAACGGCGCGGGCGCGGCAAGGTGCGGGCCAGGCTTTCCAGGGTCAGACCGATGAAGCCGAGCAGCGTCCGCTGCTGCCGCCACACCGCCTCGACGGTCCGGCCGATATGCGCCAGCACATCGTCCAGGCCGTAGTGATGGGGAATGTCGCGGATCGGCTCCTGATCGAGCGCGGCCGCCACCGTACGCAGCAACGCCACCCGCTCCGCCGGCAACCCCTCCGCCGCCTCGCGCACACGCGCCGGCCCGAGCAACTCCACCAACAACCCGGCCCCCGCCGTATCCAACGCGCCGAGGGCATCCAGACTGACCGGACTATCCGCCTGCAACTGCGGCACCACCTCCGCGACCCGCCGCTTCAGCGCGGCATAGTGCGCCAGCGTCCAATCGCCGGAAACGGCCAGCCGGAAAGGCCGGGAAGAAGTCTGTAGCTCCAGGTTGCCCGCCTGCATGGGAATCCTTCGTTTATCCGTCCCTGTATTGACCACCGGAGCATAGGTGGGTTTGGGGGGAGGGGGAAGTGGGGCCAGGGGAGCTGCGGGGGCGGGGTTCGTAGTGGGCGGATCAGGGGGTGATCTGGGAAGCAGGGGGGGCGTACGGTTTGTGGTTTCGAAGATGGTGGGGCCGTAGGGGCTCGAACCCGGGATCAAAGGATTATGAGTTGCCTCGAAACGCCGCAAATCCAGTAAAACCGTGAGCAGCTCAGCGCAGGTAAAATAAGCTGAAAGCAGCGTCGTTACTGGGCTTGAGCGAAGTTTCCCAAAAGTGACACAAGCTAGGCAGTGTACCTCCAGTGTACTGTTTTTTCGAGGACGCTTACCGATTTGGGGATTCTTCCACGTCCTCGAGGGGCATAGCGGGTGTTTCCCCAGCGTCTGACTTATCGATAAGAAGTGCTATTAGAACAAGCGAACTTGGCATAAGGGGCAGGTTAGTCTGGACGCTGCTTCAGCGGCACCGGGATGGCCGAGACGTTAGATATGAGATCTTTAACATCTGGCTTGAATTAGTGATGTCGCTTTGATAGCGTCGTCCTTGGCTTATGGGCAGATTTTGGATCGCGGATCGCGATCAGTGAAAACAATGTCCGAAAGGACTGCCCGATGAGACTTGTCGACTTTTGACGGTCCCTCCAGTTTGCGTAGGAGTGCCCATAAGCCACCCTTCCCCCCTCAGCTCAGTGCCGCACAATGAGAAAAGTCGATGCTCTTCGGGCAGTTCGAACAAAGCCTGAACTCGCGCTGCTTTTAGGAGTTAAAGCCTCCGCTCTTACGTATCTGTTGTATGTGTTGAAACCTTCTACGCAGTACACCAGTTTTAATATTACTAAGAAAAGCGGTGGAATACGAAAAATTAACTCTCCGTCTGAGCGCCTCAAGGCTGTTCAGTCGTCGCTCTCTACGCTTTTACAAGATTGCATTGACGAAATTAATAAAGCAAAGCCGCCGCGCGCGCCAAAAGGAAAGTTTGCGAAAACCGATAGGCTTTCAGATGGTAAGAGAGCGAAGCGGGTGGAGTATGTCTATACCTCAACGTTGTCTCATGGTTTCGTGCGTAAGAGATCAATTATTACAAACGCTTTGATGCATTTAAATAAGAATAGCGTTCTAAATATCGATATAAAGGATTTCTTTGATAGCTTTAATTTTGGAAGGGTTAGAGGTTTTTTCATAAAAAATAATAACTTCCGTCTTCATCCGGATGTCGCCACTGTAATTGCGCAAATTGCTTGCTACGATAATAAATTGCCGCAAGGGAGTCCTTGCTCTCCAGTCATAACTAATCTGATTACGCATGGCTTGGATATCAGGCTGGCGGCACTCGCAAGGAAAAATTCTTGCACGTATTCGCGCTATGCAGATGATATAACTTTCTCTACGAGAGAAAAGGTTTTCCCTTCAAATCTTGTAAGGTGGGATTCTGAAGGCTACGTATATGGCGATGATCTTAAGGGTGAGTTTGCTCGGGCGGGGCTGAAGATAAATAAAAAGAAAACACGGATTCAGTATAAGGATTCTCGTCAAGATGTTACTGGTCTGGTGGTGAATAGAAAGCCCAATGTGAAGTGTGAGTATTGGCGAACGGTAAAATCTCAGTGTCACTTACTTTTTAGGACCGGAAAGTTCACTATAAAAGACGGCGATGAAATCAAGGATGGCAACATATTTGAGTTGGAGGGTCGTCTGAATTTTATTGATCAGGTTGACTATTATAATCGTCTGCGGCAAAAAAATCCGCTGAATCCAGAGTATGCGCTGGCTAATCACAAGTTAAATACTCGTGGGCTTCTTAGTGGTAGGGAGCGAACTTTTAGCAGATTTTTGTATTATCGAGCATTTTACGGTAACGATAAGCCTACGATTCTTTGTGAGGGGAAGACTGACAACGTATACATAAAATCAGCTATAAATAGACTCGCCGCTGAATATCCAAAGCTTGCGAGAGCCAAGACCTCAACCAAACCCTATGAGCTTTTGGTTTCTCTGTTTAAATATAATGAGCGGACAAGATTTCTTCTTCAGTTATACGGTGGGTCTTCTTACCTTAAAGATTTCATAGAAACATACGAAAAGCACTATGACTTTTATATGGCGCCAAAGCCTGCTAATCCCGTTATTGTGATTTTAGATAATGATACAGGCTTTAACTCCATTGAGGTTTTGCTGAAAAGTAAAATAACTAACGCAGCTGTTTATCCGGCGGGACTCGGGATTGCTGGGTGCCGAAATTCGGATTTTATTCATGTGCTTCATAATCTTTATCTAGTGCTAACCCCTTTGGGTACAGCAAAAAGTACAGCAATTGAGGATCTGTTCAGTCGGTCCACATTGAAAGAGATAGTCTCCGGAAAAACATTCAACCCATCAAATAAGATGGATCCTGCTAAAGAGTATGGAAAGGAGGTGTTTGCTAAGAAGGTTGTTTTGGCTAAAAAGGGAAATATTGATTTTGTAGGGTTTAGACCAATTTTGGATAGGATTGTACAATGCATAGATCACTACAACTCTATCAAGTGATGGCTGCTGGCTAGTGGCAAAGATTATGTCTAAGTTAGTAAGTTATGTTTGTGAAAGATCTGCAGAGTATGTGCTTATTCCTGAGTTGGTCAGAAAACTGAAAGAGAGGTATTCGTTCGTAACCCCAATTTATCCATGGATGACTCGTGAGGGGTCGAGATTTTCAAGGGGATTACATCGTGAGTCGAGATTTAGAGTGTTAGGTCTTTATGCTAGACGTCCTAAGATCTCGAACGCTGACGATGGCTTGATTCATGTTAAGATTAATCAGGAAATAGTTGTGGCGGCCGCCGTGGGACATAGCTTAGGTATTCCCATGATTGCCGGCTGCCCATTGGCAAAAAATCTAATAGAGCTGGGCCATTGCAACCGGTTTATTTGGGTGAACTTAGCCAAGGCGTTGCCCAGTGATGTAGATTTTACCATTGCAGTGAATGAGTCAGTTCTATATCAAGGCCCGTATGAGAGGCTTGTGATTGACGACCTCGAAGAAGTCCTGCGTATTGTCGAACTAGAGGCAGGATGGATCGGTCTGGATATAATATTGGGCGCCGTTAAATCTATCGTTACGAAGAGTAGAGGGATTGGTGGCTATCATCCATTTGGGTATATGGGTGGTTACAAGCCGGTATACTTATTGATGGCGGATCAATGAGGGAGCAGATAGTGTCAAAATATAATTTTCATCCCTCCCTCTGAACGTCCACCAATACTCGTTTAATTTTGTATAGGCTTACATTTCCGCCCGTTGCCTTGGCGGGGTTAAAAAGTGCCAAATTCATTCCGTCACTGACTGAGCTTCGGTATATAACTCCGTCATAGCCGCTCTTCTTTATAAATTCACAAAGGTACTGGCTGGGGACGTAGTCAATGGCTGCTCCTTGAGGTAGGACGGGCCTGGTTAGTTCCTCTCCTAAGCGCTCAAGAAAGGGAATGTCTGCGCGCAGTTGCCCAATGGCACTAGCGTCCCCTAGCAAAAATGGAGATACGAGTCTTCTGGGATGTCGAAGATCAACCGCTCTAAGAGGGGTAGTTATAGCGAATTCCGCAACGCAAGCGACTTCGCCAGTGTGAGGCCGTACTTCCGATGCTGCTGTGTCCGGCTGTGAACCAACGTACAAATATGGAATGCCAGGCGGATTTGCTCGACCATGAGATGCTAATCGATTGGGCGGTGGGCCCATATCTTTTATATCATAGTTGGATTGACCAGTGCGTATTCGAGCTCGATACCATAATTGAGGTAAATTGTCTGCAGGTAGATGATCTAATAGTTCTTTAAGGCGATCCGTATCTAAAGGTTCGTCTAAAAAATAGCGATTTTTGTACATTAACTCGTCGCGGAGGGTCTCCCACCTAACAAGAACTTCACTTTTATACTTCTCAGATGGAGAGAAGTTCCGGCGAACAATATCTCCGTCGTCAAGTATTTCGCCTAGCAATTCTTTCGCATGAGCAATATCCATTTTCGGGTTTGAAAAAAGTTCCCAATCCTCTTTCAACCACTCAACTAGAAGCTTGCCGTTTGTATCTGGTTCATAAATACTGATTAAGAGATGAAACCATTCTGCAAGGGCTTGGGGTTCTACTAGGTTCTGCTCGGTGGCATCACAGAAGTCACATCTTCCAACCGTCTTGGAGATCAGCGGAATAATGCTTTGCTTTAAGCCGCGGTCACCAAAGCACTCAGGGCAGCAGTAGGCAGGCATAAATTGTCTCAGCTAAAAAATTGGGCCATGGTCTCAATGTGATGATTTAACGAGATTTTCTTTAGGTAGCCCAATCCAGGGAAATGCCTCTTTGCATGAAGCAAGCGCAACTCTTTTAGAGCGTCTGTTTCGTATAGTTTGGAATTCCCTGACTCCAATTTTGCAATTAGCTTATCAAGCGCTTCAGCAAACTTTCCTGCCGGATCAGTAGGCGTATCTTGGCTTGTAGATACAAAGTGATATATAAACATTGCATCATCTTGATCGGGGTCGATGAATGTTAGGTGGATAGCTACCGCATAAGCTGGGCCGCCAGATTCGGAATAATCATCCCCGACAATAGAAAAGTCTCCGAAAGCATTCATGCCTTCTTCTTCGAAGGTCACATTAAGATCAGAAAACAACTCAACTGGCGGGTAGTCTCGATTTCGCCGACGTTTGAATCCGTCGCGTAGAAGAATGCGCTCGCTTCCGATAAAGTGCTTTCGGTAAGTTTTTTGGCAGTGGCTCTCATTAAAAATCTGGCGTGTGGTAGTCAGCCTCTCTCCTAGCTCTTGTGCCAACTCCTTCCCATGTGTGAACCCTGCATGAATAAAGTTCAGCTGATGTTGGTGGTGTCGTTCGCAAAGCTGCATCGCCTCCGCTATTCCCATATCTTGGCGGAGCAGAATTCCGGCACCAATCGAAGGGCTATCAATATATTCCCGGATGAAATCCGTTATTCCGGCCCCGTTTTCTCTATGATCGCCATGATATGGGTTAACGATCACTATCGCTCTTCCATTTGCTTCGCATACTGCTTTTATTGATCTCTCAAGGCCGCTCAATGCCTCTCGGACGGGCTCGATTATAGGTGCAAAATTCGATGCAGCCATAAGCGGAGCGTTGTCACGTACGGAAATCAGCTCGAATTGTTTTCCGCGAAAATATGGATAATACATTCAGATTATTTCCAGTCCATGGCTTTGATGAGAGGGAGGCTTACGGCTTCAATAAAACGCTGCTGTTGAACAGTGTTGCGTATTTGTACCGAAAGCGCTATGGGACGTAGCGATAACGGCAGTCTCTCAATAAATTCGCTGAGAGGGGCAAGGCTCCGTGTGCGTTTCAGGGTGCGAACCATCGCGTGGTGAACGTCTTTTGGTGCAAGCTGCGCATAACAGTCGCGCATAGTACTGCGCAGTATAGTGTTCGGTACGTCCGGAACTATTACGCCAAGATCATTAAGAATAGAGCGGGCTTCGTCGGCACGTAGTGACTCGAAGATTGTAATGGGGCATACACTCTCTGATCTATCAACAGCCTCGCGAATTTTTGAAATATGGCTTCGGCGGTTGAGGCACATTACACCAATATCGAGAGGCGTATTGCTCAGTACGCTATTGACGTGTGCCTCACCCGCAATAACGTATATCTTGGCGAAGACTTTTTTATAGTTATTAATTTGGTTTTCTAGTCGAGTAAGGGAGTCTCGTTCGGACTTTATTTCATAAACTGTTGCTGTTCCGTTCAAGATCGCTAAGTCGGCTTTGCAAGACCCCGCACGGAACTCGGTGAGCATGCTGGCACTATTGAGAGAATGAGTGCCGAGTAAAACATTTTGTGTCAACGCAGCGCGATAGACGTACTCGTCTCGGTAACCGGCGCGTCGGAGAATTGCAAACGCTGCATCGAAAGCATCAGCAACCGTTTGGTTTGACCTGCCGACAATTCCCGTCTGCGAGAATAGGCGAGCAAACAGCGCCGACTGCCCTTTTTGTGAAATTTCACGGAAAACGCCAGGGGAAAACAGCCGTGATAGCGCTGAGAGCTGTGATGCATTTGGTGACACGATTCCTCCGTAGACCGCTTACCTAAACGCCAAAAGCGGTATGTAATTCTAGACTATACGTACGTAACGGGGACACTTGGCTGGCACTCCAATGCGGAACTGTGGCGCTCCTTGGGTCGGAAGAGACTAGTTCAGGTGGCGGCGAAAGCAGCGGGCATTGCGACAAACCGTAACGTGACCGCGAGCTGACCGTCCGTCAGGCAGCCAATTGGCCTCAAGAGAATCGCGACATTGTCCTACGGCGCAATGACGCACCAGGGGCTGACAGGCTCGGCTCAGGAGCTCAGTGTGCTATCTGGTAACGGGTGCTGCGCCCGCCACCGGGCAGCCGCTCGATGCAGCCTTTTTCCAGCAGGTCGCTCAGATGGCGGGTCGCGGTTGCTTTGGATACCTTGGCCACGGCTTGGTACTGGGCTGCGCTAATACCGTTTTCGAAACCCCGTTCGCAGCCATCGAGCAGGCGGTTAAGCACTTTGACTTGCTCCGCCGATAGGGTTTGGCAGCGGTGTGCCTGCCAGAAGCGCGCCTTGACCAGCACGCGGTCTATACGGGCAAGGGCTTGCTCCAGGCTCTTGAGCAAGGTTTCGAGAAACCACTGCAGCCAGGCGGTGATATCCAGGGTGCCTTTCTGGCTGGCTTCGAGGATGCGGTAGTAACCGGCACGGTCGTAGAGGATGCTAGCTGACATGGCGTAAAAACGGATGGCCTGCTGCTCGCCCTGAGCTAATGCCTGGTCGGTGATGGCACGAGTGAGGCGGCCGTTGCCGTCATCGAATGGGTGCAGGGTCACGAACCAGAAATGGGCAATGCCGGCGCGCAGAAAGGGATCGAGGCTGGCATCGCTGCGGCTGCTCTCGAACCAGGCGAGAAAGTTCGCCAGTTGCGCTTCCAGTCCTGCTCGCGGAGGCGCTTCGAAATGTACGGTCGGTTGGTCGATGCGACCGGAAACCACCTGCATGGGCTCTTCGCCGCGCAGTGCGCCGATGTGTAGTGGCCGAGCTAGCAATTGGCCGTCGCTGGGGAATAGCCAACGGTGCCAGGTGAAAAGTCGCTGTTCGTCCAGCGGTTGTTGGTGTGCGCGGGTGGCATCGAGTAGCAGTTCCGCCAGGCCTTCGGAGCGAGAGGTGGTGCGGCCTTCTTCGTTCAGCCCCAGGCGCCGTGCCAGTGATGAACGCACCGAGCCGACATTCAGCTGTTCACCCTCGATGGCTGATGAGGTGACAATGTTCTGCAGCATGGCATCCAGGCTGCTCTGCACTTCGGTATCACCACCAACAGCACCGAGCATGCCGAGCAAACGCCCCTGAGCCTGGGTGCAGGCGCGCAGCAGCGGGGCAAGCTGTTCGGCTTGCCAGCTGAATTGGGGCCAGTCGGGCTGCTGCCAGATCCAGATGGGGTCGTTCATGGGGCGCTTGCTCATCTGTGAGCCGATTAGAGGGGTTATTCGGCTCATTTATTGAGCTGATTGTGCGAGCTATTCGGCTCATTGTCTAATCAAGCCGTGCGACGCCTTGCGGAACTGTATGCGTCCGTCGCGCATGATGTTCCGGAGCAGGTTCGTTCGTAGAAGAAGATGCCATCCAGTTCATAGAACTAAGAAACGGGATGTTGTGGTAGCAGGTCGCTGTTATGCGCCTACGCAGTGCGCGGCTTTGAAGGTGGTGGGCCCGCAGGGACTCGAACCCTGGACCAAAGGATTATGAGTCCTCTGCTCTAACCGACTGAGCTACAGGCCCCCAGAGTCGGGTAGGGGCCGGTCATTACTGACCGACTCCCCCCCTAAGAACCGTACGTGCGCTTTTCAGCGCTTACGGCTCAAGCCTATCCAAAACCCCCGAGGGGGCCGGTTTGCTCACGTACAGACCACGTGCGTGGAGCTGGTGGTGGCAATCGGGGTGCAATAGTACCCGGTTCTCCAGGGAGTCACCACCGCCTTGTGAGCGGTATATGATGTGGTGGTCATTCCACCCGGTTTCCCTGGTTATCGGTTGTTTGCAGAGCGCGCACAGCCCTTTTTGACTAGCGTATAGGCTGCTTATCTGCTTCCGGTACTTCAGCTTATTCAGCATCCGAGCCATCCGCAGCTTTTCGCCCATGGCCTCCATGGCTGTGTCGTAGGGATTGTATTCCCCACTTATCTTCTTGTGCCGCTCGATCGGTGTGCCCGCAAGCGAGTACAGCTCGATCTCCCGAGTTGTCCCATCGGTATCCAGAACCGTGGTAGCGAACACCCATCCTCTATCCCCTTGTGGCCGGAAATACTTCTTCCGAATCCATTCCAGGGACTTGTTCGGGTGCCGCCTTTTCGCCCAACGCCAGAGTTTGAGAAAAACCCTGTTGTCCATCCGGCTGTACGCCTGTTTGGCTACTACTGGCTGATGGTAAAGCGCCCATCCCCTCAAGATTGGATTCAGCAGTCGGATCAGGTCTTCCTGCTTGCTCGTCTTGTGGGTGTCGATGACCTCCTTGATCTTGCCGTAGAACGCTTTGATGTTCTTTTTGTTCGGCTTGATCAACAACGTTCCATCGTATTTCCGGAAGTTCCATCCGAGGAAGTTGAAGCCTTCATCTATGTGGACGATACGAGTTTTCTTGGGAGAGAGCCGTAACCCGCGTACCGCCAGGAAATGCTCGATCCATGGTTTGACTTCTTTTTCCAAAACCTCAAAAGAGGCCCCGGTAATTACGAAGTCATCCGCGTAACGCACCACGTTGACTTTTAGCTTCTTCGCCCTCGTCACTCCTAGATGCTGCTTGAGGAGCGATTCCAGACCATCGAGCGCCAGGTTTGCCAGTGTTGGGGAGATGATGCCTCCCTGTGGCGTACCCGCGTCCGTTGCATGTAGCTGTCCCCGGTGGATAACCCCGGCTTTCAACCACTGCCGGAGTACCCGTGTATCCGTAGGGACGTTCCTTATCAGCCACTCGTGGTTGATGTTGTCGAAGAATCCTTCGATGTCCGCGTCCAGCACCCAGCGAGCTGAAACTTTCGCCGAGAGGCACACGAACAACTGCGCCATCGCATCTGCTGTAGAGCGCTCGATCCTGAAGCCGTAGCTATTTGGATCGCCCTTGGTTTCTGCGACAGGAGATAGAGCCAGCAAATATAGCGCCTGCATGGCCCGATCCGTCATGGTCGGAATGCCCAGAGGGCGCTCCCGGCCATCCGACTTCGGAATATAGACCCGCCGTAAAGGCCGAGCCTTGTATCCCCGCGTCTTCAACTGACCAACCGCTTCCCATTTTGTGTTGGGTGTATCCCAGAGTTGCTTATCGACTCCCGTCGTCCGGCTCCCCTGATTTTCCGTGACTCTCCGTACAGCCAAGAATCTGGCTGACTTCGAGCGGGTTAGCATCCGTTGCAAGGATTTGACCTTGCGCCATTTGCCTTCCCGACAAGCCTTCGCAATTCGCACCTGCATACCTCGGACATTCCGCTGGACGCGCCGCCAATCGACGTCGTGCCACTGTTGCGGTTTGCCGGAAAGCGCAGACTCTGCTTTTAGGCTGAGCTCTTTCATGCTTCTTTCCTCTCAAGTGGAAACCACCCGAGCGAAAGGCGCACGTACTCCCTGACGGGAGCGTGCACCCGCCAGGGTAAGGTTATTAAGGGCCGGTGTTGCTGACCCTGGGTTAGTTGAGACGGTTTCGGTCAGAGCGTTTGCGACGGTAGACCACGCAGAAGTCTGCCCGGTTTCCCGTGGGGTAATGTTCCAACCCCTATCCGAACCATTACAGCCCGGCATTCGCTTTCTCTGCGATCCCATACCCGCACCGCCAACAGCTCGCCTTACGGCTCACCTGCCCAGAGGGCAGCGATACGGGCTTACCACGTTCCCTGTCTGTCACACGACTGGGTTAGGACCCGCCTTTTCACCGGTGGTCTTGAATGGCGACGTATCCCCACAGCCTACGGGGATAACCGACCACGTACCTTTTGGTTCAAGCCTGACAGCAGCTTTGGCTTGTCAATCCTTACGGTGTTTATCAGCGGTTCACATGTGTTGCCCATACCAGCCAGCCTAGCGCCTCAACCCGGCACTGCTCCGAGTATCCACAGCCTGCCTCGCGGAAGGGCTGCACCCTAGATAGGGGCTACGTTGTCAGATGGGCTTCGAACACCACCGTTACCAGTGATGCACGCCATCGTAGGCTACCGTTGGTCGCACAACGGGTCCGCTCCCACGCTGTGTCAGCCGTGGTTGGACAATGACAGACAGAGCTTTCGCTTATGTCTCCTGAGGAAGGACCGTGCCAAGACAGTCAAATGACCGTTGGTCGGAAAAGTGTTACCTCCTGTTAAAAATTGGCAGGAGGCGACCCCTGCGGGGATCATCTCCCCCGCTTGGGTTGGTGTCTTAGGATGCTCTCCAAAGCCGGTGCAGCTGGCTCTGTGATCGTGCTGCCGAGAGCTGAACGATCTATGGGCTATGCCGTCCGCCGCAGCGGTAAGTCCTTGAAGGCATTGGACTTCCGGGCTGGTTTTGTTTCCCGGGGATGGGTACCCGAGTATTCGATTTCCTTGCGGAAATCCCATCAAGCTGACCATACAGCTTGGTGGAGGAAACACGCTACGCGTGTCGCACAGGCCGGCGGATTATAGCGAGGTGGTTTCCGCAGCGCCAACGGTCTGGCGCGGTTCGAGGAAGCGGTTGGCAAATGCGTCGGCGGGCAGGGGCCGGCTGAAGACGTAGCCCTGGATCTGTTCGCAGCCCTGCAGGGCGAGGAATTGTTCCTGGGCCTTGGTCTCCACGCCTTCGGCGATGACGGTGAGTTGCATGCTGCGGCCCAGGGCGATGATGGCGCGGGCGATGGCGACGTCGTGCGGGTCGTCGGGCAGGCCGCGGACGAAGGAGCGGTCGATCTTCAGGGTGTCGAGGGGCAGGCGCTTGAGGTAGCTCAAGGAGGAGTAGCCGGTACCGAAGTCGTCGATGGCCAGTTGTACGCCCAGGCGTTTGAGTTGGTGGAGGATGGCCAGGGCTTCTTCCGTCTGGCTCATGATGAAGTTTTCCGTGATTTCCAGTTGCAGCCGCGCCGGCTCCAGGCCGGACTCTTCGAAGAGTTGTTCGATGCGGGCGAGCAGTTGCGGTTGGCGCAGTTGTGCGCCGGCGAGGTTCACCGAGAGCGGACCGAAGGGAGCGTGGTGGTCCTGCCAGGCGCGCATTTGCCGGCAGGCTTCCTGCAGGACCCAGTCGCCCAGCGGCAGGATCAGGCCGTTCTCTTCGGCCAGTGGAATGAAACGGTCCGGAGGGATTTCGCCGTAGATCGGGTGGTTCCAGCGGATCAGCGCTTCGGCGCCGGCCAGCCGGCGTTCGGTGAGGCTGAACTTCGGTTGGTAGCAGAGGCTCAGTTCCTGCCGTTCCAGGGCCCGACGCAGTTCGTGTTCCAGGGCGACGCGTTCGGTGGCTTCGAAGGTCAGGTCGCGGGTATAGAACTCCGCGCGGTTACGGCCCTTGGCCTTGGAGCGGTACATGGCGGCGTCGGCATTTTTCACCAGGGTGGCGACGTCTTCGCCGTGCTCCGGGAACAGGCTGATGCCGATGCTGGCGCTGATGAAGAAATCATGGTCGGCGGTGTGGAAGGGCGCTTCGAAGCAGGCAAGCAGTTTGTCGGCCACGTGCCCGGCGTCGCTTGGCTGCTGCAGGCCGGGGAGCAGGATGATGAATTCGTCGCCGCCCAGGCGGGCCACGGTGTCGATGTCCCGCAGTTGTTCCTTGAGGCGCAGGGCGATGCTTTTCAGCAGCAGGTCGCCGACCGGATGGCCGAGGCTGTCGTTGATGTGTTTGAAGCGGTCCAGGTCGAGGAAGAGCACGGCGCCGCGCCGGCCTTCGTCCTGCGCATCGGTGATGGCGCTGTGCAGGCGGTTTTCGAACAGCAGTCGGTTCGGCAGGCCGGTGAGTGGGTCGTGGTGCGCCTGATAGTCGAGCCGGGCCTGGGCGTGCTTGAGGCTGGAGATGTCGGCGAAGACTCCGACGAAGTGGGTGATCAGGCCATCCGGGGCCTGTACGGCGCTGATGGTCAGCCAGCTCGGGTAAAGCTCGCCGCTCTTTCTCCGGTTCCAGATCTCGCCCTGCCAGTGGCCCTGCGCGGCCAGTTGTTGCCACATGGCGGTGTAGAACGCCATGTCGTGCTGGCCCGAGGCGAGAATGCGCGGCGATTGGCCCAAGGCCTCTTCCTCGCTGAAGCCGGTGATCTCGCTGAAGGCGCGATTGACCGCGGTGAGCCGCTGCTGTGTGTCAGTGATCATCACGCCTTCGGCGGTGCTCTCGAAAACGATGGCGGCCTGGCGCAGACGCTCCTGCATTTTTTCCTGCTCGGTGACGTCGCGGGCGATGGTCAGCATGCAGGGCTCGCCGCCGATGGGCATGGCCTGGGCGGACAATTCGCAGATGCGTATGTCGCCGCTGCGGGTACGAATGGGTGCCTTGAAGTCGCGGAGCAGACCACGCTCGTTGATCTGGCGGACCATCCGCTGGCGATCTTCCGGGCTGGCCCAGACGCCCAGTTCCAGAGTCGTGCGCTGTGCGGCTTCCTTCAGGCTGTAGCCGGTGATGCGGCTGAAGCCTTCGTTGGCCTCCAAGATCATGCCGTCGCTCAGGCGGGTGATCAGCAGCCCGTCGGGGGAGGAATGGAAAGCCTTGGCGAATTTCTCTTCGGAGGTCTGCAGGCGCTGCTGGGTTTCTTTCAATTGGCTGATGTCGCGCACGATGACCACCAGCGCCGGTACGTCCTCGAGTTGGACGGGTTGCGCGGAGATCAGACCGGTGAACAGTTGGCCGTTGCGGCTGCGAAAGGGCATTTCCAGGTTGTGCAGTTGCTCGCTTTGCAGGCTCTGCAGCAGGCGAGGCCCGATGTCGGGGATACCCCAGATGTCCAGCTCGGTGGCCGTCTTGCCGATCGCCTCGCTGGCGCTGATGCCGATGTGCTGCTCGAAGGTCCGGTTGACGGCCAGCAGACGGCCGTCCTCACGCCGGGCGATGACCAGGATGTCCGGGCAATGGTGGAAGATCATGGCGAACTTCTGCTCGGACAGGCGCAGCGCCTGTTCGGTCTGCTTGGCGGCGGTGATATCGATCATCAGGCCGCGCAGGATGGGTGCGTCGCCGTGCTGGATGAGCGTGACGATATCGTGAATCCAGATCAACCGGCCATCGGCGTGGTACATGCGGTAGTCGAGGCTGTGATCGCGCCCGGCTTCGCGCTCCTGCCGGCAGTGCTCCAGGACCATCGGCGCATCGTCCGGGTGGAGGTGATCCAGCCAGAAACCGGGCTCCATCCAGGCCTCCGGCGGGTAGCCGAGCAGCTTCTCCGCATGCGGCGAGACGTAGGTGTAGGTCAGGTCGCTCAGCCGGGCTTCCCAGGCAATCGCGGACAGGCTCTCCACTAGGCCGCGGTAGTGTCGCTCGCTGCTGCGGAGTTGTTGTTCCAGGGCGTTGCGATGGGCCATCTCCCGGCTGAGGCGCCGGTTGATGTTCAGAACGATGGCGAGAACGCCCAATAGCGCGAAGAAAGTGGGCAGGCCGTAGAGCAGGATGTCGTGCCAGCGGCTGGGGAGGGCCAGGTCGGCGCCCACCCAGCGCTCTTCGAGGGCGGAGATTTCGCTTTGATCCAATTCGGCGAAGAGCTTGTCGAGGATGCCGGCGAGGATTTCGTGGTGCTTCGGTACGGCCATGGCCAACTGGTAGCGATAGGGCGTCTCGCCGCTGACTTGCAGGCCCTCTAGCTTGAGTTCGCGGATGGTCCAGGCACTGGAGGCCAGATCGCTCACCATGGCATCGGCCTGGTGGCTGGCCAGTGCCGCCAGGGCGGCGCTGACGCTCGGCAGCGGTACGAGACTCAGGTCGGGATGGGAGTGGCGCAGCAGCTCGTGCGGCGCATAGTTGGCGACGACGGCGATCTTCAGGCCATACAAATCGTCCATCGAGCGCGGCTGGGGACCATCGCGATGCGCCAGGATGACAATGGGGAAATCGAGGTAGGGACGGGTAAAGGTCAGGTACGCGCGACGCTCCGGCGTCGACATCACGCCGGGGAGGAGGTCCAGTTCGCCGGCCCGGGCCTGTTCCAGTACGCCGCTCCAACTGCTCGACTCCACAGGCGTCAGATGGATGTCGAGACGCTGTTCGATCAGCTTGGCGTAATCCGCGGCGAGCCCTTGGTAGTTGCCCTTTTCGTCGCGGAACTCGAAAGGTGGCCAGGAGGCATCGATACCGAGACGCAATTCGGGATGGGCTGCCAGCCAGTCGCGTTCTTCTTTGCTGAGTTCCAGGGCGTTTATGGCCATCGCCCAGAACGCCAGACACGACAAGAGAATGGCCGGCATTCTTGGCATAGCAGGCCCCTGCTTGGATTCAGGCGGGTGTATTGAGCGAAGTGTAGACGGGGATAGTGGCAAATTGGTAGATCGCGGGCCTGGCCATGGCCGAAAAAAAGGCCCGTCACCAGAGGGGACGGGCCTTTTCATACCGCACTGCGCCGACGATCACTCGTCGAGGAAGGAGCGAAGGTGCTCGCTGCGCGACGGGTGACGCAGCTTGCGCAGCGCCTTGGCTTCGATCTGGCGGATACGTTCGCGGGTAACGTCGAACTGCTTGCCGACTTCCTCGAGGGTGTGGTCGGTGTTCATGTCGATGCCGAAGCGCATGCGCAGTACCTTGGCTTCACGGGCGGTGAGGCCGGCCAGTACTTCGCGGGTGGCTTCCTTGAGGCTTTCCACGGTCGCCACGTCGATCGGCGACTGCATGGTGGAGTCCTCGATGAAGTCGCCCAGGTGCGAATCTTCGTCGTCACCGATCGGGGTTTCCATGGAGATCGGTTCCTTGGCGATCTTCAACACCTTGCGGATCTTGTCCTCAGGCATTTCCATGCGCTCGCCCAGCTCTTCCGGCGTCGGTTCGCGACCCATTTCCTGCAACATCTGGCGGGAGATGCGGTTGAGCTTGTTGATCGTCTCGATCATGTGCACCGGGATACGAATGGTGCGCGCCTGGTCGGCGATCGAGCGGGTGATCGCCTGGCGAATCCACCAGGTGGCGTAGGTCGAGAACTTGTAGCCGCGACGGTATTCGAATTTGTCCACCGCCTTCATCAGGCCGATGTTGCCTTCCTGGATCAGGTCGAGGAATTGCAGGCCGCGGTTGGTGTACTTCTTGGCGATGGAGATCACCAGGCGCAGGTTGGCCTCGACCATCTCCTTCTTCGCTCGGCGGGCCTTGGCCTCGCCGATGGACATGCGGCGGTTGATGTCCTTGATCTCGGCGATGTTGAGCTCGACTTCGTTCTGCAGGTCGATCAGCTTCTGCTGGTTGCGCTTGATGTCATCCTGCAGGGCAGCGATCGCTTCGGCGTACTTGCTCTTGCCCTTGGCCAGGGAGTCCGCCCAGTCGAGGTCGACTTCGTTGCCGGGGAACTGGCGCAGGAAGTCGGCACGCGGCATGCGGGCGTCGCGCACGCAGAGCTGCATGATCGCGCGTTCCTGGGCACGGACGCGCTCCAGGGCGCTGCGCACACGCTCGACCAGGGCATCGAACTGCTTGGGCACCAGCTTGATCGGCATGAACAGATCGGCCAGGGCTTGCAGTTCCTCGTTGGCCTGCTTGCTGCCACGGCCGTGCTTCTTCAGGGCCTTGTTGGCTTTCTCGAGCTGCTCGGCGACGGCGCCGAAGCGTTGGCGGGCGACTTCCGGGTCCGGGCCGCCATCGCCTTCATCCTCGTCGCTGGATTCTTCGCCGCTTTCTTCTTCGTCGTCTTCCGGCTCTTCGGCTGCCGCAGCGGTGCTGCTCTTCAGCTCGACGGGTACTTCTTCGGCCGGCAAGGTGCCGTCATCCGGATCGATATAGCCGCTCAGCACGTCGGACAGGCGACCGCCTTCCTGGGTGACGCGTTCGTATTCGGAGAGGATGCTTCCGACGGTGCCCGGGAAGTGCGCGATGGCACTCATGACCTCGCGGATGCCTTCTTCGATGCGCTTGGCGATCTCGATCTCGCCTTCGCGAGTGAGCAGCTCCACGGTACCCATTTCACGCATGTACATGCGGACCGGGTCGGTGGTGCGACCGATGTCTGTTTCCACCGCGGCCAGGGCGGCAGCGGCTTCTTCCGCGGCGGCCTCGTCGGTGTCGGCTTCGGCCAACAACAGGGCATCCGCATCCGGGGCGCTCTCGAATACGTTGATCCCCATGTCGTTGATCATGCGGATGATATCTTCCACCTGTTCCGGATCGGAAATATCCTCCGGCAGGTGGTCGTTGACTTCGGCGTAAGTCAGGTAACCCTGCTCACGGCCACGGCTGATCAACTCTTTAAGGCGAGACTGCTGTTGCGCTTTTCCGGACATAACACCCTATCCACTGACGGTTCTGGCGGGCTAAAAACAAGCTGAGCATTATAGCCGAGCATTGACCTCACGCGCCAGTTGAGGTCGGGGAGATGGGAGAACTGTTGCGGTTGAGCAGGTTGCGCAGCTGGTCTTTTTCCTCTGCGCTCAGTTCACTTTGACGTGCCTTGCGAAGCAGATGTTCAAGACTGCGCTCGCGCTGGCGAGCCGCAAGACTAGTTATAGTGTCGAAAAACTGTTGTTCAAGGTTGTCCGCCGAAATCAGCCATTCCTTTTCCGCCAGGGCGCGCAACAGACGGCCTTGCTCGGTGCCATGCCAGCGGGCTATGAGCTGTAGCGAACGCATCCGGGGATTCTTCTGCACGGCTTCCAGCAGGGCGACCAGCAACTGGGCATAGGTGTCGTCTTCTGCCGCGAAGTGGCTGGCATCTTCGACCTTCTGCGCCAGCTCAGGATGATGCAGCAGGGTGCGTAGCGCGCTCAGGTTGGGCGGCTCCACGCTGACGGCGGTTCGCGGAGCGCGGGGCTGGAAATCGCCCTGGCCTTTCTTGTTCCACTTCTTGCCGTCTGCTTTCCAGCTTCCCTTTTCTTTCGGTTTGCGCTCGAAGGCGGGCTGTGGCGAGGACGGCTCGTCGTAATCGCCATAGGCGGGAGCGGCCTCGTAATAGGCATCGTCGCCGAAATGGGCGTATTCGTCGGCTGGGTGGGCGGATGCCGACGCGTGCTGGGGCGCCGGCTCGCCGCTCAGGCCGGTGATTTCCTTCAGGCGCTGGCGCATCAGGGCGCGCAGGTTGGCTCCCGGTATCCGCTCGATCAGCGGCGTGGCCAGGGTGGCCAGGTGTGCCTTGCCCTCCAGGGAGCGCGGGTCGGCTTCTTCGGTCAATTGCTGGAAGAAGTACTCGGCCAGGGGCAGCGACTGCTGCTGAATGCGGGCGCGGAAGGCGTCGGTTCCCTCTGCGCGGACCAGACTGTCCGGGTCTTCGCCTTCCGGCAGGAACAGGAAACGCGCGCGTCGCCCATCCTGCAGGCTCGGCAGGGTCGCTTCCAGGGCGCGCCAGGCGGCCTTGCGTCCGGCCTGGTCGCCGTCGAAGCAGAAAAGAATGCTCGGGACGAGGCGGAACAGGCGCTTGACGTGTTCCTCGCTGGTAGCGGTGCCGAGGGTGGCGACGGCGTTGCGCAGGCCTTGCTGGGCGAGCGCGATGACGTCCATGTAGCCCTCGACCACCATCACCTCGTCGAGGTCGCGGTTGTTCTTGCGGGCTTCGTAGAGGCCGTAGAGTTCCTGGCCCTTGTGGAAGACCGGTGTTTCCGGCGAGTTCAGGTACTTCGGCTTATCGTCGCCGAGCACCCGGCCGCCGAAGGCGATGACGCGGCCGCGGCTGTCGCGGATCGGGAAGATCACACGGTCGCGGAAGCGGTCGTAGCGCTTGCCGGTCTCGGCGTTCTCGATCAGCAGGCCGGCGTCGATCATGGTCTTCTGCTGGAGGGCGTCGCCGCCCAGGTGCTTGAGCAGGTTGTCCCAGCCAGGGGGCGCGAAGCCGAGGCCGAAGTCGCGTGCGATCTCGCCGGTCAGGCCGCGGCCCTTGAGGTAGTCCACGGCGGCCTTGCGTGCCGGGTGGCTTTTCAGCGCCTGGCGGTAGAACTCGGCGGCGCTCGTGAGCAAGGGGTAGAGCGGCGAATCGGTGGGTTGCCTTGGCTTGTTGTTGCCGCGGCCCTCTTCGCGAGGGACATCCATGCCGGCGCGTTTGGCTAGCTCTTCGACCGCCTGGGGGAAATCCAGGTGGTCGTGGTCCATGATGAAGCCGAGCGCGTTGCCGCCTGCGCCGCAGCCGAAGCAGTAGTAGAACTGTTTGTCCGGGCTGACGCTGAACGAAGGGGTCTTTTCGTTGTGGAACGGGCAGCGCGCGGTGAAGTTCTTGCCGGCCTTCTTCAGTTGGATGCGCGAGCTGACCACTTCGACGATGTCGGTGCGGTTCAGCAGGTCATCGATGAAGGATTGCGGGATCAGGCCGGCCATGACGTTCTCGGTGGCAACGAGTCGCCAGCATAATGCTGCCGCATCCGCCTGGACAGGTGGGCGATCACATACTGCCGAAGGCTTCGTCGTGCTGGCGTGGGTCTAACGATTTCGACAAGACCAGAAGCTATCTGGATCGTAGCAGGTACCGGCGTCGCTGGATCGCGGGTCCGCCGGGCCTGGAGTCATGCTGCTCGGAATTCGAGTCGGCATATATGCCCCGTGCGACAGGGACCGCTGTCTGAAGACCGAATGCATGAGCATTGCGGCGATGCGGTCGGGCGGGGCTGATACGTGCAGTCTTGCCGGGAGCCCGGTTTGTGGCCGGGCGTGGCAGAACTGGCAGCGCCTGTAACTTAGTACAGACGCTCGCGGCGGCGCTGCTCGCGCTGCACTTTCTTGGCGTGACGCTTGACGGCGGCGGCCGCTTTGCGCTTGCGCTCTGCAGTGGGCTTTTCGTAGAACTCGCGGCTGCGAACTTCGGCCAGAACGCCGGCTTTTTCGCAGGAGCGCTTGAAGCGACGCAGGGCTACGTCGAAGGGTTCGTTCTCTTTAACTTTGACGGCGGGCATCCAGGGCGTACCTTCACAATTGACCGGTGATGAACGCGCTCCTGGCAATCGGCACGGGAGAGCGTCGGTTTTTAAGGGTTGCGGATGTTACCGCCTCGCGGCCCGGAATGCAAAGCCTCTGATCGAAAACCACTGGTCGCGGCGGCGGGGCGGCGATTATCATGCGCGCCTTCGAATTTGCCCACCCTCTGAAGGCGCGAACCCATGCTTGTATTGGGGTTGGAAACCTCCTGCGACGAAACCGGCGTCGCCCTCTACGACAGCGAACAAGGCCTGCTGGCGGACGCTCTGTTCAGCCAGATCGATCTGCACCGTATTTATGGCGGTGTGGTACCCGAGCTGGCCTCGCGGGACCACGTGAAACGCATGCTGCCGTTGATCCGCCAGGTGCTGGAGGAGTCCGGCCGTTCGTCGGGCGACATCGATGCCATCGCCTATACCGCCGGTCCCGGTCTGGTCGGCGCACTGCTGGTCGGTGCCTCCTGCGCCCAGGCGCTGGCATTCGCCTGGGGCGTCCCGGCCGTCGGCGTCCACCATATGGAAGGGCATCTGCTGGCGCCGATGCTGGAAGAGCAGCCGCCGGCCTTTCCTTTTATCGCTCTGCTGGTCTCTGGTGGTCATACGCAGTTGGTGCGGGTGGACGGCATCGGTCGTTACCAGTTGCTCGGCGAGTCGGTGGACGATGCCGCCGGCGAGGCCTTCGACAAGACCGCCAAGCTGATCGGCCTGGGTTATCCCGGTGGCCCGGAGATCGCGCGCTTGGCCCAGCAGGGGACGCCGGGGCGCTTCGTCTTCCCGCGGCCGATGACCGATCGGCCGGGGCTGGATTTCAGTTTCAGCGGCCTCAAGACCTTCGCCTTGAACACCTGGCAGCAATGCCGCGACGCCGGGGACGACGGCGAGCAAACCCGTTGCGACATCGCCCTGGCCTTCCAGCAGGCGGTGGTGGAGACTCTCACCATCAAGTGCCGTCGTGCCTTGAAGCAGACCGGCCTCAAGCGTTTGGTGATCGCCGGCGGCGTCAGCGCCAACCAGGCGTTGCGTCAGTCGCTGGAAAAAATGCTCGGCGAGTTGAAGGGCCAGGTGTTCTATGCGAGGCCACGTTTCTGTACCGATAACGGCGCGATGATTGCCTACGCGGGCTGTCAGCGGCTGCTGGCCGGCCAGCACGAGGGGCCGGAGATCAGGGTGCAGGCCCGTTGGCCGATGGAGAGCCTGCCGGCGATCTGATCGCCACCAAGAGACTCAGAAGTGCCGCTCGCGCCCGGCGAGGAGGTCGCGCAGGTTGCCCCGGTGCCGCCAGACGATCAGCCCGGTCAACGCACACATCGGCAGCAAGGCCGCTGGTTGCTGCCAGGCCAGCAAAGGCAGGGTCAGCGGTGTGGCGATGAGCGCGGCGAGGGAGCTGGTGCGGGTGAGAACGAAGGTCAGCAACCAGGCGGCGATGGCCAGCAGGGCGGCTGGTGGATAGAGACCGAGCAGCATGCCGGCGGCAGTGGCGACGCCCTTGCCGCCACGGAAGCGGAAATACAGTGGATAAAGATGGCCCACCACTGCGGCCAGGCCGATCCAGGCCTGTTGTTGCAGGGATAGGCCGGCCTGTTGTGCGACCAGCACGGGGAGCAGCCCCTTGAACAGGTCGCCCAGCAGAGTGAGGATGGCCATTTTCCGGCCGGCGACCCGTAGCATGTTGGTGGCGCCGGGGTTGCCCGAGCCACTGGCGCGCGGGTCCGGGCCGCCCATCAGACGGCTGAGCAGGATGGCGAAGGACAGTGAGCCGAGCAGGTAGGCGAGAATCGCCAACAGCCAGAACATGGGTATCCATTCCAGGGCGGTGACGCCCGATTCTAACGGGGCATGACGCCCTTGTCGTGCCGCGGGGAGCAGTACTTGGACAGAGTGTTTATCGAAGGGCTGGAAGTCGACACCGTGATCGGTGTGTATGACTGGGAACGCGGTATCCGCCAGTGTCTGCGCCTGGACCTGTCGATGGCCTGGGACAACCGGCCGGCCGCCGGCGGTGACGACTTGAGCAAGGCCCTCGATTACGCGGCGGTGACGGCGCGCATCCAGGCTTTCGCCACCGAAGCGCATTTCCTGCTGGTGGAGACCTTCGCCGAGCGTCTGGCCGAGGTACTGATGGCAGAGTTCGGGATTCCCGGCCTGCATCTCAAATTGACCAAGCCGGGGGCTGTCCCGGCCGCCAGCGGTGTGGGCGTGGAGATCGTACGCGGATGTCTCTGACCCAGGTCGTGCTCGGGCTCGGCAGCAACATCGAGCGCGAGGCCCATCTGGCCGCCGGCCTGGATGCCCTGGCGGCGTTCCTGACCGATCTGCGCTGCTCGCCGGTGTTCGAAAGCCAGGCCGTGGGCATCAAGAGCGGTCCCTTCATCAATCTCGTGGTGTCGGCCTATACCGACCTACCTTTGGGTGAGCTCGACCGCCGATTGAAGTTCATCGAGGCGGACAACGGCCGCTATGCCCCGGATCGTAAGGGCTTGCCGCTGGATATCGATGTCCTGCTCTACGACGATCTGGTCGGCAACTTCGATGGGTTGGTGCTGCCGCGGGCCGAGGTGCTGAAGAACGCCTTCGTGCTCTGGCCGCTGGCTTTGCTGATGCCGGAGGCTGTCCATCCGGGTGTCGGCAAGACCTTCGCCGAGCTGTGGCGGGAGGCCTCAATCGACCAGCGTCTATGGCCGGTGTCCTTCGTCTGGCGTGGCCGGGAACTGACGCCCGAGGCGCTGCTCCAGACCACGTCCTCCCTGGAGGAATAGACCTGACGTCTATTCCTCTGTCGTCTGGCCGTTCTGGCTGGCCTTGTAGGCCTTGAGCGCTTTCAGGCGCTCCCGCCTCAAGGCCTCGCCCAGTTCGGCACCCTGTAGCCCCTTTTCCAGCAAGGGCTTCACCGAGACCGCCCGCGCCGCATCCGCTGCGCCTCGCAGATAGAGCGCCTGGGGATAGTCGCGCTGCTCCAGTCCGCGCCGGCCACGGGCGTCCATTTCACAGGCGGCGATGAACTCTTCGAAGCGCTGCGGCCGGCGGTAGATATCGAAATGCTGCAGTAGCTCCAGCAGGGTATTCGGACGCAACTCCAGGGCCCGGTGGGCATGGGTGTGGTATTCGCCGACCAGCACAGCCAGTTCCTGGCAGTCGCGGGGCGCCTTGCAGCGTGCGTTCACCGCCTCGATCAAGGGACGACCGTTGTGCTCGTGGCCGATATGGCGGGGCCACTCGTTTTCCGGGGTCGTGCCTTTTCCGACGTCATGCAGCAGGCAGGCCCAGCGCACGGTCAACGGTAGTTCGCGCTCGGCGCACAGGCGCAGCACTCGGAGGACATGGTCGCCGGTGTCGATTTCCGGATGATGGGCGGCCGGTTGCGGCACGCCAAACAGGGCGTCGACCTCCGGCAGCAACTCTGCCAGGGCGCCGCATCCGTGCAGCACACTGACGAAGACATCGGGGCGTGGCTCCATCAGGGCACGGGAGATTTCCTTCCAGGCACGCTCCGCCGTCAGGTCCTTGAGTTCGCCGGATTGGCTGAGCTGGCGCATCAGTGCCTGGGTCTCGTCGGCGACACGAAAGCCCAGCGGCGCATAACGGGCAGCGAAGCGGGCGACACGCAGCACGCGCAGAGGGTCTTCGGCGAAGGCGGGGGAAACGTGGCGCAACAAGCGATCCTGAAGATCGCGCTGCCCGCCATAGGGATCGATGACCCGGCCCTGCTCGTCCTCGGCCATGGCGTTGATGGTGAGGTCGCGGCGGATGAGGTCGTCTTCCAGGGTGACGTCCGGGCTGGCGTAGAACGTGAAGCCACCATAGCCGCGTCCGCTTTTTCGCTCGGTGCGCGCCAGGGCGTATTCATCGCCGGTCTCGGGGTGCAGGAAGACCGGGAAGTCCGCGCCGACCGGGCGGAAGCCTTTCGCCTGCATTTCTTCGGCACTGGCGCCGACCACGACCCAGTCGACTTCGGTGACGGGCCTGCCCAACAAGCGATCGCGCACCGCGCCGCCTACTTTGTAGATCTGCATGTTTACCTCCAATCGGCACAGGATACCGATTGGGGCACTGGGCGTCGCGGCGGTTTATGGGCTCAGCGTGCGGTCGGCAGGCTCTGGAGCAGTGCCTCGACGGCGGCTTCGAGGCGTTCGGAGCTGGTCCGGGAGGGGCTCAGGCCGGTGCTGACGAGTCCTTCCCACAGGGAGCGACCGTCGGGATCGGTCAGGCGAACGCGAAGCGTGCCGGTTTCGTCGTGCAGGCGATGGATGGCGAGATAAGGGCCGAGGGTATCGGGCGGCGGCACGTCGACCCGGAATTCCAGCGGCGCGTCGTTCATGGCCAGCCAGTAATAGACGTGCATCTGTGGTGTCGGGCTTTCCCGGTAGCCGCGAGTGGCAAGGCCCTGGCGCAACAAGGTCGCGAGCTGAATGTAGTCGTCGCCGAACGGCAGTTCGCCTTGTACGGCCAGATCAGGCGGGATCAGCCGGTAGTCCCGCAACTCGCCCAGGTCCTCGGCGGCCGGCTGCACCAGTTGGACCTGGGGCAACTGGCGAGTGCAGGTGGCGAGTGCCAGGCACAGCAACAGCACGAGAAACAGGCGCATGGACAGGGCTCGGAAGGGCTTTCCCGACATGCTCCGTGGCTATCCGGCGCGGGTCAACCGATCAAATGGGCGGGATCGCCAGGTCGAGCCGGGGATAGTCGCTCTCGTTGTCACGGTCGCCCTTGGGTGGGACGTGCTGGACGCCGACCACCTGGTCGCCCTGCAGGGTTTCCAGATGCACGTCGAAGCCCCACAGCCGGTGCAGGTGCTTGAGCACGTCTTCGGTGGAGTCGCCCAGCGGTTTGCGATCATGCTGCTGGTGACGCAGGGTGAGCGAGCGGTCGCCACGGCGGTCGACGCTCCAGATCTGCACGTTGGGTTCGCGGTTGCCGAGGTTGTATTGCGATGCCAGCAACTCGCGGATCGTGCGGTAGCCGCTTTCGTCGTGGATGGCCGATACCAGCAGCTCGTCCTTCTGGTCGTCGTCGAGGATGCTGAACAGCTTGAGGTCGCGGATGACCTTGGGCGAGAGGAATTGCAGGATGAAGCTCTCGTCCTTGAAGCTTTTCATGGCGAACTTGAGGGTGGACAGCCAGTCGCTGCCGGCGATGTCCGGGAACCAGCGCTTGTCTTCCTCGGTCGGGGCCTCGCAGATGCGGCGGATGTCGCGGTACATGGCGAAGCCTAGGGTGTAGGGGTTGATGCCGCTGTAGTAGGGGCTGTCGAACGCCGGCTGGTAGATGACGCTGGTGTGGTACTGCAGGAACTCCATCATGAAGCCGTCGGTAACCAGGCCCTCGTCGTACAGATCGTTGAGCAGGGTGTAGTGCCAGAAGGTGGCCCAGCCCTCGTTCATCACCTGCGTCTGGCGCTGCGGATAGAAGTACTGGGCGATCTTGCGCACGATGCGCACGACTTCGCGCTGCCAGGGCTCCAGCAGCGGGGCGTGCTTCTCGATGAAATACAGGATGTTTTCCTGCGGTTCGGCGGGGAAGCGCTTGTCGTCTCGTTCGTGGTGCTTGCCGGAGCTTTTCGGGATGGTGCGCCACAGGTCGTTGATCTGCTTCTGCAGATGTTCTTCGCGATCCTTCTGCCGCCGCCTCTCTTCTTCGGCAGAGATGGGGTAGGGGCGTTTGTAGCGGTCCACGCCGTAGTTCATCAGGGCATGGCAGGAATCCAGCAGGTCTTCCACCGCGTCGATGCCGTGGCGTTCCTCGCACTGCATGATGTACTGCTTGGCGAACACCAGGTAATCGATGATCGAGCTGGCATCGGTCCAGGTGCGGAACAGGTAGTTGCCCTTGAAGAAGCTGTTGTGCCCGTAGCAGGCGTGGGCGACCACCAGTGCCTGCATGCACATGGTGTTTTCTTCCATCAGGTAGGCGATGCAGGGATCGGAGTTGATCACGATCTCGTAGGCCAGGCCCATCTGCCCACGGCTGTAGGACTTTTCCGTGCTGAGGAAGTGCTTGCCGTAGGACCAGTGGTGATAGCCGATGGGCATCCCGACCGATGCGTAGGCGTCCATCATCTGTTCGGCGGTGATGACTTCGATCTGGTTCGGATAGGTATCCAGCGCATAGCGTTCAGCGATGCGGCTGATCTCGCGGTCGTAGGCGCGGATCAGCTCGAACGTCCATTCCGAACCGGTGGAGAGCGGCTGGCTTCTCTTTTCACGGGGACTCATGTGGTCATCCTCCGCTGGAACAGTTCGCGGAACACCGGGTAGATGTCCGCCGCCGAGACGATCTGCTGCTGGGCAAAGGTGTCGGCGAAGGCCTCGCGGACCTGCTCGTATTCGAACCACAGCGCCTGGTGCTCGCGCGGGGTGATCTCGACGTAGGTGTAGTACTGCACGAACGGCATGATCTGCTTGACCAGAATATCGCGACAGATGGGCGAGTCGTCATTCCAGTTGTCGCCGTCCGACGCCTGGGCGGCATAGATGTTCCATTCGTTGATCGGGTAGCGCTCGGCCATGATCTCCTGCATCAGCTTCAGCGCACTGGAGACGATGGTCCCGCCGGTTTCCCGGGAATAGAAGAATTCCTCCTCGTCCACCTCGCGGGCGCTGGTGTGATGGCGGATGAACACCACTTCGATCTTGTCGTAGTTCCGCTTGAGGAACAGGTAGAGCAGGATGAAGAAGCGCTTGGCGATGTCCTTGGTCGCCTGGGTCATGGAGCCGGAAACGTCCATCAGGCAGAACATCACCGCCTTGGAGCTGGGATTCGGCTGCTTGGTCAGCAAGTTGTACTTGAGGTCGAAGGTATCGAGGAAGGGAATCCGCTCGATACGTGCACGCAGGCGGGATATCTCCGATTCCATGCGTTGAATGTCGCCGATATTGTCGGGTTCTTCGCACTTCAGGCGATCCAGCTCCGCCAGCGCCACGCGCAGCTTGGCACGGCTGCTACCGGACAGAGCGATCCGCCGGGCATGGGCGGAACGCAGCGTGCGGACGATGTTGATCCGCGAGGGGTTGCCCTCGTTGCTGATCCCGGCACGCACGGTCTTGAAGGTGTCGGTCCCGGTCAGGTGCCGCTTGACCAGGTTGGGCAGCTCCAAGTCCTCGAACATGAAATCGAGGAATTCTTCCTGGGTGATCTGGAAGACGAAGTCGTCCATGCCTTCGCCGGTATTGCTCGCCTTGCCGGCGCCTCGTCCACCGCCGCCTCCCGATGGCCGGGGGATGCGCTCGCCAGTGGTGAATTCCTTGTTACCGGGATGGACGATAGTCTGCTTGCCACCCCGGCCATGGTGAAGAATGGGCTCGTCGATGTCGCGCCCGGGAATACTGATCTGCTCGCCGTGCTCCATGTCGGTAATGGAGCGCCGGCTGACGGCCTCCTCCACGGCCTTCTTGATGTGTTCGCGGTACCGCCGCAGGAAGCGCTGGCGGTTCACCGTGCTCTTGTTCTTGCCGTTCAGGCGTCGGTCGATCACATAGCTCATAGCCCCTCCGTGGCAGCTTCAAGCCACAAGCCACACGCCGCAAGCAAGAGCGAGGCTGTGAACGCACTCGTTCTTGCTTGCCGCCTGCCGCTTGTCGCTTGCGGCTGCGTTACTGCGATTTGCGCACCCGCAGATACCACTCGGACAACAGCCTGACTTGCTTCTCCGTATAGCCGCGCTCGACCATGCGCTTGACGAAGTCGTTGTGCTTCTGCTGATCCTCCTTGCTTGCCTTGGCATTGAAGCTGATCACCGGCAAGAGATCCTCGGTGTTCGAGAACATCTTCTTCTCGATGACCACGCGCAGCTTCTCGTAGCTGAGCCAGGTCGGGTTCTTGCCGTTGTTGTTGGCCCGGGCGCGCAGCACGAAGTTGACGATCTCGTTGCGGAAATCCTTCGGGTTGCTGATGCCGGCCGGTTTCTCGATCTTTTCCAGTTCCTCGTTGAGGGCGACGCGGTTGAGGATTTCGCCGGTTTCCGGGTCGCGGTATTCCTGGTCCTGAATCCAGAAGTCGGCGTAGAGCACGTAACGGTCGAAGATGTTCTGGCCATACTCGCTGTAGGACTCGAGGTAGGCGGTCTGGATTTCCTTGCCGATGAACTCGATATAGCGCGGTGCCAGGTATTCCTTGAGGTAGCGCAGATAGCGCTCGCGTACTTCCGGCGGAAACTGTTCCTGCTCGATCTGCTGTTCCAGCACGTACAGCAGGTGCACCGGGTTGGCGGCGATCTCGTGCGGGTCGAAGTTGAATACCTTGGACAGGATCTTGAAGGCGAAGCGGGTCGACAGGCCGTTCATGCCTTCGTCCACGCCGGCGTTGTCGCGGTATTCCTGGATCGACTTGGCCTTGGGATCGGTGTCCTTCAGGTTCTCTCCGTCGTAGACGCGCATCTTCGAATAGATGTTGGAGTTGTCCGGCTCCTTCAGGCGCGACAGCACCGAGAACTGGGCAAGCATGCGCAGGGTATCCGGGGCGCAGTGGGCCTTCGACAGCGAGCTGTTGGCCAGCAGCTTGTCGTAGATCTTGATTTCGTCGGTGACGCGCAGGCAGTACGGCACCTTGACGATGTAGATACGGTCGATGAAGGCCTCGTTGTTCTTGTTGTTGCGGAAGCTGTGCCACTCGGATTCGTTGGAGTGGGCCAGGATGATTCCGCTGAACGGAATGGCCCCGAGGCCTTCGGTGCTGTTGTAGTTGCCTTCCTGGGTGGCGGTGAGCAAGGGGTGCAGGACCTTGATCGGCGCCTTGAACATCTCGACGAACTCCATCAGGCCCTGGTTGGCCCGGCACAGTGCGCCCGAGTAGCTATAGGCGTCGGCGTCGTTCTGCGGGAATTCCTCCAGCTTGCGGATATCCACCTTGCCGACCAGGGCGGAGATGTCCTGGTTGTTCTCGTCGCCCGGCTCGGTCTTGGCCACCGCGATCTGGTTGAGGATCGAGGGGTAGAGCTTCACCACCCGGAACTGGCTGATGTCGCCGCCGAACTCGGTCAGGCGCTTGGTCGCCCAGGGCGACATGATGGTGTTGAGGTAGCGGCGCGGGATGCCGTAGTCCTCTTCGAGGATGGCGCCGTCTTCGTCCGCGTTGAACAGGCCCAGCGGCGATTCGAAGACTGGGGAGCCTTTGATCGCATAGAAAGGGACCTTCTCGATCAGTTGCTTGAGCTTTTCAGCCAGCGACGACTTGCCGCCACCGACCGGACCCAGCAGGTAAAGAATCTGTTTCTTCTCTTCCAGGCCCTGGGCGGCATGGCGGAAGAACGCGACGATCTGGTCGATGCATTCTTCCATGCCATGGAAGTCCGCGAAGGCCGGGTAGCGGCGGATCACCTTGTTGGAGAAGATCCGCGACAACCGCGAGTCGGTGGAGGTATCCAGCAGCTCAGGCTCGCCGATGGCCATGAGGATGCGCTCGGCGGCCGTGGCGTAGACACTGCGATCCTGTTTGCACAGATCGAGGTACTCCTGAAGGGAATACTCCTCCTGACGTGTCGTCTCGAAGCGCTGCTGGAAGTGGCTGAAAATACTCATGACGTCACCTCGCTCGATGCATAGGAGCCGGCGCGGGGTCGGTCGAGCGCGTGCTGGAAGGCTGCCGACGAGTCGGCCGATTTGAAAATCCCCCAGAACACCTAAAGGTCGCTACCGATGGCCCCGTTGCCGGTACGCCGGCTTCCCTGTTTTGGATGGCCTGTGACTAAGGATAGTTCGTTCTGGAGAAGCGCAAGGGTAAAGGAAGGGGAATAGCGCGTTGCCGGGCGGGCCCGGCCAAGGGCGGCAGGGGTTGCCGCCGGGAAAAATTATTCTTCCTGGCCTGTGGCCGTCTCGTTGGGGTAGGTCGCGCGCCAGAGTTCGAAGCCGCCGTCGAGGCTGTAGACCTCGGCGAAGCCCTGGTGGGCGAGGTAAGCGGCCGCCCCCTGGCTGGAGTTGCCGTGGTAGCAGGCGACGATCAGCGGCCGGTCGAAGTCGGCGTGGGCGATGAAGTCGGCCAGGGAGTGGTTGTCCAGATGCCGGGAACCGGCGATGTGGCCATTGGCGAAGCTCTGCGGGTCGCGGATATCCACTACCACGGCGCCCTGCTCGCGGAGCGCCTGGGCCTGTTGCGGTGGGATGCGTTTGAAATCGCTCATGGAATTCTCCGGTCTGCCGGAGCGGTCTGGCCGCCCGGCTTCGTTCGTTATCGTTGCGCCGGGCAGTCGCAGCGGTACTTCCGGCTGCTGTCCACATCGAGCAGCGTCATGGCGCCGCCCCAGACGCAGCCGGTGTCCAGTGCGAACAGTCCGGGTTCGTCGCAGCGGCCTTCGAGGGCGGCCCAGTGGCCGAAGATCAGCTTTTGGCCGCGGGTCTTGCGGTTCGGGTGGCTGAACCAGGGGGCATAGCCGGGCGGGGCGCTGTCCACGCCTTCCTTGCTTTTCAGGTCCAAGGTGCCGTCTGCGGTGCAGAAGCGCATGCGGGTGAAGTAGTTGGTGATGACCCGCAGGCGAGTCACGCCGTGCAGGTCCTTGTCCCACTTGGCCGGCTCGTTACCGTACATGCCGTCGAGGAACAGCGGCAGGCGGGCGTCATCCAGCAAGACTTCTTCCACTTCGGCGGCGCGCCTGAGCGCTTTTTTCAGGCTCCACTGCGGGGGGATGCCGGCGTGCACCAGGGCGATGTCGCGTTCGGCATCGTAATGCATCAGTTTCTGGCGGCGCAGCCAGTCGAGCAGGTCGTCGCGGTCCGGGGCTTCGAGAATCTTGCGCAGGGTGTCGCCTTTCTTCAGGCGTTCGATGTTGTGCGCCACCGCCAGCAGATGCAGGTCATGGTTGCCCAGCACGGAGGTCACCGACTCGCGCATGGCATAAAGGAAACGCAGGGCTTCCAGGGATTGCGGGCCACGGTTGACCAGATCGCCCACCAGCCACAGGTGGTCGCGGGACGGATCGAAGTTCACCCGGTCGAGCAGGCATTTCAGCGGGTCCAGGCAACCCTGCAGGTCACCGACGGCATACAGCGCCATCAGTGCAGGGCTCCCGGTACGGCGAGGCGGAACGGGGCGATGGGGGCCTCGAAGCGTTTCCCGTCGTCGGCGAGCATCTGGTAGCTGCCGTGCATGTTGCCGACGCGGGTGGCCATGACTGTCCCGCTGCTGTAGGTGTGGCTCTGGCCCGGCTCGATCCGGGGCTGCTGACCCACCACGCCGGCACCGCGGACTTCCTGGATGCGGCCGTCGCCATCGGTGATGACCCAATGCCGCGACAGCAACTGCGCCGCAAGCTCGCCGCTGTTGTGGATCGTGACCGTGTAAGCGAAGGCGAAACGGTTCTGGTCCGGTTGCGACTGTTCCGGGAGATAGCGGGTGACGACGCTGATGTCGATCTGATAACGAGGGTCGGACATGCGAATGAAACTCGGAAAACGGATAGTCGAGTCTAGGAGGTCAGCCCGGGCTTGTCTGCCCGGCCAGCTGATCGGCCAGACGGACGAAGGCCGCGAGATCCAGTTGTTCGGGGCGCAGACTGCCGTCCACCCCGGCGGCTTCGATGGCATCTTTGTCGAGCAGGCCTTTCAAGGTATTGCGCAGCGTCTTGCGGCGCTGGTTGAACGCCTCGCGGACCACCCGCTCGAGTTGGCGGACGTCCTTGGCCGGGTGCGGCAGCGTCTCATGGGGGACCAGGCGGACAATGGCCGAATCGACTTTCGGCGGCGGGTTGAAGGCGCCCGGTCCGACGTTGAACAGGTGCTCGACCCGGCAGTGATACTGCACCATGATCGACAAGCGGCCCCAGTCGCCGCCGCCCGGCTCGGCGGCCAGGCGTTCGACCACTTCCTTCTGGAGCATGAAATGCATATCACGGATCAGCCCGGCATGTTCCAGCAGATGGAAGATCAGTGGCGTGGAGATGTTGTACGGCAGGTTGCCGACCACCCGCAGGCTGCGCGGGGAGGCGTCGAGGCTGGCGAAGTCGAACTTCAGTGCATCGCCCTGGTGCAGGGTGAAGCCGGGATGAATACCGAACTTGAGCTTGAGCAGCGGGATCAGGTCGAGGTCCAGCTCGATCACATCGAGACGGGCGCCGCTGGCCAGCAGCCCTTCGGTCAGCGCGCCCTGGCCCGGACCGATCTCCACCAGGCGATCCCCCTCGCGAGCATTGATCGAGCGGAGAATCCGATGGATCACGCCGGCGTCGTGCAGAAAGTTCTGGCCGAAACGCTTGCGCGCGCGGTGTTGGTATAGCTCGGACACGAAGAAGGCTCCAAGCCTCGAGCAGCCCACATCAGGCCGGCTCGAAGCATAAAACAAGAAGGTGCGCAGCTTATCAGTTGAGGCCGCAGCCGGCATCCGGATTGGCTCTTGGTTGCCCTAGGGGTGTCTGCCGGTCATTTCGTAGGCCGTTTCCAGTGCCACGGCGAGGCTGCCGGTGTCGACCTTGCCGGTCGCGGCGAGATCCAGGGCGGTGCCGTGGTCCACCGACGTACGAACAATGGGCAGACCGAGGGTCACGTTCACCGCTGCACCGAAGCCCTTGTACTTGAGCACCGGTAGACCCTGGTCGTGGTACATCGCCAGGACCGCGTCGCAATGCTCCAGATATTTCGGGGTGAACAGGGTATCCGCCGGCAGCGGGCCGATCAGGTCGAGACCTTCCTGGCGCAGGGTTTCCAGAGCGGGCTCGATCACCTCGATTTCTTCGCGCCCGAGGTGACCGCTTTCTCCGGCGTGTGGATTGAGGCCACAAACCAGGATGCGCGGCCGGGCAATGCCGAACTTGTCGCGTAGGTCGGCATGCAGAATGCGCGCGACGCGGCTCAGCCGCTCGGCAGTGATGGCCGAGGCGACATCTTTCAGCGGCAGGTGGGTAGTTACCAGGGCGACGCGCAAACCGCGTGTGGCTAGCATCATCACCACTTGCTCGGTGCCGGTCAGTTCGGCGAGGAATTCGGTGTGCCCGGAAAAGGCGATGCCCGCCTCGTTGATCACACCCTTGTGTACCGGGGCGGTGATCATGCCGGCGAAATGACCGTCCAGGCAGCCTTGGCCGGCCCGGGTCAGGGTTTCCAGCACATAGGCGGCGTTGGCTCTGTCCAGTCGCCCGGGAGTGGCCGGGGTACGCAGAGGTGTATCCCAGACGTACAGGCTGCCGGCGGGTGCGGGTTCGTCGGGCCAGCTATCCGGGGTCACGGGCAAGAGCCGGACCGAGAGGTTCAACTGGGCGGCCCGCTGCACGAGCAGGTCCAGACTGGCGACGGCAATGAGGGGGTGAGGGTGGGGCTGCCCGGCGAGCAGCAGGCACAGGTCGGGGCCTATGCCGGCCGGCTCGCCGGGCGTCAGGGCGAAGCGCCGTGGCGTCACAGTTTGACTTCCACGTAGGCCTCGTCGCGGATCTGGCGCAACCAGGCTTGCAGTTCTTCGTCGTACTTGCGGTTACGCAGCAGGTTCATCGCCTGTTGCTCGCGGAACTGTTCGCTGCTGTCGGTGGCGCGGCGTCCCAGCACTTGCAGGACATGCCAGCCATAGGGGCTCTTGAACGGCTTGGAGATTTCGCCGCTCGCGGTATTGGCCATGACCTCGCGGAATTCCGGCACCAACGCGTTCGGATCGATCCAATTGAGATCGCCGCCGTTGAGTGCCGAGCCCGGGTCTTCGGAGAAGCTCTTCGCCAGTTCGGCGAAGTCCTCACCGGACTTGATGCGCTCGTACAGGCGCTCGGCCAGACGACGGGTCTCTTCTTCGCTACGGATTTCGCTGGGCTTGATCAGGATGTGGCGGACATGCACTTCGTCCCGTACCTGAGTGCCGCCGCCGCGCTTGTCGAGCAGCTTGAGGATGATGAAGCCGCCCGGGGTGCGCATTGGTTCGGTCTCTTCGCCGACCGACAGGGCGCTGATCATGCTGTCGAACGGCGGCGGCAGTTGCGCAGCCTTGCGCCAGCCCATGTCGCCGCCTTCCAGGGCGGTTTCGCTGGCCGAGCGGGCGATCGCCAGCTGGGCGAAGTCGGCTCCCTGGCGGAGCTGCTGGTAGAGGTCCTGGGCCTGGCGTTCGGCAGCCTGGATGGTGTCCGACGGGGCACCGTCCGGTACCGGGATCAGGATATTGGCCAGGCGGAACTCTTCGGACAGCTGCATCTTGCCGAGATCGGAGGCGAGAAAGTTCTGGACTTCCTGGTCGGTGACCTGGATGCGCTCGGCGACCCGGCGCTGGCGCACGCGGCTGATGATCATCTCGCGACGCACCTGGTCGCGGGCATCGGCGAAGGACAGGCCATCCTGGGCGAGGGCGGCGCGGAACTGCTCGACCGTCATGCCGTTGCGCTGAGCGATGGTGCCGATGGCCTGGTTCAGTTCTTCATCGGTGATGCGGATGCCGGAGCGTTCGCCGATCTGCAGCTGGATGTTCTCGATGATCAGCCGCTCCAGCACCTGCTGGCTCAGCACGTGCTCGGGCGGCAGTGCGGCACCGCGCTTGGCGATGGTCTGCTGCACCTCGTGCAGGCGCTGATCCAGTTGGCTCTGCATGATCACGTCGTTATCGACGATGGCCACGACCCGGTCCAGCGGGCGCACCTCGGCCGTTGTCGTGGTGCTGAGCGTTGCGTTCCCCAGGAGGAGGGCGCCCAGCAGCAGCGGGCGCAGACAATCAGAAAGCTTGGTCTTCACGTTCACGGTAACCTTGAATGCCTTGGTCGAGGAAAGACTCTACCTTGTTGCCAACGACCCCACCGAGGCCCTTCAGCACGATCTGCAGGAAGATGCCGCGGTCGGCTTCTTCGTTGAGGTCCGGGTTCAGGCTGTTTTCGTCGTAGTCGACCCAGTAGCGGTTGATCAGGCGCAGTTTCCAGCAGCAGCTGTCGTATTCGAAACCACCGAAGGCTTCCAGGGTGCGGCTGCGGTTGTAGTCGAACTGCCAGCGGGCGATGGCGCTCCACTGCGGGACCAGCGGCCAGATGACCGAAAAGTCATGCTGGTCGATCTTGTAGTAGTCCTTGATGTAGTTGTCGCTGCCGGGTGTGCCGAAGTCGCCGCCGAACTTCCAGGTACCGGTGGCCTGGTCGTAGCGCACGGTATCGTTGCGGTAGCGATAGCCGACGTTGACCACCTTGTTCGGGTTGTCTTCCGGCTGGTAGTGGAACATCAGGCTGCCGGAGCGGGTGCTGTGGCTGTCCGGGTCCCAGTTGTAGGTGGAGGACAGGCGCCAGTCGCGGTTGAAGCGGTACAGGTATTCCAGGGCGTAGGGCGATACATCGCTCTGCGCGTCGTCGCGGGTGCGGTAGTCGATGCCCGGCATCTGCACCTTGCGGTCGGCGAAGTAGAAGGCTTGGCCGAGGCTGACGCGCTGGCGCTCGAAGCCGTTCGGCTCGATCCAGCGGCTGGTCACGCCCAGGGACAGACGGTTTTCGTCGCCGATGCGGTCCTTGCCGGAGAAGCGGTTGTCACGCCACAGCGAGGCATAGCTGAAGCTGCTTTCGCTGGTGTCGAACACCGGGATGTCGTCCTGATCCTCTTTTGGCACGTAGAGATAGAACGCACGCGGTTCGAGGGTCTGGCGGAAGGAATGGCCGAACAGCTGGGTGTCGCGGTCGAAGTACAGGCCGCCGTCGAGGCCGAAGATCGGTACGCTGCGGTCCGGGGAGTCTTCGAAGTTGCCGGCGATCTGACTCTTGCCGATGGAGTCCAGGGTCAGGTCGTACTGGGTGTAGGCGTACTTGAGCGAGGGCTTGAGGAAGCCCCAGGTCCAGTTCAGCGGCAGGCTGATGCCCGGCTCCAGGTGGATACGATCGCCATTGGCGCGGGCGATGCCGCGGACATTGTTGTCGTACCAGCTCTCTGCGACGCCGTCTTCGTTGATGAAGTTGCCACTGCGCAGGTCGCGGTCGAAACGCACGAACTCGGTGCCGTAGGAGAAGTTAAGCCCGCCCGGCTGGAACGGCAGAGCACCGTTGAAGGTGACTTGCGGAAGGCGCTCGTACGGGGTGATGTCGGTCACCGTGGCCATTTCATAGGCATGCGCATTGAGGCGGGCGATGTAGTTGTCGCCGCGCCAGGTCAGCGTGCCGCGCTGGTTCACGAAGGTGTTCGAGCTGATTTCCAGGTCGCTGTCGAGATCCTGGAAGTAATAGGGGTCGCTGATGTCGGTGTAGTCGACTTCGGTCAGCAGACGGGAGTCCAGGCCACCCTTGTGCTGCCAGGTGTACATCCAGCGCTGGTCTTCGTATTCGGACTGCAGTTTGCGCTCGTCCTCCTTGTCGTCCAGCCAGGCGCCGCCCACTAGGCCTTCGCTGCTCTTGGTCAGGTAGCGGACCTCGCCTTCCATCAGCAGGCCGCGCTTGGCCATGTAGGTCGGGTAGAGGGTGGCGTCGTAGTTCGGCGCCAGGTTGAAGTAGTACGGCGTCTTCAACGAGAGGCCGGTGTCGCTCGACGTGCTGATGCTTGGCGCCAGGAAGCCGGACTGGCGGCGGTCGTCGATCGGGAAATAGATGTAGGGGGTGTAGAAGACCGGAACGTCCTTCACCCGCAGGGTCACGTTGGTCGCGGTACCGAAGCCGGTGGCCGGGTTCAAGGTGACGTTGTTGCCCTTCAGGTGCCAGGCGTTGCTGCCCGGCTCGCAACGGGTGTAGGTACCGTCCTTGAGCCGGATGATCGCGGTTTCCTCGCGCTTGGCATACAGCGCGCTGCCGCGGACGTGGCCCTGGTGGATGACGTATTCGGCGTTGTCGATCTTGGCTTCGCCGTTGTCCAACTGCAGTTCGGCGCGGTCGCCGACCACCAGCGTGCCCTTGTCGCGCAGGCGGACATTGCCCACCAGTTCGCCACGGTTTTCCGCCTGGCGCAGGTTGGCCTCGTCGGCTTCCACCTGCATGCTGCCCTGGCGCATCACCACGTCGCCGGCGAGCGTCGCGACCTGTTGTTCCTGCTCGTAGCGCGAGGCCTTGGCCGAGAGGTACATCGGTGCTTCGTTCAGCGGGGTGGTATCGTCCATGCCTGGACGGACCGGTTCTACGTAGGCGCCGGCGCAGTAAGGACCGGCTTCCGCCAGTTGAGCGGGCGTGAGGTTTTCGCGCGGGACCCAGTCCAGATGGCTATAGTCGGCGCTACGGGATACCAGGCCTTTGCCCTTGCTCTCGGTGACCAGTGTGGGCGCGGCGGCCTGCTGCTGGGCGCTGCTCCCCTGGACGGTGCCGGAGGCGACGCCGGAGCTGACGGCAGTGGCACTGTGCACCGGGCGTGGCGGCAGTGCGGCGGCCGGTGCGCTCGGTGCGCAGGCCCAGCCGCCGGTGGCGGAGGCCTTGCAGTCGAATTGCTCGGCAGCGAAAACAAAGGGAGCGGCTACGGGCTGCATGGCCAGCAGACTGCCGGTAACCAGCAGAGGGAATTTCTTACGAAACGCGGGAGAATGTACTGCCATCTTGTTAGTCCGGGCTTCCTGCGCGCCATCGGCCCGGGGGGCCGCACGCCTCTCGATGGGCTGAAAAAGATGCTGGATAATAAAGCATGACCCGTATAACGGCTAGCGCCGTCGGAGACCCTGTAAATGCGTGATGAAGATGTACGCCTCCAGCAACTGACCGGCTGGCTGGATCAGCAGTTGCCTGCCTTGTTCGCCGCCGAAGGGTGGGGGGCGGTGACGTCCGGCCGTCTGACACCCGCCAGCAGCGATGCGAGTTTTCGCCGTTATTTCCGCTGGGAGGACGGCACCCGCAGCCTGATTCTCATGGATGCGCCGCCACCGCAGGAAAACTGCGCGCCCTTCGTCAAGGTCGCCGGCCTGCTGGCGGGCTCTGGGGTACATGTGCCGCGGATTCTCGCCGCGGAGCTGGAACGAGGCTTCCTGCTGCTCGACGATCTGGGGCGGCAGACTTACCTCGACGTGATCGATGCGGACAATGCCGAAGCGCTGTTCGAGGATGCCATCAAAGCCTTGCTGGCGTTCCAACGCCTGCCGCTGGACGCCGGGCTGCCCTGCTACGACGACGCCCTGTTGCGGCGTGAATTGCAACTGTTCCCCGACTGGTACCTGCAACGTCATCTGGACATCAGCCTGGAAGGAGAAACGCTGGCTGCCTGGCAGCGGGTCTGCGACCTGCTGGTCGAGAGCGCTCTGAGTCAGCCCCGGGTATTCGTGCACCGCGACTTCATGCCACGCAATCTGATGCTGAGCCGACCCAATCCGGGCATCCTGGATTTCCAGGACGCGGTGTACGGGCCGGTCACCTATGACATCACCTGCCTGTTCAAGGATGCCTTCCTCAGTTGGCCTGAGCCGCGTGTGCAGGACTGGCTGCTGCGTTACTGGCGTCGTGCGACCGAGGCCGGCGTACCGGTACAGGAGAGTTTCGACGCCTTCTACCGCGCCAGCGATCTGATGGGCGTACAGCGGCACCTGAAGGTGATCGGCATCTTCGCCCGCATCTGCCATCGCGACGGTAAGCCGAAGTACCTCGGCGACGTGCCGCGCTTCTTCCGTTATATCGAGGCGGTGATCGCGCGCCGGCCCGAGCTGGCCGAGCTGGGGCAGTTGCTTGCTTCCCTGCCGCGTACCGAGGCGGTGTCGCCATGAAGGCGATGATCCTGGCTGCCGGCAAGGGCGAACGGCTGCGCCCGCTGACGCTGCATACCCCCAAGCCCCTGGTGCGGGCGGCCGGCGTGCCGCTCATCGAGTATCACCTGCGCAACCTCGCTGCGGCTGGTTTTCGCCAGTTGGTGATCAACCATGCCTGGCTCGGCGAGCAGATCGAAAACCACCTGGGCGACGGCGCGCGCTTCGGCCTGGAGATCGCCTATTCCGCCGAAGGGGAACCGCTGGAGACCGGTGGCGGCATTTTCCGCGCCTTGCCGTTGCTTGGCGATGAGCCGTTCCTGGTGGTCAACGGCGATATCTGGACCGACTATGACTTTTCCTCGTTGCGCCGTCCGCTGACCGACTTGGCCCATCTGGTACTGGTGGATAATCCGGCTCATCACGCCGGGGGCGATTTCCGCCTGTACGACAGCCAGGTGGAGGACGCCATCGCCGGCCAGCCCAGCCTGACCTACAGTGGCATCGCGGTGTTGCACCCGCGCTTGTTCGCCGGCTGCCGGGACAGCGCCTTCAAGCTGGCGCCCCTGCTGCGCGACGCCATGCGCGAGGGGCTGGTGAGCGGCGAGCACTTCCGCGGGCGCTGGGTTGATGTGGGCACCCACGAGCGGCTGGCCGACGTCGAGCGCCTGTTGGCGTCGGAGGTCTGATTGTTCTGGCCGACCACTCTGCTCGGTGCGCTGGTCGGTTTGGCCCTGGCCAGCATTCCGGGGGCTTTGCTGGGCGGATTGCTCGGGCAGGTCCTGGATCGACGCCTCCAGCTCGATTCCTGGGCCAGCCTGCGGGAGCGCCTCGGCGGCACGCCGGCCCCTCGTTCGGATGAATTGCTGTTTATCCTGCTCGGCCGTCTGGCCAAGAGCGACGGGCGTGTGAGGGAGGCGCATATCCAGCAGGCGCGGGCTGAGATGCGCCGCCTGGGCCTGAACGAGACGGCCACGCGTGCGGCTATCGAAGCCTTTTCCAGGGGCAAGACCGGTGAGGATGGGCTACGAGCCCCACTGCGGCGGCTGCGCGGCCAGCGTGCGGAGGCGGAACGGCTCCTGCGCTGTTGCTGGCGCATGGCCGCGGCCGATGGTCGGATCGGACCGCGTGAGCGGGAATTGATCCTGCTCTGGGGAAAATGGCTGGGGTGGACCACACCGGAGGTGGAGGCGCTGGAAGTGCGCTGCGAATCGCCCAAGGCGCCTCCCGCCACAGCCGGCAGCGCCTATCTGGAAGCGCTTCGCCTGTTGTCGGTCAGCCCCGACAGCGAGCCGGAGACCATCAAGCGGGCCTATCGCCGACTGCTCAGCCGTCACCATCCGGACAAGCTGGCCGGCGCTGGGGCGAGCCCGGCGCGGGTTCGCGAAGCCACCGACAAGACGCGCGAGTTGCACAATGCTTATGCATTGATCCGTGAGCGCCACGGGTTCCGCTGAGAGCCGCCGTTATCCCTTGGCCCGGGCGTGCAGCATCAGCCAGCCCTTGATGCGCCGGTAAAGCTGTTCCTGTTCCGCAGCCGAATTTCCGGGCAGGGCTTTCATGGCGATCTGAATGTAGGCCGGGTGCTGCTGGCGTTTGCCGGCCTGCATGCGCTGCGCCGCGGCGTTGCGGTCGGCGGGTTGGTCCTTGTAGTAGAAGTCGCCGGTGGCCAGCTTCAGTGCCGGCACCAGGTCCTCCAGCTCCGGCGCGAATCCGCTCGGGACACGTGCTGCCACCATCAGCAGGTTCTGGATGCGCTCCGGCTTGCGCTCGGCGAGGTACTGGGCTGCCCAGTAGGCGCCAGTGCCGTGGCCGAGCAGCACGATCTCGCTGGCGTTCTGTTCCAGGGCGAAGTCGACACCGCTCTGGATGCGCGCCAATACCTTTTCCATATGAGCCTGTCGACGAGCCTCCGGGGTTTCCGTGGGTATCGTCTCGGCCGGAGCGGTGGCCGCTTCCGGGGCCTGCATGCCACCGGCTTCGGCGGGGTTCGTTGGCGCCTCCGGGACGGGGGCCTCGGCTTCTTCCTTCGATGTCGCCTCGCCTGCCTCGACGCTTTCCGTCGGTTCTACCGGTTGCCCGACGGGGCGGGGTGGTGGCAAGTCGTCCAGCGGGTCGGGCAAGGTCAGGCTCAGGGTGTGCCAGCCGGCATCCGGCAACTTGCGTCGCAGCGGACCGATGGCCTGAGGGGCATCGGCGCTCTCCGAGTCGCCGGGGAGCAGGATCACCACCCCCTTCGGCGTACCGGTATTGGCCGGTTGCCAGAGTGCGAGGAAATCGTCGTCGCCGGCTTTCAGACGCTGCTGTTCCTTGTGCGGTAGCTGGCGTTCCAGTCCGGCAGCCTCGTCCTGGCTGCGTTCCGGCAACGGACTGCGCTGCGTCGCTTGCGGTTCGGCGGGGGCTTCCTCGGCAGGCGGCTCCGCCGGCGGGGACTGCTCCTCGGCATGCAAGGCCGCGTAGGGCAGCAACAGGCCCAGGCAGAGAATGGAGAGGGGGCGAGCGGTGCGAGGCATCGATGTATTCCTGTCTTGACGACATTGGCAGCCTAAACGGCTGTTCCGCATTTGTCAGGCTTCGCCAGGGCGAGGCGGCTGGAGTAAGGTATGCCAGCCCTCTTTCGAACTGCCGGCCGCGCGGTGTGCTGCATGATCCGTCCGTTATCCGTTGTTCTGCTCCTGGCCTGGCTGCTGCCGGTCGGGGTATTCGCCGCGCCGCCGCCCGCTCCCCTGGCTCTCGATCCGGCCCAGCGCAACTGGCTGGAGGAACATCGTCAACTGCGTGTCGGGGTGGTGTTGCAGGCGCCGTATGCGCAGTACGACCGGCGTCTGCAGCAGCTCGCCGGCGCCAATGTCGAGCTGATGGAGAGTCTCGCCCGGCTGTTACAGGTGGAACTGGTCTGGTACCGCTATGACGATCTGGCCGCGCTCGAAGCCGCCGCCCGCGACAGGCGCATCGACCTCGCGCCTGGCCTGAGTCAGACACCGGCCGGCCTGCGCCTCTGGCTTTTTTCCGATCCCTATATGCGGGTACCGCATTTGCTCGTGGGTGAGCGCAATGGAGGCGGGGCCGTCGAGTTGGAGCAGCTCGGCATGACCGATCCGGTGGCGGTGCGCATGCCTGGCCCGGTGGCCGATTACTTGCGCGGTAACTATCCGAACCTGGCCCTGCGGGCGGCCGCGTCGGAGCGGCAGGCCTTGCAGAGCCTGCTCCGCCAGGAAGTGCGCTATGCGGTACTCGATGAAGCGCAGTTCGGCCGCCTGAGTCGAGAACCGGAATTCGCCGGGCTGGGGATGGTCGGCGATATCGGTTTCCCCCAGTTGCTCCGCGTCGCCTCCCGCCGCGATTGGCCGCAGTTGGCCGCCGTCCTGGATGCGGCGTTGCGGGCGTTGCCGGCGAAAGAGCTGGAAGCCCTGCGCGAGCGCTGGTTGCTGCCCAAGTATCCGAGCCTCGGCGAGTCGAGGGGTTTCTGGCAGAACCTCAGCCTGCTGCTTGCCGTGCTGCTGCTGGCGACCATGGCCATCGTCGCCTGGCTGCGTCGCCAGCAGCATGTGCTGGAGACCCGGTTGGCCGATGCGCGCCATACCATCGAGCTGCGCGACGCCGCCGAAGAGGCGCTGCGTCTGACTCAGTTCTCCGTCGACGAAAGCACCGTCGGCATCCTCTGGGTCAACTGGGATAGCCGGGTGCGTTATGCCAACCGCGCGGCCGAGGACATGCTCGGTTACGCCCAGGGGGCGTTGCTGGAGCGGCCTCTGTCCGACTTCGAGGTGAGCCTGAGCATGGATCGCTGGCTGGGGCTGTGGAAACGGGCGCGCGCCGCGGAAGGTCCGCTCAGTTTCGAGACGCAGTGCCGCCGCGCCGATGGCAGCGAACTGCCGGCCGACGTCTCCTTGAGCTTCCTGCGCTTTCGCGAAAGCGAGTACCTGCTGGTGTTTCTCACCGACGTCACCGAGCGCCGCCGTGCCCGCGCCGCGCTGGAAGAAAGCGAGGCCCGGCTGACAGGTATCGCGGCCAACGTGCCGGGGTTGGTGTTTCGTCTGGAACGGCCGCACATCGACGCCTCGGTGGTGTTCGCCTTCATCGGCGAGGGCAGCGAAAGCCTGGTCGGATATTCGGCGAGCACCCTGCTGCAGCCGGATCGCGGCATTCGCAGTCTGGTCCACCCGGACGACCGGGCTTCCTACGAAAGCACCCAGGAACAGGCTTTGCGCGAAGAGCGCGACTGGCACTGGCAGGGCCGCATCCTGACCCAGGCTGGCGAGCCGCGCTGGGCGGATATCAAGGCCACCGCCCGGCGTTTCGACAATGGGCGCGTGGTGTGGGATGGCATCGTCTGGGATATCAGCGCGAACAAGCGGATCGAGCTGGAGCTGGCCGACTCTCGTGCGCAGTTGCGCGAGTTGTCGGCGCATCTGGAGACGGTGCGCGAGGAGGAGAAGGCGCGCATCGCCCGCGAGGTCCACGACGAACTGGGCCAGGTGCTGACCGTGCTCAAGCTGGAGACCTCGATGTGCGAGCTGGCCTACGCCGAACTCGATCCCGGCCTGGGCGAGCGCTTGGACAATATGAAGCGGCTGATCGCGCAGTTGTTCCAACTGGTGCGCGACGTGGCCACCGCCCTGCGCCCGCCAATTCTGGATGCCGGTATCGCCTCGGCCATCGAATGGCAGGCCCAGCGCTTCGAGGCGCGGACGCAGATTCCCTGCCTGGTGGAGGTGCCGGAGAGCGTGCCGCCCTTATCGGATGCCAAGGCCATCGGCCTGTTCCGCGTGCTGCAGGAGGCGCTGACCAACGTGATCCGGCATGCCGAGGCGCATACTGTGACGGTGCGCCTGAGCCTCGAAGCCGGCGAGTTGTGCCTGTACATCAGCGACGATGGGCGCGGGTTCAGCCCGAGCGAGCGCCGGGGCAGTTCGTTCGGGTTGGTCGGCATGCGCGAGCGGGTGCTGATGCTCGGCGGTAGGCTGAGCATCGACAGCCAGCCGGGCGAGGGCACCACGCTGCGGGTATGCATGTTTCTGGATAAGGAGGAAGCCGCGTGATCCGGGTTCTGGTAGCGGAAGATCACACCATCGTCCGCGAGGGCATCAAGCAACTCATCGGCATGGCGAAGGACCTCAAGGTGGTGGGCGAGGCCTGCAACGGGGAGCAGTTGATGGAGACCCTGCGGCAGACCCCTTGCGAGGTGGTATTGCTGGATATCTCCATGCCGGGCGTGAATGGCCTGGAAGCGATTCCGCGCATCCGCGCCCTGACCCAGCCGCCGGCAATCCTGGTGCTGTCGATGCACGATGAGGCGCAGATGGCGGCGCGCGCGCTGAAGATCGGCGCGGCGGGCTATGCGACCAAGGACAGCGACCCGGCCCTGCTCCTCACCGCGATCCGCAAGGTGGCGTCGGGTGGCCGCTACATCGATCCGGAGCTGGCCGACCGCATGGTCTTCGAGGTCGGCCTGACCGATTCGCGTCCGCCCCATGCCACCTTGTCCGAGCGGGAGTTTTCGGTCTTCGAGCGGCTGGTGCAGGGGGAGGGCGTCAACGAGATCGCCCAGCACCTGGCGGTGAGCAGCAAGACCGTCAGCACCCACAAGGCCCGCCTGATGCAGAAGCTGGGCGCTCATTCGGTGGCCGAGCTGGTGCGCTATGCGGTGGAGCACAAGCTGATCTGACCCATCCGCCGGAAGGAGGACTACAGCCCGCGTCCGATCGGACTTGCCTATTTGCGACCTGTCTGTCGCAACAGCTCCGATGGTTGTGTTGGTGACTTATCCAAAAGCGACAAGCGTGTAGGGCGAGCCCTACACGACATTCTCGCAGCCCCCTATAGCAATCTCTCCCCAGCGCCGATTTGCGCGCCGTTTCGCCTTATCTAGGCTTATTGACAACGGCAACCATAACAACAAGGTGCGGTGATGGTCGGGACTACAACGACTGGGGCGAGCGACGTGCTGGTCAGCTTCCGTGGCGTGCAGAAGAGCTACGACGGCGAGACGCTCATTGTCAAAGACCTCAACCTGGACATTCGCAAAGGCGAATTCCTCACGCTGCTGGGGCCGTCCGGTTCCGGCAAGACCACCAGCCTGATGATGCTGGCCGGCTTCGAAACCCCCACTTCCGGGGAAATCCTCCTCGCTGGCCGCTCCATCAACAATGTGCCGCCGCACAAGCGCGACATCGGCATGGTGTTTCAGAACTATGCGCTGTTCCCGCACATGACTGTGGCGGAGAACCTGGCGTTTCCCCTGACGGTACGCGGCCTGGCCAAGCCGGATATCGGCGAGCGGGTCAAGCGCGCGCTGTCCATGGTGCAGCTCGACGCTTTCGGCGGCCGTTACCCGGCCCAGCTTTCCGGTGGCCAGCAGCAGCGCGTGGCCTTGGCCCGCGCCCTGGTGTTCGAACCCCAGCTGGTGCTGATGGACGAACCGCTCGGCGCACTGGACAAGCAACTGCGCGAGCACATGCAGATGGAGATCAAGCACCTCCACGAGCGGCTCGGCGTCACTGTGGTCTACGTCACCCACGACCAGGGTGAGGCGCTGACCATGTCTGACCGCGTGGCGGTGTTCCACCAGGGCGAAATCCAGCAGATCGACGCACCGCGCAACCTGTACGAACACCCGAAGAACAGCTTCGTCGCCAACTTCATCGGCGAAAACAACCGGCTCAGTGGACAGTTGCTCAGCCGCGAGGGTGAGCGCTGTGTGATCGGCCTGCCGCGCGGCGAAAAGGTCGAGGCGCTGGCGGTGAACGTCGGCCAGCCGGGCGATCCGGTGACTCTGTCGATCCGTCCCGAGCGAGTTCGCCTCAATGGCGGCAGCGACGCCTGTACCAACCGCTTCTCCGGAAGGGTGGCGGAATTCATCTATCTGGGCGACCACGTGCGCATCCGTCTGGAGGTCTGTGGTCAGTCCGACTTCTTCGTCAAACAACCCATCGCCGAGCTCGATCCGGCGTTGGCGGTGGGCGACGTTGTGCCGCTGGGCTGGCAACTCGAACACGTCCGCGCCTTGGACGCACTCCCAGCAAACTGACTCGCGTTCCAAATCTGCCAAACACAAGAAAGGAGAACACTATGTCGTTTCGCTTGAAAGTCGCCGCCCTGGCCGTCGCCATGGCTTCTTCCACTCCCTTGCTGGCGGCCGACCTGACCGTCATTTCCTTCGGTGGCGCGAACAAGGACGCCCAGGCCAAGGCCTACTACCAGCCTTTCGAAGCTGCCACCGGCAACAAGATCATCGCCGGCGAGTACAACGGCGAGATGGCCAAGGTGAAAGCCATGGTCGACACCAACAGCGTGACCTGGGACCTGGTCGAAGTGGAGTCGCCGGAACTCTCCCGCGGCTGCGACGAAGACATGTTCGAAGAGCTGGACTACAGCGTGCTGGGCGGCAAGGACAACCTGGTCCCCGGCGCCGCGCAGCTCTGTGGCGTAGGCTTCTTCGTCTGGTCCACCGTACTGGCCTACAACGCCGACAAACTGCAATCCGCACCGACCAGTTGGGCCGATTTCTGGGACGTGAAGAAATTCCCCGGCAAGCGTGGCCTGCGCAAGGGCGCCAAGTACACCCTGGAATTCGCCCTGATGGCCGACGGCGTCGCGCCGAAGGACGTCTACAAGGTTCTGGCGAGCAAGGACGGCCAGGAGCGCGCCTTCAAGAAACTCGACGAGTTGAAGCCGCACATCCAGTGGTGGGAAGCCGGCGCCCAGCCGCCGCAGTACCTCGCCTCCGGCGACGTCGTGATGAGTTCGGCCTACAACGGGCGCATCGCTGCGGTGCAGAAGGAAAGCAACCTGAAGGTGGTGTGGGACGGCGGCATCTATGACTTCGACGCCTGGGCCATTCCGAAGGGCGCGAAGAACAAGGATGAAGCACTGAAGTTCATTGCCTTCAGCCTGAAGCCCGAGCAGCAGAAGATCTACTCCGAGAACATCGCCTACGGTCCGGCCAACAAGCAGGCGGTCTCGCTGCTCGACCCGGCGCTGCTCAAGGACATGCCGACCACCCCGGAAAACATCGCCAACCAGGTGGCCATGGACGTGACCTTCTGGGCCGACTTCGGCGAGCAACTGGAACAGCGTTTCAACGCCTGGGCAGCGAAGTAAGCCTGCTGGCCCTCTCCCGGCGAGGGGGAGGGCCGATTCCGATTTCCTAGTTTCCGGGTCGCCCTCGGGCGGCCCTCCTTGCGGAGTTCGCCATGGCCATCGCAGTGCCCCTGAACGAGGTCGCCGGCCCCAGCCTGAAGCAGCGTCTGGCGCGTGCCGAGCGCTTCAACCGGTTCAAGGCGCAGGCGCTGATCCTGCCCCTGCTGCTCTTCCTCCTTTTGACCTTCCTGGTGCCGATCGCCGCGTTGCTCTACAAGAGCGTGAAGAACCCGGAAGTGGTGACGGCGCTGCCGCAGACCGTAGAAGCCATCCGCGACTGGGATGGAAAATCCCTGCCGCCGGAAGCGGTTTACCGTGCCCTGGCCACGGATTTGAGCGCCAAGGGCGCCAAGCAAGCCCTGGGCGACCTGTCCAAGCGTCTGAACATGGAGCTGGCCGGCTATCGCAGCCTGCTGAGCAAGACCGCGCGGGCGCTGCCGTTCGACAGTGAGCCGGCCTCGTACAGAGAAGCGCTGGAAGGGCTCGACGAGCGTTGGGGCGATCCGGCCTATTGGCAGGCGATCCGCCGCAACACCCATGCGGTTACCCCGTACTACCTGCTGGCCGCCCTCGATCATCGGATCGACGACCTCGGCGAGCTGGCGCCGGCCACGCCGGACCAGGCGATCTACCTGGACATCTTTGCCCGCACCTTCTGGATGGGCGCGGTGATCACCGCGATCTGCCTGGTGCTGGCCTATCCGCTGGCGTACCTGCTGGCCAACCTGCCGACACGCCAGAGCAACCTGCTGATGATCCTGGTGCTGCTGCCGTTCTGGACCTCGATCCTGGTGCGGGTAGCGGCCTGGATCGTGCTGCTGCAGTCCGGCGGCCTGATCAACGGTGCCTTGCTCAAGCTCGGCCTGATCGACCAGCCGCTACAACTGGTGTTCAACCGCAGCGGGGTCTACGTCGCTATGGTGCACATCATGCTGCCGTTCATGATCCTGCCGATCTACAGCGTGATGAAGGGCATCTCGCCGACGTACATGCGTGCGGCTATCTCCCTGGGCTGCCACCCGTTCGCCAGCTTCTGGCGGGTGTACTTCCCGCAGACCGTGGCGGGCGTGGGGGCAGGTTGCCTGCTGGTGTTCATCCTGTCTATTGGCTACTACATCACCCCGGCGCTGCTGGGCAGCCCGAACGACCAGATGATCAGTTACTTCGTCGCCTTCTACACCAACACCACCATCAACTGGGGCATGGCCACGGCCCTCGGCGGGCTGCTGCTGTTCGCCACCCTGGTGCTCTACGTGGTGTACAGCTGGCTGGTCGGCGCCAACCGGCTGCGCTTGGGTTGATCGGCGCGCCTCGGCCGCGCGCCGGGGCTTCTAGAGGGTCCACGGACCCGAGACGATGCGTTTGGAGAAGTAGGCCATGCTGAGCCCCTATATGTCGCCCGCCGAGCGGGTCTGGTTCTACACCCTGCGCGGCATCTGCGCGCTGGTGCTGCTGTTCCTGGTGCTGCCGGTGCTGGTCATCGTGCCGCTGTCGTTCAACTCCGGCTCCTTCCTGGTCTATCCGCTGCAGGGCTTCTCCCTGCGCTGGTACGAGGCCTTCTTCACCTCGGCGGAATGGATGCGTTCGCTGAAGAACAGCATGATCATCGCGCCGGCCGCGACCCTGCTGGCGATGGTCTTCGGCACCCTGGCCTCCATCGGTCTGACCCGTGGCGAGTTTCGCGGCAAGGCGCTGATCATGAGCCTGGTGATCTCGCCGATGGTGGTGCCGGTGGTGATCATCGGTGTCGCCAGCTACCTGTTCTTCGCTCCCCTGGGCCTCGGCAACAGCTACCTGTCGCTGATCCTGGTGCACGCGGTGCTCGGCGTGCCCTTCGTGATCATCACCGTCTCCGCGACCCTGCAGGGCTTCAACTACAATCTGGTGCGCGCCGCCGCCAGCCTCGGTGCCTCGCCGCTGACGGCGTTCTTCCGGGTCACCCTGCCGCTGATCGCGCCCGGCGTGATCTCCGGCGCGTTGTTTGCCTTCGCCACCTCGTTCGATGAGGTGGTGGTGACGCTGTTCCTCGCCGGCCCCGAACAGGCGACCCTGCCGCGGCAAATGTTCAGCGGTATCCGCGAGAACCTGAGCCCGACCATCGCCGCCGCCGCGACGCTGCTGATCGGTTTCTCGGTCCTGCTGTTGCTGACCCTCGAATGGCTGCGTGGCCGCAGCGAGAAGATGCGTACCCAGCAGCCCGCCTGATCGCCGGGGCTGTCAGGCACCGGCATGACGGCTGCGCCCGGACGGCCGTCCTCTCTACAAGGAAGACATTCGATGCTCAAGCACAGCCTGCGCTGGACTCTGGCCGCTCTCTGCCTCGGTGCCGCGAGCACCGGTTTCGCCGCGCAACTGATGGTGGTCTCGTTCGGCGGCGCGACGCGCGACGCCCAGCGCGATGCCTTCTACAAGCCGTTCAAGGCGACCACCGGCACGGTGGTGATCAATGGCTCCTACAACGGTGACTTCGACAAGTTGCGGCGCATGCAGGCGGCGCAGCATGTCAGTTGGGACGTGGTCGAGGTGGAAGCGCCGGAGCTGGTGCGCGGTTGCGAGACGGGCCTGTTCCAGCCCCTGGATGCGCAGGAGTTGGGCGATACCCAGGCGTTCATTCCCGGTGCACTACGCCCGTGCGGCGTGGGCACGTTCGTCTGGTCGATGGTGCTGGCCTACGACAGTCAGAGATTGTCGCAGGCGCCGCAGGGCTGGGCCGATTTCTGGGATGTGCAGCGCTTCCCCGGTAATCGTGGACTGCGCAAGGGCGCCAAGTACAACCTGGAGTTCGCCCTGCTGGCCAGCGGCGTGCCGGCGGAGCAGGTCTATGCCCGTCTGGCGACACGGCAGGGAGTGGACATGGCGTTCGACAAGCTCGATCAGCTCAGGCCGTATATCCGCTGGTGGCAGGCCGGTGAGGAGCCCATCCGGGGTTTGAATGACGGCAGTCTGCTGATGAGTGCTTCCTACAGCGGACGCATCGGCGCGGCCCAGGACCAGGGTGCCGCCCTGCAGTTGGTATGGCCGGGCAGCATCTACGACTTCGATTACTGGGCTATCCCCAGCGGCAGCTTCAACAGCCGCGAGGCGCTTCAGTTCATCCGCTTCGCCAGTCAACGGGAGACGCAGCAGGTTTTTGCCGAGCGCATTCCCTACGGGCCGGTCAACAGCGGGGCGCTGGCCGGCCTTGCGCCCGAGCGGGTGGCGCGCCTGCCCACCGCGCCGGCGAACATGGCGCAGGCATTGCCCATGGGCGTGGAGTTCTGGATCGAACACGGCGACGAACTGGAGCAGCGCTTCGAGCGCTGGCTGGCACGCCCCTGACGACGGTCGTCCGCGCGGCGAGGCGGTTCTCTCGGGTACAATGCGCGCCTCCGTGATTTCCCGAGGTGCGCCATGCAGCCCTTTGCCATTGCTCCGTCGATCCTTTCCGCCGACTTCGCCCGCCTCGGCGAGGAAGTGGACAAGGTCCTCGCCGCCGGGGCCGACATCGTCCATTTCGATGTGATGGACAACCACTACGTGCCCAACCTGACCATCGGCCCGATGGTCTGCGCGGCGCTGCGCAAGTACGGCATCACCGCGCCGATCGACGCGCACCTGATGGTCAAGCCGGTGGACCGCATCATCGGCGACTTCATCGAGGCCGGCGCCAGCTACATCACCTTCCACCCGGAAGCCTCCGAGCACATCGACCGCTCCCTGCAACTGATCCGCGACGGCGGCGCCAAGGCGGGCCTGGTATTCAATCCGGCGACCCCGCTGGACGTGCTCAAGTACGTCATGGACAAGGTCGATATGGTCCTGCTGATGAGCGTGAACCCCGGCTTCGGCGGGCAGAAATTCATCCCGGGGACCCTCGGCAAGCTGCGCGAAGCGCGCGCGCTGATCGACGCCTCGGGGCGCGACATCCGCCTGGAGATCGATGGCGGCGTGAATGTGAAGAACATCCGCGAGATTGCCGAGGCGGGCGCGGATACCTTCGTCGCCGGTTCGGCGATCTTCAACCAACCCGACTACAAGGCGGTGATCGACGCGATGCGCGCCGAGCTGGCCCAGGCCAAGGCATGAACGGGCTCGCGCAACTGTTTCCCGGGCGCCTGCCGCGCCTGGTGATGTTCGATCTGGACGGCACCCTGATGGATTCCGTCCCCGATCTGGCGGCAGCCGTCGACCGTATGCTGGCCGATTTCGGCCGGGCGCCGGCGGGGCTGGAGCGGGTGCGCGAGTGGGTCGGTAACGGTGCCCGGGTGTTGGTGCGCCGCGCGCTGGCCGGTGGGTTGCAGCATGAGCACGTCGACGACGCCGAAGCCGAGCGGGCCTTGCAGATATTCATGCAGGTCTACGCCGACAGCCACTGCTTGACCACCGTCTATCCCGGCGTCCCTCCGACCCTGGACTGGCTCAAGGCACAGGGTATTCCCCTGGCCGTGGTGACCAACAAGCCGGAGCGCTTCGTCGCGCCGCTGCTGGAGGAGAAAGGGCTCGGCGGCTATTTCCGTTGGATCGTCGGCGGCGATACCTTGCCGCAGCAGAAGCCCGATCCGGCGGCCTTGCATTGGGTGCTGGACAAGGCCGGCGTAGCGTCGGCCGATGCGCTTTTCATCGGCGATTCGCGCAACGATGTGCTGGCGGCCAGGGCGGCGGACGTGCCTTGCGTGGCGATGAGCTATGGCTATAACCATGGCCGTCCCATCGCCGAAGAAAATCCGGCGCTGGTTCTCGATGATCTGCGCCAGCTGCTGCCGGGCGGTTGATTCGGGCCGGCGCCTGCGCTAGTGTGGCCGGACGTCTTCAAACCCCGCCGAGAGATCAGATCGTGGTGGTCACCTGCAAACTCTGGATGAAGGTCATCAAGGCCCTGGCCCGTTGGCGCTGGCGCGCCTGATCTCGTCTGTCGCCGGATCGCCGGCGCGTTTGCACCCGACCGTTACCCTCAAGCCACGAGGCTGATCCATGAACCGCGAAGAATTCCTGCGCCTGGCCGATGCCGGCTATAACCGCATTCCTTTGGCCTGCGAGACGTTGGCCGATTTCGATACCCCGCTGTCCATCTACCTGAAACTGGCCGACGCGCCGAACTCCTACCTGCTGGAATCCGTGCAGGGCGGCGAGAAGTGGGGCCGTTACTCCATTATTGGCCTGCCCAGCCGCACCGTGCTGCGTGCTTATGGGCATCGCGTCAGCATCGCGACCGATGGCGTCGAGGTGGAGCGGCATGACGATTGCGCCGATCCGCTGGCCTTCGTCGAATCCTTCAAGGCGCGCTATCGCGTGCCGACGCTGCCCGGGCTGCCGCGCTTCAACGGGGGGCTGGTCGGCTACTTCGGCTATGACAGCGTGCGCTACGTCGAGCCCAAGCTGGCCCAGTGTCCGAATCCCGATCCGCTGGGGACACCGGATATCCTGCTGATGGTCTCCGATGCCGTGGTGGTATTCGACAACCTGGCCGGGAAGATTCACGCCATCGTCCTCGCCGATCCGGCCGAGGAAAACGCCTACGAGCAGGGGCAGGCTCGTTTGCAGGACTTGCTGGAGCGGCTGCGCCGGCCGATTACGCCACGGCTCGGGGTCGACCTGAACGCCCCGGCCGGCTGCGAGCCCGAGTTCCGTTCCAGCTTCAGCCGGGGGGACTACGAGCGGGCGGTCGACGCGATCAAGGAATACATCCTGGCCGGCGACTGCATGCAGGTGGTGATCTCCCAGCGCATGTCCATTCCCTTCCAGGCGGCACCTATCGATCTCTACCGCGCCCTGCGCTGCTTCAATCCGACGCCCTACATGTACTTCTTCAATTTCGGCGATTTCCACGTGGTGGGCTCGTCGCCGGAAGTGCTGGTACGCGTCGAGGACAATCTGGTGACGGTCCGTCCGATCGCCGGTACCCGCCCGCGTGGCGCCAGCGAGGAAGCCGACGTGGCGCTGGAGAAGGACCTGCTCTCGGATGCCAAGGAACTGGCCGAGCACCTGATGCTGATCGACCTGGGCCGCAACGACGTCGGCCGGGTCTCGGAGACGGGTTCGGTCCGCTTGACCGAGAAAATGGTCATCGAGCGCTATTCCAACGTGATGCACATCGTGTCCAACGTTACCGGTCAGTTGAAGGCGGGCATGAGTGCGATGGATGCGCTGCGGGCGATCCTGCCGGCCGGTACGCTGTCCGGCGCTCCGAAAATCCGCGCCATGGAAATCATCGACGAGCTGGAGCCGGTCAAGCGTGGCGTCTACGGCGGCGCCGTCGGCTATCTGGCCTGGAACGGCAACATGGACACCGCCATCGCCATCCGCACGGCGGTGATCAAGGACGGCGAACTCCATGTCCAGGCCGGCGCGGGTATCGTCGCCGACTCGGTGCCCGCGCTGGAGTGGGAGGAAACCCTGAACAAGCGGCGCGCCATGTTCCGTGCCGTCGCCCTTGCCGAACAGACCGCGAAGTGAAGGAGTCTGCCATGCTGCTGATGATCGATAACTACGACTCTTTCACCTACAACGTGGTGCAGTACCTGGGCGAACTGGGCCAGGACGTCAAGGTGATCCGCAACGACGAGCTGAGTGTCGCCGAGATCGAGGCGCTGAATCCCGAGCGCATCGTCATTTCCCCCGGCCCCTGTACCCCGACCGAAGCTGGTGTTTCGCTGGCTGTGATCGAGCGCTTCGCCGGCAAATTGCCGATCCTGGGCGTCTGCCTGGGGCACCAGAGCATCGGTCAGGCGTTCGGCGGCGATGTGGTGCGTGCCCGCCAGGTGATGCACGGCAAGACCAGCCCGGTATTTCATGAGAACCAGGGCGTCTTCGCCGGCCTGAACAACCCCTTGACCGTCACCCGCTACCACTCGCTGGTGGTCAAGCGCGAGACGTTGCCGGACTGTCTGGAAATTACCGCATGGACCCAGTTTGAGAACGGTGAGGTGGACGAAATCATGGGGCTGCGCCATAAGACTCTGAACGTCGAAGGCGTGCAGTTCCATCCCGAATCGATCCTGACCGAACAAGGGCATGAGCTGTTCGCCAACTTCCTGAAACAGACCGGCGGTCGCCGCTAAGGAGCAGTGATGGATATCAAGGGCGCGCTGAGCCGTATCGTCGGCCAACTGGACCTGACCACCGAGGAAATGCAATCGGTGATGCGGGAAATCATGACCGGGCAGTGCACCGACGCACAGATCGGCGCCTTCCTGATGGGCATGCGCATGAAGAGCGAGACCATCGACGAAATCGTCGGGGCCGCCCAGGTGATGCGTGAGCTGGCGGCACCGGTGAACATCCAGGCCGAGCGTCTGGTGGACACCTGCGGCACCGGCGGCGACGGCATGAATATCTTCAACGTCTCCACCGCGGCGGCCTTTGTGGTAGCGGCGGCGGGCGGCAAGGTAGCCAAGCATGGCAATCGCGCAGTTTCCGGCAAGAGCGGCAGCGCCGATCTGCTGGAGGCGGCAGGTGTCTACCTGAACTTGACGCCGGAGCAGGTGGCGCGTTGCGTCGAGTCCGTCGGGGTCGGCTTCATGTTCGCGCCGGCCCATCACGGGGCGATGAAGCATGCCATCGGCCCGCGCCGGGAACTGGCGCTGCGTACTCTCTTCAACATGCTCGGCCCGATGACCAATCCGGCGGGCGTCAAGCATCAGGTCATCGGGGTGTTCAGCCAGGCGCTGTGCCGGCCGATGGCGGAAGTGTTGCAGCGGCTCGGCAGCGTGCATGTGTTGGTGGTGCATGCCCAGGATGGGTTGGACGAGATCAGCCTCGCCGCGCCGACCCATGTCGCCGAGCTGAAGGATGGCGTCGTTAGCGAATACAGCATTCAGCCGGAGGATTTCGGCATCAAGAGCCAGAGCCTGATCGGCCTGACTGTAGAGACGCCGCTGGCATCGCTGGAGCTGATCCGCGATGCGCTCGGCCGTCGCAAGACGGAAAACGGGCAGAAGGCTGCCGACATGATCGTGCTCAACGCTGGCGCGGCCCTGTATGCCGCGGACCATGCCAGCAGTTTGAAGGAGGGCATACAGTTGGCCCATGATGCGCTGCACACCGGCCTGGCACGCGAGAAGCTGGAAGAGCTGGTGTCCTTTACCGCGGTGTTCCGACAGGAGAATGAAGCGTGAGTCTGCCGACCGTTCTGGAGAAAATCATCGCCCGCAAGGCGGAGGAAGTGGCCGAACGCCGGGCGCGCCTGGGGTTGGCGGAGCTGGAGCAACTGGCCCGTGACGCCGACGCGCCGCGTGGTTTTGCCCAGGCCCTGCTGGAGCAGGCCAAGCGCAAGCAGCCGGCGGTGATTGCCGAGATCAAGAAGGCATCGCCAAGCAAGGGCGTATTGCGAGAGAACTTCGTGCCGACGGAAATCGCCCGGAGTTACCAAGAGGGCGGGGCGACCTGCCTGTCGGTGCTGACCGATGTGGACTTTTTCCAAGGTGCCGATGCCTATTTGCAGGAAGCCCGTGCGGCCTGCAGCCTGCCGGTGATCCGCAAGGACTTCATGATCGACCCTTACCAGATCGTCGAGTCGCGGGCCTTGGGCGCCGATTGCGTCCTGTTGATCGTCTCCGCCCTGGACGATGTGCGCATGGCGGAACTGGCGGCCACCGCCAAGGATGTCGGTCTGGATGTGCTGGTCGAAGTGCATGATGGCGATGAGCTGGAGCGGGCGCTGAAGACGTTGGATACCCCCTTGCTAGGTATCAACAACCGCAACCTGCACACCTTCGAGGTCAGTCTGGAAACCACGCTCGACCTGCTGCCGCGGATTCCGCGCGACCGCCTGGTGGTCACCGAGAGCGGCATTCTCAATCGGGCCGATGTGGAACTGATGGAAATCAGTGAGGTCTATGCCTTCTTGGTCGGAGAGGCTTTCATGCGTGCCGAGAACCCCGGCCTGGAATTGCAGCGCCTGTTCTTCCCGGAGAAAACGCGCGCGGTAATGGGGGCCGATCCGGGTTGATGGCGGCTCGAATGGAAAAAAGCCGGCATTTGCCTAATGCCAGTCAGTTAAGCCCCAGCCTTGACGTCTGGCGAGCTACAAGCAGAATCCGATGCCTGTTTCAGGCATCGGATTTTTTATGCGGCTCTCACGTGCGCTAGCCCTTACCCACGAAATCGCCAGCACCGCCCATGCACTCGATGGACTTGGCGAGCTGCTTGACCCCGAACTGGTCCGGTCGGCCTTCGAGACCGCAGGGGTAGCGACTCTGCGCAAGAGGCGGCTGCCTCTGGAGGCGATGATTTGGTGCGTGATTGGGATGCCCTGTTTCGCCGGATGTCGGCCTGGGATGTCGTCAACCAGATGGACATCATGCTACCCGGACAGCGCCCCTTGGTGGCCCCCAGCGCCGTGGTTCAAGGACGCCAGCGCCTGGGCAGCCAGGCGGTACGTGAAGTGTTCGCCCTGACGCAGCAGCGCTGGCATGCCTCGGCCAATCATCCGAGCTGGATGGGGCTGCGCCTGCTCAGTGTCGACGGTGTGGTCTGGCGCACGCCCGATACGCAGGAGAACCGCGACCGCTACGCCAGCTCCACCAACCAGTATGGCGATACCGGTTTTCCACAGGTGCGCATGGTGTGTCAGATGGAATTGACCAGTCACCTGTTGGTCAGCAGCGCCTTCGCGGTTACCACAGCAACGAAATGAAACTGGCCGAGCAACTGGTCGCCAGTACACCCGATCACTCGTTGACCCTGTTCGACCGCGGCTTCTACTCCCTGGGCTTGTTGCACCATTGGCAGCAGGCCGGCACCCAGCGTCACTGGCTGATCCCGCTGCGCAAGGGGGCTCGCTATGACGTCATCCACCGGCTGGGCCGCCAGGATATCATCGTCAGCCTGCCGATCTCGGCGCAGGCGCGAAAGCAATGGCCAGACCTGCCGGAAACCCTGCAGGCGCGGCTCCTGAGCAAGACAGTCAAGGGCAAGGTGCGCCAGATCCTGACCTCGATGACCGATCCCCTGCGCTTCCCGTCAGAGGAAATCGTCGACTTGTACAGTCAGCGCTGGGAAATCGAACTGGGCTACCGGGAGATGAAGCAGAGCCTGCTGGACAGCCGCTACATGTTGCGCAGCAAGACGCCGGAAATGATCGAGCAAGAGCTCTGGGGAGTACTGCTGGGCTACAACCTGCTGCGCTACCAGATGCTGGAAATGAGTCGCCATTGTCCCGGCATCTACCCCTGCGAAATGAGCTTCACCGCCTGCACCTGGGCGATCCTCGGGTTACTCAATGGCCTTTCCCTACGGCATCCGGGCAACATCCCCAAAGACTTGGCAGAACTGCATGCGTCAGCCATGCATTACGTGCTGCCGCATCGGCGGGAGGATCGGTGTTACCCCCGAGCGGTCAGGCCAAAACCCTCCAAGTATCCGCCCAGAAATAAAAATGCCAGTCAGCTTAACTGACTGGCATTAGGCATTTGCCGGCTTTTTCTTGTGCGCTCGTCAGCGGGTACCGTAGACCACCATGGTCTTGCCCTTGACGTGTACCAGCCCCTGCTCCTCGAGGCTTTTCAGAACACGACCGACCATTTCCCGCGAGCAACCGACGATGCGGCCGATTTCCTGGCGGGTGATCTTGATCTGCATGCCGTCGGGGTGGGTCATGGCGTCCGGCTGCCGGCACAGGTCCAGCAGGGTGCGGGCGACACGGCCGGTGACGTCGAGGAATGCCAGGTCGCCGACCTTGCGCGTGGTGTTGCGCAGGCGTTCGGCCATCTGACTACCGAGTGCGTAGAGGATATCCGGGTCCTGTTGGGTCAGTTCGCGGAACTTGGCATAGCTGAGTTCCGCCACTTCGCACTCGGTTTTCGCGCGCACCCAGGCGCTACGTTCCTTCTCCGAGCCTTCCTTTTCGAACAGCCCCATCTCACCGAAGAAATCTCCAGAGTTGAGATAGGCGATGATCATCTCGCGACCGTCGTCATCCTCGATGAGGATGGTGACCGATCCCTTGATGATGAAGTAGAGGGTTTCGCATCGATCGCCCGCATAAATGATGGTGCTCTTTGCCGTGTAGCGGCGGCGGTGACAATGCGCGAGGAGTTTGTCGAGGTGCTTGATTTTAGGTGTAAGGGTGATCGCAACCATGCCCGAGTCCCGAAAAATAAAAAGGATAAGCCCTTGTCCAACAGGCAATTTCTTATAGTTGTCCGGCCAAGTGTGCCAGTAATCCGGCGCCAGCTTAACAGACGCGCCTGCTCAGTCCATGTGAAATTGCGATCCAGCTAACACCTGGGTGGCACTTTTTTGTCACTTCGCTGTCCCGCAGGGGCCCCGAAGGGCCTTGTGATAAGCTAGCGCACCTTTTTCATATAGCGGAATCCAGCGATGAAAGCACGTATCCAGTGGGCTGGCGAGGCCCTTTTCGTTGGCGAGTCCGGTAGCGGCCATGCCGTTGTCATGGATGGGCCGCCGGAGAACGGTGGACGCAACCTCGGGGTGCGGCCGATGGAGATGCTGCTGCTCGGCCTGGGTGGTTGTACCAATTTCGACGTGGTGAGCATCCTGAAGAAGTCCCGGCAGCCGGTGGAAAGCTGCGAGGCGTTTCTGGAGGCCGAGCGGGCCAGCGAAGATCCCAAGGTGTTCACCAAGATCCACGTGCACTTCGTCGTCAAGGGTCGCGGCCTCAAGGAAGCCCAAGTAAAGCGCGCGGTAGAGCTGTCGGCGGAGAAATACTGCTCGGCCTCCATCATGCTGGGGCGTGCCGGCGTCGAAATCACCCACGATTACGAGATCGTCGAACTGGGCTGAGCCGACATCCGGCCATCACAAAACGGGCGCAAACTCTGGCGGAGGACGCCGCTCCTCTGCATAATGCGCCCCCATTTTCAGGGGGCTCCGAGCCTCCGACCAAACGACCACAATCGCCAACGCGAAGAGGTGTTAACCGTCCTACGCAGACGCGTCGTTCGCATCTGACGGGCATGCTCAATCACGCGGCAGAGCCGCATACACAGAGAGTTTCCTACGGTGAAAAGCAAACTCAAGCTCCACGGGTTCAACAACCTGACGAAGACCTTGAGCTTCAACATCTACGACATCTGTTACGCCGAGACGCCGGAGGACCTTCAGGCCTACGTGCAGTACATCGACGAAGAATACGATGCCGAGCGTCTGACCCAGATTCTCACCGATGTCGTGGATATCATCGGCGCCAACATCCTGAACATTGCCCGTCAGGACTACGACCCGCAGGGCGCCAGCGTAACCATCCTGATCTCCGAGCAACCGGTGACGCCCACCGAAAGCCAGATCGAGGAATCGCCCGGCCCGCTGCCGGAAACCATCCTGGCGCATCTGGATAAAAGCCATATCACCGTGCATACCTATCCGGAAATCCATCCGGTGGACGGTATCGCGACGTTCCGTGTGGATATCGACGTTTCCACCTGCGGGGTGATCTCGCCGCTGAAGGCATTGAACTACCTGATCCACCAGTTCGATTCGGACATCGTCACGGTCGACTACCGGGTTCGTGGGTTCACCCGTGACGTCGAAGGCCGCAAGCACTTCATCGATCATGAGATCAATTCGATCCAGAAGTACCTGTCCGAGGACACGCGCGAGGCCTACCAGATGACCGACGTGAACGTGTACCAGGAGAACCTGTTCCACACCAAGATGCTGTTGAAGGACTTCGACCTGGACAACTATCTGTTCGGCGATGCGGCCAGCAATCTTTCCGCGGAGCAGCGCGAACAGGTCACCCAGCGCCTGAAGCACGAGATGTTGGAAATCTTCTACGGGCGGAACATGCCACGCTGATGACGTTGCACGTACCGAATGGAATGAAGAAGGGCGCCCATGGCGCCCTTCTTTTTATCCGGCTGCTGCGGCGTTATATCCGGTAGGTGCTCTTGGTCATGACCTTGGACAGGAGCGTCATGCCGAATTTCACCGGCGCGGGGAAACGAAGCCCGCCCGCTTCCAGCGCGGCGGTGGAGTGTTGTTCCTCGTCGATGCGCATCTGTTCGAGAATGGCCCGTGACTTGCGGTCTTCCTGAGGCAACTGGTCGAGATGCTCGTCCAGATGCTTGCAGACCTGGTCCTCGGTGGCGGCGACGAAACCCAGGCTTACTCTGTCGCTGATCAATCCTGCCATGGCGCCCACGCCGAAGGACAAACCATAGAACAGGGGGTTGAGTACGCTGGGGTGGCTGCCCAGCTCACGAATCCGTTGCTCGCACCAGGCCAGGTGGTCGATTTCCTCGTCGGCTGCCTGTTCCATGGCACTGCGCACTTCGGGAAGCTTGGCGGTCAGCGCCTGCCCCTGGTAGAGGGCCTGGGCACAGACTTCCCCCGTGTGATTGATGCGCATCAGGCCGGCCACGTGGCGGGCGTCGCTCTCGTTCAGTTCGGCGTCCGGCTGGACGATACCCGGCGAGGGGCGATAGGGCTGGCCGCTGAAAGGCAGCAAGGTGCGCAGCGCGGCGTCTGCCTGCAGCAGCAGGCGGTCGACAGGGGAGTAGTGACGTTCGGTGGCCATGGGCACCTCCGCAAGGGTTCTGCCGGCGCAGTGTACTGGAATCGCCGGGACCGGTCTTGACCGCGGTCATGCGCAAGCCCGGTCCCGCATGGCATGGCCGTCAGCCCGGCGGCCAGTGCATCTGGCGTTGGCCGAGGACATGCATGTGAATGTGATAGACCGTCTGGCCACCTTGTTCGTTGCAGTTCATCACTAGGCGGAAGCCGGCCTCGCAGCCTTGCTCCCTGGCCAGACGTTGTGCGGTGAAGAGAATGTGGCCGGCGAGGGCCTTGTCGTCTTCGCTCAGGTCGTTGAGGGTCGCGATGTGCTTCTTCGGAATGACGAGGAAGTGCACGGGCGCCTGCGGGCCGATGTCATGAAAGGCGACGACCTGCTCGTCTTCATAGAGCTTGCGCGCGGGGATTTCCCCGGCGACGATCTTGCAGAACAGACAGTCCACGGACAGTCTCCCGGTCTGTTATCAGAAGCCCCGAGTTTAACGGGGCGAAGGTTGCCCGGCCAGTCTCGGGCGGTATCACAAGGAGCGAGAGTGAAGAACGATATCCATGATCTGGGCCTGGTGCTGGATTCCAAGGTCAAGCTGGTGGTGATCGAGTCCTGGGACGAATCGCGGGTGCTGGAAATGCTCACCGGGCTCGCGGTCAAGCGAGGGCTGGGCCTGCATGTCTGGTCGGTTACCGAGGGGCTGCAGCGCTTCGGTTTTGGGGGCGCGATGGAGAGCGAGGGGGATACGCGCGAGCCCGAGACCGCACTCAAGCTGATCAAGCATGATCCGCAACCCAACCTGTACGTGTTGTGCGATCTGCATCCTTTTCTTTCCGACAATCCCCGCCTGGTCCGTTTGCTCAAGGAGGTGGCGATGGCCGATGGGGCACACAAGCCCACGGTCGTCCTGGTTTCCCATGCCTTGAAGCTGCCGGCGGAGGTGCAGCGCTACGCGGCACGTTTCTCCTTGGCCTTGCCAACGGAAGAAGAGCTGCTGGCGATCGTCCGCGAGGAGGCGGCGCGCTGGAGCGAACGCAATCATGGCAACCGGGTGCGCACGGACAATCGGACCTTGCAGCAGGTGGTGAAGAACCTGCGCGGTGCCAGCCATGCCGAAGCGCGCGCATTGGCTCGCAACGTGATCTGCGACGATGGCGCAATCACCCAGGAAGACCTGCCGGAACTCAATCGCACCAAGTTCCAATTGCTGGATCTGGAGGGTGTGCTGAGTTTCGAATACGACACCGCGCGTTTTGCTGACGTAGGTGGCTTGGCCAATCTCAAGCGCTGGCTGGCCGAGCGGCAGAGCGCATTTCTCGACGGTAAGACGGTGGATGCCCCCAAGGGGGTGCTGCTGGTCGGTGTCCAGGGTGGTGGCAAGAGCCTGGCGGCGAAGGCAGTGGCCGGGCTCTGGGGGTTGCCATTGCTGCGTCTGGATTTCGCCTGTCTGTACAACAAGTTCTTCGGCGAGACCGAGCGCAATCTGCGAGAGGCCTTGCGCCTGGCCGAGCAGATGGCGCCGTGCGTGTTGTGGATGGACGAGGTGGAGAAAGGCCTGGCTACCGGCGAGCAGGATGGCGGTGTCAGTCAGCGGGTGCTTGGTACTTTGCTGACCTGGATGGCCGAGCGAAAGGCGCCGGTGTTCATGGTGGCGACGGCCAATGCCATCGATCGCCTGCCACCCGAGCTGGTGCGCAAGGGGCGCTTCGATGAGCTGTTTTTCGTCGATCTGCCGGATCCGTCGGTACGTGCGGACATCTTCCGGATTCATCTGGCGCGCCGAGAACTCGATGCGGAGACCTTCGATCTGGCCGAGCTGGCGGCAGTCAGCGAAGGGTTCACTGGAGCGGAGATCGAACAGGTGGTGGTCAGCGCCCTGTATGCCAGCCAGGCGCGGCAACAGAGCGTGGATCAGGCGCTTTTGCTGCAGGCCATCCAGGGTACCGCTCCCTTGTCGGTAGTGATGGCCGAGCAGTTGGCTGCCTTGCGGGCATGGGCCAGGGGAAGGGCGGTCGAGGCGGGGTGATGGCTATGTTCAGCCGGCCATTGCCAGACGATTGCGCCGTGCGGCCAGGCGATTGACCAGCCAGCGCGGCGCCAGTCGAAACGACAGGCCCAGCAATCGATTGCGCCAGCCCGGAACGATGATCGCCTGGTTCTTCTCCAGCGCCCGAACGGCAACCAGTGCGACCTCTTCCGCACTGAGCGCTCGTTTGCAGGTAGAGAGATCATTCGCAGCGATACCGCCCTTGTCCCTGAATGCGGTACGAATGGGGCCGGGACAGAGGACCGACACCTTCACGCCCCTGGACTTCAGTTCGTCGCGAAGCCCTTCGGAGAAGTTCAGCACGTAGGCTTTGCTGGCGTGGTAGCTGCTCATCCAGGCGCCGGGGTGAAAGGCGTCGAGTGCGGCGACATTGAGAATCTGGCCGCCGCCGCGCTCGGCCATGTTCTGGCCGAAGGCGTGGCAGAGACGGGTCAATGCCAGCACGTTCACTTCGATCTGTTCCTGGAGGCGTCCCCAGTCCTGCTCGATGAACGGGCCCGACACACCAAGTCCGGCGTCGTTCACCAGCAGATCGATCTGCCGCTCGCCCTGCTCCAGTTCATGCAGCAGCCCGGAGAGCTGCAAGGGCTCGCTCAGGTCGCAGACACGAAAGAGCACTTCGACACCGAAGCGCTGGGTCAACTCGCAGGCCACACTTTCCAATGCAGTGCGGGCACGGGCGACCAGCAGCAGATTCCGCCCTCGGCGCGCCAGCGCTTCGGCCAGGGCCAGTCCCAGGCCGCTGGAGGCTCCGGTGATCAGGGCGTAGCGGGGCATTGCAGGTTCTCCGGGAAACGACCGGCGTTGGACCGCGCCGGTCGCTTCGAGTTACGGCAGGACTTCACTCTTCTTCGGCGGCGTCCCATTCCGGTGCTGCGGCGGCGGGGTCGGCCGCTTCCGGGTCGTAACTGTAGTCGCTGGGCATATCGTAATCGCTTCCGAAGCCGGTCATGGTTTCCAGCATGCCCAGGCCTCCGGCGATCGCGAAAATGAAAATCAGCGCCAGCAGAACCAACCAGAGCGAGGCAAGCACCTTGACTGCCGTGCTGTTCGGCGGCTGCGGCGGGCCGTAGCGGTTAGCGCCGGCAGTACCCGGAATGATCAGCATCAGCAAGGGGAAGACGGAGCCGACGATAGGTACCAGGTTGAGCAGGAACAGCCAGCCCGACCAGCCGATGTCGTGCAGACGCTGGACGCCAATCTGGACGCTGACCACTAACAGGCCGATGAACACCAGCGACATCAGCAGGATGCCAACCGTATCGGCGATGGCGAATCCGGCGGCAGCGATACCCAGAAGACCGGCGGCTGCGAGGGTCATGACCAACGACCAGGCCAGATAGCGCAGGCGACCGATTCGTCCATTGGTGGTGAAGACCTTGAGCTCTCCGAATTCCGGCAGCTCCTCGCCTACCTGAGCTTGTGGTGGTGCGTAGGGCGAAGGGGAGGCGGCCGGCGCGGTCTTTTCGAGCTGCGCCTGACGGGCCAAGTACTTTTCGATGATGATGCCGCAGGCCGAGCATTCGGCGGCCTGGGGTTGCTCATGGCCGCACTTGGGACATTTCATCCGGGCTGTGCTGGTAGATGGGGCGGCCTCGACGGGGCGATGATCGTCGGTCTCCACCAAGGACAGCGAGGCAGCCTGATCCGGCTCCTTGCGGACCTTGACGCCGGCTCGCTGCAGGGCGGTCAGATATTTGTCGGCCTCGCTTTCGGGAAGGTCCCGCTTCAGTGCAACGGCACTGCCGCTGAACAGGTTGTCGATCTTCGCGCGGTCGCTCTTGAACAGGCGGGCGAGATTGTCCTTGACGGTATCCAATGCCATTTCAGGCATCACTTCACCGTTGAAGACGATCTTGTAACGGGCTTCGGACATGCGGGCTTCCCTGTCGGCGAGATGAGAAGCACAGCGTAATGGGGTCGTCAGTAGCCAGACAAGCGACCGATCACACAATTTTTGTGCAGAGAGTCTCTGTTTTTAGCGGTTCCGGCTGCCCGGCCATCGATCGGACAACTGTGCCACACGGGACAGCGCCTGCCGGTACTCGGCATCCAGGCGGGCGACCAATTCCGCTACGGTCGGCACATCATGGATATCGCCGACGCCCTGGCCCGCCGACCACACGGTTTTCCAGGCCTTGGCCTCATCGTTCAGCGGTTTGAGCTTCTCACCGTAATTGATATCGCCCTTGTCGTTCAGACGGGCCATGTCGTAACCGGCAGCTTCCAGGCTCTGGCGCATGAAGCTGGCCGGTACGCCGGATACCGCTGGCGTATGGACGATGTCGGCAGCCTTGGCATCGAGGATCAACTGCTTGTAGGCCAGCTCGGCATTGCTTTCCCGGGTGGCGATGAAGCGTGTGCCGAGATAGGCCAGGTCGGCGCCGAGCACTTGGGTGGCGAGGATTTCGTGGCCATGGTTCAGGCAGCCGGCCAGCAGCAACGTCTTGTCGAAGAACTGGCGAATCTCGGCGACCAGGGCAAATGGGCTCCAGGTTCCGGCATGCCCGCCGGCGCCTGCGGCCACGGCGATCAACCCGTCGACTCCGGCTTCGGCGGCTTTTTCCGCATGGCGCCTGGTGGTGACGTCGTGGAACACCAAGCCGCCGTAGCCGTGTACCGCGTCCACTACTTCCTTTACCGCGCCGAGACTGGTGATCACGATGGGCACCTTGTGCTCGACACAGAGCTCCAGATCTGCGCGCAAGCGTGGGTTGCTCTGATGAACGATCAGGTTCACCGCGTACGGGGCGGCCTGCGGCAGAGTCGCCAGGTCCGCTTCGATCTCCTCCAGCCAGGCCTTGAAGCCGCTGCTTTCCCGTTGGTTCAGGGCGGGAAAGCTGCCGACGATTCCTTGCTCGCAGCAGGCCAGGACCAGTTTCGGATTGGAAACCAAGAACATCGGGGCTGCGACCAAGGGCAGGCGTAGGTGTTGTTCGAGCTGAGCGGGAAGCGACATGGCGCACCTCGGGTCAGAAAGGTCGGACGATTACCAGGATCACGATGGCAAGCAGGAAAAGCACCGGTACTTCGTTGAACCAGCGGTAGAACACATGGCTGCGGGCGTTCTCGCCGCGCGCGAAGCGCTTCAACTGGGCGCCGCAGACATGGTGATATCCAATCAGCAGGACGACCAGGATGAGCTTGGCATGCAGCCAGCCCTGGCTGAAGTAATAGCCCGGATTGAGGCTGATCAACCAGATGCCGAAGACCAGCGTGGCGATCATCGAGGGCATCATGATGCCTCGATAAAGTTTGCGTTCCATGATGCAGAAACGCTCCCGGCTGGGGGCGTCCTCGCTCATCGCGTGATACACGAACAGCCTCGGCAGATAGAACAGGCCTGCGAACCAGCAGACCATGGCGATGATGTGCAGGGCTTTGAGCCACAGGTAGAGCATGCGCGAGCTTCCTTCGACAATGTGACGCGATAGTAGAGGCTGGGTGGTCAACCGTCATCCTGGCTGTTGGCCCGTGACCGAAGCAGCTTTATCATCGGCAGCTTTCCAATGGTTTCGTTCAAGGGGCGCATTATGGTCAAGGTCGGTATCGTCGGCGGCACGGGATATACCGGAGTGGAGCTGCTGCGCCTGCTGGCGCAGCATCCGCAGGCTGAAGTGACGGTGATCACCTCGCGCTCCGAGGCCGGGGTGAAAGTCGCCGATATGTATCCGAACCTGCGCGGCCATTATGACGACTTGGCATTCAGCGTCCCGGACACGGCCACGCTGGGCGCCTGTGATGTGGTGTTTTTCGCCACGCCGCATGGCGTTGCCCATGCTCTTGCCGGCGAACTACTGAATGCCGGGACGCGGGTGATCGATCTGTCTGCCGACTTCCGCTTGCAGGATGCGGAGGAGTGGGCGAAGTGGTATGGCCAGCCGCACGGCGCCCCGGATCTGCTCCCTGAGGCCGTTTACGGACTGCCCGAGGTCAATCGCGAACAGATTCGCAATGCCCGGCTCATTGCCGTTCCGGGCTGCTATCCCACTGCAACCCAGTTGGGCCTGATTCCGCTGCTTGAGGCGGGGTTGGCCGATACGTCGCACCTGATCGCCGACTGCAAGTCCGGCGTCAGCGGTGCCGGTCGCGGTGCAAAAGTGGGTTCGCTGTTCTGCGAGGCCGGTGAGAGCATGATGGCCTATTCAGTCAAAGGACACCGCCACCTGCCGGAAATCAGCCAAGGCTTGCGGCGTGCTGCGAAGGGCGACGTCGGCCTGACCTTCGTACCGCACCTGACCCCGATGATCCGCGGCATTCATGCCACCCTCTATGCGACCGTTGCCGACAAATCGGTCGATCTGCAGAGCCTGTTCGAGCAGCGCTATGCCAACGAGCCGTTCGTCGATGTCATGCCGGCGGGCAGCCATCCCGAGACGAGAAGCGTGCGTGGTGCCAATGTCTGCCGGATTGCCGTGCATCGGCCGCAGGGTGGTGATCTGGTCGTCGTGCTTTCGGTGATCGATAACCTGGTCAAGGGGGCGTCCGGGCAGGCGGTACAGAATATGAACATTCTCTTCGGGCTCGATGAGCGTCTTGGACTGTCCCACGCTGCTCTACTGCCCTGATGGCAGGCTGGGAGGTCCGCTTCACCGATCCTCGCCGCGAGCGTTTCCTGCGGCTGGCGCTGCTCATATTGTTGATCGCCGTGCCAGCCGCCTTCTGGGCTGGGCAGTGGTGGACGGCTCGTGACGTACGCGAGACGCTGGATCAGCGTCAGGCTCTTCTGATGCGGCTGGCAGAGCAGGAGCACGATATAGAGCAGTTGCGCCAGCGACTGGCCGTGGTGGCTAGCGGCGAGCGCCTCGGCCAGCAGGCCAACGAGCAGAACCGGCTAACCATCAAGTTGCTCGAAGAGCAAATCTTCAAACTGCAACAGGATCTGGCTTTTTATAAAGGGGTGCTGGCTCCGGCCAGTCGTCGAGAAGGGCTGCGTATCCGTGCCTTTGAGTTACACACCACGGATAATTCCCGGCAATTCCGCTACAAAGCGCTTCTCAGCCGGGTGGGCAAGGATGACAAACCACTGGAGGGGCAACTGCACATAACGGTGCAAGGGCTGCAAAACGGCAAGGATGTCAGCCTGGAACTGTCAGACTTGTCCGACGAGTTGGCCGAAAAGGCCATTCCTTTCGCTTTCAAGCATTTCCAGGCGTTTCCGGAAGGTGGCCGGTTCGCGGTGTTGGAATTGCCTGAGGGCTTCGAACCCCGTCAGGTCAAAGTGCGCGCTGAGGTCAAAGGCCAGCGGCAGCCATTGGAGCGCACATTCAAGTGGATCGACGAGGATAAATAACTCTATGTGGAACAAGGCTAAACCCAAGGCGGACATCCAGAAGTTCAGTGGAAGAACCAGTGTGATTGCTGCCGGAGCCGAGCTGATCGGCGATATGCGTTTCCAAGGCGCGGTTCAGGTGGATGGGCGCTTGTCCGGCAACTTGCTCGCTACCGAGGGGCTGGTTCGTGTCAGTGTCGAGGGGCAGGTCCAAGGTGAGATTCGGGCACCCCATGTCATCCTGGATGGCGAAGTGATCGGAGACGTCTATGCTAGCGAGCACCTCGAGCTCGGAGCGCGTGCCCGTGTTCGCGGTAATCTGCATTACGGTCTGATGGAAATGGCCATGGGAGCCCAGATCGAGGGGCGGTTGTGCCACGTCAAGGATGGAACGCCCAGAATACTGGAGCTGCCTGCGAGCCTCGAAGCTGATCAATAGTTGACCGCTTTTGTAGGGTAAGTGGATAATGCGGGCCAAAGTGGTATGGCGTATCGCGCCGGGAGACTAGCAGCATGAGTGTCGAAACCTTCACCCCCACTCCCTTGTTGTTCACACAAGGGGCGGCGAGCAAGGTGAAGAGCCTGATCGATGAAGAAGGCAATCCCCGCTTGAAGCTCCGTGTCTTCGTCACAGGGGGCGGGTGTTCCGGCTTCCAGTACGGTTTCACATTCGACGAAGACATCGCTGAGGACGATACCATCGTCGAGCGCGAGGGCGTCAGCCTGGTGGTCGATCCCATGAGCTTCCAGTATCTCGCCGGTGCGGAAGTCGATTACCAGGAAGGGCTGGAAGGTTCGCGCTTCGTTATCAACAACCCGAATGCGGCAACGACCTGTGGCTGTGGACAATCCTTCTCGATCTGAAGGTGATTGAATTGACCAGAACGCCGCGCTTTAGCGCGGCGTTTTTTATTTGGGGTCAGGCGGGGTAGATCGCGCCGAGTACTCTCAGGCCCCGGGCGCCGGTTACGCTTGGTCGGTTGGCAGGAATGCCTTCCAGACAGCAATGGGCCAGCCAGGCGAAAGCCATGGCTTCTACCCAATCCGGTGGGATGCCATGCTCTGCGGTGCTGCTGACCTCACAGCCGGGCAGACGGCCGGCGAGTCTGGTCATCAGTGCCTTGTTGTGGGCGCCTCCTCCACATACCAGCAGCTTTTCGGTGTTCTGCTGCGTAGCCAGTAGCGCGTCGGCGATGCTTGATACAGTCAGCTCCAGCAGTGTGGCCTGGACATCTTCCGGTGCAAGGGGGGGCATGTTGGCGAGCAGGTTTTCCAGCCAAGGAAGATTGAACAGCTCGCGTCCCGTACTTTTAGGTCCCTGGGTATGGAAGAACGGGGTCTTCAGCAGAGCGGTAAGCAACTGGGCGTTGACTCGCCCACTGGCTGCCCAGGCGCCGTCACGGTCGTAGCTCTCTCCCCGCTGCCGGTGAATCCAGGCATCCATTAGTACATTACCCGGGCCGCAATCGAAGCCTCGTACGGAGTGCCCAGGCTGCAGCAGGCTCAGGTTGCTGAACCCGCCGACATTCAATACGGCACGAACGCTATCTGAGCCTCCAAATAGCGCTTCGTGGAAAGCGGGTACCAAGGGGGCGCCTTGTCCGCCTGCGGCGACGTCCCGGCTGCGGAAGTCCGCAACGACACTAATGCCGCTCAGTTCCGCGAGCAGTGCCGGATTGCCGATCTGGATAGTGAAGCCGCGTGCTGGCTCGTGGCGAACGGTCTGGCCGTGGCTGCCAATTGCCCGGATGTCCTGCGGTTTCAGCCGCTGCTGCTGTAGCAAAGTCGAGATACCTTCCGCGGCCAGCCCTACCCATCGCTGTTCGGCTATGGCGGCGCGAGCTAGCTCATCGGAGCCTGAGGTGCAGAGTGCCAGCAGCTCACGGCGTAAGTCTGCTGGCATGGGAAGGTAGTGAGTGGCGAGGAGGGTGGTTTGATCGGCTTGTTCGATCAGGGCAATGTCCAGTCCGTCCAGGCTGGTACCGGACATCACCCCTATATAGCGCGGCATATGGTCAGCGCTTGTTCTGGGCCAGCATGGTGGCTTTTTCCTGATCCATGCGTGCCATCAGCGGCTTGCTGATCTGCATGAAGCGCTGCTTGTCGTTGCCGGCAATCGGGTCCGCCATGGGCAGTTTCTGGCTGAGCGGGTCGACATGGACGCCGTTGACCTGGAACTCGTAATGCAGGTGCGGCCCAGTGGAAAGGCCCGTAGTGCCGATGTATCCAATGATTTGCCCCTGCTTGACGCTGCTACCGGTACGAACGCCCTTGGCGAAGCCCTGCATATGAGCGTACAAGGTGCGGTAGCTATTACCGTGCTGGATGATCACGGTATTGCCATAGCCGCCCTTGCGACCGGCCAGGATTACCTTTCCATCACCGGCGCTCTTGATTGGCGTTCCACGCGGTGCAGCGTAATCGACACCCTTATGAGCGCGAATCTTGTTCAGGATCGGGTGGCGACGACCATTGGAAAAGCGCGAGCTGATCCGGGCGAAATCCACTGGGGTCCGGATGAACGCCTTGCGCATGCTGTTGCCGTCGGCGTTGTAGTAGCTGGTGGTACCTTGCTTGTTGGTATAGCGCACCGCAGTGTAGGTCTTGCCCCGGTTGGTGAAGCGGGCGGCGAGAATACTGCCGTGACCGACTTGCTTGCCGTTGACCACTTTCTCTTCGTAGATCACTTCGAATTCGTCGCCGCGACGGATGTCCAGAGCGAAGTCGATGTCGTAACCGAATACATTGGCCAGATCCATGGTCAAGTTGTGAGACAGACCGGCCCGCTTGGCTGCTACGAAAAGCGAACTGTCGATTACGCCGTGGGCGTAGGTGGGGCGGATGTCCGGCTTGGTCAGATCGCGCTTGAAGCTATAGCTCTGTTCCGTCCGGCTCAAGCTGATACTTTCCAGGTCGCTCAGCTTCGTCTGCAAGTTTTCGAGCTGCCCGGAATCATCCAGTGTGAAGTCGATGATCTGGCCAACCTTGAGGCGAGTCAGTTGCTTGGCTTCTTTGTCGCTGCTCAGGACTTCATGAACTGTCGTGGCAGGGAGCCCAACCTTTGCGAAAACGGTGGAAAGCGTGTCGCCGTTGCTCACGGTCACGGATTTATGACGTGGATCGGTAACTGCTTCGCTAATGGCCTGCTCGGTATCGTCATCCTTGTCCGCGTCTTGTTCGGCGCTGTTCTGGTTCTCTGCGGAGCCTTCGGTCGTGGCAAACGGAGGGCTTTCCGCTTTCTGCTCGGTCAGCTCCGGTCGGAGATCGTCTTTTTCCTGAATGACCTGCTCGGAACCGTTGTCCAGATCAAGGGAGAGGTAGGTCTTCTTCGCCTCGACTTCACGCGAGGGGAACACCAGCAAGGCCAGGCTGAGCAACGCAGCTACGCCGCTGGCAGCCAGCAAATGGCTTTTCGGGTAGAGCGGAGCTTTGGGTGCTTTATACGTCATGGCATCCGGTGTTTTTTGGAATATGAAATAACTGTATAAAATATAACCAAAAGCGCTCGGAAGCAACCCTTGGGTTGCCTCGCGCTGAGAGGGTCGGCTGGATGGCCTGTGCAGGCGCAAAACTTGTAATTGGTCAGCGATCTTGTATGTTTGGTTCCCTTTCGTCTGTCGAGCAGTTGAACGAGTCCTGTATGAAGTCGGTTGAAGAGCAGCTCGCGCTGATCAAGCGTGGTGCGGAAGAGGTCCTGGTTGAATCCGAGCTGGTTGAAAAGCTCAAGCGTGGCCAGCCGTTGCGTATCAAGGCGGGGTTCGACCCGACGGCGCCGGACCTGCACCTCGGGCACACGGTGCTTATTAATAAGCTGCGTCAGTTCCAGGAACTCGGTCATCAGGTCATCTTCCTGATTGGCGACTTCACCGGAATGATTGGCGACCCCAGCGGTAAGAGCGCCACTCGTCCGCCGCTGACGCGTGAGCAGGTATTGGAGAACGCTGAGACCTACAAGGCTCAGGTGTTCAAGATTCTGGATCCGGCCAAGACCGAAGTGGCGTTCAACTCGACCTGGATGGATGCGCTTCGTCCGGCGGATTTCATTCGGCTTGCTTCGCAGTACACGGTGGCTCGGATGCTGGAGCGTGATGATTTCAGTAAGCGCTACTCCAGCAATCAGCCGATTGCCATTCATGAATTCCTCTATCCCTTGGTTCAAGGGTACGACTCGGTTGCGTTGCGGGCTGACGTTGAGTTGGGAGGGACGGATCAGAAGTTCAACCTGCTGATGGGGCGAGAGCTGCAGCGTGCCTACGGCCAGGAGTCTCAATGCATCGTCACCATGCCTTTGCTCGAGGGGTTGGACGGTGTGAAGAAGATGTCCAAGTCCTTGGGGAACTACGTTGGCATTCAGGAAGCGCCGGGCGTCATGTATAGCAAGCTGGTATCGATTCCCGATGCATTAATGTGGCGTTACTTCGAGCTGCTCAGCTTCCGCTCGATGGATGAAATCGCTGAGTTCAAGGTTCATGTTGAGAAAGGCGCCAATCCGAGGGATATCAAGATCAAGCTTGCCGAGGAAATCGTGGCGCGCTTCCATGGAGAGGAGGCTGCGGCGAGTGCGCATCGTTCGGCAGGTAATCGAATGAAGGATGGCGAGCTGCCTGATGATTTGCCGGAAATTGAAATTACATCGACTGAGGATATGCCTATTGCGGCTGTGCTCAATAAGGCGGGCTTGGTGAAAAATGCGGCCATGGCCCGTGATCTGCTTGGAGTCGGAGGGGTGCGTGTCGACGGTTCTGTTGTGGATCGTTCCTTCGTCTTTGGCTTGGGTGAGGTGCATGTCTGTCAGGCTGGCAAGAAGTCTTTTGCGCGGGTGACCTTGAAGGCAGAGTGAAAAAGTCGTTGACGGTTGTTCGAATGGCTCTATAATGCGCGCCACTTCCGGCGCAGCCTGGATGAAAAACTTCTTGATAATCAAGGGGTTGAG
>NZ_BDAC01000008.1 GCF_002091635.1 Pseudomonas indica NBRC 103045 | reverse complement strand
AGGGCCATCCCTGGCCAATCGCGCCTCTCGCGGCATCCATGCCGCTCGTCCCCCTACACGACGATTCCGCTCGGCCTCCTGACGGGGCGTCGGAGTTGGTCCCACCTCTTCTGCAATCTCTCTGGCAATGCCAAAGCGTCAGGATGACTTCGTTACGCCGGGCAGCACGAATCTCCCCTCTCCCGTTTACGGGAGAGGGGCTGGGGGAGAGGGAGGGATAGATCGTGCTGGAAGGCGCTCAGCGCCGTTGCGGCGCCGGCTGCTGTTGGGTGATGCAGTGGATGTTGCCGCCGCCCAGGAGGATTTCCCGGCCCGGCACCATGACCACCTCGTGCTGCGGGAACAGCCGTTTGAGGAGGGCTTCGGCCTCGGCGTCTTCCGGCTCGTCGAAGCGCGGCGCAACGATGCCGCCGTTGACGATCAGGAAGTTCACGTAGGAACCGGCCAACCGGACCTTCGGGCTGCGCTCCTGGCTGCCGGCCGCGAGGTCGACGCCGGCGCACTCGTCTTCGCTGGCGTAGAGCGGGCCGGGAATCGGCATCTTGTGTACGGTCAGGGCGCGGCCCTTGGCGTCGCGGGCCTGTTCCAGCACGCGCATGGCCGCCTGGCAGCGCGGGTAGTTGGGGTTCTGCGGGTCGTCGGTCCAGGCCAGCAGCACTTCGCCCGGGCGCACATAGCAGCAGAAGTTGTCCACATGGCCGTCGGTCTCGTCGTTGTAGAGGCCGTCCGGCAGCCAGATCACCGTCTCGATGGCCAGGTGCTCGCGCAGCATGTCCTCGATCTGCTCGCGGGACAGGTGCGGATTGCGGTTGCGGTTGAGCAGGCATTCCTCGGTGGTGATCAGCGTGCCTTCGCCGTCCACGTGGATGGAGCCGCCCTCGAGCACGAAGCCCTCGGTGCGGTAGCGGTCGCAGCGTTCGATCTCGAGAATCTTGTTCGCCACTTGGTCGTCGCGCTGCCAGGGCCAGTAGAGGCCGCCGTCGAAGCCGCCCCAGGCATTGAAGGTCCAGTCCACGCCGCGCACGCCGCCGTTGTCGTCGATGACGAAGGTGGGGCCGGTATCACGCACCCAGGCGTCGTCGGTGGTGATCTCCACTACGCGGATGTTGGGGTGATCGAGGCGGGCCCGGGCGTTTTCGTACTGCGCGGCGGACACGCAGACGGTGACCGGCTCGAAACGGGCGATGGCCTTGGCCACCGCGGTGAAGGCTGCCTGTGCCGGCTTGCCGCCGAGCCGCCAGTTGTCCGGGCGCTCCGGCCAGACCATCCAGGTCTGACTGTGGGGTTCCCATTCGGCGGGCATGCGGTAACCGTCGGCGCGGGGGGTACTGGTCAGGGTTGTCATCTCATCGAACCTTGCGGGCTGTCGTTCATTGCGCCGGGCTTGCAGGCGCGACCCCGCTCGCGGTCGTTAGCGAGCGGGTGCTCGGTTTCTCAGGACTCCAGGGAGCCGTCCAGGGTCTTGATCGGGCCGTACAGGTTCGGCCGGCGGTCACGGAACACGCCCCAGGCGCTGCGGATGCCTTCCAGCTTGTCCAGGTCGAAGCTGTGCACCAGCACGCCTTCTTCGGTCTCGTTCAGCTCTTCCACCTTGGCGCCGAACTGGTCGGCGATGAACGACGAGCCGTAGAAGTCGATGTGGTAGTCGCCCTGGTCTTCGCGGCCGATGCGGTTGCTGGCGATCAGCGGGATCAGGTTGGCGCCGGCGTGGCCCTGCTGCACGCGTTGCCAATGGTCGCGCGAGGTGATGGTCGGGTCATGCGGCTCACTGCCGATGGCGGTCGGGTAGAAGAACAGCTCGGCACCGAGCAGCGCCATGCTGCGAGCGGTCTCCGGGAACCACTGGTCCCAGCAGATGGCCACGCCGATCTTGGCGTAGCGGGTCTGCCAGACCTTGAAGCCGGTATCGCCGGGGTTGAAGTAGTACTTCTCGTGGTAGCCGGGGCCATCCGGGATGTGGCTCTTGCGGTACACGCCGAGCATTTTGCCGTCGGCGTCGATGATGGCGATGCTGTTGAAGCGCGCGCGGCCCGCCAGTTCAAAGAAGCTGATCGGCAGCACCACCTTGAGTTCGGCGGCGACCTTCTGAAAATGCTTGATGGCCGGGTTGTCTTCCACCGGGGTGGCCAGTTGCAGGTACTCGGCGTTCGGCTTCTGGCAGAAGTAGGGGGTTTCGAACAGTTCCTGGATCAGGATGATCTGCGCACCCTTGGCAGCGGCCTGGCGAACCAGTTTCTCGGCATTGGCGATATTCGCGTCGCGATCCCAGGAGCAGGCCATTTGTGTGGCGGCGACGGTAACGATACGGGACATAGGCACCTCATGAGTGAGACGGAAGCCGGGTCTACTGACCTTAGCAGAGGCCCGGTGACAATCAGCCGGCCAAGGTGGGCGGTTCGGCGATTGCGGATTTATATCCGATAAAAATCGGTTTTTGAAGAGGGCATGCGGAAAATCTCCCTGTCTCGGTCCGCATGGCGTTTCGTTTGAAATTCAGTGATGCGGCGTACAATCGCTTTGACAAGAGATTGGGGGATAAATGCGGATAAAAATCTGTTTATTCCACGGAGACGATGGGCTGCGCCCGTTTTGGCAGATGGGGTGGCAGGTAGAGCGCGAGGTAGGCATCGAACACGCGCATGCCTTCCTCGGCCATGCGCGGCGTGATGGTGCCGTGCAGTTGTACCGAGCGGGCATAGACGCGGTCGCCCAGCTCCATGGCCAGGGCGAAGACATCCACTTCCTCGGGCAAGGGCGGCAACGGGAAGTGCCGGTCGAACAGGATGTGCATCAGGCGGCCCAGCTCCAGGTCGTGCTGGCGGTCGGCCTGGGTGACCTCGGTCAGTCCGTGCTGGGCGAGGATGAGCTGGCGGGCCGCGGCATCCGCGGCGTAGATCGCCAGCATGCGCTCCTCGACGATGTGCGACAGGTCGCGCCAGTCGTGCAGGCTGGCATGGTCGATGGGTTCTTGCAGGCAGGCGCGGAAAGCGGCGTGGACGTCGGCGGTCAGGGCTTCGAGCAGGGCCGGCACGCTGGCGAAGAAGTGATAGACCGAGGACGGCGGCATCTCCGCGCGTTCCGCCACGCTGTAGATCGACAGACCGCCGACGCCCGCTTCGGCCAGCAATTCCCGTGCGGCGGCGAGTATGCCGGCGATCCTCGCCTGGCTGCTGGCTCGCGGTTTACGGGCGGTGGCGGGGCGCGTCATTGGCTGTCTCCTTTCCTGGGAGGCGCTATTGGACGTCAGCCGGTGGCCGGCTCGCAAGATGCGGGAAATCGGGGTGGGATAAAGGACGACGCCGGCAAGTAGCCGGCGTCGAGTGCGTCACACGGTATGCAGGTACCAGTTGTACTCGAGGTCGGAGATCGAGTGCTCGAACTCTTCCAGCTCGCTTTCCTTGCAGGCGACGAAGATGTCGATGTAGTCCGGGCTGATGTAGCGCGCCATGATCTCGCTGTCGTCCAGCTCGCGCAGGGCATCGCGCAGGTTGTTCGGCAGGCTCTGCTCGACCTGTTCGTAGGAGTTGCCCTCGATCGGCTCGCCCGGCTCGATCCGGTTGGTCAGGCCGTGGTGGACGCCGGCGAGCACTGCCGCCATCAGCAGGTATGGGTTGGCATCGGCACCGGCGACGCGGTGTTCGATGCGTACCGCGTCTGGGCTGCCGGTGGGCACGCGCAGGGCCACGGTGCGGTTGTCCAGCCCCCAGCTCGGCGCGTTGGGCACGTAGAACTGCGCACCGAAACGGCGATAGGAGTTGACGTTCGGGCAGAGGAAAGCCATCGAAGCGGGCATGGTCTCCAGCACACCGCCGACCGCGTGGCGCAACGCGGCGTTCTGCTGGGGATCATCGGCGGCGAAGATGTTCTTGCCGTCCTTGTCGAGAATCGAGATGTGCACGTGCAGACCGTTGCCCGCCTGGCCCGGGTAGGGCTTGGCCATGAAGGTGGAGTCCATCTCATGGTCGTAGGCGATGTTCTTGATCAGCCGTTTGAGCAGCACCGCGTAGTCGCAGGCCTTGATCGGGTCGGCAACGTGATGGAGGTTGACTTCGAACTGCGCCGGCGCGCTTTCCTTGACGATGGCGTCGGCCGGGATGCCCTGGTCCTTGGCGCCTTCGAGGATGTCCTGCAGGCAATCGACGTATTCGTCGAGGTCGTCGATCAGGTACACCTGGGTCGACTGAGGGCGCTTGCCGGAGATCGGTGAGCGCGGCGGCTGCGGACGGCCGTTCACGTTTTCTTGGTCGATCAGGTAGAACTCGAGTTCGAAGGCGGCGCAGATGGTCAGGCCCAGTTCGTCGAACTTCGCGACCACCTGGCGCAATACTTCCCGTGGGTCGGCGAAGAAAGGCGTGCCGTCCAGCTCGTGCATGGTCATCAGCAGTTGCGCGGTCGGGCGCTTCTGCCAGGGTTCCTTGCTCAGGGTATTGGGGATGGGGAAGCAGATACGGTCGGCGTCGCCGATATCCAGGCCCAGGCCGGTGCTTTCCACCGTCGCACCGTTGATATCCAGGGCGAAGAGCGAGGCGGGGAGGTTGATGCCTTTCTCGTAGACTTTATGGAGGCTGTTGCGTTCGATGCGCTTGCCGCGCACCACTCCATTCATATCTGCAATAAGAAGGTCGACGAACTGGACCTCAGGATGTTCCTTAAGGAACGCGTTCGCTTCGTTAAGCTGAACGGCACGCGGGGGTACCGACATGATGCAACACCTTTATTGTTAAAAATATCAATCATTCGAGCGCTCTAGGCTGAGTCAATCTTAAACGCCTGATACTGTCAAGAGCGCCCCATTCTGCCCTAAAAAAGGTCTGCATGGCCAATTTTGGGGCGTTCCAGGGCATTCTGAAGCGGCTTGCGACCGCTGCCGGCGCGGTGCTCAGTGAGGCGTGTTCAATTTTTTACAGCCCTATTGTGTAAAAAAATGAACAAGGCTAAGCTCGGTCGCAACCCATAACAGCTATAAGACGGGTGACCCATGCCTCGCCTGCCGTTGATCGGCGTGACCGCCTGCACCAAGCAGATCGGTTTGCATCCTTACCATATCGCCGGCGACAAATACCTTCGTGCCGTCGCCGTGGCCGCCGGGGGATTGCCTCTGATCGTTCCGGCCCTCGCCGAGCTGATCGACCAGCCAACCTTGCTGGCCAGCCTCGACGGCTTGCTCTTCACCGGTTCGCCGTCGAATGTCGAGCCTCATCATTACCAGGGGCCGGCGAGCGAGCCCGGCACCCATCACGACCCCTCCCGCGACCGTACCACTTTGCCGCTGATCCGTGCGGCGGTGGAGGCCGGCCTGCCGATATTCGGCATCTGCCGCGGGTTCCAGGAAATGAACGTGGCGTTCGGCGGCAGCCTGCACCACAAGGTGCATGAAGTCGGCCCGTTCATGGATCACCGCGAGCCGGAAGGCGAATCGCTGGAGATCCAGTACGCCCCCAGCCATACGCTGCACGTGCAGCCGGGTGGGGTTCTCGCCGGGCTCGGGTTGCCCGGCGAAATTCACGTCAATTCGATACATGGCCAGGGCGTTGAACGTCTGGCGCCGGGCCTGCGCATCGAAGCCCTGGCGCCCGACGGGTTGATTGAGGCTTTCTCGATCGAGGGAGCCAAGAGCTTTGCCCTCGGGGTGCAATGGCATCCAGAATGGCAAGTGCGGGACAACCCTCATTATCTCGCCCTCTTCCAGGCCTTTGGTGAGGCTTGCAGGGAGAGGGCGGGGCAACGCTGAGCCGACGCGGGAACGTCGGTCTCTCAACCCTGAGGTCTTTATGACTACCAAGCTCGACCAGCTCACCAGCTGGCTGAAAGAACGCAAAATCACCGAAGTTGAATGTTTGATCAGCGATCTTACCGGCATCGCCCGCGGCAAGATTTCGCCGACCAACAAGTTCCTCGACGAAAAAGGAATGCGCCTCCCGGAAAGCGTCCTGCTGCAGACCGTGACCGGCGATTACGTCGAGGACGACATCTATTACGAACTGCTCGACCCGGCGGACATCGACATGTTCTGCCGTCCGGACGAGAACGCCGTGTTCCTCGTGCCCTGGGCCATCGAACCCACTGCCCTGGTGATCCACGACACCTTCGACAAGATGGGCAACCCCATCGAGCTGTCGCCGCGCAACATTCTCAAGAAGGTGCTGAAACTCTACTCCGACAAGGGCTGGCAGCCGATCGTCGCGCCGGAGATGGAGTTCTACCTGACCAAGCGCTGCGAAGACCCGGACTTCCCGTTGCAGGCACCGCTGGGGCGCTCCGGCCGTCCGGAAACCGGCCGCCAGTCCTTCTCCATCGACGCGGCGAACGAATTCGATCCGTTGTTCGAAGACATGTACGACTGGTGCGAATCCCAGGAGCTGGATCTGGATACGCTGATCCACGAGGAAGGCCCGGCGCAGATGGAGATCAATTTCCGTCACGGCGAACCATTGTCGCTGGCCGACCAGATTCTGGTGTTCAAGCGCACCATGCGCGAGGCCGCGCTCAAGCACAACGTGGCGGCGACCTTCATGGCCAAGCCGATCACCGACGAGCCGGGCAGTGCCATGCACCTTCACCAGAGCGTGGTCGACGTCAAGACCGGCAAGAACATCTTCTCCAACGAAGACGGCACCATGAGCGAACTCTTCCTGCACCACGTGGGTGGCTTGCAGAAGTTCATCCCCGAGGTGCTGCCGCTGTTCGCCCCGAACGTCAACTCGTTCCGCCGTTTCCTGCCGGATACCTCGGCGCCGGTGAACGTCGAATGGGGGGAGGAGAACCGTACCGTGGGCCTGCGCGTGCCGGACTCCAATCCGCAGAACCGCCGCGTGGAAAACCGCCTGGCCGGCGCCGACGCCAATCCCTACCTGGCCATCGCTGCCAGCCTGCTGTGCGGTTACATCGGCATGGTGGAAGGCATCAAGCCGAGCGCGCAGGTCAAGGGGCGCGGCTACGAACGGCGCAACCTGCGCCTGCCGCTGACCCTGGAAGCCGCGTTGGAGCGTATGGAGAACTGCCAGACGTTGCAGAAATACCTCAGCCCGAAATTCGTCACCGGCTACGTGGCGGTGAAGCGGGCCGAGCATGAAAACTTCAAACGGGTTATCAGCTCCTGGGAACGCGAGTTCCTGCTGTTCTCCGTCTGACCGAAGCGTGGCCGGCGGCAGGTCGCCGGCCACGTATAAAGAAGGAAGAGGTGTCGATATGAATAGCCAGGCGACGAACGCCCAGACCCAGGAATGGCAAGCGCTCAGCCGCGCCCATCATTTGCCGCCGTTCACCGACTACAAACTGCTCAACGAGAAGGGCGCGCGGATCATCACCCGTGCCTCCGGCGTGTACCTCTGGGACAGCGAGGGCAACAAGATTCTCGATGGCATGGCCGGCTTGTGGTGCGTCAACGTCGGTTACGGCCGCGAAGAGCTGGTCGAAGCCGCCACGCGGCAGATGCGCGAGCTGCCTTACTACAACCTGTTCTTCCAGACCGCCCACCCGCCGGCCATCGCGCTGGCCAAGGCGATCGCGGAGGTCGCGCCGGAAGGCATGAACCATGTGTTCTTCACCGGCTCCGGCTCCGAGTCCAACGACACCGTGCTGCGCATGGTCCGCCACTACTGGGCAATCAAGGGCCAGCCGCAGAAGAAGGTGATCATTGGCCGCTGGAACGGCTACCACGGCTCCACCGTCGCCGGCGTCAGCCTGGGCGGCATGAAGGCGCTGCACAACCAGGGCGACCTGCCGATCCCCGGCATCGAGCACATCGACCAGCCGTACTGGTACGGCGAGGGCGGTGACCTGAGCCCGGACGAGTTCGGCATCAAGGTGGCCGAGCAGCTCGAACGCAAGATTCTCGAAGTCGGCGAAGACAAGGTCGCTGCCTTCATCGCCGAGCCGATCCAGGGCGCCGGTGGTGTGATCATTCCGCCGGAAACCTACTGGCCGAAGATCCGCGAAATCCTGTCGCGCTACGACATCCTGTTCATCGCCGATGAGGTGATCTGCGGGTTCGGTCGTACCGGCGAGTGGTTCGGCAGCCAGTACTACGGCAATGCGCCGGACCTGATGCCGATCGCCAAGGGACTGACTTCCGGCTACATCCCCATGGGCGGCGTGGTGGTGCGTGACGAGATCGTCGAAACCCTTAACGAGGGCGGCGAGTTCTACCATGGCTTCACCTATTCCGGGCATCCGGTGGCCGCCGCCGTGGCCTTGGAAAACATCCGCATCCTCAAGGAAGAGAAGATCGTCGAGCGGGTGAAAAACGAAACGGCACCGTATTTGCAGCAACGCTGGCAGGAGCTGGCCGATCACCCGCTGGTAGGGGAAGCGCGTGGTCTAGGCTTGGTGGGAGCGCTGGAACTGGTGCGGAACAAGAAGACGCGTGAGCGTTTCACGGAACAGGGTGTGGGCATGGTCTGCCGCGAGCACTGTTTCCGTAACGGCCTGATCATGCGCGCGGTGGGTGACACCATGATCATTTCGCCGCCGCTGGTGATCAGCAAAACGGAGATCGACGAGTTGATCGTCAAGGCGCGCAAGTGCCTCGATCTCACTGCCGCCGCGGTGTTGTGACGAAAGAAGGGGCGTGTCCGGCTCGACCTCGTGGAGAGTTGTAAACGCGCCCCGGACCTTGCCAGACTGCGCCAGTGCGTTGGCCAGGCTCACCGTGTGGTGACGTCCAGTGAAGGTTTGGGAATAATCCCCCGGATTCTGGGCAAGCCACCGCTCGGACACTTAAACAACAACAGGAGCTGTTACGCATGAAAATCTTCGGCAAGACTCTTCTCGCGCTGTCCCTGGCGGGCGCTCTGGCGGGTGCGGCGCAGGCGGAAGACAAGGTGCTGCACGTCTACAACTGGTCCGACTACATCGCCGAGGACACCCTGGCGAACTTCGAGAAAGAGACCGGTATCAAGGTGGTCTACGACGTCTTCGACAGCAACGAAGTGCTGGAAGCCAAGCTGCTCTCCGGCGGTTCGGGCTACGACGTGGTGGTGCCGTCCAACCCCTTCCTGGCCAAGCAGATCAAGGCCGGCGTGTTCCAGAAATTGGACAAGTCCAAGCTGCCGAACTGGAGCAACCTGAACAAGGACCTGCTGAAGGCGCTGGACCCGAGCGATCCGGGCAACCAGTACTCCATTCCCTATATGTGGGGCACCATCGGCATCGGCTACAACGTCGACAAGGTCAAGGCCGCCCTGGGCGACAATGCCCCGGTGGATTCCTGGGACCTGGTGTTCAAGCCGGAAAACATCGCCAAGCTCAAGGGCTGCGGCGTCAGCTTCCTCGACTCGCCGACCGAGATTCTCCCGGCCGCCCTGCACTACCTCGGCTACAAGCCGGATACCACCAAGGCCGATGAGCTGAAGAAGGCCGAAGAGCTGTTCCTGAAGATTCGTCCGAGCGTGACCTACTTCCACTCCTCCAAGTACATCTCCGACCTGGCCAACGGCGACATCTGCGTGGCCATCGGTTATTCGGGCGACATCTACCAGGCCAAGTCCCGCGCCGAAGAAGCCAAGAACGGCGTGAACATCTCCTACAACATTCCCAAGGAAGGCGCCGGCAGCTTCTTCGACATGCTGGCCATCCCGGCCGATGCGAAGAACGTGGACAACGCCCACGTATTCCTCAACTACCTGATGAAGCCGGAGGTCATGGCTTCGATCACCAACTTCGTGCAGTTCCCCAACGGCAACGCGGCAGCGACTCCGCTGGTGGACGAAGCGATCCGCACCGACCCGGGCATCTACCCGAGCGATGACGTGATGAAGAAGATCTACACCTTCCCGGATCTGGACGCCAAGACCCAGCGGACCATGACCCGCAGCTGGACCAAGATCAAGTCCGGCAAGTGACCGCGAGCCGGCCGGTGGACTGGTGCCGCCGGCCGTCCAACCCGAACCTGATATCCATTCGCAGTCGACACACGGCACCCTGCCCGTGTGGCTGGCTGCGGGGCACGACAAGAGGACGATCGCGTGCACACATCCATCCGTAACAGCTTGATTCTCGCCGGTACCCTGGCCGTGCTGAACAGTGCTATGGCCGATTCCAAGGTGCACGTGTACAACTGGTCCGACTATATCGGCGAGACCACCCTGGACGACTTCCACAAGGCCACCGGCATCACGGCGGTGTACGACGTCTTCGATTCCAACGAGACGCTCGAAGGCAAGCTGCTGGCGGGCCGCTCCGGCTACGATGTGGTGGTGCCGTCCAACCATTTCCTCGGCAAGCAGATCAAGGCCGGCGCCTTCCAGAAGCTGGACAAGAGCCTGCTGCCCAACTGGGGCAACCTCGATTCCGCCCTGCTCAAGCAACTCGAGGTCAACGACCCCGGCAACCAGTACGCGGTGCCTTACCTCTGGGGCACCAACGGCATCGGCTATAACGTCGAGAAGATCAAGGCGGTGCTCGGTGTCGAGCGGATCGACTCCTGGGCCGTGCTCTACGAGCCGGAGAACATCAAGAAACTGGCCGCTTGCGGTGTGGCGCTGCTCGATTCGGCCGACGAGATGATCCCGTCGATGCTGAACTACCTCGGGCTCGATCCCAACAGCCAGAACCCCGAGGACTACAAGAAGGCGGAAGAACGGCTGATGGCCATCCGCCCCTATGTGACCTATTTCCACTCTTCCAAGTACATCTCCGACCTGGCGAACGGTAACATCTGCATCGCCGCGGGCTACTCCGGCGACGTCTTCCAGGCCAAGGCCCGGGCCGAAGAGGCCGGCAAGGGCGTGGTCATCGACTACGTGATTCCGCGCGAGGGTGCCAACCTCTGGTTCGACATGCTGGCCATCCCGGCCGATGCGGCCAACCCCAAGGAAGCCCACGCCTTCATCAACTACCTGCTCGAGCCCGAGGTGATCGCCAAGGTCAGCGATTACGTGGGCTACGCCAATCCCAATACCAAGGCGGGCGAGTTGATGGATCAGGACGTTCGTAACGACGAAGCCGTCTATCCGCCCCAGGCGGTGCTGGACAAGCTGTACGTTTCGGCCGAATTGCCGGCGAAGGTGCAGCGCCTCATGACCCGGACATGGACCAAGATCAAGTCCGGTAAGTAAGTAATGAACAAAAAAGGTTCGGCCGCCGGGGCCGGGCCCTCGATAAGTTGGGAGTTGCGGTAATGGCGATAGCCTCCTCCGGTGCTTACAAGAAAGCCCTGACCGGCGATCAGCAGCCCAAAGAGGTACTGGTCAAAATCGACCGGGTAACCAAGAAGTTCGACGAGACGGTGGCTGTGGACGATGTGTCCCTGACTATCAACAAGGGCGAGATCTTCGCCCTGCTCGGCGGTTCCGGTTCCGGTAAATCAACCCTGCTGCGCATGCTCGCCGGTTTCGAACGACCGACCGAGGGGCGCATCCTGCTCGATGGCGAGGACATCACCGATATGCCGCCCTACGAGCGGCCGATCAACATGATGTTCCAGTCCTACGCGCTGTTTCCGCACATGAGCGTGGAGCAGAACATCGCCTTCGGCCTCAAGCAGGATGGCCTGCCCAAGGCCGAGATCGCCGAGCGCGTGGCGGAAATGCTCAAGCTGGTGCAGATGACCCAGTACGCCCGGCGCAAGCCGCACCAGCTTTCCGGCGGCCAGCGCCAGCGCGTGGCGCTGGCCCGTTCGCTGGCCAAGCGGCCGAAGCTGCTGCTGCTCGACGAGCCGATGGGCGCCCTGGACAAGAAGCTGCGTTCGCAGATGCAGCTCGAACTGGTGGAAATCATCGAGCGCGTCGGCGTGACCTGCGTGATGGTGACCCACGACCAGGAAGAAGCCATGACCATGGCCCAGCGCATCGCCATCATGAACCAGGGCTGGATTGCCCAGACCGGCAGCCCGGTGGACATCTACGAGACCCCGGCCAGCCGCCTGGTCTGCGAGTTCATCGGCAACGTCAACCTGTTCGAGGGCGAGATCGTCACCGACGACGCCGACCACGCGGTGATCAACTGCCCGCAGCTGGACAAGCCGATCTACATCGGCCACGGCATCAGCACCCGGGCTGAAGAGACCCACATCACCTACGCCCTGCGTCCGGAAAAGCTGCTGATGGCCAGCACCCTGCCGGCGGACCACGAGCATCCCGAGTACAACTGGTGCAACGGGACCGTGCATGACATCGCCTACCTGGGTGGCCACTCGGTGTATCACATCAGGCTTTCGTCCGGGCAGATCGTCCAGGCCTTCATCGCCAACGCCGAGCGGCGCGGCAAGCGTCCGACCTGGGATGATCCGGTGGTGGTGTACTGGGAGGACGACAGCGGCGTGGTGCTGCAATCATGAGCCTGTCCAAACTGAGCCGACTGCTGCCGCGGGGCCGGCATGCGGTCATCGGCGTACCCTTCGTCTGGCTGTTCCTGTTCTTCCTGCTGCCGTTCTTCATCGTCCTGAAGATCAGCTTCGCCATGGCCGACGTGGCGATTCCGCCGTACACGGAAATCTACAGCTACGTCGACCAGCAACTGCAGGTGGTGCTCAACCTGGGCAACTACCTGATGCTCAGCGAAGACGAACTCTACCTGGCGGCCTACCTGGGCTCGCTGAAGACCGCTTTCTTCAGCACCCTGCTATGCCTGCTGATCGGCTATCCGATGGCCTACGCCATCGCCCGGTCGTCGAAGGAAATGCAGACCGTCTACCTGCTGCTGATCATGATGCCGACCTGGACCGCGATCCTGATCCGCGTCTACGCCTGGATGGGCATCCTCAGCAGCAACGGCCTGCTCAACAACCTGCTGATGGGCATCGGCCTGATCGACGAGCCACTGCAGATCCTCAACACCAACGTCGCGGTGTACATCGGCGTGGTCTATTCCTACCTGCCGTTCATGGTCCTGCCGCTCTACGCCAACCTCGTGAAGCACGACATGAGCCTGCTGGAGGCCGCGTCCGACCTGGGCTCGAGCAACTTCAACAGCTTCTGGAAGATCACCGTGCCGTTGTCGAAGAACGGCATCATCGCCGGCTGCATGCTGGTGTTCATCCCGGTGGTCGGCGAGTTCGTCATTCCCGAGCTGCTCGGCGGGCCGCAGACCCTGATGATCGGCAAGGTGCTCTGGCAGGAATTCTTCAACAACCGCGACTGGCCGGTGGCATCCGCCCTGGCGGTGATCATGCTGGCGATCCTGATCGTCCCGATCATCCTGTTCAATCGCAACCAGGCTAAAGAGCTGGAGGGCCGGACATGAAGCGCTTCGGTTTTTCCAACCTCATGCTCTGGGCGGGGCTGCTGTTCATCTACCTGCCGATGGTCATCCTGGTCATCTACTCCTTCAACGGCTCGCGCCTGGTGACCGTATGGGGCGGCTGGTCGGTGAAGTGGTATGTCGGCCTGCTCGACAACAGCCAACTGATGAGTGCGGTGGCGCGCTCCCTGGAAATCGCTTTCTACACCGCCATCGCCGCGACCGCGCTGGGCACTCTTGCCGCGTTCGTCCTGACCCGCGTTCCGCGTTTCCGGGGCCGAACCCTGTTCGGTGGCCTGGTCACCGCGCCGCTGGTCATGCCCGAGGTGATCACCGGCCTGTCGCTGCTGCTGCTGTTCGTGGCCATGGCGCAACTGATTGGCTGGCCGGCACAGCGCGGCATCCTGACCATCTGGATCGCCCATACCACCTTCTGTTCGGCCTACGTGGCCGTGGTGGTCTCGGCGCGCCTGCGTGAGCTGGACCTGTCCATCGAGGAAGCTGCCATGGACCTGGGCGCCAAGCCGTGGAAGGTGTTCATCCTGATCACCATCCCGATGATCGCGCCCTCGCTGGCGGCGGGGGCGATGATGTCCTTCGCCCTGTCGCTGGACGACCTGGTGCTGGCGAGCTTCGTCTCCGGTCCCGGTTCCACCACCCTGCCGATGGAAATCTTCTCCGCCGTGCGCCTGGGCGTGAAGCCGGAAATCAACGCCGTGGCCAGCTTGATCCTGCTGGTGGTGTCCTTTGCCACCTTCCTCGCCTGGTACTTCACTCGCCGCGCCGAAGAGCGCCGCAAGCGGGCGATGCAGCAGGCCATGGAAGTCATGGCCGAAGAGGCGGCGGGCTCCTCCTGGAAATCGGGCACCCAGGCGGCCTGACCGACGTTCGGAAACGAAAAGCCCGCGCGCTCCAGCGCGGGCTTTTTCATTTCAGAGAGCGGGCGATTACCACGAGCCGTAGGGAACGCCGAACTTCTCGACGTAGGCCTTGGAGATATCTCTGAGTGGGCGATACCGTCCACCGGAGCGTCCCAGGTACGGCCCGCGCGGATCGACCTTGCCCACGACGCGGGTGACTTCGATGGCCTCCAGGCAAGGGCCTTGCACCCAGACCTTGGCGATGCCACCCGGTGCCAGCCCAATGGTGAGGAAATTGCGGTAATCGGTCGTCCACTTACCGTCCGGGCAATACGCCCTTTCTGGCTTGAGCATGAGCTGCCGCGTTTCCTCGGGTATTTCGATATAGGCCTCGTAGGTCTGGGGCTCCACCAGGGATTGCCAGTTCACATAGATCACCTGGGGTAGGTCTGCACCGAGGACGAGTTTGCCTGCTCCGATACCGGGCCGCTTCGGCCAGCCCCTGGGGTTGCCGCGATTGTCCGGCGGTGTCTGGATTGCCGCAGTGCCGCTCATGGCTTGGCGGAATACGCGCCCTTGGATATCCACCACATCGGCGGTTTCGATCCAGACTTCCATGTCAGAGGGAGCCCCGAAGCCCAGGAACCAAGCGTCATAGGGTAGCGAGTGGCCACGACCGTTGGCACAACCGGCGAGCACACTCAGCAGCGACAGCAAACAGGAATTGAGCAGGAGGCGGGTCTTATTCATTGGGATGGATCACTCGCTGAGGGTTGTCGGCTGGCCGATGACCAGCCAGCCGTCACCATGAGCCATAGGGCACGCCGAATTTCTCGACGTAGGCCTTGGAGATATCGCTGAGCGGGCGATACCGTCCTCCCGAGCGCCCTAGATACGGCCCGCGCGGATCGACCTTGCCGACGACGCGGGTGACTTCGATGGGGATTAGGCAAGGGGATTGTGCCCAAACCTTGGCGATGCCGCCTGGCGCTAATCCGATAGTGAGGAAGCGGCGGTAATCGGTGATCCACTTGCCATCTAGGTTGCAATAGGCCTTTTCCGGCTTGAGCATGATCTGCCGCATTTCCTCTGTAATCTCGATATAGACCTCGTAGGTCTGCGGCTCCACCAGGGATTGCCAGTTCACGTAGATCACCCGAGGTAGGTCGGCACCAATCACATGTTTTCCGCCGCCGCCTCCGGGCTTTTTCGGCCAACCTTTGGGGTTGCCTTTGAATTCGGTGGGGATGCCCTTGCTCAAAGCACGCGGATATCCACTCGAAACGACGCCCCCCAGTACGTTCGAAAAGCCTCGGTTTTTAATGTCTACGACTTCGCTGGTCTCGACCCAGGCCTCCATGTAATCCGGGGAAAAGAAGTTCAGATACCAGGAGTCATAAGGCAAGGACTGGCCACGGCCGTTGGCACAACCGGCAAGCACAGTCAGCAGCGACAGCAGGCAGGTGTTGAGCAGGACGCGGGTCTTATTCATTGGGGTAGATCACTCGCTGATGGTTGTCGGCTGGGCGGTTGACGAAGACCGTATCGAGGTCGCTGCCGTTCCGGCCCACGGCTGCGTTCCAGTGGGCGGACTGGTGGATGTAGCGCGTGTACAGCAGCGCTTCTTCCCGCTCGGTCAATCCTAGGCTCGGGCTCTGTCCCAAGGCATAGGCCATCAGCTTGGCGGCGATGGGCTTCAGTTCATCGGGCAGGGCCAGTTGCCGGTCATAGTCATCGATGGGGTCGAAGGGCACGCCGTTGCGCACGCCCAGCTCGCGCATGATACGCAGGTAGATCAGGGCGAGGTCGCCGAGCACCACACGGTTGCTGATCAGGGCGGCATGGACGCGCTTTTCCGGGAAAGGGTCGATTTTGGGGCGGTAAGGCAGCTCCGTTTCCCAGAGTACGACTTGCAGGGGCAGGCCCCGGCTCTCAAGAAGAAACCAGTGATGGTTCTGCGATTCCAGTTGGGTCGCGCGATAGGGGTGGCTGCGTTCGGGCAGGGTATCCCGGCTGACGGTGAGGCTGCGCGGTTTGCTCAGCAGTACCCGCTCCGGGGCGCGGGGCAGGTAGCCGCCGCCGACGTCGGAGTGCACGCCGGGCAGGCGGATATCGGCGGCGCCGGCGCTGTTGAGGGCGAAGTTGTGGCGTACCTCGTCGCGGGCCACCAGATGGACGATCTTGCGCGCCATGTCCGGGGTCAGGCGCAGATTCACGCCGGGGTTGGCGGCGTTGTGGGCGCCGAAGTCGCCGTCCCGCAGCGAGACGATGCCGGCCACGGTGTCGAACAGGCCGATGAAGTTGAGGGCCACGTCCACGCCGGGGCGCCAGGCGAAGCCCTCGCTTAAACCGGGGGAACCGCTGGGCAAGGCGTTGGCAATCAGGCTGCTGTCGCCCTTGAGCACGTCGTTGACAAAATGCCGGGCGGCGGCGGCGCCCCGGCTGAAACCGAAGACGTCGAATTCGATACGACTGACCACTACGTCGGGGTTGTTGCGCCTGAACAGGCCGAGTTGCTCGATTAGCAGCTGGGGACTCTGCTTGACCCGAGCCACCACACCCGTGGCGCCCAGTCCGGTGGCTTGGCCATAGAGCGAGTCGGTCTGGCCGCTGCGGGTACCGATGCCTTCGACATAGACTCGGAGCGTAGCCTCTCGCTCACCTCGCTCCAGTACAAGTTGACTGTCATCCCGATACAACTCATACAACCGCGCCACATTGCTCTTGTCGTTGCCATAGCTGTTGTCCGGCGAGCTGCCCTTGCCGTCGAAGCCATAACGGGCGCAGAAGGTGCGAATGTCCTCTGCGGCGTGCTCCAGGTCGACGTCCCTGGCGAAGCAGCCGGCGACCAGCGCGCTGTTGCCGAGGTTGTTGCCGGTGCCGTCGAAGAACACGCCAATGCGCAGGGTAACGGCTTGCTGTGCGGGTTCTTCGAGCTCTTCCTCTTCGTCCTCTTCCTCCAGGCCCAGCGGGGCGGGGTCGCCGGGCTCCTCGCGCCAGGTGCTGGGCGTGGCTGGAGTGGCAGGCGGAGCCAAAGGGGCGCCAGGCATCGATGAGGGAGGCTCGAAGTCCGCAGGGGCCACCTGATCGCCAATCACCACCGTCCCGGCACCACTGATGATCACCCCGCCATTCTCGGCGCTGCTACCCATGAACAAAGCGGGACGACCGTTGATGAGGACGGTGCTGGATACGTCCCGGGTCAGCGGTGCGCCGCAGGTGCAGGTATCGCCGGCGCGGGCGGCGGGTTGGTGTTCGAAGGTAACGTCGGACAAGCCGGAGGCGACGATGGCCTTGCCGCAGGCGGGACAGGTGACGGCATCGCCCTGGCGGGCGGCGGGTTTTCCGGACATGCTGGTTCCATTAGCACTAACTAATAGTTACGTTAGTGAAGAACTCTGCCTCAGGGAAGCAGGAGCCTGCAAACCGGATGTTCGAAACTTGAAACCAGCGCTGCAAGGGACTATGACCCATCGCAGGAAAGGCCGTCAGGGCGCGAATCACCTCACCCCGACGGCGCGCTTTTGCGATCAGTGTCTGCTTTGCAGTGAACGCCGGTACAGCATCTGGACTTCGTCGAGCAGGCGGACGGCGCCGAGGCCGACGTCGATCCAGGGGGAGGCCAGGACCCTGCCTTCCTGGCGCAGGACAGCCTGGATGGCTTGTTGCGCTACCCGCAGACGCATCTCGGCGTCGGCCTGGAAGGGGCAGTCGGGAATGTCGATGGCCGGTGGGCGGGGCGGGAAGGGGATCACGTCAGCCATGGCGTACCTCCGGTGAAGGTCATAACTACGGCATGACACACGACAGGGCGGAGCCCTGGGGTAAAAGGGGGATAGCGCATTATCCGTTGCTCCTCGGTTTGGCGAAATCCGCCGCCATCCGTTACCACACGAATGGAGGCGGAACCGTGCAAGGGTGGTAAACCGGCAACCGAGGGAACCGGCCAGGCCGAAGCCTGCCTTGCACGGCCCGCCATGATGACACGAGAACGCAACGCACACTAAAAAGTGTCCGCTCTCGTCTATGGCGCCTACCGCGCCCCGGTTGTCTGGGTTACCACACCCGTTCGTCACGGCTATGCCGTGACGGGCCAGACTCTAGTCCGCCGACCGACCCGGAACAAGCCCGGCAGGGCGAAATGCGAACCAGCCAGCATCGGCATGGCGTGGTAGCCCGCCAGCGCGCCCCGTCGCGGCCAACTTGAACCGCGACCGGGCGCCTCTTACCATTGCCGGCTCCCCCCGCCTTCGAGCCCGCGATGAAACAGTACCTCGACCTGATGCGCCACGTGCGCGAGCACGGCACCTTCAAGAGCGACCGCACCGGCACCGGCACCTACAGCGTGTTCGGCTACCAGATGCGTTTCGACCTGGCCGACGGTTTCCCGCTGGTGACCACCAAAAAGTGTCATGTGAAATCGATCATCCATGAGCTGCTGTGGTTCCTCGCCGGCGACACCAACATCCGCTACCTGAAGGAAAACGGCGTTTCCATCTGGGACGAATGGGCCGACGAAAACGGCGACCTTGGCCCGGTCTACGGCTACCAGTGGCGCAACTGGCCGGCGCCGAACGGCGAGTCCATCGACCAGATCGCCAAGCTGATCGAGATGATCCGCAAGAATCCGGACTCACGCCGCTTGATCGTCTCCGCCTGGAATCCGGCGCTGGTCGACCAGATGGCCCTGCCGCCGTGCCACGCGTTGTTTCAGTTCTACGTAGCGGAGGGCCGCCTGAGCTGCCAGCTCTACCAGCGCTCGGCCGATATCTTCCTCGGCGTACCCTTCAACATCGCCAGCTACGCCTTGCTGACTCTGATGGTGGCGCAGGTCTGCAATCTGGAACCGGGCGAATTCATCTGGACCGGCGGCGACTGCCATCTTTACGCCAACCACCTCGAACAGGCCGACCTCCAGCTCTCCCGCGAGCCGCTGCCGCTGCCGACTATGAAGCTCAATCCGGAAGTGAAGGACCTGTTCGCCTTCCGCTACGAGGACTTCGAGCTGGTGGGCTACCAGGCGCACCCGCATATCAAGGCACCGGTTGCGGTCTGAACCGGCTATTTCAACTCGACGGCCAGCGCCACGATCTGCACCTGCCGCTCCGCCTGTTCCAGCCGTGCGCCGGGATTGAGCGACGACCATTCCGGATGAGCGCGGGCCTTGTACAGGGCTTCCGGCAGCTTGCCGTTGCGCCAGGTGCCATCCTGCGGGTTTTCCAGGCGGATCGCCTGTTGTGCGGCATGGCCGCGGCTGGCGAGGGCGGCGAGCAGTTGGCGCTGGCGCAGGGCGAGCAGGCGCAGCACGTTGTCGTCGACGCTGAGTTCGCGCTGGCCCTTGAGTTTGCCGAGTAGGCGGCCGCCGTAGTTGCGGGCGGTCTGCAGGCCGCCGCCGGCGAGTGCGCCGAGCAGCGCGGCGGCGCCGAGGGTGATGCCGCCGACCAGCAGATCGACCCCCGCGCCCGCCGCCGCTCCGGCCGCCATGCCGCCGCCGACCTTCACCCCGAGTTGCTTGAGGGTTTCCGGATTGAACAGATCGTCGCCCCAGCGGCCACCGAGCAGCGGCAGGTCGCCAGCCTGGGCATCCTGCGGGCGGAACGCGTAGAGGCGCAGCAGGGCTTCGACGCAGCGCTGCTCGCGCTGGCGGATGGCTTCGCGCAGTTCGCGGATCGCGCCCTGCTCGAGAACCGGCTGGCTGGCCACGCTGCGCCTGCAGGCGGCGGCGTCGATGAGCAGCTCCGCAATCAACCGGGCTCCGGCCTCCTGACGGGCGCGTGCCTGGGCTTCGTGATCGGCGATCAAGCGCTCCAGCTGCGGACGCGAGCGCTCCAGCAGCAGCGCCAGGCTTTCATACAGCCGGCGTTCGCCGTCCAGCGGCGGGGCGACGCTGTCGAAGCGCACCAAGGCATGCAGCCCCTGGCGTGCCAGGGCTTCGCGCCACTCGTTCTCTCGGGTGTCCTGGCGGGCGACGAAATTGAGTACTGGCAGCAGCGGCTTGCCGCAGCCGGCGAGTACCGCCAGTTCGTCACGGTACTTGGCCAGCACCGGCTCGCGGGCATCGATCACGTAGAGCCCGGCATCCGAGGCGAGCAACTGGCGCAGCACCTTGGCTTCCTGTTCGAAGCGCTGGCGGGCTTCGCTGCTGTCGAGGAAGCGGGCCAGCCGGGCCGGCCCGTCGAGACGCTCGCCAGGCCGCTCCAGGCGTTCCAGGTAGTCGAGCAGGGCGATGGCGTCTTCCAGGCCGGGGGTGTCGTACAGCTCCAGCAGCGGCTCGCCGTCCACCGAGAGGCGCGCCCCTTCGACGTGGCGGGTGGTGCTGGGGCGGTGCGAGACCTCGCCGAAGCCGGTGTCGCGGGTCAGGGTGCGCAAAAGGGAGGTCTTGCCGACGTTGGTGTGGCCGACCACGGCGAGTTTCAGCGGTTGGCTCGTGCGGCTTTCAGTCATGTCCGCTCTCCAGCCAGTGCAGCGGTGCGCTGCAGCCGTGGGGCAGGCCGAGTTGCGCGAGGGCCTGATGCCAGTCCTCCAGCCGCTCGCTGTCCAGCGCTTCGCCGGGCGGGGCCTGGAGCAGCCAGACACGGGTGGCGCTGGCCGTGCGCGCCAACTCGCCGAGCAGGGCGAGGGTGCCGCGGTCGGGCGAGCGGCGCGGGTCGCAGGCGATGACCAGGCGCTCGGGCGGGAAGCGGGTGAGCTGGTCGAGGAGGCGCTGGCGCTGTTCGCGGCTGTCGAGAATGCCGGCATCGGCCACGCTCTTCGGCAAGGCGGGCGGCCAGGGGCGACGATCGTCCAGTTCGACGGCCACCAGCAGCGCGCCGGCGCTGTCGCCGGGGTAGGCGCCGCCCTTGGGCTCGGGCAGCGCGGCGGGCGCTTCTTCGCTCACACCCAGGCGCTCGCTGGCCGGTTGCAGGCGTTCACGCAGGAGCTGGTAGCCGGGCAGGGAAAGATCCAGTGCCAGTGCCGCCGTGCCGCGTTTCCATTGCCACAGGCAGAACAGGGCGAGCAGCAGGCGTGGCAGCAGGCCATAGACCAGCAGCACCCCGATCAGCCAGCCGGCCCAAGCGTGGCGGGCGCTTTCCAGGGGCACGGCGACGTCACCGCTGGCGCGGATGGTGGCGACGTCCGGCAGCGGGAAGCCGATCAGCGCCGGCAGGGCGCCGAGGGCCCGCGTAAGGCTGACGAAGGTGTCGCTGCTCAGCAGCGTGGTTTCCCAGACGAAGCCATAGCGACGGGTGGAGAGTAGCGCGAGTAAGGTCAGCACGGCGCTGAGCAGGGTCAGCAGCCAGAAGCCGTTCACCAGTGCCCCCAATCCCCAGCGCGCCAGGCGGCGACGTTGCAGCAGGAGCAGCAGGGCCGGCGCCAGGTGCGCGGCCTGGGCATCGCGGGCGAGTTTTTCGCTGAGCCAGAGCCACAGCCGGCCGAGGGCGCCGCCGCTGTCGCCGGCGTAGCGCAGGCTGAACAGCCAGCCGAGGAGCATCAGCAGGTGCAGGCCGAGCAGACTGCCCAGGGCCCAGAACACATTGACCGGCCGTTGCCCGTCGCCGAGGGCGGCGACTGCCAGTCCGCTACCGCCGACCACGGCCAGCAGCAGGAGCAGGTAACCCGCCAGCCGCGCGCCCTGATGCCAGTGACGGAGGGCGGCGAGTTGGCCGTCGCGCTCGGCGAGAAACAGCGCCCGCCGGCGAATCCGAGTCGGCAGGTCGCCGCCGCCAGTATTGGCCTGGCGATTGGCTTCGCGGTCCTCCAGCGGGCCGGTGTGCTCTTCGCGCAGGCGTACGGCTTCGCAGAGCCAGAGGTGATCGAGGTGGGTCAGTGGAGTGGGGGAGGCGGCAGTCACGCGGCGTCTCGTCGGCGGAATCAGCCTTGAGGATAACCGCTGAGCGAGAGTGGTGGGATAGTTTGGTGCCGACGTGGTTCTCCTTACGCCTCATGGGATACCGGGAGGCGTAAGGAGGAGGAATCACTGCCGTGCTTCGCGCACCTTCACCGCGATGTCCGGCTGGTCGATGAACAGGCCGTCGATACCGGCGTCGAGGAAGGCGCGGATCTCCGTCTCGGTGTCGCCGCGCGCTTGCGGGTCGCTGCTGCTGCGCAAATCGGTCGGGAGGAAGCTGTTCTCGGCGCGGAAGGTATAGGGGTGCACCTTGAGCCCGGCAGCGTGGGCGTCGGGTACTAGGCGGGTGGGGCTGGTGAGGTTGCCGGCGGCGTCGCGCGGGATGATCTGACTCTTCTCCGGGCCGATGCCAGCGGCGTAGCGGGCGATGGCCTTGAGCCCGGCCGGGGTGCTCATCTGGGCGTAGGTAAGGCCCGTGCCCAGCACCTGCTGGTCGTAGGGCTGGCCGTCGGTCCACAGCAACTGCACCAGGCGCAGGGATGTCAGGCGGCTCAAGGTCTTGAGGTTCTCCACCTCGAAGGACTGGATATACACCGGCGACCAGCGGCTGGCGTAGCCGTTGCGGGCGAGGATGCGCACCAGCGGGCGCTCCATGGCCAGGCCGAGCTGCTGGAAGTGGGTCGGGTGCTTGGTTTCCGGGTAGAGACCGATGACCCGCTGCTGGCTGATTTGCAGGGATTTCACCAGGTCGATGATTTCCTGAAGGGTCGGTACTTCGAAGGCGCCGTCCAGGCGGGCGTTGCCGGGGCGGATCGTCGGGATGCGCTCGATGGCGCGCAGCGACTTGATCTCGGCCAGGGTGAAATCTTCGCTGAACCAGCCGGTGAGGGTCACCCCGTCGACGGTCTGGGTGCGCCGGCGGTCGGCGAACTCGGGGCGTTGCGCCACGTCGGTGGTCAGGCCCAGCTCGTTGTCGTGGCGGGCGATCAACTGGCCGTCCTTGGTCATCACCAGGTCCGGCTCGATGTAGTCGGCACCTTGCAGAACCGCCAGCGCGTAGGACGCCAGGGTGTGCTCGGGCACGTAGCCGCTGGCGCCGCGATGACCGATCACCAAGGGGCTCGGCTCGACGTGGTGGCGGCCGCGGGCTTCGGTGCTGACGGTGGCTGCGGGGGCGGCGTGGGACATCAGCGGCAACAACAGGCTGCAGGCGAGCAGCCAATGACGCAGGATCGCGGGGTGTTTATGGGACATCTCGGCATCTCCTTGCGGTTTAGTCGGACAAGACTGCCCGGCGACCCGTGACGGTTTGGCGTTATTCCGGTAACCGTCCGGTGACAGGGTGGATTTGTGAGCGATTTGACACAGCTTAGGCTGGGCTGGCCGGCGAGATGTCCTCTGGTATGCTCGCCGCCATGAATACGACCACACTCCCCCTCGCCCTGATCGCCGCCCTCGCGCAGAACCGCGTGATCGGCCGCGACAATCAACTGCCCTGGCGCCTGCCGGCGGACCTCAAGCATTTCAAGGCCATGACCCTCGGCAAGCCGGTGATCATGGGTCGCAAGACCTGGGACTCCCTCGGTCGGCCGCTGCCGGGCCGGCTCAATCTGGTGGTCAGCCGCCAGCCCGGGTTGCAGCTCGAGGGTGCGGAAGCCTTCGCCTCGCTGGACGCGGCCATCGAACGCGCCGAGCACTGGGCCCGCGAGCAGGGCGCCGGTGAGCTGATGCTGATCGGCGGCGCGCAGCTCTACGCCCAGGCCCTGGAGCGGGCCGACCGCCTCTACCTGACCCGGGTAGGCCTGCGCCCGGAGGGCGATGCCTGGTTCCCTGAGTTCAGTGAGGCGGAGTGGGTACGTGAGGCCCATGACGAGCATCCCGCCACGGCGGATACGCCGGCCTACGATTTCGAGACCTGGGTGCGGCGCTGATCGCCGCTTTCTTGACCCCGGCCAAGTCGGCTGGATGTGCACGGGGCTAGCATTCCCGCTTCGCCCCTTGCACGACAGGTTATCCCCATGGCTTCAGCCAGGTCCGATGGTTCCCAGGTCGAAGACCTGGCCGCGCTGATCGTCCGTCATCGGCTGTGGGAGGATGCCCTGGCGCTGCTGACGGGCACCGCCATGGTTGCCCTGGGCATCGCTTTCTACGGCCATGCCGGGTTGCTCACCGGCGGTACCGTGGGCTTGGCGTTCCTACTCAAGTACCTGCTCGGCTGGTCGTTCGGCTGGGCGTTCTTCCTGATCAATCTGCCGTTCTATGCGCTGGCGATCTGGCGCATGGGCTGGATGTTCACCTTGCGCACCCTCTGCGCGGTCGGCCTGGTGTCGTGGCTGGCCGAGCTGACCCCGCAGTGGGTCGGTTTCTCCCGGTTGAACCCGCTCTATGCCGCGTTGTTCGGCGGTTTCGCCATGGGGCTCGGCCTGCTGATGCTGTTCCGCCACCGCGCCAGCCTGGGCGGGGTGAATATTCTCGCACTGTTCCTGCAGGAGCGCTTTGGCCTGCGAGCCGGCAAGGTGCAGATGGCGATCGATGCGGCGATCGTGCTGGCGGCGCTGTTCATCGTGCCGGCGGACAAAGTGCTGCTGTCTGTCCTCGGCGCGCTGGCGCTGAATATGGTCCTGGCGATCAACCACCGCGCCGGGCGTTATCGGGGCGTGAGTTGAGTGGCTGCGATTATTCCGGATTGCATCCGGCTACGACGGCGATCCGGCGCGACATCACACCGAATAAAAACCAGCTTCCTGGAATTCCCGGGCCTCGTTTCCTCGGCTAATCCAGCGTCATCAATTCCCCATGCACGTCCTGCCCTTCGATGAACAGGCTGCCGACGCTGATCGGCAGTTTGAAACGACGCGGGCCGGCGCTGCCGGGATTGACGTAGAGCACGCCGTCGCGTTCCAGCAGGGCGGGTTTGTGGGAATGGCCGGCGACCACCACGGCGATCTTTTCCGCGGCGGGGTCGATGTCGAGGGTCTTGAGGTCGTGCAGCACATAAATGGCGATGCGGCCGAACTTTATCACCAGGCGCTCGGGCAGGTTTTCCGCCCACTCGCCGGTATCGTTGTTGCCGCGCACCACCGACAGCGGGGCGATGCTTTCCAGTTGGGCGAGGATTTCCGAGCCGCCGATATCGCCGGCATGGATCAGATGGTCGCAGCCACGCAGGCGTTCCAGCGCTTCCGGACGCAGCAGGCCATGGGTATCGGCGATCAGGCCGATCCGCAGGCTGGGTACCTCGCTTCGTCGTTCCGCCATCCTCGTGCCCCCGGTTGCTGAGGTGGTCGCTTCGCCGGCCCCGGCTCGAACGTGCCCGACTGTTTCAAACCTACAACAAAAAGCCCGGCGCCAACCAGCGCCGGGCCTCGGATGCGGCAAGCGGGAATCAGCCGTCCAGCAGCGCCTTGTTGCGTACCGCGCCTTTGTCGGCGCTGGTGGCCAGCAGGGCATACGCTTTGAGGGCGGTGCTCACCTTGCGCGCGCGCGGTGCGGCCGGCTTCCAGCCCTTCTTGTCCTGCTCGATGCGGCGGGCGGCCAGTTCCTCGTCGCTGACCAGCAGGTTGATGCTGCGGTTCGGGATGTCGATGAGGATGCGATCACCGTCCCGGACCAGGCCGATGGCGCCGCCGGCTGCGGCTTCCGGCGAGGCGTGGCCGATGGACAGGCCGGAGGTGCCGCCGGAGAAACGGCCGTCGGTGAGCAGGGCGCACTGCTTGCCCAGGCCCTTGGACTTCAGGTAACTGGTGGGATAGAGCATTTCCTGCATGCCCGGCCCGCCTTTCGGGCCTTCGTAGCGGATGATCACCACGTCGCCCGGCTTCACTTCGTCGGCGAGGATGCCTTTCACGGCGCTATCCTGGCTTTCGAAGATTTTCGCCGAGCCTTCGAACACGAGGATCGATTCGTCCACGCCAGCGGTCTTCACCACGCAGCCGTCGAGGGCGATGTTGCCGTACAGCACGGCCAGGCCGCCCTCCTTCGAATAGGCGTGCTCGACGCTGCGGATGCAACCTTCGGCGCGGTCGTCGTCCAGGCTCGGCCAGCGGGTGCTCTGGCTGAACGCCACCTGGCTCGGGATGCCTGCCGGGCCGGCCTTGAAGAAGGTGTGCACGGCTTCGTCGTCGGTCTGGGTGATGTCCCACTGGGCGATGGCATCGGCCATGCTCGGGCTGTGCACGGTCGGTACGTCGGTGTGCAGCAGGCCGCCGCGCGCCAGTTCGCCGAGGATGCTGAAGATGCCGCCGGCGCGGTGCACGTCTTCCATGTGGTACTTCTGGATGTTCGGCGCCACTTTGCACAGCTGCGGCACTTTGCGCGACAGGCGGTCGATGTCGCGCAGGTCGAACGGCACTTCCGCCTCCTGGGCGGCGGCCAGCAGGTGCAGGATGGTGTTGGTCGAGCCGCCCATGGCGATGTCCAGGGTCATGGCGTTTTCGAACGCTTTGAAGCTGGCGACATTGCGCGGCAGGACCGACTCGTCGCCTTCGCCGTAGTAGCGTTGGCACAGTTCGACGGCCAGGCGACCGGCGCGCAGGAACAGTTGCTCGCGGTCGGCATGGGTGGCCAGGGTCGAACCGTTGCCCGGCAGGGCCAGGCCCAGGGCTTCGGTGAGGCAGTTCATCGAGTTGGCGGTGAACATGCCGGAGCAACTGCCGCAGGTGGGGCAGGCGCTGCGCTCGTATTCCTCGACCTTTTCGTCGGAGCAGCTGGCGTCGGCGGCCACCACCATGGCGTCCACCAGGTCCAGGCCGTGGTTGGCCAGCTTGGTCTTGCCGGCTTCCATCGGGCCGCCGGAGACGAATACCACCGGAATGTTCAGGCGCAGGGCGGCCATCAGCATGCCGGGGGTGATCTTGTCGCAGTTGGAGATGCAGACGATGGCGTCGGCGCAGTGGGCGTTGACCATGTACTCCACGGAGTCGGCGATGATCTCGCGGCTCGGCAGCGAATAGAGCATGCCGTCGTGGCCCATGGCGATGCCGTCGTCCACGGCAATGGTGTTGAATTCCTTGGCCACGCCACCGTGCTTCTCGATCTCGCGGGCCACCAGTTGGCCGAGGTCCTTCAGGTGCACGTGGCCGGGCACGAACTGGGTGAAGGAGTTGGCGATGGCGATGATCGGCTTCTTGAAGTCCTCGTCCTTCATCCCGGTGGCGCGCCACAGCGCACGGGCGCCGGCCATGTTGCGGCCGAAGGTGGAGGTTTTCGAGCGGTAATCGGGCATGACGGGTTCCTGCAGGCTGATCAGGTTATGTACGTATGGTGAGCGTCGCGGGAGCCGGAAGCAACGGCAGTGGCCGTGCGGTCGGACGGGGCCGGAAGGCGAGGCGGGATCACCGCACGCCGGGCCAGGGCTCACAAGCCCGCCGGGGATGAATGGCGAGGGATGGCCGGATTCTACGCCGGGGCGGCGGGTGGGGCAAAGGCTGGCGGTCGGCCGGAACAACCCGGAACGTGTGGGAGCGAATTATTCGCGATAAGGGCAGCGGGGCGCTTCGTCGATCGCGAATGAATTCGCTCCCACAAGGGCTAGCTATTGGGCAGTAGGCGCACGGTCAGGCTCTTGATGTAGCGGGTCTCGGCGATTGCCGGGTGGACCGGGTGGTCCGGGCCCTGGGCGCCGCGTTCCAGCAACTGGATGTTGCGGTCCAGGTGGCGGGCGCTGCCGAGCAGGAGGTTCTGCAGGTCGTCTTCCGGCAGGTGCATGGAGCAGGAGGCGCTGACCAGGATGCCGTCCTTGTTCAGCAGGCGCATGGCCTGTTCGTTGAGGCGACGGTAGGCGGCCTCGCCGTTCTTGAAGTCCTTCTTGCGCTTGATGAAGGCCGGCGGATCAGCGATGACCACGTCGAAGCGTTCCTCGGCGGCCTTCAACTCCTTCAGCGCTTCGAAGACGTCGCCCTCGATGCAGGCGACCTGCTCGGACAGGCCGTTCAGCGCGGCGTTGCGTTCCACGCCGTCGAGGGCGAATCCGGAGGCATCCACGCACATCACTTCGGTAGCGCCGAAGGCGGCGGCCTGCACACCCCAGCCACCGATATAGCTGAACAGGTCGAGCACCCGCTTGCCCTTCACATAGGGGGCCAGGCGTGCGCGATTCATGCGGTGGTCGTAGAACCAGCCGGTCTTCTGGCCTTGCAGCACCGGTGCTTCGAACTTCACGCCGTTCTCTTCCAGCGGTACCCATTCCGGTACGTCGCCGTGGGCGATCTTGACGTAGCGCTCCAGCCCTTCGGCGTCACGCGCGCTGGAGTCGTTCTTCCACAGCACGCCCGACGGCTTGAGTACCTGGACCAGGGCTGCGAGGACGTCGTCCTTGTGGCGCTCCATGGCGGCGGAGGCCAACTGGGCGACCAGGATGTCGCCGAAGCGGTCCACCACCAGGCCGGGGAGCAGGTCGGAATCGCCGTAGGCCAGGCGGTAGAAAGGCTTGTCGAACAGACGGTCACGCAGGGACAGGGCGACATTGAGGCGATGCACCAGCAGCGACTTGTCCAGGCTGTGCTTGGGGTCGCGGGAAATCAGGCGGGCGCAGATCAGGTTGTTCGGGCTCAGCGCGACGATACCGAGCACCTTGCCGTTGCTGGCCTCGAGCACGGCCTGGTCGCCGGCGGCGAAGGCGTTCAGCGGAGTGGCGACGACGTCCACCTCGTTGCTGTAGACCCACAGGTGGCCGGCGCGCAGACGGCGGTCGGCATTGGCTTTCAGGCGCAGGCTGAGCAGGGACATGGGGCGCTCCGGGAAAAAAGAGCGGAAGTATACCCTGTCGGCCGGGGCGGGTCGCGGGCGCGGCGCCCCGGCGAACGGTCAGGCGGCGAGGGCCTCGATCAGCTTCTGGCTGAAGACCGGGATGTCGTCCGGCTTGCGGCTGCTGATCAACTTGCCGTCCACCACCACTTCCTTATCGACCCAGGTGGCGCCGGCGTTGCGCAGATCGTCCTGCAACGAGGGCCAACTGGTCATGGTCTTGCCGTCGACCAGGTCGGCGGAGGCGAGCAGCCAGGCGCCATGGCAAATGACGGCGATCGGCTTGTCGGCGCGGGCGGCGTCCTTGACCAGCTCCACGGCCAGTTCGTCGGTGCGGATGGTGTCGGCGTTGACCACCCCGCCCGGCAGGACGATGGCATCGTAATCGTCGATCCGGGCCACTTCGAAGGTCTTGTCGACGGGGAATCTGTCGGCCGGCGTGGTGTGGTTCCAACCGGTCACCTGGCCGGCGTGGGAGGAGAGAATCTCGGTCTTCGCCCCGGCCTTTTCCAGGGCTTCCTTGGGGCCGGTCAGCTCGGCCTGTTCGAAACCGTCGGTGACCAGAAGGGCCACCCGTTTACCGCTGAGGGACGTTGCCATCGGTTACCTCCTTCGATCGGATGAAAGGGCTGGTTGCCGGTCGCCAAAGCAGGGCGACCCACTTGAATTCCGACCCGGTTCACCCGCAAAGTTCCGTTTTGGGTTCGTGGCAAAGTGCCGCGTCCCGATCCGCATCGGGTAGATGCCCGCCCCCTCGAAGGCGGTCGAAGTAGAACGAGCAGTCTTCCGCCGAGTTTCCGCACATGGCCCACGAACTTTCCGCCGAACAGATCCGCCAGGTATTGCAGGGCATCAGCGTGCCGCCGCAACCGCAGATCATGGTCGACCTGCAGATGGAGCAGGTCATGCCCAATCCCGACCTGAAGAGCATTGCCCGCCTGATCGGGCAGGACCCGGGGCTCTCCGGCGCCTTGCTGAAGATCGTCAATTCTCCGTTCTTCGGCCTGTCCAACCGCATCGCTTCGATCCAGCAGGCGGTCAATCTGCTCGGCTGCGACACGGTGATCAACCTGATCAACGCCCAGTCGATCAAGGGCGAGATGACCGACGAAACCATCGTCACCCTCAACCGCTTTTGGGACAGCGCTCAGGACGTGGCCATGGCCTGCCTCAGCCTGGCCAAGCGCATCGGCTACCAGGCGGCCGACGAGGCCTATGCCCTCGGCCTGTTCCACAACTGCGGCATCCCGCTGATGCTCAAGCGTTTCCCCGATTACATGACCGTGCTGGAGGAAGCCTACGCCCGCGCCAACGGCGAGCGGCGCGTGGTGGACACCGAGAACCAGTTGCTCAACACCAACCACGCGGTGGTCGGCTATTTCACCGCCAAGTCGTGGAACCTGCCGCTGCACCTGTGCGAGGCCATTGCCAATCACCACAATGCCCTGGCGATCTTCAGCGACGAATCCAGCCGCGATGCACAGCTCAAGACGCTGCTGGCGATCCTCAAGATGGCCGAGCACATCTGTGCAAGCTACGAAGTCCTGGGCAACCAGCCGGACGACCACGAGTGGAACAGCATCGAGCAACTGGTGCTGGAGTACGTCGGCCTGTCCGAGTACGACTTCGAGAACCTCAAGGAAAGCATCCGCGAACTGGGCGCCTGCTGAGCGACGGCTGCGTTTCGTCGTGCTAGCCTGCCGCCCTGTTCTTCACCCCGTGTCTGCCTCGTATGCCTGAATTACCCGAAGTCGAAACCACCCGCCGCGGTATCGCTCCTTATCTGGAGGGGCAGCGCGTCAGCCGTGTCGTCGTACGCGAACGGCGGCTGCGCTGGCCGATTCCGGAAGACCTGGACGTGCGCCTGTCCGGCCAGCGCATCGAGAGCGTGGAGCGGCGCGCCAAGTACTTGCTGCTCAAGGCGGAAGCGGGCACGTTGATCGGCCATCTCGGTATGTCCGGCAGTCTGCGCCTGGTGGAATGCGGCCTGCCGGCTGCCAAGCACGAGCATGTGGATATCGAGCTGGAGTCGGGAATGGCGCTGCGCTACACCGACCCGCGCCGGTTTGGAGCCCTGCTCTGGAGCCAGGACCCGCTCAACCATGAACTGTTGCGCAGCCTGGGGCCTGAACCGCTGACCGATGCCTTCGACGGCGAGCGCCTGTACCAGCTTTCGCGGGGACGCAGCATGGCGGTCAAGCCGTTCATCATGGACAACGCCGTGGTGGTCGGGGTGGGCAACATCTACGCCAGCGAGGCGCTGTTCGCCGCCGGCATCGACCCGCGCCGCGCCGCCGGCTCGATCTCGCGGGCGCGCTATGTCGCGTTGGCAGTGGAGATCAAGCGGATTCTCGCCCACGCCATCGAGCGCGGCGGTACCACGCTGCGCGACTTCGTTGGCGGCGACGGCCAGCCCGGCTACTTCCAGCAGGAGCTGTTCGTGTACGGACGGGGCGGTGAATTCTGCAAGACCTGCGGCTCGACTCTGAAGGAAATCCGCCTCGGGCAGAGGGCGAGTGTTTACTGCGGCCGCTGCCAGCGCTGAGGCTCGGCCTGCAACGCGCCCGTGATAACGACAACAACAAGAGACATGCGCTACCGAGGTTCAGATGTCCGGTAACTATCTGCCGCGCAACCGCTTCGCCGAAGCGGTTGGTCGCGCCATGTTCAGACTCATGGGCGGTTGGCGCATCGAAGGCGAGCTGCCAGCGCTCGACAAGTTCGTGGTCATCGGCGCGCACCACACGTCCAACTGGGATTTCGTCCTGTTCATCGCGGCCAAGTTCGTACTGCGCCTGAATGCGCGCTGGTTCGGCAAGCACAGCATCTTCCGCTGGCCATTCGGTGGGTTGATGCGCCGCTGGGGTGGCATTCCGATCCAGCGTCACCTGCGCCTGAACGTGGTCGAGCAGGCGGTGAAAAGCTTCGAGCAGCAGCGCGAGTTCATGCTGGTGCTGTCGCCGGAGGGCACACGGCGGCGGGTCGAGCGCTGGAAGATGGGCTTCTACCATATCGCCCGGGGTGCTGGCGTGCCGATCGTTCCGGGGGCGCTGGATTATCGCAACCGGCGCCTCGTCATCGGCGCGCCCTTCTGGCCGACCGGCGACGAGCAGGCCGATCTGCGAGCTTTGCTGGCCTTCTTTCAGCCATACGAGCCAAAAAAACCTGAAAATGCGTTCCACGGCGATTGATGCCCGTCACGCTGACAACTGGCAAAGCGCTGTTATAGTTAGCCGCATCGACCCGAACACATGAAGGATCGCTTCCCATGAACCTGTTTCGTACCACCGCTGCTGTCCTGGCGCTGACCACCGGCCTGCTGACCTTGCCCGCCCAAGCGAACGAGGTGGTGCAGCAGGAAAACACCAGCGGCGACCCAACCTACACCGTCGAAGCGCCCAAGGGCTACGCGATGATGGGCGACCTGTTGATCGCCCGTCCGCTGCTGATCGGCGCTACCGTTATCGGTGCCGCCGCCTTCCTCGTCAGCCTGCCGTTCACCGCCCTGGGCGGTAACGTCGGCGAAGCCGGCAAATCGCTGGTGGTCGAGCCGGGCAAGGAAGCGTTCGTGCGCTGCCTGGGCTGCACCATGAGCGGCTACAAGCAGAACTGATCGGCTGAATGCCTGATCCGGGCCGCAGCCTCCAACCGGGGCTGCGGCTTTTTCTCGGCTGCTGTCTCGGCGCGCTGCTGGCGTTCTCCTTCTGGCTCAGTGCCGGTTGGCTCCAGCTCAGTGCCGGGTTGGCGCTTTTCCTGTTCGGTATGCAATGCCTGGAAGAGGCGTTGCGCGACCTGGCCGGCGGCAAGCTCGAAAGCCTTCTCGCCCGCAGCACGGCGACGCCATTCAAGAGCCTGATGTTCGGCGTCAGCGCCACCATGCTGACCCAGTCCAGTTCGCTGGTTTCCCTGCTCACCATCGCCTTCATCAGCAGCGGCCTGATCAAGCTAGCTGCCGGCATCGCCATCATCTTCGGCGCCAACCTGGGCACGACCAGCGGTATCTGGCTGTTGGCACTGGCCGGACAAAACCTCAGCCTGGGGCCGCTGGCCCTGCCGTTGTTGGTATTCGGCGTGCTGGCCGGGTTCAACGGCGAGCGCAGCCGGGCCGTGGGCCGCCTGCTGCTGGGCATCGCCTTCCTGTTCCTCGGCATCGACCAGATGAAAACCGGCTTCGCCGCGGTCGGGGGCGGCTTCGATCCGCTGCACTATGCGCTACCTGGATTCCTCGGCCAGTTGACCTTCGTCGGCATCGGCGTGCTGGTGACGGTGGTGCTGCAGTCCAGCCATGCGAGCCTGATGCTGACCCTGGCCGCGCTGAGCAGTGGGCAACTGATGCTGGACCAAGGGCTGGCGATCGCCATCGGCTCCAATGTCGGCAGCACGGTGACTGCGGTGATCGGCTCGCTGCGCGGCGGACGCGCCGGTCAGCGGCTGGCCCTGGCGCATGTGTTGTTCAATCTGGTCACCGCACTGATCGCGCTCGCCCTGCTGGTTCCATTGGGCGCCTTGGTGCATTGGCTCGGCCGGCAGGTTGGGCTGGGCGATAACGCGCTGATCCAGTTGGCGCTGTTCCATACCCTGTTCAATTCCATCGGCGTCCTCCTGTTCTGGCCCTGGCAAACCCGCCTGGCCGGCCTGCTGGAGCGCCTGTTGCCGGAGCCGGTGGAACCCCATGTGCTGATCACCGAGCTGACGCATCCGGATACCGAGCCGGCAGTCACCCACAGCCGTTATCTGGACGATGCGGCCCTGGCCTCGGCGGATGCCGCCGCCCACGCGGTGGTGCTCGAGTTGCAGCACCTCGGCCGTTTGAGCCTGGAAGTGATCTGCCATGCGCTCTACCTGCCGGTCGATCAGTTGAGCGGGCCGCTCGACGAGGCTCGTATGCGCGGTCAACCCGGCCCCCACGAACTGGATGCCGAACAGCTCTATCAGCGCCATATCAAGGGCGTCTACGCCGACCTGCTGAGCTTCATGAGCCGGCTCGAAGCCGATCTGGATACGCCGCACCAGGAATTCTGGGTGCATTGCCAACTGGTGGCGCTGCAACTGGTGGATGCGGTCAAGGATGCCAAGCACCTGCAAAAAAACCTCGGCCGCTTCCTGCACCAGGGCGATTCGGCGGTGCGGGACGATTACGTAGAGTTGCGCCGCCACCTGCTGGGCGTGCTGCGCCAGGTACGTGAACTGGGACGCCTGGAACTGCCCGAGGAAGCCTGGGCTGAGCGCCTGCGGGAACTGGATGAGAAAGCCGCCCAGTTCGACGCGACTTTTCGCCACCGGTTATTCGCCGATGTGCGTGACAAGCGCCTCGACGGTCTGCTGGCCAGTTCGCTGATGAACGACCTGGGCTATGCCAGCCGCATCACCCAGAGTCTGCGCAACGTGCTGCTGCTCGGGCTGGGCGAGGGCAACGAGATGTTCCGGGCGGTGCGCCAGTTGGCGCCAGATGACGATCGGCCGCTGATCCGCCTGGACTGATGCCAGCCGGCAGCGGTCGCGCAAGATGCAAGCGGGCCGGTGCGGATCAGACCTTGCCGGTGATGATCAGGTACTTCTGCATCAGCTCGTCCTTGCTTTCCACATGATCAGGGTCGAGCGGGATGCAATCCACCGGGCAGACCTGCTGGCATTGCGGCTCGTCATAGTGGCCGACGCACTCGGTGCACAGGTTCGGGTCGATCACGTAGATCTCCTCGCCTTGGGAAATCGCACCATTCGGGCATTCAGGCTCGCAGACGTCGCAGTTGATGCAGTCGTCGGTGATTTTCAGGGACATGAAACAAACTCCTGCCGGGGTCGGCGGGTACGGCACGGTTGGGACGCGGCGAATTGTGCCGCATCGGCGCCCGTCGTGCACGCCGGGGCGCCGAACTGCATTCAGCGCTTGAAGCGCTCCGTCAGCGCATCGGCCACGGCGGGATGGACGAAGTTGCTGATGTCTCCGCCCAGCGCGGCGATTTCGCGCACCAGGGTGGAGGAGATGAAGGAATACTTCTCCGACGGGGTCAGGAACAGACTTTCCACTTCCGGGGCCAGTTGGCGGTTCATGTTGGCCAACTGGAATTCGTACTCGAAGTCGGACACCGCGCGCAGGCCACGCAGCAGCACATTGGCCTTCTGCTCACGGGCGAACTGCGCCAACAGGGTGGCGAAGCCCATGACCTCGACGTTGGGCAGGTGCTTGGTCACTTCGCGCGCCAGCTCCACACGCTGTTCCAGGGAGAACAGCGGATTCTTCTTCGGGCTGGCGGCGACCGCGATGATCACGTGGTCGAACAGGCGCGAGGCACGTTCGACCAGGTCGCCATGTCCCTTGGTGATGGGGTCGAAAGTGCCCGGGTACAACACTCGATTCATCGCGACGTCCTGGCGGGGTCCGTTGGGGACTCGGATGGTAGCGGCTCAGGACGCCGGGCTTCAAGTTCGGCGGGCGATCGTTCCTGGGCCACCGTCCGGTTTCAGGCTTTGCCCAGGCGCTCGGCCAGCAGGCTCGACAATTGCGCAGTCAGACCGTAAATGGACAACTGCGGGTTGGCGCCGATGCTGGTGGGGAACAGCGAGCCGTCATGGATCGACAGGTTTTCCAGCTGGTGATGGCGCCCCAGGCTGTCGGCGACCGCCTTCTTCGGGTCTTCGCCCATGGCACAGCCGCCCATCACATGGGCGCTGCCCAGGCGGGTGCGGTACAGCTCCAGGCTGAGGCCGTCGATCAGTTCGCGGGCGGCCTGTGGTGTTTTCACGTAGTCGGCGTCGGCATGCAGCGGCAACACGGCCTTGGCGCCTGCGGCGAACTGGATCTCGGCCATGCTGTGAAAGGCACGGCGCACGCCGTCCCAGGTGTAGTCGGTCATCCGGTAGTCGAGCACCGGGCTGCCATCGCCCCGTAGCTCAACCGTGCCCTCCGCGCTCTCCGGATGGAAACCGTCGCGCAGCAGGGCGAGCATCACGTTGGTGTGCGGCAACTGTTCCATGCGCAACGCATTGTCAGTGCCGAAGCGGCCGAGCAGGGTGGCGGTGAGGGCCGGTTGCAACGGCGGCACCTCCAGCTTGTAGCTCATCGCGCCGGTGGTGCCGTCCAGCCACTGGAAATGGTCCGAATAGATCGATTGCGGTGCGCCGTAGAAGGGATTGATCACCTGGTCGAACTGCGCGGCGGAGAAATTCACCAGATGAAGGAAGGTACGCTTGCCAGTGCGCTCATGTGGGTCCGGCGCGCCGGAGCGCAGCAGCAGCGCCGGTGTGTTGATGCCGCCACCAGCGAGCACGTAGTGCCGGGCGCGGACCAGCACCTTGCGACCGTTCGGTGCCACGCAGCGTGGGTCCATGCCCAGGCATTCGATGCCAGTCACCCGGTCGCCCTCCAGCAGCAGGCGTTCGGCCCGCGCCAGGTAAAGCAGCTCACCGCCCTTGTCCAGCGTCGCCGGAATGGTGGTGACCAGCATGGATTGCTTGGCGTTGGTCGGGCAGCCCATGCCGCAGTAGCCGAGGTTCCAGCAGCCGCGTACGTTACGTGGGATGACTTTCCAGTGGTAACCGAGCTGCTCGCAACCGGCGCGCAGCACGTCGTTGTTGGCATTCGGCGGGATCGCCCAGGGCGTGACGCCCAGGCGCTGTTCCATGCGTTCGAACCACGGCGCCATGTCCGCAGGGCTGTGGCCTTTCACGTCGTGCTCCCTGGCCCAGTGCTCCAGGGTCGGCTCCGGGGTGCGGAAGCTAGAAGTCCAGTTGACCAGCGTGGTACCGCCGACGGCGCGGCCTTGGAGGATGGTGATGGCGCCGTCCTTGCTCATCCGGCCGATGCCTTCCTGGTACAGCGAGCCGTAGGCTTCGGCTTCCTGCATCTTGAAGTCGCCGCTGGTCTTCAGCGGCCCCTCCTCGATCAGCAGGACCTTGAACCCGGCGGCGCTGAGGATTTCCGCCGTGGTGCCGCCGCCCGCGCCGCTGCCGACGATGGCGACATCGGCTTCGAGGGTCAGGTCCTGCTCCAGGCGGGAGCCGTCATGAGTTTTCCAGCCGCGGGCGAGGCCTTCGGCGAACAGATCGGGTACGGGCATCTCAGGCGTATCTCTTCTTGTAATAGTCGTGCGGAACGCGAAGCGTCAGACCGTCGGCGGGCCGGGATAGCCGCAGTGCGCCCAGGATTCAGGGCGGCTGTACCAGGCCATCATGACCAGTTGCAGCAGCGAGGCATGCCCCATCTTCAGAAGCCCGATGACGCTGTTCTGCCAACGGTCGAGGAAATTGCGCACATCCTGCGCGGAGGCGTTTTCCCAGCGGCCCCAGACGCCGGTCAGCGGGCCGCGTGTGATCGGCAGGGCGAGCACATCGAACAACTGCACGGTGAGCTTGAGCATCTCGGGGGAGAGCCGGTCGAGGCTGTAGTCCAGGCTCTGCAAGGTGCCATCGATGGCCTGGGGCATGCGTTCCGCCGGCACCGCGCCTTCCAGCATCACTGGAATGAGGGCGCGGAGAAACGGCAGGTCGGATTCGCGGAGGATGGCGTAACCGCTGGCCGGCGTGCTCGCCGAGCAGCCGCTGAGCGTGGCGGTGAGCCCGGCGGTGGCCAGGAAGGCCGAGCCGAACAGGCCGACCTTAAGCAAGCGACGGCGTGAGAGGCCGTCGGTATCGAGGGTGGTGTCTGTCATTGTTGTATTCACCGGTACTGCGAAAGAGGGACTGCCGTTAGCGCACGAACAGTTTGTAGACGAGCTTCTGGATCGCCTTGCCGTAGGGCGGGTAGATCATCTTCGCTGCGTTGAGCCGCTGTTTGACGAACACGCCCTTGGCCTTGCTGAAGGTCAGGAACCCTTCGTAGCCGTGGTAATGGCCCATGCCGGAATGGCCTATGCCACCGAACGGCAGGTCGTCCTGGGCGACGTGCAGCAGGCAATCGTTCAGGCAGACGCCGCCAGAGTGTGTCTCGTGCAACACGCGCTGCTGCTCGGCCCTGTCATAGCCAAAGTAATAGAGGGCCAACGGCCGCGGCCGCTGGTTGATATAGGCGAAGGCCTGGTCGAGGCGGTCATAGGGCACGATCGGCAGCAGGGGCCCGAAGATTTCGTCCTGCATCACCTTCATTTCATCCGTCACGTTCAGCAGCAGCGTGTGCGGCAGGCGCCGGCCCTGGGCCCCCGGGAACAGTGGCACCAGCTCGGCGCCTTTACTCACGGCATCCGCCAGGTAGCCATTGAGGCGGCTGAGCTGGCGCTCGTTGATGATGGCCGTGTAGTCCGGGTTGTCCTCAAGTCGGGGGAAGAAGCCCTGAACTGCTTCCCGGTAGGCCTGGACGAAGGCTTCGATCCGATCCCGCGGCACCAGCACGTAATCCGGCGCCACGCAGGTCTGGCCGGCATTGAGGGTTTTGCCGAAGGCGATGCGCTCCGCCGCGTGGGCCAGGGGCACGTCGTCGGAAACGATGGCCGGCGACTTGCCGCCGAGCTCCAGGGTCACCGGGGTAAGGTTTTCCGCGGCTGCGCGCATCACATGCTTGCCGATGCTGGTGGCGCCGGTGAACAGCAGGTGATCGAACGGCAGCTTGGAAAAGGCCATGCCCACTTCCGCCTCGCCGAGGACCACGGCGACCAGATCGTCCGGGAAGACCCGAGCGAGCAGGTCCTTGACCAGTTGCGAGGTGACGGGCGTGGACTCGCTCATCTTGATCATCACCCGGTTGCCGGCGGCGAGGGCCGCCACCAGCGGGCCGATGGCCAGGTACAGCGGGTAATTCCACGGCACGATCACTCCCACGACCCCGAGCGGCTGGTACACCACCTTGGCCGAAGCCGGTTGGAAAGCCAGGCCGACCGAGCGGCGCGAGGGCTTCATCCACTTCTTCACGCGTTTGGTCGCGTAATGGATGTTGTGCAGGCTGGGCATGATCTCCGCCAACAGAGTCTCGTCGGCGGAGCGATTGCCGAAGTCCTCGGAAATCGCCCGGATCAGCGCATCCTGCTCGTTGAACAGCAGATCACGCAGTGCCTTCAGCCACTGGATGCGCTGTTCCGCGGATGGCATGGGAGCGGCGCGGAAGGCTTCGCGTTGGCGGGCGAACAATTCGTCCAGCCGGGCGATCTGCTGCTGGTTCTGTTGCAGGGTCTTGAATTGCGCGATGTCGGCGACCATGGCGGAGCTCCTCGACGATCCGGCACTGGAAGCCGCGGCTGGCGGCGTTCCGGGAAAAGGTGACAGTGTTTTAGAGTAATTGCTCTAGACTGTCAAATAGCATGCGTCCATCCGTCACCCAGCGCAGCCCAACGAAAAGCTAGCCAGGCATCATCGGTTGCGGCGTGGGGTAACACAGGCGTGTTTCCCGGCGGCGAGCGGTGTACCTTTGGCGACGTCGCAAGGCCGAACCATCATCAGGCAGCAGATAAAGAGACCCATGGCGCCAAGACCCAAGACCCGCGAACGCATCGTCCAGGCCAGCCTGGAGCTGTTCAATGCCCAGGGCGAGCGCAGCGTGACCACCAACCACATCGCCGCGCACCTGGAGATCTCGCCGGGCAACCTCTACTACCACTTCCGCAACAAGCAGGCGATCATCGCCGAGCTGTTCGCCCAGTACGAAACCCAGGTCGACCGCTTCCTGCGTCTGCCCAAAGGACGCGCCCTGACGGTGGACGACAAGACCTTCTATCTGGAAGCGCTGCTCGCCGCGATGTGGCACTACCGCTTTCTCCACCGCGATCTGGAGCATCTGCTCGAATCCGACGACGAACTGGCCGAGCGCTACCGCTTGTTCGCCCAGCGCTGCCTGACCAATGCCCAGGCGATCTACCAGGGCTTCGTCGACGCCGGTATCCTGCTGATGACCCCCGCGCAGATCGAAGCCCTGACCCTGAACGGCTGGATCATCATGACTTCCTGGGTACGCTTCCTCTGCACCACCCGCGGCCCGTCGGCCGACCTCAGCGAGGAGATGCTGCGGCGTGGCATCTATCAGGTACTGGCACTGGAGAGCGGCTACATCGCACCGCAGGCACGGGCAGCCGTGGATGCCGTGTTCCAACGCCTGTACGTGCCACTGGGAGAGGTGACCGGAACCAGCCTGCAGGCGGAAGCCGCCGAGGCTTGATCGGGGAGCTGGCGCCTCAGCGTAAAAGTCCGAACGACCACACGCTTCCGAATCTCTCGAGCCGGTTTACAGTTCCGAACCAAACGCTATAATGGCCGCCCTCCAGTGCCGGTATAGCTCAGCTGGTAGAGCAACTGACTTGTAATCAGTAGGTCCCGGGTTCGACTCCTGGTGCCGGCACCATCAAATTGAAAAGGCTTACGAGAAATCGTAAGCCTTTTTTGTTTTTCGAAATCCGCTTTGGGTTGGCTGCCGCCACGCCTTTCTAGGTTGAGCAGCGTTCCTTGTCGATCAACCGGAGGGCGCTTGGCGTAGCGGTTGCCGAACTGACTGGCGCCGAAATCAATTCAGCGGAACCGTATTCCGTATTTCGAGTTCCTTTTTCGCGCTGTTCAGGCGATCCGGCAGTGTAGGTGTTCCAGCGGGTACATCCTGTTCGGCATAGCGCAACTGCCTGTCACGGATGAAGTTGTACTTGCCTTCGGTCAGTTGGTCCGCGTGCTCGAAGTCATTGATGATGGTCGGCTTGATGAAAACCATCAGGTTCTTTTTGCTGACTTCCTTTCTATCGCTGCGAAACAGCTTGCCGATGATCGGGATTTTCGAGAGGAAAGGAACCCGATCACCGGAGTCACGCACTTCATCGGAAATCAGCCCTCCGAGAACCAGGGTCATGTTGTCCTTGATGAGTACCCGCGTTTCGATCGAGCGCTTGTTGGTCACGATATCGGCGGCACTGGTGTCACTGGTGACGCTGGATATCTCTTGGTAGACGTTGAGCGTGACCGAGTCGCCCTCGTTGATCTGGGGCTTTATCTTGAGCGTGATACCGACGTCCTGCCGCTCGATGGTTTGGAATGGATTGGTGGAAGGATTGGATGCGCTGGTCGAACTGCCGGTGACGAAGGGAACGTTCTGGCCGACGACGATCTTTCCTTCTTCGTTGTCCAGAGTAACCAAGTTGGGGGTGGACAGGATGTTCATCGAGTCGTCGGTGGACAGCATCCGGATCAGCGCGCGCAGTGATCCATTGTTGTAGAAGCCCATGCTCAAGCCCGCATCCAGGGCCATATCCTTGCCAGGAAAACTATCAATGGCGTTGCCCTTCAAAGATGATTTGAAGCCGCCGAACAACCCGTCTCCACCTACCGCTCCATCGGATGTTTTCCACTGAACACCGAGCTCGTTCACCTTGTTGGTGGAAACTTCGACAATGACGGCCTCTACCAGTACTTGTGCGCGCCTGATATCGAGACGCTCCACTACCCCTTCGATTGTGGTCATGATGGCCGGCGGGGCGCTGATGACCAGGGCATTGGTGGTGTCGCTGGCCTGGATGGATATCTCGGCGCTGCTCACGCCGACGTCCTTGTCTTGCTTCTGGATACTGGATGCGACGTTTTGCAGGACCTGGGCAACTTCCGATGCCTTCAGATAATGCAAATACAGGACGCGTGTATCGCGAATCAGGTTGCCGGGCTTGTCCAGGCTGGTGAGAACGTCGCGCAGTTGCTGGCGTTTGCTGGGGTCTCCCGAAATCAGGACGCTGTTGGTTCGCTCATCGACGGAGATGCTGACCTTGGTCGCGCCTTCCTGTCCCCCGCCTTGTGGGGTGAGGTTGCCGAGCATGCCGGAAAGCTCTTTCGCGTTAGCGAACTTGAGCGGAATCACGTCGATTTCGAATTGTCCGGCCTTGTCGATTTCCGCGACCAGCTTGAGCAGCTGATTGATGTTCGAAGCTCGGTCGGAAATGATCAGGGCGTTGCTGTCCGGATAGGCAGCCAGATGGCCGACCTGTGGGACCATGGGGCGCAGGATGTTCACCAGCTGTGTCGCCGGGACATGCTCCGAGCGGATCACCCGGACCACCTGTTGATCGTCGTTGAGGCGGTCGTCATCCACCAGCGGCACGCCGCTCTGCTTGGCATTGGCGTCGGGAATGACCTTCACCGCGCTATCGGCCTCGATAGCTGAAAAGCCATGTACCTGCAGCACGGAAAGGAAAACGCGATAGGCCTCTTCGGGCGTCATCGCCTCGTTGGAGATCACCGTGACCTTGCCGGTCACTCGCGGGTCGATGATGAAGTTCTTGCCGGTGGCCTTGGCTATCCACTCGATGAAGGAGCGGATATTGGTGTCCTGCATGTTGATCTTTACGTGGCTATCCACCTGTCCGTCCTGCTGCTCAGGTACGGCGCCCGTCGGCTGGTCTTCCTCGGCTGACGCAATGGGAGAGACCAGGCACAGGCTCAACAACAGATACGGCAAGATTCGGTTGGACACTTCGATCACTCAACTACTTGTTTTGCGCAAGTTTGCGCTGGATGAATTGCTGATAAGCGGTCGACGCAGGTTGTGTGGGAACAGGCGGCTCCAGAGGCTGGCTGGCATACGGATCGCTTTGCTCAGGCACTTCGGCCAGCGGAAGAGAAGGGGCGGTTGAGGAAAGGCCTTCGATCTCCCCGAATCCCTTGAGGCTGATCTGTTCAAGCTTGCCGTTCCGCTTCAGGGTGATGCGGTTGCTGTCGATCCGATGGACCAGAATGCCAGGCCGCGCCTCGTCGCCAGGATTGAGGATGAGTTCTTTGTCCCCATCCTTCAGGATCACGGTGCTTTTCCCGGGTTTCGTCTTGTGAAAAATCGCCGATACCGAAAGATTCAAATTACTTTCGGGAAGCGGTTGATTGGTGTCGCTGATGTCTCCGGGCTGTAACTCGGTAGAGCCAAAGAGTTGAAGGATTGCCTTGTTCATTTCCGCAATATGCGGTTCTGCCTTGCTGGGGGCGGACGGCGGCGTTCTATCGGCGAAGGGTTGCTGAAGTTGGCGGTAAAAACCCATAGCTTGCCAGCCGAGGCTTCCGAGCATCGCCATGATCACCACAGAAAAGATGGCCAAGCGGCTGAAGCGGGCAGTCGCGAGAGTAGTGAGTGTGAAAGGAGTCGAGGCCATAGACGCTTCCCTGTGATGGCGTGGCAATACTATCGGCGCGGGTTTCCGCTGCAAAGACAGAGGCTGATAGGCGGAACTTCACAAAGGTTTTCTTTGAATCGCATCACATTTCCTGTCTATTCGCCGATGTAGCGGAATTTTTCCACCTTGAAATGAAATATTACGATCTATAGCATTGTGCCACCGAAAAGGCTGGTTCTATCAATGAACTGGTCTTGGATTTACAAAATAAATGGAACTTTTCATCCGCCATGCCGCACGGATGCAGCTTTACCGGAATTCGACGCTTGCTTGCCACGCTCTGCGCGCTGGCGGCTCCCGCACTCGCGTTCGCTGAATTCGATATCCGAGCCGCAGCGCCTCTTGGCAGCTCCGGTGATGCGGTCGACTACACCCTCGCCATAGCCGATTGTCGTAATCTCGTCGAAGTCTCCATTCCTGCTACCAATCAGCGTTTTTTGCCTACCGATGCCCTGCGTGACGGAGACTCGGTGGCCAGTTGTTCTTTCAACTTCCGCCTGGAAGGCAGCGGCATGCTGCAGCCGGCAGTTCGCCTCTCCTATGTCGACGGTACCAAGAAGGACTACAGCGAAAGTTTCGCTTCCGAGCGACAGTTGCCTGATCTGCAACTGACGCAGCTGGCTATCGAAATGGAGGACGGGCAGCAATATCTGGTTGCCAGCTTTGATGCTCGGGATGATGTCGATCTCAGTTACCTGAGTATTGCCTTCACCGGCCTGCGTGCTTCGGACTTGCGTGCCGCAGGTGGTGTCGTGAGTCAGGCGGAGAGCCGGGCTTTCCTGCGTATGCCTGAGGCCGTAAGGGTCTATCCCTCCGTCGATGGGCAAAGCCGCTACAGCTTGCGCCAGCGCATCGAACCTTCTTTGTCGGCCGAAGAGGTTGCACGTAACGCGTTGGTCATGGTCCAGGCGACGGCCGTGGACGCATCCGGCAACCAGAACAGCTATTCGGATATTCGCTTCACCGGAGATAGCGTCGACGAAGCGGCCCGCTCCATCAGCGTCAGTCCCGGCAGCCTGATATTCAGTGACGCGCTGCAATCGGCCCGTTTGATTCCCGAGGTGGATTTCGAATTTCGCGGGCCTACGCCTTTGGCGGGGCTGGGGCAAGGCGTCAGTTACCGCTCCTCCAGTCCTGAGAAGGTTTGGGTCAGCGCCGAGGGTGTCGTCTATCCCTTGCAGGAAACCGCCGGTGAGGCGGTTTTCGTTTATTTGAACTACCCCGGCCTGGCGGAAATCAGCCTGCCGGTGAAAGTCGACTTCAGTCGCCGCCTGACCTCCCTGAAATTCAATGGGCAGGCATCAGGCCAGCCGCTGGTGCTGAGTCGTCTGAATGAATTTCAAAAATTGCCTCCCCTGCTGGCAGTCTTCGATGACGGCAGCGAAGCCCCCCTGGCGGATAGCCTGGTCGTGGAAATGCGGTTGCCGGATGGCAGCGAAGGGGTACTGGAAAGCAACGAGCGGCACGAACTCCTGGCGCGGGCGCAGATTCCCGACCAGAGCCCCTTGACGGTCCATCTGAACCTGCAGCGCTATCCGGATATCGGCGTCGACTTACCGGTCGCCGCCGAAGACGCTGCGCCTTCTGTCGATCTCCAGCCACCAGCCAGCATCGCTGTTGGTTCTGTTCTCGAATTGGCGGCCAATGCCACCGACGATGTTGCGGTGAAAGGCGTCGAATTCTGGCTGGATGGCAGCCTGGTCGGTCGACGCGTAGCGCCGCCCTATGCACTGAGCCTTCCCATCGAGCAGGAATTGGAAGGGCATGAGCTGCATTTGCGCGTCGTGGCGTTCGATAGCGCAGGCAACAGCCAGAGTTCACCCGAGCGAACGGTCCGGGTCGTGGCGAAGAGCAATCCCACCGTCCCGGCCTTTACGTTTGAAACGCCGGTCGATGCTCAGCGTGTCGTTGAAAACAGCCAGATTCGTGCCGTCATCGCCGCCAGCCTGGGCGTGTTGCCTGACGTGGAGTATCAGAGCGGCATCAGTCGCGTCGAATACTTCATGGATGGCCGCAAGGTCGGCGAGACGATGTTCCCCGTCCTGGAACAGCGGCCTTTGCCGAGCGACCCGAATCGGAAGGAGCTGTTCGAGCTTTGGCTGGTAGATCTGACAGTTCCCGATATCTCCGTGCAGGAGACCAGCCTGGCGCTGTCCGCACGCGTGTATTCTCGTAATGGCGGCGTGAAAGACGCCCCGGCTCGTCTTCTGCGTGTTCTGCAGAACCAGCGGCCGACCACGCGTATCACGCAGCCTGCGGTGGGCAGTCTGGCTACTGTCGGCCAGACCGTGACGGTTACCGTTGAAGCCAGCGACGACACACTGGATGCCGGGACCGACCTTTTCCTGCAGGTCAATGGCGAAGAAGTCCAGTCGTATCGCCACCAGGTCAAGAACTACGATGGCAACGCCTTCGGGATTCGCAGTGCCACCCACTCCTTCCAGCTCCCGATCAAGCCCGAATGGCTTGGCACCACGCTGGAGTTGCGTGCTCGGGTGGTGGATCAGCACGAGCAGAGCAACCTTTCCGAGAAGCTACTGCTGCCGGTAAAGGGCGATCAGTTACCCACGGTCTCACTCAGTCATCCGGTAGAGGGTATGCATCTGGTCTCCGGCCAGCCGGTCGAACTCCGGGCCAATGCGACCGATGACCTGGGCATGCGCCAGGTTGACTTCTTCGTCAACGGCAAACTGGTAGGGACGGACCTGCGGGCGCCGTTCGCCGTCGTGTACCAGACTCCGCAAGGGGTAGTGAAGGAAGCGCCGCTGGCGATCCATGCCGAGGCCACCGACAGTGCCGGTCAGCTTGCCCGTAGTGCAGTGGTCAATGTCACCCTTGGCAAGGACGAGGAGCAGCCCGTCCTCAACCTGGCTTCTCCGAGCATAAACGTCAGTGACGCCGGCAAGGATCTGGCTCCGGTCGTCGAGAACAGCACCTTTGTCCTGAAACTCACCGGTTACGACAATGTTGGCGTGGAGCGCCTGGATCTCTATGGCGTTGCCAAGCGCGATGGGGTGGGGTACGTCCTGACCGGCGATCTGCAGGATCACCTGAGCAATGTGGATGGCAACCTCACGCTGCAATCGATTCCAGGGACGCTCAAGGCGTTTTCCGCGCTCAAGGTTGTTGCGGCGCCAGCGTTCAAGCACCTCGACGGCGTGCGTTATGACACCTATCCGATTCGGGCCATTGCCACCGACGGCACCGGCAATACCTCGGAACTGCAGGCGCTCATTGGCATTCAGGATGATGCCAAGCCCAGGGTTCGTGCCATCAATCCCACCCAGAGCCGGGTCTACAGCCAGGACGACGTGGTCGTGGAGGTCATCGCCACCGACGACATCGCCGTCCATGCACTGGAGGCCAGCTTGTGGCAGGACGGGGGCGCTGCACCCTTATGGGAAAAACGCATCGATGCCCAGGCAGGTCTGATACCGGGTCCCGAAACCGTCAACCGCCTGACCATTCCCCTGAAGCCCTTGGCGCTGGGCAACCAGAACCGCACCTTGAGGCTCCGTGTGGCCGCGGTAGACGACGGTGGCCAGCGCGGCGATGTCGCGAATCTCGATGTTCCGGTGATGGCCGATGTCCTTGGTCCGCGCCTGGCGGTGCTGTCGCCGATACAGGGGGCGCCGATCTATGCCGGCAACACGATCAGCATGAAAGTGCGGGGCGTGGACGACACCCGGCTGGTGTCCCTGCGTGCCCTGGCAGGCGCTCGGACGCTGTATAGCGTCGATAACCTCGCGGTTGCGACTTACGAGCAGTCCTTTACCGTCACCGTTCCGGAGCAAGGTGACGAGCTGGTGGTCGAGTTGCGTGGTGCGGACCAGTACGGAAACGAAGCCGAGCCCACCTTCTGGCGCTTCCCCATCGAACGGGATCAGCCACCGTTGGTCAGCGTCCGCGCTCCAGCTCCGGGAGCGCGCCTGTACGAGGGTGAGTCTTTCAATGCTCAGGTTCTGGCCCAGGACGATCGCAAGCTGACCCGTGTGGAGTTCTTCCTCCGCCAGGGCGGACAGACCACGGTCCTGCGCGCTTTTACCGGCAGCGAATTGAATCAGGACCAGGGAAGTTATCTCAGCGCTTCGTTGCGCGTGCCGAACAAGGCCGCCGCCGGGGACGATATCGGTGTGCGGGCCTTCGACAGCGCCAACCAGGTGACCGAGGCGATGTTCGAGCTGGATATCGTCGACGACACCGAGGCGCCGACGCTGCAGATGAACAAGCCCATTGCGGACTTCAGTCTGGAGCCAGGGAAAAGTTTCGATCTGCAGGGCAGTGCCGGCGACAACCAGTACGTCGATGCGATCGACGCCGTGTTGATCGACCCCCAGACCCGCGAAGAACACAAACTGCCCTGGGAAATTTTCAGCCGCAAGGATCGTGTCGAGACCGTCAAGATTCCCAACCCCGGCACCTTGGGATCGATCATCGCGGGGCAACGATTCTATGCCGATTTCGATGCCCGGTTGCGTCTGACGCCCGAACTGAGCCGTCGTTATGCGGGGCAGGTGTTGCAACTGGTCGTGCGTGCCCGTGATCGTGGCGTCAACGAGACCCGTAGCAAACCGATCAATATCAAGGTCCTGGCGGATGAGACCGGACCACGCATCACGATTCAGTCGCCGTCGGAGCGGTTGTTCGAACGTCAGACCGTCGAGCTGCGGGCCAGCCTGCAGGACGAAACGGCCGTCGCATCCTACGAGGTGCGGTTGCTGGACGATCAGGGCCGCGACGAAGTGCTCGCCCAGGCGAGCAATCTCAGCGCAGCGGATGTGGCGATTCCCCAGGGGGCTGCTGTCACGCTGGACATCGCTCGCTACCGTCCGCAAGAAGAGCCTGTCGCGCTGACGTTGGTCATCAAGGCCAAGGACCTGCTCGGCAACGAAAGCCAGCAGACCCGACGTCTGCTGATCCAGCGTGACCTGCCACCGAAGCTGGCATGGCGGGACGGCCAGCCGAGCGATAGCCAGCAGCGTGGCCAGCCGCTGCGCGGAACCCTGACGGTTACCGACGACTTCTCCTCGGGCAGTTCGCAGGATGCGGTCGATCATCTGTTGGTGATCAGCTCCTTGCGCGAGCTGGGTGGCACCGCTCGTGACATTCGGGGGCTGACTCGCCAGGAGAGCCAACCCGCGCGCAATCGTGCTCGTATCAGCCTGGCCTATCCGGAGGCCCAGGGCTGGCAAGGGGGGCTTCTTCTGAATGGCAAGGCGTTCGTCCAGGTACAAGGCGATCGTCTACTGCTGGATGGAGGAGAGGAATCGCAGCAGCCCAGGAGTCTCCAGGTTGGCGACCAGACCGGTTTCTGGACGATGGAGACCTATTCGCGCAACCTCTGTCAGGTTCGTCCCGCGATTCGCGAAATTGAGGCGCCCAATGGACTGCTGGCGCTCGATACGCTGTTCAATACCGACACTACACGTCTGGTACTGCGTCCTCGCAGTGGCATCCCCGGTTTCATCCGTGGCATCCAGTTCAGTCTGCAGGAGGGCGTGGCGGCCGATCTGCCGAATGCCAACGGCGCCCGTGTGCCGGGCCGTTATGCAGTCAACTTGTTGTTGCAGGATGGCGTAGGCGCCGGCGAGCAAGTCGCATTCCTGCAACTGGCCAACAGCGCCAACCTGCCAGGTGTCGACCAGCGTTATTCATTGCTCATGCCTATTCCGGCCGATGTACAGAGCGGCAGCGTGACACTGTTCGGTCATGCCATTGATCGTCTATCGGTCGAGCGCGGCGAGCAGGCTCTCCAGCCGCTGTTGCAGCAGGCCCTGAGCCTGGATGAGATCGCGCCTACCGCGAAAATCCTGTCTCCGGCAGTCGGTAGCGTGGCCATTCCCCTGCAGCAGCTCGATATGAAGGTCGAGTTCGACGACGATAGCCGCGCCCTGAAAAGTCTCCGCCTGCTCGAGAACCGCAGTCGTACGATCCATGACCTCGGCGTGACCTTCGGTCAGCGCAGTTGGCAGATTCCCTATCGGGTACCCAAGGCGTTCGATAGCGGCGAACTCGAGTTGACGCTGATTGCCGAGGACTGGAGCGGCCGCAGCACCGAGCACAGCATGGTGTATCCGCTGCAGGCCAACGAGAAGCCCGAGCTCGCCATCACCGGTTTCAATACCTACTGGGTGAATGGGGTCTACAAGAAAGCGCTGACAGAGCCGGCGCGCATCAACTATGGCGAGTTCTGGGTACGTACCAACGAGAAATTCCGCCTCGATACCCGGCTGCGCGATGATGCGGGGCTGGCGGCCTACCGCGTCCAGCGCCTCAAGCGGGATGGCAGCGTTGCCGCTACGGTATACGAGCGGACCTTCCCGGCACCCTGCCCGCAGCCTGCACCGCTGTCTGCCGAGGACAAGACCGAAATCCTCTTCGACCAGACCGAACCAACCGAATACCGGGTAGAACTGGTCGATACCTATGGCCATGTTGCGCAGCGTACCCTGCTGATCCATCCGCTGGTCAACGTGGTACCGGAAGTTCGTATTACAGCGCCAGCCGAGGAGCAGGACATTGCAGCAGGGACCTTCCGCATCCGGGTTGGCCTGGTAGCGGCGGACGACCGGTTCCTTTCCTCGGATCGTTTGAAAGTGTTCGCCAACGGTGTGCCGTTGCCGATTCTGTCTTCCGCGAGCAATACGGCTGCGGGGGGCGATAAAGTCGTCGAAGCCGCCTTCCTCAGCATTCACGACAGTTTCGCGGCCAACTACGACGCCGACATAGCGGCCGATTTCGGTCGCATGGAAAGTCCCTATGCGCTTCAGAGAACCTTCGTGCTGGAGGTGCCGCAGGGGCTGATCCGTTACAACGAGAAGCTCAAGCTGACCGCGCAGATTACCGACTCCGATGGAGCGGTGGGCTTGTTCCATCGGGAGTTCAACGTCGCTGCGGACACTATCGCGCCCAAGGCCGCGATCACCAGACCGGGCATCGGTTTCGGCGCCATTGAAGACAGCGACTTCACCGTCGGCGTGCAGGCCCTGGATAACGTCAAGGTCAACCGCATCACCGTGTCGCGCGCCTACAGCGTGCTGGTGAAGGGAGAAGCGCAGGCACGCATCCAGGACTTCGTCCAGGTGCGCAACATCGAAGGGATTCCGGCCGATGACTACAAGCCGGTTTCCACGGTCGACATCGATACCCCGGAATATACCCAGGTGCTCCATGTGGATCGCCTGCAGCAAATCCTTGACGGCTTTGGCGTGACCCACGACCAGGTGAGTGCCGTCGAGGTCTGGGTCAAAGTGGATGCCTACGACGTCGCCAACAGCTACTCGACCCGCGTCAGTTATCCGGTTCGCGTCGATGAGCGCCCCGTGCTCGACGTGGTGGAGCCGTTGGCCGGCGCCAAGGTGGTTGAAGGCAACCCGCTGTACGTCAACGTCAAGGCTTTCGATGATGTCGGTATCGAGTATGTCCATCTCCGGGCCACGTATGGCAATGGCCAGCAGCCCTACGAAATGCGCCTGCGCACCGCGCCGTACAACTTCTCCGTTCCGATGTCGGTCTTCGACCCCGCCAATCCGGCGGCCAACCGCGTTCACCTCAGCATAGAGGCGGTAGATACCTACGGGGTTGCCCATAACGACTTGGACAAACACCGTGCGGAAGAAGGTCTGGATGTGGAAATCGTCCAGGACCAGGCGCCGAGCGTTGTCATTGGTACACCGAAGGACGGAAGCCAAGTCATCGAAGGCCAGTTGATGCTGGTGCAGGTCAACGCGGTGGACGATGTCGGCATCGACCGCGTAGTGCTCAACGTGGCTGGACTCAAGGGCGGAGATCGCAGCTTCACCGACCTGGTCTTCCCCTATGAATTTCTCGTCGAGATTCCCTATGGCCAGGCCGGCACCGATCTGCTGCTGACCGCCAGCACGCTGGAGCGCCGTGCCAACGGGCAGGCGCGTAGCGTTACTACCCCGCGCCCGGTGCGGGTGCATACCTTCAAGGACGAGCAACCGCCGCAACTGGTGGTGAAGCTTCCGGTCAGCCCTGGCGCCAGCGCTTCGGAGAAGCGCGCCTTGCCCTATCAGCTCGAAGTCGAGGACAACGTGCGAGTTGGCTCGGTAGGGCTGGGGCTTTACGTGGATCGCGATGCCGACGGTCAATTCGTGGACGGCGAGCGTGTCGCCGACCGGTTGATGATCACCGCTCCGTTCTTCGGCAGCCTGCCGCTGGGTAGCATCGCCGATTATCTGGGACGGACCGATGCGTTGCCTGACGCCTTATCCATGCAACTGCGTATTACCGCAAGGGATGGTGCGGGTAACGAAACCGTGCAGAACATTCCGGTGACGTTGCGCAAGAACCAGCTTCCGGAAGTGAACGCCATCAAGCTGCTGGACGCCCGCGGTTTCGCCATGGGCGATGTCAGCTCGCTGACCGAAGGCCGCGGCATCGTTATCCAGGTCCAGGCCAGCGATCCGGAAGTGGGCGTGGACAGTGCTTCGCTCTTCTATTCCATCGGTGCGGCGGATGCCACGCCGGTCTACCAGCCGTTGGGCGAGGATTCCGCCGCGCCGTACCAGTTCCACTTCAAGGTACCGAACGGCCGGGTGGGCCAGGTATTGCGTCTGCGGGCAAAGGCCCGCGACCTGGATGGCTACGAGTCGCCCATGGTGGACCTGCCCGGTGCGTTGAAGATCGAGGCGGACCAGGCGCCCCAGGCTCGCATCGTCAAGCCGGACAACGACAACAGCGTGGTGATCGATGGCGAGGATGTCGAGGTCTTCGTCGAGGCCTTCGACGATCTGGGCCCCGAGGGCATAGACCATGTCACCTTCTATGTGAACGGCATTCCCGCCTACACCACGGAGCAGAGCTACGGTCAGCAAACCGGCAGCCATGCCCAGGATCATGTTTACCGAGCGCAGCTTGCCGCGCCGTCCGGCGTCCAGGGCTTTACCGTCCAGGCCATTGCTTATGACGTACTCGGACAGGCCGGCGAGTCTCAGGTGATCCGCATCGGTCGTCTGGAAGACACCGTGGTGCCGCGCCTGAGCGTACTGGCACCGATCGACCGCGATGTGCTGACCATGGGCGAGAGTCTGCGGGCGGTGACCTCCATCGAGGACATGGGCGGCGCGATCCAGCATGTCTACATGACCTGGCAACGCGAATACCAGGACGCCAGCGGTGCCTGGGTGGTAGCCGGAGACGATGCCTACAAGCTGGAGCTGTTCCGCAACGACGAACGCGCCGCCGGTGATACCACCCCGGTAAGCCAGCCGGACAAGCATTACTTCGTCTATTGGGCCGACTTCAGCGACGGCAAGGTATTGCGCCGGACCGGTCTGCGCAACGAGCGTGTGCATGTGCTGACCGAGGTCATCACGCCGAACCACACCGTCAAGAAAGACACCTACCACGAGATAGGCTGGCCGCTCAGCGAGCGGCGCTACATCCTCCCGGCTCCCGGCGCCCAGGCGTCCGCCAAGCAGGTTCATTACACCGCCGTCGATCAATACCGAGGTCTGGCGCGCAGCGGTGCCATGCTGGCTGCCTGGTCCAGCGTCGATCCGTTGCGCATCGAGCAGAGGCTCGACCTGCTGACCAAGGGGCAGTTGGCTACGACATTGCCCCCGGCTCGTACTGGCATCTTCATTCTCGATGCCGATAACGAGGCGCAGAGCAATCAGAGTGGCGACTTCTTCAATTACTCCCCGTTGCTCAACGGTGCCGCCGAAATGTTCAGCGGCAGCATCGGGGAGCTGATGACCGACGAAAACATCGTCCTGGCCAGTAAGTCCGGAGTCGCGGGCGGGGCTTGCGAGACCGGTTCGGTGACCTGCCAGTTCATCAGCCAGATGACGGCGGAGATTCGCAAGGACTGGGTCGGCGGCGATCGCCCGAGCGAAGGCACGGGTGCTCTCTATCTGGACAATGACGCCGGCGAGCTGCTGCTGTTCGGCCAGAAGAACGGCGATGGCCAGTTCGGCCTGCCGTATCTGCTGATGGGCCGCGTGGATATGCCATACCCGGACGTCTACGGCCTGACCCGCAGCGGCAACTTGGCGCTGGTGGCCAACGGCAACGGTGGCGTGCAAGTCATCGACATCAGTAACATGAGAGCGCCTTATCACGTCGGCTATATCAAGCCCAACGGCTTCAGCCGCGATGTGAAGGTCGTAGGACATTACGCCTACATCGCCGCCTCCGAAGAGGGCGTGGTGGTTGCCGACCTCAGTACGCCCGCCATGCCCATCGTCGCGCGCGTCGATACCCTGGGTATCGCCAACCGCCTGCATCTGGTCGGCAACCAGCTATACGTCACCGACATGGCCGGCGCCGGCGACAGTGCGCGTCTGTCGCGTATCGATATCAGTGAGCCGGACCAGCCCCGCGTGGTCCAGGTGGTGGAGATCGAGCCGAACCGTCCGGACCTGGCGCCGGACGGTCTGTACGATGTTCATGTTTCCGGCAACCTGGCCTATGTCACCCAGCTTCTGTCCGATCAGGAAGACAAGCCGAGTCAGAGCCTGGTGCAAATTATCGACTTGGCCCGTGTCGGCGAGAGCGGGCTGGACGCCACCGTGCCGGTGATGGTGAAGCGCAAAGCGACTGCCGACGATTTCGCCGTGCGTGGCGTGACGCTGGCCCGTGGCGCGATCCAGGTCGCCGCAGGCAAGGGAGGTATCGGTCGTATCGACCTGCCGTCCTTGACCATCCTGCAGCACGCCCCCCAGTTGGGTGAAAACGACGTCAGTACCCAGTTGCCGGCGATTCTCATCGAGCTTTCCGCTGTCCTGCCGGAACACACGGTACTGGGCGATTACGTCCAGGTGCTCGAGGGCGATGCCCAGATCGGTCGCGACATCACTGCGCAATTCGACCTTGCTTTCGCCGCCCGTGGTGCCGATACCACCAAGCGGCGCATCCAGTTGACCCGTAAGGAAGGACAGAGCCTCCTGCCGCGTCAGCGCTACTACGTCCGCATCAAGCAGGGGCTGACCCCGGTTACCGGCCAGCCGTTGCAGGCCGACTACGTATTCAATTTCAACACGGCCTCCGCCGATGCCCGCTATCCGGACATTCTCAGCATTTGCACGCGGGAAAGCGCCGAGCGCGGCGCCTGTGTGAATGCCGGCGACGTTCGCGGCGGTACCGAGCTGATCGTGCGCGGTGTCGATTTCGGGGACGCACCACGCCTGCTGGTAGGTGGCGAACCGCTCGTGATCGAGAAGCGTGAGCTGGATGCACAGACCGGCATCGTCGCCCTCTATGCCAAGACAGTGCCCAACTATCCGGGCCCGGCCACCGTCACCGTGACCAACGATGGTGGATTGAGCGACACGGTGCTGGGTGGCTTCGTCTTCGTCGACGAGCTATCCATTTCCCACCTGACGCCGGCCGTGGTGCGCGTTGCCCAGGCGGGTCGGAACGATCTCGTCGCCGTGGTCGGCAAGGGCTTCCATGCCGGCATGAAGTTGACTGCCTATAAGAGCGGCGAGCCGGGCTCGGCACAGACTTTCGAAGTGGGATCGCCCGAACTGCGTCTGTACAGCGCCGAGCGGATGAACTGGCTGGTACCGGAGCTGCGCGACGACGACGGGGCCGGATACCGTGGCTTCATCGATGTGGAACTCGAGGATGAGCTGGGGCGCCGTTATGTACAGCGCAATGCGTTGTTCTATGGACGCCTCCAACTGGATCGCGGTCTGGAAAGCGAACCGGCGATGTCGCGCGACACCATCGATCAGCGCCTGCGCAAGCTGGAGAATGGCCAGCTCACCGACTATGTCCCCGACCCGCTGAAGTTGCCGCCGGGCAACATCGTCGACCTCGCCGTGGATAGCGACCTGCGTATGGTCTATGTGCTGGGCCGTGGCGAATTGGGAGAAGGCGTGCCGCGTCCGAGCCAACTGGCTTCGCTCGATGACCTCAAGAATTACTATGCGCCGGGCTGGCTGAGCCTGGTCAAGTATGACCCGGCCCGGATCGACCAGGCCGCTCCCCGTCACGGCCTGGGTTACTACAACCTGCCCCAGGATTTGCAGCCCAGCGCCATGGCGCTGGCTGAACATCATGTCTACGTCGCTGCGCGGGGTTACAGCTTCCCGTTCGTCGACACCGAATACGAAGGCCGTAGCGTACTGCTCGTCTACGATCGCGAGATTCGCGATCCGGACGACCTCGGCGAACAACCGCCGGGCAAGGATCGCGGTATCCGCTACAGCCTGCCGCTGCCGTTCAACGAGGTGGCGGAGAAGGTCGTGGTTCATCAGGGCCTGGCCATCGTCGCCACGCGCAAGGAAGGCGTTGCGGTCGTGAGTCTTGCCGATCCGCTGCGGCCCAGCGTGGTCCGGCGTATCACCCAGGCGACCCTCGACGGACGCAGCCAGGCGTTGAGCTCGATCAGTGATATCGCAGTGATTGGCGACACCCTTCACATCGTGAACGGCAACCGTCGCGTGGTGTTCGACCTGAGCAAACCATCCTTGCCGCAATTGGGCGATTCCGACAGCGCCGGACTTACCGCATTGGCGGCAGACGGTAGCCGCTTCGCGACCGGCAACGACTTGAAGCTGTACGACGCCAGTCGGCCGGCCTACATCCGCCAGATCGCCCGTTACCAGTCGGGAGGCTTCAGCGTTCCGGGGCAGAGCATGGGTATCGAGGCGTTCGCCACCACCGGGGTGAACCTGACCCGTGCGCCGGCGGCTTCCGAAGAGCAATGCGAAGAGTCTCCGAGCGAATACCTGGGTTTCTACGATTTCAGCCGCCCGGACAACATCAACCTGTTGGATGCACTGGTACTGCCATACCGATGCATGAGCACACCCAATGGTTTGCTGACCAAGAGCAACGCACGTTATCCGCTGCTGGTGACCGAGCAGGGTATCGGTGTGTTCGCCATGATGGATAAAGCCAAGAAGTCCCACCTGGGATTGGTCGACCTGCTCACCCTGGAGCTGGTCTCCAGCGTGCCGCGTGACCAGGCCGATGGCGTGCCGCTGGATAGTGCGCTGGAACTGTATTTCACCCGTTCGCTGAATCGCTTGTCCGACGACGACCTGCGCGACTACCTCGTCCTGCAACGGGAGGCACAATCGGGACAGCCGCCGGAAATTATTCCGTTCGCTCTGCAGCGTAGCGACGACCAACGCGTCCTGCGCATGCTTCCGGAGCAGCAACTGGCTGCTTCGTCGGGCTACCGCATCATCCTCAAGGGTGATCTGGCCAGCCGCCGTACCCGTGGGCTGATGGAGCATACGGTACGCTTCCGTACCGGCTTGGCTGCAGGCCCGCGCGTCGCCATCCTCGGCACTTCGCCGTCGACCCTGGACGTATCCGGGGGCCCGCTGACCGTGGTGCTCTCCGGCGTCACCGGTCAGCCGCAGTTCAGCGTTTCCGGCCAGGTGGCCCAGGCCGCACTGACTGAGACGAGGGCTGACGGCACTGCCCTGTATACCGTCCAGGCGCCGGCCAGCACACCGGGTGCGGCCAGTCTGCAGGTGATTTCCGGCAATGGCAGCAAGGCTTCGAAAGTAGGTGCGGTGCAGTACGTGGAGCCGCTGCTGTTGCGTTCCCTGGCGCCGGCGCAAGGTTCCTTCAACGGCGGAACCCGCGTCCTGATCAAGGGCCAAGGTTTCCGTGCCGATCCGGGTGCGATGACCATCCTGTTCGGCGACACCGAGGCGACCCAGTACAAGGTGCTGGATGCCGAGACCCTGGAAGTGATCACCCCTGCATCGTCCCTGGGAACGGTGGACGTCCAGGTCACATTGAGCGGCAATGCCCAGCAGGGTACTTTGCCCAAGGCCTTCACCTATCAACAGCCGCCGCAATCGTTGATCCGCGACACCGGCCGCGTGTATGACCTCGCGCTGGACCCGTCCGGCAGCTACCTGTTCTCGGCGCAGGGAACTGCCGGCGTGCTGATCTATGCGGTCAATGCCGGCGATCAGGTGGCCAATCCCGACGATCTGCTGCGTCTGATCGACCGCGACAAGAACAAGCGCGACGACCGTATCCTGTCCCAGGTGACCTTGCCTGGCGGCTTCATCGCCGTCGGTGTGGAACCCTTCTTCGAGCGCGGCAGCGATCGTGCCTACATCACCGGTGTGCGCCTCGATGGCAACGGCAACGCGCTGGAATCGCGGTTGTTCACCGTTGGTTTCGACTCGCTGAACCCGGCCAACAGCACGCTGCTCAACGCTCTGGAGCTACCGGGCAAATCCGCCCGTGGCCTGCGCGTGCGTAACGCTCGCGTCCTGCTGGCAGCAGGCGAGGCGGGTGTCGGTGTCGTCGATTCGTTCCTGACGAACAAGACTTATCTGGTGGAAAGCCTCGCCAGCGAGCCGAACGTGCCGCTGCTGGATGTTGCGACCCAGGATTCCCCGGCCGGAGAGGCGGGACTGCTGGTAGGTGTCGGCGGTGCCTTCAACTTCGCCAGTAACCGCCTGACGGCCACCGAGGCCAACGGCAGCGGTGGCTTCCAAGTCTATCGCCAGGACAAGGCCAAGGGGCTGCAACGCCTCGCCCATCTGGACCTGCCAGGCACCCGTGTGTCGTTGCAGGGGCGCTATGCCTACGTGGCGGCGGGCGCCAGCGGCGTAGCCGTGGTGGATCTGCAGAATCCGGCCAAGCCGCAGGTGGTCGCACGGGTCAACGATATCGGCTACGTCTACGACCTCGATTTCAACGGCAACACCCTGTATGTCGCCCGCGGCAACAAGGGCGTGCTGACCATCGATGTCACCGACCCGTTGCGCCCGCAGCCGGGTCGCAGCATGGATGCCCCTGCCGGCGGCACCATCGAAAGCGTAGTGGCGGATGCCTACTCGGCCCTCGGTGGTGGCGTGGACGCGACTGGCAGTGTGGTCCAGGTGGTACCTGACGTGGTCTTGCGCCTGCATCGTGTGGACCCGGTGAACGGTATCCTCGACCGCCAGCCGGACGGCAGCCTGCTGGTCGTCGCCCGCTTCAGCAAGGCCATCGATCTGTATCCGGCCAACCTGGCGCGCTTCGCCTTGCTTGGTCCGCAGGGCGAGACGCTGAATTCCACGGTGCAGATCATCAACAACGATGCGCGGCTGGTGCTGAGCGATGCGAGCGCCGGACAACTGGCGGTCGGTTCCCGGCTGACACTGCTGGTGAAGGCTGGCCTGGCGTCGGTGAAACCGATGAGCGGGCGCGATCCGCTGGTGCTGCATACGCTTGCCCAGGACCAGCGTGTCTCGCTGGTCTACCGTGGCAGCCGCGAGGATGCGCTGTCGCTCGAAGCGGTGGTGCCGCGCCGTGTGGCACGGGACAAGGCCAGCCTGATCACCGTCAGCGCCCGCGGCTTGCCGGCGAGTATGACCGGCGTCCGTCTGTACGTCGGCGACCAGCTCCTGCAGATCGAAGAAGTGGTGCGTGAAAGCGATACCGCTCCCGCTGTGCTGAAGGCCAGCGTGCCGCCGTTGCCACAGGCGGGACAGTACAACCTGACCCTGGCCGTGGTGCGCGACGGCGTGACCCAGCAGGCGGTACTGGAAGGCGCTCTGCTCGTGGATGCGCCCATTCGCCTGGATGCCCTGACACCCTTGTGGGGGCCGGTCGGCGGCGATACCACTGTTACCCTCACCGGCGAGGGCTTCGAGCCGGGCAACAGTGTCATGGATGGGCTCAAGGTGCGCTTCGGCGGCCTGCCGGTCGGCCGTATCGACGTGCTGTCCAGTACCCGCATGCGGGTGACCTCGCCGCGTGGCATGCCGGGCAAGGTCGATGTGCTGGGCGAGGACCGCTACGGCAACCAGAGTCGCCTGAGCGGTGACGACAGCTTCGGTTATGGCCTGCGCAAGCTGGCCGAGCTGCATCCGTCGCTGATTTTCCCGAGCGATGTTTTTATCGACCGCGAGACCGGCGTGGCCCTGACCAACGGCGGCTTCATGGTGGAAGGCTATGGCAAGCAGGTGCTGCAGGCTGGTGGCTGGATGCCGGAAAACTACCGTGCGGCAGCGTTCTCCGTGCAGAACCCGGCCCGTCCGGAACTGGTGGGGGGTTCACCCGCCTTGCCGAGCGATGCCCAGCGCCTGAATCTGAAGAACCAGGCACTAAAGATTCAGAAGCGTCTGGAAGGCAGTTTCCTCGGCAGCGGCACCCTCGAGCCGACCGCGGAGGAGCAGGAAATCCTCGACCGTGCGGCGGCACAGGATTTCCGCATCGCCCTGGATTCGCTGCAGATCGCACCTACCTTGGAGTGGGAAGAAAACACTCGGCGTAAGCGCCTCTACGTGGCCAGCGGTCTGGGCGGCGTGGCCCGTCTGAACCTGGACGAACAGAACGGCCTGCAGGTGATCCATGAGGAAGAGCTGAGTACGCCGATCAGTCGCCTGATCAAACAAGGCTATGGTCTGATCGCCGCCGGGGCTTCGGTCGACGCCGAGCCGCCGGACAGCCAGGAATGCGCGTTCAAGACGGGTAGTTCGAACGGCACAGGTCTGATGGCTCTCAACTACCAGGACGGCGAGGACCCGGTTCGTGTCGATGCACCCGCTGCGCTTTCTGGTGCCGGTGTGCTGCGCCTGGAGGATGGTTGGCTGATTGGCGGGGGCAACATCCGCAGTGCCGCATGGCGCAATTGCCCAGGGTGGAGCGAGTCGCTGGTCAAGGCTACCGATGGCGAAGCCGGCAAGCTGCAGATGCTCAACCTGTTCGATCCGGCTCAGCTTCGCAGCTATGAGTTCGAGGCTAATCCGCAGGATGTGGCGATCTACGGTCGTTACATGATCGTTGCTCTGGGCAGCCGTGGCCTGGAAATCTTCGACCGCGACCAGCCGCAGCAGCGCCTGCGCGTCGATCTCGGCAAGCAGTTGCAGGCTTCCGCTGGCCGCGGGGTACGTCTGCGCATGGCTGGCAGCCTACTGTTCGTCTCGGCCGAGAGCGGGGTGGTGGTGCTCGACCTGCGCAACCCGATGCAGCCGCACGTCGTCTCGGCGGGTAACCAGGAGCGCATCGAAGCGCTGGACCTGTTCAACAACCGCCTGGTGGCCGGCTCGGGGACGCAGGGCCTGACGGTTCTGGAATTGCCGGGGGCGTTGGTCCTGGAGGCTTCGGTCAAGCAGGACGGTGTCCTGCCAGCTGGCGAGCAGACCTTGCAGCTCACGTTCAACGAACCGGTCACCCTCGATTCCCTGCGCAGCGAAGGCGCAATCCGCCTGCTGGATATCGGCAATGGCGAGCAGAACCTGCCGGTGCCGGAAGTCGTTGCCCTCGACGGCGACAACCAGTCCGCGACCCGCATCGCCCTGCGCTTCGCCCCGGCTCCGGGCGCCCGGCTCAGCTTGCGCCTGGACAGCGCGCGCAACCTGCGCGGCAGCGGCCTGTGGACGCCGTATCAGGTGGACTTCCGGATCGCACCGGCCGGCGCCAGCCAACCGCGTATCGACTACTTGAAGAACGCCCGTTTCCACCGGGGCCAGCAGGCAACGGTGGAGATTCACGGCGCTGGCTTCTCCCAGTCGGTGAAAGGTTTCGTCAATCAGTATCCGATCGATCTGCAATGGGTCAGCGACAAGGAAGTGCGCATCGCCGCCCATGCCCTCGACCTGCTGCCGCTCACCCCCGGCCAGTGGCACTTGCGCCTGGAAGACGGTGGTCTACGCGCCGACTTCCTCGGTGCTCTGATGGTGGGGACCGAGCAGCCGCTCGAACAGGTCAAATTCACTGTCTCGCCGGATTCCGCCAGCAAGGCGGGTGGCCAGAAAGTCGCTATTACCGCCAGCCACGACGCCCTGATGCCGGGCACCCGAGTCGTGCTGCGCGCCCGCCATAGCGATACCGAGATCTATACCGGCAGAAGCCCGGTGGTCGAAGCCCCCGGCGTGACGACCATCGATCTGCAGGACGACGTCGAAACCCTGCGCAGTTTCAGCTTCACCCTGCCCGGCGTAATCGATCCGGACATCTATGACCTGTACCTGCGTATTCCCAGCGGGGCGGAAACCCGGACCATCAAGGTCGGCTCACTGTCCTACACGCTGCCCAAGGGCCTGGGAGTCATCCTGCCGAACTACCCGCCGATGCAGATCGGCGCTGCCCAGAGCGTCGGCGATCTGCTGTTCGTTGGCGTGAAAGCCGGTTCGGCGCCGACTGCCGGCAACCGTTTCCTGATGACCGCCGGCCTGGAGATCTATGACATTGGCCTCTGGGAGCGTCCGATCCGCCTGTCGCAGTTGCGTCTGAACGATGCAGTGCTGGGACTGGAGGTGCTCGACAAGGTCGTCTACCTGGCCAACGACCGCGCCGGGGTGAGTGTGGTCGATGTCAACGACCTGAGCCGGCCGTTGCTGGTTTCCAGCCTGGCGTTGCCGAACCATCGTGCACTCGATGTCGCCATCGAGCCGACCCGTCGTGCCCTGGCCGTGGCTGCGGCGAATGACCTGGGAACCGGCTACGTCCGCTTCCTGCCGCTGGGTCGTAACGAACTGGGCGCCCAGGCGCCGCTGCCGACCATTGCCTTCGATGGCAGCCTGCGTGCCGACCTGCTGGGTGCGCCTGTGGACCTGCAATGGCTGAACGGCGAGCTCTACGTGCTGTTCCTGCGCAACACCCAATTGCACCTGGCGATCTTCAAGGGCTTCGGCGATCAGTTGGAATACCGTGTCCAGGCGATCGAACGGGGCATTGTCTCCGCCAGTTCGGTGAGCGATGCGCTCAGCCTGGCGTCCCTGCAGGTACAGCAGGGCCTGATCAGCGTATCCACGGGCGACCGCTACCTGCTGCTGGAAGCCAACGCCCAGGGACAATACGAGACCATCTACTGGCAGACCCAGAAGACCGGTGAGCTGCTGGGCATGGGCGGCCAAGTGATGCAAGGCAACGGCAAGGGCGTGGAGATCAATACCCAGCCCTACCTGGCCGTGGCTTCCAGTACGCCGGCCAGTGGTGCGGTAATCGGCCTCAACGAGCCGGTGCTGATTGCCTTCAACAACCTGATCAATACCGATGCCGCTCATCTGGCGCAGGCGTTGAACGTGCTCGACGAGCAAGGCCAGCCGCTGGACGGCGCAGCCTATGAAATGGCCGGTACCAATACGCTACGCGGCGGTCTCATCGAGTTGCGCTTCAAGGGCGAATACCAGGGCAGATTGCGCATCGAGGTTACCCAGGCGCTGCTCGACCTTCAGGGCCACAGCCTGCGCCAGCCGTTCGTCCTGCAGCTCGAGCGCCGCACCGGTGTGCGTCCGCTGGTGAATCAGGTACGTCGCGTGGTCAACGATGTGACCGGTCTGCATTACTTCCATGCCACCGGTGGCGAACAGGCGTTGATCAGTGGTAGCGGCTTCGGCGTCGCGGCGGAACAACTGGCGGTCTGGATCGGCGAGGTGCGTCTGCAGCCCGAGCAGGTCGTCGGCGTCACGGACCAGGAACTGCGGGTGCAGGTTCCGGACCTGCAACTGGGCGGGATCAGCGCCACCTTGCCGGTCAAGGTGGAGCGTCTCGACCAGCATCTGGCCTACCTGCGCCAGGGAGCGATCACCGTGCTCCCGCAGGTAGAAATCGACGATCTGCAACCGAAGACCGGCCCTCCCCAGGGCGGCAATCTGGTCACCCTGCATGGCCGTGGTTTCAACCACTACGTCCAAGTGCGCTTCGCCGGTGCACTGGCGGGCGACCTGAAAGTGCTCAGCAGCAATCGGCTCGAAGTGCGGGCACCGGCCGGCAGCTTCGGCAAGGCCAAGGTCACGGTGGAAAGCCAGCTGTTCCCGGGCGAGCAAGCCGAGGCGAAGGTCGAATACTTCTACACCGGTGTACCCACCGGCTCCGTCAATCTGCCGTCGGAAGTGGCCAGTCCGATCTCCGCCATCACCCGTCTGGACAATGCCGAGTCGCAGTTGCTCTACGTCATCACTGGCGGCAGCTTCGACAAGCTGGATCTACAAGGGCGTGTGTCGCGTATCACCAGCAAGGACGCCCGGCTGATCGTTGCCGACATCAGCGATCCAGTGCACCCGGTGATCCTGACCAAGAAGTTCCTCGACACCGAGAAGTACTATCACTACGAGGCGCCGAACGGCCTGGCGCCACGTGGCTTCGTCGACATGACCATTACCGGCGATCAGCTCTTCCTCGCCGGCGGACGCAAGCTGGTGCAGTTTGACCTGACGTTGCCGGCCGAGCCCGAGCGCATCGCCGAGATGGAGCTGCCAGCGGACATCAATGCCCTCGCCAGTGGCGATGGTTTGATCTACGTGGCCTACCAGCAAGGTGTCCGCCTGTATCGCCTGACTGCCGAGCTGAAGCTGATCGATCTGGGCCTGCTGGATACCACCCGCCTGGGCGGCATCCCTGGGCGTCTGCGCCTGGTGGGTTCGAGCCTCTGGGCAACCCTGCCGCAGCAGCGGCAACTGGTGGAAATCGAGCTGGCCAGCGGCGAATACCGCATCAAGCGTCGGATAAACACCCGCGATGCAGCGGGCAATCCCTTCGTGCCGGAAGATGTCCTGGTCCTGCCGAACCATTTGCTGGTTTCCAGCGGCAGCGCAGCCACGGTGCAGTTGTTCGCACTGGACAGCGATACCGGTGCGACCCCCGTTACCGATCTCAAGCTGACTTACCTGGTGAGCCGTGGCGACCTGTTCGCCGGTCAATTGCAGCTGGCCGGGCAGACCCTATACGTGGCCGGTGGACAGGGCGACGTGCAGTTGTTCGATATCTCGCCGTGGCTGAACGGTCAGGTACAGAGCAATATCGCCCTGCGCGACTACTTCAGCGTGCTGGGCAACGTCACCAGCCTGTCCCTGGGCAGCCAGGCGCTTTATGCCGGTAGCTCCTTCGTGTTCGTCCACGGCGAGCCGGCGGAAAACCCCCTGGAAGATTTGGGTGCAGCGACTCAACTGGGTGGCAGCCTGAATACCCTGGCCTACCAGAACCTGGCGATCCTTTCCCAGTTCCCGCGCCCGATGGGCCGGCTACCCCGTGAGGCGGCCATCGAAGTGCAGTTCAACCGCCTGCTGGATAACCAGCAGTTGCGTGACCTGGGCAGCCAACTGGTCCAACTGCGGCTCGATGGCGTGGCTGTGCCGGCACAAGTGGCACAGGTCGGCGTCGGTCGTCTGGTGATTCGGCCGAACGCGCTCGTTTCGGGTAAACAGTACGAGGTGGTACTCGGGGCGGCCCTGCAAGACCAGCAGAAGCGTGCGCTGGGCCATGACTACCGCTTCCGTTTCATCGCCGACAGCGAGGCCCAGATCGCCCTCGACAGCTTCGGCCCGCGCCAATCGAGCTGGCGCGGTGGCGCCGAGGCGACCCTGAGAGGACGTGGTTTCGGCGAGAACCTGATCGTCGAAGTCGGCGGCCAGCGGGTTGCCGCCACCGACATCCTATATCGCGATGAGAACGAGCTACGGTTCCGCATTCCGGGATTGGCGGCGTCGCCGGCCAGCAACCGCCTGGTGGGGCTGCGTCTCATCCAGGGCGGCCAGGAAGTCTTCCAGGCGGGCGCCCTGACCTACGTGGCCGATCCGCGGATCGACCAGTCGGGCCAATACCTCCCGCTCACCGGTACGCTCAACCCGAGTGTCAAACGCTTCACCTACAACGCCGGCGAGTCGATCGGCCTGCAAGGCCGGGGCTTCGGCGAGGCGACCCAGGTCAGGATCAATGGCCGCCTGATCTCCGGCGTCCGCCTGGAGCGTTCCGATCTGCTCAGCTTGGTGGTGCCGGAAGACACCCTGGGTAGCCTGCAGGTGCAGGTCAGCAACCAGGGCTTCACCGGTGATGTGGCTCAGGATGTCACCCTGCGGGTCGATTTGCCGTCGCAGCGGCAACTGGACAGCGTTGCGACGTTCCGCCGGCAGGGCGACCTGCTGCTGACGGCCCATGACTACGATGTACAACTCTACAGCCTGCGCGACAGCGCCAGGCCGCAGCTGTTGGCCAAGTGGACCAGCCTGGCCAAGGTGCAGGACATCGCCCTGAGCGAAGGTTACGCGGGCGTTCTCGACGAGAAGGACCAGATCCGCCTGTTCGACCTGGCCAACCTCTATGCGCCGCGCGAACTGGCTCTGGTGCCGAACAGCCGGAAGATCGATTACGAGGCGCTGGCGCTGGCTGACGATCTGATCGTGGCGAGGGCTGGCGACCGGGTCTTCCATGGCCAGGTGCAAGGTGCGGAACTGCGAGAGCTGAGCCTGGAAACGCCGGACAGGTTGGTGGACGTTGCCCTGGACGAGCGCGCGCTCTACCTGTTGTTCGAGGATCGCCTCGAGGTCCGCTCCGCTCGCGACCCCGAACAGCTGCTCAGCCGCTATGAGCAGATGTTGAGCGGTACCCGCCGCCTGTGGAAGGATGGCAGCCGCCTCTACCTGCAAGGCAGCGATACGCTGCAGATCCTGCATCGCGCGGCTCTGCTGCGCGGTCGTGGCGATCCGTTGCTGGGCGAGCTTTCCATCAGTGCCACGGCCAACCTCGCATCCCAGGGTGAACTGCTGGTACAGCACCTGAACAACGAAATGCAGGTGTTCGACCTGGACCTGCAGGCCTCGTCCTCGAAGTTGTCCCGTCGGCTGCTGGCGGTCATCCCGGCGAGCGGTGCGATCGAACAACTGCAAATTAACGGCACTCTGTTGGAGTGGCGTGTGGGCAAGGCGTACTCCAACGCCACACTGCCGATGAACAACACATGGGCCTTGGCGCCGTCGAGTCTTGCCGCGGCGGACGAAACGCTCGGCCTGCGGCTGGTCGGTCCGGACTATGCCTGGTTGCCGGCACGTGCGCGTCTGAGCGAACTGTCCGGTACGGCCATCGACAGCCTGTCGCAGGCCCAGGGTGCCGAGTTGCGCGTGGCGCCGAAGCAGGCGGCATTCGCTCCGGCCGGTCTCTATCGGGTGGCAGTGGACCAACCGCCGCTGGATTGGCTGCAGGGCGCCGAGGTGAACTTCGACCTGCCGTGGCTGGTGGACGGTGTCGACTTCTTCGGGGCGGCGCTCGTTCGTCTGGACAATCTGCAGCCCAATCGAGCGCTGTCCGGTCAACCTCGTACCTATGTGCTCCGTGGCCGTCAGTTGCAGCTCGTCGATCAGTTGCAGATCGGCGAACGCGTCCTCGACCGTCAGGCCCTGAGTGTCAATGCGGCCGGCGACCAATTGAGCTTCACCTTGCAGCTTGACCAGGCGGGGATATACGGCGTCCAGGTTCGGTATGGGCAGCAACGCGCGCTCCTGCCGACGGCCCTGGTCGTGGCCGAGCCGCTGGCGATCGAGAGCGTGACCTCCGGCAGAGCGGATGGCACCAGCGTCAGCGACAGCGGCGGTACGCCGGTACAGATCAAGGCCCAAGGACTGTCCGAAGGAATCAGTCTGCACTGGTATCCAGCAGGCCAGGGCATCCAGCCCAACGCTGCCAACCGCGTCGACTTTACCCTGACCGACGAGGCCATTGCCTTCGTCACGCCGCCCAGCCAGCCGGGGTGGAGCTACCAGATCAGTCTGGTGCGCGAGTCCAGCGGTGAACGCGTGGACAGCCAATCCGCACAATGGCTGACCGTGGTCGACGATACCGCTCCGAAGGTTCGTCTGGTGCGCGCCCTGGATGCCGTCAACTCGCTGATCCTCGAATCCGATACGCCGCTGAGCGCGGATGGCTTCAGCGTGATCAAGCAGTTCAAGGATTACGAGGCGCATCCGCAGCCGACCGAAGACATCAGCGCCCGTTTCGTCGCACCGGCGAGCCAGGGCAACCGCCTGGAGCTGCGTCTGCGCAGCGATGCGCTGTTGGAGGCAAACGCTCACTACGCCGTGACTCTGAACGGTATCCGCGACAAGGCGGGCAACCTGGCCATTGGCGACGGCATCCAGGGCGGAACCTACCAGGCCCTGTACAAGGCCGAGGATCGTCTGCCGCCGCGCACCGATTCCCTGGCTGTCACGCTGCAACCGGATGGGCAGCCGCTGAGTCCCGCTGTCCAACTGAAGGTGGGCAACCGCTACAGCTTCAACGTGTCCGCTGTAGATAACGTGCAGGAAGCCGACAAGCTGGCCTTCTCCTACCGGGTTTCCGCCGATGGCGGTAAGACCTGGCTGAACGATTGGACCCTGATCCAGAAGCGCGCCTTCAGCCTCGATCTGATCGGCGAGTACCAAGGTTTTGCCCTGTTGCTGCGTGCCAGCGACGGCAAGAACGCCAGCGAACGCCGCTTCGATGCCCAGGTCAGCCTGCCGAGCCTGCGGCTGCGCCAGTTCGCCACTCAGCCGTCGCCGGTGGAAGAAAGCACCACGGCACAGCTGCATTTCGAGCTGGAAGGCGACCTGGATCAGATTCGCAGCACGGAAGTCCGCCTGCAGGATGGCCGCTACGTCGCCGCGCCGCTGGATAAGCAGACCGGGCTGGTCAAGCTGGCACAGGATCATCCGCGCCTGCGTGACCTGCCGGGCGCTCCATCGGCTCCGTATCCGCTGACCGCCGAACTGCGTGTGGGCATGGGGCTGAATGGCTCTGCCTACCAGTACTTCCAGGGACGCTACGACCTGGTGGCCGACCAGACTCCGCCGACCCTGGCGATCATTGCGCCGCTGGATGGCGAGTTCGTGCCGCGTGGGGAGACCACCGATGTGATCCTGCGCAGCGCCGACCGCTATGGCATCGACCATGTCGACGCCTGCGTGAACAGCCAGGCTGCCGATCCGTTCAGCGATGCCTTGGCCTGCCGGCGCCTGGCCGACCCGGGCCGACTCCGCGTGCCGGTGGCCGCCGATGCCACCGAGCCGCTGCATATCGTCGCCCGTGCCGTCGATCTCAACGGCCTGGTCAGCCAGACTGCCACGATCACCCTGTTGCCCTACGATGCGAAGCAGGGCGCGCCGGAACTGAGCCTGCTCAGCCCGGCAGATGGCCTGACCGTACACGGCGGCGAGCCGTTGGCCGTCCGCGTACGACTGCGCCAGTTGCAGCAGGCCACGCTGGCCCTGCAGGTCGGTGGCGATCCGCAGCATCCGTCCAATCCGGCTCCGCTCCCGCTCAATCGCGGGGCGGACGATGACGAGTACCTCGATCTTTCCATCCAGGTGCCGAAGGTCGAGCGTGACGGCGTGCTGATCCTGCGCCTGCAAGCTCCATGGCAAGGCCAGACCCTTACCGCCCAGCGAATTCTCAACCTGCGGGCGGATCAGGGCATCGACGAGGAGCCGCTGCTCGGCCTGCAACCGGCGCAGAACCTGCTGTCCGGTACCCAGCTATGGATCGACGCACCGCCGCCGGCCGGCATGACGGACTTCAGCGCCGATTCACGCGTCGAACTGTTCGACCCGAGTACCGCTCCGCTCGTCCGCTCGTTGCCGTTCAGCGCTGTGCGGCAGGTCTGGAACAGCGCCAGTGACGGTGATGCGTTGCGCCTGGATGCCGTTCTGCAGGATCGCTCCGGCAATACCAAGACCACGCCTCGCAGCCTGGCCAAGCTGGCCTACCTGCAACCGGAGGCACGCCGTATCGCCATCGAGCGCGGTTATGTCGCGGGCCTGGCTACCGCTCTGCCGGGACACCCGCATGGCCTGGCCTGGGTAGAAAACCGGGGCAGTGCCGGCTACCGCCTGAACACTCTGGATGGCTTGCTGGAGAGCCGCGACAGCGGTCGTATCGAGCACCTGTTCTTCACCGGCGCCGGCCTGGTGGCCCAGGTTCGTCGCGAGGGCAGCGATATCCTGCGCTTCTGGCGCTGGCTCGACGGTGCCTGGCAGCCGGCGGTCGAGCAGGTAACTGCCGGTACGCTGGTCGGTGGTAGCGGCGATCTCCTGTTCGTACGCCATGGCCAGTTGCTGTCCGGGTTCGCCGTGACCGGCCGGGGCTTCATCGAGCTGGCGGGTTCGAGCCTGGAAGAAGACATTCGCCAGGTACACGTGGATGGCCAGCGTGTGGCCGTCCTCACCAATGTTGCGCTGGAGCTGCTGCAATTGAGCGACGGCGAGCTGCCGGCCCTGCGCCGCGTCGCGCGTCTGCCGCTGGTGGATCGCGATGGCTTCGCATTGCAGGGTAATCGCCTGCTGGCCTGGAGTGCCGATGCGGTCGAGCAGCGTGAATTGGTCCAGGGTACCGAAGGCTGGTCATGGGGCGAAACCATGGCGCTGGCGGTAACCGGAGCGGTTACCGATGCACGATTCGATGGCGAGCTGGCCTGGCTGCGCGTAAGCGAGAGTCAGTACGGCGATAGCTGGCAGGCCTGGCGCGGCACCGAGCGCGTCGGCGCCCTGGAAGCCTACGAGTCCCTGACCGTTGCGGCTGGTGCGTTGTATGGCATCCAGCGTGGTGAAGACGGTCAGGCTCTGGTGGTATTCCCGCTCGAGGTGAGCGAGCCGCCGCGTGCGGAGCTGACCGCGACGATCAAGCGTCTGCCTGCCGGCGTACTGGTGGGTGGTTTACCTGCTTCCTTCGAGGCGGCACTCGGTCAGGCCGACGTGGCCTTCCTCGATGAAGAAGGACGGGTACTGCCGGCCCAAGCCTTGTGGTATCAGGGCGAGCTGGATGCCTATCTGGGTGAGTCCTTCCCGGCTGGGCGCGCCTGGCTGCTGGCCAATCCGCCGGCGAACCTGAAAGTGCGGGTCCGCGACCATGCGGGCGAGCGGAGCCTCGATCTCGTCGCACCGGCTGCCGATGTACAGGCCGCGCAACTGTCCCTGGGTGACGGTGCCGTGCTGACAGCCGGGGCGCGCGTGCCGCTGGTTGCCACCTTCCCGGTTGGCACCAGCGCCGAAGCGGCTGGTCTGGCGCGTGACGGTGCTGCCCTGGCCGGTCTTGCCAGCCCGACCCAGCGTCTATACTGGATCGACATACCGGAAAGCGGTCAGGCGACCTATCGATGGGAAGAGCCGTCCACCAGCCAGACTCTGGCCCTGCATGCCCAACCGAACCAGGCAGTTGCCACCCTGACACTCTCTGGGGCAGGCAATAACCAGATCTTCGCCGAAGGCAGTGCCTTGTCGCTGGGCTACCAGGTCAGCGAAGCACCGACCTGGGTCGAAGTGGAGTTGCGCAGCTTCAACGGCACGCCATTGACGCGTCTGCTCGCGCTCGGTCAGCAAGGTCGTTTCAGCCTGCGTCTGCCGCAGGTCGTCACCCAGGAAAGCCTGGTGCTCCGTACCCGCGCTTATTTCGCCGACGACTTCCACTACAGCGAGCAACAGCTCAACCTGCGCGTGGCACCTCTGCAGCAACTGCCGCAACCTGTGCTCAGCGGCCTGCCGTCGCAGCTCTATGCCGACAGCCAGGTCGAGCTGCGCCTTTCCGGCGTGGATGGCGACCGCTATCGCATGTCGCTGGAAGCGTTGGACGATCAGGATCGCCTGCTGGCCAGCGGTACCGATCGCATCAGCCTGCGCCTACCGGCCGGCATCGCGGAATTGCGCGTGCGGGCCTTGTTCGACGATGAATTAGGCAATCGTCATGAGCAGCGCTGGAGTGCACCGGTGATCGATGCCTGGCGCTTCCAGCCGATGCCCGAACGCTTGCCGTTCGACGTCATGCTGCCCAGCGTGGGCGGCTACTGGTTAGCCCGTGGCGCTGAGCTGCACGATGGCCAGGGATTGCGTAAACGTCTGCCGGGTGCCATCGCTGCAATGGATTACCTGCAGGGCTATCTGCTGCTGAGCGTCCGCGGCTTCGGCCTGACGCTCCTCGATCCGCGCGATGGACTGAGCGTTGCCGGCGAAACGAGTGCCGCCGCGCCGCTGACTCACCTGGCGGTACAGGGTGAGCGCATTCTGGCCGCCAGCGGTCGCGATCTCTATTGGTTCGATGCCTTGGGCGCTCAGCTCAAGGCCGCCGGAACGCAGGCATTGAGCGACGACGTGCGCCAGATCCAGGCGTATGGCAACGGTTTCCTGGTCCTGACCGGCAAGCAACTGCTGTTGTTCTCGGCGACTGGGCAGACCGATGCCACCTTCAACCAATCTGGCCTGCGTGCCCTGACAACCGTTGACGGCCATGTCTACGTGACGGACTCCGCCGAGCGTCTCTGGCGCCTGACCGGTATCGCCAACAAGACGTGGGTCGGCGACTCCGTGCCCCTGGATGGAAGCGCTGAGCGCCTGTTCGTCCTGCCGGGCCAGTTACTCGCTCTGTCGAGCGATCGTATTCAGGTTGTGGATCTTGCGACCCGGCAGCGAGTGGCATCCTGGCCGTTCGCACTGACGGAGCCGGCCCGCGCGCAGTGGGCGTCCGGCAAGCTCTGGCTGGGTGGCAGCGACGGGCGGATTCTACAGCCGCTTTCCGGCGCGGCAGGTTTCCTGCCGCTGTATGACAGCAGCCGCGCGGCGGAGCCCACTCACGGTACGGTAAGCGGGCTCGCTCTGGCTGGCGGTCAAGTGCTGGTGGCGGCCGACAACTTCGGGGCGCAACTGCTGCGCCAGGATGGCGACGGTGGCTGGCTGTCCACCCTGTATCCGTCCCAGGCCTTTACCCAGGCCGCCGGCCAAGTGGCGGCGGGCGGCGACTACTGGTTCGTCATGCAGCCGCAGTTGCAGCGTGTCATGGCGTTGAATCGCAGCACCCTGGCGGCGCAGACCGTCTTCGACAAGCTGGTGGTCAACGATCTGGCCACCAACGGTTCGTATGTGGTGGTGGCCAGCGGCGGTTCGCTGCGCCTTGCCTCGCTCACCCAGCTCGGTCTCAAGCGCGAGCTGGTGGTGACCTCGCAGGAGAGCCTGCGCCAAGTGGCGCTTTTCGGCACCCAGGCCGCCGTGCTGAGCGAAAGCGGCCGGGTGTTCCTCGTCGATCTGCGCGAAGAGAACGTACGCCCGGTTCAGGAACTCAGCGCTCAGTTGGGGGGTGAAGTCCGCCAGTTGGCCTTCTCCGGCGATACGCTGTTCTATCGTTCCGGTGCCGCTGCGTGGCGCTATGACCTGCATTCCGGGCAGCGTTCCCAGTTGCTGGCGGGTGAAGCCGTCGACGGCCTGTACTGGGCAGCGGGCCTGCTATGGGTCGAGCGGACTCAGGGCCAGGGTTTCGTTCTGTCAGCGCTCGATCCCACAACTGGCCAGCCGATCGCCGGTGGCTCGCTGCCGCTGGCACAGCGCACGACCGCCGTTGCCGTGGAACGCAACCGCCTGGCCGTCGGCCTGGGCGCCCAGGGTGTCCGAATCTTCAATTTGCCCTATGGTGTCGTCGGAGGCGGCGTCGCACCGTTCGCGCCATTGGCGAATGCGGTCCTGACAGCCAATGCGCCGCTGAACCTGAGCCTGGATGGGACCAACCTGCGCGGTCTGGCCTTCATGCTCAATGGACAGCCGGTCGGCGAACTGAAACAGGCCCTCGGTCAGACCAGTCTGCGTCTACCCGCGAACCTGCCTATGGGGCAGACCTTCACCCTGGGTGTGCGTACCGAAGACATCCATGGCGTGATCCGCGAGTCGGCGGCACGCTCTCTGTATCTGCAACCGAACGATGGTGTGGCGAACCCCTTCACGCTGGCGTTGAATTATCCGGAACACAGCTGGCTACCGTCGCCGCTGAGCGTCAGTGCCCAGATCGGTGCCAGCCAGCAGCCGATCGCTCAGGTCGAGTTCCTTGTCGCGTCCGCCAGCAGCGGTCCATGGCAGCGCGTTGCGTTGCGCCGGGCCGAGCCGTTCCAGGGCAGCCTGGCGCTGGATGAGACTTTCTCCGGCCAGTACCTCAAGGCCCGCGCGGTAGACGTGTTCGGCAACAGTGCGGAGACCGTCCCGGCGCGCTTCTACCGCCATCTGGATTCGATCAAGCCGACAGTGGCTTTGAGCTACGAAGGCAGCGCCGTTCTCGTTGATATGAAGAAAGCGGTACGGGGCTTCCCCTTCACCGTGAAGGCGCAGATGAGCGACAACGGCGCACTGGACAAGGCCACGTTGTCGCGCAATGGCCAGGTGGTCGCCGTGGCCTTCGGTCAGAACCAACTGAGCTACCAGGAGACCGCTTCCACCCTGGGCGAGCAGGTCTTCACTCTGGACGTCAGCGACCGCGCCGGTAACGTCGCCAGCGCCGAGCTGCGCGTTACCGTAATCGACGATGCTTTCCCGGTCGTGGAAAGCCTGACCGCTCCGGCACAGTTCATCGAGCAGGGCAGCTTCGACATCAGCCTGACCACCGAAGACGACGTATTGGTCAAGGCGGTGGATATCGTGTGGAACGGCTTCGCCGACCACTACGATTTCAACGACAAGCGCTTGGCGAATCGCGTCTTCACCGTCAAGGACCGCCGTACCGAGCGTGTGCCGGCCGCCGGCCTGACCCAGGCGCTGCAAGTCAAGGTCACCGACAACCGTGGCCAGATCACCGAGGCGCAACCGAAGTCGATCAAGGTTTCTCGTGACACCGTGCCCAACGCCCAGGCCCTGCAGGTGACCTTGCCGGCCCGTGGCGTCTATGGCGGACTGGCACGCCTCGAACTGGCCAACCTGAATGCCGTGGACGATACCGGCAGCGTCATCGTGCGCGTAGCACAAGTAATCGGCGGCCAGGCGCAGGAACTCTTCAGTTGCCAGCGCGCCGCTAACGACTACTTCTATTGCGGTAATGCCGGCAGCTACTGGAATTCTGTTGCCCGTGACCTGCGCATTCCGGATACCTTGCCGGAGGCCGACCAGAGCACCTACCGCCTGCGCGTCGAACTGGTGGACCGTATCGGGCAGACGGCCAGCCGAGACCTCGGCATCGCCTTGACCCAATCGCCGAACCTGGTTCGCTTCCAGCAACAGCAGGCGAGCGACAACCCGGCCATGGCCCGTGTGCAGGAAAGGCCGGTCTATCGCGTCCAGGTACTGGATGCGGCCGCGCGACCGGTGGCCGACCAGCCGGTGCGCTGGCGCCTGCGGCGTCTGTCCGATGGTGCCCTCTGGAGTCTCGGCACCAGCAACAGCGATGCGAATGGCTACGCAGCCTGGACGTTCAACGCTGACCGTACCGTGGGCGACTACCAGATCTGGGCCGACCTGCCGCAGTTCACCCAGATCACCCGTGCCGAGCACGACCTGAGCATCCAGTCGGGGCCGACCCGCAATCTGCTGCTCGGCTACATCCCGGCGATGCCGGCCGGCTCGACCCTGGGCGTGACCGTGAAAGCCCAGGACAGCGAGCTCAATGACAACGGCGCCGACCAGGCCACCGTTCTGACGCTGACCCTGCCCACCGCGGACTTCCACGTCTTGCCGGGTGATGGGGTTCAGGTCGGCACCGTCACCAGCAATGGCCAGACCGTCGAGCGGGTTCAGGTGGCATTGAAGGACGGCCGCGGACAATTCGTGCTGCAGGCCGGTCAGACTGTCGGTCAATACAGCCTCGCCTTTGCCAGTACGGGCAACAATATCCGTTACACCTACGACAGCCGTGGCTACACCACCTGCTGCGCATCGACCTTCAACCTGACCGTCATCCCGGCTGCAGCCAGCCATCTGCGGTTGCTCAACGAGAGCGGCCGCCCGCAGGAAGCGGGAGATGTGCTGGTCCGTGGCGTGAAGCAGGACGTGCGCCTGCAGGTTGCATTGCAGGACCGCTTCGGCAATGCGATCAGCCAGCTGGATGGTAAACCGGTGAACCTGACCGTACAGGCCCGTGCGACCGGGTCGGCACAGATCAACGGACAACCGTCGGCTGCACCGATTTCCCTGGTCAGTGGCCTTGCCTCGTTTGCCGTCAGCAACGAGACCTATGAAGAGGTCACCGTCAGTTTGGCCGGTCCGGTGGCGGATCTGCCGCAGCTCGACCTGGACAGCACCTTCCGGATCAATTTCACGGTGCAACCGCCGGAAATCGTGCGCAGCGTCATCGAGGCCCGTGAAGGTACCCAGTTGCGTGCTTATTTCGAGTACGACGAGCCGGTGAGCCTGCCGAGTGGCGAAGCGCTGAAGTTCTACCAAGGCACGACGCTGCGCACGGGCACGATCAGCCTGACTGATGGCGGGCGTACTCTTACGTTCGTACCGCAGCAGGCGCTCGAACTGGGCCGCTGCTACCGTTTCGATACCGCCGGCTCCGGTCTGCGTGGCGTGGCTCGCAATGACGGCGTTCGCGAGCAGGCGGGCGATATCTGTGCGCCCCATGCCTTGTTCAACGTCGTAGGGCCGGTCAAGGTGCTGGCCGGGCAGAACTACCAAGTGCCGTTGCTGCTGGCCAACAACATCAGCTGGTCTGGCGTGAGCAATGGCCGTGCGGAGTTGGCCGGTCGGACACAAGGCTTCAATTGGTACTACAGCCCGACGCGTACGCTAGTCGTCCCCGAATTCTTCACCGAGGCGGATAACACTATCGTCGACGGCGGTGTGCATCCGCTCACGCTCAGCGGCACGCTGTCCGGGTCGCCGGCCAAGCCGGTGGTGCTGGGTAACGCCATGCAGCTGCAGGTGTTCGATCCGCTCGCCGATTTCGATGGCGATGGCCTGACCAACAAGCTGGAGCTGGAAACCGAAGGGCTCGATCCGAGCCAGCGCGACAGCAATGGCAACGGTATCGAAGATGGCGCCGATGACCTGGATGGCGATGGCCTGTCCAACCTGGAGGAGGCCACCCTGGGCACCAAGCTGCGCGTGATCGACAGCGACGGCGATGGTCTGTCCGATGGCAGCGAAGTGCGGACCCACGGCACCAATCCGCTGAATCCGGACACCGATGGTGACGGCCTGTCCGACGGGGCGGAAGTCAGCAATATTCCGGCGTCTTCGCCACTGAAGAAGGACACCGATGGCGATGGCATTCTGGACCCGCTCGAACTGCAGGTCGGGCTCAATCCGAACGATCCTGCCGATGGCCTGGCCGACAAGGACAGCGACGGCTTGACCAACGCACGCGAGGCGTTGCTGGGCACGATCATCGACAATCCCGATACCGACGGCGATACGCTCAAGGACGGTGTGGAGGTCGATCAGCTCGGCACCGATCCGCTGAAGGCGGATACCGATGGCGATGGGCTGCGCGACGATGAAGACAGCGAGCCGCTGGTCAAGGACACCCAGGCCCCGGTGGTACGGCTGCTCAATCCCGCACCGGGCCAGCAACTGATCAAGGGGCTGCGCCTGACCATCACCCCGAGCCTGCAGGACAACGGCCGTGTGGCCAAAGTCTCGGTGCTGCTGAATGGCTCGCAGATCGCGCTGCTCACCAGCGCGCCGTTCACCCATACGATGAACCTGCCCACCGAGGCGGACAGCCTGCGCCTGGAGCTGGTGGCCATCGACACCAACAACAACCAGGGGCGTACCGGCGAACACACGTACAGCCTGATCGAGGACCCGCTGACCACCGTGATCGGCCGCGTACTCGACAGTAGCGGTCAGCCGGTTGCCGGTGCCCAGGTCGAGGCCCTTGGCCTGACCGCGATCGTCCAGAGCAATGGCAGTTTCGTGATTCCGGGAGTGCCGGTAGCGCCCGGCAAGGTCACGGTCATCGCCAATGGTCTATTGGGTAACGAGGCAGTAACCAATGCCTCGGCCGAGATCGATCCGGTCTGGGGCGGTACCACCGACGTGGGCACCATTACCCTGCAACTGCCGAAGGTGCGGGTGGGCTACTTCAATGCCCGCTTCAACGCTGGCCAGGCTTATCAGCAAGCGATCATCGAGCGGGCTGGATTCGAACCGGTGCTGGTGAGCAATCTGGCGACGTTCGACCTGTCCCAACTGGATATGTTGATCGTCGACAGCTCGCGTAATAACCACGGAAATAGCAGCTATTCCAATAACCGCAGCAAAGTGTTCAGCTTCGTGCAGAACGGCGGCGTGCTGGTGTTCAACGAGCACTACAACAGCTCCAACAGCCTGATCGATATGCCGGGCACTCCCACCGCCAGTTCGGTATGGACGGGCAATTCCATCACCCTGCGGCCGTTCTATCGCTGGTCGGAGGTGAGTGAGGGCAAGGCAGGCTCCTGGTGGTCGCAACGTGCCACGAACTATCCCGGCTACGCCTATTTGCCATTGGACGGCCTCGATTCGTCGGTGACCCCGCTGGCCTTCAGCGGTGCCCGCTACGAGAAGCGCGTGACCGCTATCCGCTATCCATATGGCAATGGCCATGTGTACTTCGGTTATGCGCCGGTTGATCCCTGGTATATCGATGCCTCCAATGCGATACACAGCGTCTACCACCCGAACGTGCTGGTGATGATGCGTGAGCTGACCCTCAAGGACAGCGACAACGACGGCCTCAAGGACATCTACGAATTCGCCCACGGCACCAGCGCCTTCCAGGTGGACCGTGATGGCGACGGTTTGCTGGACGGTTTCGAGGTCAAGTACGGCTTCAATCCGTTGGTGGCGGGCGAGCAGCACTTGGATACGGATGGCGATGGCCTGAGCAACCTGCGTGAGCAGGAGCTGGGCACGCATCCTCGCCAGGTCGACAGCGACGAGGACCAGTTGTCCGACGGTGAGGAGGTCGATCTGCGCAACAGCGATCCGCTGAGCGAAGACACCGATCTCGACCGTGTGCTGGATAACGCGGAAGTGGCGAACAAATCGAATCCGCGCAAAGCCGACAGCGATGATGACGGTATCAGCGACTACGACGAGATTTATACCCACACCACCAGACCGGATCTGGCGGACACTGATGACGATGGTCTGTCCGATTTCATCGAGCTCAAGGGCCCTTATGCGGACATCCTCAATCCGAAGAACAAGGCGGATGCTAACCAGGATTACGACGGCGACGGGCTGACCAACAAGCAGGAGCTGCTCGAAACCCTGACCAACCCGAAAGTCGCCGATACCGACGGCGACGGCATGACCGACAAGGCCGAGATTCTGGCGGGCCTCGATCCGCTCGATCCGGATACGGACAAGGACGGCCTGTTCGACGGCGAAGACAGCCAGCCGTTGGAGAAGGACCTCGAACTGCCGCAGGTCAGCCTGACTTCGCCAACTGCCGGCGCCAGCCTGGTATATGGCCAGCAGGTTCGTCTGCAGGCCAGTGCCAGCGACAACGGACGCGTGGTCTCGGTGACCTTCTACGTCAACGGTTCCGCCGTGGCCACTTACGGCGAGGCGCCATACCAGCACGTCATCGCCGTGCCGGCGCAGGGCAGCGAGTTGCAGGTGGAAGCCAGCGCGGTCGATACCAACGGCAATGAGCGCCGCACTCCGGTTTCCCGCTTCGACCTGCTTGCCGACGTAGGCTCCCAAGTGACGGGGCGTGTAGTGGACAGCGCCGGCAATCCGGTTGAAGGCGCTGCCATCGCCATCGTCAACAGCCTGGGCGGCAGCAACATAGAGCCCATGAGCTATGTCATCGACACGGCTACCCATTCCTCCTACCGGGATGAGTCGGGTGGGCAACTGATCGATAACCAGATCGGTGTGGCCGGCTACAACGCCAACCTGGGGCAGGGCAACGCCTACGAGTGGTTGGGCTGGAACAACCAGCCGACCATCAATATCGATTTCGATTTCGGCCGTAGCGTCGTCATCGACACCATCAAGGTTGGCTCCACTCAGAGCAGCACCACCGACCGCGTGTTGCCGTCGATCGAGGTCTTCCGGAAGGTCGGCGATAACTGGGTGGCTGCAGGTAGCCTCAATGTGCCGGTGAGCAGTGCCAATAACTTCAGCAGCAGCTCCACCGCTCCGCGTCGTTCCCTGGATATCGGCGGGCTCAATATGAGCAGCCGCTACGTCCGGGTAACGCTCAAGGCGAACGGTAACTGGACCTTCGTCGACGAGATCGATTTCTTCCACAACGGCCCGGTTTCCACCGATGGCGCGGCAGTGGCGTCCACCGACAGCCAAGGGCGTTTTGCTGCCCAAACCTCCACCGTCCTGCTGGAGCCTCAGGTCAAGGCCACGGCTCGCTTCGGCAACCAGAACGTCACGGCCCTGAGTGCGGTGTTCGACGTGGTGCGCGGCGGTTCGCGCGATGTCGGCGACCTGGTGCTGGCTGCCCAGGGCCGCCGTGCATTCGAGCCGATCCAGGCCCGTCACCTGGCTTACGAGGCCCGCGAGCAGAATCGCTACAAGACACTGAACAACCAACAGCAGTGGAACTTGGATACCTACTATGGGATCGTGCGGACCGGCACCAACTACGCGTTCAATAATTCACAGTATCTGTTGGTCAACGGCTCCTATTACACCAACGATTCGCCGTATCCGTTCTTGCTGCGTCTATCCGGCCGTGAGCTGACCTTGCCCGAGAAGCAGATGGGTTCGGTGCGCGTGAGTCGCAAACTGTATGTGCCTGCGGATCGCAGCTATGCGCGTTACCTGGACTTGTTCGAGAACACTTCGGATCAGACCGTTACCGTTCCGGTACGGATTCAGGGCAACTTCTACAACGATGGACGCCTTATCACCGCTACCTCCTCGGGCGACCTCGTGTTCAACACGCTCGACCGCTATCTGATCACCGACGACGGTACGGACAACGGCGGTCGCACGGCGTCCGGCCTTCTGTTCGGCGGCTTGAATGCACCCGTCCAGCCGAGTTCGGCTTCGGCCAGCGCGGACAATTACTCGGTTACCTATACGCTCGCCCTGCCACCGCGCAGCCGCAAGGCACTGCTGCACTACGCCGTGCAGAACAGCAGCCGGGCGGAGGTCAAGCGCATCCTTGAGGAATTGTCCGCAGCCAATTACGAAGAGCGGGACTTGACGGTCGAAGAGCATCGCGACATCGCCAACTGGACGACCCAGGTGGACAGCGATCTGGATGGCGTCGCCGACGCGGATGAAGTGCCGCTTGGCCTGCTCCCGAACGTGGCCGACAGCGACGGCGACGGCCTGCTCGATGGATTCGAGCGCCGCTACGGCTTCGATCCGCGCAGCAACGATGGTCAGGCCGCGCTCGACAGCGATGACGACGGCCTGAACAACCTGCAGGAGCAGGAAGCCGGCAGCCATCCGCGCGTGCCCGACACCGACGGCGATGGTCTGAACGATGGCGCTGAGGTGCTGGTGCACCTGTCCAATCCGCTGACCCGTGACACCGATTTGGATCGTGTCCTCGATGCCGACGAAGTCAGCCGCGGTACCCTGCCGGGCCAGCCGGACAGCGATAACGACGGCCTGGATGACTACGCCGAAATCTATACCCATGGCACCGACCCGCTGAAGCCGGACAGCGACGATGACGGTATACCGGACAAGTTCGAGGTCGATCACGACCTGCTCAACCTCAACGCGTCGGACGATACCGACAACGATGGCCTGACCAACCTGCAGGAATTCCAGGTGGGTACCTTGCCGCGTACGGCCGATACCGACGGCGATGAGATGCTGGATGGCTGGGAGGTCCTGGGCGTACCGCCGAGCGATCCGCTGAAGGCGGACGGCGATGCCGGCGGCCGCCGCGACATCAACGAGCGTTTCGTCGATGGCACCGATCCGAAGCAGGCGGGCGATGACCGGCCGAATATCAACGGCTATCGCACGGTCAGCGACGAGAACAATCGGAGCTGGACCTTCTATTACAACGGCTATGTGAACGGCACGACTGGCTCTGCCATCGACGGTAATACGGCGTTCCGGTTGTATATCAACGGCAGCTCCTACAACTACTACTCGACCAACCAAGCCACCAGTTCGGCTAACGGCCGCGAGTACCACTATGAGGCACGCCGGATCAACAACCTGGTCGTCAGCCGTCGCGTGCTGGTGCCGAACGTTGGCGGGGCCTATGTCCGTTACCTGGAAATCCTCGACAACCCGACAGGCCAGGAGCAGGTAGCGACCGTGCGGTTGCAGTCCTACTACGGCGCGGCGAGCGACAGCCAGGTTGCCGTGGTGACCAGCAGCGGCGACACACAACTGACCACTGAGGATGACTACCTCGCACTGCGCGACACCTCGGTGGCGACCCGTCCGGTGCTGTTGCATGTGTTCGCCGGCAATGCCCAGCGTCGCCAGGGCGTCAGCTTCGTCAACCAGAACGGTCGCCTGTGGCAGACCGACTACCAGGTACGCATTCCGGCGGGCGAGCGGCGAGTGATCATGCACTTCGCCACCCTGGAAGGCTCTACCGAGGCTGCGGTCGCCACGGCGAACAAACTGCGCAGCCTGAAGAACCTGGGGCTGGATAACCTCGATACCACCCTGGCCGGCAAGGTGGTGAACTTCTTCGCCTTCTATGACCAGGATGAAGATGGCCTGAGCGACGCGGATGAAATCCGCCTGGGTTCGGACATCAACGACCCGGACAGCGATGACGATGGCATTCCCGATGGCCAGGACACCGAGCCGATGGTGCCGGATGCCGTGGGACCGACTGTCAGCATCCAGCCGCTGACCCCTGCCCGTCGCTACGGTGGCGATCCGCTGGAGGTGACTGCTCTCGTCGCCGACAACGGGATCGTTGCCAAGGTCGAGCTGCTGCAGGACGGTGAATTGGTCGAAACCCGTACCCAGGGTGGCACCCAGACCTTCTCGGTGATCCTGCCGAACACCGAGAACACCCTGCTGCAAGTAAGGGCGACCGACAGCAATGGCAACGTCAGTACGGCGGAGCTGAATGTCCCGATCAATACGGTGCCCGAGTTGCATTTCAGCGGCTCGGTGGTGGACAAGCTCGGTAACGCGGTGGCGGGTGCGCTGGTAGAGGTGAATGCCGTTCAGGCGACCACCGGCAGCGATGGGCGCTACAGCCTGGTGGTGCTGAGTAGGGAAACTCGCCTGGAGGTGCGTGCCAGTGCCCTGTTCGGTGCCCAGCGCATGACCGCGCACCTGCCAGTGGATATTCCGGTCGAAAGCGAAGAGGTGTCCGTACCGCCGCTGCGGTTGGAAGCGGAAGGTCGCCGCGCCACTGGCCTGATCCCGGATAGTGCCCTGAGCTATGAGGGGGCGGTTGGATTTACGTACAACCTTTATGGCAACAACTATCGGTGGGATATCACCAGCAACGGCAGCATCAACGACGGCTCCAGCGATGCCTATGACGGTGGTCAGTATCTGACTGTCAACGGTGAGGGCTTCCCCAATGTCGGCCAGGGTCTGCTCCGTCTGAATGGCCGTGAAGTGACCTTGCCGGCTCGGAGCATGGCGGGTGGCTTGCTCGTCAGCCGGAAGATCTACGTGCCGGAAAACCGGAACTACGCGCGCTTCCTGGAGCTGATCGAGAACCCGGGCGACAGCGCGGTGACCGTGCCGGTCACCATCAGCGGCAACCTGGGCTCGGATGGTTCCACTTACCTCATCAACACGTCCTCCGGGGACAGGTCGTTTGGCGCCGACGATTACTACCTGCTGACCGACGACTCCTCGTCCGGTGAAGCGGGCAGTGATCCGGCCATGGGGCATCTGTTCGGCGACCCGCGCTCGACGCTCAAGCCCAGCGCCGTGTCGCTGAGCGGCGACAACTACTCGATGACCTTTACGCTGACCCTGCAGCCGCGCAGCCGGCAGGTGCTGATGCACTATGCGGTGCAGAACTACAGCGGCGCCGAGACCCAGCGCATTCTCAACGAGTTGAGTTCGGCCACCTTCGAGGAGGTCGGGCTGACCTACGAAGAGCACCGGCAGTTGGCCAACTGGAGCGGTTTGGTCGATTCCGATGGGGACGGCATGCCCGATGCGGAGGAAATACCGCTCGGCCTGGATTACCAGAACCCCGACTACGACAACGACGGCATTCCGGACGGCCGCGACAGCGAACCCAAGGTGCCGGATACCGTGGCGCCGACCATTGCCATCAGCCATGGCGAGGGACCGTTCTACACGGGCGACCCGATCACTCTGACGCTGGACGTACAGGATGCGGGCATCGTGGGGCAGGTCGAGCTGTTGATGGATGGCGAGCAACAGGCCGTATTCAACGGATCGGGCCAACATGTACAGCAGCTGACGCTACCGGCCGAAGGCACCGTGCATTTCGAAGTGCGTGCTACCGACAGCAATGGAAACGTCGGGGTGCAGACGCTCGACCTGGATGTGGAAGCCATCCCGCCGAGCAGCATTGCAGGCCGCGTGACCAATCTCCTGGATGCTCCGCTGGCTGGCGTGAAGGTCACGCTCAGTCGTGGCGGTAACGTCGAAGCGCCTTCGCTGATGGCGACTCTGTTCGGTATTGGCGAAACGTCCGTTGTCACCGATGCGGACGGAACCTTCGTCTTCGACGACATCGACCGCCGCGAGAATGCCGATTGGATCGTCCATCTGGAAAAAGAAGTGCTGGGCTTCCCCGTAACGGCTGAGCGCCAGGTTCATCTGGCAGTCGACGGGCGGGCCGAGGTGGGGGATGTCTACCTGTCCGCCGATGAAAACTACACCGCGCCGTTGACTGGCGATCTGGGGCAGGCGTACCAGGACAACTATGCGTGGCTCACGTTGCCGGACGACTACGCGTTCGCCAATAAGGAAGTCCAAGTCAGCATCATCAATCAGGAAGTAACGATTGGCGGTATCACCGATGTGCCGTTCCGGTATTCGCAAGGCAATCTTGGTAACCGTGAGTTCCATGTTGCCAGCCTCGACGATCGAATGGTCCTGAGCTGGACCGGCTGGAAGGCACCGTTCGCCGATTCCGATGATGACGTCGTGGATATGCAGGTCGTGCTGCATCGCGACGGTCGAATCGAGAACCGCTTCTATCGAGTGCCTTACGACACCGTGTGGGGATGCCAGCCTGGACATTCCATGTTCCGTAATGGTGGCTATGGCCTTACGGATGAGGTCCATTTGCGCGATGTCCAGGGTCGGTATGTCTTCCCGAACGTGACGATGCGGGAGAGCCATTACTGCACTGTGGACCTTCAAGGGATGACCGCCACCTATATACCGGTCGCCGATGGCTCTTATCGCCTCCAGATCGGCCGGCTCCCGGGCCATGTGGACAGCGACGGAGATGGCATCTCCGACATCAACGAAACCTTGCTGGGGACCAGGCTGGACGAGCGGGACAGCGACGGCGATCTGCTCTGGGATGGGTTCGAGCTGTATCACGACCTGGATCCGCTCCAGGCCGATCCGGGTGTTGCGCAGGAGGATTGGGACGAAGACACGCTCACCAATCTCCAGGAGCAGGAACTGGGTACCGATCCACGCAACAGCGATAGCGACGGCGATACCTTGCGCGATGCCGACGAGGTCGACACCTACGGGACCGACCCGACGCTACGCGACACGGATGGCGACTGGCTGACCGACGACCGCGAGATCCAGGTTGGCAGCAGCCCGCTCAAGGCGGATACCGACGACGACGGTCTGTACGACTACGACGAAGTCGAGCGCTATGGAACCCGCCCGGACAAGCGCGATAGCGACGACGACGGCATGGAGGATAAGTTCGAAGTCGACTACGACCTTATGAACGCCGCGGCTGATGGCGACGAGGATGGCGATGGGCTGAGCAACCTGGAGGAATTCCGGAACGGCACCCATCCTCGTGTCCTCGATACGGACGGCGATGGTCTGCCGGATCGATTCGAGGTGGACCTTGGGCTGTCGCCGAAGAAGTTCGATAGCGATGGTGCCGGGCGTGGCGATGGGGATGAGCTGTTCGTCGATGGCACTGACCCAGAAAACCCTGCCGATGACTTGGGCGTGGTTTCGTCGGGAACGACGTTGTCGTTACCTACTGAGGCTGGCTTGGATATCAGCGTCGATTCGATGGGGCGGGTGCAATTCTACGATCCTCGAAACTATAGCGAGATCGGTTTCTGGCAGGCCCTCGAACTGGAAGGTTATGTCAGCGAGTCCAGTGGCGAATCGGTATCCAGTAATAATAATTCGAATAATTTACGTATGCTGCGCAGTTACAGTCAGGTTGAGAATAAGCCGCTCTGGCGCGGGCCTTTGACGGCATTGAGTGGCGATTTACTGGTTAGCCGCGAATATTATTTACCGCCTACCGGGCGAGCGTATATTCGGGTGCTCGACAGGTACTACAACGTCAGTGGAAAGTCTCTTCTCGCCAAACCGGCCCTGCGCTCGCGCCCGGCGTATTGGGGGCCGGGCTATGTCCAAAGCACATCCAGTGGCGATGGCGAGCTGAGTGCCCAAGACGGATGGTTGAGTCTGCGCAAATATGATTACAACACTGGTGGGTCTGGCCCGGTGGCAGCGCTATATGTGTTTGCTGATGAGGCGGGCAGGCAGTCCCTGGACAGCGAGAGGCTCTACAGTGATGCCTATTACGATGTGAGAACCGGCTATCGCTTCGAAATCCCAGCCAACGACCACCGTGTGGTGATGTCCTTCATGGCTGTGGAGCAGGACGAAAGCCCGGTCAAGAACGGGGCCAGCGTGCTGCAATCGCTGGGTGAAAATACCTTGTTTGGCATACCTGCCGAAGATCGCTCGCGCATCGTCAACTTCACACCGTGCCCAGACGACGATCTAGATCTGCTGTGTAATGCCGATGAGTTGCAACATGGCAGTCGAAGCAATGCTTCGGATAGTGACGATGATCGCTTCGACGATGCTTTGGAAGTACGTTTAGGAAGTGATCCGGCCAGTGCCCAGTCAATACCGGAGTTCGATGTATATATGGCTGGCGGCAATGATGAGTCCAGCCGCCTGCTTCGCCAGCGTGGTTTCAATGGTGCACTGAACGAAGTAAAGGTGCTCGATGCGACTTATCGCAGCGTCGATATCGATAACACGGGGGCCTTGTGGTTGGCTGGGGCAGATACGTCGGATGGCTTCCGTTACGAAAAATATGACTTGGAAACATTGGCGCAGCGTGACGAGAGCATTTGGGATAACAATCGTGTCGATCTGCTCGACGATTCAATGAGCAATATTGCGCATTATCTGTATCTCATTGATGAAGGGAATTCCGAAGAAGGTGGTGAAACTAAGCCGGAGCTGGCTATCCATGGTCTTCGGTCTGGCCCGTGGGGAGGGGAGAGATTCCCGGTGGGAGGTAATATTTCCGCTGACCTTCGTTGCGGTGCCGCGCTGGCGAATTGGCAAGGCACTCTCCTACTGCTTAATGGCTGCAAGCTGAGCTGGGACTACGGTGAGACAGACATCTCCTTCACCGAAGACTTCGGCAACCAACCCCGCATCCTCTCCATGGACGACATGCAGCAGGCCAATGGTGTGCTGGCGCTGGTGGAAGACGAAGTGGACGGATCGAAACGCAGGAGCCTCGGCTTCATCGATATGAAGACCGGCAAGGTGGAGCGAATGAAAGGCGTACCGATGGATGTGAAGGGCCTTTCGGTGAAGTTCAAGGGCTTCCAGAACCAGCCTAAATGGCCAGTTGATATCGTTCCTCAGTAAATTGTGAGCGACGTCACGACCTTGATCGTGGCCGACCTGTATATCGCAGCCGCGATTAAAAGGAATTTGACCTTATAAAGGTGGTGATCCCATGAAGCAGTTCCAACGCCTCGCCCTGGCGACCTCCCTCCTGGCTCTGACCCTGGCGGGCTGCGACTCCGGTGGCGATTCCATCGCCGTGGTGAACGGCAAACCCGTTTCTCAGGAACGCTTCGATGCCTACCTGAAACTCAAGCGTGTGCCCACGCAGAACAGCGAATGGGTCGAGCGCGAACTCGATGAGTATCTTGAGCGCGAAGGTTTGGCCGGCCAGATCGAGGCCCAGGGCTTGCTGCCGGTGGAGCAGGTCGAGGCGGAAGTCGCCGAGTTCCGCAAGCAAATGCTCATCAGCCGTTACTTCGAGGAGTTCCTGCGCGAGCGGGTCACCGACGAGGCGGTGCGCAATTTCTACGCGACCAACCCCGACCAGTTCCAGGCGAGGAAGGTCCATGTCGCCCATATCCTGCTGCGTACCAATCCCGGCATGAGCGACGGCGAGCGCCAAGCCTTGCTGACCCGTGCCCAAGAGGTTTACTCGCGGGCGAAGGCCCAGGAAGACTTCGGCGCGCTGGCCAAGCAATTCTCCGAAGACCAGCTTTCCGCCCAACAGGACGGCGATCTGGGCTGGTTGCAGGAAGGCGCCATCGACCCGACCTTCAGCACCAAGGTGTTTTCCATGAAGGCCGGTGAGTTGTCGGAGCCGGTGGTCACGCCATTCGGCTTCCACGTCATCAAGGTCATCGAGGGGCCGCAGGTGATCAAGCAGCCGTTCGAGGCGGTGAGCGGCGACATCCGCTATCGACTGCGCCAGGAGGCCAAGCAGGCCGAGCTGGACCGTCTGAAGCAGGCCGCGAAGATCGAGAAGAAAGAGAAGCCGGAAGCCGAGAAGACCGCAGCCAAGGACGACGAAAAACGTGCAGACAGTTAAGTGGGCCTTGGGCTGTGCCATCGCCGGCCTGCTCCTGAGCGGATGCAAGGAAGACTCGCGGGAGGCCTTGCGGGACGTTCCCGTCGAGCCATCCGCGACCCTGGTGACCGTTGAGGGAACGCCCATCACTCGGGCCCAACTGGAGCAGACGATCGAGCGCACGCTGGGCGACTCCGCACCTCTCGTGGCCAATGAAGAGGTGGAGCGCAAGATCCTTGAGAGCCTGGTGAGCAGCCGGTCCATGGCGCTGCTGGCCGAGCGTGAACTGAGCGCTTCCGAGCGCGAACAGTTGGAACTCAAGACCCTGGCATACCGGGAAGAGCTGCTGGTGCGGCACTACCTGCAGGCCCATGCCACGCCGGAGCCGGTTACCACCGAAGCGGTGGCTCAGTATTACGAGCGCCACCCCGAGGAGTTCGGCGGCGGTATCGAGAAAAGCTTCGAGATCATCGCCAGCTCCGGCGAACTCGACGAGAAACAGCGGACCGAACTGATCGGACTGCTCAGCGGTGCCGAGGTGAAAGGCCAGGACTGGGCCGCTCTGGTAGCCGGCTGGCGTGCGGCCGGCAGACCGCTGGAATACCGGCAGAACCGACTGAAGATCGAATTGCTGGACCAGCCGTTGCGTAGCCTGGTGGAGCCGACAGCCGTGGGCTCCATTGCACCGTTGTATGCCGATGGGCAGTTGCTGCTGGTCCGGGTAACCGGCGAGGAGCGCTTGCCGGGCAAGCCCTTGGCCGAGGTAAGCGGCCTCATTCGCGAAAGACTGGCGCCCCAGGCCCTGAAAGCCGCGGTGAAGGCCTTGAGCGAGCAAGCGATAAAACAAGTGAACGTGCAATACAGCTCGCACTGAGAGCCTGTTCAAAGGCCCGCGAGCTAGAGCCCTGCAAGGCGAAAACAGATAAGGAAGCGGAGTTTACGCGCTGTAAATGAGCATTCCGAGTCTGTTTTTAACGCAGCAGGGCCGACGCGCAGCAGTCTTTGAACAGGCTCTGAGACGAGCGATGCCAACTACGGCCGTCATTTCGCCGGCCGGTTCAAGGGACAGCGGCAGGGCAGCCTGTATCTGAGCGGATGGAAAAGCTATGGGGATGCTGAAGGGGGAGGTCAGGCAGAGCCGGCTGCTGGCGGGGTTGGCTTGGCTGCTGCTATGCGCCGGAAGTCTGGCCCAGGCGGCGGATGCCTGCCGTGCCGTTTTCAGCGGCGGTTTGCAGACCCATGGCAGCGGCGGTGTCGTCTTCCAGTGGGGCGCACAACTGCTGGGCAACACCAACCCAGTGATCGATACCCGCAGTGTGCGGAACCCGTGGGGTACGCCCACGTGCGGTACGCAAAACTGCCAGGCCAGCGGTTTCGACGCATCCTCCCTGAACCTGGCGCTGCCAAATATCGTCGCGCAGCACGACCTGCGCGTGAATTACCTAGGGAATGGCGAAGCGGGTGGCGAGGCGCTGAATCGCTACCGCTCCATTACTCTGGATGCCGGTGCCACCCTGAGCTTCAACCCACGGCATCAGGCCTATTACATCCAGAGGCTCAGCCTCGCCTACGGTGCCAAGGTCACGCTGGCACCGGGGCGCTATTGGATCGGCCAGTTGGACATGGCCGCCAACAGCCAACTGCGTGTGGCGGGCGGAACCGCCAAGGTGATGCTGGGCAGCAGTCTCAACCTGCCTTTCCATGCCCGCGTCAATGGCGTCGATGACGGTTCGGGAACGCCAGAGTTCCTGCAGCTCTTCGTCCTTGGCGATCTCAACCTGGAGTCTTCCGCCGCGGTCAATGCGCTGGCCTACGTCGAAGGCGACTATCGTGCCGCCTTCGCCGCCCGTTTCAACGGCGCGCTCAATGCCCGTTCGGCGGAACTCGGCACCGCCGCTCGCATCGAGAACCGTCCGGCCGCCATCGCGACGCTACCCTGGAACAGCCAGTGCCAGGAGCGGGGCGATCTGGATAGCGACGGCCTGATCGACCTGTTCGACGACGACACCGATGGCGATGGCTACGACGACGAACGAGAGCGTGTCGCCGGCAGCGACATGCGTGATGCCCAGAGCACGCCGGGCGTACCGCCACCCGCTACCCAGCCGAATCTCTGCGTGGCGGCTTTCGCCAAGGGCTTGCAGACCCACGCCAGCGATGGTCGCATCGGTTTCGGCTTCAACGCGCAATTGCGCGATGGGCCGACGGCATACCTTCCGGCCATGCGCGTCGACAACAGCTTTGCGTCGGTCGTTCGCAGTTGCGGCAGCAGCGATTGCCAGGCCAGCTTCACGCCAGCCCGGGTGCCGGCCATGCCGGCGTTCCTCAAGACGACCGACGGCTTTCGCCAGGACGTGCCTTTCGCTGGCAGTGTGACGCTCGACGGCAGTCGCAAGGAGTGGGCTCGCCTGACGGTGGGTGGCCTGGCCAGTGCGCGTTTCACGACCGCCGGCAGCTACCGGTTGCGCGAGCTGGAAGTCGGCTACCGGGGCACACTGGAGCTGGCGCCGGGGGACTATTGGATCGAGAAGCTGATCGTCGGCACCGAAGCCCGTATCCTGCCCCTGGCTGGCAGCGGTACCGTTCGCCTGCACGTGCTGAACAACCTCGATCTGCCGTGGCAGGCCCGCCTCAATGCCACCGGCTACGAACAACCAGGCGATCCGTCCCGCTTGCTGGTGTTGGCCGAAAATGGCGTCACCCTGGCCTCCAGCACGACGGTAGCGGGTTTCATCTATGCCCGTGGCAATCTCACCCAGCAGTATGGGGCCTTGCTGTACGGCGGTGCCGTGGCGGCCAATCTGTCGCTGGATACCCTGGCGCGTACGCACTTCAACGCCGCTGCCCTGACCAAGGTCGACTTCGGTTTGTTGTGCGATCTGGATGGCGACGGTATCGGCGACAACCAGGACGAAGACCGCGACGGCGACGGCATCTCCAACGAATATGAAGAGCAGGTCGGGACCAACCCGGACGACCCTGCCAGCGTGCCGCCGGATGCCGATCGCGACGGCATCCCCGATAGCCTCGATGACGACCGCGACGGTGACGGCGTACCCAATGCCCAGGACGCTTTCCCGGATGATCCGTCCGAGAGCAAGGACACCGATGGTGACGGCATCGGCGACAACCGGGACGAGGACCGCGACGGCGACGGCATTTCCAACGCCTACGAGGAACAGCTCGGTACCGACCCTGACGACCCGGCCAGCAAGCCGGCGGACCTGGATCAGGACGGTATCCCGGACGCCCTGGACGATGATCGTGATGGCGACGGCGTGCCCAATGCCGAAGACGAATTGCCGGACGATCCCACCGATAGCAAGGACCTGGACAAGGACGGCATCGGCGACAAGACCGACCCCGATATCGACGGTGACAATGTTCCGAACGATCAGGACGCCTTCCCCCGCGACCCCACCGAGAGTCGCGACACCGACGGTGATGGGGTGGGCGATAACAGCGATCCGGATATCGATGGCGACGGCGTGCCCAACGGTATCGACGCCTTCCCGTTCGATCCCCTCGAGAGCAAGGACACCGACGGAGACGGTATCGGCGACAACGCCGATAGCGATCGTGACGGCGATGGTTACTCCAACGATCTGGAACAGCAGGTCGGAACCGACCCCGATGACGCCTCCAGCAAGCCGGCGGATCTGGATCAGGACGGCATCCCGGACGTATTGGACGACGACCGCGACGGCGATGGCGTAGCCAACGACGAGGACGAGCTGCCGGACGATCCCACTGACAGCAAGGACCTGGACAAGGACGGTATCGGCGACAGCTCAGACCCCGACATCGACGGCGATGGCGTGTCCAACGAAGAGGACGCCTTCCCCCGGGACCCTGCGGAAAGCAAGGATCTGGATGGGGACGGCATTGGTGACAACGCGGATACCGACCGCGATGGCGACGGCTACTCCAACGACGATGAAAGCCAGTTCGGCAGCGATCCCGACGATGCCACGAGCAAGCCGGCCGACCTGGATGGCGACGGTATACCCGATGGCCGGGACGAGGATATCGACGGCGATGGCGTGGCCAACGAGCAGGACGCCTTCCCGCGCGACCCCACGGAAACCAGCGATCTGGATGGCGACGGTATTGGCGACAATGCCGACCCGGACGTCGATGGCGATGGCGTAGCCAACGCCGACGATGCCTTCCCGCGCGATCCGGCGGAAAGCCAGGACACCGACGGCGACGGCCAGGGCGACAACAGCGATCCGGACATCGATGGCGATGGCGTGATCAACGATCAGGATGCCTTCCCGTTCGATCCGACCGAAACCAAGGACACCGATGGCGACGGCATCGGCGACAACACGGATGACGACCGCGACGGCGACGGCATTTCCAACGCCTACGAAGAACAGCTCGGCACCAACCCCGATGACCCGGCCAGCAAGCCGGCGGATCTGGACGGCGACGGCGTACCGGATGCCTTGGACGATGATCGTGACGGCGACGGCGTGCCCAATGACGAGGACGAACTGCCGGACGATCCGACTGACAGCAAGGACCTCGATAAAGACGGCATCGGCGACAAGACCGACCCCGATATCGATGGCGATGGCGTCGCCAACGAGGACGATGCCTTCCCCCGTGACGCGACGGAAAGCAGGGACACCGACGGTGACGGTATTGGCGACAACGCCGACCCGGACATCGACGGCGACGGCGTGCCCAACGGCAACGATGCCTTCCCGCTGGACCCGACGGAGAGCAAGGACACCGACGGCGATGGCATCGGCGATAACGCCGACCCGGACCGTGACGGCGATGGATTCTCCAACGAAGAGGAAATCCAGCTGGGCAGCGATCCGGACGATGCGACGAGCAAGCCGGCGGACCTGGATGGCGACGGCATTCCGGATGCCCGCGACGACGATATAGACGGCGATGGCGTCGCCAATGCCGAGGACGCCTTCCCGCGCGATCCGAGCGAGAGTGCGGACCTCGACCGGGACGGCGTCGGCGACAACAGCGACCCGGACATCGACGGCGACGGCGTGGCCAATGGGGACGATGCCTTCCCGCGCGACCCTGCCGAAAGCAAGGACACCGACGGTGACGGCATCGGCGACAACGCCGACCCGGACATCGACGGCGACGGTGTGCCCAACGGCGACGATGCTTTCCCGCTGGACCCGGCTGAGAGCAAGGATACCGACAGCGATGGCATCGGCGACAACGCCGACCCGGACCGTGACGGCGATGGCTATTCCAACGAAGAGGAAATCCAGCTGGGCAGCGATCCGGACGATGCGGCGAGCAAGCCGGCGGACCTGGATGGCGATGGCATTCCGGATGCCCGTGACGACGACATCGATGGCGACGGTGTGGCCAATGCCGACGACGCCTTCCCACGCGACCCGACCGAAAGCCATGACCTGGACAAGGATGGCATCGGCGATAACAGCGACCCGGACATCGACGGCGACGGTTTCAGCAATGCCGAGGAAACGGCGGCCGGCAGCGACCCGCGTGATGCCGCCAGCGTGCCGGACCGCGAGGGACCGGAGTTGGTCATCGATGGGCCGGACGTCATCAACGTCAACGAGGACAGTGTCAGCCTGCGGGGCAGCGTGAGCGATGCCGGAAAAGGCGTCGATCGCCTGGTGCTCGTCTCGGACCGCTTCCCCGGCACACCGTTCGCCGTGACCCTGCAAGGCAGCCAATGGACGGCCAGCGTCCCGTTGCTCGAAGGCACCAACCTGCTGACCCTGACCGCCTACGACAAGGCGGGCAACAGCACCCAGCGCACGCGCACGGTGGAGCGCCAGCCGGCAGCCAGCGATATTGGTCTGGTCATCACTTTCCCGGCGCAGAGCGCGACGGTGAAGGAGGCGGCCCTGGTGGTACGCGGCACCCTGCGCAGCGACAGGCCGGCCCAGCGACTGGAGGTCCTGGTCAATGGCCAGGCGGCGACTCTCGCGCCGACCGCGCAGGTCACGGAATTTACCTTCCAATCCGCCACGCTTACCCTGCAGCCGGGGCCGAATACCCTGACCATCCAGGGGTGGGTCGACCAGCGCAGCGTGCAACGCTCGGTATTGGTCACCTACCAGCCGCCGCAGACCAGTTTCGCGCCGCCTCGATTCGATAACCTCTCGCCCCAGGACGGTGCCCAACTGTCCGGCAGCGGGTTCGTATTCAGCGGCCAGATCGTCGCCGAAGCGGGGTTGGAGCGGGTCAGCCTGAATGGCCGGAATCTGGCCTTGCGCCAGTCGGGCATGCAGGTTCTCGATCTGCGTGAGCCCCTGACGGTACCGGCAGGCCAGCCCGGCTTCGAGGCGGAGCTGGTCGCCCGCGACCTTGCCGGCCAGGAAACCCGCCGGCGGCTCAGCTGGACGCTGGATCAGCAGCCGCCGCAAATCATCCTCGACCAGCCCCTGGTGGAATTGCCGGCGCAGAACCGCGTCAGCGAGCATCCCTACCCAGTTCGCGGAACCTTGCGCGAGAGCAATCCGGCGAGCTTCCAGGTCAATGGCCAGGACGTCACCCTCGAGCCCGGTGCTCAGGCCGGTGAGTTCCGCTTCGCCACGCAACTGAGCCTGCCGATCGGCAAGCCCGCCAGCCTGGTGCTGGAAGCCCGCGACCAGGCCGGTAACCAACTGCGCCGCGAGTACAGCCTGGAGCTGTTCGCCCAGGCGGCAATCGCCTGGGTGCTACCCACCGAAGGTACCGAGCTGCTCGATCTCGGCCAGCCCATCTCGCTGCAAGTGGCGGCCCGGATCGAGGACCTGACCGGGCAACTGGTGCCTCGCGCGCTGCTGCTATCCGCCAGTGGCGATACGCTGGCCGACGCCATTCTGACCGGCGATACCACGCTGAAGAGCGCCATGCTGCAGGTTCCCGCCCAGAGCGGCCAATACCGGCTGCTGGCCGTGCTCCAGGATGGCAGCCAGCAGGTGGTGGCTCAGAGCAGTCGCACCATCAGTGTGGTCACCCCGCAACAGGTCCCGGTCGCCCTCGAACGCATCGCACCAGCCAATGGCGAGAGCGGCGCCGATCCGAACGAGTTCATCAGCCTCTATTTCAACCAGGCCATCGACATTTCCAAGCTCGACCTGAAAGTCTTCGAGACCGCCAACGGCAAGACCTACGTGGACCTCGATGCGCTGGGCACCAGCGAGCTGGAGGCGAAGGGCTACCAGTTGGTGGACGTCAACCGCAACTACCAGGCGGTGCCCGGCAAACTCGCCGAGCTGCCCGGCAGCCAAGTGGTGGCGTTCTACCCCGAGCGAGACATCGCCTACAACGCCGAGGTATCGGTGGAAGTGCGCTACGACGGCCAGGAGCTGGAGCGCATCCGCTACCGCACCCGACCGTTGCCGACCTTCATCGCCGGGGTGCTGCTCGACCAGTTGCAGCAGCCGATCCCGAACGTGGAAGTGCGTATCGAAGGCCTGGAGCGCAGCACCCGCACCAACCGCGATGGCGCCTTCAACTTCGGATATGGCGACAGCGCCGAGCGCAACATTCCCGGCGGTCGCTATACGCTCCTGCTGAACCCGGGCCAGGGCAATCGCGGCTACGGCTCGGACAGTCGCGAGATCAGTATCCAGCAGGGCGTGCGCAACGAACTGGGCCATCTGCAACTGGCACAGCTCAACCTGTCGCTGCCGTACGTGCCGTTGCGTGGCGGCCGGACGTTCAGCCTGGTGGACGGCGAATACAAACTCGACCTGAGCAACGCCTCCCTGCAATTCCCCGATGGTCGGCAGGGCGGAGACGTGCATGTGCAGATGCTGCAGTTCAGCGAATTGCCGTACCCGGTCGAGCCGTTGGCCATGCCCTACTGGATGTATGCCATCCAGCCGGCCGGCATCACCGTCCAGGGCGAGTTCAGCATCGACCTCGCGGCCCTGAAACTCGGCGACTCCTACGAATACCTGCCGGAAAACGGCGGCTACGTGGCCATCGTCGGTTTCGATCGAGAGGCGCGCCGGGTGGTGCCGGTGGGCGCGGGAGTCATCGACAACCTGCGTATCCGCAGCCAGGGCCCGCTGGCCGTGGACAACCTCGACCTGATCGGCTTCGCCCTCGCCGATGCGCAACTGCAGGACGCGCTGAAGGCCTACGCCGACGGCAGCCTCAACCTGCGGCAACTCCAAGCCGAATTCTACCGTGTGAACCAGAGCCGCTGAGGCGGCTCAAGGACCCCTGAAATGGATGTACTGGCCATGTCCCGACGCCTCTTTCCCCGACTCGCCGACCTGACCCGTGGGCTGCTGCCGCGCCTCCTGCTCGCTGCGATGCTGGGAGGCGGAGCCACATCGGCCAGCGCCTTCGGCCTGCTCTCGCTGCCGGGGATCTACATCCCGCAGACCTACTACAAGTTCGGCGCGGTCTACACGCGGGCCATCGTACCCGGCCCGAACAACCGGCCGGTCTACGTGGAATACGACAGCAGCGGCCGAGAGGCGCGGGAGATCGGCGAAGCGCTGGGCGCCTACGAGCGGGCCCAGGTGATGCCGGCGGCCTCCTTCCGGGCGCTGGTACAGCGCCTGGCCGAAGTCCGCCAGCAGCACCCGGAAAGCCGCGTCATGACCGCGCAACAATACCGCGGCACGAGCTTCCGGACGGTGGACGGCAAGGCCATCGACAAACCCGAACTGATGGGCATCACCAAGACCGTGGTGGTGCGCCCGGACACCCAACTGTTCAGCGCGCAAGGCAAGGACCTGATCCTGCTGGAACTGTCGATCAAGGACGGCGTGACGGTGTCCTCGTCCAGCCAGTCCCTGCTGCTGTCGGAAGCGGGCGACCTGCTGCACCAGACGGCCAACACCATCGGCCTGCGGGTGGGCTTCTTCGGCCAGGACGGCCGGGTGGCCGACACCCTGCGGCGCAAGCCCGACGACAAGATCTACGGCGCGCTGCCGGGCGTCCCGGTGACCCTGGGTGGGTTCATCACCGGCGGCTACGCGGTGACCGACAACGACGGCAAGTACCGGATGAACTACTTCCTGCCGGCGTGCCCGGGGTTCTACTTCGAATACACCACGCCGGCGTACCTGGAACTGCAATACAAGCGCTTCAACCCGCGCGGCGGGTCGTACATGCCGTACTACCTGACCAAGATCGACTACGACAGCTGCAACGGCCTGGGCGTCTGGAGCCTGGCTGCGACCTTCGTCACCCTGACGGCGGCAACGCCGATGAAAAGCGCGATGGACTTTCCCATCGACCTGATGGTGCTGGACGGCGCGGCCAAGGTGCGCAACGCCACCCTGGGCGAGAAAACCGAATACCGCAGCGAAACCGCCGAACGCGGGCGCTACCTGCAACAACGCTACGACTTCGACGGCGACGAGACACCGGACTACGTGGTCCCGGGCAAGAAAGTCACCCGCGAGATAGACGGCGAACAGAAAACCGTCTTCGTCACCACCCCGCTGGAACAGGCCGAACTGCAAGGCATCTACCTGTCCAGCCGGCACGAGGGCGTCCCGTCCGACACCGAAGAAACCGCCCCGGACTTCACCCGCCTGATCGACACCGCCCCCGACTTCCAGGACCGCGGCCTGCTCAAGACCATCAGCAAGGACGACCTGCGCGACACCGACATCTACGTGTTCCGCGAATCCAACGGCCAACTGGTGGCCGAACGCCGTGGCCTGCACGAAGACGAACTGTACAAGAACTACTCCGGGGTGGACGAACAGGACGGCGCCTTCCGCTACACCATCCAACTGCGCGGCTCGGTGGAAAACTACTACGCCCTGAGCACCTACCGGGGCGAAGCCAACTTCACCCGCTGGCAGAGCGCAGGCGGCTTCAAGGAAGAATTCCAGCGGCGCACCGCCAACCACCTCAAGGCCGGCGAAGTGGTACGCATCATCGCCATCAACCGCCCGACCGGCTACATGGGCAGCGTCAAACTGCAACTGCAATCGGCGACGGCCAGCGGCAACCTGCTGAACTTCCCCGGGCAACGCATCGAAATGGGCCCGCCGAACCTGAAAGTCTGGGCCGAACGGCGGAACAAGATCGAAGCGGGCATGACCCGAGGCGAAGAAAAGAAACACCTGATCGGCAACGAAGGCGCAGGCCTGGGCAGCGACATCAGCATCGCCATCTACAGCGACTGGATCGACCAGGACGGCAGCCCGTTGCCGGAAGAACTGGGCGACTACGGCTACACCGGCCGGCTGGCGAAAATCGTCGCGGCCAACCAACTGGCCCCGGTGGGGGCGAACAACCTGTCGCAGTTCGCCATCAAACCGGGCCGACAGGTGCAAGTCATCCACCTGCCGGAAAAGGTCCTGGCCAAGCAACACCTCTACCTGCAAGTGGCCGGCCAGCCGAGCAACCGCAACCCGGACTTCTCCTCCAACGGCCAGGCCAGCGGCCTCCTCAAATACCGCCCGACGCACTACGTCCCGGTGAAAGTCCCGCTGCATGACGAAGAAGCCAGCGAACTGTCACGCCAGGCCTACCGCAAGGCAGAAAAGGACAACCCGGACCTGGAGCTGAAGAAACCCGAACCGCTGTACGCCTGGCAGTACCGGCCGGAGTTGCAGTTCAGTTTGTATGAGTTGAATGTGAAGGAGGTTCGTAAGATCGACGCCAAAGAGCGTATTGATCTTATCTACCAAGACAAGAAACCGACGATAGCAAGCTCTGATCAATTACTGGAGTTTTTCTATGATCTGCTTAAACCAGAAGTCGGTGAATTGGAGGCTTGGAGCTATACGGGAGGAAAGGAACTTGTCCTTGCCGTAGGTGAGGAAGAGGTGAAGGTGACCTTTGGTAGGGATCAGGCGCTAAAGTTTGAGAATTTGGAACATTTGGCTTTTCTGGATGTCGATGATTTTCTTGCGGTCCGGCTCTATTCAAATAATGACCAAGGGAATACTTTGCTGGAGTGGGCGTTTGAATATCTAAGCGTATTTCCCAATGCGGACGACGAGATTAATGATCGTGGCGAGTATTATTATGTCAGTGCGGATCATCCTCAGGTAGAGATGATGGCAATATTGGCCGGATATTATACGCGCAAGGAATCCGCTAAGAAGCCGGAGACTGTAGTTTGGAGCGTAGATGGTGCCGGGTCGATGTCTCCACAGGTCACTACATCTGACGATACGGGAATATTTACGTCAAAGGTCACCATGCCCACCTCTGCTGGTAGTCGCGGACGTGTATATGCAACATTGCGAGACGGCGATGCCAAGGCTTATTACAAAGAAATAATTGTTGTGCCGGGAGAGGCGGCACAAATCACTGCTAGTTTCTCTGGTGGTTTGTTCAGTGGAGGTATTGGAGAGCTGGTAGCTGACATCGTTGTGACAGATCGTTACGGTAATGAAGTGCTTCAGGGGGCCAGCGCCGATTTTGCAATCGAAGGGCAGGGTCGTTTACTGAAGGATGGTGCCTCCCTTATCAGTGGTAGGGCTAGAGCTGTTATACAAGGGGCCAGGAATCCAGGCTCGGATAATTATCTAGTCGTCCGGGTCAATGGTATCGAAAAGAAGTTTTCCTATAACGTCGGATCGTTCCGTGCCAAACCCGAAGTTAAGGATGTCTATGAAAATACAGAAGTTGCTCTTTCATTCTCCCTCGAAGGTTTGGACATAAAGAATTTCAAGCCAGAAAATTTTCAGGTTGAAGTCGATAAAGGACTGCTTCTTGATTCAGTTGGAAAGATTGAGAATAACAAGCTGATCTATCGATGGCACACAGGGTACGTGCCTGGAAATGCAACGGTATCTTTTAGCGATGGTACAGGTGATCGTAGTGTTCAGGCCTACAAGGTACTTCCTGACCTGAATGGGCGATTTGTTAATAAGAAGTCTGTTGCATTGGTTGTAGGGGCACGAAGTGGCGAGCTGTCCTACCGACGCATGAATGGCGAGCTATTGCAGGTGCCGGTACTCCACACCGATGACCTTATTATCAAGGGGCAACCGGGAGAGAGTATAGAAATTAAGCTAGGAAATTTTGCTAACCCGAACAAAGAGACCCTGGTCTCCCTCACGCCCAGTGATATGGAACGTGGGCATTTCGTTCAAGGAGGGCGTCTGATTGCCCTGTCCACGGGTTTTCGATATCAGCTGAGTGCGTTTGATAATTTACCCGCTGCCCTCAATTACAAGGGGTATCCGCTCGTACTACAAGGGACCGAAGCACTTGAGCAAGCAGCCTCAGAAGGCGGGATAGATATCAGTCTGACTTATGAGTTGGCCAAGGCTGGACATCTATTTTCTTGGAAGGACCTGTTTGTTCTTGAGCAGCTTGATAATGAGTTGGTTATTACCTACAAGTCCGCTGATGGCCAGTTCAAAGAGCATAAGGTTGAACTTCCAGGGGCGTTGGCGCCCCGCGAACTACGCCTGACAATCCAAGGGCGTCGCCTTGATTACCAACTGGGTGAGCGCACGGGGTTCGTTGAGCTGGACGAAGGCGTCATAGCATCGGCAGAAAGAGATATACGCATCTTGGCTACGCAAGGCGCATTACTGAGGCAGCTCCATGTCAGTAAGCGAGGGGCAGAGCCTCTGCTGCAAGTGAACGGAAGCTCACAGAATCAGCTCATTACCTTGGATGAGAATGGTCGTGGCAATCTGCGGGTGACTTCGGTAACCACTTCGTTGGGAGGGCCGGTTCGGCAGGTTCCGCTCCTGGTAGCTGACAATCAAGTGACAATTGCGCTGTATGAGGAGAACGCTGCGTTGAGCCTACTGACTCCAATTCTGGAGTTGAAGGGAGTCAACTTAGATGATGTTCGAGCTGTCTTGGGTCGTGATGTGCGATCGGTCAGTGCGATTTCGCCACAGGTCGCGCTTGCCTCAAATATTTTGCAAAGCTCGGTGGCCGACAATAGCAAGGCTGCTGCATTGTTCGACGTGTTCACCAGCCTGCCCGAGGGTCGACACCTCATACCGCATCGGCAGGTCATGATTGAGTTCCTCAAAGGCCAGCTACCTTCCGAATTCATCTCCGGTTATATCGATGAGCTTCATAGTGTGATCCTACAGCGCCAATCCTCTGGCTTGTCCGAAGGTTACAAGCGCATGGTGGGCGTTCTTGTCATGTCAGAGATGATTGCCGCTAATTCAGCCTCCCTAGACTTGGTATACCAATCCGTACGCGATGCAAAAGATCTACAGCTTTGGCTGGACTGGATGGCAATGCCAGCTAATGGTTGGGCTCTTTTCCAACCACCAACCCCGGATGTTGAGCAGAGCTGCACGTCAAACGTGGAGTATGTGCTTGATGACGCGCTCAAGGTACCCGTCAATCCGTGCCGACTGAATGGGGCGCAGTTCGGTGAGTGGCTGTCCGATTTCGCTACCATTAGTCCAGATTTCGCGAGCGATCCTGGAGCCTTGCGTGAGCAGCTTTCTACTATTTACGAGAGTTTGGCCAGTTCAAATTATGAAATTCGTACAAGCTTATTTGGGGGTAATCAGCAGGTGGTTACTGCTTGGGACCCGACTAGCCTTTTGATACAGAAAAGCCACGCTGCTTTACCGTTGGCCGCACCAATCATTTTGCGGTTGATGGTACGAGTCGCCATGAAGCTGGCTGTTAAATTAGGTAAAAATGCAGCTAGGAATCTGGTCAAGTTTGCCTTGGGTAAGTCCAATTACCGAGTGCATCCGATGGTTTTTTTGCTTGCTGCTGGTTATCTCTACGATCAGATCGAGAGTGAGGCCCTAAAGACAGAGAACTCAGATGCTCGTGCGAAATTCTGGAGTACCTTGGCTCTTTTTGCTGGACGGTTAGCGCTGGAGAACGGCGGTGATGGAGTGATTAATATAGAGGAAACATTACAGGAGGAAGGAGGTTATAACTGCCGAATATTTAATTTTAGTCATGGCAATATGTATGAGATTGTGATGATTGCATTTTATCAGGCCATGGGTAAAAAGATTGTAGAGCTAGATAGGCCGGTTAAGGTTCCGCTTTATGGTCGTCATGAACTTATACGTAAGCCTGATATCGAACTGAAAGGTTCATCTGCCAATGTATGGATCGAATTGAAATCGGTACAGGCTGCTCCCTCTTACCGTGGGGATGATCAACAGTTACCCCGCAAAGATGAATTCCTTAAGAGGTTTCCTGCTTTTAATGCCGCTAAGCGTTTTGCCATTGAAAGGGGCGATTTGGAAGAGAAACGTTCGGGCAGTAACGAGTACCATAAGCAATTTGTGCTAGATAGAATTGCAGCTTATGGACTTGATAGTGACGGTGAACGTATTGGTCTCGCAGGGGGAATGCACTGGAGGTTTCAGAAATGGAAGCCGAAATTAATTCGTTATAAACGACCTGTTGCAGGAAAGAAGGTTGCGGGCAATGGGTATCCAATGACAACTGGTGTGCGCGGTGAGTCGGGAACATATTTAGGGCTTTTGAAAGAGCATTTTGCTAAACCTCCTATAGAAGAAAGAGATTTTCGAAAGCTGTTGGGTTTGGATAGTAAGGGTGTTAAACAGCGAGCATTCGAAACTACTCAGATTCCGGCCATCTTTCGAGACCCAGTTGCGCAGGATCTGCTAGATACTTTGGATGATCTTGATGACTATTTTATCCGGGAAGTTATGGGGAGAATGGGCTACTCTTCAGAGCAGATGCAGCAAATAAAGCGCTATGTTGATAGCTTGGATGCTATTCAAGAGCGTATTGAGGCTGTCGAGTCATGGGTGGATAAGGTAAAAGCTGTATTTCATTTGGATATTGAAGATGAGGTAATGGAGATCATCCAGGAAAAGGGTGAGGAAATTGCCGAAAAGGTGGGATTCGGAGGGTCTTGTGAGTCAGCATATTGAAGCTACACGACGTGTTTTTGATGAGAGTTGCGCGCTGAATTCAGAAGGAAGAAAACTCTATTATAAGGAGTTGGTGTCTTTTGTTCGGGAGTGGTTGATAAGTCTTCCTGAGGATTATGCTCCGTATCTGAAGACTCTATTTTTTCAGGGGTTATTGCCTGAGGAACATGAAAAGGCAATGCGCGCAATGGAGCCGCTATTGATTTGTTTGTGTGCTCCTTCTATCGATAGAGAGTTTATTGTTTCAATTTTTCGGGAATACCCTATTTATTGCGCGGCTCATGCGGTGGAACTTTTTCGGGTGCACTTCGACCCAAACGAGGAAGAGAAGTGGGGGGAAGTTATTCAGCGATATCGCTATGTTGTGGAATGTTTGGCTGACCAAAGGGTTCCGTGGCTTGAAGATCCAGAGGAGGCCGGCCGATTCCCTTTCTTGAGGCTTTATGTAAGGGTCTTTGCTAAGTTGCACAACGGTACTTCAGCTTCTCAGACTGTCGGGGCAACAATGCTCGATTATGTCGAATCTCAATTTGAGAAGGTAAAAGACCTACCGGCAAGTCAGGAGTTTTTGCTGTCGCTTCGGAAGCGGCTCACAGCACTGCTGGCCGGAGAAGCTGACAATCCTGAGCTGGTTTATAGTGACCCCGTTCTATTAGAATTTCTCAATCGTTATTCCAGTAAACAGTTGCCTCCTTCTTTGCAGTTGATGGTTGAGGAAATTTATTCGGGATTGTCACATCATATTGATTTTTTTAATGGTGAGATTAAGTATTAGGCGGGTATTGCATGGAATGTCTCCTCTATGTTTTGGTGTCTATTAGCGAAGAGGAAAAGCGCGCACAGTTGCTGTTGAATCTTTCTGTCGAGAAACCCGTATTGGAAGAGGATGTCGAGCTGCAATGGCGGCCGATGTTCAATGCGCTGGAGTTTTTACCATTACCCGAAAAAGCGAAGGTTTTGGATGATGGACGCGTATTGATTGCCTGGCCATTACGGAGCGATTCGGACCCTGCGCGTTATATCTCGGCATTAACAGCGGCTAATGTGTTCGTGATGGGGGCCTTGGAGGCCTTTGAGGACGGTGGGTATTGTTATGTCGAGCTGCCTAAAAACGGAGAAAGTGCCGTGCGAGGGAATCGTTGTGCTGAAGAAGAGGTGTTTTTCAGCCCAAGGCGAGTGGCGGAGTTGTTGTCGTCTGCAACAAGCTGACTGGATTGCTTTGGTTTCAGATTTGCAGTGACTCAATAACTCCTCCCTGTGAGTTGGGAATAAGGCGAGAGCCCCTGAAATGGATGTACTGGCCATGTCCCGACGCCTCTTTCCCCGACTCGCCGACCTGACCCGTGGGCTGCTGCCGCGCTTCCTGCTCGCTGCGATGCTGGGAGGCGGAGCCGCGTCGGCCAGCGCCTTCGGCCTGCTCTCGCTACCGGGGATCTACATCCCGCAGACCTACTACAAGTTCGGCGCGGTCTACACGCGGGCCATCGTGCCCGGTCCGAACAACCGGCCGGTCTACGTGGAATACGACAGCAGCGGCCGAGAGGCGCGGGAGATCGGCGAAGCGCTGGGCGCCTACGAGCGGGCCCAGGTGATGCCGGCGGCGTCCTTCCGGGCGCTGGTGCAGCGCCTGGCCGAAGTCCGCCAGCAGCACCCGGAAAGCCGCATCATGACCGCGCAGCAATACCGCGGCACGAGCTTCCGGACGGTGGACGGCAAGGCCATCGACAAACCCGAGCTGATGGGCATCACCAAGACCGTGGTGGTACGCCCGGACAGCCAACTGTTCAGCGCGCAAGGCAAGGACCTGATCCTGCTGGAACTGTCGATCAAGGACGGCGTGACGGTGTCCTCGTCCAGCCAGTCCCTGCTGCTGTCGGAAGCGGGCGACCTGCTGCACCAGACGGCCAACACCATCGGCCTGCGGGTGGGTTTCTTCGGCCAGGACGGTCGGGTGGCCGACACCCTGCGGCGCAAGCCCGACGACAAGATCTACGGCGCGCTGCCGGGCGTCCCGGTGACCCTGGGCGGGTTCATCACCGGCGGCTACGCGGTGACCGACAACGACGGCAAGTACCGGATGAACTACTTCCTGCCGGCGTGCCCGGGGTTCTACTTCGAATACACCACGCCGGCGTACCTGGAACTGCAATACAAGCGCTTCAACCCGCGCGGCGGGTCGTACATGCCGTACTACCTGACCAAGATCGACTACGACAGCTGCAACGGCCTGGGCGTCTGGAGCCTGGCTGCGACCTTCGTCACCCTGACGGCGGCGACGCCGATGAAAAGCGCGATGGACTTTCCCATCGACCTGATGGTGCTGGACGGCGCGGCCAAGGTGCGCAACGCCACCCTGGCCGAGAAAACCGAATACCGCAGCGAAACCGCCGAACGCGGGCGCTACCTGCAACAACGCTACGACTTCGACGGCGACGAGACACCGGACTACGTGGTCCCGGGCAAGAAAGTCACCCGCGAGATAGACGGCGAACAGAAAACCGTCTTCGTCACCACCCCGCTGGAACAGGCCGAACTGCAAGGCATTTACCTGTCCAGCCGGCACGAGGGCGTCCCGTCCGACACCGAAGAAACCGCACCGGACTTCACCCGCCTGATCGACACCGCCCCCGACTTCCAGGACCGCGGCCTGCTCAAGACCATCAGCAAGGACGACCTGCGCGACACCGACATCTACGTGTTCCGCGAATCCAACGGCCAACTGGTGGCCGAACGCCGTGGCCTGCACGAAGACGAACTGTACAAGAACTACTCCGGGGTGGACGAACAGGACGGCGCCTTCCGCTACACCATCCAACTGCGCGGCTCGGTGGAAAACTACTACGCCCTGAGCACCTACCGGGGCGAAGCCAACTTCACCCGCTGGCAGAGCGCAGGCGGCTTCAAGGAAGAATTCCAGCGGCGCACCGCCAACCACCTCAAGGCCGGCGAAGTGGTGCGCATCATCGCCATCAACCGCCCGACCGGCTACATGGGCAGCGTCAAACTGCAACTGCAATCGGCGACGGCCAGCGGCAACCTGCTGAACTTCCCCGGCCAACGCATCGAAATGGGCCCGCCGAACCTGAAAGTCTGGGCCGAACGGCGGAACAAGATCGAAGCGGGCATGACCCGCGGGGAAGAAAAGAAACACCTGATCGGCAACGAAGGCGCGGGCCTGGGCAGCGACATCAGCATCGCCATCTACAGCGACTGGATCGACCAGGACGGCAGCCCGCTGCCGGAAGAACTGGGCGACTACGGCTACACCGGCCGGCTGGCGAAAATCGTCGCGGCCAACCAACTGGCCCCGGTGGGGGCGAACAACCTGTCGCAGTTCGCCATCAAACCGGGCCGGCAGGTGCAAGTCATCCACCTGCCGGAAAAGATCCTGGCCAAGCAACACCTCTACCTGCAAGTGGCCGGGCAGCCGAGCAACCGCAACCCGGACTTCTCCTCCAACGGCCAGGCCAGCGGCCTCCTCAAATACCGCCCGACGCACTACGTCCCGGTGAAAGTCCCGCTGCACGACGAAGAAGCCAGCGAACTGTCGCGCCAGGCCTACCGCAAGGCAGAAAAAGACAACCCGGACCTGGAGCTGAAGAAACCCGAACCGCTGTACGCCTGGCAGTACCGGCCGGAGTTGCAGTTCAGTTTGTATGAATTGAATGTTGAGCAGATTCGTCGAGAGTACGTCGATGGAGATACCAATGACGTTTTGAAAGATAAATCTCCAACGATTAGCGGAGGGGACAAGTATCTCGCATTCGTATACGACCTGATTTCGTCTGAGTTCGGCATGCTGGACACCTGGGACATCAAGGGGGAAAGAAATCTCCTGCTTGATCTGGGCGGGGCGGAGGTCAAAGTTGCAGTAGGCAGCGATCGAACAGTGCGTTTCGAAAATCTGGACTCCATAGCCGGCTTGGATGAGTCGGACTATCTGACACTTAGGCTGTTCTCAAACAACGATATGGGGAATAGCCTATGGGAGTTTGCCTTCGAGCAGCTATTCATGTTTCCCGAGCCCTCGTCTGCCGTACCGGTGGTCGAATTGTCAGCGGATGATGCAGCTGCAGTTCCGTATAGTGCGATTTATCCCATTGCTCCCGACACACCCACGGCGATGCGATGGGAGGCCATCAGCAATCTTCCGGTCAAGTTTGATCCCCCAAGCCAGATGTCGATGAGTGGGCACTTTGTTACAAAAGCATCTCTACCTACCTTGGCGTCAAGTCTTGTGCAGGTATATGCCGTTGACCTGAGCAACGCGAAGAATAAGTTTTTTTCTCTGGTCTACCAGATTGTTCCTGGCTCGGCTAGCAATATGACCGTTTCCCAGTCGGGGAAGACGGCGATAACTGGGTTTGGTGAGGTAGTCGTCGAAATCGAAGTACGCGACAAATTCAATAATCTGGTGAAAGACGGAACCGCCATCAATATCGAAGCCCAAGATCTTGATATTAGTGGCGACTTCGAGACGCGGAGCGGCCGGGCCACGATAAGGGTTCGTGGCGGTTTTTCTCCAGGAAACCAGGACTTGAATATATCCGTGGGTGAAGTCAAGAAGACCGTCCCCATCATGGTCCATGATGTTTCGTTAAGTATCGATTTTCCATCGAAAATAGAAATCGGGCAGACCGTGCCGGCAAAAATCACGGCTTCCAGTACCTATGGAAACCTGCAAGGCCTCGTGGTGGATGTCAGTGGTATTCGTGCTTCGCTTGGCGAGCGGCTGCGACCGCTGAATGCCGAGAACTCCGTGCTAGCTAATGTCTACGTAGGGAATTTCATTGGTGAAGGGCGAATCTTTGCCACGATTGCAGACAAGATAGTCCGCAAGGAATTCGAAGTAATCGACTCGTCTCCGGTGCAATTACTCGACCGCGTATTGGTTTCGGGTGTGCCGGGTAAGGGCGCTTTCGATGTTGAAGGAAGGCGGTACGAATACACCTCTCAGACGGCAGTTGTCGTGCGTGGTGCACCGGGCGAAAGGGTATCGGCTTCCCTGATCGACTATCTGGAGCCACCGCTTCTTCCAGAGCTTCATTACTCGTTCCAAGAACGGCCCGTTGAAGGGGCGTTGAAAGACGATGTTATAGGTGTGGCTGCCGTCGTAAAGAATGCTGAGCGAGTTTCTGATCGTTTCAAGAAGCTGGCATATGCCTATTCGCTTAAATCGGATTCGACGATATCCATCGAATATGAGCGTATGGGCCAGATTCGAGACGTCGGGCTGGTGTTCAACTTGAAGGCGCATGGTTCGGGAGAGATCCTCGATTATCGACCTGCTGGCATCAAGGTGAGGTGGGACGGTTCATCGCAGCTTAAAGTAACTCGAAACATAGATACCGATTCACAGCAAGTAATTACCGCGCCGGTAGTTGGCGATGTCTGGCATCGAGTAGGCGTTCACTTGATCGAGGGGCAGTTGATCCTCCAAGTGGATGAAGCTGTTTATAAGAGTGGCGACATAGTTCCTTCAGTTGGGCTGACCGGCAGTCAGGAAGCCATTCTGGGCAATGGCATCGATGCTTTAGTCTCTGATCTCTCCTTCTATGACTGGGCATCTGAGAAGATCACAACCTTCGAAGGCGGAGAACTGGAGGCCAGCGCAGTCATCGATTCGAGCGGCAAGGCTGTTATTCGGCTTTCGGCCGCACCAACCAATTTATTTGCGAACGTCACCCTGCGGCGACTGGACTATTGGAAGAACAGAGGAGGAGCTTCCGGGTTTCTGCAGGTAGCCTATGCGGCGGGAGACGACTGTCAGCCAGTCAATCCTTCTACCCTTGACGACTTTGGTGCGGTCATGGGTGCCGGGGAGGCCTATGCTCGGTTCATGGCGGATTGCAAGATACTGCCGAAGATGAAGGAAGCGCTGGTCGTCATTCGGACCGAGCAGGGCGTGTGGAAGCGTGGCCTTGCCATAGCCGAATTGGGTCTGCTGACCGGCCTGTACACCCAGACGAAACTGGTTGAGTTGCAGATGGTCCTGGGGCCCCAGTGCTTGAAAGGAGCCATCACAGGTGATGTTGAAAATATTGGTAGTGCAGTTTGCGACATCATTACGTCCTTTTTCCTGATTGGTGATATCAGGGACTTCGCATTGCACAGTAAATACATGTATTGGGATAACGATATGCAAAAGTTCGATTATCCCGTCTATGTATTCGCCGGGCTTGGGATCGCAGCGGATCTCGCCAGCTTGGCGGGCGTGGGTATTCCTGTGAATCTTGGTCTGGCAGGGGCAAAGGCGGGCGCTAAGACCATGAAAGGTCCATTCATGACAGCGCTTGCGAAGTATCTCGATAAAGAGATGGGGGGCGACCTCACCAACGTCGATAAGATTTTGCCTGCCATGAAGAAAGGACTGCCGTTGTTGCAAATTACTGCGGCGGTCATCCTTTATAAGGACGAAGCGGCAGAACTTTATAAGGCGCTGCGTGGTATTACTTCTGAAGATCTAGTAGGGATGATGAATTACGCTCGCTTTGCCTTGGCCAAGGCGGGAGTCACTTCGCTGGTCTGGGTAGACGAAGAAGGATATCTACAACAGGCCTATGCGCTCGATAAGGATGCACTGCTGAAACTGCTTGGGGGAAGCGAGGCAGGTGGGCGTGCTATCAAGAAAATGATTGATTCCATGAACAAGGCGCTCTATACGGCGGAGGGGGCTCCTGCTTATAGGAATAACAGAGACAATATTGCTCGGCTTTTTATAAGAGGTGTTAAAAAGTTTGGAGAGAATATTGACGAAATCTCGAATAATGAGCTTGCCAAGATCGTCTCGGAAGATAAATTTCTAACTGCGCTAATACTAGCCACCCATGTAGGTGAGAAGGCCGGGCGCTCAGGGCAGGATGTCGTCGATTCTATTCGACGTTTCCACTGTGTGCCTTCGGATTGCGGCTGGGGTAGTTCGACTACACTCGACTTTTTCTCTCTTTTTGACAAGATTGCGACTAAGCATGGTGACAAACTAACAAAGCATGAAGAGGCGCTTGGTAGTCTTAGCGAAATGATCCGCGATATGGGTAACGCCGGAAATGCTACCCAAGGCTTGAATAAAGCCAGAGGCGCAACCGAAGCGCTCATCCAGATGACCAAGATGATGGATGACGGCTGGGAGTTAGTTCGTGCGGAGGCCCGTTTCCTTGATGACCCAAACTTGCCTCATGTTCATGATCTAGTTATGAAGATGGGTGACAAGTACAAGTACATTGAGGTGAAAAATTGGAATCAATCGGACAATGGTCCATCGCTGGCGGTATATCTGTGGTCATCGATGAAAGGGGCGGCAGATGCCAAGGATGGTAAGGCTGGGCAATTATTCGTGGATCTGAAGCGCGCTTTTTCAAAGGATCTGAATGATCTAGATGTGCAGTGGACATTCGGAAATCGTGCTGGAGATACCGCGAAAATTGTGGATGATCTTGTAGAAAAAGTTAAGGCTGAGCCGAAGCGGCTTCTGGTTATTCTTGAGGATGCAGGAAATTCATCTTTGAAGTCTGAGTTGGAGTCGTTGGTGAGGTCGAAAGCATGGGAAGATGTGGATTTCTTTGTGGATAAGAAATTTAAACCGGTTATTGAGCGAATGTTCCAGGCGGGAGCTACTTTGGATAAGGTGATGCAATGATTTCTGTAAATAATGGCTATGGCTATATTTATTCTGGCTTCGGTTCTATGCTTGACTCATTTCCTGAGGGTGTGTTCATTAGTTCTTTTGACATGCTGTGGAAGCTTTCTGGCTCATCAGAGAGTGTGAGCTTGGCTCGAGAGGATGTGGTTTCTGTATATCGGAGAAAGAATGGACTGATTGGCCTTCGCTGTTCTTCAGATATTTTTTATCAGCTTTCTAATGAGCAACTAGAAGAAGTGATTCCGGACTCTTATGATAAGTTCGGATGTGGCAAGTTTAAGGATTTCTATCGGGAGTACGAAAGGGGGCGGTCTTCAAAGGTGGTACATAGACTTACTCGCTCTGATTCCTCTGTTGAGTATGAGTTTTCTGGGCAGGGACTGGCTTTTTTAGGTGATTGGTCAGATCTTTTTATTTTTCATCAGCGCGGGCGTGGTGTTGTTTTTTGGGAGAGAGGGGAATGGAAGCTTTTGTTTGCCCCAAGCCTTCAGGATATCCATTATGTTCGCTGCTTTGGTAAATGCATTCTTTTGTTTGGTAGTGATCAGGCCGGCAGGGCCCAGTGTGAGGTCTTTGATCTAGGTAGTAGCGAGTTAATAGGTTGCTTTGTTTTTGACTATAGCGGTGGGGCTGTTTCAAATGCTTTGCTGCATGATGATGATTGGCACTTTCTGTGGGGGGAGGAGCTCTTTAGCTTTGATGGTCGCGTAATTAACAGAGTTCTTCCGAAAAGCTCTGTGGCCGGCTATTACGTAACGGAGCAAGGCATATGTATTCTGTCTGGCAATGAAGGGGTAATGCGCTTCTATGATCATGGCTTGAGGCATATTAAGGAGGAAGTAGTTGTTCCATTGCCGGGTTATGTCTTTAGTTCTTTCATTTTAGCAGAAGATAGACTAGTAGGATATCTACGGGCAGCCAACCGTCAGGCAGGATTGTTTTACGCCGTGACCCTTCCGATTTGCGTTGATGGCTGTCCGTCGCTGGAATTGGAACAGGCGCTATATCAGATTGAGAAACACCCCCGGGGACAAGCCTTCGATCTGATAGTGCGCTTCTCAGAAGGAGTGGCTTTTCCTACATTGCTGCGCCAGACACTGGCGGTCCTTGATGACAGCTACAGCCTGCACCGTAATCCTGAGAGCAATCCCGAAGCGGCTCTCTTCAGCGGGAGGGTGGAATTGTATTTCATTGATCCTCTCACGGAGGAGCAGAAGAATTTGCTGCAGCACGGTTGCCAGCGACTGTGTGCCCTCTATCTCGGCCGTGAGGCTCCAGCTACAGGAGAGTCGTTCAACTTTCGTCTGGTATTCGCTGAGTAAGTGTCTGGACGCTAAATGAACGCAGGATATCGATAGCCTTGGCCCTTTACCAAGGGCAAGGCAATCCTTCCCAATGGGCGACTGCCCAGGCTGTTGGTTCGGTTGTCACCTGCAACGATGAGCGATTGCGAGTCTTTGGAGATGCAGGGAACAGGTTCCTAAAGGAAGAGCTTGCGGCGGCTATAAAAAATCTAAGAAGGAAATTGATAATTTTGTTGATTTGGAGTTTTCGCCAGCTCTGAAAATATATTCGTATCGGGGCGAAATTGTCGGAGGTGGCACAGTGAGTGTAATGCAAGGCGGCGTGGGATATATGGTTTCTGGTTTTGGCTCTATGGAGTATCCCTGTGATGGAAAGATGTTCATTGGGGCATTTGATTTTCTTTGGGAGTTCGGCGATGGATTAGAAAAAGTGTGGAGGTTGGGTGAAGATATAACCTATGTTTACCAAAGAAAAAACGGGCGCGTTGGTATCAATTGCGGCTCCGAGATTTTTTATGAGTTAGATGGCGATCATCTTGGCCTGGTGCAACCGAATTCATGGGATAAATTTCGAAACGGGCGCTACGGTGAATATTTTTTGGAGTATGACTCGACGGATTCGTCTCGGATAGTTAACCGAGTCGTGGATGCTGATGGCTCGCAGGTTGCTGATTATATTGGAAGTGGGCTCAGTTATATAGGAATGTGGGCGGGCTATTTTGTATTTGAAGCATCCGGAGTGGGGGTTGTTGCTTCGAAGCTGAATGGTGTTTGGGATACGCTTTTTGTCCCCACTATAACTAGGATTAAATGCTCACATATTTTGGGGAGTAATATACTGGTTTTTGGTAGTAACGCTAATCGCCAGGCTTGCTGCGAAATATTTGATCTGGTTAGTCAAAAGTTAGTTGGTTTTTTCACATTCGATCACTATCCGGGATATGTCTCGGAAATCTATGTGTATGACTTTGATTGGTACTTTTGCTGGGGGGATAGGCTCTTCCGCTTCGATAATAAAATTGTCGAACAAATGCTGCCGGGTTGTTCTGTAGGTGGTTATTACGTGACGGCTGCTGGCATATGTGTTCTGTCTGGTGATGAAGCTGTAATGCGCTTCTATGATCATAAGCTAAAGCATATTAAGGATGAGGTGGCTGTTCCTTTGCCTGGCTATGTCTTCAGTTCTTTCAGTTCTGAGGGGGGTAAGTTGGTAGGCTATTTGCGAACAGCCAACCGGGCGGCTGGACTATTCTATGCCGTAGCCCTTCAAGTCTGCTCCGACGGGTGCCCGTCGCTGGAATTGGAACAGGCGCTATATCAGATTGAGAAACACCCCCGGGGACAAGCCTTCGATCTGATAGTGCGCTTCTCAGAAGGAGTGGCTTTTCCTACATTGCTGCGCCAGACACTGGCGGTCCTTGATGACAGCTACAGCCTGCACCGTAATCCTGAGAGTAATCCCGAAGCGGCTCTCTTCAGCGGGAGGGTGGAATTGTATTTCATTGATCCTCTCACGGAGGAGCAGAAGAATTTGTTGCAGCACGGTTGCCAGCGACTGTGTGCCCTCTATCTCGGCCGTGAGGCTCCAGCTACAGGAGAGTCGTTCAGCTTTCGTTTGGTATTCGCTGAGTAAGTGTCTGGACGCTAAATGAACGCAGGATATCGGTGGCCTTGGCCTTTACCAAGGGCAAGGCAATCCTTCCCAATGTGCGACTGTCCAGGCTGTTGGTTCGGTTGTCACCTGCAACAATGAGGGATTTTGAGTCTTTGGATATAACTCTTTTAATAAGGAGAAAACCTTTAGCGTCGGGGTGCTCGAAGACAATGATATCACCTGGGCTTATCTCTTCTTCGGATATCCATGTGTTTGCCAGAGCTATATCGCCTGGCAACAGGGTCGGAGCCATTGAGCTGGAAGGGATGTAATAGAAGTCGATCCCTAGGATTTGTGCGCGGTAGTATAGAATCGATATAACTATCCCAATGGTAATCGTAACGGAAAGAGCAAAACGAAAGATGTTTGGTTTCGTGCGGAGCGTGGGCTCTTGGATCGCATAAAAGACGTCTAATAAGTGCGCAGCCAGAATACAAAGCCCTAGTAGGGCGAGCCCTGCAAATGAGGCAACGGCACGCGATGCTGTGAACACCAGAATTAACGTAAAAATGCTTAGTAGCGATAGAGCTGGACGCCACGGCTTTGCACTAAAAGCGGCTATTCCGCCGGGAACGAAAAGATAAAACACAGATCTAGCCAAGATATTGTTCATCTCTTCGAACGGCTCGCACTTATCAAAAAAGGTTCTTGGAATTGCCGTTTATAAGCTTTCAAGGCTGTGTCTGCATGGTAAATGCTCTTTAACAATTCGGGATTAACCCAGAGCACCATTGGGTGCTCTGGTGTGGAATAGCATGTGCCATTCAACTGATTTCTAGGTCGCTCGGCAACCACACAAGAGGCTACCCCGGCCCTGGAGTGTCTCCGCGCCTTCGGCCTGCTCTCGCTGCCGGGGATCTACATCCCGCAGACCTACTACAAGTTCGGCGCGGTCTACACGCGGGCCATCGTGCCCGGTCCGAACAACCGGCCGGTCTACGTGGAATACGACAGCAGCGGCCGAGAGGCGCGGGAGATCGGCGAAGCGCTGGGCGCCTACGAGCGGGCCCAGGTGATGCCGGCGGCGTCCTTCCGGGCGCTGGTGCAGCGCCTGGCCGAAGTCCGCCAGCAGCACCCGGAAAGCCGCGTCATGACCGCGCAGCAATACCGCGGCACGAGCTTCCGGACGGTGGACGGCAAGGCCATCGACAAACCCGAGCTGATGGGCATCACCAAGACCGTGGTGGTGCGCCCGGACAGCCAACTGTTCAGCGCGCAAGGCAAGGACCTGATCCTGCTGGAACTGTCGATCAAGGACGGCGTGACGGTATCCTCGTCCAGCCAGTCCCTGCTGCTGTCGGAAGCGGGCGACCTGCTGCACCAGACGGCCAACACCATCGGCCTGCGGGTGGGTTTCTTCGGCCAGGACGGCCGGGTGGCCGACACCCTGCGGCGCAAGCCCGACGACAAGATCTACGGCGCGCTGCCGGGCGTCCCGGTGACCCTGGGCGGGTTCATCACCGGCGGCTACGCGGTGACCGACAACGACGGCAAGTACCGGATGAACTACTTCCTGCCGGCGTGCCCGGGGTTCTACTTCGAATACACCACGCCGGCGTACCTGGAACTGCAATACAAGCGCTTCAACCCGCGCGGCGGGTCGTACATGCCGTACTACCTGACCAAGATCGACTACGACAGCTGCAACGGCCTGGGCGTCTGGAGCCTGGCTGCAACCTTCGTCACCCTGACGGCGGCGACGCCGATGAAAAGCGCGATGGACTTCCCCATCGACCTCATGGTGCTGGAGCATCCCTGTCCGGCTATCTGCCCAATACCATGGCGACGCGCCATACGCTGACTTCGCTATCAGCGCTCCGGTCTTTATTCACAAATCCGTAGAACTCAAAAATATGGCGTCGATCACTGCCGGTGCATGCGACAATTTGTCTCTAATCGATTGTTTTTTCTGCTTTTTATAGAGGGTGCTCAGAAAAGCGTCAGTGTGTACGGGGCTAGCGGTGGCCTGCCTTTGCGAGGGTTGCCCAGAAAGTGCACACAGAGTTATCCACAGGTTTTGTGGGCAACCTTTCCCGAAGTTCGTCTTCACGCGTAACAACGGGGCGAGGGGTTGGAGTCGGCTTGTTTCGTTGCCGGGCTGGGGACGATTTCCTGCTTTTTTCTGCTTCAGTTCGGGGCGCGTCATGTGTCTCTGCACTGTTCGAGTTCATTTCTGTGCGCAGTGCCCGAGGCCGGCCGTAGCTTCCCAACCCTTGCCAGATGGGGGCTTCCGGAAAATGTGACGAGCCTGGCACAACTGCTGCAAGGCTCATGGCAAACCCACTCAGTTGGGTCCGCCCAATCGGTCAAAGGCGATCGACAGCCAGCATAGGCATGGGCGAGACGGTGCTCAGACGGCATCGACAGAACAGGCAAAGGCGCCTGGAAACCGCGAGGTTTCCAGGCGCTTTTTTTTGCCGCGGATAAACCTGATTGGGCCAGGCCGGGAAACGCTATGAACACCACAGTTGCCTCTACTCCTGACAAGCAAAGGCTGATCGTCGTTGGCAACGGCATGGTCGGCCATCACTGCATCGAGCAGTTGCTCGCCAATGGCGCCCTGGAGCAGTACCGGATCGACGTGTTCGGTGAGGAAGCGCAGCGCGCCTACGACCGCGTGCACCTGTCCGAGTACTTCGGCGGCCGCGATGCCGAGTCCCTGGCCATGAGCGCGGCCTCCCTCTATGACGCGGAAGGCCTGACCCTGCACCTGTCCGCCCAGGTGCTGGAGATCGACCGCGCCAAGCGTGAGGTGATCACCGCCAAGGGTCGCTTCGGCTACGACAAGCTGGTGCTGGCCACCGGTTCCTATCCCTTTGTGCCGCCGATCGAAGGTGCCGAGGGTAAGTCGCGGCTGGTCTACCGCACCCTCGACGATCTCGATGCGATCCGTGCGGCGGCCAAGGGTAAGCGACGTGGCGTGGTGGTGGGTGGCGGTCTGCTCGGCCTGGAAGCGGCCAATGCGCTGAAGTCCCTCGGCCTGGAGGCCCACGTGGTGGAGTTCGCGCCGCGCTTGATGCCGGTCCAGTTGGATGACTTCGGCGGTGCTGCGCTGAAGAAGCGTATCGAGGATCTGGGGGTCGGCGTGCACCTGTCCAAGGCGACTCAGTCGATCACGGCTGGCGAGGACTACCGCTACCGGATGAATTTCGCCGGCGAGGATTTCCTCGAGACCGATCTGATCGTGTTCTCCGCCGGCATCCGCCCGCAGGACGCGCTTGCCCGCGCCTGCGGCCTGGAGCTAGGCCCGCGCGGCGGCATCAACATCAACGACCAGTGCCTGACCAGCGACGAGCACATCTATGCCATCGGCGAATGCGCGGCCTGGAACGGCGGCATCTTCGGCCTGGTTGCCCCGGGCTACCAGATGGCCCGCCTGGTGGCCGCCGAGCTGTGTGGCCTGGAAGGTTCGCCCTTCCTCGGCGCGGACATGTCGACCAAGCTCAAGCTGCTCGGCGTGGACGTCGGCTCCATTGGCGACGCCCATGGCGCGATGCCGGGTGCGAAGAGCTACCGTTACATCGATGAGGCCACTGCCAGCTACCGCCGCCTGGTGGTTTCCGCCGACGGCAAGCAGGTGCTCGGCGCCGTGCTGGTGGGCGACAACAGCTACTACGACACCCTGCTGCAGTACGCGCAGAACGGCATCGAGCTGCCGGCCGATCCGGCCAGCCTGATCCTGCCGGCGGGCGAGGGCGCTCCCGCGCTGGGCGCCGATGCGCTGCCCGCCACCGCCACCATCTGCTCCTGCCACAACGTCAGCAAGGCGTCGATTTGCGAGGCCATCGATGGTGGTTGTACCGATCTGGCCGGGATCAAGTCCTGCACCAAGGCGGCTACCGGTTGCGGTGGCTGCGCGGCGCTGCTCAAGCAGGTCTTCGAACATGAGTTGACCGCCCGTGGCGTGGCGGTGGACAAGAGCCTGTGCGAGCACTTCGCCTACACCCGCCAGGAGCTCTACCACTTCGTCCGCGTGGAAGGCATCGAGAGCTTCGAGGAACTGCTGGCCAAGCACGGCAAGGGCCATGTCGGCTGCGACATCTGCAAGCCGGCGGTGGGTTCGATCCTCGCCTCCTGCTGGAACAAGCCGATCATGGACCCGTCGCTGGTGCCGCTGCAGGACACCAACGACACCTTCATGGCCAACATGCAGAAGAACGGCACCTACTCGGTGGTGCCGCGCATTCCCGGCGGCGAGATCACCCCGGAAGGACTGATCGCCATCGGCCAAGTGGCGAAGAAATACGACCTCTACACCAAGATCACCGGTGGTCAGCGCATCGACCTGTTCGGCGCCCAGTTACACGAGCTGCCGGATATCTGGGGCGAGCTGATCGCCGCCGGCTTCGAAACCGGCCATGCCTATGGTAAGTCCACCCGCACGGTGAAGAGCTGCGTGGGCAGCACCTGGTGCCGCTACGGCGTGCAGGACAGCGTGAAGATGGCCTTGGACATCGAGCACCGCTACAAGGGCCTGCGCTCGCCGCACAAGCTCAAGTTCGCCGTCTCCGGCTGCACCCGCGAGTGCGCCGAGGCGCAGAGCAAGGACATCGGCGTTATCGCCACCGAGAACGGCTGGAACCTCTACGTCTGCGGCAACGGCGGCATGCGCCCGCGCCACGCCGAGCTGTTCGCTACCGACCTCGATGACGCGACCCTGATCCGCTACATCGACCGCCTGCTGATGTTCTACATCCGCACCGCCGACAAGTTGCAACGCACCTCGGTGTGGCGCGAGTCGCTGGAAGGCGGCCTGGATTACCTGAAAGACGTGATCATCCACGACAGCCTGGGGCTGGCCGCCGAGCTGGAAGCTCAGATGCAACTGGTGGTCGACCGCTACGAATGCGAATGGGCCAACGCCCTCAGCGATCCGGAGAAGCTCAAGCGCTTCCGCACCTTCGTCAACGAGCACGGCGGCGACCCGGATATCCATTTCGTCAAGGAACGCGGACAGCGCCGTCCGGCGCGCTCCGGCGAACTTCATCTGATCCCGCTGACCGAGGAGGCCCACTGATGAGCCAGTCCAATACCGCCCTGAACATCGCCGAATACTGGCAGCCGCTCTGCTCGCGCAACGATCTGGTAGCCAACTCCGGCGTGGTCGCCCTGGTCGAGGGGCAGCAGGTGGCGCTGTTCTACCTGCCGGATACCGAGGAAGAAGTCTTCGCCATCGGCAATCGCGATCCGAAGTCCGGCGCCAACGTGATCGGCCGTGGCATCGTCGGCCAGATGGGCGGCGATCTGGTGATCGCCTCTCCGCTGTACAAGCAGCACTTCCGTCTGAGCGACGGCAGTTGCGTGGAATACCCGGAACAACAACTACAAGTCTGGCCCGCCCGCCTTTGCGGGGACCGGGTGGAAATCCGTCTCTAGCCGCTGCCTTCAGAGAGAGATCACGCTCATGTCCTACCTGGTCCCCGCCGAGTTCGCCACCAAGATGGTGGATGCCGGTGAATCGAAGATCTACATGTCCACCCGCGACACGCTGATCCGTGCCTTCATGGCTGGTGCCATCCTGGCCCTGGCCGCCGTGTTCGCGGTGAGCATCAGTGTGCAGACCGGCTCGCCGCTGGTGGGCGCCATGCTGTTCCCGGTCGGCTTCGTCATGCTGTATCTGATGGGCTTCGACCTGCTCACCGGGGTGTTCGTGCTCACCCCGCTGGCCCTGCTGGACAAGCGCCCCGGCGTCACCGTCGGCGGCGTGCTGAAGAACTGGGGCCTGGTGTTCACCGGCAACTTCGCCGGTGCCCTGACCGTCGCGTTCATGATGGCGTTCGTCTTCACCTACGGCTTCTCCACCGAGCCGGGACCGATCGGCGAGAAAATCTCCCACATTGGCGAGGCGCGTACCCTGGGTTATGCCCAGTACGGTCTGGCCGGCTGGCTGACCATCTTCCTGCGCGGCATGTTGTGCAACTGGATGGTGTCAATGGGCGTGGTCGGCGCGATGATCTCCACCACCGTCAGCGGCAAGACCATCGCCATGTGGATGCCGATCATGCTGTTCTTCTACATGGGCTTCGAGCACTCGGTGGTGAACATGTTCCTGTTCCCCTCGGCGATGATCATGGGCGGCGACTTCTCGGTCATGGACTACATGATCTGGAACGAAATCCCCACCGCCCTGGGCAATCTGGTGGGTGGCCTGGCCTTCACCGGTCTGACGCTCTACGCCACCCATGTGAAGACCGCGCCGAAGCGCACCTTCGGTTGATCCGGCCGGAAGCCCCGTCGAGGGGCTTCCGCGTCTTCTTCGCCCAGCGATTCCGGGCTGCGTGACCAGCAAGGGCAGGCATGTCGCAACTCAGCGTTTCCGTCGGCCAGCACTCCGCCAAGGGCCTCAAGTCGGTTAACCAGGACTTCCATGGCGTCTGCATCCCGCCGGAGCCGCAGCTTTCCAGCAAGGGCATCGCCATCGCCGTGGCCGACGGCATCGGCAGCAGTGCCGTCAGCCACATCGCCAGCGAGGCGGCGATCGGCAGCTTTCTCGAAGACTACTACTGCACTTCCGACGCCTGGTCGGTGAAGAAATCCGCGCACCGCGTGCTGATGGCCGCCAACTCCTGGTTGTACGCCCAGACCCGGCAGAGCCAGTACCGTTACGACATGGACCGGGGCTATGTGTGCACCCTGAGCGCGCTGGTGCTCAAGGCGACCACCGCCTATCTGTTCCATGCCGGCGATACGCGCATCCATCGCCTGCGCGACGGCGAGCTGGAGCGCCTGACCGAAGACCATCGCCTGTGGGTCTCCCGCGAGACCAGTTATCTCAGCCGGGCCCTGGGCATCACCCCGCACCTGGAGCTGGATCACCGCAGCCTGTCGCTGGAGGTGGGCGATCTGTTCCTGCTGACCACCGATGGCGTGCACGAGCACCTGACGGCGGCCGCCATGGTCGAACTGATCCACGCCCACGGCGACGATCTGGATGACGCCGCCCGGGCACTGGTGGATGCGGCCTTGAGTCGGGGCAGCGACGACAACCTCACTGTGCAACTGGTGCGCGTGGAGGCGCTGCCCAGCCGCGACGCCGACGAACTGCACCGGCAACTGGCCGAATTGGCGCTGCCGCCGTTGCTGTCGCCCCGTATGGAGTTCGACGGCTACCGCATCGTCCGCGAGATCCACGCCAGCAGCCGCAGCCACGTGTATCTGGCCTTGGACGGGGATACGCCGGTGGCGTTGAAGGCGCCGTCGGTGGACTTGCAGCAGGACCGCGCGCACCTGGAGCGCTTGCTCACCGAGGAGTGGATCGCCCGCCGCATCGACAGCGCCCATGTGCTCAAGGCGCCTGCCCAGACGCGCCGGCGGAGTTACCTCTACACCGTCAGCGAGTTCGTCGAAGGCCAGACCCTGCGCCAGTGGATGGTGGACAACCCCAACCCCGGGCTGGAGAAGGTGCGCAATATGGTCGAGCAGATCGCCCGTGGCCTGCAGGCATTCCATCGCCTGGAAATGCTTCATCAAGACCTGCGTCCGGACAACGTGTTGATCGACGCCACCGGCACCCTCAAGCTGATCGACTTCGGCTCCGCCCAGGTGGCCGGCCTGCAGGAGCGGGAGTCCCTTCCGCACGACCAGATGCTCGGCACCGCCCAGTACGCCGCCCCCGAGTATTTCCTCGGCGAGAGCGGCTCGCCGCGCTCGGATCAGTACTCCCTGGGGGTGATCGCTTATCACCTACTTAGTGGCCGCCTGCCCTATGGCGCCGAAGTGGCCAAATGCCGGACCCGCGCCGAGCAGGGCCGTCTGGTTTACCAGCCGTTGCGCGACAGCAACCGCGAGGTGCCGGCCTGGATCGACGACGTACTGCGCAAGGCCGTGCACCCCGATCCACACAAGCGCTACGCCGAGCTGTCGGAGTTCCTCTACGAGCTGCGCCACCCGAGCGCCGAATTCCTGCGCAAGCAGCGCCCGCCGCTGCTGGAGCGCAACCCGGTGCAGTTCTGGCGCAGCGTTGCACTGGTGCTTGCGGCGCTGGTCTTTTGGTTGCTGCTGCGTCCGGCTGGTTAGGGCCTGCTGGCTACGGGCTATGCACCTGCTTGGCTATCAGGCCTCCGGTCGTTATGCACAAATCCTCTTATGCGGAACGATCGTGCAAAGTGCCATCAGTAAATACCTGGAACGATTGAATAACTGCTTGTTTTTATTGCTCTTTGTGAGGGGCGTTCAAAAAAGCGCCAATAGCTGTGAGGCCCTTGATAATCGGCCTTTGCGGCATTTGCTCAGAAAGAATAAACAGAGTTATCCACAGCTTCTGTGGGCAACCGGCGCTCCGCGAGCAACAGGGCGTTGCGGGGTGTGAGGCGGTGGGAGCAGAAGGTGCCCAGGGTCACGTCGTAGCCTTGGTTCTGCAGGTAAAGCGCGCGATCGAGCAGCAGCCAGAGTTCCATTGGGCGGCGAAACAGGCCGCGCAGCAGTTCCAGATTGCGCACCTCCGCCAGGCGCTGCCAGCCGGCGTCTTCCAGGCGCGGCCAGTCACGGTTGGTCGGTGAGGGAAGTCCTTTCAGTTCCGCCAGGTCGCGGCAGTAGTCGACGAACGGTTTGTCCAGCCAGGCCGGCGGCAACGAGGGCACCGGCAGGTAGTCGTCGCAGCCACGCAGTTCGCGCTGGAGCAGGTCGAAGGCCAGACGGCGGGCCATGGACGCATCGCGCTGGCGGCGGACGCGAGCCCCGGCGGTCACGGTCTCGGCCAGCGGCAGGCGCAGGTCGTCCTGGGACAGGACGAGCGACGAGCCTTTGCCTTCTGCGGAGAGCGGCTGGTAGTCGCTGGCGCCGATACGGTTGTAGCAACAAGGCGCAATCGCCAACTGGTCGCAGCCAGCGGCACTGGCCAGTTGCATCAGGCGGATATGCAGGTCGCCGCAGGCGTGCAGCGCCACGGGGGTGTGCGCGGCATGGAGACGGTCGGCGGCATCATCGGCAAGGACGTCCTGCCGGTGATGCGTTGCGACGAGACCGAGGCGGTCGCTCAGCGCCTGCCCGGCTTCCACCAGTGCGCCGTCGTATTCCAGGCAGGTGAGGGCCGCGCCGCTGCGGGCGGCCAGCAGCCTGCCGAGGTGACCCTTGCCTGAGCACCAGTCGAGCCAGTGCCCGGTAGGCCGCTGGAAGGACAGGCGGCTGGCGAAGGCTTGGATCTGTTCCCACTTGCGGCCGGGAATGTCCACGTTGAAACGGGAGGGCAGTTCGGCGGCCATCTGCTCCGGGAATTTGTCCAACGCACCGAGCCAGGCTGCGCGCTCCGCGAGACAGGGAAACGGATCGGGCGCGGCCAGGCGTTCCGGGTGATTATGCGCGGCGTCGGCATCGGCCAGGCTGCGCCGGCGCAACCAGAGGGATAGCTCCGGGAAACGCTTTTCCCAGGGGAGGCGCAGGTCGGTGAACGGCTTGGGTCGCCAGAACGCCTGCGTTTCCAGCAGGAAGGCATCCAGGGCGAGGAATCGTTCGCGCAGTCGTGCGCCGCTGAGCAGGTTGGACATGGTGAAAAAGAGGAGGGGCCGGCGAGCGGCGATTATATCGCCGCCCGCGTCCAGCGTCCGCCGGGCTCAGCGTGCCTGGGTAGCGTCGACCCGCAGCCAGCGTTCCAGCAGGCGGAAGCCGCGTACCAGGAAGAACGCGATCAGCAGGTAGAACATTCCGGCGGCGAAGAAGATTTCCACCGGCAGGTAGGTGCGGGCGATGATGGTCCGCGCCATGCCGGTCAGTTCCAGCAGGGTGATGGTGCTGGCCAGTGCGCTGGCCTTGAGCATCAGGATCACTTCGTTGCTGTAGGCCGGCAGGCCGATCCGTACCGCGCGCGGCAGGATGATGTAGAACAGTGTCTGCGTCCGCGACATGCCCAGCGCCCGGGCCGCTTCCACTTCGCCATGCGGCACGGCCTGAATGGCACCGCGAAGAATCTCGGCGATATAGGCCGCGGTGTGCATGGTCATGGTGATGATGGCGCACCAGTACGGGTCGCGCAGATAGGGCCAGAGCGGTCCCTTGCGGATCACATCGAACTGCGCCATGCCGTAATAGACCAGGAACAACTGCACCAGCAGCGGCGTCCCGCGGAAGAAAAAGATGTAGCCGTAGGGGAAGGCGCGCACGTACCAATGCCGCGATGCGCGGGCGATGCCCAGCGGAACGGCAAGGATCAGCCCGGCGACCACGGCGATGGCCACCAGCTCCAGGGTCAGCAACGCGCCGTCGGCGAGGCGCGGCAGCCATTTGATGATGACGTCCCAGTTCATGTCGTGCTCCTGACGAAGCCACGGCTGGCGCGCTTCTCGAGGTAATGCATGCCGATCATGGCGAGGATGGTCAGGCCCAGGTAAATGAAGGCCGCGACCATGTAGAAGGTGAAGGGCTGCTTACTGGCCGTAACCGCGATCTGCGAGCGGCGCATGATTTCTTCCAGGCCGATCACCGAAACCAGGGCGGTGTCTTTCATCAGGATCATGAACAGGTTGCCCAGGCCGGGCAGGGCGACGCGCCACATCTGGGGCATGATCAGCCGCCAGAAGATCCGGCCCTTGGACAGGCCGAGGGCCAGGCCGGCTTCCCGGTGGCCACGCGGAATCGCCAGGATGGCGCCGCGGAAGACTTCGGTCGCATAGGCGCCGAAGCAGAGGCCGAGGGCGATGGTGCCCGCGGCGAAGGCATTCAGTTCGAGGCTTTCCACGCCGAGCAGGTCGGCGAGACTGCGCATCAGGTTGACGGTGCCGAAGTAGATCAGCAGCACCCAGAGCAGCTCGGGCACGCCGCGCACGATGGTCGAATAGCTGCCGCCCAGCCATTGCAGCGGCTTGTAGGGCGAGGTTTTGGCCAGTGCGCCGAGCAGGCCGAGCACCAGACCCAGCGACAGCGCCGAGAGCGCCAGCTTGATGGTCATGAAGGTGCCCGCCGCGAGGGCCGGGCCGAATCCGTAGAGATCGAGGGTCATCGGGGATTACTGCTGAAGGCGGCCCCGCCGGGCAGGCGGGGCCGGGTGGATCAGTAGATGCTGAACGGGAAGTACTTGTCGTTGATCTTCTTGTAGGTCCCGTCGGCAACGATTTCCTTCAGCGCGGTGTTCAGGCGCTCGCGCAGCGGGTCGCCCTTGCGCACGGCGATGCCGATCTTGTCGTTGTCGAACACCGGGTCACCCTTGAACTCGAAGTCCTTGCCGGCGTCGCTCTTCAGCCATTCCCAGTTGACGAAGGTATCGGCCAGCACGCCGTCGAGGCGGCCGGAGGACAGGTCGAGGTAGGCGTTTTCCTGGGTGTCGTAGAGCTTGATGTCGACCACGTCGCCGAGGTTGTCTTCCAGCCAGGTGCCGGCGATGGTGGCGCGCTGGGCACCGATCACCTTGCCTTTCAGGCTGGCCTTGTCGGTCTTGAAGTCAGCAGTCTTGGGGGCGATGAACTGCAGCTTGTTGGTGTAGTACGGCTCGGTGAAGTCCACCGCCTGCTGGCGCTCTTCGGTGATGGACATGGAGGCGACCAGGAAGTCGAATTTCTTCGAGTTGAGGGCGGGGATGATGCCGTCCCAATCGGAAGTGACCACTTCGCACTCGGCCTTCATCTTGGCGCACAGGGCCTGGGCGATCTCGATGTCGAAGCCGACTACCTGGCCGCTGGCATCGATGAGGTTGAAGGGGGGGTAGGCGCCTTCGGTGCCGATCTTCAGCTTTTCGGCGGCCATGGCACTGCCGAAAGCCAGGGTGGCGGCTGCCGCCAGCAGGATCTTTTTATAGTTCTGCATGGGTTGTTGCTCCGTTATCGATTGCTGGACATGAATTGTTTACAGCGCGCCGATTGCGGGTTCTCGAACACCTGCTGCGGCGGTCCCTGCTCTTCGACCAAGCCTTGGTGGAGGAACACCACCTCGGTGGAAACCTGGCGGGCGAAGCCCATTTCGTGAGTGACCAGCAGCATGGTGCGGCCCTCTTCGGCCAGCGCGCGGATCACGTTAAGCACTTCTTGTACCATTTCCGGATCGAGGGCCGAGGTGGGCTCGTCGAACAGGATGACCTTCGGCTGCATCGCCAGGGTGCGGGCGATCGCCGCGCGCTGCTGCTGGCCGCCGGAAAGCTGGGTGGGGTAGACGTGGCGCTTGTCGGCGATACCGACCTTGGCCAGCAGCGCCTCGGCCACTTCGGTGGCTTCCGCCTTGCTCTGGCCGAGCACGCGGCGCGGTGCCTCGATGATGTTGTCGAGCACCGTCATGTGCGGCCAGAGGTTGAAGTTCTGGAAAACGAAGCCGATTTCGCTGCGCAGGCGGTTGATCTGCTTGTTATCGGCGGCGACCAGTTCGCCGTTGCGGGCGGGTTTGAGCTTGAGTTCTTCGCCGGCGACCCGGATCTGGCCCTGGTGCGGGTTCTCCAGCAGGTTGATACAGCGCAGGAAGGTGGATTTGCCGGAACCGGAGGAACCGAGGATGGAGATCACGTCGCCGTCGCGAGCGGTGAGTGAGATGCCCTTGAGCACCTCGAGATCGCCGTAGCGTTTGTGCAGGTTGCGGATTTCCAGCGCGGGCGTGGCCTCGGCCATGTGGGCTCCTCTTTCTTATTCAATGCGCTCCGGCTATGGGCTGGCCTTCCTAGCGAGGCGCCAACCTAGCATAGCGCTCCGGCGAGCGCCAAGCCGCTTTCCGCTGGCAAAACAGTGGCGGCGACATGTTGTCGCATCACTGCAGTTGACTGTCGCGCGAACGCAAGAGGAACCATAGGGGGCGAGCCGCGCCGGAAGCCGGATGGCCCGGTTGCGGCGCGTTCGGAGAAAGCGCCCGGCAGAGGGATCTGCCGGGCGCATGCCGTGGTGTGGCCGGGCGACTGACGACCGGCCAGTGGTAGCACGATCAGAAGCGGTAGTTGGCGCTGACTTCCAGGGTGCGGGGTGCACCGGGAGTGATCAGGTCTACCGAGCCGTGGGCCGAGGCGTAGTACTCCTTATCGAAGATATTGCGCAGGCGCACGGCCATTTCCCACTTCGGCTGCTCGTAGAACAGCGCGGCGTCGGCGGTGGTGTAGCTCGGCATGACGGTCACGTTGTCCAGCGCGGTGTAGCGCTCGTCCACGTAATTCACGCCGAGTCCAGCACGCCATTCCGGCGCCAGCGAGCGCACCAGCCAGAGGTTGGCGCTGTTGCGTGGGGTCAGGGTCGGCACCTGGCCTTCGTTGTCCACGCCGTTGGTGCGGTTGTTCGACTTGGTGATCTCGGCGTCCAGATAGGCGTAGCCGGCATAGATTTCCCACTTGTCGCTCAGGCGCCCGCTGATGGTGGTCTCGAAGCCATCGGTACGCTGCTCGCCAGCCAGAACCAGGCGGGCCGGGTTGGCCGGGTCGGTGGTTTTGATGTTGGTGCGCTCCAGGCGGAAGATCGCTGCGGTGATCGACAGACGATCGCCCAGCAGATCCCACTTGGTGCCGATCTCGTAGTTGGTGGTTTCTTCCGGCTCGAGGTCGGCATTGGTGGCAGTCAGCGCGAACATTTCGGCGGACGGCTGGTGGGAGCGGCTTACCGAGATGTAGTAGGACTGAACATCGTTCGGCTCATACACCAGGCCGGCACGTGGGCTCCAGGTGTAATCGGTCCGCGACAGCTCGTTGCCGGTCATGTCGTCCGCGTATTCCTGGTCGAACGTGTCGTAGCGAACGCCCACCAAGGCTTTCCAGTGCGGACTCAGCTCGACCAGGTCCTGCATATAGAAACCCGCCGTGTCCTGCGTGTTGACGCCATCGCTGGTCTTGCGCGAAGCCTGGAACGGCACGCGGACCAGACCATCGCTGAACACCGGGACCTGGGCCACGTTGTCCTGGCTGAATACCAGTTGGTTCTTTTCCTGGCGACCCAGTTCCACCCCGTACAGCAGGTTGTGCTGCATGCCGGCGAGCGTGGCCTGTTGTTTCAGCTCGGTCTGGTTGAACCAGCCGTCTTCCTTGCGCTGTACGTTGCCGCGGCGCAGCTTGACCAGCAGTTCGCCGTTGCTGCCGGTGACGAAGCGGGAGGCATCGGTATGGGCCAGCGTGTTGTTGCGGTCGAGGTCGTAGTGGTAGTAGCGGCTGGTGTTGGTCAGAGTCAGGGCGTCGTTGATGCGGTAATCGACACCAGCGGTAAAGGAGAAGACTTCGCTGCGGGTGTAGTCCTGATCCGCGTCCGCCGAGCCGAAACGCTTGTCGCGGTCGACGTTCACCGGGCGGCCGTTCAGCGCGGGGATGCCGAAGTCGATCAGGCGCTTGTCATACAGGTAGGTCGCGCCCAGGTTCAGCTCCAGATCGTCGGACAGCTTGAAGTAGGCGGACGGGGCGATGGCCTTGCGCTCGAGGAAGGCGTCGTCGCGGAAGCCGTCGCTGTCTTCCAGCGCGCCGGTGACCCGGAACGCCTTGTCGCCATGTTGGGTATCCGCCCAGCCGGCGTCGAACTGCGTGCGCTCCTTGCCTTCGGAATCGAAGGTCACGCCGACTTCCTGCATGGGGGCAAAGTTGGGCTTCTTGCTTACGCTATTGATCAGGCCGCCCGAGGAGCCGCGGCCATACAGCACGCCCGCTGGCCCCTTGATCACTTCCACACGCTCGATGTTGGAAAGATCGCGGTAATAGAGGGCATCGTCACGCACGCCATCGATGTACATGTCGCCGATGGCGCTGAAACCGCGGATGGTCACCTGATCGCGTTGGCCGTCGCCGTTGGATAGGCCAACACCCGGCACATTCTTCAGCAAATCCTCCATGGACTGGGCGTTCTGGTCCTTGATCACGCTTTGCGGAACCACGTTGACCGTCTGCGGGATATCCCGGAGCGGGGCGTCGATCTTCAGGGCACTCTTGCTGGTGCTTTGCTTGTAGCTGTCTTCCGTCTGGATGCCGGTGACGGTGGTCGCCGGAATTTCCAGCGCGGTCTTGGATTCCTCGGCTTGAAGCGCCGGTGCCGTGAGCAGACCGAGCAGCGACAGACAGGCCGGATGAATGCGTGAATTAGCCAACTCCAACTTCCCCATTTTTTATAAAGCTTAATAGTAACAATTCTTATTAAAAGTTGTTACATATTCTTACTAGCTGGGAAGAGGTGGCTGTGAGCTACCCCGTAACAGACGGGATGGGGTTGCAGTTAGTCGGGATAGAAGAGGCTACGACCAAGCGGGAAGGGCCTGGAATCTAAGAGTGCTGCGCGCTATGAGCTTTTATGATGGCCAAATGATTGCGCAATGGCTCTTTGCCGCCTAGGTTCGAGATGGGCAAGGGAATTACAAGGAGACCGTAATGCTCATCAGAAAATCATTGGCAGCCTGGGTTGCCGCGTTGTTCGTTCTCTGCGCTCAGATCACATCGGCGCAGGCCACCCTTCTCTCCATCCCGACTGCACAGGCGGACAAGATTGAGCACGGCGGCGGATGCCGCAAGGACTCACCGCCGGGACAGTGCTGCCATGCCGGGTCTCAGCCCTATCACTGCCACTAAGACCGGCGTTGGTAGATTTTTAAGGCGCAAAGCAAAAAGCCCCGAAACTTTGCAGTTTCGGGGCTTCGGTATTCATGGTGCCCAGGGACGGAATCGAACCGCCGACACGGGGATTTTCAATCCCCTGCTCTACCGACTGAGCTACCTGGGCAACGGGGCGCCATTAAACGGATTTGGCTTCGCAGTGTCAAGCGAGGCGAAGAAATTTTTTCAGGCTTGACGGGCGGTTACGTTTGTCGGCCTCACGGGCTCGGGGGTACGTAGCCTTCCGCCTGGGCGTATTCCTGGCCGGAAAGGAACTTGTCCATCTCTTGCTGGAGGAACTTGCGGTCCTCGGCGTTCATCATGTTCAGGCGGCGTTCGTTGATGAGCATGGTCTGGTGCTTCTGCCACTCGTCCCAGGCTTTCTTCGACACGTTGTTGTAGATGTCTTCGCCCTTGGCTCCGGGGTAGGGTGGGCGGTCGAGGCCGGGGAGGTCTTCGTTGTATTTGCGGCAGTGCACGGTGCGGGTCATGACATCTCTCCTGCATTCAACTCATCGGCGGCGCGCTTGAGCAGTTTTTTCACCGGTGCGGCGAGGCCCAGGCGCGGCGGGGTGGCGAGGTTATACCAGAGCCAGTCGGCCTCGGCCACGCCGGGGGCGGCGCTGTCCACCCGGACCAGCCAGGGCTCGATGGCCAGTTGAAAGTGACTGAAGGTGTGGGTCAGGCCGGGCAGTTCGCGGCGCTCGCCGAGGCGCAGGGCGTGTTGGGCGGCGAGCGGGGCGAGGGCCTCGAGGTCGTCCAGTTCCGGCAGGCTCCAGAGCCCGCCCCAGAGGCCGCTGGAGGGGCGCCGGTAGAGCAGGATGGCGCCTTCCCGGTTGGCCAGCAGGGGCATCAGGGTGCGTTTCTGTGGCAGCGACTTGCGCGGTTTCGCCGCGGGGAAGTCGCTTTCCCGGCCCAGCAGGTTGGCTCGGCAGCCGCTGCGCAGTGGGCAGAGCAGACAGCTCGGCTTGCTGCGGGTACAGAGTGTGGCGCCTAGGTCCATCATCGCCTGGGTGTAGTGGTTGACCCGCTCGAAGGGCGTGAAGCGCTCGGCGGCCTCCCAGAGCTGACGGGCCACCCTGGGTTCGCCCGGGTAGCCTTCCTGGGCGAGGTAGCGGGCCAGGACGCGCTTGACGTTGCCGTCGAGGATCGGCGCACGCAGGCCCATGGACAGGCTGGCGATGGCGCCGGCGGTGGAGCGGCCGATGCCGGGCAGTTCGGCGAGCTGCTCGACGTCGCGGGGGAATTCGCCGTCGTGGCGTTCGACCACGATCTTCGCCGTCTTGTGCAGGTTGCGGGCTCGGCTGTAGTAGCCGAGGCCGGTCCACAGATGCAGCACTTCGTCCTCTTCCGCAGCGGCCAGCGACTGGACGGTGGGCAGGGCGGCCATGAAACGGTCGAAGTAGTCGAGCACGGTGCCGACCTGGGTCTGCTGCAGCATGATTTCCGAAACCCAGACCCGGTAGGGGGTGATGCCCTGCTGCCAGGGCAGGTCCTTGCGGCCGTGGCGGTCGTACCAGTCCAGTACCGCCGCGCCGAATTGCTCGGGTGTCATCGCTTGAACAGGCCCTTGAGTGCGTCTTTGAGTTCCGGACTGACTTTGTCGCCGAGTTTTTCTTCCAGCTTTTCGCTGATCTTGTCGCCGGCCAGCTTGGCGGCGATCTTGCCCATGCCATCCTTGTCCAGGCGGCAGGCCTTGGCGCCGAGCTCCAGCGGGCCGCGGCAGTGCAGTGGCCATTCCAGGCCGACGTAGCGTTCGTTGACCTGGCAGGCCGGGTCCGGCATGGCGCTCTTGTCGCCTTCGATGACGATGCCGACGCGGTAGTCCATGCCCAGCACGCGCAGGTCCACGTCGCCGTTGCCGTTGACGGTCAGGCCGGGGATGCGCGCCTTGAGGTCCGGGTTGTTGGCCACGCCGTTGCGGAACACCAGGTTGCCCTTCAGCTCTTCGAAGGGGGTGTCCTTGCCGCGCGGCTCGCCGCTCAGCGACTTGCGGTTGAGCGTGGCGATACCTTGGCAGAGCTGCTGCTCCAGGTTGGCGTCGACCAGCACGCCATCGTTCAGGACGAAATTGGCATTGCCGTTGAGGGTATCCACCCAGGCCTTCTGGCTGTTGCCACTGGTCTTGATGTCGGCGGTCATGTCCAGCAGACCCTTGACCGGCGGCTTCTCGCCCTGGGCCTGGATCAGTTTTTCCACGGGAATCCGGGCGACGCGTTTCTGCGCGCTCAGTTGCGGTACCTGCTGGCGGACATCGAGCTGACCCTTGGCTTCGAAGGTGCCGTTGTAGAGATTGCCGCGCATGTCTTCGAGGTTCAGCAGGCCGCCCTTGCCCTTGGTTTTCAGGGTGGCGTTCTCAATGGGCAGCTTGTTCAGGGTGAGCTGGGCGAGGCTGAGGGTCGCCTCGATGTCGAGTTTGCGCAATTGCTCCAGCGGCAGCACCGGCTCTTCGCTCCAGGCCTGCTGGGTCGGTGCCTTGGGCAACGGCGTGGTGCCGCTCTGGCCGGCGCTGGCGACGGTTTCCTTCACTTCGGTCTTGCGTGCAGCGCTGGTGCCTTCGGCTTCCTTGGACTTGGGCGGCAGGTAGCGGTCGAGGTCCAGGCGGTCGCCCTTGAGTTGGATGCGCAGGGCCTGCTTGGCGAAGTCGGCGATGGCGATGCGGCCGGTGAAGCTGCTGTCGTCCAGTTTCAGGTTCAGCTCTTCCAGGGCAAGGCTGGTCGGGGTGCCGTTGAGGCGCGCGACCAGTTCGGCTTTGCCGAGGGCATTGCCGTCGGCCATCGGCGGCAGGGTCTGGCCGATGCCTTCGAGGAATTCGCGCAGGTTGAACTGGGCGATGGACAGGCCGCCGGTGAGTTTCGGCTCCTTATCCAGGTCACGCACTTTCAGCTCGCCGAGGCCGAGCAACTGGTTAGCGGAGAGTTTCAGGCTGTTCCACTCGGCGATCTGGGCGGCGAGGTCGGCCAGCAGCTCGCCTTGGGCGCCGAAGGTAAGGGTCTTGCCTTGCAGCGGCTCGCCGGAAACCTCGCCGGAGAGCTTGGCGTTCTCCAGTTGGTAGCGCTTGAGCGCGCGGTCGAAGCGCAGGTCGCCCTGCAGTTCGGTGCGGGCGCGTATCACCGGCTGGTTGGTGCCGAAGAAGGCGCTGAGCTTGAGCGGGATGCTGCTGCCTTCGCGGATGGCCCCGGTGGTGAGTTCGATGCCTTCGGCGCTGAATTGCTGGCCGGTCTTGGCGTCCTGGTAGTCGATCCGGGCGTTGTTCACGGTCAGGCTGTCGATGTCCAGCTTGATCGGTTGCGCCGGTTTTTCCTCGGCCGGTTCGGTGGGTTGCGGCGCGGGCTGCGTTTCCGCCGGCTTTCCGGTCGTGGCGCTGGCCTGTGCGGGACGGCCGATGTCTTCCCAGTTGCCACGGCCTTTTTCGTCGCGGCTGAGGGTCAGGTTGAGGCCTTCGATGCGGATGTCGCTCATCTGCACTTCCTTGCGCAGCAGCGGCAGTACGCGGACCGACAGACCGATCATTTGCAGGTCGGCGAACGGCTTGTCCGGTGTGGCGGCGCTGGCCAGGGTGGTCTGGTGCAGTTCGAGGCCGAGCCAGGGGAACAGGCTCCAGCCGATGTCGCCGTTCAGGGCCAGTTCCAGGTTGGCCTTGTCGCGGGCGATCTGGCGGATCTCGTCCTTGTAGTCGTTGGGGTCGAACAGGTGGGTCAGGGCGAAGCCCAGTGCCACGACGATCAGTAGCAGACCGAGGAAGAAGAGGCCCAGGATCTTGCCAAAGGCTTTCATGGACGAGTCCTTGTATGAGTGCAAAACAATCGAAGGCGAGGAGTATAGCGCTCCGGGCCCTCACGAACCGCCGATCCGTTCGGCGATCGCGAGGCTGGCGGTCAGGCCCGGCGATTCGATACCGAACAGGTTGATCAGGCCGGGGAGGCCGTGATCGAGTGGGGTTTGGATGAGGAAGTCGGCGGCCGGTTCCCCGGGGCCGGAGAGTTTCGGCCGTATGCCGCTGTAGCCGGGGCTCAGACGGCCAGGGTCGAGACTCGGGAAGTAGCGGGCGATGGCTCGGGCGAAGGGCTCGCGCAGGGTTTCGTCCACTGCGTAGTCGAGGGCATCGAGATAGTGCACGTCCGGGCCGAAACGCAGTTGTCCGCCCATGTCCAGGGTGGCATGGATGCCGAGCCCGGCCGTGTTGGCCTCCGGCATCGGGTAGATCAGGTGCTGGAACGGCGAGCGTCCGGAGTAGCTGAAATAGCGGCCCTGGCACAGGTGCAACGGCGATATCAGGTCGGCGCGCAAGCCTTCGGTGCGGCTCGCGAGTTGCTGGGCGAACAGCCCGCCGGCGTTGATTACCTGTTCGGCACGCAACTGGAACGGTTCGCCGCCGCTGACGCCTTCTGCGATCCAGCCATCGGGGGCTCGTTGCAGGCGTTCGACGCGGGTATCCAGCACGAGTTGGGCACCGCGATTTTCCGCAGCGGCCAGGAGCGATTGCAGGTAGTGGTGGCTGTCGACGATGCCGGTGCTCGGCGAGAGCAGGGCCGCTACGCCACGCACGGCCGGTTCGAGGCGTTCCAGTTGGTCGTGTTCGAGCGCTTGCAGGTCGTGGACACCGCAGGCCTCGGCATTGGCGGCCAGGCTTTCCAGTTTGCCGCGCTCGGCGTCTTCCACGGCCACCAGCAGCTTGCCGATGCGCCGATGGGGCACGCCATAGTGTTCGCACCAGGCGTAGAGGCGTTCGCGGCCTTCCAGGCAGAGTTCCGCCTTCAGCGAGCCGGGTGGGTAGTAGAGGCCGGCGTGGATCACTTCGGAGTTGCGGCTGGAGGTGTGACTGCCGATCAGTCTTTCCGCTTCGACGATCAACAGGCTGCGCGAGGGCGAGGCCAGGCGCGCTGCACAGGCCAGGCCGAGGGCGCCGGCGCCGATGATGAGGGTGTCGATACTGTCCATTCGTTCGTCGGTCGTGGCTCTTTCGTTTGATGCGGGTCGCTTACCCGTTGGAATCCGCTGCGTGAGTTCAATCACCATGGACGCTCGGCACGTCAGTGAAACATCACAAGCCTACCTGACCCGTGCCGAGTGTTCGCCGCGCTCGCAGAAGATCCGCGCCGAGTAATACAGCAGCCGGCCGGGTTGGCGCCATGGGCCGGTGAATCTGGCGGCTTCGGCAGGCGGAGAAGGGAGCATCGGCGTTAGGCTCGAGGGACAAGAACGACGGAGCCTGTCCCATGAACGTCGCCGTACTCGCCTTTCCGCTTTACGTCCTGCTGATGCTGCTGGAGCTGGTCTATGAGCGCCATGTCGGCCGGCATACCTACCGCCTCGCGGACGCCAGCACCAGTATCAACACGGCGGTGCTGCGGGTTCTGCTGGAAGGGCCGCTGCGGCTGCTGTTGATCGTTCCTTACGCCTGGCTCCACGAGCATGCCCGCCTGTTCGAGCTGGATGCGGCGTCGCCGTGGGTATGGCTGGGTGGCTTCGTGGCGGTGGACTTCTGTTTCTACTGGGCCCATCGCAGCCTGCATCGCTACAACCTGTTGTGGGGCGCACACCAGCCGCACCACTCCAGCGAAGACTTCAACCTGTCCACGGCCTTGCGCAAAGGCGCCTTCCAGCCCGCCTTCGACTGGCCGTTCTATCTGCCGCTGGCACTGCTCGGCGTGCCGCTGCCGCTGTTCCTGGTGCTGCTCGGTATCCAGTTGGCCTATCAGTTCTGGATTCATACCCAGCACGTCGGCCGCCTGGGTTGGCTGGAGCGGGTCTTGGTCACGCCCTCGCTGCACCGCGTCCATCATGGTCAGAACGCCTGCTATATCGACCGCAACCATGGCGGCGTCTTCATCGTCTGGGACCGGCTGTTCGGTACCTTCGCCGAGGAGATCGAGCCGGTGCGTTACGGCGTCACCACGCCAGTGCGGACCTTCGATCCGATCCGGCTGCAATTCTCCTGGTGGCGCCTGCTCTGGGACGATGCCCGGGCGACCCGGCGCTGTCGGGACAAGTTGCGTCTATGGTGGATGCCGACGGGGTGGCGGCCGGCCGACGTGCTGTCCCGCCCCTGGCCGAAAATGGGTGAGGAGAAGTTCGCAGAAAGTTACCCGCCCGGCTTACGCGGCTATGCCCTGGTGCAGTTCGTTGCGATCAACATCCTGGCGCTGGGCTTTCTCGCCAGTGTCGCGCGGGCCGCGTTCTGGGAGCCATGGCTGCTGGCATTCTCGATTCTCGCGGGCTGCGTCGGTCTCGGCCTACTGTTCGAAGGCCATGCCGGCGCAAGAGCGGTGGAGATCGCCAGACTGACGGGCATGGCGCTGCTGGCGCTGGTGTGGAGCCTGTGGCTGACGCCGGGCCAGCAGGCCTGGGGGCTTGGGTTGGCCGGCTTCTGTGTGATCAGTCTGTTCTGGTTGCGTGGATTGCAGGGGAAGCCTTCGGCGCTGGGCCAACGCTAGAGCGATTCCATCGGCAATTGCAGGCGCGCCGCCAACGCCTGGCTTTCGAGATGACCGTCCGGGGCCGCCAGATGCAGCGGCTTGCCTGCCTCGAATGCCATCCGCCGGGCTTCGTCGAGCAGGCGCCGACCGACGCCACGACCGCGGGTGACCCGGCGCACGCAGAGATGGGACAGAACCCAGCGATCCGTGTACTTCTGCAGGCGGCCGGCGCCCAGCAGGCGGTCATTGAATCGGCCGGCGATGAACGTGCCGTCGCCCAGGCAGGTATCGATCAGGCTGTCGACATCGGCATGGGGTGCGATCAGCCAGGCCGGCGCATCGGCGTAGATCTTCGCCAGGTCGGTGCGGTCCTGTTCGCTCGGGGCGCTGACGGCTTCGACGATCACGGGCATGGGCGGGCTCCTCGGCTGGGGCTGTGAAGTGTAAACCCGGCCGACCGTCGCCGGTAGCCGCGCCCCCGGCCTCACGCCTATAATGGCGGCCTTTTCCCCTTTAGTTTTTCGTGGAGCTGGTGATGGCCGAACGTACGGCATCCGTCGAGCGCAACACCCTGGAGACCCAGATCAAGGTCTCGATCAACCTGGATGGCACCGGCAAGGCGCGCTTCGATATCGGCGTCCCCTTTCTCGAGCACATGCTCGACCAGATTGCCCGTCATGGCCTGATCGACCTGGACATCGAGTGCAAGGGCGATCTGCATATCGACGATCACCATACCGTGGAAGACGTCGGCATCACCCTGGGCCAGGCCTTCGCCAAGGCCATCGGCGACAAGAAGGGCATCGTCCGCTACGGGCACTCCTACGTGCCGCTGGACGAAGCGCTGTCCCGTGTGGTGATCGATTTCTCCGGCCGTCCCGGCCTGCAGATGCACGTACCCTTCACCCGTGCGGTGGTCGGCGGTTTCGACGTGGACCTGTTCCAGGAGTTCTTCCAGGGCTTCGTCAACCATGCCCTGGTCACCCTGCACATCGACAACCTGCGCGGGCACAACACCCACCACCAGATCGAGACGGTGTTCAAGGCGTTCGGCCGCGCGCTGCGCATGGCGATCAGCCTGGACGAGCGCATGGCCGGGCAGATGCCCTCCACCAAGGGTTGTCTCTGATGCAGACGGTTGCTGTCATCGACTACGGTATGGGCAACCTGCACTCGGTGGCCAAGGCCCTCGAGCACGTGGGCGCCGGTAAGGTGCAGATCACCAGCGATGCCGCCGTGATCCGTGAGGCCGACCGGGTGGTGTTCCCCGGCGTCGGCGCGATTCGCGACTGCATGGCGGAGATTCGCCGGCTCGGCTTCGACACGCTGGTCCGCGAGGTGAGCGTCGACCGGCCGTTCCTCGGCATCTGCGTGGGTATGCAGGCCCTGCTCGAACGCAGCGAAGAGAACGGCGGGGTCGACTGCATCGGCCTGTTCCCCGGCCAGGTGCGTTTCTTCGGTAAGGACCTGCATGAAGACGGCGAGCACCTCAAGGTGCCGCACATGGGCTGGAACGAGGTCCGGCAGACCGTCGACCACCCGCTCTGGCACAACATCCCGGACATGGGTCGCTTCTACTTCGTACACAGCTATTACATCGAGGCCGGAAATCCGCGCCAGGTAGCCGGGCGCGGCCATTACGGCGTCGACTTTGCCGCTGCGCTGGCCGACGGCTCGCGCTTCGCCGTGCAATTCCACCCGGAAAAGAGCCATACCCATGGTCTGCAACTGCTGCAGAACTTCGCCGCCTGGGATGGACGTTGGTGAGCCGTAAGCTTCAAGCGGCAAGCCACAAGTTTGATGCGTGCCTGCTTGCAGCTTGCCGCTCTTTTTGACGTTAGGAAAAAAGCAATGCTGATTATCCCCGCTATCGATCTGAAGGACGGCGCCTGCGTACGTTTGCGCCAAGGCCGCATGGAAGATTCCACGGTGTTCTCCGATGACCCGGTGAGCATGGCCGCCAAGTGGGTCGAGGCCGGTTGCCGGCGCCTGCACCTGGTCGACCTGAACGGTGCCTTCGAAGGGCAGCCGGTGAACGGCGAGGTGGTCACTGCCATCGCCAAGCGCTACCCGGAACTGCCGATCCAGATCGGCGGCGGCATCCGTTCGCTGGAAACCATCGAGCACTACGTCAAGGCCGGGGTCAGCTACGTGATCATCGGCACCAAGGCGGTGAAGCAGCCGGAGTTCGTCGGCGAAGCCTGCCGCGCCTTCCCCGGCAAGGTCATCGTCGGCCTGGATGCCAAGGACGGGTTCGTCGCCACCGACGGCTGGGCGGAAGTCAGCCAGGTGCAGGTCATCGACCTGGCCAAGCGCTTCGAGGCCGATGGCGTTTCCGCAATCGTCTACACCGACATCGCCCGTGACGGCATGATGCAGGGCTGCAACGTCCCGGCCACGGCGGCGCTCGCCAACGCCACGAAGATTCCGGTGATCGCATCCGGGGGTATCCATAACATCGGCGACATCCAGGCGCTGCTGGACGCCAACGCCCCCGGCATCATCGGCGCGATCACCGGCCGTGCGATCTACGAGGGCACCCTCGACGTCGCCGAGGCCCAGGCGATCTGCGACCTGAAATACAAAGTCGAGTAACGCCGCTACACGCGCAAGCCTCAAGCACGATGGGCCGGAAGGTGGCCCGCCGTGCGATTCGGAGAACAGCATGGCCCTGGCAAAACGCATCATCCCCTGCCTCGACGTCGATAACGGCCGCGTGGTCAAGGGCGTGAAATTCGAGAACATCCGCGATGCCGGCGACCCGGTCGAGATCGCGCGCCGTTACGACGAGCAGGGTGCCGACGAAATCACCTTCCTCGATATCACCGCGAGCGTGGACGATCGCGGCACCACACTGCATACCGTCGAGCGCATGGCCAGCCAGGTGTTCATCCCGCTGACCGTCGGCGGTGGCGTGCGTACCGTGCAGGACATTCGCAACCTGCTGAATGCCGGTGCGGACAAGGTGTCGATCAATACCGCGGCGGTGTTCAACCCCGAGTTCGTCGGTGAGGCCGCTGCCCGTTTCGGTTCGCAGTGCATCGTCGTGGCCATCGACGCGAAGAAGGTCTCTGCGCCGGGTGAGACGCCGCGCTGGGAAATCTTTACCCATGGCGGGCGCAAACCTGCCGGCCTGGATGCCGTGGTCTGGGCGAAGAAGATGGAAGACCTCGGTGCCGGCGAGATCCTGCTCACCAGCATGGACCAAGACGGTATGAAGAGCGGCTTCGACCTCGGCGTGACCCGTGCCATCAGCGAGACGGTCGGTATTCCGGTGATCGCCTCGGGCGGGGTCGGCAATCTCGAGCATCTCGCCGCCGGTATCCTCGAGGGCAAGGCCGACGCGGTGCTCGCCGCGAGCATCTTCCACTTCGGTGAATACACCGTGCCGGAAGCCAAGGCCTACCTTGCCAGCCGCGGCATCGTCGTGCGCTGAGCGTTGTACGGGCGGCCGCGCTTCGGAGCGGTCGCCTGATTTGCGTCAAGGCCTACCCGGCCTGCCTCGTTACTATCCTGCCGACAGCGTACCGGTCAGAACCTGGCCGTCTGTTTCGCTGCTGCCCGCACATATTAAATGTGTGGTTGTAAGCGACATTCCTGTGCGGCAGTCCACAAATGAATTCGGTGTTATCGGCTAGATTCCGCCGCCGCGCTTGTCCTCACATTCACTCCCACTCTGCGACATGGAGTCCCTATGCCTGTCTTCCGGCTACTCGCCGCCGTCTGTCTGTTCTGCCTGGCCGCTCCCCTGCGGGCCGAGTCCCTGGTCCTGCTCACCGAGAACCTGGCGCCCTTCAACATGGCGGCCAACGGCAGCAATTTCGCTCGCGACGAAGGCATCCAGGGCATCAGTGCCGATACGCTGCGCGGCATGTGCCGGCGCGCGGGAGTCGAGTGCCAGTTGATCCTGCGGTTCCCCTGGGAGCGCGTCTACCAGCAGGCGCTCGATGAGGCGGGCTATGGCCTGTTTTCCACCGCGCGGACGCCTGAGCGGGAAAGCCTGTTCAAGTGGGTCGGCCCCATCGCCAGCAACGACTGGGTGCTGTTCGCCCTACCGGACAGCCCGATCCAGCTCAACAACCTCCAGGATGCCGCGCGTTATCGCATCGGCGGCTACAAGGATGACGCCAAGAGCCGGTACCTCACCGACCGTGGCCTGACCGTGCAGACCGCCCTGCGTGACAACGAAAACGTGCGCAAGCTGATGAAGGGGCAGATCGATCTCTGGGTTACTGCCGACCCCAACGGGCGTTACGTGGCGAAGCAGGAAGGTCTGGATGGACTCAAAGTGGTGCAGCGCTTGTACACCGCTGAGCTTTACCTGGCCCTGAATCGTAATACGCCGGACGAACTGGTTCAGAAGTTGCAGAAGGCCTTGGATGAGATGAGAGAAGCGGGGGAATTGCAGACGATCAAGGCACGCTATCTCTAGAGGGAAATGATGGCCTGGCGCCATTTTTTCGCCATTATCGCTGGGCTAGGATGGTGGCGCTGGGTATGCTGGAACTCTCCCTTTCAAAAGAATGAGAAAGAGAACATGTGCAAACGCTTTCTGTTGGGGCTGGCCTGCGCTTTTTTGGTGCATGTGGGCGCTGCCCATGCCGAAGTCGACCCCAGCTATGAAGTGGTGCTGCTGACGGAAAACTTCCCGCCTTACAACATGGCGACCAACGGTAAGAATTTCGCACAAAACGAGAACATTTCCGGCATCGCTACCGAGATCGTTCGTGAGATGTTCAAGCGTGCGGGTGTGAAGTACAGCCTGACTCTGCGTTTTCCCTGGGACCGCATCTACAAGCTAGCCTTGGAGAAGCCCGCTCACGGCGTGTTCGTGACCGCGCGGCTGCCGGAGCGGGAGGAGCTGTTCAAATGGGTAGGGCCGATCGGGCCGGACGATTGGGTGATGCTGGCCAGGGCGGACAGCTCCATCACGCTGGCCAGCTTGGAGGAGGCCAAGGCCTACCGGGTCGGCGCCTACAAGGGCGATGCGATTGCCGAACACCTGCAGGAGAACGGACTGGAGCCGATCACCTCGCTGCGTGACCAGGAGAACGCTCACAAGCTGGTGCGTGGACAGATCGATCTCTGGGCCACTGGCGATCCCGCCGGGCGCTATCTGGCCCGCCAGGAAGGTGTGTCCGGGCTGAAGACCGTATTGCGTTTCGACAGTGCCAAACTCTATCTGGCGCTGAACAAGGAGGTACCGGACGAAGTCGTGGCGAAATTGCAGTCCGCACTGGACGGACTGCGCGCCGAGGGCTTCGTCGACGGTGTCTTCGACCGCTACCTGTAAGTGGGCCGGCTGCCACCGGCCTGGGCCAGGATGGGCCGGATACACCCCAAGGGATGGTGACAATCAAAACAACGATGGGGAGCGCTGCAGTCATGCTGAAACTGTTGAAAAGGGCCGTTCTGCTGGGTTTGGTGATGGGGGCCGCCGTGGCCCATGCCGAGTTGCCGCCTGACTACAAGGTGGTGCTGCTGACGGAAAACTTCCCGCCTTTCAACATGGCGGTGGACGACAAGAACTTTGCCCGTGACGAGGGTATCGACGGGATCAGCGCCGATATCGTTCGCGAGATGTTCAAGCGGGCCGGCATCAGCTACACCCTCAGCCTGCGCTTCCCCTGGGACCGCCTGTATCGCCTGACCCTCGATAAGCCGAGCTATGGCTTGTTCTCCACCACCTTCACCGCCGAGCGCCAGCCGCTGTTCAAGTGGGTAGGCCCGATTGCCAAGACCAGTTGGGTACTGTTGTCCGCCCCAGGCAACAAGCTCCAGATCAAGGATCTGAAAGACGCCGGGCAGTACCGGATCGGCGCCTACAAGAACGATGCGGTGAGCCAGCACCTGGAAAGCATCGGCTTGAAGCCGGCCAATGCTCTGCGCGATCAGGAAAACGTGAAGAAGCTGATCAAAGGGCAGATCGACGTCTGGGCGACCACCGATCCGGTTGGCCGTTACCTGGCCAAGCAGGAAGGTGTCACCGGGCTGGAAACCGTGCTGCGCTTCAATGAGGCCGAGCTTTATCTGGCGCTGAACAAGGACACCCCGGACGAAGTGGTGCAGCGCCTGCAGAAGGCGCTCGATGAGCTGCGTGCCGAGGGCTTCGTCGACGAGATCACCTCCAGCTATCTGTGAGTCTCGCGCCCTACCGGTAGTAGCCGTTCTTCCCGTGCGCCGCCATCGCCCGATTGCCGCGCACGGCGATCATTTGCCTGATCTCTATCCATTCGATGCCTTGCGCGGCGAGCCGCGGCAGCTTGCGTTCGAGCACGGCCAGGGTGGACGGGTAGGGATGGCCGATCATCACCGCCGATCCCTGCCGGCGTGCCAGTTCGACGGCCCGCTCGAATTGCCGGGCGATGGCTTCGGGTGACGGATCGTCATCGAGGAAGACATCGCGCGACAGGCTGGCCAAGCCGATGCGCTGGGCTTCAGCGGCGGCGTGGGTGCTGGCGCTGGTCCGGCTGTCGAGAAAGAACAGATGGCGGCGCTGCAGTTCGTTCATCAGCCCGGCCATGACCGGGACATCGGCGGTCATCCGGCTCCCCATGTGGTTGTTCAGGCCACGGGCATGGGGCACGGCACGTAAGGCCGCGTCGAGGCGCTCGAAACGCTCGGCGGCCGGCTGTTCGGGATGCCAGGAAAAAGGCCCTTCGGCTGGGTCCATGGGCAATGCAGCATGACCGTCTTGCCGGCGGTGTACGCCTCCCGGGCCAGTTCGGTGGCGTGAGGTGTGTCCGGCAGGATGGCCATCGCCACGGGGCCGGGCAGAGCCAGGACACGGCGGTCGCGCGTCAGGTTTTGGCCGAGGTCGTCGATGACCAGGCTGAGTCGGGCGGAATGACTCGGGGGCGCCGAAGGCTGGGCACAGACCATGGCCGCGCCCAGCAGCAGTAGCAGCGCCCAGCCCCGCACCGGTTATTCGCCGCGGGTAACGCTCAGGCCTTTCAGCAGGTTGAGGGCTTGCCCCAGCTGGTAGTCGTCGTCCTGCGGACGCGGGTCCTTGCTGCGCTCCTTCTGCTTGCTGCTCGGCTTGTCCTCGCCGCCGTTGCCGTTGCCGAGGTGCCCTTGCAGGTCTGCTTCGCGGAAGTTCTCGCCGTCCTGTTCGCGGGTCAACTTGGCGCGGCCGACTTCGATATCCGGCTCGATGCCCTGGGCCTGGATCGACCGGCCGTTCGGCGTGTAATACAGGGCGGTGGTGAGCTTTAGGCCGCGGTCGTTGTTCAGCGGCAGGACGGTCTGCACCGAGCCCTTGCCGAAGGTGTCAGTACCCATCAGCACGCCGCGTTTGTGATCCTGAAGGGCGCCGGCGACGATCTCTGAGGCGGAGGCGCTGCCGCCATTGATCAGCACCACCAGCGGCACGCCTTCGCTGGCGTCGGCCGGGTCGGCGGAGAAACGCAGCTCGGAGTTGGCGATACGCCCCTTGGTGTAGACGATCAGCCCCTTGGTGAGGAAGTGGTCGGAGACTTCCACGGCTGCCTGCAGCACCCCGCCGGGGTTGTTGCGCAGGTCGAGGACCAGGCCGTTGAGTTTCTTGCCGCCGTTATCCTTCTTCAGTCTGGCGAGGGCCTTGCCGACTTCTTCGCCGCTGTTGATCTGGAACTGGGTGATACGAATGTAACCGTAGCCGGGTTCGAGCAACTGGCTCTTCACGCTCTTGACCTTGATCACCGCGCGGGTCAGCTCGACATCGAAGGGCTTGCCGCCTTCGCGGACCAGGGTCAGCGTGATCTTGCTGCCGGGCTTGCCGCGCATCTTTTCCACCGCTTCCATCATCGACAGGCCTTTGGTCGGCTGGCCGTCGATCTTGACGATGAGGTCGCCGGCCTCGATGCCGGCCTTGGACGCAGGGGTGTCGTCGATCGGCGAAACGACCTTGATGAAGCCGTCTTCCACGCCGACCTCGATGCCCAGGCCGCCGAATTCGCCGCTGGTGCTTTCCTGCAACTCGGCGAACGCCTCCGGCTCGAGGTAGGCCGAGTGCGGGTCGAGGTTGCTGAGCATGCCCTTGATGGCGTTTTCCAGCAGGGTCTTGTCATCCACCGGCTCGACGTAGGCGGCCTTGATACGGTCGAGTACCTCGGCGAAGGTGCGCAGCTCGTCGAGCGGCAGCGGTGCCTTGTTCTGCGCGGGAGCCGCCTCGGGGGCCGGTGCCGTGGAGGCCGGCGGCTCCTGGGCCCAGGCGTTGCCAATGGCAACGCCCAGCGTCAATGCCAGGGCGAACGAGGTGGGGCGGGCAAAACGGCGCACTTGCGGCATGTTCAACTCCAAAGGGTGATAAGGGTCGCGCTATCCCTGCGCACGACACCATAGGGCGGGGTCGCTGGGGCGGCCCTGCTGGCGAATGGCGAAGTACAGCGCGGGCGTATTCTGGCCACCACTGGTACCGACGGTGGCAATAGGCTCGCCAGCCTTGACGATGTCTCCGGCATCTTTCAACAGGCTCTGGTTGTGCCCGTAAAGGCTCAGATAACCATTGCCATGGTCGAGAATGACGAGAAGCCCGGCGCCGCGCAACCAGTCGGCGAACACCACGCGTCCGCCGTAGACGGCGCGTACCTGGCTGCCGGCCGCGGCGCCGATCAGCACGCCGTCCCACTTGGTTCGAGCGTCGCTGCCGCGCGGAGTGCCGTAGCGGGCGACGAGACGGCCGTCTACCGGCCATGGCAGCTTGCCCTTGGCCTGGGAGAACGGACCGCCGTAGCTGGTGCCGGTGCTGGATACCAGGGGGCCGTCGGCTGTGGCCGGGCGGCCGGGGCGTGACTGCTCCTGCTGCTGGCGCCGCTGCTCGGCGAGCGCGCGCTGGCGGGCTTCTTCGGCTTCCCGGGCCTGGCGTGCCAGGGTTTCCTCGATGGTCTTGAGCACCTGGGCCAGTTCGGCCTGTTCCTGCTGGCGGGCTTTCAGCTTCTGGCCGCCAGCGGAGTATTCGTGATTCAGCTTGGCCAATGCCTGCTGGCGCTCCTGGCGTACCGCCGCGAGCTGTTCGCGGCGGCTGTCGAGGGCACTGCGCTGCTCCGAGAGCTGGGCCTGCTGGGTGGCGATGTCGTTTTCCACATTGGCCAGTTGGCGCAGGGTTTCGTTGAAGGTTTCGAGCTGCTCCAACCGCGCCTGGCTGAGGTAGTCATAGTAGGTGAGGGTGCGCGAGAACTTCTCCGGCTCCTGCTGGTTGAGTAGCAGCTTCAAGTATTCCTGGCGACCGCTCTGGTAGGCGGCACGGGCCTGGATGCCGATCAGTCTTTGCTGTTCAAGGCGCGCGTCCTGGAGTTTTTTTTTCTCCTGGTTGAGGCGCTGGATCTCGTCCTCGCTCTTCTTCAGCTCGTTTTCGAGGCTCTTGACCTGCTTTTCCAGATCGCCCATCTCGGTTTCGGTGGAGCGCAGCTCTTTCTGGACGCCGGATTTTTCCTGCTGCAACTGCTCGAGCAGCTTCTTCAGTTCGGCGACATCCTTGCGCGCCGCCTCCAGTTGCTGCTGAGTTTCGGCGCGTTGGTCGGCAATGGCCTGGCTGAACAGGCCGGCAAGAACAACGAGGGCGAGGGCGCGGAGCATGGCGTGCGACACCGGGGGAGAAGAAACGGCCCTAAGTATGCCTAAAAATTCGGCGCCGGGCTGCAATCCATGTCGGCAATCCGAGCGCCTGGCGGCGGTGGGCCGCCAGGTGTGTCGAATGGCCCGCAGCGCCGGGCTCAGTCCAGTTCGACGATCGAGCGGCCGGTCATTTCCGACGGCTGCGGCAGGCCGAGCAGCTTGAGCATGGTCGGCGCCACGTCGGCCAGCACACCGCCTTCGCGGATGTGCAGCTTGCGCTTGCCGACGTAGATGAACGGTACCGGTTCGCAGGTGTGCGCGGTGTGCGCCTGGCCGGTGGTTTCGTCTTCCATCTGCTCGACGTTGCCGTGGTCGGCGGTGATCAGCGCTTCGCCGCCCACCTTGTCCAGCGCGTCGACGATCCGGCCCATGCAGGTATCCAGGCATTCGACGGCCTTGACCGCCGCCTCGAAGACGCCGGTGTGGCCGACCATGTCGCCGTTGGCGTAGTTGACCACGATCACGTCGTAGCGCTGCTGTTCGATGGCTTCGACGATGCGATCGGTGACTTCCGGCGCGCTCATTTCCGGCTGCAGATCGTAGGTGGCGACCTTCGGCGACGGGATAAGGATGCGTTCCTCGCCTTCGAACGGCTCTTCACGGCCGCCGGAGAAGAAGAAGGTGACGTGGGCGTATTTCTCGGTCTCGGCTATGCGCAGTTGGGTCTTGCCGTTCTTCGCCAGGTATTCGCCGAGCACGTTGGTCAAGGGTTCCGGCGCGAAGGCGCAGGGCGCCTGGATGCTGGCGGAGTACTGGGTGAGCATGACGAAGCCGGCCAGGGCCGGTACGCGGCTGCGTTCGAATTCCTCGAAGCCGGGCTCGACGAAGGCGCGGGTCAGCTCGCGGGCGCGGTCGGCACGGAAGTTCATGAATATCACGGCGTCGCCATCCTCGACCTTCACCGGTGAGCCGATGGCCGTGGCCTTGACGAATTCGTCGCTTTCGCCGCGCTCGTAGGCGGCATTGAGGCCGTCGAGCGCCGTGTCGGCGAGGTGCTCGGCCTTCCCATCGACGATCAGCTCGTAGGCGGCCTGGACGCGGTCCCAGCGGTTATCTCGGTCCATGGCGTAGTAGCGGCCGATCAGCGAGGCGATGCGGCCCTTGCCGAGGCGGGCGAAGGTGGTGTCGAGCAGTTCGATGTAGCTTTGGGCGCTCTTCGGCGGCGTGTCGCGGCCGTCGAGGAAGGCATGCAGGTAGATTTTCTCGGCGCCGCGCTTGGCCGCCATCTCGGCCATCGCGACCAGGTGATCCTGGTGGCTGTGCACGCCGCCATCGGACAGCAGGCCGAGGATATGTACCGCCTTGCCGGCGCTGGCGGCCTTGTCCACCGCGGCGGCGATCGCTGGGTTCTCGAAGAACTCGCCGTCGCGGATCGCCTTGGTCACGCGGGTGAAGTCCTGGTAGACGACACGGCCGGCACCGAGGTTCATGTGCCCCACTTCGGAGTTGCCCATCTGACCGTCCGGCAGGCCGACGTCCATGCCCGAACCGGAGATCAGGCCGTGCGGCTGGGTGGCGCGCAGGCGGTCGTAGACCGGGGTGTTGGCGGCATGGATGGCGTTGTATTCGGGGCTGTCGCTGTGACCGAAGCCGTCCAGGATGATCAATACCAGAGGTTTGGGCGTCGCAGTCATGGGGTCGACTCTTGAGGGGTGGTCGAAAAAGGTCGGCATTCTAATGTCTGACACGGTTGGCGTCACGGCTCATCAGGGTTCAGCCGACATCGGGGCCTGTGTATACTGGCCGGCATTTTACCGTCCTGGAATCTATCGATGGTCGCCAAGCTGATTGAATTTATCTCTCATCACTATGTGCTCAGCAGCCTGTTCCTGGTGCTGCTGGTGCTCCTGATCATCACCGAGCTGCGCCGTGGCGGCCGCAGCCTCTCCACTCGCGAGCTGACCGCGCTGGTCAACGGCGAGCAGGCCGTGGTGTTGGACGTGCGCGCGAAGAAGGAGTTCGATGGCGGGCACATCGTCGACGCCTTGAACATTCCTTATGAGAAGCTGGTCAACCGCATAGCCGAGCTGGAAAAGCACAAGGCCAAGACCATCATCGTGGTCGATGCCATGGGCCAGCACGCCGGCACCGTCTGCCGCGAGCTGAAGAAGGCCGGCTATACGGCCGCCAAGCTGTCCGGTGGGATTGCCAGCTGGCGGGGAGACAACCTACCGCTGGTGAAGTGATATGTCCAAGATCGTCATCTATACCACCGCCTGGTGTCCCTATTGCATTCGCGCCAAGCAGTTGCTGAACCACAAGGGCGTTTCCTTCGAGGAAATCTCGGTCGACGGCAAGCCTGACCTGCGTGCCGAGATGGCCCGCAAGGCGGGACGTACCTCGGTGCCGCAGATCTGGATCAACGGTGCCCATATCGGTGGTTGCGACGATCTTTATGCGCTGGAGCGCGCCGGCAAGCTGGATGCGCGTCTGGCGGAAGCTGTTCAATCCTGACTCGGGGGCTTTTCGCCCCCTCTCGCAACGCAAGACAAGAAGGCTCTGCCATGACCGACCAACAAGCGAACGGCTCCACCCAGAACGGCCAAGGGCCGCAATTCTCCCTGCAGCGCATCTACGTGCGCGACCTGTCCTTCGAAGCCCCGAAAAGCCCGGAAATCTTCCGCCAGGAGTGGTCGCCGAGCGTTTCCCTGGACCTCAACACCCGCCAGAAGCACCTCGAAGCCGATTTCCATGAAGTGGTGCTGACCCTGTCGGTCACCGTGAAGAACGGCGAGGAAGTCGCTTTCATCGCCGAAGTCCAGCAGGCCGGCATCTTCCTGATCAAGGGCCTGGACGCGGCGTCCATGAGCCATACCCTTGGCGCTTTCTGCCCGAACATCCTGTTCCCCTATGCCCGCGAGACACTGGACAGCTTGGTCACCCGTGGCTCGTTCCCGGCGCTGATGCTGGCGCCGGTGAACTTCGACGCCCTGTATGCCCAGGAACTGGCGCGCATGCAGGCGGCTGGCGAGGCGCCTAGCGCGATTCAGTAAGTCGGTTGCGGCAATGCCATGAAGCGCCCCTCGGGGCGCTTTTTTATCGCCTCTCTATAGGGCGAAACCCTGTTGCCGCCAAGCCTCGTAGACGGCGACCGCAACGGTGTTGGACAGGTTGAGGCTGCGGCAGCCCTCGCGCATCGGCAAGCGCAGCCGCTGCCCGGTCGGCAGGCTGTCGCGGATTTCCTGCGGCAGGCCACGGCTTTCCGGGCCGAAGAGAAAGGCATCGCCCGGCTGGTAGCGGACCTCATGGTAGGGCTGGGTGCCTTTGGTGGTGAAGGCGAAGACACGGGGATGGCCAAGGTTGTCCAGGCAGGCCGACAGGTCCGAGTGGCGCTTCAGCGTGGCGTATTCATGGTAGTCCAGGCCGGCGCGGCGCAGGCGCTTGTCGTCCAGTTCGAAACCTAGCGGTTCGATCAGATGCAACGCGCAGCCGGTGTTGGCGCAGAGCCTGATAATGTTGCCGGTGTTCGGCGGGATTTCCGGTTGAAAGAGGATCACGTGAAACATGCACGGCTCCGACACTGAGGACGGGCGGCATTCTAACCCCGAAGAGGACCCTCGGCCGCGCCTGTGGCTGCGCTTTCTCGCTTCGCTGGCGCTGATCGGCTTTCTGGTCGGGCTGATGATCGGGCGTCTCACGCAATCGGAGCCGGTGGTCCTGCAGCGGGTCGAGGAGCGTCCGGCGGGGCTGGTCCTGTGGTTCGACCATGAGCCAAAAGTGTTCGTGGAGCACTTGGATGGTGCATTTGCGCTGTCCGTCGAGGCGGTCGCCCGAGCGCGTGCAGGACGTGTCGAACTGGCGGGAAAACCCGTCAATTGGCGGCTACAGAGCGGAGATAAGGGGTTTTTACTGCGATTTGTGGCTGCCCGCCCACTCCGCGGCGCATGGGAGGCTGCGGAAGTGGACGGGCAGTGGCGGCTGTCGATCAGCCTGCGGGAGGAATAAAAGAGGGGAATCCCCGGCCTGCCTGTACCAAGGCCCCCGAAACTGGTGGTCACTTTCCATAATGCAGGGCGCGTGCCAATTTTTCAGAGGCCATCCCTGGAAGCGCTCGGATACCGCCGAGGTATTATTGGTCCTTTTCGTGACCGTATAGTTTCAGTCTTCCTCGAATTTTTCGTTGGAGGTGCCCGGACGGTTTATGGCGCTTCGCCTGAGCTGTTCTGGTGCTGTCCGGCGGGGGGCGGGTTTGAGTGCCAAGTAAGGTAAGGCAGAGAAGAGCGGGCGAATGAATTCGCCCTTACAGAGAGGTAGCAGGCGGTGAGGTAGTGGGGCGGGCCGGATTGGACCGGCCGTGGCCTTGTCGGGTGAGGCCTTAGGAATCGTCGCCTTCGTCGTCGTCTCCGCCATCCACCTTCATGCCCAGTTCCTTGATCTTGCGGGTCAGGGTGTTGCGGCCCCAGCCGAGCAGGATGGCGGCGTCGCGGCGGCGGCCTGCGGTATGTTTCAACGCGGTTTCGATCATGATCCGCTCGAAGGTCGGTACGGCGCTGTCGAGCAGGCTGGACTGCCCGCGTGTCAGCGCCTGGTCGGCCCACTGGCGCAGTGCCTGCTCCCAGTTGGTCACCGGTGTGGCGTCCTGGGGCTGGGTCAGCAGTTCCGGCGGCAGGTCGTCGACATGCACCTCACGCCCGGACGCCATCACGGTGATCCAGCGGCAGGTGTTCTCCAACTGGCGAACGTTACCCGGCCAGGGCAGGTTCATCAGGTAGTCTTCGGTTTCGCTCTTGAGCAGCTTGGGTTCGACCGACAGTTCCTGCGCGGCGCGGCTGAGGAAGTGGCGGGCCAGGGCGGGGATGTCTTCGCGGCGGTCGGCCAGGCGCGGGATGTGGATGCGGATGACGTTGAGCCGGTGGAACAGGTCCTCGCGGAACTTGCCGGCCTGGACCAGGTTTTCCAGATTCTGGTGGGTGGCGGCGATGATCCGCACGTCCACCTTGACCGGCGTATGGCCGCCGACCCGGTAGAACTCGCCGTCGGCCAAGACGCGCAGCAGGCGGGTCTGGGTATCGGCCGGCATATCGCCGATCTCGTCGAGGAACAGGGTGCCGCCGTCGGCCTGCTCGAAGCGGCCGCGCCGCTGGTTGGCCGCGCCGGTGAACGCACCTTTCTCGTGGCCGAACAGCTCGGACTCCATCAGGTCCTTCGGAATCGCCGCCATGTTCAGGGCGATGAACGGGGAGGCCGCGCGCGGGCTATGGCGATGCAGGGCATGAGCGACCAGTTCCTTGCCGGTACCGGACTCGCCGTTGATCAGCACAGTGATGTTCGAGTGGCTCAGACGGCCGATGGCGCGGAAGACCTCCTGCATGGCCGGTGCTTCGCCGATGATCTCGGGGGTGCGCGTCAGGTTGGCTGGAGTCTCCAGGCCCTGTTGCTCCTGGGCGTGAAGGTTGGCGCGCTTGACCAGCGAGACCGCTTCGTCCACGTCGAACGGCTTGGGCAGGTATTCGAAGGCGCCGCCCTGGTAGGACGCCACGGCGCTGTCCAGGTCGGAATGCGCGGTCATGATGATCACCGGCAGCCGCGGATACAGCTCGCGGATGCGGGCCAGCAGATCGAGGCCGCTGGCGCCGGGCATGCGGATGTCCGAAATGATCACGTCCGGCTGCTGGCGGGACAGGCGGTTGAGCACGCTGTCCGCATTGTCGAAGCTCTGGATGGTCATCCCTTCCTGTTGCAGGGCTTTTTCCAGTACCCAGCGGATGGAGCGGTCGTCGTCGACGATCCAGACGGTTTCGCTTCGGCTCATGGGGATACGGCTCCTTGTTCCAGCGGTAGGAAGATCGAGAACACGGTATGGCCGGGATGGCTTTCGCATTCGATCAGGCCCTGGTGCTGACTAATGATGTTCTGGGTGATGGCCAGCCCCAGCCCGGTACCGTCCGGACGGCCGCTGACCATGGGATAGAAGATGGTTTCCTGCAGCTCCTGCGGGATGCCGGGGCCGTTGTCGATGATCTCCACCTTGCACACCAGCCGGTGACGGGTGTGGCCGATGGTGAACTGGCGCAGCGTGCGGGTGCGCAGGCTGATGCGGCCGAGGCGCAGATCGCTCTGGCTGGCCAGTGCCTGCATGGCGTTGCGCACGATGTTGAGCACCGCCTGGATCATCTGCTCGCGATCGATCAGGACTTCCGGGATGCTCGGATCGTAGTCGCGCACCAAAGTGATGCGTCCCTGGCTTTCGGCCTCGACCAGGCTGCTGACCCGCTCCAGCACTTCATGGACGTTGGTCATCGCCAGCGACGGCAGCTTGTTCGAGCCGAGCATGCGGTCGACCAGGTTTCTCAGTCGGTCGGCCTCTTCGATGATGACGTTGGTGTAGTCCTTGAGGCTTTCGTCCGGCAGCTCGCGGGAGAGCAGTTGCGCCGCGCCGCGAATGCCGCCGAGCGGGTTCTTGATTTCGTGGGCCAGCCCTCTCACCAGCAGCTTGGTGGTCTCCTGCTTGGAGAGCTGGGCCTCTTCCTTGGTGATCCGCAGCAACCGATCGCGCGGATGGACTTCCAGCAGCAGCAGGGTTTCGCGCCGGTTGATGATGGGCGTCACTGCATAATCCACCGTCAGCGTCTGGCCGGTCAGCGAGGTCAGCATCGCCTCGCGCTTGGTGAAGGGGTGGGCTTGCTCGACCGCCTGGCGGAGCGACTGCAAGGCCTCGGGCGACTCGGTGAACAGTTCGCTGATGAATTGTCCGTGGCTACGTTGACCGCTGACCGCCAGTAGCATCTCCGCCGCCGGGTTCATGTACTCGAGGCGCAATTCGGCGTTGAGCAGGATGGTCGCGGTGGTGAGGTTGTCGAGCAGTAGTCGGTGCAGGGTGTCGTTGATAGTCATGATCGGGGTCTACAAACCCATAGCTCCGGCGTTGGGCAGAAAAATGCAAAAAGCAAACCAAAGCCCCGAAAAGACGCGCATCGACTGCGCCCTGGGTGCGCGCCGGCACGTTTCGGCGCAAAGCAGCGGCGGGTGACGAACCAATTTGGGGAAAGTATAGGAAGTGGTGCAGCTATGCGCACCGAAATGGTGCGCATCGTGTTTCGAGGTCAGAGGAAGGGAAGGATGCTGGGTTTTTCCTTGGGCTTGTCCTTCAACGGACATTCCGGGCGTACGCCGTAGTCGTCTTTCTTGCAGGGGTTGGCCAGGCGCTTCTGGGCCAGGGAGATACGCTTGATGTGGACCGGCTGGTTCGGGGTGCGCTCGAGGATGCGTCCGCTCGCGTCGATGATTTCCGCCGCCAGCTGATGCGTGCCGCGATCCAGGTTGTTCAGCGGAAACACCGGGCTCCGGCTCGGTGCGCCAGCGGGCTGGCCGTCGACGAACAGCCGGTAGTTATGCCCCGCCAACAGGCCCGGTTCGCTGACCAGGGTGACGATGAGGTTGCCGGTATTGTCGCGGATGGTGGCGTCGGGCTCGGGGAACAGAATGCGCAGGAGCTGGTAGGCCGGCGCGATCACGGTCTGGGGTGGGGAAGGCGGTGCGATGGCGACCGGTGCCGCCGGCATGGCATTGGCCGGCGCGAGCTGGATGCGCTCGGCGCGGTCGGACCGGGGGCGGTCGGTGAAAACGCGATTTCCCTCGGCGTCGATGTAGGTGTAAACCTCGGCGACGGCAGGCAGGCCGAGCAGCAGCAGGCAGAACAGCAGGTGGCGCATGACTCAGGAGCCTGGCTTGTTGATATGGACGCGTTGTACGGCGAAGGTCTTCGCGTCGCTCCTCTGGACGACGCGGTCGCCGCTGAGCACTTCCACCACCAGGCTGTGTTCGCCCCGGTCGATATTGACCAGTTGCAGGTGGGGCACGTTGGTGGGTTGGCCGTAAGGCTGGCCATCCAGAACCAGGCGCAGCAGGTGGCCTCGCTGCAGGCGGGGCTCCAGAGCCACGCCCACACTGAAGGTCCCGTTGTTGGCGCGCATCGCCTCGTCATCCGGAATACCGGTCAGCTCGAGCACGCTGTAAGGGTTTCCGGCGGCGGGTTGTTGATCGGCCTGGCTGGGAAGCGAAGGGGGCGGTGCGCTCATTTCCACCGTGTTCGGCGCCTTCACGTCCACCTCTTCGGCCTGCACGCCTTCCGGGGGCTGGTTGGTGTAGACGACATTGCCGTTGGCATCGGTGTACTTGTAGATCTGTGCAGCCATGGCCGGCAGGGCCAGGGCACCGATCAGGCAGGCGATTAGCAGGCGCATGGCGCTCTCCCGTGAGGTTCTGGCGCTAAGCCTTGCACCGTGCAGGGCACCTGGCAAGCGCGATGATTCAGGAGCGTGTCATCGCGCAAATCTTTCGCGGCGCAAATAAAAAGAGGCCTCCCGAAGGAGGCCTCTGAGTCATGCCGCTTGTGCGGTATGTCTGGATCAGACGCTGTAGTACAGGTCGTATTCCAGCGGGTGCACGAAGGTGCGCACCTTGATTTCTTCTTCGCTCTTCAGCTCGATGTAGGCATCGATGAACTCGTCGGTGAACACACCGCCCTTGGTCAGGAAGGCGCGATCGGCGTCCAGGGACTCCAGGGCTTCCTTCAGGCTGCCGCAAACCTGCGGGATTTCCTTCGCCTCTTCCGGCGGCAGGTCATACAGGTTCTTGTCGGCGGCATCGCCGGGGTGGATCTTGTTCTGGATACCGTCCAGGCCGGCCATCAGCAGAGCGGCGAAGGCCAGGTAGGGGTTGCACGCCGGGTCCGGGAAGCGCGCTTCGATACGGCGGGCTTTCGGGCTGTTGACGTACGGGATACGGATCGAGGCGGAACGGTTGCGGGCGGAGTAGGCCAGCATGACCGGGGCTTCGAAGCCGGGGACCAGACGCTTGTAGGAGTTGGTCGACGGGTTGGTGAAGCCGTTCAGGGCCTTGCCGTGCTTGATGATGCCGCCGATGAAGTACAGGGCGGTCTCGGACAGGCCGGCATAGCCTTCACCCGCGAAGGTGTTCTTGCCATCCTTGGAGATCGACATGTGCACGTGCATGCCCGAGCCGTTGTCGCCATACAGCGGCTTCGGCATGAAGGTCACGGTCTTGCCGTAGGCGTCGGCGACGTTGTGCACGCAGTACTTCAGGGTCTGCACTTCGTCGGCCTTGGCGACCAGGGTGTTGAACTTGACGCCGATTTCGTTCTGGCCGGCAGTCGCCACTTCGTGGTGGTGAACTTCGACCACCAGGCCCATTTCTTCCAGGGCGTTGCACATGGCGGTACGGATTTCGTGGTCGTGGTCGACCGGCGGTACCGGGAAGTAGCCGCCCTTGACGCCCGGACGGTGGCCCTTGTTGCCGCCGTCGATGTCGGCGTCGGTGTTCCAGGAGGCCTGCTCGGAGAAGATCTTGAACATGGAGCCGGAGATGTCCGACTTGAACTTCACTTCGTCGAAGATGAAGAACTCGGGTTCCGGACCGAAGAAGGCGGTGTCGCCGATGCCGGTGGACTTCAGGTATTCCTCGGCGCGGCGGGCGATGCCGCGCGGGTCGCGCTCGTAACCCTGCATGGTGGAGGGCTCGATGATGTCGCAGACGAGGATCAGGGTCGGCTCTTCGGTGAACGGGTCCAGGACGGCGGTGCTGTCGTCCGGCATCAGGATCATGTCGGATGCTTCGATGCCCTTCCAGCCGGCGATCGAGGAGCCGTCGAACATCTTGCCGTATTCGAAGAAGTCGTCGTCCGCATCGCGGGCCGGCATGGTGACGTGCTGCTGCTTGCCTTTGGTATCGGTGAAGCGCAGATCAATCCACTTCACGTCATTGTCTTTAATCAGTTGAAGCGCCTTCGACATGATGTCCTCCAGGTGAATGAGGGCAGGGTCTGTTATGCCCCCACGAATGGGTGAAGCCGGCGGGAATATTCCGCCAGGGCAACCTGCCTCACAAGGGAGCAAATTGCATGCCAGTGCCCTGGAATGGTGTGAGCCGCTTCAAGTCAGGCGTAGCGGGGCTTGGCAGGATATTTAAAGGAAATTTGAGCACCTTTTCGGTGCGCTATTTAAATCAATAGCTCTATTTTGGTGCATTGCAAATCGAGGCAGAGATTGCTGATTAAACCTTGAGCAATTTCCGCTATAATCCGCGCCCCTCTTTTTCGGCGCCCCGTCCCACACCGGCTTTTCATGAAACTCATCGTCAAGGTCTTTCCGGAAATCACCATCAAGAGCAGTCCGGTGCGCAAGCGTTTCATTCGCCAGTTGGCGAAGAACATTCGCACGGTGCTGCGCGACCTCGATCCCGATCTGGTGGTGAACGGTGTGTGGGACAACCTCGAGGTGGAAACCTCGGTCCGCGAGCCGAAGGCCCTGCGCGAGATGGTCGAGCGCCTGACCTGCACGCCGGGCATCGCCCACTTCCTCGAAGTGCACGAATACCCGCTGGGCGATTTCGACGACATCCTGGAGAAGTGCAAGCTGCACTTCGCCGACCAGTTGCCGGGCAAGATTTTCGCCGTGCGCTGCAAGCGCGCCGGCAAGCATCCCTTCACCTCCATGGAAGTCGAGCGCTATGTCGGCGGTTGTCTGCGCCAGCAGTGCGGTGCCGCCGGGATTTCGCTGAAGGCGCCGGAAGTGGAAGTGCGGATGGAAATCCGTGACCAGCGGCTGTTCATCATCCATAGCCAGCACGACAGTATCGGTGGCTATCCGCTGGGATCGCTGGAGCAGACCCTGGTGCTGATGTCCGGTGGCTTCGATTCCACCGTGGCGGCCTACCAGATGATGCGCCGCGGGCTGATGACGCACTTTTGCTTCTTCAACCTGGGCGGCCGCGCCCACGAGCTGGGGGTGATGGAAGTCGCCCACTACCTCTGGGAGAAATTCGGTCGTTCGCAGCGCGTGCTGTTCATCAGCGTGCCGTTCGAAGAAGTGGTGGGTGAGATTCTCGCCAAGGTCGACAACAGCCAGATGGGCGTGGTGCTCAAGCGCATGATGCTGCGCGCCGCGACCCGCGTCGCCGAGCGCCTGCAACTGGATGCGCTGGTCACCGGCGAAGCGATTTCCCAGGTGTCCAGCCAGACCCTGCCGAACCTCTCGGTGATCGACTCGGCCACCGACATGCTGGTGCTGCGTCCGCTGATCGCCAGCCACAAGCAGGACATCATCGACACCGCCATGCGCATCGGTACCGCCGAGTTCGCCATGCACATGCCGGAGTACTGCGGCGTGATTTCGGTGAACCCGACCACCCGGGCCAAGCCGGCACGCATCGTCTACGAGGAATCGCAGTTCGACATGGCGATCCTCGAGCGCGCCCTCGAGCGGGCCCGGCAGGTGACCATCGACCGGGTGATCGACGAGCTGGACGAAGACTTGCAGGTGGAAGAGGTGAGCGAAGCGCTGCCCGGCCAGATCGTGCTGGACATCCGCCACCCGGACGCCGTCGACGACGAACCGCTCGACCTGGGCGGCGTCGAAGTCAGACCCATGCCGTTCTATGCGATCAACAGCCGCTTCAAGGAACTGGATGAGAACCGCCAGTACCTGCTGTATTGCGATAAAGGTGTCATGAGCCGCCTGCATGCTCACCACCTGTTACACGAAGGGCATGCCAACGTGCGTGTCTACAGGCCCTTCGGCCAGGCCCAAGCCGCAAGCGACAAGCTGCAAGGGAAGAGCGAACAGTCATGAGAACCTGTCACATTCGCCGTAGCGCGCGGCGCCGCCGGCATCCTCCCGACCGGCTTTTCAGGGCTTTTACTTGCAGCGTGCGGCTTGAAGCTTGCCTGCTGCCTTTAATGCTTTTACGTGCAGCTGCGGCTTGAAGCTTGCCGCTCTCTTCTAGGAAAAAACCGTGATCGAAAAACTTCGCAACATCGCCATCATCGCCCACGTCGACCATGGCAAGACCACTCTCGTCGACAAGCTGCTCAAGCTGTCCGGCACCCTTGACCGCAAGGAAGCCGAAAGCGAGCGCGTGATGGACTCCAACGACCAGGAAAAGGAACGCGGCATCACCATCCTGGCGAAGAACACCGCCATCAAGTGGAACGGCTACAACATCAACATCGTCGACACCCCCGGCCACGCCGACTTCGGTGGCGAGGTGGAGCGCGTGATGTCGATGGTCGACTCCGTGCTGCTGGTGGTCGACGCCCAGGACGGCCCCATGCCGCAGACCCGTTTCGTGACCCAGAAGGCGTTCAAGGCCGGCCTGCGTCCGATCGTGGTGGTGAACAAGATCGACCGTCCCGGTGCGCGTCCGGACTGGGTCATCGACCAGATCTTCGACCTGTTCGACAACCTCGGCGCCACCGATGAGCAGCTCGACTTCCCGATCGTCTACGCCAGCGCCCTGAACGGCATCGCCGGCCTCGACCACGAGAAGATGGACGACAACATGGACGCCCTGTTCCAAGCCATCATCGACCACGTACCGGCCCCGGTGGTGGACCTCGAGGGCTCGTTCCAGATGCAGATTTCCCAGCTGGACTACAACAGTTTCCTCGGCGTGATCGGCATCGGCCGCATCACCCGCGGCCGGGTCAAGGCCAACACCCCGGTGGTCGCCGTCGATGCCAAGGGCAACAAGCGCAACGGCCGCATCCTGAAGATCATGGGCCACCATGGCCTGCAGCGCGTCGAAGTGCCGGAAGCCGAAGCGGGCGACATCGTCTGCGTCAGCGGCATGGACGAGCTGTACATCTCCGACACCCTGTGCGACCCGCAGAACGTCGAGGCGCTGCCGCCGCTGACCGTCGACCAACCGACCGTGAGCATGACCTTCCAGGTCAACGACTCGCCGTTCGCCGGCAAGGAAGGCAAGTTCGTCACCAGCCGCAACATCAAGGATCGCCTGGAGAAGGAACTGCTGCACAACGTGGCCCTGCGCGTCGAGCAAGGCGACAGCCCGGAGAAGTTCAAGGTCTCCGGCCGCGGCGAACTGCACCTCTCCGTGCTGATCGAAACCATGCGCCGCGAAGGCTTCGAGCTGGCCGTGGGCCGTCCTGAAGTGGTGATCATCGAGAACGAGGCCGGCGAAAAGCAGGAGCCCTACGAGAACGTCACCATCGACATCGAAGAGCAGCACCAGGGCCCGGTGATGGAGCAGATGGGCCTGCGCAAGGGTGACATGACCAACATGATCCCCGACGGCAAGGGCCGTATCCGCCTGGAGTACATCATTCCGGCGCGCGGCCTGATCGGCTTCCGTAACGCCTTCCTGACCATGACCTCGGGCACCGGCATCCTCACCAGCACCTTCAGCCACTACGGCCCGATCAAGGCCGGCGAAGTGGCCCACCGCCAGAACGGTGTGCTGGTGTCCATGGCCACCGGTACCGCGCTGACCTACTCGCTGGAAACCCTGCAGGACCGCGGCAAGCTGTTCCTCTCCCCCGGCGACGAAATCTACGAAGGCCAGCTGGCCGGCATCCACAGCCGCGACAACGACCTGGTGATCAACCCGACCAAGGCCAAGAAGCTCGACAACATGCGTGCTTCCGGCAAGGACGAGACCATCCAGCTGACCCCGGCGCTGAAATTCACCCTGGAACAGGCTCTGGAATTCATCGACGAGGACGAGCTGGTGGAAGTGACGCCGAAGTCCATCCGCCTGCGCAAGAAACTGCTCAACGAGAACGACCGCAAGCGCTACGAGCGCAGCAAGGTCTGATCGCCGCAGCGATGAAAAAAGCCCCCGTCGGAGCAATCCGGCGGGGGCTTTTCAATATCTTGGTTCCGGCGAGCCGACGATGCTCGCGTGCAGTGAACCATCAGTCCAAGTTGACCTCACGGCTCCGTTTGCAACGGAATGGACTTCAGCCATCCATGCAGATCCATAAAAACCACGCGCTGGCCCTGTTCATCGACAATGCGTCCCCGCTCGATGATGCGGCTGTCACCGACGGTATAGCGCAACGTGGTTTCCCGGTTATGCAACGATGCGAAATGGCGAGTATCGAGATCTAGCGCCAGCACGCGGAGCATTTCTTCAATGTTCGCCTGCATGGCTTTTTTGTATGCCTCGCCATCGTTTTCGATCCAATGCTGCATGTCATTCGTGTCGGCCGGGTTGCTCAGGACCTCAATTCGTCCTTGATACAGCGGTTGATGGCCGAATGTCACCCGGACTTCCGTTATCAGTCGGGCGCTCTTCACGTCCCGGCTCAGTTGGGATTGAGGGGTGAAAAGCAGGACATAGGGACTGTTTTCCGTTCCTGGGGGACGGGCCAGGTCGCCGGCGTTCAGTTTGTCGCTCAGGGTCTGCACAAACCAGTCACTCAATGCCTGTTCGGTGGTGGCTTGGCGAAGAGGCGCGACCAGATGATCGTTGGATTTCCTGGCCCGCTCCTGCAATCGGGCCTCCTGATATTGATTGATCAACAGCGTGCCCAGAACCAACCCGACGGCCGAAGCGCCTCCACCGGGTGAGTTCTGGGCGGCGGTTTGCATTGACTGTGCGGCCAACTGGCCGTTGGCGATCATGCCGCTGGCGTCGCGAACCGGTTCGCCCTGGGTCAGCAGATGATCGGTCGTTTGCACGTCGATGGCGTACCCACTTTTGCGAAGCTGCTGCGCGATGTCGTCCTCGACATGCGGACGCAGGGCGGGCGTTCCGCTGCACCCGACCAGCAACAGGAGGCAGAAAGGCGAAAAAAGCCTCATTACTGGGCTGAAAGCAGCGGTGCACGGAACGGGGCGATGACATCCTGCTCCGTGGCATCGAGGGCCTGGTAGAAAGCATTCGTCAGGTTGGGATACTCGGGTTTTTCATCCCAGTCGCCCTCTGCCGAACGATTTTGGGTGTTGGGTTGGTAATAGAGAAGGCGGTTGTCGTCGAGATCGATGACCTGAGTCAGCGTATTGATCTGGGCGACCGGCTTGCTGGTAGGGATCATGCCGTAGTAGGTACGGAACGTGCCGGCATTCACCAAGGCGATTACGACCAGCTTGTCGATCTGATGCTCTTGCTTGAGAGGGGTGAAATCCCGCTTTGCGTATCCGAGTTTGCTTTTGGTTTCTTGATGCTCGGCGAGAGCGATCGGTGCCTCCAGCAGCTTGGTCTTGTAGCCACGTGCGCTGATTTCTTCAGCCACCTGCTTGGGAACCTCGCTGAAGCTGCTGACTTCCCAGGTTTCCACCTTGCTGCGCAGTGCTGCGGCAAGCCCGCTGTTCACCGCGTAATCGAGAAGCCCTTGTTGCCCTGCAAGAACCACGGCGGGCTTGGGAACGTCGACAAGGGCAATGCCGATGACCTCTTGTTTTTCGCTCCAGAGCGCATCGTCCATCGGTACCGGTTGTTGAACTGCGGTACAGCCGCCGAGCCATGAGAAGACGAAGGCAAGTATTAAAGAGAAGCGTAGAGCTTTCATTGATCAAGTCCTTATGAAAGGGGGAGGGCGGAGAATAGTGTCGTGTTGCCATCATGCCAAGTCGGAATCGTAATGACGTAGAGATACGCCACAGTTTTTTGTCTTGTCGTTTTTTCTTTTGGCGGGGGCGACGAAGGAGATGGCTGATCGAGTCGGTGCAGCCTCGTCAGCGAAGGACGGCAAGATGGTGCTGCGTCTTGCCGTTAGAAAGGTTCAGGCAGATATAGGGCGAGCGAAAGGGATGTCGTAGCGGCCCGGGGTATCCGCGCCGCTACGAGCGGGCTTAGAGGGCCTCTTTCTCGTAAGACCCCAAGTCGCACACCGCCACGCCATCGCCGTTGCCATCCTGTGGGCGGGCGACCTTGCGTTGGTCGGTCTGCGGGCAGGTGCCGATGGCGGCGTCGATGGCCGGGCTGTTTTCCGGCAGCGGGTGCAGGGCGGGAGCGCCGGGGAGGGTGGCGAGGGGTTCCAGGACTTGGGTGAACGTCAGGCTGTCGTCGATCGGCAGGTCGGCGACGCAGCCCTGGTTGTCCATGCCGAGCATCAGGCCGCGGGCCTGCAGGCTGGCACCTTCGCCGTTGCGGCAGTTGGCCGGGCGGTTGGGGCCTTCGTCGGGGATGAGGTAGTTGCCGGCGACGATGCTGTTGCGCATGGTCAGCTTGCCCAGGTTGAGCAGGGCGGCGCCGCCGGTGTTGTCGGCGATGGTGACGTTGATCAGCAGAGCTTCGGTGTTGGCATTGTTGCGGCTGCCCCATTGGCCATTGGAGAAGGCGCCGGTGCCATAGTAGCCGCGGTTGCCGCTGAGAGTGCTGTTGGTCATCTTGAGCAGCCCGCCCTCGGCATTGAGGATGGCCGAGCCGTTGCCGTACTCGCCGCCCTTGTTGACGGTAAAGGCGCTGCGGGCGATATCGGCCAGCCCTTCGTTATAGATGGCGGCGCCGCGTCCCGTATCGACGGCGTCATAGCTGATATTGCCGGTGAAGGTGCTGTTGCGCACTTCCAGCCAGCCCTGCGCGGCGTTGAAGATCGCGCCGCCTTCGCCCGAGCCGGGATCGGCGTAGGTTTCGTTGTCGATGAAGCGGGAGGAGGCGATGTTCAGCCGTCCGAAGTTGGCGATGGCGCCGCCGGCGCCGATCTCGGCAATCGCTGCGTTGCGCTCCATCACGACCTGGTGCAGGTTGGTCTCGCCCCGGTTGCGCAGCGCGCCGCCGAAACCGGAGGTGAGTCCGTTGCGCAGGGTGAGGCGTTCCAGGTTGAGTTGGGTGGCCGCCTGGGCATCGAACAGGCGGTCGTTGCGCAGGCCGTCGATGACGGTGCGGCCAGGGCTGGCGCCGACGATGGTGAGGTCGCTGAACATCACGTCGAGGTCGCCGTTCAGGTTGCCGTTCTCCTGCAGGATGCGGGCGCCGTCGCGGGCTGGCGCCAGGCTCAGGCTGTAGGTGCCGGCCTGAAGGATGATGCGGTCGGGCTCGAAGGTCATGTTGGCCTGGTGCACGGCTTCGCGCAGGGAGCAATCGGCATCGCAGACGCCGTCGTGGCTATCGGTGAACTTGGTGACCACCAGGTCGGCGGCGCCGGCCTGGCTGGCCAGGAGGGCGAGCAGGAAGCCGGCGTGGGCCGGCCGAAAGGTAGGCAGGGCAGTAGGCATTGGCTGTATCTCCATATGGTGCGGATGAACGCACGGATACAGCCTGGCTTCCGTGTCGGCTCGCTGGTGAGCTTCGTTTATGACCCTCCGGCTCGTGGGCGGTGCTTGCCGTTCGTCGGCTGGCGGAGGGGCGTGATCGACTGCACGGTTCGTGCGGCACATCGCCTGCCTTCTCTCGCCGAACCGCCGCGTCGCCTGCGGGTCTCTCGCTAGACTGGGCTGCTCTGCGGCATCGTCCGCACTATTATGTCGCCCTCGTTTTCCATCCTTTCAAGGAGCAACCCGTGGCCGGAGCCAGCCTGTTAACCCTGATCGACGATATCGCCAGCGTTCTCGACGATGTGGCCGTGATGACCAAGGTCGCGGCGAAGAAAACCGCCGGCGTGCTGGGCGATGACCTGGCGCTGAACGCGCAACAGGTGTCGGGTGTGAATGCCGACCGCGAGTTGCCGGTGGTCTGGGCGGTGGCCAAGGGATCGATGCTGAACAAGGCGATCCTGGTGCCGGCGGCGCTGCTGATCAGTGCCTTCATTCCCTGGGCGGTGACGCCCTTGCTGATGGTCGGCGGTGCCTTCCTCTGTTTCGAGGGCTTCGAGAAGTTGGCGCACAAGCTGCTGCACAGCAAAGCGGAAGACAGCAGCGAACATGCGCAACGGGCGGAAGCCATCGCCAATCCCGCAGTGGACATGGTGGCGTTCGAACGGGACAAGGTGAAAGGCGCGATCCGCACCGATTTCGTGCTGTCGGCGGAAATCATCGCCATCACCCTGGGGACTGTCGCCACGGCGACGTTCGCCTCGCAGGTGGCGGTGCTCTGCGGTATCGCGGTGATCATGACGGTGGGGGTCTACGGCCTGGTGGCCGGCATCGTCAAGCTGGACGACGGCGGGCTTTACCTCAGCCGCCTGGGCAGCCCGCTGGCGCGCAGCCTCGGACGCGGCATCCTGCGCGCCGCGCCGTTCCTGATGAAGGGGCTGTCGATCGTGGGGACCGCGGCGATGTTCATGGTGGGTGGTGGCATTCTCACCCACGGCATTCCGCTGGCGAACCAGGCGATCCATGACCTTGCCCACGCCGCCGGTGGCGTGGCGGGGATCGGTGGCCTGCTGGAGGCGCTGGCGCCGACGCTGCTGAACCTGCTGTTCGGCATCCTGGCCGGTGCCGTGGTGCTGGCGGTGGTCGGGCCGTTGCAGCGGCTATATCGGAAGCTGGCTCACCAGCAGCCTGGCTAGCGATCCGTATAGCGCTCGATGATGCGCTGAATGTCGCCGTTCTCGTAACCGCGACGGATGACCTCGTTGAAGGCGCGCAATGTCGCGCCACGGTGCAGGCTCTTGTGAAAGGCGAGGTAATTGGGATCGCGCAGCAGGGGAACGGGCAGCACCTCGAACTCATCGGCCCGTGACGCCAGTTCGGCGTCCTGTTGCAGAGCACGAAGCAGGCCGGCGCGGCCGGGGTTGATCAGGGCCGCGTCGATGCGCCCGGCGAGCAGCTTTCTCAGGCGCATCGTCGGGCCGTTGTCCTCCACCACCACCAGGCTGCCTTCCCGTTTCGCCCGTTCGAAGGCTTCGCCGAACGAGCCTCCCAGGCCGATGCCGACCCGGCGTCCGCGCAGGTCCTCGATGTGCTCGAACGGAAAGGCCTGGCCCCGGCGCACCACCACAATGACCTCGTCATAGAACACCGGCTCGGAGTAATCGAAGATGCCCAGCCGTTCCTCGGTCATCGACAGGCCGATGATGCCTGCCCGCGCGTGCTCGGCCATGTTGTAGGCCCGTGCCCAGGGGTAGAGCTGGAGGTCGAAGCGCTCGTCTTCCAGCACCTCGTCGGCATAGCGCACGATATCCGCGAGGATGCCCAGGGTCTGCCCCTTCTCACTGTAGATCTTTGGCGGCGAGTAGGCATTGCCCACCAGCGGTGTCTCCTCGGCCGTGGCGTACAGAGAGAGGAGCAAAAGCAGGCAAGGTACAAGGTGGCGCATCCCGATATCCCGTCAGGCGGGGCCTTTCGGCCCGATCGTCAGCAACCATAGCAAGCCGGATAGGGCTCTGCCGCCGCTCCGTTCGGGTTTTGTGCCCCTCGTCAACGGAGCAACGTGTCGGAGACCAGACTGCCGAGCATTTCGAGCGTCTGCGCGGCCTGTTCCTGCCCGGCGTCTTCGACGCAGGCGGCGATCACGATGGCCTGTTCGCTCTTCGGGTCGATAATGCCCATGTGGCAGGCCCGTTCGAACTGGGTCCCGGTCTTCTGGGCGAACGGGACGTCCTTGCCGAGCCCGGCTTCGAGGCGGTAGGCGTGGTACTCGTCGAGCCCCATCAGGTCGAGCAGGAGGTCGGTGTTCGCTCGGGACAGCAATCGCCCGCGCGCCAGCTTTTCCAACATGCCGCCGTAGGCTCGCAGGGTAGCGGCGTTGAGACGGCGCGCATAGTAGCGCTGGTAGGCCTGTTCCAGGCTGTCCGCGCGTAGCTCGGAGGGATCGACGTCGAGTGTCCTGGCCAGGGCTCGCACCCGCTCCCGGCCCAGCGGGGCCGATGCCAACTGGATGACGTCGCGGTTGCTCAGGTTCGCCGCGTCGGGATGCAGCTCGCGGTACAGCTCGTGGCGCACCCGCAGCAACGAGGTGATGCGGCCGAAGCCCTGGTCGGCCATGCTCGACGCGATTCGCCGGTTCAGTTCGTCTTCGCCGACGCGGTTAATCAGCATGTCGGCGGCGGTGCTGTCGCTGCGCTGCAGCATTTCTTCCAGCAGGGTCTTCAGATCGTATTCGCTGCCGGAGTCCTGCCAGGCCAGGCCACCGGAGCCGTCCACCTTGTCCTCGTTGCGCAGGGCGAGCCGCTGGTCGAGCGGCCATACGCCTTCGTCGACGCGTTGCAGGGTGGCGATGGCCACCGGCACCTTCACCGCCGAGGCCAGGTACCAGTGGCGTCCGGCCTGGTAGTCGAGTTCGCCGCCGTCGCCCAGGTGCTTGATGTACACCCCGAGATCACCGGGTGTGCGCTGATCCAGCCGGAGGATTTTTCCTTGCAGCTGCGCGACCCAGGGTGGTTCCGGCTCGCTGCGCAGTGCAGCCCAGACCAGCGCCCCACAGAGCAGGGCAATCACCGGCAGGGCGGCGATCAGCAACGACCGCTTCCTCATCGCCGCACCTCCAGTTCTTCCGGCGCCGGAAGCAGTGCACCGGATTGCCAGACGGCCTGTCCTACCAGGCGCAGCGCGGTTTCCGAGCGAGCCAGCGACGAGTCGCCACGGGTGCAGGCGGCGACGATCAGGCGCTTGTCGCCGTCCGTCCCGGCGGTACGGACGATGCCGAGGTCGCAGAAGCGGGCACGCTGGGTGCCGGTCTTGTGGAGGAACGCCGCAACGGTCGGCAGGCCGGCCTTGATTCGCTTGCGTCCGGTGGCGACGCGCTCCATCAGCCCCATCAGGTGGGCGCTGCCCTCGGCGCCCAGGGCCTTGCCGTTGGCCAGGGCTTCCAGCAGCTCGCCGTAGGCGCTGAGCCGGGCGGAGTTGAGCTGGGTGGCGTAATAGGCTTCGAAGGCTTCGCCCAGGCTGAGGGGGCGCAACTCGGTGGGGGCGACGCCGAGCAGTCGGGCGAGGGTGGCGCGCCGGGCCGCGTCGCTGCGTTGTTGCTTCAATTGCAGGAAATCCCGGCCGCTCAGGCGGAACGCGGCCGGATGCAACTGGCTGTAGGCATGCCGGCGGACGTCGGCCAGCGGGGTGATCGGCTGGAAACCACCTGGCGCCAGTTCCTCGACGACCCGGTTGACCGCCTCGATGCCGACCAGCCGGATCAGGCGGTCGGAGGCACTGTTGTCGCTGTGGATCACCATCTGTTCGAGGAGGAAGCGCACGCCGAGCCGTGCGCCCGGCGGATGGCGATTGGTCTCGCCGGCGCCATCGACATAGTCGTAGGCCTCCAGGCGCAGGCGATCGTCGAGCGTGAACTCGCCGCGCTCCACGCCACGCAGGACGGCGATGGCCACCGGCACCTTGATTCCGGAAGCCAGGTACCAGGTTTCCTCGCCACGAAAGGAGATCGACAGGCCGCTATCCAGGTCCTTGGCGAAGACGCCGATTTCGCCGGGGTAGTCGGTGTCGATCCGGCTCAACTCCTCGAGCAACCGCTCGGGCCAGCCGAGGCCGGCGTCTTGCGGGGTCGCCGCAGTGGCCAGCGCGCAGAGCAGGAGGAGCCCCGGAAGCGGGAGGAAACGCGCGGAAGTCGGCAACGGTGATCGAGGCATGGCGAAAGGAGCGTGCTGGCGCGGGACGATACAGTTCTAGACGCGGCCGGGCGGGGGTTGTTCCAGTTGCCTTGGGGATGGCTATGAGCCAATCGCGAGTGAAGCCTATGGTGTAGGGGCGAATTCATTCGCCCGACCCAGGCCCGTCAGCCCTGGTTTTTCGGCCGATACGCGCAATAGCCCGGACGCGGGCCTATTCTGGGATGGTTGCGGCAGGTATCCGGGCGCTTTGCGTAGATGGTGCAGAGCCGTGTCTTCCGGTCCAGGTAGAGGCAGTCGCCGTTCGCCAGGCGGGTGAGGGTGAACACTTCCTGCTTGTGGTTGAAGTGTTCGACGATGCCGTCCTTCATCAATCGCTTGGCGATCTGCTTGGCCGGTTCGCCGCGCTCGAATTCGTCGACCAGGCCGATGCGGATCAGGTCGCCGATGCGCACTTCCACCGGTAGGGTGCAGCAGCTCGCCATGCAGTCGCGGCACAGGCTGTCCTTGTATTTCACCCAGGTTTCCAGGCGGTCGATGTCGGCGGCGGCGATGACGGGCTTTTTCATGCTCGGGGTCTGCGAAGGGGCGCATGGCGGGCGCGGATGATAACGGCCGCCGCGGGTTTTGCCAGCCTTGTCCGCCGGCCGGCGCGCCCGACCGAGTTTTTTCCGAACCCTGGGTTCCTGCCGGGGGTCACACGCTGAGATCGGATCAATGTCAGCCGTACAGTCAACGCCTGTGAGGACGCAGCAATGCCCAAGGAGCCTCTCGTTTCCGCCGATGAAGTCGCCGCTTTCCGTGCCAATGTTCTTTCCAAACTGACTTACTCGGTGGGCAAGGACCCCGAGCATGCCTTCGATCACGACTGGTTCGAGGCCATTGCCTTGGCCACCCGCGATCACATGGTCGATCACTGGATGGACCACACCCGGCAGATTTATCGCAAGGGACAGAAACGGGTCTATTACCTCTCCCTGGAGTTCCTCATCGGCCGCCTGCTACTGGATAACCTGAGCAACCTCGGCCTGCTCGAAGTGGCGCGCCAGGCGCTGAGCGAGCTGGATGTCGATATCGAGCGCATCCGTACTCTCGAGCCGGACGCCGCGCTCGGCAACGGCGGCCTCGGCCGGCTTGCCGCCTGCTTCATGGAAAGCATGGCCACTCTCGGCGTGGCCGCCCACGGCTACGGCATCCGCTACGAGCACGGTCTGTTCCGCCAGGCGATCATCGACGGCTGGCAGCACGAGCAGACCGAAACCTGGCTGGATTTCGGCAACCCCTGGGAGTTCGAGCGCCCCGAAGTGAGCTACCTGGTCGGCTTCGGGGGTAGCGTGGTGCCGGTGGTGGACGAGAACGGCACCTTGCGCCAGGTCTGGCACCCGGCCGAAGCGGTCCGCTCGATCGCCTACGACACACCCATCGTCGGCTGGCGCGGCGCCAGCGTGAACACCCTGCGTCTGTGGCGGGCCCGCGCCGAGAGCGAGCTGCACCTGGAGCGCTTCAATGCCGGCGACCACATCGGCGCGGTGGTGGAGGAGGCACGGGCGGAAAGCATTTCGCGGGTGCTCTACCCCGCGGACAGCACCGAGGCCGGCCAGGAGCTGCGCCTGCGCCAGGAATACTTCTTCGTCTCCGCCTCGCTGCAGGACTTGCTGCGCCGTCATCTCAAACAGCGCGGCACCTTCCTCAACCTGCCCGAGTACGCCGCCATCCAGCTCAACGACACCCACCCGGCCATCGCCGTGGCGGAGCTGATGCGCCTGCTGGTGGACGAACACCTGCTGCCCTGGGAACAGGCCTGGGAGCTGACCGTCGGCACGCTCTCCTACACCAACCACACCCTGCTACCGGAGGCCCTGGAAACCTGGCCGGTGAGCCTGATGGAGCGGCTGTTGCCGCGGCACATGCAGATCATCTACCTGATCAACGCCTACCACATCGACCAGTTGCGCGAGCAGGGGCTGCACGATTTCGACCTGCTGCGCGCCGTCTCGCTGATCGAGGAAGAACATGGCCGGCGGGTGCGCATGGGCAATCTGGCGTTCCTCGGCTCGCACAGCGTCAATGGCGTATCGGCCCTGCATACCGATCTGATGCGCAGCACGGTGTTCGCCGAGCTGCACCGCCTCTATCCGCAGCGGATCAACAACAAGACCAACGGCATCACCTTCCGTCGCTGGCTGTACCAGGCCAACCCCGGGCTGACCGAGCTGCTGGTGGAGTCGGTGGGAGAGCAGTTGCTGGACGATCCGGAAAATCTCCTGCCGAACCTGGAGCCGTTCGCCGACAAACCGGCCTTCCGCAAGCGCTTCGCCGAGCAGCGCCGGCGCAACAAGGAGGCCCTGGCCAACCTGGTGTACGAGCGCCAGGGCATCGTTCTCGATCCCGGTGCGCTGTTCGACGTGCAGGTCAAACGCATCCACGAATACAAGCGGCAACTGCTCAACCTGTTGCACACCGTGGCGCTGTACCAGGCCATCCGCGACGAGCCGAGCATGCCCTGGGTGCCGCGGGTGAAGATTTTCGCCGGCAAGGCGGCGGCCAGCTATCACCAGGCCAAGCTGATCATCAAGCTGGCCAACGACATCGCCCGCGTGGTCAACGGCGACCCGACCGTGCGCGGCATGCTCAAGGTGGTATTCCTGCCCAATTACAACGTCAGTCTGGCGGAGAGCATCATCCCGGCGGCGGACCTGTCCGAGCAGATTTCCACCGCCGGCATGGAGGCCTCGGGCACCAGCAACATGAAGTTCGCCCTCAATGGCGCCCTGACCATCGGCACCCTGGACGGCGCGAATGTGGAGATGTGCGAGCGGATCGGCCAGGAACACATGTTCATCTTCGGCCTGCGCGCCCAGGAGGTGGAGGCGCGCAAACGGGCTGGCGAGTTCAACGCCGAGGCCATCGTCGCCGCCTCGCCGCGGTTGCACGAGGTGCTGATGGCGATCCGCAGCGGGGTGTTCTCGCCGGACGATCCGGGGCGCTATGTCGGGCTGGTCGATGGCCTGACCTGGCACGACACCTTCATGGTCTGCGCCGATTTCGATGCCTACTGGGAGGCCCAGCGCCAAGTCGAGCTGTGCTGGAACGACCCGAAGCAGTGGTGGCGTTCGTCAGTGCTGAATACCGCGCGGGTCGGCTGGTTCTCCTCCGACCGCACCATCCGCGAATACGCCGGCGAGATCTGGCGAGCGCTAGACTGATCGACCTGGCACCGGAATAAGCCATCAGCGCTTCCGGCGGCCGTGCCCCGGGCCGCTCGGCTATGCTGCGTCTGATCGGGGGGAAGCGGATAGGCCATGGAGTTGCACCTGCTGGGGTACCTACTCGCTGGCGTCCAGGCGCTCGGCGTGCTGGCGGCGATTCATGCGGTGCTGACCGTGCGTACCGCCCAGGGCGCCATCGCCTGGGCCATTTCCCTGGTGTTCATGCCTTACCTGACCCTGCTGCCGTACCTGGTGTTCGGCCGCAACCGCTTCGACGCTTACATCCGCGCGCGGCGCGAGGCCGATCACGAGATGCGCCGGGCCATGGTCGACGTGGACTGGCGACCCTGGGTGGAAGAGGCCCAGGCCGCTCGCGAGAGCGAGGCCTACCGGGGCCTGCGGGTCCTGGCGAAGCTGGCGCGCCAGCCGACCCTGGCGAACAATTGGGTGCGCCTGCTGATCGATGGCGACGCCACCTTCGAGGCGATCCTCGGGGCTATCGCCGAAGCGCGGCAGGTGGTGCTGGTGCAGTTCTTCATCGTCCGTGACGATCCGCTCGGGCGGCGTCTGCAGGCGGCGCTGCTGGAACGGGCAGCCGCCGGCGTGCGGGTGTTCGTGCTGTTCGACAGCATCGGCAGCCATGCGCTGCCCCGCGGCTACGTGCAGCGGTTGCGCGACGGCGGTGTGCAGGTGCACGGCTTTTCCGCCCGCGGCGGGATGATCAACCGTTTCCAGCTCAACTTCCGCAACCACCGCAAGATCGTCGTGGTGGACGGCCTGCGCGGGTTCGTTGGCGGGCTCAACGTCGGCGAGGAATACCTCGGCCTCAAGCCGCCGCTGGCGCCCTGGCGTGACACCCACCTGGAAATTCGCGGGCCGGCCCTGGCCTGCCTGCAGGAGTCCTTCGCCGAGGACTGGTTCTGGGTGACCCGGCGCTTGCCGCCGCTGCTGTTGCCGGATGCCTACGAGAGCGGCGGGGTGATCTGCCAGGTGGTCACCAGCGGCCCGGCGGATGCCCAGGAAACCGGCTCGCTGCTGTTCGTCGCGGCGATTCATGCGGCGCGCCAGCGGGTGTGGATCACCAGCCCCTACTTCGTGCCCGACGAGGCAGTGTTCGCCGCCCTGCGCCTGGCCGTGATGCGCGGCGTGGAGGTGCGCATCCTGCTGCCGTCGCGGGCAGACCACCGGGTGGTCTACGCGGCGTCCAGCCTATACGCCTACGAGGCGGCCAAGGCCGGTATCCGGGTGTACCGCTACGTGCCGGGCTTCCTGCATCAGAAGGTGATGCTGATCGACGACCGCGCCGCAGCGGTGGGCAGTGCCAACCTGGACAACCGCTCCTTCCGGTTGAACTTCGAGGTGACGGTATTCACCGTCGACACCGCCTTCGCCAGCGAGGTGGAGCGCATGCTGCTCGACGACTTCGCCCAGGCACGTGAGCTGGGCGTGGAAGACCGCCACCGCCTGCGTCATTTGCAGCAGCTCGGCATGCGGGTGGCGCGGCTGATTTCGCCGATTCTCTGACGCGCCTGCGGGCGACGAGCGGAACGGTGTCCGTTCATCGGGGCTCTAATGCGATAACGCCGGCCTGGCCGGTTTCGAACGAGGATTCCCGATGATCAGGAAAGGCACACCGGATGACTTGGAAGCGGTGCTGATGATATGGCTGGAAGCCTCCCTGCATGCCCATGACTTCATCGAGCCGGCCTTCTGGCAGAGCAAACTGGAGGATATGCGCAATCATTACCTGCCCAGTGCCGATGTCTGGGTCTTCGAGGAAAACGATGTAATCCTCGGTTTCTTCGCCTTGCAGGCCCATGTGCTGGCGGCGCTGTTCGTTTCTCCTTCGCAGCATGGCCGCGGTATCGGCTCCAGGCTGCTGGAGAAAGCCAAGTCCCTGGCCGACGGGCTGGAGTTATCGGTCTATCAACGCAACAACCACGCCGTGGCCTTTTACCAGCGCCATGGCTTCCGGCAGATCGATCTGCGTACCGACGCGCGCGCCGGGCATGTCGAACTGGTCATGAAGCAGATCGATGAGATGGCGCCGGTCGAGCGCCAGATCGCGGATCAGGGCGACGTCGCCTTGCTGATCGGCTCCCCGGTACCGATGGCCTCGTCGCCGGAAAGCTGACGGGGAGCGTCGGGCGACGCACGGAACGTCGCCCCAGGAGAGCAGCCGTTTCAGTGGTGGCGGTGCTTCTTCCAGTGTTTCTTGTGCTTGCGGCCGTAGCGGTGGTCGTCGTCATGGTCACGGACATAGTAATGGCGGCCGCCTTCGCTACCTCCGTCACCGTAATGGTTGCCCAGCGCACTACCGGCGCCGCCACCCACGGCCGCGCCAATCACGCCGCCGGTGGTGCCACCGACTTTCTGGCCGATCACGTTGCCACCGGCCGCACCCAGGCCGCCGCCGATCGCCGCTTCGGTCTTGCTGCCGCGGTTGGCACTCACCGCGCCGCCGGCTGCGCCACCCAGGCCGGCCCCAATGGCCGCGCCGGTATCGCCGCCGACCTGCTGGCCGACCACCGAACCCAACGCCCCGCCCAGCGCACCGCCCACGGCGGCCTGGGTATCGCCACCGAAGGCGGCGCCGCTGGCCAGACCCAGGGACAGTAAAAGCATCGACGAGAAGTTCTTCATGAAAGGGACAGCCTCTGTGGGGATGACGGGGCTGATCCTCGCCTTCGGATCACGCGCTCCGCAAGCGCCAGCCGACGAGCTGTACACGGATATAAGTATTTGTTTTTACTAGGGAACTTGGCGTAAGCGAAGCGGTCTTATCTTGCTTCCAAACCGTCCTTTTCAACAGGCGGCCCTCTCTTTCCCCTCACAGAATCCACCCCGCCTTTCGCCGGTTGCAGCCGTAGTGCCTTTGCCAACTCCGAGCTATGCAGCGCGTTCCACCCGTCGGCAGTCCCGGTAGGGCATCTTGCGGGCGTCGGGTGGTGGAGATTACGCCGGGCTGTAGACCCGTGGTGCGCTGTGGTGGGGCAGGTGGATCAGGTTCAGGTTGTGCCGCTGCGCCCACTGCACGGCGAGGCCGGTGGGGGCGGAGAGGCTGACCAGGGTCTGGATGCCGGCGCGCAGTACCTTGTGGATCAGCTCCAGGCTGCAGCGGCTGGTGACGATGGCCAGCCCGCCGGCCGTGGCGATGCCTTGCCGGGCTAGGGCGCCGATCAGCTTGTCCAGGGCATTGTGGCGGCCGATGTCTTCGCGGCCGAGGCGGATTTCGCCATGATCGTCCATGAACAGCGCGGCATGCACCGCGCCGCAATGCTGACCGAGAGGTTGGAAGGCCTCGATGCGCGAACGCAGGCCCTCGAGCCATTCGGCCGGGGGCAAGGGGGCCAGCGGCAGGCTGGGCAGGCTGGGCAGCGCCTGGTCCAGCGCTTCGACGCCGCAGAGCCCGCAGCCGCTGGTGCCGGCCAGGGAGCGTCGCTGCTGCTTGAGACGCCAGAAGGCGCGATTGGCGATCCGCACCTGGGCTTGGCGGGCTTCGCCGAGGCCGCTCAGGTGGAGGTCATAAATATCGTCGATGGTGTCGACCATACTGTTGCCGAGGCAGAAGCCGACGACGAAATCTTCCAGATCGGTGGGGGAGACCAGCATCACCGCCTGGCTGATGCCGTTGCAGGCGATGGCCAGCGCGACCTCCTCGGCCAGCTCCACCGGCGTGTCGCCGCTGGCGTCGAGAGGCTGGTAACGGTAGGCGCGACTGGCGTGGGCCGGTTGTTCGCCAGCCGCAGCCAGCGGCGGGCGGACGGGACGCTGGGCATTCATGGGCAAGGCTCTGTTCGTCGTTCTTTCCCCGCAGCCTAAGCCTCCATCGGGCGGGCGTCTAATCGGTTATGCCGATACGGCGATAGATCGGGTCGATGAGCCCGGACGCGGCACATGGCGTTGGTCCGGAGGAGCGCCGTTGCGCTCGAACTTGCGGTCGCGATCGCCCTCTAGTTTCAAGCATGACCCACTCGATGATTCGGAGGTGAAATCATGACCAGAGGTCTAGGCGGCTCGTCCCCGGCGAACGTATCCCAATACCTGAAAGGCGTCGGCTTCCCCGCGACCAAGCAGCGTCTGCTGGAACAGGCCGAGCGCAACGGTGCACAGGACGAAGTGCTGAACGTGTTGCGCAAGATGCCGGAGGCGCAGTACGACGACATGGCGGGCGTCATGAAGGGCTTCGGCCAGGTGGAGTGACGCTCAGCCTTCCGCGGTGCCCTCGCCGAGCCGTTCACGGCACAGGTCGAAGCAGGCCTCCGCCAGCGCCGAGCGAGGGGCGCCGCGGCGCATGATCAAACCCAGCGGCGCCAGGGTGTGGGCATTTTCGATGGGTTGCAGGCGCAAGTGTTCGGTGAGCCCGGACAAGCCGTCGCCGAGCGGCATGATGGCGCAGCAGAAACCGCTGTGAACCGCTTGCAGCAACTGGTGCACGGCATCGGTTTCCAGCAGTGGATTGGGTTTCAGGCTGCGCGAGCGGAAGGCATGGTCGATGGACTGGCGGAAATGCATGCCGCTGGACAGCAGCCCGAGCGGCAGCGTCACCAGGGTTTCCCAGCTCAGCGGCAGGTCGTCGAAACGGAAGTGGCGCTGGTCGTAGAGCAGCCCCATTTCGGTATCCATCAGCGGCAGGCAGTCGAAGGCCTCGGCGTCGAGGTGGTCCAGGTAGGACACGCCGAGGTCGATGCGGTTGCTCGCCAGTTGTTCGAGAACCTGCTCCGACGTCAGCGCCGACAGCACGAAGTGCAGGTTCGGATGGCGCTGGTGCAGGCGTTGCAGCAGTGGCAGCGGATCGAAGCTGGACAGCGGCACCACGCCCAGGCGCAGGGTGCCGACCAGATTGCCCCGGCAGGCTGCCGCCTCGGCCTGCAAGCCGTCATAGGCGGCCATCACGCTGCGTGCCCAGGCCAGCACCCGCTCGCCCGGCTCGGTGAAGCCTTCGAAGCGCTGGCCGCGGCGGACCAGCGGCACACCCAGTTCCTCTTCCAGGTTGCGCAGGCGCATGGACAGGGTCGGCTGGGTGATGTGGCAGCGCTCCGCGGCCTGGCCGAAATGCCGGGTCTCGTCCAGGGCGATCAGGAACTTGAGCTGTTTGATGTCCATGGGGCGGAGCTTCCCGCGTCGTGCGCCAAGCCGCAAGAGGCGTGCCGAGTTACGGGCGTTCCAGTTCCTCAACCAGCGTGCGGTAGTCCTCGACGGCGGCGAACTCCTCGGTGTCCTTGGGGCCTTTACGGCTGTCCGGTTGGCGTACCGCGAGCAGATGGGCGACGCCGAAACGCCGGGCGCTGCGCAGGATCGGCAGGCTGTCGTCGATGAACAGGCTGCGCGCGGGGTCGAACGGGAAATCCTGCTGCAGGGCGAACCAGAACTGCTGGTCTTCCTTGGGAAAACCGTAGTCGTGGGAGCTGATCAGGCGATCGAACCAGGGGGCCAGCTCGACCTTTTCCAGCTTCAGCGACAGCGAATCGCGGTGCGCATTGGTGATCAGCACCACGCGCTTGCCGGCCTTGCGCAGGGCGGCGAGGAAGCGGTCGGCATCCGGACGCAGGGCGATCAGGTGCGCCACTTCGCGCTTGAGATCGCGCACCGACAGCTTCAGCTCGGCGCTCCAGAAATCCAGGCAGTACCAGGTCAGCTTGCCGGCGTGCGCCTCGAACAGCGGCATCAGTTCCAGCTCGGCCATGGCCCGGCTGATGCCGTGGTGATCGGCATAGCGCTGCGGCAGGTGTTCCAGCCAGAAATGATTGTCGAAATGCAGGTCGAGCAGGGTGCCGTCCATGTCGAGCAGGACGGTGTCGATGGCGCGCCAGTTCAATGGGTTCATGCGGTTTTCTTCTGTGGCGACGGAATCGCTGGGGATCGCGTCGCGATTCGCCCGAAAGGCGTCGCCTGGACGCAATCTCCGGCGGGGATAATCGGAAAAGCCGGGGTATGATACCCCGCAAGAAGAAGGAGATGCCCATGCGACAGAAACCCACCGTCCTCGCTCGCGAGATCGTCGCGAGCAGCCGCCTGTTCCGCGTCGAAGAGCTTCAGTTGCGTTTCGCCAACGGCGTCGAGCGTACTTATGAGCGGCTGGTGGGCAAGGGCGTGGGCTATGGCGCGGTGATGATCGTGGCGCTGGCCGACGCCGAGCATGTGCTGCTGGTGGAGGAATACTGCGCCGGCACCGACGATTACCAGTTGTCGTTGCCCAAGGGGCTGATCGAGCCGGGCGAGGACGTGCTGGCGGCGGCCAACCGCGAATTGAAGGAAGAGGCCGGTTTCGGCGCGCGGCAACTGGAACATCTCACCGAACTGTCCCTGTCCCCCGGCTACATGAGCCAGAAGATCCAGGTCGTGCTGGCCCGCGATCTCTACCCGGAAACCCTGCCCGGCGACGAACCGGAGCCGCTGCGGCTGGACAAGGTCAGCCTGCGCGAACTGTCGAGCCTGATGCAGCACCCGCAGTTCAGCGAAGGCCGCGCCCTGGCCGCGCTCTATCTGGCGCGCGACCTGCTGACCCAGCGCGGAGAGCTGCAGCTATGAGCCAGGCGCTGCTGCCCGCCGTGATCGAGTTGGTCCGCGCCGCCGGCCAGGCCATCCTGCCGCACTGGCGCATCGGCGTGACCGTCACCGAGAAGGCCGACGCCTCGCCGGTCACCGCCGCCGACATGGCCGCCCACGACCTGCTGGTGGCAGGGCTCCGTGCCCTGGCGCCGGACATCCCGGTGCTTTCCGAGGAAGATGCCGAAATCCCGCTGTCGCAGCGCGCCGCCTGGACACGCTGGTGGCTGGTGGACCCGCTGGACGGCACCAAGGAATTCATCGCTGGCACCGAAGAGTTCACCGTCAACGTGGCGTTGATCGAACGAGGCCGGGTGTTGTTCGGCGTGGTCGGCATTCCGGCCAGTGGACGCTGTTACTACGGTGGAGCCGGGCTGGGCGCCTGGTGTGCCGAGGCCGATGGCGAGCCGCAGCCGATTGCGGTGCGCATCGCGCCGGCGGAAGCCTTCACCGTGGTGGCCAGCCGGCGCCATTCCAGTCCGGCCCAGGAACGCTTGTTGGCCGGCTTGGGTGAGCGCTTCGGCGACCTGCAATTGGCCAACGTCGGTAGCTCGCTGAAGTTCTGCCTGCTGGCCGAAGGCGAGGCCGATTGCTATCCGCGCCTGGCACCCACCTCGCAGTGGGACACCGCGGCCGCCCAGGGCGTGCTGGAAGGCGCCGGCGGCGAGGTGCTCGACCTGCACGGCGAGCCGCTGACCTACGAGGCGCGCGAGACCTACCTGAACCCCTCGTTCCTTGCCTTACCGGTCGCCGCTGAATGGCGCGCCGAGTTGATCCAGCTCGCCCGCGCACTGGACTGACAGGGCGCCCGCCGGAAGGACCCGACTTGGATTTCCGCCAGCTCAAATACTTCGTCGCGCTCTACGAGGAAACCCACGTCGGGCGCGCGGCGGAGCGCCTGTGTATTTCCCAGCCGGCGCTGTCGCAGCAGATCCGCCAGTTGGAGGGCGAGCTGGACGTGCCGCTGTTCCATCGGCACAACAAGCGCCTGTCGCCGACCCTCGCCGCGCATACCCTCTATCAGCATGCCGTGCCGTTGCTGGACGGGCTGGGCCGCGCACACGACGCCCTGCACGCCTACCGGGGCCAGCCGCCGAAAGTGCTGGCCATCGGTGTGCTGCAGACGGTGAATGCCTCCCTGATCCCGCCGCTGCTGGAAAAACTCCGGGAGCGCCAGCCCTATCTGAAGGTGCAGGTCTACGAGCTGTCCGGCGGCGAGATCGAGCGGCGCCTGCTGGCGGGCAGCCTGGACATCGGCATCAGCTTCCTGCCACCCCGGCACGCGGGGTTGCACGGCATGCCGGTCTACGAGGACGAGCTGAACCTGGTGGTGGCCGAGGACCATCCGCTCAAGGACTTCCGCAAAGTATCGGTGGCCCAGGCTGCCGAGCAGCCGATGATGCTCCTTGGCGAGGAGTTCCGTACCCGGCAGATTTGGGAGGAACAACTGGCGCGCATCGGCCGGCAGCCGCAGGTGCAGATGGAGCTGAACCAGATGAATGGGATTCTCGACAGCCTCGGCCGGGCCCGCCTGGCCACTGTGTTGCCGGGGCGTGCGCAGGCATTGCGTACCGGCCAGGGCCTGCTGTGGAAGCCGCTGAGCGATCCGCGCGTGGTGCTCAAGGTGGGTTTGGTGTTTCGCGATGCGCAACGGCAGAAGCCGATGCTGGAACTGATCGACGACGTGCTCGCCGATCTGGAAGGATGAAACACGCCCCGCTGGGCGGGGCGTGCCGGACTGTCAGCGCAGCGTGTCGAGGATCGCGGCCAGCCGCTCGGTTTCAGCTTCGTCCAACGCTTCCAGCGGCAGGCGGGGGACGCCGGCGTCGATGCCGCAAAGCGTGAGACCGGCCTTGATGGTGGTCGGCAGTCCACCCTTGAGAATGAATTGCAGCAGCGGCAACTGCCGGTAGAACAGGTCTCGGGCTTGCTGCAGGTCACCTGCCAGCGCCGCTTCGTAGAGCCGCAGGTTCAGGGCCGGAATGAGGTTGGGCGCCGCGGTGCACCAGCCCACCGCGCCAGCGGCGAAGGCTTCCAGGGCCAATGGATTGCTGCCGTTGTACATCGGGATGCGCCGGTCGGAGAGCTGCGCCAGGCGGTGCATGCGCTGGATGTCGCCGGTGCTCTCCTTGACCATGGTGACGTTGTCTACTTCCCGCACGATCCGTGCGATCAGCTCCGGCGACATGTCCACGCCGCTGGTGGCCGGGTTGTTGTAGAGCATGATCGGGATGTCGATGGCCTGGGCGATGCGACTGTAGTGCCGGTAGATCTCGCGCTCGGAGAGCTTCCAGTAGGACACCGGCAGCACCATCACCGCGTCGGCGCCATGCGCCTGGGCGAAGCGGGCGCGGCGGATGGCGTTCTGCGTGGTCAGGTCGGAGATACCGACGATCACCGGCACCCGGCGATTCACTTGGCTCAGCGAGCGCTCGGCCACTTCGTCCCATTCCTTGTCGTTCAGGTAAGCGCTCTCGCCGGTGCTGCCCAGCGGGGCGATGGCGTGGCAGCCGCTGTCGATCAGACGGTCGATGAGCAGGCCGAGGGTGTCGCCGTCGATGCGTTCGCCGCAGGCGGAGAAAGGCGTGACGGGGTAGGCGATGATGCCCTTGAGGTTCAGTTCTGTCATGAAAAGGATTCCTTATGATTCGGTCGGTCAGGCCAGGCAGTCCGGGTGCTGTTTCAGCGCCCGGCGGGCGTAGTAGGCGAAGGCCGCCTGATGGCGCTTGGGCGCGGATACCCAGTCGTGGGCTTCGCGGGCCAGCGCTTCGGGAATGGGCTTGAGGGCACCGGCGGACATGGCCAGCAGTTGCAACCGCGCCGCGCGTTCGATCAGCACCGCCAGTACACAGGCTTCCTCGATGCTGCGCCCGGCCACCAGTTGACCGTGGTGGGCGAGCAGCACCGCGCGCTTGTCGCCGAGAGCTTCGGAGATGATCCGGCCCTCTTCGTTACCCACCGGCACGCCCGGCCATTCCGGGAGGAAGGCGCAGTCCTCGAACAGCGGGCTGGTGTCCATGTGCGAGATCGCCAGCGGCACCTCCAGCATCGACAGTGCGGAGACGTGCAGCGGATGGGTGTGGATGATGCAGTTCACATCCGGGCGGGCACGGTAGACCCAGCTGTGGAACCGGTTGGCCGGATTGGGCATGCCGTCACCTTCGAGGACATTCAGGTCCTCATCCACCAGCAGCAGGTTTTCCGCGCCGATTTCATCGAAGCCCAGCCCGAGTCGCTGGGTGTAGTAGGTGCCGGGTTTCTCCGCACGGGTGGTGATCTGCCCCGCCAGGCCGGAGTCGTGGCCGGCGTCGTGCAGGATGCGGCAGGTCAGCGCCAGCTTCTGCCGGGCGCTCCAGGCGGTTTCCGGCAGGGCGTCGCGCATTTGCCGATGGGCCTTGGCCATCAGCTCGGGTTTGCTCATTTCGAATGTCGTGGACATCGGCATCGCCTCTCGTGTCTGAACGCATCGGCCCGCCCCGGTAGCGGGCCGATCAGGATGGCCGGGACGGCGGGCGCCGCCTCGGCCGGAATGCTCGAGCGCGATCAGGTTAGAGAGAGGAGATGGGCGGCGCTATTTCGATTTGACTGTGCTTTCGATAAGCGTTGCTTATGAAATAGCGCGCAAGCCGGGAGAGGCGGGCAGCGGGCCCTCGGACGGGCCCGCGTGGAGGCGGGCGATCAGTCCAGCATGTCGAGGAAGCGTGCGTCCTTCGGGTATTCCAGCGGCTGGGCGAAGCCCGGCACTTCGATACGGCTGTCGCTGATACGGATATCGCGGTCGTCGATCAGGTCCTGGCCGAAGTTGTAGATGATGTCGAACTGGCCCTTGAGCGCCTGCTCCTCGTAGCGGAGGGCGTTGGCGCGGGTCTGTTCGCGGCGCTCGCGGTAGGCGGCGAAGGCGGCGTCGCCGTGGCGCTTGCGCAACATGCGCTCGACCACCTGGGGCGCCAGCACGTAGCCGCTGGCGTTGTTGCCGCCGAAGCCCTTGGAGTTGATGAAGCAGACGTCCAGGGTGTTGTCGCCCAGCTTCAGGTCCTGGGTGACGATGCGCAGGTGCTGCTGGTGCACGTCATGGGCCACGCCGTCGATGGTCTTGATGCCGGGGACGATGCCGTACTTGAACGAGCCCAGGGCGGAGATCAGCTGGTCGCCGCTGGCCGGCGCCAGGGAGTGGCCGACGAACGCCTTCACCGCGGTGACCGGCCAGCTTTCGATACCGAAGGCGGCGGCGACGCGGTCCAGCAATTCCGATTCGGTAACGCGGTTGGCCGGGGTACTGGAGCCGTGGGCGTGAATGAAGCTGCGTCGACGCACGGCATCGATGCCCACCAGTTGGGCCGCTCCGGCCACGGCCTTGGCCATGGTCAGGTAGTTGCCGGGGCCGGGAGCGGAGATGGATTTCTTGAAGCCGTCGGCGTTGATGAACACGTCCGGCACGGCGCCATGGATATCGGCACCCAGCTCCAGGGCCAGTTCGTCGTCCATCAGCACCACGTATTGGGCCGACTCGGCCAGGGTGAAGCCGCAGTTCTCGCCGAACGGCCGGCTGGCGCGGCGGAAGTCCACGTCGTCGCGGCCTTCGATCAGGCGCAGACCCTCTTCGGTGGCCAGGGCGCCCATGGCGCCGTAGCCGTCGATGCATTCCAGGGTGATGGGGGCTTCGCTGTTGCCGACGATGACCACCCGGGCGCGGCCCGAGGTGATGCAGTCGACGCCCTTCTGCAGGTTGTAGAGGAAGGTGGCGCAGGCGCCGGTGACGCTGCCGGTGGTGCCGACGCTGCCCAGCACGTAGGCGTTGATGAAGTCGGCGGGCATGGTGTTGAGGCCCAGCGGCAACTGCTTGGCGGTCACCCGACCGCCCTTGAGGCGCGATTGCATCAGGCCGCCGAAGCCGTTCTCGTCCAACTGGCTCATGATACTGCCGGCGAACACGGCGATTTCATCCGGGGCGACGTGCTCGACGATGGTCTTCCAATCGATGCCCACCGAGCGCAGGGCATCGGTGACGCCGACGATGGTCAGTTGCAGGCCGCGCGGGTGGAAGCGCGAGTTGTACAGTTCGCTGGGCTCGAAGCCGGAGGGTAGTTGCCCGGCGGACTTCACCGGCAGCGAACGGTAGCTCTCGATCTTGAATTCACAGCTTTCGTGCAGGGTGACGCGGGCTTCGGTGGCGCTGATCGATTCCACCGACCAGTTGGCCGGGACCGGCTCGGGGAGCTGCTTGAGCGGTACGCAGAAGGTCAGCGGCGCGCCTTCCACGCCGGCGACGGTGACGTTCTTTTGCCAATAGGCGGCGTCGACGTCGAGGTACTGCTTCTCGATGCGGCGGACCAGGGTGGAATCGAGGATGCGTTGCGCATGGCGGGCTTCGATGTCCGCCGGGGTCAGCGTGGCGCCAGTGTCGTCGCGGTATTCGCCGTCCACCACCTTGACCAGCTTCATCATTACCGCGAGGCCGGCCAGGGTCTCCTGACGTGCGCGTGGGTCCAGGCTGTCGATGACGGTGCGTCGGAATCCATGGTGGAAGGAGCTGCGGCCTGCGGCGTTATAACCCCCGAAACCAACGATCACAGGTAGACGAGACATGACTCGGAAACTCCTCACGCAAGAAGGTCGACGCGGGCCGCATGGGCCTCTGGACTTGTCGATAGAGTGTGGTTTACCCGTGATCGACGGGCGATGGAAGCCCGGCCGCAGGTAGGGATGCTTATGCTGACGTGTTCGATGACTATCGAGTCACGGTTTCGACCAAGGTATGAGTCGGAAAGGCCCTAGGCCCGATAGGTGTTTGGCCATGGGGCAAGATCGTGTGGGGGTGGATTCACTCATGGATGAGTGCCACACCGAACCCGCTTTGTGTAGGAGCCAGCTCTGCTGGCGAAGTCTCCGTGAAGCTCTATCGTGAGCAGAGCTCGCTCCTACAAAAACGATGCGAGCCTGGGTGGATTTATCTGCCACGAACCTCCGTCGGGCGAATGAATTCGCCCCTACACGGTGGGATGCCATGCCGCTTGTGCAGGGGCGGATTTCTCCGCCCCTGCGGCTCAACGGTATCGGATACCCGCTTGCGCCGTGCTCACCCGTGTACCGGCTTCGCCCTGGACGATGGCCTGGATGTCGGCCAGCGAGCCGATCACCGCGGCCTTGCCGGTATGGCGGGCGAATTCGCAGGCGGCCTGAACCTTCGGGCCCATGGAGCCGGCGGCGAAGCCGAGGCGCTCGAGTTCGTCCGGGTGGGCCTGGGCGATGGCTTTCTGCGTCGGCTTGCCCCAGTCGAGGTAGGCGGCGTCGACGTCGGTGGCGATCACCAGCAGGTCGGCTTCCAGTTGTTCGGCCAGCAGCGCGGAGCAGAGGTCCTTGTCGATCACCGCCTCGATGCCGTGCAGCTTGCGGTTCTCGTCGTAGATGGTGGGTATGCCGCCGCCACCGGCGCAGATCACCACCGAGCCCTTCTCCAAGAGCCACTGGATCGGGCGAATCTCGAAGATCCGCTTGGGTCGCGGGCTCGGCACCACGCGGCGGAATTTGTCGCCGTCTGGCGCGATGCTCCAACCTTTCTCCCGGGCCAGGCGCTCGGCCTCTTCCTTGGCGTAGACCGGGCCGATGGGCTTGCTCGGCTTCTGGAAGGCCGGGTCGCCGGCATCCACTTCGACCTGGGTGAGGAGGGTGGCGAACGGCACCTCGAACGGCAGCAGGTTGCCCAGCTCCTGTTCGATCATGTAGCCGATCATGCCTTCGGTCTCGGCGCCGAGCACATCCAGCGGGTAGGTACCGACCTCGGTGTAGGCGGCACCCTGGAGCGCCAGCAGGCCCACCTGGGGGCCGTTGCCGTGGGCGATCACCAGTTCGTTGCCCGGTGCCACCTTGGCGATCTGTTCGCAGGCGATGCGAACGTTCTCGCGTTGATTCTCCGCCGTCATGGCCTCGCCACGACGGAGCAGGGCGTTGCCGCCCAGAGCGATGACTAGTCGCATGGAACCTCCTTTGGAGGTGAGGAGGGAGGTGAGAGTAGCCACTCCTTACCCCTCACTCCTCACGCTCTTCAAATCTCACTCAATGTGGAAACCAGAATGGCCTTGATGGTGTGCATGCGGTTTTCCGCCTGTTCGAAGGCGATGCAGGCCGGGGACTCGAAGACGTCCTCGGTCACTTCGATGCCGTTGGCCAGGTTCGGGTATTGCTCGGCGATCTGCTTGCCGACCTTGGTTTCCGCGTTATGGAACGCCGGCAGGCAGTGCATGAATTTCACCCGGGGATTGCCGGAGGCTTTCATCAGTGCGGCATTGACCTGGTAGGGCAGCAGCAGGCGGATGCGTTCGCCCCAGGCTTCCACCGGCTCGCCCATGGAGACCCAGACGTCGGTATGGATGAAGTCGACGCCTTTCACCGCGGCCTGTGCGTCCTCGGTGAGGGTGAGACGGGCGCCGGAAGCTTCGGCGAAGCGCTTGCAGGCGGCAATGTGCTCTTCGTTCGGCCACAATTCCTTGGGCGCGGCGATCCGCACGTCCATGCCGAGCTTGGCGCCGATCAGCAGCAGGGAGTTACCCATGTTGTTGCGCGCGTCGCCGAGGTAGGCGTAGCTGATCTCGTGCAGCGGCTTGTCGCTGTGTTCACGCATGGTGAGCACGTCGGCGATCATCTGGGTCGGGTGGTACTCGTCGGTCAGGCCGTTGTAGACCGGCACGCCGGCGAACTTGGCCAGTTCCTCGACGATTTCCTGCTTGAAGCCCCGGTATTCGATGGCGTCGTACATGCGACCGAGCACCCGGGCGGTGTCCTTCATGCTCTCCTTGTGGCCGATCTGCGAGGAATTCGGGTCGATGTAGGTGACGTTGGCGCCCTGGTCGTAGGCCGCCACCTCGAAGGCGCAGCGGGTACGGGTCGAGGTTTTCTCGAAGATCAGCGCGATGTTCTTGCCTTTCAGGTGCTGCTGCTCGGTGCCGGTGTACTTGGCGCGTTTGAGGTCGCGGGACAGGTCGAGCAGGTAGCGCAGCTCGCGTTCGCTGTGGTGCATCAGGCTCAGCAGGCTGCGGTTGTGGATGTTGAAGGCCATGGTCTTTCTCCTCGTGGGGAAGGTGTCGGTCCGTCAGGACAGCTCGTGGCTGGCGGACGGCGCGACGGAGGGATGGACCGCCGCGCCGGGTTCGGGTCGGTACTCAGTAGTCGATCGGGTCGCGGATGATCGGGCAGGTCATGCAGTGGCCGCCGCCGCGTCCCCGGCCCAGTTCGCTGGCGCTGATGGTGATCACTTCCACTCCGGCCTTGCGCAGCAACGTGTTGGTGTAGGTGTTGCGGTCGTAGCCGATCACCACGCCGGGCTCCAGAGCCACCACGTTATTGCCGTCGTCCCATTGCTCGCGTTCGGCTTCGTAGCTGTCGCCGCCGGTCTGTACCACGCGCAGGGCGGGCAGATTGAGCGCCTCGGCGACCACCTCGAGGAAGCCTTTTTCCTCGCGGCGCACGTCGATGCCGCCCGGTTTGCTTTCGTCTGGGCGCAGGCTGAACGGCACGATGCCCTGCACCACCTCGGGGAAGATGGTGACCAGGTCGCGGTCGCAGAAGCTGAACACGGTATCCAGATGCATGGCCGCGCGGGAGCGTGGCAGCCCGGCGACGATCACCCGCTCCACTGCGCGGTGCTTGAACAGCGATTGCGCCAGTTGGCCGATGGCCTGGCGGGAAGTGCGTTCGCCCATGCCGATCAGTACCACACCGTTCCCGATGGGCATCACGTCGCCGCCTTCGAGGGTGGCCATGCCGTGGTCGATGTCCGGGTCGCCGTACCAGACCTGGAAGTCGGCGTTGGCGAAGTCCGGGTGGAACCTATAGATGGCGCTGGCCAGCAGGGTTTCCTGGCGGCGCGCCGGCCAGTACATCGGGTTCAGCGTCACCCCGCCGTAGATCCAGCAGGTGGTGTCGCGGGTGAACTGGGTGTTCGGCAGCGGCGGTAGCACGAAACTGGAGTGCCCCAGGTAGTCGCGGAACATCTTGACGATCTCCCCGCCGTGGCTCTCCGGCAAATCGGCCCCGGAGACGCCGCCGATGAGGAACTCGGCCAGCTTGCGCGGCTCCAGTTCTTCCAGCCAGGAGCGGGTCTCGTTGACCAGGCCGAGGCCGACCTGGTTCGGCGTGATCTTGCGGTCGAGAATCCATTTCAGGGCTTCGGGATTCTTCACCGTCTCGGTGAGCAGGTTGTGCATTTCCACCACCTCGACGCCGCGTTCGCGCATCTTGGTGACGAAGTCGAAATGGTCGCGCTTGGCCTGGTTCACCCAGATCACATCATCGAACAGCAGCTCGTCGCAGTTGCTCGGGGTCAGCCGCAGGTGGGCGAGGCCGGGCGAACAGACCATCACTTTGCGCAGCTTGCCGACTTCCGAATGGACGCCGAGTTTGAGGGGTTCAGTGGACATGGTGGATCTCCTTCGCATGTCTGCCGCCGGTCGGGGCTCGTGGCGCCGCCGGCGCGTGGGAGGGGCCCGGCGCTGCGGATGGCGCAGGCGGGCCCGGGGTGGGTCAAAGACTGAGGAAGCCGTCGTACAGGCCGTAGGCGGCGATCAGCGCGCCGATCACCACGGCGGCGAAGATCAGCTTCTCGATCGGGGTGAACACCGGCTGGCCGAGTTCGCGCTTGGCCTTGGCGAAGAACAGCACGCCGGGGGCATAGAGCAATGCCGAGAGCAGCAGGTACTGCACGCCACCGGCATAGACCAGCCAGACGCTGTAGAGCAGGGCGACCAGGGCGATCGCCAGGTCCTTGTTGCGTTCGACGGGCGCGTTCTCGTAGGTCTCGCCGCGCCAGCTCAGCAGCACGGCGTAGGCGGCGGACCAGAAGTACGGCACCAGGATCATCGAGGTGGCCAGGTACAGCAGGCTCAGGTAGGTGGACTCGTTGAACAGCGTGAGGATCAGGAACAACTGGATCAGGCCGTTGGAGAGCCACAGCGCGTTCACCGGGACATGCCGGGCGTTTTCCTTCTTCAGGAAGTTCGGCATGGTGTGGTCGCGGGCGCCGGCGAAGAGGATCTCGGCGCACAGCAGGGTCCAGGACAGCAACGCCCCGGCCAGCGAGACCACCAGGCCGATGGCGATGAAGATCGCACCCCAGCGGCCGACCACATGCTCCAGCACGCCGGCCATGGACGGGTTTTTCAGCCCGGCCAGCTCCGGCTGGCTCATGATGCCCATGGACAGCACGTTGACCAGCACCAGCAGCAGGAGCACCCCGGCGAAGCCGATGACCGTGGCCTTGCCGACGTCGGTGCGCTTCTCGGCGCGGGCGGAGAACACGCTGGCACCCTCGATGCCGATGAACACCCAGACGGTGACCAGCATCATGTTGCGCACCTGGTCCATCACGCTGCCCAGCTCGACGTTGCCGCTGCCCCAGAAATCCGCCGTGAACACATCCAGGCGGAAGGCGATGGCGGCGATGACGATGAACAGTACCAGCGGCACGATCTTCGCCACCGTGGTGACCAGATTGATGAACGCCGCCTCCTTGATGCCGCGCAGCACCAGGAAATGCACGCCCCAGAGCACCAGCGAGGCGCAGACGATGGCGGCGACCGTGTTGCCTTCACCGAAGGCCGGAACGAAGTAGCCGAGGGTGCTGAACAGCAGGACGAAGTAGCTGACGTTGCCGATCCAGGCGCTGATCCAGTAACCCCAGGCCGAGGAGAAGCCCATGTAGTCGCCGAAACCGGCCTTGGCGTAGGCGTAGACGCCCGCGTCCAGCTCCGGCTTGCGGTTGGCCAGGGTCTGGAAGACGAAGGCTAGGGTCAGCATCCCCACCGCGGTGATGGCCCAGCCGATCAGCACCGCTCCCGCACCAGCGCTGGCCGCCATGTTCTGCGGCAGGGAAAAAATCCCGCCACCGATCATCGAGCCGACCACCAGCGCGATCAGTGCCCCCAACTTCAGTTTTTGAGTGGCTTGCGACATGACAGACCTCCTGTCAATGAACGATTCCTCGTTATTAAGCGCAGCCGAATAGGTGGAAGTTCTGACTTGAATCAATGGTCAGGTTATGTGGCTGGAATATTCTGATGTCATGGAAAATTGGCGAAGTTATGGGTTTTGGGGATGGCTGGAGGGCCCGTGATCCAAGGGGTTCATGGTGTTGAGCAGTTATTTTGTTTGGCTGGGCTCGAGAACTTCTCGCAAGCGCAAAGTTAAGTTTGGCGAATTCTTGAAGTTTCAGTTTTTATTCAAGTTTTTTGCATTTTCAATAATTGAAAGCGATTGCCAGACGATCTTTCGCTGACATCAGGTTGTAACTGAGGTGGGCAGGTGATGTTCAAGCCGGGCCATGTGGAAATCGAGCGCGCCGCCATCGGGCGTCAGCCGGGTTACCGGCTGAACCTGGACTATGCCGTGAGCCGGCGCGACAACGGCACCTACGTTCATTTCGATCTGGATGGCGAGGTGGGTGGCCGTCCGGTGCACGACAGCTTCGAGCTGCACCGCGACGTCGCCTACAACTTCCTCCACGTGGCGGCGGACTGCCTGCGCCGGCGGGGCATCCCGCTGCCGGGCCAGGCCATGCTGTTCGGCGCGCACAAGGACTACGACCGCCTCTTCGCCGACCTGCGCCGGCAACTGGGCGTCCATTCCGGCGAGCCGATCGATCTGGAGCGTTTTCTCCGGGAGGGGTAGCGACGCTTCTCGCGGTCAAAAAAAGCCCGGCGCGAAGGCCGGGCAGAAGTGCAACACACAACGATTCGGATCAGTTCATTCCCAGCCAGTTCGGCAGGGCCATGGACACGGCCGGGATGTAGGTGACGATCATCAGGAAGCTGATCAGCAGCATCAGCCACGGCAGCGCGGCGCGGATGGTGGCGGACAGCGGCATGCCGGTGACCGCCGAGGTGACGAACAGGTTCAGGCCTACCGGCGGGGTGATCAGGCCGATCTCCATGTTCACCACCATGATCACGCCGAGGTGGATCGGGTCGATGCCCAGTTCCATGGCGATGGGGAAGAAGATCGGCGCGAGGATCAGGATGATCGCCGAAGGCTCCATGAAGTTGCCCGCGATCAGCAGCACGATGTTGACGATCAGCAGGAACATCCACGGCGACAGGCCGAGGCTGGTGACCCAGGCGGCGATGGTCTGGGGGATCTGCTCGGTGGTCAGCACGTGGGCGAAGAGCATGGCGTTGGCGATGATGAACATCAGCATGATGGTCAGCTTGCCGGACTCCAGCAGCACCTTCGGGCACTCGCTGACGCGCATGTCCTTGTACACGAAGAGCGCAACGAAGCCGGCGTAGACCGCCGCCACGGCCGCGGCCTCGGTGGGGGTGAACATGCCCGAGTAGATACCGCCGAGGATGATCACCATCAGCAGCAGGCCCCAGATGGCGCGACGCGCGGAACCCAGCCATTCGCGCAGGGAAGCGCGCGGCATGGCCGGCAGCTTCTTCACCCGGGCGACGATGTAGATCGCCACCATCAGGATCAGGCCCAGCAGCAGACCCGGCACTACGCCGGCCATGAACAGCTTGCCCACCGAGGTTTCGGTGGCGGCGGCGTAGACCACCATGACGATCGACGGCGGGATCAGGATGCCCAGGGTCCCGGCGTTACACACGATGCCGGCGCCGAAGGCCTGCGGATAACCGGAACGGACCATGCCGGCGATGGCGATGGAGCCCACCGCGGCGACGGTGGCCGGCGAGGAGCCGGACAGGGCGGCGAACAGCATGCAGGCGAGTACCGCGGCGATCGCCAGGCCGCCACGGATGTGGCCGACGCAGGCGTTGGCGAAGTCGATCAGCCGGCGGGCCACGCCACCGGTGGTCATGAAGGCGCCGGAGAGCAGGAAGAACGGAATCGCCAGCAGGGTGTAGTGCTCGGAGGTCTCGAACAGCTTGATCGCCAGCGAGCGTACCGAGTCGGGGCTGAAGAACAGGATGGTCAGCGCGCCGGACAGGCCGAGGGACACGGCGATCGGTACGCCGATGAACATCAGCAGGAAGAGGATCAGGAAGAGGAACAGGATGGTCATTACTTCTGCTCCTCGTGTTCGGTCAGTTTGAGCACGTCGTGGGCCTCATCGGCCAGGCCAAGGCCAGTCTGGCGGTTCTGCAGGATGCGGACGAAGATTTCGGCGAAGCGTAGCAGCACCATGGTGAAGCCGAAGGGCACGATCAGGCCGATGTGCCACTGCTTGATGCCGAAATGGTCGAGGTCCTCGGCGCCGATGCCGGCGGTATACAGGACGCGCACCCAGTCGTAGCTGCCAACGGTGATGAGTGCTGCATAGATCAGGCAAGCCAGGCAGGCGAGGATACCGAGCACGCGCTGCACGGGCCGCGGGGTCAGTTTGACCAGGATGTCCACGCCGAGATGGCCGGCGGTGCGCACACCATAGGCGATGCCGAAGAACAGCAGCCAGGCGAACAGGGCCTTGGTCAGTGCAGTGCTCCAGGTCATGCTCTGGGCCAGGTCGAGGATGAAGTCGCCGATGGCCGAGAAGAATTCGTTGCCGCCCTCCCAGAGGTCGGCGATGTCGTAGAACAGGGTGTAGAGGTTGTTCAGCACCACGTAGACGAAAGTCACGAGCGTCATGGCGGCCAGCAGAAAGGCAATGAAGCCTTCCTCGAAGCGCGCCCAGATACGCAGCAGGGTACTCATGGGGCAGCATCTCCCGAAGGGCGGGGTTGAGCAGGTGTAAGACGGGGCGGGTGAAGCCCGCCCTGTCCCCGGCACACTGGCCGGCCGGTCACGCTACCGTCCGGGGCAGCGCGGGTGGCCGGGCCGCTGGCGCGGCCGGCCCCCTCTGGCTTATTGCTTGTTGGCGGCTTCCGCGGCCTTGATCAGATCGGCGCCGATCTCGCCTTCGAACTCTTTCCACACCGGCTTCATGGCGTCGCGCCACATGCCGCGCTGCTCCGGAGTGAGCTGGATGATTTCGCTGGTCTTGGCGTCGATGATGCGCTGCTTGTCGCCCTGGTTGAGGGCGTCGGCCTGCTTGTTCACCTCGACGGTCACTTCCGCGACGATCTTCTCCAGTTCGCTGCGCACGTCAGCCGGCAGGCCGTCCCAGAACTTGGTGTTGGTGATCAGCATGTAGTCCAGTACGCCGTGGTCGGACTCGGTGATGAACTTCTGCACTTCGTGCATCTTCTGCGAGTAGATGTTCGACCAGGGATTCTCGGCACCGTTGACCACACCGGTCTGCAGGCCCTGGTAGACCTCGGCGAAGCTCATCTTGCGCGGGTTGGCGCGGACGGCCTTGAACTGCTCTTCCAGCACCTTGGAAGCCTGTACGCGGAACTTCAGGCCGCGGGCGTCCTTCGGCTCGCGCAGGGCCTTGTTGGCGGACAGTTGTTTCATGCCGTTGTGCCAGTAGGCCAGGCCGGTGATGCCCTTGTCTTCCATGGAGGTCAGCAGGGACTTGCCTTCGGGGCTGTTCTGGAAGCGGTCGACTGCCTGGATGTTATCGAACAGGAAGGGCAGGTCGAAAATCTGCAGCTTCTTGGTGTACTGCTCGAACTTGGCCAGGGACGGGGCGATGATCTGCACGTCGCCGAGCAGCAGCGCTTCCATTTCCTTGCCGTCGCCGAACAACTGGGAGTTCGGGTAGACCTCGACCTTCACCTTGCCGGCCAGACGCTCTTCGGCGAGCTGCTTGAACAGCAGGGCACCCTGGCCTTTCGGGGTGTGCTCGGCGACCACGTGGGAGAACTTGATGACGATCGGATCGGCAGCCTGGGCCAGGCCGGCGATGCCCAGTGACAGGGCGCATACGAGCGCCTTGGCAGTCGTTTTGAACATGCGAGTGCTTCCTTTTGTTGTGATTGTCTGACACAGCCCGGTGGGACGCGTCGTCAACAGCGATCGAACAGGGTCAAGTCTAGGCGGCGCTACGCAGTGCGTTACGCGAAAGATAGGCGGCAGCTTCGACTTGTGCTTGTTTGCTCGCTTGGCCCTGCAATAGAGCAAGCCGCATGCCAGTCGCCAGAGAGGGTCGAAAGCCCCGGTTCACGGGGCTTCGGAAGAGGATAGCCGGAAGGTGATGGCGGAAAGCCGCCAGCTAGTCGAATTCTTCTGGCGAGCTTCCGCCAGCGTCGAAATGCAGGCCGTGCTTGCGCAGTTTGTCATGCAGGGTCTTGCGCGGAATGCCCAGGGCTTCGGCGAGGCTGCGCAGCGAACCGTGCGGCCGGGCCAGCTCGGCGGCGATCAGCGCACGCTCGAACGCCTCCACCTGTTCGCTGAGCCCGCCGCTCACCGCCGGCAGGCTCGGCGCGTGATTATCCAGCGCCAGTTCCAGGCCGAGGGCGAAGCGTTCGGCGGCATTCTGCAGTTCGCGCACGTTGCCGGGCCAGGCATGCCGCAGGAGCAGGGCCCGCTGTGCCGGCTGCAGTTCCCGGAGCGGCAGGCCGTGGCGCGCCCGTGCGGCTTCGGCGAAATGCTGGAACAGCAGCAGGGCGTCCTCGCCGCGTTCGCGCAGCGGCGGGATGCGCAGCGGCGCGACGTTGAGCCGGTAGTACAGGTCGGCACGGAAGCGCCCCTGGTCCGCCGCCTGGCGCAGGTCCTCCTTGGTCGCCGCGACGATGCGGATATCCAGGGGAATCAGCTGGTTGCCGCCGAGGCGCTCGACCACGCGCTCCTGCAACAGGCGCAGGAGTTTGACCTGGACGTCCAGACTCATGCTCTCGATTTCGTCAAGAAACAGTGTTCCGCCGTTGGCGAATTCGAACTTGCCGATGCGCCGCTTCTGCGCCCCGGTGAAGGCGCCAGGCTCATGGCCGAAGAGTTCGCTTTCCACCACCGATTCGGCCAGCGCCCCGGCGTTGATGGCGACGAAGGGGCCGTCGCGGCGGCTGGAGAGATCGTGCAGGGCGCGCGCCACGACCTCCTTGCCGGCGCCGGTCTCGCCGAGGATCAGCACGTCGGCGCTGGTGCCGGCGAGCGCGCCGATCTGCTGGCGGAGCTGCTGCATCGCCGGCGACTGGCCGACCAGGCGGGCGGAGAGTTCCTGCCGGTCGGAGAGGGCCAGGCGCAGGCTGCGGTTGTCCAGCACCAGCCGGCGCCGGTCGAGGGCGCGGCGCACGCTGTCGAGCAGGTGCTCGCTGGCGAAAGGCTTTTCCAGGAAGTCATAGGCACCGGCGCGCATGGCCTGTACCGCCAGCGGTACGTCGCCATGGCCGGTGATCAGCAGCACCGGCAGCTCGGGGTCCTGGCGGTGCAGGTCTTCGAGCAGTTGCAGCCCATCGATGCCGGGCATGCGGATATCGCTGACCACCACGCCCGGCCAGCCGCCGGGGATGCGCTCGGCGACGCCCTGGGCGTCGGCCAGGGTCATGACCTTGAGGCCGGCCAGGTCCAGGGTCTGGCTCAAGGCCTGGCGCAGGTGCGGGTCGTCGTCGATCAGCAAGACCTGGGTGCGGCTGTCGAGGGCGATGTCCGTACTCATGCAGAAAGATCCTCGGGGGGCTGGAGATTGACGCCGGGTACGCCGGCACGCAGGCGCAGGGTCAGCAGGGCGCCGCCGTCGGGGTGGTTGTCGAGCAGCAGCTCGCCGCCGATGGCGCGCATCAGGCTATCGCAAATGGCCAGGCCGAGGCCAAGGCCCTGGGCGCTGGTCTTGGTGGTGAAGAAGGGCTCGCGGGCGCGTTGCAAGGCTTCGGTAGAGAAGCCGGGACCGTTGTCGCGCAGTTGCAGGGCGATGCCGTCGGCGTTCTGCTCGACGCTGAGCCAGATGCGCCGTGGCGGGGCCTTTTCGGCGAGGGCGTCGAGGGCGTTGGCGAGCAGATTGCCGAGTACTTGGCGCAAACGGGTTTCGCCGGCCTGGACCCAGAGCGTGGCGTCCGGGATGTCGCGGATCAGCTCGACGTCCAGGGCCCGCCGACGCTTGGCCAGCAGCGCCAGGGCATCCTCCAGCGCCGGTTGCAGGGCAATGCTTTCCGGGGCGTGGCGGTCGCGGCGGGCAAAGGCGCGCAGGTGGGCGATGATCGAGGCCATGCGCTCGGTCAGCTCGCTGATCAGGCGCAGGTTGCCGCGGGCGTCGTCGGTGCGCCCGTGATCGAGCAGCACGCCGGCGTTTTCGGCATAGCTGCGGATCGCCGCCAGCGGCTGGTTGAGTTCGTGGCTGATGCTCGCCGACATGGTGCCCAAGGCGGAGAGCTTGCCGGCCTGGACCAGTTCGTCCTGGGCGCGTACGAGTTCCTGCTGTGCCTGCTCGCGCTCCAGCACCTCCTGCTTGAGGCGACTGTTCAGCGCTTCCAGATCGCGGGTGCGCTCGAGAACGCGGATTTCCAGCTCACGACGGGCACGGGCGTCGAGTGCGATGCGCTCCAGATAGTGGCGGCGGCGTTGCATCAGCAGGCCAACCAGCAGGACCAGCACCAGCAGCGCTGCTCCGCCGATGGCGACTACGTTGCGGACCGGCCGCTCGATCAGGCTGGTGGGGGCGAGGATGCTGACCGTCCAGCCGGTTTCCTCCAGCTCTCGGCTCTGGATCAGCCAGGCCTTGTCGTCCAGTTCCAGCGCCTTGGGCGCCAGGGTCGGATAGGGCTGGTTGGCGGCCACTTCGTTGCGCTCGCGCTCATCCAGCGGACGGGTGGCGCGGAACCGCCATTCCGGGCGCGAGGTGAGGATCACCACGCCGTTGGCATCGGTCACACGCAACTGTTCGGGGGTATGGCCCCAGAGGTTTTCGGTGTGGTCGAGGTCGACCTTGACCACCAGGGCACCGAGCACTTGCTCGCCGTCGCGCACCGCCGCCGCGAAGTAGTAGCCGCGCTTGCCGGAAGTGGTGCCGAGGCCGAAGAAGCGCCCGAGGCGACCGGCGATGGCCTCGCGGAAATAGGGGCGGAAGGCGAAGTTGCGGCCGACGAAGCTGTCTTCGTGATCCCAGTTGGAGGCGCCCAGGGTCTTGCCGCGGTTGTCCATCAGGTAGATGACGTCGGCACCGGTCTGGCCGCGCACGCGCTTGAGCAGGCGATTCGCGGCATTCAGTGTGGCCGGGTCGTCGGGCTGGAGCAGGGCGCTGCGCAGGGCGGGGAGGTCGCCGAGGATCTGCGGCAGCACTTCGTAGCGGCGCAGGGTGCCGAGCAGATTGGCGACGTAGAGGTCCAGGGTCTGGCTGTTCTGCTGGATCAGCTCGTCGCTGTAGTAGCGCTCGGCGAGGTGCTGCAGTGGCCAGAGCAGCGGCGCCAGCAACAGGGTCAGCAGGGCGAGGCTGCGCCAGCGCGGGCGCTGCGAATGGGATAAGACTTTACTCATGGAAATCTGGCCCGATGGACAGGCGCATTATGCCTGTTCGGCGCCAGCCGCGGGCGCCGATGTCCATGGCTGGGTCGTCAGACGATCAGTTGGGCGCCGAGAATGGTCGCATCCGGCAACACGGGCGGCGCCGGGCTGATCTGCAGGTACTTGATGCTTTCCCGGGGAATCAGCATCAGGTCGCCATCCACCGCGATGCTGAGAAACGGCGACTCCAGTTGCCGGCTCAGGCCGCGGGCGATTTCCACCGGGTCGCTGGCGGTGCCGGGAAAGCGCAGGGCCAGTCGCTGGCCATCGTGGAAATACAGGTACAGGTGCTTGATCGGCTTCATGGCGTATGTCCTCCGCGAGGGCTGACCCGAAGCCGTGTGTGCCGGTCTTGGCGGTCCGGATGGGAGTCAGCTGCGATCGGCGATCACTCCGATCAGGAAGAAGACTAGTAGCAGGACCGGCGCCAGGGTGTAGTTATTGAAATAACCCAGCCCCTTGGCTAGCCAGGGGGTGAGGAAGATCAGCAGCATGCCGTAGGCCAGCGCGCAGAACAGCACGAAGATCAGGGTGCGGAAAATGAAGTTGAGGCTGCCGATGCGTTGCTGCATCCAGGTGTTCAGGCCGGGGCCGAACAGCACCATCAGGGTGGCGAGGATGGCCAGGGAAATGTCGTGCAGATGGCCGCGGCTCCAGCGCGACAGGGTGGCGATCAGGTCCAGTAGCAGATCCATGCGGCGTCCTTAGGCGGTCAGGGCAGGAAGAATTGAAGGAGATCGTTGAGGAACAGTTGACCTTCGCGGGTGGCGGTCAGCCGCTGCGGGTCGGTCTGGAGCAGGCCACGGGTTTCGGCTTCATGGCGGGCCTTGTCCAGTTCGGCCAGGGGCAGCCCGGTGCGCTGGGTGAAGAGCGCCGCGGGAACACCCTCGGTGAGGCGCAGGACGTTCATCAGGAATTCGAACGGCAATTCGTCGCGTTCGAGCAGGCGTTCGCCTGCCTGGAACGGTTTCTCCGGGTTGAGGTAGTCCTTCGGCAAGCGGGTTTTCCAGGTGCGCAGGATGCGGCCGTGCGGATCGCTCAGCTTGGCGTGGGCACCGGCGCCGATGCCGAGGAAGTCGCCGAAGGTCCAGTAGTTCAGGTTGTGCCGGGCGCGCCGGCCGTCCCGGGCGTAGGCGGAGACTTCGTACTGGGCGTAGCCCTCGGCGGCCAGCAGGGCCTGTCCGGCTTCCTGGATGTCCCAGAGGATGTCGTCCTCGGGTAATTGGGGCGGTTGGCTCCAGAACAGGGTGTTCGGCTCCAGGGTGAGCTGGTACCAGGACAGGTGGGTGGGCGCTAGGGCGATGGCTTGGCGCAGGTCGGCCAGGGCTTCGTCGAGGCTCTGGCCGGGCAGGCCGTGCATGAGGTCCAGGTTGAAGTTATCGAAGCCGGCCTGGCGCGCCATGTCCGCCGCGCGGATCGCTTCGCCGCCGTCATGGATGCGGCCCAGCGCTTTCAGCTTGTCTTCCTGAAAGCTCTGGATGCCGATGGACAACCGGTTGATACCCAGTGCCCGGTAATCGCGGAACTTGGCCTGCTCGAAGGTGCCCGGGTTGGCTTCCAGGGTGATCTCGATATCGTCCTCGAAGGCCACCCGCCGCTCGACGCCTTCCAGCAATCGGCCCAGCGCCTTCGCGGAAAACAGGCTGGGCGTGCCGCCGCCGAAGAAGATCGAGGTCAGCCGACGGTCGTGAACCTGCGACAGATCGGCATCGAGATCGGCGAGCAAGGCGTCGACATAGGCCTCTTCCGGCAACTCGGGGCCGGCGGCATGGGAGTTGAAGTCGCAATAAGGGCACTTACGCACGCACCAGGGGATATGCACGTACAACGCCAGAGGGGGTAGCGCAAAGCGGCAAGCCGAAAGCTGCAAGCGCTCGGAGTCGCTCTCCCCCGCGGCTTGGGGCTTGCCGTTTGCCGCTGGGGTCATAACCCCAACCGCTGGCGTAACTGTGCCATGGCGCGGGCGCGGTGGCTCAGCTGGTTCTTTGTGCTGGAATCCAGCTCGGCGCTGGAGCAATCGCGTTCGGGGACCCAGAACAGCGGGTCGTAGCCGAAGCCGTTGCTGCCGCGCGCTTCGTGCAGGATGGAGCCGTGCCAGAGACCTTCGCACAGGATCGGCAACGGGTCCTCGGCGTGCCGGAGCAGCGCCAGGGCGCAGACGAACTGGGCGCCGCGTTCGGCATCCGGGACGTCTCTCAGCGCTTCCAGCAGCTTGGCGTTGTTCGCCGCATCGCCGGCACCATCGGCATAGCGTGCCGAGTAGATGCCCGGCGCACCGCCAAGGGCGTCCACCGCCAGGCCGGAATCGTCGGCCAGCGCCGGCAGGCCGGAGATCCTGGCCGCGTGACGGGCCTTGAGGATGGCGTTCTCGACGAAGGAAAGGCCGGTTTCTTCCGGCTCCACGTCGCTGAATTCACCAACGGAGCGCACCCGCACGGCGTCGCCGAGCATGGCCTGCAGCTCCTTGAGTTTGCCGGCGTTATGGCTGGCCAGCACCAGTTCCTTGAAGGGCATCATTCGTCTGGAAACACTTCCTGGTCGAAACTGAACGTATACGGCTGCCCGCCGGCGCTCTGCACGTTGAGCGTGAAGCTGAGCATTTCGCGGGAGCCGAGCGGGAATTGGGCGAGGTAGTAGATGGCCTCGCCTTCGGTGACTTGCTTGAAGCTCAGTGGCGTGACCTGTCCGAGCAAGTTCTTCACCTGGCCGCTGACCTGAGCGGCGCTGGCCTTGCCGGCCTTGAGCACAGCGACGTTGAGCACGCCCTGGCTCTTGCTGCGGGTCAGGCCGGCGGCTGCGGCGATGTCGGGCTGGAGGAAGCTGGAGTTGAAGGCGCTGTAGTGGACATCCAGATCACCGAAGCTCTGCTTGCGCTCGGCAAAGGCCGGCACAGCGAGGCAGAGGGTGAGGAGGAAGAGGGCGATGCGACGCATGGGGATTCTCCTTGAGGCGGCAGGCGGCTCAGACGGCAATCTGCAGATCCGACGCGGCGGGACCGCTGACGCGGTAGATGCCGATCTCACCTAATAGATTAGGCCATAGCCGGCTGGCCCAGTTATGCCGGTGCTCGCGGTCCACCGCGAGGTGGTCGAGTACCTTGACGCGCATTTCCCGGCACAGCCGCTCGAAATCCTCGAAGGTGCAGAAGTGGATGTTGGGCGTGTTGTACCAGGTATACGGCAGGAATTCGGATACCGGCATCCGGCCCTTGCTCGCCAGGTACCAGCGGCAGCGCCAGTGACCGAAGTTGGGGAAGGTGATGATGCACTGGCGACCGACGCGAAGCATTTCCGCCAGTACCTTGTCCGGGTAGCGCAGGGCTTGCAGCGACTGGGTCATCACCACCACATCGAAGCTGTTGTCGGCGAAGTTGCCCAGGCCTTCGTCCAGGTTCTGTTCGATGACGTTCACGCCCTTGGCGATGCATTCGGCGATGTTGTCCGCGTCGATCTCCAGGCCGTAGCCGCTGACCTGCTTGTGGTCGCGCAGCCAGGCCAGCAGTTCGCCCTTGCCGCAGCCGAGGTCGAGCACCCGGCTGCCGGTGGGAATCCAGTCTTGGATGATGTCCAGGTCGGCTCGCATAGGGTTACACCAGAATCCGGTTCATGTAGCTGCCGAACGCCTGCAGGTAGCGCGGGATCGGCATGAGGAAGGCGTCGTGGCCCTGCGGGGCGTCGATTTCCAGGTAGCAGACGTTTTTCCGCGCGGCGAGCAGGGCGTCGACGATTTCCCGCGAGCGCTGCGGCGAGAAGCGCCAGTCGGTGGTAAAGGACATCACACAGAAGTCGGCCTTGGCCGCGCTCAGCGTTTTGGCCAGGTCGCCGTCATGGGCGGCGGCCGGGTCGAAGTAGTCGAGGGCCTTGGTCATCAGCAGGTAGGTATTGGCGTCGAAACGCCCGGAAAACTCCTCACCTTGGTAGCGTAGGTAGCTTTCCACCTGGAATTCCACGCTGTGGAAGTCGTAGTTGAGCTTGTCGCTCTTCAGCCCGCGGCCGAATTTCTCGCCCATGGCGTCGTCGGACAGGTAAGTGATGTGCCCGACCATGCGCGCCAGCATCAGGCCGCGCTTGGGAATCACGCCTTTCTCCTGGAAATGGCCGCCGTGGAACTCCGGATCGGACAGGATTGCCTGCCGCGCCACTTCGTTGAAGGCGATGTTCTGTGCCGATAGCTTGGGCGCCGAGGCAATGGCCAGGCAGTGCCGGACGCGCTCCGGGTAGCTGATGGTCCACTGCAGCGCCTGCATGCCTCCGAGGCTGCCACCGACCACCGCCGCCCATTGCTGGATGCCGAGGGCATCGGCCAGGCGAGCCTGGCTGTGCACCCAGTCTTCCACGGTGACGACCGGGAAGTCGGCGCCATAGGACTTGCCGGTGGCGGGGTTGGTGCTGGACGGGCCGGTAGAGCCGTTGCAGCCGCCCAGGTTGTTCAGGCTGACGACGAAGAATTTGCGCGTGTCGATGGGCTTGTCCGGCCCGATGCAGCTATCCCACCAGCCCGGCTTGCGGTCGTCGGGGCTGTGGTAGCCGGCGGCATGGTGATGGCCGGACAGGGCGTGGCAGATTAGCACCGCGTTGCTGCGTGCGGCGTTGAGTTCACCGTAGGTTTCGTAGACCAGTTCGTACTCGGCCAGGCTGCGCCCGCAGGCCAGCGCCAGCGGCTCGCTGAAACGGATCGACTGTGGAGTGACCAGTCCGACGGAATCTTCTGGAAAAGACGTGGGCATCGAACCCTGCTCTCGCTGAAAGGAGGCGCCAAAGTCTAATGGGAAGCGCGCGGCAATTCACCCTCAATCGAAGCGGGTTGTCCGACGCGCTGGAAGATGAAGACGGGGCGGTTCCGCAACGGGTGCGGAACCGCCGTATCAGACCTGGTCGACGGCGGTTGCCTGCCAGGCGGCCGGATGCAGGCTGACCACCTTGCCTTGGCGCTGGATCGGCGCCGGTCGGCGCAGGACACGCAGCATTTCGTTGGCCTGGGTCAGCTGCTGTTCCAGGTCGCTGGCGTAGCGAGCCAGCAGTTGGCTGCGCTTTTGCGCCTGCTGGGTGTCCTGGGCCAGGGACTTGAGCTGCAGCATGTGGGCCTCGAGCAGTTGCTTGTGCTCCAGGGTGTGCTGCATCAGCGGCATCAGTGCATCGTTGGCCCACTGTCCGGCAGCCAGGCGCAGGCGTTGGTGCAGGCCCATGACTTCCTGCACCAGGGTGGCGAAGAAACGGCGGGTCAGGGTGCGCTGCTCGGTGAGCAGGGTCTTCACGTGCAGGCGGAACTGGTCGGCCTTGGCTTGCAGGTGCTTGAGTTCGCGCAGGTAGCGCCGCACATCGAACTGCGGAGCGTCGATGCCGTGCAGCGGGTTCTCCTCGTTGTGCCGGCGGTAGATGGCGGCGACCATCTTGTTGGCCATCTCGGCCTCGTGTTCGAGGGTGTGCAAGTCGGCTTCCACCGAGCGGAAGAAGTGCAGGATCGCCTGGTTGATGCCGAGTGTCGTCCAGCTTCCGGTCAGGTTCCGCCGGACCTTGCGCAGATGGTTTTCCAGGCGCTCGCTGCGTACCGCGGCGCGCAGCAGGTCGCCCTGGCGCTTGAGCAGCCGCTGGTTGGTCTTCAGGCCGAGCAGTCGCTTGTGGTGCAGGCTGTGGTCGTCCTTGGTCCGGGCGGTCAGTTCGAACAGCAGTTGGCCGTTGTCCTGGCGCTGGTTGTCGAGCAGGTTGCGCTGCTCGCGGACCTTCTCCAGGCGCAGGTTGAGCACGTGCTGGCTGTTCTGCAGCAGGTTGAGCACCTGGCGGACCACCTGTTCCTCGAGCAGCCGCTCCTTCTGCGCGACGATGCGTTCGCAGAGCAGATGTTCGAGCGTGGCCATCTGGCTGCGCTCGAGCAGCGCCGGATCGCGGCGGACCTTGGCCAGCAGCGCCTGCTTGGCCGACAGCGGCAGGACATCCTCGGGGGCGATGCCGAGCTGCTGGGCGGTGGTGGCCTGGACCTGCTGGATGGCGTTCTGCACGAAGGCTTCGCCGGCCAGGTCGTCCCAGAGCACGTCGATCTTGTTCAGGACGGCGAACAGGCTGGTCTGGGTATCCTCGTCGAGCTGGCGAATGTGTTGTTGCCAGATCGCCATGTCGCTGGCCGTGACGCCGGTGTCGGCAGCCAGCAGGAAGATGATCGCCTGGGCGGCGGGCAGCATCGACAGGGTCAGCTCGGGCTCGCTGCCCAGGGCGTTCAGGCCGGGGGTGTCGAGAATGCGCAAGCCTTGGCGCAGCAGCGGGTGGTCGAAGTTGACGATGGCATGGCGCCAGGCCGGTACCAGTACCTGGCCCGGTTTGCCGGCGCTCTCCAGCATGTCCGGATGGAAGCCGAGCTGGATCGCCTGCTCCACCGCCATTGGCTTGGTCTTGGCGACCTGGGCGAAGGCCTGGACCATGTTGTCCGGGTCGCTGGGGTCGAGCGGGATGTTCACCCAATGCCGGGGAATGCGCTTGAACTGCGCCATGCTGGCGTCGGAGACGCGCGTCTCGATCGGCAGCAGGCGGATATAGGAGCGCTCGGAGCGCGGGTCGAACAGGAGTTCGGTGGGGCACATGGTGGTGCGCCCGGCCTGCGACGGCAGCATGCGCTGGCCGTAGCCGGAGAAGAACAGGCTGTTGATCAGCTCGGTCTTGCCGCGGGAGAACTCACCGATGAAGGCCAGGGTGATGTGGTCCGTGCGCAGCAGGCGCAGGGCCCGTTCGAGCTTGGCCTCCACCGCTTCGGAACTGAGCCGGTTGTTCGCCAACCAACTGCGGTAGCGGGTGATCTCCCGCATGAGCTCGCGCTTCCAGCCGACGTAGGCATCGACCTGCTGGCCAAGACGTTCCATGCTCATCCGATTCTTTCCTCTCGCTGCGCATCCCGCGGGTGGTTATGGGTATCGTCCAAAGGGTGTCGCCAGCGACATGAGGCATGTCGCCTTGCCTTGAAAGGCAACGATGAAGAGGCGAAAAGCCACTTCTGACGTGCCGGCAATTATGCGATGGATGCGTTTTGCGTCAATTCGGATACATCACAGTCCCGCCTTATGGTTGGTCAAGGGGAACGAATGGTCAGTCCGGGCAGGTCGGGCAGTTGCTTCGGCGACAGGATGCGCACTCGCTTCTGCCGGTTCAGTTCGCCGCTCTCCAGGCGGACCTGGCTCTTGGCGACACCGAAGGCCATACCGAGGAATGCCAGCAGGTGGGCGTTGGCCTTGCCTTCCACCGGCGGGGCGGTGAGGCGGATTTTCAGGCGCTCACCGTGCAGCCCGGCGAACTCGTCGCGGCTCGCCTTGGGCTGCAGGTGGCAGTCGAGGATCAGGTCCTCGCCATCCCAGCGGAAATAGCTCATCAGAGGAACGGGCTGAGGATTCTCGGCATGCCGGTCATCACCGCGAGGTTCCCCAGCACGAAGCGGTCGATGAGGTTGATCGCGATGAAGGCGAAGATCGGCGAGATATCCAGGCCGCCGAGGTTCGGCAGTATCCGGCGGAACGGCGCCAGCAGGGGTTCGCAGATCTGGTTCACCAGTTGGGCGGCCGGATTGTAGCTGCTGGGCGCGACCCAGGACAGGATGACGCTGACGATCAGGGCGAAGAAGAACACCTTGAGGAACAGCGAGGTGACCGCAATGATCGACCAGACCAGCAGTTGCAGCAGGTACCCGCCCACGCCGTAGCCCATCAGGACCAGGGTGACGACCATCAGCAGCAGTTGGATCAGCACCGCCAGCAGCAACGAAGACAGGTCGAGCCCCGCGAAACTGGGAATCACCCGTCGCATCGGGCGCAGCAACGGCTGGGTGGCGCGGACGATGAACTGGCTGAGCGGATTGTAGAAGTCGGCGCGGACCAGTTGCAGGATGAAGCGCAGCAGGACGATCAGCAGATACAGGCTGCCCAGCGTCTGGATGACATAGATGAGGGCTTCGGCGAATCCGGACATGCGAGGCTCCTATTGACCCAATTGTTCGGCCAGCTCGGCGGAGCGGCGTGCAGCGGCGCCAAGCGCCTGCTCGACCAGGGCTTCGAAACCGCCGGCCTGGAACGTCTTGATCGCCGCCTCGGTGGTGCCGGCCGGCGAGGTGACGCGGCGGCGCAATTCGGCGGCGTCCACGTCGCTGCCGATCACCATCCGCGCAGCGCCGAGGGCGGTCTGCTGGGTCAGGCGGGCGGCGGTTTCGTGCGGCAGGCCGAGTTTTTCGCCGGCGGCGATCATCGCTTCGACCAGCAGGAAGAAATAGGCGGGACCGCTGCCGGAAACGGCGGTAACCGCGTCGATCAGGTGTTCCTCGTCCAGCCACAGCGCCAATCCGACCGCCGAGAGCAACTGCTCGGCCTGTTCGCGTTGCACGGCGGACACGTTGGCATTGGCGTACAACCCGCTGGCGCCTTCGCGCAACAAGGCGGGGGTGTTCGGCATGCAGCGCACGATGGGGCGGTCGTTGCCCAGCCAGTTCTCCAGGCTGGCGCAAGTGATGCCGGCAGCGATCGAGACGATCAGTTGTCCATCGCGCAGGCTCGGTGCCAGGGCTTGGCAGACGGTTTTCATGACCTGCGGCTTGATCGACAGCACCACCACATCGGCTCCGCTCACGGCGTCAGCGTTATCGGCGAATACCTCGATTCCGTGTTCGGCGGAAATGCGTGCGCGTTGTTCGGCGCCCGGATCGCTGGCGCGCAGCAGGGCTGCGTCGACGCCCTGGGCACGCAGGCCGCCGATCAGGCTGGCGGCCATGTTGCCGGCGCCAACGAAGGCAATGCGGGGTGTGCTCATATAAAGGCTTCCTTTTATGGATTCTGTGGCGGGACGCGGCCGTAGTCGCGCTCACCGAAGAGTGCGGTGCCGATGCGGACCCAGGTCGCGCCTTCGGCGATGGCGGCCTCGAGATCGTGGCTCATTCCCATGGATAGGGTGTCCAGCGGCATATTCAAGGCCTGTTGCAGTTCGCGCAGGCGGGCGAAGGCGGCATGCTGGGCGGCTGTGTCGTCGGTGGGCTCGGGAATCGCCATCAGGCCGCGCAGCCTGAGTCGCGGCAGGTGCGCGACGGCGGTGGCCAGGTTGGGCAGTTCTTCGGGAGCGCAGCCGGACTTGCTGGCTTCGCCGCTGACGTTCACTTGCAGGCAGACGTTGAGCGGGGGCAACTGCGCGGGTCGCTGTTCGGACAGGCGCTGAGCGATCTTCAGGCGATCCACGGAGTGTACCCAGGAGAAATGTTCGGCGATGGCCCGGGTCTTGTTCGACTGGATGGGACCTATAAAGTGCCAGCAGAGGTCGAGATCGGTGAGTTCCTGCTGCTTGCCCAGGGCTTCCTGCAGGTAGTTTTCGCCAAAATCGCGCAAACCCGCGGCGTAGGCTTCGCGGATGGCGGCGGCGGGCTTGGTCTTGCTCACGGCGAGCAGACCGATAGTCGAAAAATCACGTTGCGAGGCTTGCGCCGCCTCACGGATGCGAGCTCCGACCTTTGCAATATTCTTTGCTATCGTGGACATTACCTGCGCTCTAGCGGCCAGCCCGTCTGGGTTCGGCATTCTACCTGCTTGCCTGTTTTTGGGGAGTCCCAATGGATATCACCGAGTTGCTTGCCTTCAGCGCCAAGCAAGGCGCTTCGGACCTGCATCTCTCTGCCGGTCTGCCGCCGATGATCCGCGTCGACGGCGATGTGCGCCGGATCAACCTGCCCGCCATGGATCACAAGCAGGTTCACGCGCTGATCTACGACATCATGAACGACAAGCAGCGCAAGGATTACGAGGAGTTCCTGGAGACCGACTTCTCCTTCGAAGTCCCCGGCGTGGCACGTTTCCGGGTCAACGCCTTCAATCAGAACCGTGGCGCGGGCGCGGTGTTCCGGACCATTCCTTCCAAGGTCCTGAGCATGGAAGACCTGGGCATGGGCGAAGTGTTCAAGAAGATCACCGACGTGCCGCGCGGCCTTGTGCTGGTGACCGGCCCCACCGGTTCGGGCAAGTCCACCACCTTGGCGGCGATGCTCGACTACCTGAACAACACCAAGTACCACCACATCCTGACCATCGAAGACCCGATCGAATTCGTTCACGAATCGAAGAAGTGCCTGGTCAACCAGCGCGAGGTGCATCGCGACACCCTGGGCTTCTCCGAAGCCCTGCGCTCGGCACTCCGGGAAGACCCGGACATCATTCTGGTGGGTGAGATGCGTGACCTGGAAACCATCCGACTGGCGCTGACCGCCGCGGAAACCGGTCACCTGGTATTCGGTACCCTGCACACCACCTCCGCGGCCAAGACCATCGACCGGGTGGTCGACGTGTTCCCCGCCGAGGAAAAGTCGATGGTTCGCTCGATGCTCTCCGAGTCGTTGCAAGCGGTAATTTCCCAGACGCTGCTGAAGAAGATCGGCGGTGGCCGGGTTGCGGCCCACGAGATCATGATCGGTACCCCGGCGATCCGTAACCTGATCCGCGAAGACAAGGTCGCGCAGATGTACTCGTCGATCCAGACCGGCGGCTCCCTAGGCATGCAGACGCTCGACATGTGCCTGAAGAACCTGGTCGCCAAGGGCCTGGTCAGCCGCGAGGCTGCCCGCGAGAAGGCGAAGGCGCCGGAGAACTTCTGACCGGAGGCGGCGCGCCCGCTTCCCCTGCCGCAGGGCGCTCATCGGCAACGAGCCGACGGGAAGAACGTTGCGGTGAACAGCAACCAAACAGCTAGGCGAGAAACCTATGGAATTCGAGAAGCTGCTGCGCCTGATGGTGGAAAAGGGTGGTTCCGATCTTTTCATCACCGCCGGTGTGCCGCCGTCGATGAAGGTGAACGGCAAGATCATGCCGGTGACCAAGAACGCTATGTCCCCCGAGCAGACCCGGGAAACCGTGCATGGGGTGATGAACGAGCAGCAGCGTCGCGAATTCACCGAGAATCATGAGTGCAACTTCGCCATCAGCGCACGCGGCATCGGCCGTTTCCGGGTCAGCGCCTTCTATCAGCGCAACCTCGCGGGTATGGTACTGCGTCGCATCGAGACCAACATCCCGACGCTGGAAGACCTCAAGTTACCGGACGTGCTGAAAAAACTGGCGATGACCAAGCGCGGTCTGGTGCTGTTCGTCGGTGCCACGGGTACCGGTAAGTCCACCTCGCTGGCGGCGATGATCGGCTACCGTAACAAGAACAGCAGCGGCCACATCATCTCCATCGAAGACCCGATCGAATACATCCACCAGCACCAGAACTGCATCGTCACCCAGCGCGAAGTCGGTATCGATACCGAGTCTTTCGAAGTGGCGCTGAAGAACACCCTGCGCCAGGCGCCCGACGTGATCCTGATTGGTGAGGTGCGTACCCGCGAAACCATGGACTATGCGGTGGCCTTCGCCGAGACTGGTCACCTGTGCCTGGCGACCCTGCACGCCAACAACGCGAACCAGGCGCTGGACCGCATCATCAACTTCTTCCCGGCTGATCGTCAGCAGCAGGTCTGGATGGACCTCTCGCTGAACCTCAAGGCGATCGTTGCCCAGCAACTGATCCCGACTCCGGATGGCAAGGGTCGTCGTGCAGTGATCGAGGTGCTGATCAATACCCCGCTGGCCGCCGACCTGATCCGCAAGGGCGAAGTACACGAACTCAAGGGGTTGATGAAGCGCTCCACCGAGCAGGGTATGCAGACCTTCGACCAGGCGCTCTACCAGCTCTATACCCAGGGCGAAATCACCTACGAAGACGCACTGGCCCACGCCGACTCGGCCAACGACCTGCGTCTGATGATCAAGCTGGGTTCGGAAACGGACGGCGATCACCTGACCAGCATTAGCCAGGGTTTGAGCCTGGAGGTCAGTGAAGAGGATCCGGGGCGGCGCTTCCGCTGACGGGCCGAACGGCGCCCATTGTCGGTCGGGCGCCGTGGAATCATCGAGTCAACGCGAGGTCAGCGCCGGCTCATCCACCGGGATGGCGGGCAGTACGCGTTTCGCCATGACGTAGTGACGCTTCCAGAAGGGCTTCTCCAGGGTGTCGATGCTCACGGCCTTTCCGCGGCGCGGTGCATGGATGAAGCGGTCGCCGCCCAGGTAGATGGCCACGTGATCGATACGGCGGCTTCTCAGCCTGAAGAACAGCAGATCGCCTGGTTGCAGTTGGTTGCGCGAGACCTGTTTTCCGCCGGACCTGGCCATGGCGCTGGAAGTGCGCGGCAGCTCGACGTCGTCGATCTCGCCGAAGGCATATTTCACCAGTCCGCTGCAGTCGAAACCTTTCTCGGGCGTGGTGCCGCCCCAGCGATAAGGCGTACCGAGACTGTTCACGGCACGGCTCAATACATCGCTGCTCTGGCGCGCCGCGAGATGCACCGAGTCCGCGGGATGCAGCAGCTTATGGCGGTTGGTCGCCCCTGCCATTGGCGGCAGAAGCAGGCAGGCAAGCAGACCTGTCAGGATGAAGAAACGCATAAGTACGGGCTTGGTCAAAATTCGCGCAACTTTATAACAGGTTTTTTTAGCCCCAACGGCCCATTCGTCGATTCGAAACGGGGGTGGGTTGTCTGCTTCGCGCGAAAAAATGCCGTTGCCGTACGAGCCTTGATCGCTTCAGCCGCTCTGTTATGGTGCTCGCTCCGTTCTGGCGGCCGGTTGGCGAAACTCCGTGCCGCTTGTCGATCCATCGTTCCAACACTGCAGGAGGCAGTCATGCAGACCCAGGACACCCATAGCAAGGCCATCGGTTACCTGCTGTGGATCTTCGGCTTTCTCGGTTCGCACCGTTTCTACTACGGCAAACCCGTCACGGGGACGATCTGGTTCTTTACCCTTGGCTTGTTGTTCGTCGGCTGGATCATCGACCTGTTCCTGATCCCTTCGATGGACCGGGAGGCTGACCAGCGTTACACCGCAGGCGGCCTGGACTATAACGTGGCCTGGATTCTGCTGACCTTCCTCGGGGTCTTCGGCGTGCACCGGATGTACCAGGGCAAGTGGATCACCGGGATCCTCTACCTGTTCACCGGCGGCCTTTTCATGCTGGGCGTGCTGTATGACTTCTGGACCCTGAACGAACAGGTATCCGAGCGTAACGCAGGGCGTGGCTGATTCGAGAAAGGGGGCTCATTCACTGCAGGTATCCTGTCGCGAATGAGCCGTTTCGTTACCTTGCCGGCTATTCGGCCTGGTAGCTGATGCGACCGTCCACCAAGGTGTAGCGCACATTGCTCGGCAGGCAATGACCGATGAACGGGCAGTTTTCGCCTTTGGAGTACCAGGCTTCCCCGGCCAGTGTGGAGGCGTTGGGGTCGAACAGAACGAGATCGGCCGGTGCGCCGGCGGCGAGGCGGCCGGCAGGCAGGCGCAGGGCTTTCGCCGGGCCGGCGGTGAGCCGCATCAGCAGGGTCGGCAGGTCGAGCAGGCCGTCCTCCACCAGGGTCATTGCCAGCGGCAACAGCAGTTCGACGCTGCTGATACCGGGTTCGGTCGCACCGAACGGGGCCAGCTTGGCATCTGCTTCATGGGGCTGGTGGTGACTGGCGATGGCCTGGATCACCCCGCTTTTCACCGCCTCGCGCAGTCCATCGCGGTCCGCACGGGTACGCAGCGGCGGTTGGACGTGGTAGAGGCTGGAAAAGCCTTCCAGTGTCTCGTCGGTCAGGATGAGTTGATAAAGCGCCACGTCGGCGGTCACCGGCAGCCCGCGGGCCTGGGCATCGGCGATCATCTGGGCGCCGCGCGCGCTGGTCAGTTGACTGAAGTGGGCGCGTACGCCGGTCTGCTCGACCAGCAGCAGATCGCGGGCCAAGGCCACGGTTTCCGCCGTTTCGGGAATGCCGGCAAGGCCGAGGAAGCCGGCGGTGGGGCCTTCATGGGCAAGGCCGCCTTCCGCGAGAGAGGCGTCCTGGGAGTGGAAGACCACGGTCAACTGGAAAGTGGCCGCGTACTCCAGCGCACGGCGCAGGGTGCGGTTGTTGGCGAAGTTGTTCAGGCCGTTGCCGAAGGCCACGCAGCCGGCATCGCGCAGAGCGACCAGTTCGGCCAGTTGCTCGCCTGCCAAGCCTTTGCTCAGGGCACCGATGGGGAACACCTTGGTATGGCCGGCTTCCTGCGCCCGGTCGAGGATCAGTTCGGCGACCGCCGGCGTATCCAGGATCGGGCGGGTCAGTGGCGGGCAGCACAGGCTGGTAACGCCTCCTGCCGCCGCGGCCAGGGTTTCGCTGGCAATATTGCCCTTGCGGCTGTAGCCCGGCTCGCGCAGGGCGACGGAAAGGTCGACCAGCCCGGGAGCGACGATCAGTCCGGAGGCATCGATGGTGCGGTCGGCTTCGAAACCGGCCGGCGCCTGGCCAATCGAGATGATCTTGCCGCCCTCCAGATAGAGATTGGCGAGCTGGTCCAGGCCGCTGGCAGGGTCGATGACGCGGGCGCCGAGAATCTGGGTTCGCATCAGTTCTGCTCCTCGGCTTCCTGATTCAGTTGACGTTGTGCGGCCTGGCCGCTCATGGCCATGGACAGGACCGCCATGCGGATCGCGATGCCGTAGGTGACCTGGTTGAGGATCACCGACTGTGGGCCGTCGGCCACCGCGGACTCGATCTCCACGCCGCGGTTGATCGGCCCCGGGTGCATGACCAACGCCTCCGGCTTGGCCAGTGCGAGACGCGCGGTGGTCAGGCCATAGAGTCGGTAGAACTCGCCCTCGCTGGGCAGCAGGCCGCCCTGCATACGCTCCCGTTGCAGGCGCAGCATGATCACCACGTCAACGTCCTTGAGCCCCTCGGCGAGGTCGGTGAAAACGCGGACGCCATATTGCTCGATGCCGATGGGCAGCAGTGTCTTCGGACCGATCACGCGAATATCCGGGCAGCCCAGGGTTTTCAGCGCCAGCATGTTCGAGCGGGCGACCCGGGAATGCAGGATGTCGCCGACGATGGCCACCGAGAGATTCTCGAAGCTGCCCTTGTGCCGGCGAATGGTGAGCATGTCGAGCATGCCCTGGGTCGGGTGCGCATGACGGCCGTCGCCGCCGTTGATGATTGCCACGTCGGGGCAAACATGCTCGGCGATGAAGTGCGCCGCGCCGGAATCGGCATGACGGACGACGAACATGTCGGCGGCCATGGCTTCCAGGTTGCGCAGCGTGTCGAAGAGCGTCTCGCCCTTGCTGGTGGAGGACGTGGACACGTTGAGCGTGATCACGTCGGCGGACAGGCGCTGGGCTGCCAGCTCGAAGGTGGTGCGGGTGCGTGTCGAGTTCTCGAAGAACACGTTGCACACCGTCTTGCCGCGCAGCAGAGGGACCTTTTTCACGGCGCGGGTGCCGATTTCCAGGAAGGAATCGGCGGTATCGAGGATTTCGGTCAGCAGCTCGCGGGGCAGGCCGTCGAGCGAGAGGAAGTGGCGCAGCTGGCCCTGGTCGTTGAGCTGCAGCGGGCGCTTGGCGTCGGTCGGCGTCATCGCGGGGACTCTTTCAATGGTCGGCGGGGGCGAGGGTCTGAAGCTCGAGGGTGAGCGGCGTCGGACCGAGCAATTTTACTCTCTCATCCTCGCCGAGCGACAGGGTGGCGCCGACCACGTCGGGACGGATCGGCAGCTCACGGGCATTGAGATCCAGCAGGCAGACGAGGGTTACGCTGGCGGGCCGGCCATAATCGAACAGTTCGTTGAGCGCGGCGCGAATGGTGCGGCCGCTCATCAATACGTCATCGATCAGTACCAGGTGCTGGTCTTCGATCTCGAAGGGCAGGGCCGAGGGCTTCACCTGCGGATGCAGGCCGTTGCGGGTAAAATCGTCGCGGTAGAACGACACGTCCAGGCTGCCCAGCGGCTCCTGGCTGCCAAGGGTGTCCAACAGAGCCTGGGCGACCCAGACGCCGCCGGTGCGGATGCCGATGAAACGGGGCTCGGTGATCTTGCGGTTGGCCAGGTGCGTTTTCAGTGCGGTGGCCATCCCAGGCAGCAGTTCGGCGGGAATCGGCAATGTCATGGGCTCTCCTTGGGTCGGGCGCGGCGTGCCCTCGCATGATAAAGGCTTCGTCGGTCGAAAGACTGCTGCTGGTCAACCGTTGCTGTGTTCGGCGAGCCAGCCTTCCAGCAATAGTGCTGCCGCCAGGGCATCCACCGGACGCTCGCGGTAACCGCCCCGCTGGCCCTGGGCCAGGCGCTGGCCTTTGGCTTCGAAGGTGGTCAACCGTTCGTCGTGGGTGTGTACGGGCAGATTGAAGCGGCCGTGCAGGCGGCGGGCGAACTTCTCCGCACGCTCGCTCATGTCGCTGGGGGTGCCATCCATGTTCAGCGGCAGGCCGACGACGATGGCGTCCGGCTGCCATTCGCGAATCAACGCTTCCACCTTTTGCCAGTCCGGTACGCCGTTCTGCGCTTTCAGCACGCACAGTTCGCGGGCTTGCCCGGTGACCGCCTGGCCGACCGCTACGCCGATCTGCTTGGTGCCGTAGTCGAAACCAAGCAGCAGTCGTGGGGCGCTCATGCGTGGCCGGCCTGAGCGGTCAGTAGGCTGAGGTTGATGCCCAGGTGGGACGCTGCCGCTTCGAGGCGCTGTTCGGCAGGGGTATCGAAGAGAATCGACAGATCGGCCGGACAGGTCAGCCAGGCATTGCTGACCAGTTCGGCTTCCAGTTGGCCGGCTTCCCAGCCGGCATAGCCAAGTGCGATCAGGCTGCGCCTGGGACCCTGCCCGTCGGCAATGGCGAGCAGAATGTCCTGCGAGGTGGAAAGCGACAGCTCGCCCAGCTCCAGGGTGGCCTGGTAGCTCTGTCCGGTGGGATGCAGGACGAAGCCACGGTCGGTCTGCACCGGGCCGCCGGAAAAGATGGGAATGTTCTGGCAGGCCGGGGATGCGTCGAAGTCCGGGCGCAGTTGTTCCATCACGTCGGCGAGATTCAGGCCGCTGGGCCGATTGATCACCAGGCCCATGGCGCCCTGCTCGTTGTGGTCGACCAGGTAGGCGACCGTCTGCGCGAAGCTGGGGTCGGCCATGTGGGGCATGGCGATGAGAAAGTGGTGCTTGAGGTAGCTAGGCGAGGTGCTTTTCATGGCGGTTAGCTTAAAGCCTGTGGCCGGGGCCTGGAAGCCGGAGCGTACCTCGGCCCGGTCTCAGTTGCTCGACAGACGGTCGCCGCGCTCGAAGCGCCAGGTACGGATGATCTCGAGGCGGTCGATATCGGAGAGGTCTCCGCTGAACGGCGCAAAGGGCGCGGCGAGACGCACGATACGCAATGCCGCCTGGTCCAGTATCGGCTGGCCGGACGACTCCAGAACCTGGACTTCATACAGTGTGCCGTCGCGATTGATGGAAACCAGCAGGCGCAGGCTGCCATAGATGCGCTGCCGGCGTGCTTCCTCAGGGTAGTTGAGGTTGCCGACCCGCTCGACCTTCTTGCGCCATTCGTCCTTGTACCAGGCGCCCTTGTCCCGCATGGTCGAGGCTGCATTCAGACGGTGGATCTTGGGTCGCTTGGCGTACTGCTCGCGCTCCTGGGCCAGTTGCGCCTCGAGGCTGGCGATCTCGGAAGACAGTTGGGCGCTGTCGAAGACGGGGGCAGGGCGCGCTTCAGGTTCCGGCTTGGTTTCTTCACGCTTGACCGGGGTTTTCTGCGGTTGCGGTGCGCGGGTCGCCACCGCGGCCTTGGGTGTTTCCTTGGGTTGCATCTGGGGCGGGGCGGTGGGCGGCGTGACACGCTTGATTTCGCTGTCCTGGAACATCGCCTGCTCGGTAGTCTTCGGCGCGGCCTTGTGCTCCAGCGTGCCGCTGCCTTGCTGGTTGTCCTGGGCGATGAAGTCGGCGTCCTTCGGCTTTTCTTCGCTCTTGAAGGTGGAAAGCGTCACTTCCAGGCTTTTGCTGACCTGGCTGGGCTCGGCGAAAGTAAAGCCGAGGCCGAGGATCAGCGCTGCGTGGATCGCGGCGGCGAGAAAAAGAGTAAAGCCCAGCCTGTCCCTCGGTCGGACGCCGGTGGTGGAAAGTTCGGGCAAGTTAGCGGCTGCGTTCATCGCACGGTCAGGTCAGTTCGGAATGCCGCGCAGTCTGCCGAGGGGATGCGCAAAAGTCTATGAACCAGGCTGCACCTTGGCGTCTCTGTTCATCTCTTTGCGAGACGCCCGGTGGCATCGTGCGGCAGGGTCAGGCCTTCAGTTTCTCGGCGATGGCATCCATCAGGCGCTCTCCGATGCGGGTATCGAAGGCATTGTCGATTTCGCGGATGCAGGTCGGGCTGGTGATGTTGATTTCCGTAAGGTAATCACCGATCACATCCAGGCCGACGAACAGCAGTCCCCGCTTGCGCAGCTCGGGGCCTACTTCGGCGGCGATCTCGAAATCGCGTGGCGACAGCGGCTGGGCCACTCCGCGACCACCGGCGGCGAGGTTGCCGCGAGTTTCTCCGGCTGCCGGGATGCGCGCGAGGCAATAGGGGACGGGTTCGCCATCGATCATCAGGATGCGCTTGTCGCCGTCCTTGATCTCCGGCAGATAACGCTGCGCCATGATCTGGCGGGCGCCGTGGTGAGTCAGGGTCTCCAGGATCACCGAGAGATTGGGGTCTCCCTGGCGATGGCGAAAGATCGAGGCGCCGCCCATTTCGTCCAGGGGTTTGAGAATGATGTCACGTTGCTCTTCAGCAAACTCGCGCAGAATATCGGCGCGTCGGCTCACCAGAGTCGGCGGCGTGCATTGTGGAAATTGGGTGGCGAAGAACTTCTCGTTGCAATCACGCAGGCTCTGTGGGCGATTGACCACTAGGGTGCCGGTCTTCTCGGCAAGCTCCAGCAGATAGGTTGCGTAAACGTACTCGCTGTTGAAGGGCGGGTCCTTGCGCATCAGGATCACATTCAGTTCGGACAGCGGCGTGTCGATTTCCTCGGCCAGCTCGAACCAGCGCTGGGGATCGTTGAATACTTCGATCCGGCGCATGCGCGCGCGGGCTTCGCTTTTGATCTGGTACAGATCCTGCTGCTCCATGTAGAACAGCTCCCAGCCACGAGACTGGGCGGCAAGCAACATGGCCAGCGAGCTGTCCTTCTTGAAGGAGATGCCTGCGATGGGGTCCATGACAATCCCGAGGCGAACGCTCATTGGGAATCCTCCATAAGAAAGTGGGATAGACGGTGGCGGGATGCTGCCGGAGCAAAATTACGATGCGCCAGGGTGGCTCCGGTCGCGTTTCCGGTCAAGGAAAAACCTTGTGCTTCCGGGGCTTATGGATTGCGTCCGGTAGGTGTGCTAAAAAGGCCCGACGATTGGGTCGCAGGCCGTCGGTGGCAGGGCCTCTGGCGTACTGATATATGCGCAAAAAACAACGACTCGCCGAGGCGATGGTAGGGCAGACATGGAACAGCATTCCGAAGGTTTGAGAGTGATGGTGATCGACGACTCGAAAACGATTCGTCGTACCGCGGAAACTCTTCTGAAGAAAGTGGGGTGCGACGTTATTACGGCGGTCGACGGTTTCGATGCGCTGGCCAAGATCGCCGATACCCATCCCAGTATCATCTTTGTCGACATCATGATGCCGCGGCTCGATGGATATCAGACCTGCGCCCTGATCAAGAATAACAGTGCTTTCAAATCCACCCCGGTGATCATGCTGTCCTCCAAGGACGGCCTGTTCGACAAGGCCAAGGGCCGTATCGTTGGGTCCGACCAGTACCTCACCAAGCCTTTCAGCAAGGAAGAGCTGCTCGGCGCCATCAAGGCCCACGTGCCCGACTTCACCCCGGTGGAGCAAGCATCCTGACGTCCGGCCTCAGGCCGGTGACGCCTATTCCATAGGGGAACACCATGGCTCGTATTCTGATTGTTGATGACTCGCCGACCGAGATGTACAAGCTGACCGCTATGCTGGAAAAGCATGGCCATCAGGTACTCAAGGCTGAAAATGGCGCCGATGGTGTGGCTTTGGCTCGCCAGGAAAAGCCCGACGCCGTATTGATGGATATCGTCATGCCCGGCCTCAACGGCTTCCAGGCAACCCGTCAACTGACCAAAGATGCCGACACCAGTCACATTCCGGTGATTATCGTCACCACCAAGGACCAGGAAACCGATAAGGTCTGGGGCAAACGTCAGGGCGCGCGTGACTATCTGACCAAGCCGGTCGATGAAGATACGTTGCTGAAAACCCTTAACGCGGTCCTGGCCGGCTAAGCCGGTTCAGCTTGTCGAGAACTAGAAGAAGGCCAAGGCCCGCATGTCGGAAGCCCAGACTCCCTTTGAACTCCTGATCGAGATCGACCAGCGCTGCCGTCAGTTGGCCGCTGGCCTTCCCTCGCAGCAGGAAGTCGTCCAGACCTGGAGTGGGATCGGTTTTCGCATGGGCGATCGTCTTTTCGTCGCACCGATGGGGGAGGTCGGTGAGGTACTCCACGAACCGCGCTACACCTTGCTGCCCGGTGTGAAGTCTTGGGTCAAGGGCGTAGCCAACGTGCGTGGACGGCTGTTGCCGATCATGGACCTGTGTGGGTTCTTCGGTAGCGAGCTGTCGCCACTGCGCAAGCAGCGGCGGGTACTGGTGGTCGATCACCAGGAAATTTTCGCTGGACTGACCGTCGACGAAGTCTTCGGTATGCAGCATTTCCCTGTGGACGCGTTTTCTGAGCAGCTGCCTCCTCTGGAGGCGGTCATCCAGCCTTTCATACATGGGGTTTTTCAGCGCGAACAACCCTGGCTGGTGTTCAGTCCACACGCGCTGGCGCAGCACCAAGGCTTTCTCGACGTGGCGTTATAAAGATTTCTGGTTGGGTCGGCACCTGCCGGCCCTTTGGCGTTATATGGAAAACGTTGTGCGGTAGGTCCAGGCGGGGGCCGGATAATGAAAAAACTAAACGCAGGAAACTTGCTGGCAGGTATGCGCAGCAGCACCTTGATCGCAGGGCTCTTCGTCGTCCTGATCGTATCCATCGTGCTGTTGTTCGCCAACTTCGCCTATCTCAACACCCAGTCGAACAACGACAAGGACTACCTCAGCCACTCCGGTGAGCTGCGCGTCCTGTCGCAGCGTATCGCGAAGAACGCCACGGAAGCGGCGACGGGTAAGGCCGAGGCCTTCGCCCTGCTGAAGGATGCGCGTAACGACTTCGAAAAGCGCTGGGGCGTCCTGCGTAACGGCGACGAGGCTTCCGGCCTGCCGCCCGCGCCCGAGGCCGTCCAGCCGGAAATGGCAGCGGTGCAGCAGGACTGGGACGTCCTGCGACAGAACGCCGACGCCATTCTTGCCAGCGAACAGACCGTACTGTCCCTGCACCAGGTAGCCGCGACCTTGGCGGAAACCATTCCGCAGCTGCAGGTCGAGTACGAAGAGGTCGTGGACATCCTGCTGGAAAGTGGGGCTCCCGCCGTTCAGGTTTCTGTGGCCCAGCGCCAATCCTTGCTGGCAGAGCGTATTCTCGGCTCGGTGAACAAGGTGTTGGCCGGTGACGAGGACTCGGTGCAGGCTGCCGATATGTTCGGTCGCGACGCCAGTCTGTTTGGCCGCGTATTGAACGCGATGCTGGAAGGCAACGCGGCGATGGAAATCACCAAGGTGACCGATCCCGAGGCGCTGGAGCGCCTGGCCGAGATTTCCGAACTGTTCGAGTTCGTATCCGGTTCGGTGGACGAAATCCTCGAGACTTCGCCAGAGCTGTTCCAGGTCCGTGAATCCGCCGGCACCATCTTCACCGTTTCCCAGACTCTGCTGGACCGCGCCTCGGCGTTGGCAGACAGCTTCGAGAATCTGGCGTCCGGTCGTTACTTCAATATCCTGGCCGGTTATGTGCTGGGTGCGCTGGCTCTGGCATCGATCATCCTGATCGGTCTGGTCATGGTACAGGACACCCGCCGTCGTCTTGCCGAGACCGCCGAGAAGAACGAACGCAACCAGGCGGCGATTCTGCGACTGCTCGACGAGATCGCCGACCTCGCGGACGGTGACCTCACCGTGGCCGCGACCGTGACCGAAGATTTCACCGGTGCGATCGCCGATTCCATCAACTACTCCATCGACCAGTTGCGCGATCTGGTACTGACCATCAACCAGACCGCCGTGCAGGTGGCTGCGGCCGCCCAGGAAACCCAGGCCACGGCCATGCACCTTGCTGAAGCGTCCGAGCACCAGGCGCAGGAAATCGCCGGCGCCTCCGCCGCGATCAACGAGATGGCGGTATCGATTGACCAGGTATCGGCGAACGCCTCGGAGTCCTCGGCGGTAGCGGAGCGCTCCGTAGCCATTGCCAACAAGGGCAACGAAGTGGTGCACAACACCATCACCGGCATGGACAACATCCGTGAGCAGATCCAGGACACCTCGAAGCGGATCAAGCGTCTCGGTGAATCGTCCCAGGAGATCGGTGACATCGTTAGCCTGATTAACGACATTGCCGACCAGACCAACATCCTCGCACTGAACGCCGCGATCCAGGCATCCATGGCCGGCGATGCGGGCCGGGGCTTCGCGGTGGTAGCGGACGAAGTACAGCGCCTCGCAGAGCGTTCTTCCGCGGCAACCAAGCAGATCGAGGCACTGGTAAAGACCATTCAGACCGACACCAACGAAGCGGTTATCTCCATGGAACAGACCACCGCGGAAGTGGTACGCGGTGCTCGTCTGGCCCAGGACGCCGGTGTGGCGCTGGAAGAGATCGAGAAGGTATCCAAGACCCTCGCGGCCTTGATTCAGAACATCTCCAACGCCGCCCGCCAGCAGGCTTCTTCGGCCGGCCATATTTCCAACACCATGAACGTGATTCAGGAAATTACCTCGCAGACGTCGTCCGGTACGACCGCCACCGCGAAGAGCATCGGTAACCTGGCCAAGATGGCCAGCGAGATGCGCAAATCGGTATCGGGCTTCACCCTGCCGGAAGCGTCGGAGCAGGTTTGAACAAGGGAGACGGAGCGGTCTGATACCGCCACAGGGCCATGAACGAGGGGCACGGCATGCAGCCAAGCGGCGTTTGGGCCTTGCAACCCCTGGCCGATATGTCAGCGGCTGATTTTCATGATTGGCAGGCGCTGCTCGAAGAACGCACCGGGCTGGTGATCAACGAGCAGCGTCGCGCGTTTCTGCAGACCAACCTGAGTGTACGCATGCGCGAACTGGGGGTAGCCGACTACGCCAGCTACTACCGGCAAGTGACTGCCGGCCCCCGGGGAGCGGTGGAGTGGTCGACGCTGCTGGATCGGTTGACCGTGCAGGAGACTCGCTTCTTTCGTCATCGCCCTTCCTTCGATGTGCTCGAGACCTATCTGCGAGAACGGTTGGAGCGGGAGGGCGCCGGGCGCCCCTGGTCGCTCTGGAGCGTAGGCTGTTCGAGCGGCGAAGAGCCGTATTCGTTGGCTATCTGCGCTGCAGAGGTGCTGCGTGAAAGTCAGTGGCCCGAACACTACGGTGTCACGGGTACCGATATCAGCCTGAGCGCGTTGAACAAGGCGCGGGAAGGCCACTATGCGGCACGGAAATTGGAACAACTGGATACCGATCTGAGCCAGCGTTATTTCGAGACGCTGGCCGATGGGAGCTTCAAGGTTTTACCGAGCCTGGCGTCGCGCGTCTGCTGCGCCCGGCTCAATGTGCTGGAACTGGCCAAGGCGCCGATGTCCGGCATGGACGTTATCTTCTGCCAGAACCTGCTGATCTATTTTCGCCGCTGGCGCCGCCGCGAGATCCTCAACCGTCTGGCCGAGCGCCTGGCACCGGGTGGTCTGATGGTGATCGGTGTGGGGGAAGTGGTCGGCTGGCAACATCCGGACATGCAGCCGGTAGCCGATGACAAGGTTCTGGCTTTTACCCGAAAGGGGTAACACAGTTGATTGGAGTCGCTATGGGTGATCGGCACGATTATGTCGCCCTGGAGTGGGTCAAGGGCGAAATCGCCGAGACGCTGAAACAGGCGCGTCAGGCTCTGGAGGCGTTCGTCGAGAACCCGCAGGACCCGACACGCATGCGTTTCTGCCTGGCCTATGTGCACCAGGTCCACGGCACCCTGCAGATGGTCGAGTTCTATGGCGCGGCGCTGCTGGCCGAAGAAATGGAGCAACTGTCGCAGGCACTGATGGAAGGCCGCGTAGCCAGCCAGGGCGAAGCCCTGGAAGTGCTGATGCAGGCGATCCTGCAGTTGCCGGTCTATCTTGACCGTATCCAGAGCGCGCGTCGCGACCTGACCGTGGTGGTGCTGCCGCTGCTCAACGATCTGCGTGCGGCCCGTGGCGAAAAACTCCTTTCGGAAACCAGCCTGTTCGCCCCGGATATGTCCGGGCGTTTGCCTGCCTTGCCGGTCGAAGCGCTGGCCCGACTGCGCACGGCCGAGTTGCCTGTCCTGCTGCGCAAGCTGCGGCAGATGCTGCAGATGGCGCTCGTCGGGGTGATTCGGAACCAGGACCTGGCGACCAATCTCGGCTACATGGCGCGGGTTTTCGCCCGTTTGGAAACGTTGTGCAAGGATGCGCCCCTCGGCCCGCTGTGGCAGATCGCATCCGGCCTGATCGAAGGCTTGGCCAATGGCAGTGTCGTCAACGGTGCTTCGGTGCGGACCCTCCTGCGCCAGGTCGATCGCGAGCTCAAGCGACTGGTGGAACAGGGTGCCGACGGCATCAACCAGTCGGCTCCGGACGAACTGACCAAGAACCTGCTTTTCTACATCGCCAAGGCTCCGGCGCAGTCGCCGCGGATTCGGGCGCTGAAGGAACAGTACCGGCTGGATGAGGCCCTGCCGGGCAGCGATGTGGTCGATGAAGAACGGGCCCGCATGGCCGGTCCCGATCGCGATGCCATGCGCTCGGTGGTTACTGCCCTCTGCGAAGAGCTGGTGCGGGTCAAGGACAGCCTCGACCTGTTCGTGCGCAGCGACCGCAAAGGGGTCACCGACCTGGATGCCCTGCTGCCACCGCTCAAGCAGATCGCGGATACCCTCGCCGTTCTTGGCTTCGCTCAACCGCGCAAAGTCATCCTCGATCAGATCGACGTCGTTCACAGCCTGTCTCTCGGCCAGCGCGAGCCGACCGATGCAGTGCTGATGGATGTCGCGGGAGCGCTGCTCTACGTCGAAGCCACCCTGGCCGGCATGGTCGGCCCGGCGGAAGAAGCCGGCCGTGAAGAAAGCCACCTGCCGACCACCGATGTGGCGCAGATTCACCAGTTGGTGATCAAGGAGGCGCGCAATGGCTTGGAGCAGGCCAAGGACGCCATCATCGAATTCATCGCTTCGCAGTGGAACCATGAGCATCTGGCTCGGGTGCCCGACCTGCTGACCCAGGTCCGTGGCGGGCTGGCCATGATTCCCCTGAATCGCGCGGCCGAACTGCTCAACGCCTGCAACCATTACATCCAGGAGCAGCTTCTGGCGCGCAAGGCGGTCCCGAACTGGCAGAGCCTCGATACCCTGGCCGATGCCATCACCAGCGTCGAGTATTACCTCGAGCGTCTGGCCGAAGACCATGCGACACAGGGCGATCTGATCCTCGACGTTGCGGAAGAGAGCCTGGAAAGCCTCGGCTACCCGCTGAAGCAGAAGCCGTCGATTCTGGATGCCGCGGAGCCGGTCGAAGAGGAAGAGCCCCTGGCGCCTCTGGCCGACCCGTTGCAGGACATCGAAGTCCTCGCTGCCGAGGAAAGCGAGCTGGTTCAGGATCTCGAGCCGATGGCCTGGGACGAGCGCCCCGCGCTCGACGCTCCGGAGCTCTCTTCGGAGCCCGAAACGCCCCTCGACGAGCTGACCCTGGACGACGGCGCTTTCCTCACCGCGGAAGAGCCCGCCGCTGCCGAAGGCGAACTGCTGGTTTCCGACGATAACTGGAGCCTGGGCGAAACCGTTCCTCTCGAAGAGGCCGAGGTCATCGATTTCAGCCTCGACATGCCGCTCGAAGAACCCTCGGTTCAGGAAGAGGTAGCGCACCGGCCCACCGAGACGTTCGACCTGGAGCTGGAGACGCTGAGCCTCGAGCCGCAGGACGAAAGCCCGGTCCAATGGAACGAAGCGGAGTTCGCCGCGCTCGACTTGCCGGAAGTGGAGTTGCCGAGCGCCCCCGAGGAGGCTGAACTGCCTCCGGTTGCCGAGCAGCCGACGCTGTCCATCGCGGATGTCATGGCTGCTCCCGTGCAGGCCATCAACCCCCCGGCACAGGATATCCCGCCGAGTCTGCTGCCCCCGCCTGCCGATGAGGAGCCGGTCGATGAGGACCTTCTGGAAGTTTTCATCGAAGAAGCGGGCGAAGTGCTGGAAACCATCGGTGAGTACCTGCCGCGTTGGCGTGCCGACACGAGCGACCGCGAGTCGTTGACCGAAGTACGTCGCGCCTTCCACACCCTGAAGGGTAGCGGTCGCATGGTCCGCGCCCTGGTGATCGGTGAGTTGGCCTGGTCCATCGAGAACCTGCTGAATCGGGTCCTGGATCGTACGATCGAGCCGAGCGACGACGTGCAGCAGGTGGTCGCCGACGTGGTGGCGTTGATGCCGGCGCTGGTCGATGAGTTCGCGGCCAAGGCCCAGCGTCAACGCGACGACGTGGACCGTCTGGCGGCCAATGCCCATGCGCTGGCCAAGGGGCTTGGCCTCCCAAAAACTGAAGCCCCGGCCTCAGCTCCGGCGGTCGAGCCCGAGGGAGCGACCGTAGCTGCTGCCGGGGCTGGAGATAGCGAGGACGAGGCGCTGGATCCGCAGTTGCTGGAGATATTCCGCAACGAGGCAGAGACTCACCTCGATACCTTGAACGCCTTCCTCGCCGAGTGCGACCGGGAGTTGCCGCAGCCGGTGAATGACAGCCTCCAGCGCGCCTTGCACACCCTGAAGGGGAGTGCGCACATGGCCGGCATCCTGCCGATCGCCGAGATCGCCATGCCGCTGGAAAAGCTGGTCAAGGAATTCAAGACCAACCTGATTCCCATCGACCTGGCCGAGGCCGAGTTACTGGGTACAGCCGAGACGCTGTTCCGCCGTGGTCTCGATCAGTTGGAAAGCCAGCCCTTGGCGCCCATCGAAGGGGCCGCCGAGTTCCTCGCCCGGGTGCATAAGCTGCATCAGGACCGCCTGGAAGTGGCCGAGAACACTCGCAAGGGTGAACAGGGCGAGGCCCGCGACCCGCAGCTGATTTCCATTTTCCTCGCCGAGGGGATGGATATCCTTCTCGACGCCGAGGACTTGCTCCATCGCTGGCGGGAACATCCTGCCGAGCGCCAGGAACTGAGTTCTCTGCTCGACGAGCTGACAACCCTCGGTCGTGGCGCTCAGATGGCCGAGCTGCCGCAGATCGATGAGCTCTGTCAGGCGTTGCTGGATATCTATGGTGCGGTCGGCGAAGGTCGTCTGGCGGTCAGTGAGCGCTTCTTCGACGAGGCCGAGCAGGCCCATGAGGCGCTGATTGGCATGATGGACCAAGTGGCTGCCGCCCTCCAGGTCACCGCCCAACCGGAACGTGTCGCCGCGTTGCGCGCGCTCCTGGAGGAAGCGCTCGATCCGGCCGCCCTGGCGCTGCTGGAACCGGATGCCATGCCGGGGATGGAAGTACTGGAGCTCGACGAGGAGCAGGCCAGTGAACTGGAGGAGGCCTGGCCGGTGGCGTCGGAGAGCGACGTACAGCCGGAAGCCGAATTCCAGGCGCCCGTCGATCAGGCGCAGACGTTCGCCCCGGTGGAGTCCGACGAGCTTGACGAGGAGATGGTCGCCATTTTCCTCGAGGAGGCGGAGGACATCCTGGAAAGCGCCGCCCAAGCACTCGAGCGCTGGTTGGAAGAGCCGGACAATCACAGCGTGTTGTCTTCGCTGCAGCGTGACCTGCATACCCTCAAGGGCGGGGCGAGAATGGCCGAGATTCGCCCGATAGGCGATCTGGCCCACGAGCTGGAATCTCTTTATGAGGGACTGGTCGACCGGCGTTTCAGCTATTCCCCCTTGCTGGGCAGCCTGTTGCAGCAGAGCCATGATCGTCTGGCCGCCTTGCTGGAGCAGTTGCAGGCCCGACGCCCCCTGGGCGATCCGGACGAGTTGCTGATTCAAGCGATTCGCGATTTCCGCCAGGGTGGTGGCCAGTCCTTGTCGGCAGCCTTCGCACTCCCCCAGACTGATTCCGAAGCCGAAGCCGAAGCCGAAGCCGAAGCCGAAGCCGAAGCCGAAGCCGAAGCCGAAGCCGAAGCCGAAGCCGAAGCCGAAGCCGAAGCCGAAGCCGAAGCCGAAGCCGAAGCCGAAGCCGAAGCCGAAGCCGAAGCCGAACCTTCCTTCGATACCGAACTTCCGCCGCCGCTGGATGTGGTGGAAGAGCCCATGATGGCCGAGCCGGAATTCGAATCCGTACCGGATGCCGCCGAACCCGTTCTCGAAAGCGAGCCGGAAGCGTTCGAGACCATCGAGCTGGAAGAGGTGGACGAGCCGACGGAGGAGCTTCCTCCGCAGGAAGCCTTGTCCATGGTGGCACCGGTGACCGATGAGCCGCGGGTCGAAGAGCCGGAGCCGGTTGTTTCCTTCGATGAAGAGCGCGATCCCGAGCTGGTGGAAATCTTCCTGGAAGAAGGTTTCGACATCCTCGAAAGTGCCGGCGCCGCCTTGCAGCGCTGGATGGGGGACGTCAACAACAGCCTCGAAGTCGAAGCGTTGCAGCGCGACCTGCACACCCTCAAGGGCGGTGCGCGGATGGCGGAGATCCGTCAGATCGGCGATCTCGCCCACGAACTGGAGTACCTGTACGAAGGCTTGTGCGACGGGCGCCTGCGCGCCAGTCCGGAGCTCTTCGAACTGCTCCAGTCCTGCCACGACCGTCTGGCGGAAATGCTCGAAGCCGTGCGTGACAAGCGCCCGGTCCCCGGTGGGGAAGTCCTGATCGAGGCCATCCGGCGGTTCCGTGCCAATCCGAACGAACAACTGAGCACGCCGGCCAGCGTTCATCTGCAGGCAGTGCCCGAACAGCACGAGGATGAGGTCGCGGAGGCCGATATCCTCGACATCTTCCTGGAAGAGGCCGATGACCTGCTGGAGTCTCTTGAAGAGTCCATCGGCCTGTGGGAGCAGGATCGCACGGACGGGGCGATGCTCGATGACATGCTGCGTGTCCTGCATACCCTCAAGGGCGGTGCGCGGCTGGCCGGTCAGAAGCGCCTCGGCGACCTGACCCACGATCTGGAACAACATCTCACCGAGGCGCAGCAGCAAGGTGCCCCCTGGCCGGAGAGCCTGTTCATTGACCTGCAGTCCGGTTTCGAAGGGCTGCAAAAGGAAGTGGACCTGCTGCGCCAACGCCTGGACGAAAGCCTGTCGGAAGGTGCCGGCGAGCCTGTCGAAGCGCCTGCCCCTGCGCCGACCCCGGCCCTGGTCGATCCCATCGTTGCCGCCAGTTCCTTGCCGATGGCCCAGCCCTCGGCGGCCAAGGTCCTGCCGTTCGTTCGGCGGGCCCAGGAAGCTGCCATGGAGGCGGCGGCCCGGCGTGCGCCGCAGGAACTGGTCAAGGTACCGGCGGATCTGCTCGAAGGGCTGGTCAACCTGGCCGGCGAGACCTCGATTTTCCGTGGCCGGGTCGAGCAACAGGTCAGCGACGTCGGCTTCACCCTCAGCGAAATGGAAGCCACCATCGAGCGGGTGCGTGACCAGTTGCGCCGTCTGGATACCGAGACCCAGGCGCAGATTCTCAGCCGCTACCAGGCCGAAGCCGAGCGTGCGGGCTACGAAGAGTTCGATCCGCTTGAGATGGACCGCCATTCGCAATTGCAGCAGCTCTCGCGCGCATTGTTCGAATCCGCCTCCGACTTGCTCGACCTCAAGGAGACCCTGGCCGCACGTAATCGCGACGCGGAAACGCTGTTGCTGCAACAGGCACGGGTCAACACCGAGCTGCAGGAAGGCCTGATGCGTACCCGCATGGTGCCGTTCGACCGGCTGGTGCCGCGTCTGCGCCGGATCGTCCGTCAGGTCGCCAGCGAACTGGGCAAGCAGGTCGAATTCGTCGTCGGTAACGCCGAGGGCGAGATGGACCGTACCGTGCTGGAGCGCATCGTCGCGCCGCTGGAGCACATGTTGCGCAACGCCGTGGACCACGGCATCGAACCGGCGGAAGTCCGTCGTGCGGCCGGCAAGTCGGAGCAGGGCACCATCCGCCTGAACCTTGGCCGCGAGGGGGGCGATATCGTCCTCACGCTGTCCGACGACGGTGGCGGCATCAAGCTCGAAGCCGTGCGTCGCAAGGCCATCGAGCGTGGCCTGATGGATGCCGAATCCGACCTGTCGGATCACGAGATTCTGCAGTTCATCCTCGAGGCGGGTTTCTCCACAGCGGAGAAGGTTACCCAGATTTCCGGCCGTGGCGTCGGCATGGACGTGGTGCACTCCGAGGTCAAGCAGCTCGGCGGCTCCATGAGCATCGACTCGACGCCGGGCGAGGGCACCCGCTTCCTCATCCGCCTGCCGTTCACCGTGTCGGTGAACCGTGCGCTGATGGTGTATTCCGGCGAAGACCTGTATGCGATCCCGCTGAACACCATCGAAGGTATCGTGCGGGTCTCGCCCTACGAGCTGGAGGCGTATTACCAGCCCGATGCGCCGCGTTTCGAATATGCCAGCCAGGCCTATGAACTGCGCTACCTGGGCGAACTGCTGAACAATGGCCAGCAGCCCAAGTTGATCGGCCAAAGCCTGCCGCTACCGGTGATCCTGGTGCGCTCCAGCGAGCATGCCGTGGCGGTGCAGGTGGACAGCCTCGCGGGCTCCCGCGAAATCGTGGTGAAGAGCCTCGGTCCGCAATTCGCCGGGGTGCACGGTATTTCCGGTGCGACCATCCTCGGTGACGGCCGGGTCGTGGTGATTCTCGACCTGCTGGCGACCATCCGTGGTCTGCATGCGCACCTCACCCAGCTGTTGCCGCGCACGTCCACCCCGTTCCAGTTGCCGTCGGAAGTCGATATCGAACGTCCGCCGCTGGTCATGGTGGTGGACGACTCGGTCACCGTGCGCAAGGTGACCAGCCGCCTGCTCGAGCGGAACGGGATGAACGTGCTGACCGCCAAGGACGGGGTGGATGCGATCTCGCAACTGCAGGAACAGCGGCCCGACATCATGCTGCTGGACATCGAGATGCCGCGCATGGACGGCTTCGAAGTCGCCACCCTGGTACGCCACGACGAGCGCTTGAAAGACCTGCCGATCATCATGATCACCTCGCGGACCGGCGAGAAGCACCGCGATCGTGCCATGTCCATCGGCGTCAACGAGTACCTGGGCAAGCCGTACCAGGAATCCCTGTTGCTCGAAACCATTCAGCGATTGGTCAAGGGAAATGACTGAAAAGAGCACCGCGCGTATCGCGGTCATCGCCGACACCTCGCTGCAGCGCCATGTGCTGCAGCAGGCGCTGACCGGAAGTGGCTATAACGTCGTGCTCAACAGCGACCCCGCGCGCCTCGACGAAGAGGCGCTGGCGGCTTGCGAGACCGATCTCTGGCTGGTGGATCTGGCTCAGTTGGAGGATTCTCCACTGGTCGATACCCTGCTCGAAAAAGCCAGCGCTCCGGTGCTGTTCGGCGAAGGGCATGCTCCGGAGCGCCATTCCGAAAACTATCCGCGCTGGGAACGGCGGTTGTTCGGCAAGCTCAAGCGACTGGTCGGCGATCCGTCCCAGGCGGTCGGCCCCAGTCTGCAAGCCTTGTTGACCGAGGCGCAGCGTCCGGCCCGGCTGGAATTGCCGCAATCACTGGCCTCTACTCCGCTGGTTGCTGGCGAGCCGGCCCGCCAGGTCTGGCTGCTCGCCGCGTCCCTCGGCGGACCGGCGGCGGTCAAGGCGTTTCTCGACGCCTTGCCAGGCGGTTTGCCGATCGGCTTCATCTACGCGCAGCACATCGACGCCGCTTTCGAAGCCGCCTTGCCCCAGGCGGTCGGGCGGCATAGCCAATGGCATGTCGGCATGGCCCGCGACGGCGATACGGTGCGTTGCGGCGAAGTGATCGTGGCGCCTATCGCCCATGAATTGGGCTTCCGCGACGACGGGGCAATGCAGATTGCCGAACAGGGTTGGCCGGACCCGTACAGCCCCTCCATCGACCAGATGATGCTCAACTTGGCGCAGCACTTCGGCGCGAATTGCGGAATCATCGCCTTCAGCGGCATGGGTAGCGACGGTACGGCTGCGGCGGCCTACGTGCGGCGGCAGGGCGGACATATCTGGACCCAGCGGGCCGATAGCTGCGCCTGTTCGAGCATGCCGGACAGCCTCCGCGAGGGAGGTTACAGCAGCTTCACTGCCGATCCTCGCGAGTTGGCCGAGGCCCTGGTGAACCATCTGGCGGCGCAGTACGCCTGACCCTGACCGTATCGAGGATTTCATGAGCCAAGCCATCGCCACCCAGAGCACTGCCAAGGAGCTGACCGGTCTCCTGCTGCCTTTGACGGACCGGACCCTGCTCCTGCCCAACGTGGCGGTCGCCGAACTGATTCCCTTCCGGGCTCCCCAGGCCAGCCCCGGGCTGCCGGATTGGTTCCTGGGTCAGGTCGCCTGGCGTGACCTGCGCCTGCCGCTGCTGTCCTTCGAGGCGGCCTCCGACGGCCAGGCCGTGATCGGAATGGGCGCTCGCGTGGCTGTGATCAACGCGCTTGGCGGTCGGGCCCATGTGAAGTTCCTGGCTCTGCTGGTGCAAGGTATCCCGCGCTCGATCAAGATCGATGCGCATCTGCTGCAATCCAATGCTCCTCTGGCGCCGCTGGAACTGGCGGCAGCCGACCTCGGCGAAGGGATCGTCAAGATCCCGGACCTGATCGGACTGGAGCAAATGCTCGCCGACGCGGGTTTGATTTGAAGCAGCGGCAAGCTTCAAGCCCCAAGCGGTAAGAAAAAAGCCGCTAGACGGCGGCACGAAGCCGGCCCCTAGTCTGATCCGCTTGCCGCTTAGAAGTCCCCCCACAACTGCTGTGCCACGCTCAGGGCTACCACGGGCGCGGTTTCGGTACGCAATACGCGCGGGCCGAGCCGGGCGGCGTGGAAGCCGGCTGCTTTCGCCTGATCGACTTCCGTTTCGGAGAGCCCACCCTCGGGACCGATGAGAAAGGCCAGCGATGCCGGTTTCGGATGGCTACTCAGCGGCTCGGCCACCGGATGCAGGACCAGCTTGAGATCGGCTTCGGTCTGGCGCAGCCAGTCGCTCAGCAGCAGGGGCGGGTGGATGACCGGCAGCACCGAGCGACCGCATTGCTCGCAGGCGCTGATCGCGATCTGCCGCCAGTGAGAAAGACGCTTGTCGGCGCGCTCGTCCTTCAGGCGTACTTCGCAGCGCTCGCTGACCACGGGCGTGATGACCGCGACGCCCAGCTCGGTGGCTTTCTGGATGGCCCAATCCATTCGTTCGCCGCGCGAGAGGCCCTGGCCGAGGTGCACTCGGAGCGGCGATTCCGCTTGTCCGTCGAACTGCTCTGTGAGTTCGACCCGCACACTCTTCTTCCCGACTTCGCTTAACTGGCCCAGGAATTCCTGGCCACTGCCATCGAACAGTTGCACCGCATCGCCCACCACGAGGCGCAGGACGCGGCCGATATAGTGAGCCTGGGCCTCGGGTAGTCCATGCTGGCCAAGGGAGAGCGGTTGATCGACGAAGAAACGGGATAGACGCATAGGGCTGGCTGCAAGCGGCAAGTGAGAAGCGGCAAGCTTAAAGCGTTCTGGCCTCGGCTCGAAGTGCTTGTTACCTACCGCGAAGCAGGCTGCCGCTATCCGGGATCGCGGAACCCGGGATAACGGCCGCCCAGTGGAACGCTCACGCTGTCGCGCGTAGCGATGTCGATGCCCTCACTCGCCACCTCGGCAAGAAAGTCGATCTGCTCCTCGGTGATCACATAGGGCGGCAGGAAATACACCACGCTACCCAGGGGACGGAGCAGGGCACCACGCGACAGCGCATGCTCGAAGACCTTCAGGCCGCGACGTTCCTGCCAGGGGTAGGGCGTCTTGCTGGCCTTGTCCTGGACCATTTCGATGGCGAGCACCATCCCGGTCTGGCGCACTTCGGCCACTTGCGGATGATCGATCAGGTGCGCCGTGGCCTGGGCCATGCGTGCGGCAAGCCGCCGGTTGTTCTCGATCACCCGGTCGCTCTCGAAGATATCCAGGGTCGCCAGGGCCGCCGCACACGCCAGCGGATTGCCGGTATAGCTATGCGAGTGGAGGAAGGCACGCAGTGTCGAGTAGTCGTCGTAGAAGGCCTGGTAGATCCGGTCGGTGGTGAGGCAGGCCGCCAGCGGCAGATAGCCCCCGGTGAGCGCCTTGGACAGGCAGAGGAAATCGGGGGTGATGCCGGCCTGTTCGCAGGCGAACATCGTGCCGGTGCGGCCGAAGCCGACGGCGATCTCGTCATGGATCAGGTGCACGCCGTAGCGATCGCAGGCTTCGCGCAGGAGCTTGAGATAGACCGGGTGGTACATGCGCATGCCGCCCGCACCCTGGATCAGCGGCTCGACGATCACGGCCGCGATTTCTCGATGGTGCTCGGCCAGAGTCTGTTCCATGTGGCCGAACATGAGCCGCGAATGGTCTTCCCAGCTCACCCCTTCGGGGCGGTGATAGCAGTCCGGGCTCGGCACCTTGAGCGTATCCAGCAGCAGCGCCTTGTAGGTGTCGGTGAACAGCGCGACGTCTCCCACCGACATCGCAGCCACGGTTTCGCCGTGGTAGCTGTTGCTGAGGGTGACGAAGCGCTTCTTCTCCGGTTTGCCGACGTTGAGCCAGTAGTGGTGGCTCATTTTCAGCGCCACTTCGATGCAGGACGAGCCATTGTCGGCATAGAAGACCCGTTCCAGGCCGGCCGGCGTCATGGCGACCAGCCGCTCGGAGAGTTCGATCACCGGCTGGTGGCTGAAGCCGGCGAGAATGACGTGTTCGAGCTGGTCGACCTGATCCTTGATCCGCTGGTTGATGCGCGGGTTGGCGTGGCCGAACACATTGACCCACCAGGAGCTGACCGCGTCGAGATAGCGCTTGCCCTCGAAATCCTCCAGCCAGACACCTTCGCCGCGGCGGATCGGCACCAGCGGCAGCCGCTCGTGGTCTTTCATCTGGGTACAGGGATGCCAGAGCACGGCGAGGTCGCGCTGCATCCACTCGGCGTTGAGGCCCATGCGGTCGTCTCCTGTAATGATCGGCACAGCCTATCAGATGAGCGGCAGGGCGTTTTCGGCACGCCGGCGGATACGTCTGGTTTCGCCGAGGGTGGCTGGGTATGCTGCGCGCCGTCGTTTCAAGCAGGGGATTGCATGATGTCGTTACGTTGGGCGCGCGCGTTGGCGCTGCTGGTGCTCGGGTTGGCTGCCGGTCTGGCGCAGGGCAAGGACAAGCAGCCCACGGCGATTGTGGTCGGCGCGGGTTTGTCGGGGCTTTCCGCGGCCTACGAGCTACAGCAGGCCGGCTGGCAGGTGACCCTGCTGGAAGCCAAGCCGACCGTCGGCGGGCGCTCCGGGCTGGCGGCTGGCGAGTGGGTCGGCAACGCCAAGGTGCAGCCGGTGCTCAACGGCTACCTCGACAGCTTCAAGATCAAGACGCAACCGGCACCCGACTACGTACGCACGCCGGGCTATCTGATCGATGGCCAGTATTTCAGCGCCACCGAACTGGCCGACAAGCAGCCGACCACCGCTCAGGCCTTGTTGCGTTTCGAAAAGACCCTCGACGATCTGGCCGCCGCCATCGACGACCCGCTCAACCCGGCAGCGAACAACACGCTGTTCGCCCTCGACCAGATCAACGTGGCGCGCTGGCTGGACAAGCTCGAACTGCCGCCGACCGCGCGTCTGCTGGTCAACCAGCGCATTCGTACCCGCTACGACGAACCGTCGCGGCTGTCGCTGCTTTACCTGGCGCAACAGACCCGGGTCTATCGCGGCATCGATGACCGCGACCTGCGCGCGGCGCGCCTGCCGGGCGGCAGCCAAGTGCTGGCCCAGGCGTTCGTCAAGAAGCTGAAGACGATCAAGACCAAGGCGCGGGTTTCCGCCATCAGCCAGGACAAGGACGGCGTCACCGTGAAAGTCGGTGCCACCGGCTATCACGCCGACTACGTGGTGCTCGCCGTACCCTTGCGCGCATTGGCGCAGATCCAGTTCATCCCGGCGCTTTCCGAGCGGCAGCAAGGCGCGCTGAAGAGCACCAACTACGGTTGGCGCGACCAGATGCTGCTGAAGTTCAAGAGCCCGGTCTGGGACAGCAAGGCGCGGATGTCCGGGGAAATCTACAGCGACCAAGGCCTCGGCATGCTCTGGATCGAGCCGGCGCTGAAAGGCGGCGCCAATGTGTTGATCAACCTGTCCGGCGATAACGCGCGGCTGTTGCAGGCGTTCGGTGACCGGCAGATGGTGGACCAGGTGCTGATTCGCCTGCACAAGCACTATCCCAAGGCGCGGGGTGCGTTCAGCGGCTACGAGATCCGTCGCTACAGCACCGATCCGGGAACGGTCGGCGCCTACCTCGCCTATGGCCCGGGGCAGATCAGTCGTTTCTGGCGGCTCTGGGAGCAGCCGTTGCAGCGTGTGGCCTTCGCCGGCGAACACACCGATGCGCTGCATCCGGGCACGCTGGAAGGTGCGCTGAGCAGCGGCAAGCGGGCTGCCGCGCAGTTGCAGGATCTGCTGGCCGGCAAGACCATCGAGCCGGTACAGCCGGCGGCGGCCGCTCCGAAGCAGCCCGAGCCGGCCAAGGCCGAAGAGGCCAAGCCGAAGCCGGGTTTCTTCTCCGGATTGTTCAAATAATCGATGCGCTCCGCCCGCAATGGGCGGATGTGCCGACGGTTGCATCGGTGTGCTCGTCGATGCGCTACCTCGCTCTGTGATGAGCGTCTCGGTGATTGTCGCAGGCACGCTAACGATCGTATTTCCCGATATTTCAAAGCGAAATTTTCCGCTTTAACTCGATAGATTTATCGTTAGTCTTTCTCAATCGTTTTCCGGGGAAGACTTCCTGACATGCAATTGCGCAACTCTTCTGCCCGCTACGGGCTGGTCAGCGTCCTGCTGCACTGGCTGGTGGCTGTGGCCGTCTTCGGTCTGTTCGCCCTTGGCTTCTGGATGGTTGGGCTGGACTACTACAGCAGCTGGTACAAGCGCGCGCCGGACATTCACAAGAGCATCGGCATCCTTCTGTTCCTCCTCATGCTGGGGCGCCTGGTCTGGCGTTTCGTCAGCCCGCCGCCAGCCGCGCTGCCCGAGCACGATCGGTTGACCCGCCTGGGCGCGACGCTGGGGCACGGCCTGCTCTACCTGGGGCTGTTCGGCGTGATGATTTCCGGCTACCTGATCTCGACGGCGGACGGACGCGGCATCGGTGTCTTCGGCTGGTTCGAAGTGCCGGCGCTGGTCAGCGGCCTGCCGGAGCAGGAGGACATCGCCGGGCATATCCACAAGTACCTGGCCTGGGGACTGGTGATCTTCGCGGTCATCCATGCCCTGGCCGCGTTGAAGCACCACTTTCTCGACCGCGATACGACGCTGGTGCGGATGCTCGGCCGCTGACCTTTCGCGAAACGAATTGCGGGGGCGTGGGAACGCCTCTGCCTGTTACCCGACCTCACTGGAGAGTTACCCATGTTGAAGAAAACCCTCGCCGCACTGGCGCTCGGCTCCGCACTGCTGACCGCCGGCCAGGCCATGGCCGCCGATTACGTGATTGACAAGCAGGGCCAGCACGCGTTCGTCAATTTCAAGATCAGCCACCTGGGCTACAGCTGGCTGTATGGCACCTTCAAGGATTTCGACGGCACCTTCAGCTTCGACGAGAAGAACCCGGAAGCGAGCAAGGTGAAGGTGAACATCAACACCGAGAGCGTCGACACCAACCATGCCGAGCGTGACAAGCACCTGCGCAGCGGCGACTTCCTCAACGTCAGCAAGCACCCGACTGCGACTTTCGAGTCGACAGCGGTGAAGTCCACCGGTACCGGCACCGCCGACATCACCGGCAACCTGACCCTCAACGGCGTGACCAAGCCGGTGGTGATCAAGGCCAAGCTGGTCGGCCAGGGCGATGACCCGTGGGGCGGCTACCGTGCCGGTTTCGAGGGTTCCACCACCCTCAAGCTGAAGGACTTCGACATTCAGAAGGACCTCGGCCCGGCTTCCCAGGAAGTGGAGCTGATTCTCTCGGTGGAAGGCGTGCGCCAGTAAGAACCAAGCGCAACGCGGAACGAAAACGCCGACCTCGAGGTCGGCGTTTTCGTTTGGGCCCAGCGGTTTCAGCTATCCCGGTTACGGGTCAGCAGGGCCGGTTTTTCGCCGCGTGGACGGCTCGGCAACTGCTCCAGCTGCTCCAGCGTGGGCAGGCGCTCACCCCGGGATTTGTGCAGGATGCGCGGCTGGGTCTCGCGCTGCGGTCGAGCCTCGGTCGGCTCGCGCAACGGCGGCTCGCTGCGCAGGCTGTCTTCGCGACGGCCCTGGCCACCCCGGCCCTTGCGCCGGCCTTGGCCGGCCTTGCCCTGGCCTTGCCCCTGGCCATTGTTGCTGCGGCCCTGAGCCGGCCCTTGCGAGCCTTGTCCACGAGCACCCTGGCCACGGCCCTGGCTGCCACCCTGCGGCTGGCCCTGACCCTGTCCACCGCTACGGCGCCCGCGGCCTTGCTGCTTCTGGTACGGGCTGACGTAATCGACCCGGTTGCCGAAGTTGTCGACTTCGTCGTCGAGGAATTCTTCGGGATCGCGGTCCGGAGGTAGCGCGGGGACGGGCGCACGTGCGGCCTTGGCGGGCTGCTGCTGGTCCTGGCGCGGGCCCTTCGGCTTGGCCTTGTTGCGTTCCTTGCCCTTGTCCTTGCGGCCGCTCCCGGCCTTGCGCTCGCCGGCCGGCTGTTGGTTGCGCGGCGGGCGCGGCTCCTGGCGCTCGCGGGTCTCCGGGCGTTCGGCCTCGACCGAGGCTGGGTCGAAGCCCATGGTGTCGCCGTCCGGAATCTTCTGCTTGGTCATCCGTTCGATGCTTTTCAGCAGCTTCTCTTCATCCGGGGCCACCAGCGAGATGGCTTCGCCGCTGCGGCCGGCACGGCCGGTACGGCCGATGCGGTGCACGTAGTCTTCCTCGACATTGGGCAGCTCGAAGTTGACCACATGGGGCAACTGGTCGATGTCCAGGCCACGGGCGGCGATATCGGTGGCCACCAGGATGCGCACCTGGTTGGCCTTGAAGTCGGCCAGGGCCTTGGTGCGGGCGTTCTGGCTCTTGTTACCGTGGATCGCCAGCGCCGGCAGGCCGTGCTTGTCGAGGTACTCGGCCAGGCGATTGGCACCATGCTTGGTGCGGGTGAACACCAGGACCTGTTCCCAGGCGCCCTGGGTGATCAGATGGGCCAGCAGGGCACGCTTGTGGCTGGCGGCCACGCGGAACACGCGCTGCTCGATGCGCTCCACCGTGGTGTTCGGCGGGGTGACTTCGATGCGTTCGGGGTTGTGCAGGAGCTTGCTGGCGAGGTCGGTGATGTCTTTCGAGAAGGTCGCCGAGAACAGCAGGTTCTGGCGCTTGGGCGGCAGCTTGGCGAGGACCTTCTTCACATCGTGGATGAAGCCCATGTCGAGCATGCGGTCGGCTTCGTCGAGCACGAGGATTTCCACGTGGGACAGATCGACGCTGCCCTGACCGACCAGGTCGAGCAGGCGACCGGGGCAGGCCACCAGGACGTCGACGCCCTTGGCCAGCGCCTGGACCTGCGGGTTCATGCCGACGCCGCCGAAGATGCAGGCGCTGACGAATTTCAGGTCGCGGGCGTAGACCTTGAAGCTGTCATGTACCTGGGCCGCCAGTTCGCGTGTCGGCGTCAGGACCAGCACGCGCGGCTGGCGCGGGCCGTGGCGATGTTCGCGGTCGGGATGTCCGCCGGGAAACAGGCGTTCGAGGATGGGCAGGGCGAAGCCTGCGGTTTTGCCCGTACCCGTCTGGGCGGCGACCATCAGGTCGCGGCCTTGCAACACGGCGGGAATGGCCCGCTGTTGCACTGGGGTGGGCTCTTTGTAGCCGGCTGCCTCGATGGCACGGACTAAAGCCTCGGAGAGACCGAGGGAAGCAAAGGACATGAGAAATCCTGTTCAGTTCTGGGGCGATGCCCGATGGGGTGATCTGCCTGGCTTGAATCGCAACTGGCGTGCGATCCCGTCCGGTCCTGCGGGGCCACTCGGGCCGCGCATCCGGGCGTAAGCCTGGCGGGAAGCGCCGAGTATAACAGAGCCTGCGGGCGATGCCGCTTTCCTCTTGCTGAACGGTTGTCGCGGCGTGCCGGGTTGTGATCGGCCGAACATTCGTCTTGCCGCTCTTCCGGTATCCGAGTCACGGGTTGCGCAGGAACACCACGTAGCCACGAAACCAAGGCGAACGGACGAGGTAGTCGGGCGCCCGCCACTCGCCCTGTTGCACCAGCCCGATCTTGAACGGCAGGCCCAACCGGCTGACGCGTGGCAGGTAGGCCTGGTAATCGGTGATGGTCGAGAGACCCTGGTAGGTCTGGACCACCACCTCATCGACGACGCCCTTCAACTGCCCGATGGCTGTCGGGTCGGCATTGCTGCTCCAATCCAGCAGCCCGGTGATGCTGAGGCGGTATTCGACCGGCAGGCGACGGCGCAGGTCGCGGAGGAAATCCACGTATTCGTGGAGGTGCAGCGTCCGGGCGTCGAAATCGATCTGTACGCCGACCACCCGGTGTCCGGCACGCTGCCAGCGGCGCAACTGCGCGAGCAGGGTGTCGTGGACGTGCGGCGGCCAGCGCAGGGTGTGCGCGCGATAGGCCAGCCAGACCTCGCTGCGGCTCGGCTTGGGAATGGCCACGCCTTGAGCGGCGAAGCGAACTTCGGGATGTGCGCTGCGGCGTATGGCGCTGATCTGGCCTTGCAGGATGTACAGGGTCCTGGCCTGGGCCAGGACGGGCTGAGGGCGGACGCCGCTCCACAGCCAGAAGGCATCGTAGTCGCTGGCTTCCACGGCAGCGTTCGCCGGACCGGAAGGCCACGGGGCGGCCAGGAGAGCCAGCAGAATACAGGCGGCCAGGGTTCGCGCGAGCCGCCCCATGGGTTACCAGTAGTACTTTAGCGACTGCGCCCAGGTGGTCTGGGCATAGCGGTTCTTCAGGGTCTGGAACCACTGCTTGCGCTGGCTCTGTGGAATGTCCTGCGGGCCGCAGCCGTTGTAGCCGCTCGGCGCGTAGCAGTTGATCGCCCGGTACAGCGCGTAGGCCTTGTCGTCGGATGAGGCCTTGGCATCGGCGACTACATGGAGATAGCCATCCAGCCGGGAATAGATCGGGCCGGGGAACAGCGGCTCGCTGCCGCCGAGGACCTGTTCGTCGGGCTGGCGGTTCAGCGCAAAGCCGTCCAGGCCGTTGCGCAGGATGAATTCGCCCAGGCAGTTCAAGCCTTTCGGGTCCTGCGCGTTCGCCTGTAGAGCCTGGGCTGTCTCTGCGAGGGATGGGCACTGATAACCCGAGGTATCCCCGCCAGACCAGCGGAACAGTGCCAGGTTGCGCAGGCTGTCGACGTTGGCTGCGGGCTGCTCCGGCGTTGTCTTCGGCAGCAGCGCCAGGTCGGCTGAGAAGTCGTCGTAATGGCCGCGGAGCAAGTCCTTGTAGAGCAGGGCGAACAGCGCCGTTTCCCGTTCCTCATTCGGAACTCCGCCCGCCTGGGCCTGCTTGCGCAGCAGGTCAGGGCCGGCGACATGGCGCAACAGGATTTCCCGGACGCGGGGAGTGCGGATCGGCGAGCCGTCGGCGAACACCGCGTCCAGTTGGCCACTGCGCTCGTAGTTCATGGCCAGGGCCAGTTCCAGCTGGGCGCGCTGCAAGGGGTGCTGGGCCAGGGGCAGCAGATCCAGCCAGAGCTTGGCGGCCTGCTGCCGGTCGCCTTTGGCCTCCAGGGCCAGGCCGCGCAGGGTCTGCTGACTGAAGGTCAGGTAGTCCAGCGGTGTTGTCGGAAGGGTGCTGGGCAGGCTTTCCAGGGTTTTCTCCGGGGAGCCTTCGACGAAGAAGTGGTAGGCGCTCAGCAGATAGGCATGCAGCGCCGGATGTTGCTCGAACGACCCGCGCTGGGCCTGGAGGGCATCCCGGTCGAGGGCGCCGGGCGCGTCGGTGCGCAACTTCATCAGGTCGAGCGTGGCCAGCAGCAGGGGGCTGTCGACCGCATCGGGAGCGGTGACGGTGAGCAGTTTGTTATCCACTTCCTGTAGCAGCGCCACTTGCTGATCCGGGTTCTGTTGCGCATTCGCTTCGGCGAACAGCCGGGCGTATTCGTCGGCCAGCTTGCGCGGGTCCTGCATCAGCCAGTAGAGCCGGCGGCGCAGGCCGTTTGCGGAGAGGGCGTAGCGGCCTTCCGGGTAGGCGGCGAGATACGCCTCGAAGGCGGTTTGCGCAGTCTGGAGAGCATCGTGGTCGACGTTTTCCATCTGCGGGTAGCCCCACTCGTCGAAGGCGTTGCGCTGGGCGGCGTTCAACTGGGTGCGTCCGACCATGTAGCGGGCGGTTTCGCGCAGCCAGTCGTCCTCGCTGTCGACGAGCGCCTCGAAGTCCTGCCGGGCCGTGTCGAAGTCACCGGTATAGAAAGCCGTGGCGCCGGTAAGGTAACGGGCGAATTGCTGGCCGAGCGGTGTCTCGATACCCGTCGGGGTGAGCGCGTCCTCCGAGCCGTCCTCCAGATGCAACTGGAGCATGCGCAGACGGACGCGGGCCAGCTCCTGGCGCTCGGCGTCGGGCAGATCGGCTTCGAGCAGCCGGGTCAGGAATAGCCGGGCGGTGTCGTGGTTGTTGCTGCGTCCACGCCCACCTTCACCCTCGGCGTAGCTGTCCTCGCCGCCCAGGCTCAGGCTGGCGACGTCGCCGCCGATGCGTTGCAGCAGATCGTCCGCCGGCTCGGGTGTGGTGGACGCGGAGGCTGCCGCTTCGACGGGCGGGCTGGGCTCGTGGAGCATGGCCAGGTTGAAAGGCACCGGGCCGTAGCCGAGCGTGCGGTCGTACTCCGAGACCGGGTATTCCGGCAGCGAGGCCTGGCCGGCATCGGTCAGCAGCAAGCGCAGGTTCACCTGGCTGTCGTTGCCCGGGCTGAGGAATGGCAGGTTGCTGCAGGCATCCAGTTGGTGGTGGATGAGCGACCAGTCCGGGTAGCAGCCGTCATCGCTGCTGGCTTGGGCGAAGGGAGCGGCGAATCCGCCGAGAAGCAGGGCGATGAGGGAAAGGCGGTGCTGTTTCATGGCTCGTCCTTGAGTGGTAGCGGCCGCGCTCGCGGCCGCTGCGTCCGTCAGCGGGGCAGTTTGAGGTTGTTCCAGATGGCGAGGCTGGGCTCGGCCTGGTTCAAAGTGTAGAAGTGCAGACCCGGCGCGCCACCTTGCAGCAATCGTTCGCACATCTCGGTGATCACCTGTTCGCCGAACGCCTGGATGCTGTCGATGTCATCGCCATAGGCTTCCAGCTGCTTGCGTATCCAGCGCGGGATTTCCGCACCGCAGGCATCGGAGAAGCGCGCCAGCTTGCTGTAGTTGGTGATCGGCATGATGCCGGGCACTACCGGGATATCCACACCCATCTTGCGCACGCGCTCGACGAAGTAGAAATAGCTGTCGGCGTTGAAGAAGTACTGGGTGATGGCGCTGCTGGCGCCGGCTTTGGCCTTGCGCACGAAGTTGGCCAGGTCGGATTCGAAGTTGCGCGCCTGCGGATGGACTTCGGGGTAGGCGGCCACTTCGATGTGGAAGTGCTCGCCGGTTTCGGCGCGGATGAATTCGACCAGTTCGTTGGCGTAGCGCAGCTCGCCGCTGGCCATGCCCATGCCGGACGGCAGGTCGCCGCGCAGGGCGACGATGCGCTTGATCCCGGCGTCCTTGTAGCGCGCCAGCAGCTCGCGCAGTTCGGCCTTGGAGTCGCCGACGCAGGACAGGTGCGGCGCGGTAGGCACCTTCACTTCGCTGTCCAGTTGCAGCACGGTGTTCAGGGTACGGTCGCGGGTCGAGCCACCGGCCCCATAGGTGCAGGAAAAGAAATCGGGCTTGTAGCCAGCCAGCAGGCGTGCGGTGGCCAGCAGTTTTTCGTGTCCGGCTTCGGTCTTGGCAGGGAAGAATTCGAAGCTGTAACGGCGTTCTTGCGACATGGAGAAGGTTCCCTTCTCAGCGGCAAGCTTCAAGCCCCAAGCTGCAAGTGGATTCGGCTCCCTCTTGCAGCTTGCGGCCTGCAGCTTGGGGCTGTGGTTAGTAGCGGTAGCTGTTCGGCTTGAACGGGCCTTCCTGGGTCACGCCGATGTACTCGGCCTGCTGGGCGGTCAGGCGAGTGACTACGCCGCCGAAGCCTTTCACCATTTCCAGGGCGACTTCTTCGTCGAGCTTCTTCGGCAGCACTTCCACGCGAATCTGCGCCGGCTTGCCGCTGGCCGGCAGGTCGGCGAACTTCGCGCCGTACAGGTGGATCTGTGCCAGCACCTGGTTGGCGAAGGAGCCGTCCATGATCCGGCTCGGGTGACCGGTGGCGTTGCCCAGGTTCACCAGGCGGCCTTCGGCGAGCAGGATCAGGTAGTCGTCGTTGTGCGGATCGAAACCGTCCGCGCCGGTGCGGTGGACTTTGTGCACCTGCGGCTTCACTTCTTCCCAGGCCCAGGCCTTGCGCATGAAGGCGGTGTCGATTTCGTTGTCGAAGTGGCCGATGTTGCAGACCACGGCGCGCTTCTTCAGCGCCTTGAGCATGTTGGCGTCGCAGACGTTGACGTTACCGGTGGTGGTGACGATCAGGTCGATCTTGCCCAGCAGGTCGCGGTCGATGCTGGCTTCGGTGCCGTCGTTGAGGCCGTTCTTGTACGGCGAGACGACTTCGAAGCCGTCCATGCAGGCCTGCATGGCGCAGATCGGGTCGACTTCGGCCACCTTGACGATCATGCCTTCCTGGCGAAGCGACTGTGCCGAGCCCTTGCCCACGTCGCCGTAGCCGATGACCAGCGCCTGCTTGCCGGACAGCAGGTGGTCGGTAGCGCGCTTGATGGCGTCGTTGAGGCTGTGGCGGCAGCCGTACTTGTTGTCGTTCTTGCTCTTGGTCACCGAGTCGTTGACGTTGATCGCCGGGACTTTCAGGGTGCCGGCCTTGAGCATGTCGAGCAGACGGTGCACGCCGGTGGTGGTTTCCTCGGTGATGCCGTGGATGCGGTCGAGCATCTGCGGGTACTTCTGGTGCAGGATCGCGGTCAGGTCGCCGCCGTCGTCGAGCACCATGTTGGCGTCCCAGGGCTGGCCGTCCTTGAGGATGGTCTGCTCGATGCACCATTCGTATTCCTGCTCGGTCTCGCCCTTCCAGGCGAACACCGGGATGCCGGCGGCGGCGATGGCGGCGGCGGCCTGGTCCTGGGTCGAGAAGATATTGCAGGACGACCAGCGTACTTCGGCGCCCAGCGCGACCAGGGTCTCGATCAGCACGGCGGTCTGGATGGTCATGTGGATGCAGCCGAGGATTTTCGCGCCCTTGAGCGGTTGTTCGGCGGCGTATTTACGGCGCAGCCCCATCAGGGCAGGCATTTCCGATTCGGCGATGATGATTTCGCGGCGGCCCCAGGGAGCCAGGGAAATGTCGGCGACCTTGTAGTCGGTGAAACCGGCAGGCGTCAGTACAGCGCTCATGAAAGAGTCTCCATTCGTGATATGCGAATGGGCGCCGTTGATGCGTTTGGCAACGCCCCAACCGAGCCTGACAGGACGAAGGCACGCGCGATGCGTTGGCTCCGGGTCTCTGCTGCAGCGCCCCTCGGATGGGTGGCGGGAACGGCCGAACGGAGTCGACCGTGTGAAACCCGGCGATTATAGCCGGGTGCGTGGCTATCCCCAAGCGTTGCGGACGAGCTGCGCGTCAGTGTGTGCGCGGTTCGTTGCCGCAAATGTGGCGCACCAGCCGGCCGATGCTCAGGCCCTGCACGAGGATCGAGAAGAGCACGATGATGTAGGTGATGTTCAGCAGCAGGTTGCGCTCTTCGCCGGCCGGCAGGGCCAGGGCGAGGGCCACCGAGATGCCGCCGCGCAATCCGCCCCAGGTGAGCAGGCGGATGGTCCCGCGCGGCACGCCGCCGCGCAGGCGGATCAGCGAGAAGGGCAGGCCGATGGTCAGTAGTCGGATGACCAGGATCGACAGCATCAGGGTTGCGCCGATCGCCAGGTAGAGCCAGGTGAAGGGCAACAGCAGCAGCTCCATGCCGATCAGCACGAACAGCACCGCATTGAGGATTTCGTCGATCAGCTCCCAGAAGTTGTCGACGTTTTCCCGCGTCTTGTCGGACATGGCGTGGAGCCGGCCCTGGTTGCCGATGATCAGGCCGGCCACCACCATGGCGATGGGGCCCGACAGGTGCAGGTGGGTCGCCAGGGTATAGCCGCCGATGACCAGGGCGAGGGTCAGCAGGACTTCCACTTGGTACTGGTCGATGCTCTTCAGCATGCGATAGACGATCCAGCCCAGTAGGGCGCCGAACAGCATGCCGCCGATGGCTTCTTCGACGAACAGCCAGCCGATCTCCCCGGCGCTGGGAATCTCGCCGGCGGCGAGGATGCCCAGCAGCACGGTGAACACCACCACGGCGACCCCGTCGTTGAACAGCGACTCGCCGACGATGGTGATCTCCAGCGGCTTGGGCGCGCCCGCCGAGCGCATGATGCCGAGTACGGCGATGGGGTCGGTGGGCGAGATCAGCGCACCGAACAGCAGGCAGTAGATCCAGGAGACCTGGAAGCCGAAGAGCTGGAAAACGCCGTAGGCGCAGGCGCCGATCAGGGCGGTGGAAACCAGCACGCCCAGGGTCGCCAGCGAGCCGATGGCCCAGCGCCGCTCGCGCAGGTCGGCAAGGTTGATGTGCAGGGCGCCGGCGAACAGCAACAGGGAAAGCATGCCGTTCATCAGCAGGTCGTTGAAGTCGATGCGGTTCATCATCGTCTCGATGCTGTCTTCCAGCACCGAATGGCCCAGCGCGCTCAGGCCCTGGAGCAGGAGCGAGAAGCCCAGGGCGATGGCCATGACGCCGATGGTCGGCGGGAATCCGATGAAGCGGTGGTTCAGATAGGCCAGCGCGGCGGTGAGGCTGATGAAGACGGCGGCGATTTCGAGCATGCGATCAATCCCTTGGCTGAGGTCGATGGACGCCTGGGGCGCGATACAGGGGAGTGGACCCCGGTCGGCGGCGGCTGTTCGGTCAGGTTTCCATTGGTCCCGGCGCGGCGGCCGGGGGGAACGGATTCTAACCCGAGGCTATCGTCGGACTGCTGGCGCTTTGCCCAGGTTGTCGACTTCATCACCGGCTGGGGGACGAACTCTGCCGCCGGTCGGCCGTCACAATTCAAGGGGCCGCAAGGGTTCCCATCCCGCTTTCGCTGGAGGTTCGTCATGAATGCTCTTCTACGCGCCACCGTCCTGGCCTTCGCGGCTTCCGCGTGCCTGCCGGCGCTGGCCGAATCCTGCCATGTGTCCGCCCAGCCCGAGGCCAAGACCCCACCGAGCAATGGCGGCAACGAATACTGCTTCGAACACGAGGGCATGCCGGAGGGGTCGCTGGACTGGTCATGCAACAACAAGACTGGAGACGTCGCCGGCATGCGCAAGGAAAAGCGCCAGGCTTGCCCCTCCGGTTACTTCGGCAGGTGCGTCGCGCCCCTGACCCAGGAAACGCTGGCCAACGAAATGTCCTCCGGCCGCTACGGCCAGGAGGCGGGCACGCCGCCGAACGTGCCGGACGAAGCGAAGATCGTCACCTACTATTACCAGGCGCTGGACAAGGGACAGGCGAAAGTCGACTGCGAAAGCGGCGGTGGTCGCTGGACGGAGGGCGATACCCGCTGAGCGCGGGGCAAAGGGCGGGCCGGAGCGCACGGAGCTGGCCGCCACCGCTCGTCTGTCCGAGGGGCGCGAGGAATGCGAACCTGCGGTAGATCAAGATATTCGCTCCTCGGCTCTTCCATGCTCGGCGCCTCTTTCGCTATCACTCCAGGGAGGACGCCGAGATGTCGTCGCACAGTGTTACCCACGTGTTGGATCGGTTGCTCGCCGGTATCGGCCTGAGGACGCTGAACCACCAGTTCCTGTTTTCCTATGCCCTGATGTTCGTGCTGGCCGCCAGCGCTTCGGTGGCCCTGTACCTGAGCATGTCGGTGTCGCCGGACACCCTCAACGTGGCGGGCGCGCAGCGCATGCTCAGCCAGAAAATGACCAAGGAGGCGCTGCTGCTGAGCCAGGGCGTCGGTGAGCGGGCGGTATTCCAGGGCACCCTCGAACAGTTCGAACAGGCGCACCGGGACCTGACGAACGGCAACCCGATGCGCAACATCAGCGCATTTCCCGATGCGGCGGTGCAGGCGCAACTGGCGCGTGTCGGAGAGCGCTGGCAGACCTTGCGCCCGTTGCTGGAGCAACTGGCTGGCCGGGCCGGCGAGGCGTCGCTGGATGAGGTCCAGGCGGCGTCGGTGGCGTTGCTCAAGGACATGAACGGTGCTGTCGGCATGATGACCGAGCTGGCCGAGCGGACCCAGCGCACCCAGATGTGGATCGCCTTCGTCTGTGTGCTAGGCATCCTGACCCTGGTGGTGTTCGGCCGCCAGTTCGGCCTGAGCCCGCTGATGAGCCAGTTGCGCGCGATCGAGCATGCACTGGTGCGGGTTGGCTCCGGGGATTTCCTCAATCGCCTGGACAGCCGCTACCGGGACAACGAAATCGCCCATATCTCCAATGGCTACAACCGCATGCTGGAACAGGTGCGCGAACTGCTCGGACGGATCAAGGACACCTGCGGCAACACCCAGCACCATCTGGACGACGTGCTTCTGGCCGTGGAAGCGGCCGGTGGCGGGGTCAGTCGCCAGCAGGAGGAGCTGGAGCAGGTCGCCACGGCCATGAATGAAATGAGTGCGACCGTGGTGGACGTGGCGCGCAACGCGGCCCAGGCCGCGGAGAACAGCCAGCGGGCCGAGCGCTTGGTGCAGGACGGGCGCAGGGCGGTGCAGGTCAGTGCCGGCCAGCTCGCCGCGCTGAGTGCGCAACTGGACGGCAGCGCCGAACAGGCCGGCGCACTGGAGAAGGACAGCGAGCAGGTGGGCAAGGTGCTGGCGGTGATCACCAGCATCGCCGAGCAGACCAACCTGCTGGCGCTCAATGCAGCCATCGAGGCGGCCCGGGCCGGTGAAGCCGGGCGCGGGTTCGCCGTGGTCGCCGATGAGGTCCGGACGCTGGCCAGCCGGACCCAGGCCTCCACCGAGGAAATCCGCGCCATCGTCCAGCGCTTGCAGGAAGGCGTCCATGGCGCCGGATCGAGCATGCGCGACAGCGCCGCCCAGGCCCGCGACAATCTCGGGCACATCCAGCAGGCGACCCAGGCGCTGGACGGCATCGTCGAAGCGGTGGATGCCATCAACGCCCTCAACCTGCAGATTGCCAGCGCCACCGAGGAGCAGAGCCAGGTGGCGTTGGACATCGACCAGCGTATCGGGCGGATCGCCGACCTGGCCAACCGGACCCGCGGTGACGCGCAGACGGTGAGCACCTCGGTGTCGGTCATCGATGGTGGCTTGCAGCAACTCCATGGCTTCCTCGAACGCTTCCGGACCTGAACGCACCGGGGCTGGCCTCTGGCGGGAGGCACGGGGATAATCTCCGGCTCCTCCATGCAAGCGATTGGTCGTCATGAAGTTGAAGTCCCTGTCGATAGTGGTGCTCTGCGCGGGCCTGGCCGCCTGCGGTGGTGTCGATCCCAACTCGCCCCTCGGCAAGCGCCAGGCGCTGTTCAAGGCAATGCTCAAGACCAGCGAAGACCTCGGGGGCATGCTGCGCGGGCGCGTTCCGTTCGACGAGCAGCGCTTCAGCGAGGGCGCAGTGAAGCTGGACGACCTCTCGCGCCAGCCCTGGCAGCATTTCCCGCAGGTCAAGGAAGAGGACGATACCTCGGCGCGGGACGAGGTCTGGCAGCGCCAGGAGCGCTTCCAGCAACTGGCCCACGATCTCGAAGCCTCGACGGCGGCGCTGGTCGAGGCGACCACCCGCAAGCCGCTCCAGCCCGAGTCACTGGCGGCGCCGGTGCAGCGCGTCGAGGATGCCTGTGAGGCCTGCCATCAGGAGTTCCGGGCGTACTGAGAACCTGTTTACGATCTGCTGCGCGTCGGCCCTGCTGCGTTAAAAACCGACTCGGACTACTCATTTACAGCGCGTAAAGTCGAATGCGACCCCAGCGCGTCCTCGTCGGTTTTTGCCTTGCATGGCTCTAGCACGCGAGATCGTAAACAGGTTCTGAGAGCCGGAAACGAAAAAGCCCCGCACTTGGCGTAATGCTGTTCACTTAAGCGGAGCGGCCTTTCGATCCACGGGATAGCGGGTCTTTGAAATCTTCACCGTCCTTGGTCGTGATGGCCTGGGGCGGTGATCCAGAAACAGCCCGCCGATTCCCGCCCTTAACTCCGACAAACGTCTTCCGGTTGCTGAAATCGGGTTGGCCGCCGCCATTACGATCAGCTGCACGGCGATGTAGTGGGCTACGGGTTTGAAGCGGATCTCACATGGAGAGCGGCCAAAGGCGACGGCAGCCTGGCTGGCTTCCCGGCGGATGATGTTGTAGGCCAGCAACAAGCCCCAGACCTCCTGGTAAACCAGTTCCTTTACCTTGCTACGCAGGGTCATTGCATTTTGCTGCAGAGAACTCTTGATATCCCTGAAGCCCAGTTCGATCTCCCAA
>NZ_BDAC01000007.1 GCF_002091635.1 Pseudomonas indica NBRC 103045 | reverse complement strand
CGTTGCGCAGCAAGACGCCGGAAATGATCGAGCAAGAGCTCTGGGGAGTACTGCTGGGCTACAACCTGCTGCGCTACCAGATGCTGGAAATGAGTCGCCATTGTCCCGGCATCTACCCCTGCGAGATGAGCTTCACCGCCTGCACCTGGGCGATCCTCGGGTTACTCAATGGCCTTTCCCTACGGCATCCGGGCAACATCCCCAAATACTTGGCAGAACTGCATGCGTCAGCCATGCATTACGTGCTGCCGCATCGGCGGGAGGATCGGTGTTACCCCCGAGCGGTCAGGCCAAAACCCTCCAAGTATCCGCCCAGAAATAAAAATGCCAGTCAGCTTAACTGACTGGCATTAGCCCGGAGGCTGCTTTTTCTGAAGGAGCGCCGGATCAGGCCAGCTTTTCCTTGATGCGAGCCGCCTTGCCGGACAGGTCGCGGAGGTAGTACAGCTTGGCCTTGCGCACGTCGCCACGACGCTTGACGCTCACGCTGTCGACCAGCGGGGAGTAGGTCTGGAAGGTACGCTCGACACCGACGCCGCTGGAAATCTTGCGCACGGTGAACGCGCTGTTCAGGCCACGGTTACGCTTGGCGATGACCACACCTTCGAAAGCCTGCAGACGCTGACGGTCGCCTTCCTTCACTTTCACTTGAACGATAACGGTGTCGCCCGGGGCGAAAGCCGGAATTTCTTTGTTCATCTGCTCGGCTTCGAGCTGCTGAATGATCTTGTTGGTCATCTGAGTGCTCCTAAGACAAACCCACAGGTTTGCCATCGATACGTTAACTATCGTCCCGCTGGCGAAGATATTCCGCCAACAGCTTTTGCTCTTCTCCAGAAAGCGAGCGGCTATCCAGAAGATCAGCGCGACGTTCGTAGGTCCTTCCAAGGGACTGCTGCAAACGCCAGCGCCGGATGTGTTCGTGATTGCCGCTGAGCAGCACCTCAGGAACACGCTTGCCTTCGTACACTTCGGGTCGGGTGTAGTGCGGGCAGTCGAGCAGGCCGTCGGTAAACGAATCCTCCTCGGCGGAATCCACATGGCCCAATGCACCGGGCAACAAACGGGTCACCGCATCGATCAGCACCATCGCCGGCAGCTCGCCACCGGACAGAACGTAATCGCCAATCGACCATTCTTCGTCGACGTGCGCCTCGATGAAGCGCTCGTCGATACCTTCGTAGCGACCGGCGATCAGGATCATTGCCTGCTCCTGCGCCAGTTCGCGCACGGCCGCCTGCTTCAACTGGCGACCCTGCGGCGACAGGTAGATCACCTTCGCCGTCTCCCCGGCCGCCTGCCTGGCTGCTGCCAGTGCACGCTCCAGAGGCTGAATCTTCATCACCATGCCGGGTCCACCGCCGAACGGGCGGTCATCCACTGTCTGGTGGCGATCCTCGGTAAAGCTCCGCGGGTTCCAGCAGGTCAGCTGCAGCAGCCCCTGCTTCACCGCACGGCTGGTAATGCCGTACTCGCTGATGGCGGCGAACATCTCCGGGAAGATGCTAATGACCTCGACCCTCATGGTCAGAAGTCCGCATCCCAGTCCACCCGCATTTCCCCGGCTTCCAGGTCAACCGACAGCACGCACTGCTCCGTATAGGGCAACAGGCGCTCGCGATCATCCAGACTGCCCGGGAAGGGCTTGACCACCATTACATCGTTGGAGCCGGTTTCCAGCAGATGATCGATACGCCCGAGCAGTTGCCCGGCCTGGTCTATCACCTTGAGCCCTTCGAGCTGGTACCAGTAGTACTCGCCCTCGGACAGGCCCGGAAGTTCGCCACGGGGCACGCAAATGTCGAAGCCCGCAAGAGTACGTGCCTCTTCACGGTCATCGAGCCCTTTAAGCTTCGCCACCAGAACCTTGCCCTGGAGGCGGCCCCCGCTCACTTCAACCTGCCGCGTCTCGCTGTCGCGCCGAAGCGTCCAGCGGCGATAGTCCAGCAGGTTGTCGATCGGATCGGTGAAGGAATACACCTTCACTTCGCCGCGAACGCCATGCACCGAAGTGATCTTGCCGAGGACAATCAGCTCCTCGGAAACCGGCGTCGCGTTCATGCTGCTCAGGCAGTGGCCTTGGCAGCTTCCTTCAGCAGCTGAGCAACGCGCTCAGACGGCTGTGCGCCCTGGCTCAGCCAGTAGTTGGCACGCTCCTGATTGACGGAGAGCTTCACTTCGGCACCCGAGGCGACCGGATTGAAGAAGCCGATACGCTCTACGAAGCGACCGTCGCGCGCATTGCGGCTGTTGGTCACGGTCAGGTGATAGAAGGGGCGCTTCTTGGAGCCGCCACGGGCGAGACGAATGGTTACCATGAGAACATCGTTCCTGTAGTCGGTGCTTGCAAAACCAAATTGCACACTGGGCCCTGGGCCCGAAAGGCCGCATATTCTAAGGATTATCCAGCCGTTTGCAAATCTCTTTTTCCGCCGCCCATCGGTGCGGCCGGAAACGGCCGGCGCACCGGGGCGTCACGCCATCAGAACTTGGGCATGCCGCCACCGGGGAACATACCGCTCATACCCCGCATCATCTTGGCCATGCCGCCCTTGGCGGTGAATTTCTTCATCATCTTCTGCATCTGCTTGTGCTGCTTGATCAGCCGGCCGACGTCCTGCACCTGGGTGCCGGAACCGAGAGCGATGCGGCGCTTGCGCGAGCCGCTGATCATCTCGGGATCGCGGCGCTCGGCGGGCGTCATGGAGTTGATGATGGCTTCCATCTGCTTGAACTGCTTTTCCGCCACGCCCTGGGCGCCACCCATCTGCGCCAGATTCATGCCGCCAATCTGCGGCAGCTTGTCCATCAGGCCGCCCAGCCCGCCCATGTTCTTCATCTGTTGCAACTGGTCGCGGAAGTCTTCGAGGTCGAAACCCTTGCCCTTCTTCAGCTTCTTGGTGAGCTTCTCGGCTTTTTCCCGGTCGAGCGTCTGCTCGGCCTGCTCGATCAGGCTGAGCACGTCGCCCATGCCGAGGATGCGCGAGGCAATCCGGTCCGGATGGAAAGGCTCGAGCGCATCGCTCTTCTCGCCCATGCCGATGAATTTGATCGGCTTGCCGGTGATCGCGCGCACCGACAGAGCCGCACCACCACGCGCATCGCCGTCCACCTTGGTCAGTACCACGCCAGTCAGCGGCAGGGCCTCGCCGAAGGCCTTGGCGGTGTTGGCGGCGTCCTGGCCGGTCATGGCGTCGACTACGAACAGCGTCTCGGCCGGCTTGACCGCCGCATGCAGCGCCTGGATCTCGGCCATCATGTCGGCATCGATGTGCAAGCGACCCGCAGTGTCGACGATCACCACGTCGATGAATTTGAGTTTCGCCTCGCGAATCGCCGCTTCGGCGATGGCCACCGGCTTCTGGCTGGTGTCGGAGGGGAAGAAGGTCACATCGAGGTCGTTGGCCAGGGTTTCCAACTGCTTGATGGCCGCCGGCCGGTAGACGTCGGCGGACACCACCAGAACCGACTTTTTCTTGCGCTCCTTGAGGAAGCGCGCCAGCTTGCCGACCGTGGTGGTCTTGCCCGCACCCTGCAGGCCAGCCATTAGCACTACCGCTGGCGGCGCCACGTTCAGTGCCAAATCCTCGTTGGCGGCGCCCATCAGCGCTTCCAGCTCGGCCCGGACGATCTTCACGAACGCCTGTCCTGGCGTCAGGCTCTTCGAGACTTCGGTGCCGACCGCACGGTCTTTCACCCGGTTGACGAAGTCCTTGACCACCGGCAACGCCACGTCGGCCTCGAGCAGGGCCATGCGCACTTCGCGCAGGGTGTCCTTGATGTTGTCCTCGGTCAGCTTGGCCTTGCCAGTGACGGTACGCAGGGTATGCGAGAGGCGATCGGTAAGATTTTCGAACATGCGCGTTCCTTTCGGACTCTATTGAACCGAGGTGATCTTGCGGCAGGGCGCGGATTATAGCGAAGACCTGGGATCACCGACACCGCCTGAAGTCTTTCGTGAGACGAGGGTTCTATGCCACACTCACGCCCTTTCGGGCTCGTCTTATACGGATTTATGCACCCTCTGCTGCCCAGCCTCGCGGCCGCCTGCCTGTACGCCGGCGCCACCGCCTACCAAGGACTCCGCCTGGCCCGCCGCGAGGTGCCGGACCGGCGCCTGCTGGCTCTCCTGGCCATCCTCGCACTGCTTGCCCACGCCGTCGGCCTGTACAACCAATTGCTGACCCCCAACGGGCTCAACCTGGACTTCTTCAACGCCGCCAGCCTGATTGCCGCCGCGGTGATCGCCCTGACACTGCTGGCCTGCGCGCGAATCCCGGTGGAGAACCTGTTGCTTCTGCTATTGCCGCTCGGCGCGCTGACGGCGCTGCTGGCGCAATTCATGCCCTCGGGAACGATCCAGCCGATCAACGAAGAACCGGGCATCCTGGCGCACATCCTGCTGTCGATCCTGGCCTACGGCATGCTCACCATCGCCATGTTCCAGTCGTTGCTGCTCCTTTTGCAGGATCACCAACTCAAGCACAAGCACCCCTCCGGACTGATCCGCAATTTCCCCCCGCTGCAGACCATGGAAAGCCTCCTGTTCGGCTTCCTCTGGGCTGGCTGGGGCCTGCTCTCGCTGTCGCTGCTGTCCGGCTGGCTGTTCCTTGAGGACCTGTTCGCCCAGCATCTGGCACACAAGACGCTGCTCGCCTGCGTAGCCTGGCTGGTCTTCGGGGTGCTCCTGTGGGGACGCCATCAGCTCGGCTGGCGCGGACACAAGGCGATCCGCTGGACACTGGCGGGCTTCTGCCTGCTGATGCTGGCTTATTTCGGCAGCAAGCTGGTGCGCGAATTCATCCTGCACATTTAGATATCTAGGCCACCGCCCGTGGAAAACGTACATCCTGGCTTCCTGCTCGGCCTGTTAGTCTTCCTGCTGGTCTGTTCGGCGTTCTTCTCCAGCTCCGAGACCGGCATGCTCAGCCTCAACCGCTACCGGTTGAAACACTTGGCCAAAGAGGGGCACCGTGGTGCCAAGCGTGCCAGCGCCCTGCTCAGCCGCCCCGACCGCCTGCTCGGCACCATTCTGATCGGCAACAACTTCGTCAATATCCTCGCCTCGTCGATCGCCACCGTGCTGGCCCTGCAACTCTGGGGCGAAGCCGGTATCGCCATCGCCACCGTAGGGCTGACCATCGCTCTGCTGATTTTCGGCGAAATCACGCCCAAGACCCTCGCCGCGCTCAAGCCGGAAAGCGTCGCCTATCCCGCCAGCCTGCCGCTGCTGTTGCTGCTCAAGCTGTTCTATCCGCTGGTACTGGCGCTTGGCTGGGTCAGCAACGGCCTGCTCCGCCTGTTCGGCATCGACCCGGCGAGCAAGGGCAACGACGCGCTGACCACCGAGGAACTGCGCAGCGTGGTCCGCGAGTCCGGCCATGAATTGCCACTCAACCGACAGAACATGCTGCTCGGCATCCTCGACCTGGAAAAGGTTACGGTGGACGACATCATGATTCCGCGCAGCGAAGTCACCGGGATCAATCTGGAAGACGATCTGGACGATATCGTCACGCAGTTGCGTACCACCACCCATACCCGGCTTCCGGTGTTCCGCAACGATATCAACCAGATCGAAGGCGTGGTGCACATGCGTCAGATCGCCCGCCTGCTTACCCACAACCAGTTGACCAAGGAGTCGCTGAGGGCCGCCTGCCACGAGCCTTATTTCGTGCCGGAAAACACACCCCTTTCGACCCAGCTGATCAACTTCCAGAAGCAGAAGCGCCGCATCGGTATTGTCGTCGACGAATATGGCGACGTGCTCGGCATCGTGACCCTGGAAGACATCCTCGAAGAGATCGTCGGCGAGTTCAGCAATCAGGACGCCCTGCGCAGCCCCGATATCCACCCCCAGGAGGACGGCACCCAGGTCATCGATGGCGCCGCCTATATCCGCGAAGTGAACAAAGCGCTCGGCTGGCAATTGCCCTGCGACGGCCCGAAGACACTCAACGGCCTGGTCACCGAGGCCCTGGAAAGCATTCCCGATAGCGGCGTCTGCCTGAAGATCGGCCCTTACCGGCTGGAAATCCTCCAGGCGGCGGAAAACCGGGTGAAGACGGTGCGAGTCTGGGAAGTGAAGGTCAATCGACCCGAACAGGACTGAGCAACTGCGCCAGCCCCTGCGCCCACACGCGATAGCCCAGACTGGACGGATGATAGCCATCCACTGCCAGGTAACCTCGGACGAACTCCAGCGTCATCGGGCAATAGACCGTGCCGGACGCCTGAGCCACCTCACGCAGTTGAGCATCGAGTAGCCTGGCCCGCGCACCCAGCAGCCGCCGCAGCAACCAGGGCAAGGCGAAGAAATGCTGGAGCGGCGGAACGCTGCTGAACGCGACGCGGGCACCCCGCTTCGCCAGGCTCGTCGCCATCGTTTCCAATGCCGATCTCCACTGCGACGCCGGACTGAGGTGGGTGGTGTCATTGACACCGAAAACCAGCAACGCCAGATCGACCGGCTCTTCCAGAACCCGGGGCAACAGACGCTCACAGGCCTCGTGCGCCGTGATGCCGTTTTCTCCGCAGGCCAGCCAATGCACCGGCCGGCGATAGCGCTCGGCCAATTCCGCCGCCAGCCGACCGGCCAACGCATACTCGAGGCAGGATGCCCCGACACCCGCCACCGTCGACTCCCCCAGCACCAGCAAGCGCAAGGGATCACCTTCCAAGCCCATGCCGGCCCGCCCACTGACCGGACCGGCTGCCGGTGCCAATCGCAAGGCCTGACGGTGGGTTCGAACGGCCAGCAACAAGGCGATCGGCAGCGCCGGCAGTGCCGCCGCCCACCAGGCCAAGCCGTGCCACCGGCTCACAGGTCGATGTTCACCGCTCGAGCCGCGCGGGTCGCCTTGGCCCGCGCCAACTCCACTGACGTGTCGCGCGCCAGGGCAACACCCATGCGCCGCTGCCCGGCTACCTCCGGCTTGCCGAACAGACGCAACGCGGTATCCGGTTCGCTCAGCGCCGCCGCCAGGTTGCCGAAACTCACCTGTTTCGACTCCCCTTCCACCAGCACCACGGCCGAAGCCGACGGTCCCAATTGACGAATCGCGGGAATCGGCAATCCCAGAATGGCTCGCGCATGCAGAGCGAACTCGGAAAGGTCCTGGGAAATCAGCGTGACCAGCCCGGTATCGTGGGGGCGTGGCGAAACCTCGCTGAACCAGACCTGATCACCCTTGACGAACAACTCGACACCGAACAGACCGCGCCCGCCCAGCGCCTCGGTGACCGCACGGGCAATGCGCTCGGACTCGGCCAGCGCCTTCGGGCTCATTGCCTGGGGCTGCCAGGACTCATGGTAATCGCCCTTGACCTGGCGATGGCCGACCGGCGCGCAGAAATCGGTGCCACCGATGTGCCGGACGGTCAGCAAGGTGATCTCGTAGTCGAAATCGATGAACCCCTCGACGATCACCCGCCCCTTGCCGGCGCGCCCGCCTTCCTGGGCATAGTCCCAGGCCGCCCGGAGATCGTCAGGCCCCTTGAGCAGGCTCTGCCCCTTGCCGGACGAACTCATGATCGGCTTCACCACGCAGGGATAGCCCAGATCTTCCACAGCCGCACGATAGTCCTCGAAGCTGTCGGCGAAATGGTACGGCGAGGTCGGCAGTTCCAACTCCTCCGCAGCCAGGCGACGGATGCCTTCGCGGTTCATGGTCAATTGCGCAGCCCTGGCGGTGGGAATCACGGTGAAACCCTCGGCCTCCAGCTCGACCAGCGTGGCCGTGGCGATGGCTTCGATTTCAGGGACGATGTAGTGCGGCTGCTCCCGCTCGATCACCGTACGCAGCGCGGCGCCATCCAGCATGTTGACCACATGACTGCGATGGGCGACCTGCATGGCCGGCGCGTCGGCGTAACGGTCGACGGCGATCACTTCGACACCCAGGCGCTGCAGTTCGATGACCACTTCCTTGCCCAGCTCACCGGAGCCGCAGAGCAGGACACGGGTCGCACTCGGCGACAAGGGGGTACCAATACGGGGCATGACGTTTTCCTTTGGAACGGTGCGCGACTCGGCGCATTGAAATAAAGAGAAGGCGAAGCGCGTCAGGAGAGCAACTGGCCCTTTATCCGGGCTCGCTCATGGCAACGGACCAGCACTTGGCGACGCTCGTCGTTGTCCATGCGTCCCCAGCGAGTGATTTCGGCCATCGTTCGCTGGCAGCCGATACAGATGTCGTCATCATCCAGCGCGCAGACGTGCACGCAAGGCGAGGCGACGGGCAGCTCGCGCTCCATCAGTCGTCCTGCTCCGCCAGATCACGCGCGTAGCGCTGGGCGTTGTGCACATAGTGAGCGGCACTGGCTTCGAGCATTTTCTTCTGTTGCTCGGTCAGCTCACGCACCACCTTGCCCGGCGAGCCCATGACCAGCGAGCCGTCGGGAATTTCCTTGCCTTCGGGAATCAGGGTGTTGGCACCGATGAGGCAGTACTTGCCGATCTTCGCCCCGTTGAGCACCACGGCATTGATGCCGATCAGGCTGTAGTCGCCCACCGAACAGCCATGCAGCATGACGTTGTGACCGATGGTCACGCCTTTACCGATAGTCAGCGGATAGCCCATGTCGGTATGCATCACGGTGCCATCCTGCACGTTGCTGTTCTCGCCGATATGGATCAGCTCGTTGTCGCCGCGCAGCACGGCACCGAACCAGACACTGGCGCCGGACTCCAGCCTGACCTTGCCGACCAGGGTCGCATTGGGTGCGATCCAACTGTCCGGATGGGTATCGACGCGGGCGTCTCCCAGGCGATATTTCATCAGCGCTTCCTCTCAGGCAGGCTCAGCTCAGTTTGATAAAGGTTTTCGGGGCTCGGTGCAGCTGGATATCGGCGTCATAGAGCAGGTTCACCAACTCCACCACCATGATCGCCGTCAGGCCCCAGATCTTGTACTCGCCGAAACGATAGCTGGGCACATACCAACTATGTCCCAGGTAATCGATGCGATGGGTGACCTCCCGCGGGTCTTCACGGAAGAACGATAGCGGCACACTGAATACCGAGGCGATCTCACCGTCGTTGGCCTGGTATTCGACGTAGTCGGGCACCAGCCCGACGTAGGGCGTCACCTTGATCCCGTGTCGCGATACCAGCGTACTCAAGGGGCCGATGACCTCCACCAGACCCGGCGGCAGGCCGATTTCTTCTTCCGCCTCGCGCAGGGCGGTACGGATGAGATCGGGATCTTCGGGATCGCGGCGTCCGCCCGGGAAGGCGACTTCCCCACCGTGGGTCGAAAGGCCGCTGGCGCGCAGAGTCAACACCAGCTCGGGTTCGTCGCTGCGGGTGATGGGCACGAGGACCGCCGCCTCGGGGAAGCTGCGGTCCGTCTCCAAGAGGCGTGGCGAATAGGTGCGCACACGTTGGAGGAGTTCGTCCAGCATGGGCATTCTCGGTCTTTTCCTTTGCTTCGCATCATGGCACGAAGTCCCGCCGCGCCCAAGCCCCGCGCCAACCGGTCACGCCTTTCAGCCGGCCCGGCTTGCCGCCTCGCACCCCTCGCGCCAAGATGGGTTCAGGACAAGGGGAATACCATGAAATTCTGCAGCCACTGCGGCAGCCCGGTGACGCAACGCATACCCGACGGCGATAACCGCCCACGTTTCGTCTGCGGCGAATGCCAGACCATTCACTATCAGAATCCGCGCGTCGTCGCCGGCTGCCTGCCCGTGTGGGGCGACCAGGTGCTGCTTTGCCGCCGCGCCATCGACCCGCGCCGAGGCTACTGGACGCTCCCGGCCGGCTTCATGGAAAACGGTGAAACCACCGCCGAGGCCGCCATGCGCGAAACCCTGGAAGAAGCCTGCGCGCGAGTGCGCGATCTCAAGCTCTACACCCTCTTCGACCTGCCGCATATCAGCCAGGTCTATCTGTTCTTTCGGGCCGAGCTGATCGACCTGGATTTCGCCGCCGGCGACGAGAGTCTCGAGGTTCGCCTGTTCCACGAGCGGGACATCCCCTGGTCCGAGCTCGCTTTCCCGACCGTAGGGCGTACCTTAGAATGCTTCTTCGCCGACCGGGTGGAGCATGTCTACCCGGTACGCAACGAACCTATCGAAGCGTTGCGGGCCTATTCTAAGAAAGTAGAGTAATTGCAATTCCGGGGAGTCGTTCCAAAATGCGCTGGTTGTTCGCTGCTCTGTGCCTGTCCATCGCCACCTTGTCTCACGCCAACGCAACGCCCACCCTCGAGGGACAGCAGGTCGACAAGGTGCTGGTCGTCAAATCCGAGCGCAAGCTTCACCTCATCAGCAAAGGGCAGACGCTCAGGAGCTATCGCGTCTCCCTGGGCAAGCAGCCGAAAGGACCGAAACTTCGCGAAGGCGACAAGCGGACGCCGGAAGGCTTTTACTGGATCGACTGGCGCAAGCCCAGCGACAAGTACAACCTGTCCATGCATATCTCCTACCCCAATGCCCGCGACCTCGCACGGGCCCGTCAGGAAGGCGTGCCACCAGGCAGCATGATCATGATCCACGGCACGCCGCTGGATGAGGAATATCCCGAGTGGTACTTCCAGACCCTGGACTGGACCGAAGGCTGCATCGCCCTGACCAATGCCGACATGAAGGAAATCTGGAGCCTGGTGAAAGACGGCACGCTGATCGAGATCAGGCCGTAAGGGTGAGAGTGAGGGGCAAGCACATGCCCCTTACAGTATCGATCGATCCGCTTTAAATCTCAGAAAACCATATCCGACAGGCGCCACACCTGGAACGCCGGCGTTTCGTAGGGGTGCGCCTTCTTCAGCGCCTTCACCACATCGTGGATCTGCTCGTCAGCCACGACGAGTTCGACCTTCCATTCCGCCACCTGCTCCACACGCCCGGTTACCCCGAGAAACGGCTGGCTTCCCTCCAACGGCCGGAACTGCCCCTGGCCCAAGGTCTGCCAGCAGCAACTGTCATATGCACCGATACGGCCGGCACCGACCGCGAAAATGGCTTTCTTGACTGCTTCCAGATGGGGTTCCGGAACATAGAAGCACAGCTTGTACATCAGGGTCTCCAAGCGGTTCGTAGGCGGTGCGGACAGACGAGCATCATGCCACAAAAATGATGGCATTTTGACCTCAACGCATCGAACTAAAGGGGGTTCAGTACGGAAAGTTGGCAGTTTTGACCGGTAAAAAAACCGGTTGTTCGAAGGGAGAGGAAAAAATGCCAGCATTCAGCGGGGCGAGAGAAAACGCTTCCATTTCGCCGTGAACCCCAGGGCGGCGGGCGAGTGGCTGCCATCGCAGTAAGGCAGGCTGCGCGAACGACCGCAGCGGCATAGCAGCAAGAGACGGGATCGCGCGGCGACCAGACGGAGACCGTCGGCGCAATGGGGCGGGCAGTCCGGCAAGGTCGGGGAATGACCGCAGCGGCACAGGCAGAAACTGTCGCCGGGCTCTACCTGGCGTACCTCGGGCAGGATGACAGCGGCAGGCTCGACGTCCGCCATGGCGATCTCCCGAAAGGAGGCGTCGCGACGCCCGGAAAAGCGCGTCGCGACGAAGCGCGCCGGTCAGTCGACCCAGACGCGCGCGTTGCGGAACATGCGCATCCAGCCGCCGTCTTCCTGCCAGTCGTCCGGACGCCAGGAGTTCTGCACGGCACGGAAGACCCGCTCGGGGTGCGGCATCATGATGGTTACACGGCCATCGCGGCTGCAGAGGCCGGTGATACCGCGCGGCGAGCCGTTCGGGTTGGCCGGATAACGCTCGGTGACCTTGCCGTGGTTGTCCACGAAGCGCAGCGCCACGGTGCCAGACAGATCGGCTTCCAGCAGGGCTTCTTCGCTTTCGTATTCGGCATGGCCTTCGCCGTGGGCAATGGCGATGGGCATGCGCGACCCCGCCATGCCGCGCAGGAAGATCGACGCCGACTCCTGTACCTGGACCATCGCCACCCGCGCTTCGAACTGCTCGGAACGGTTGCGCACGAAGTGCGGCCAGAATTCGCTGCCCGGAATCAGCTCGTGCAGGTTCGACATCATCTGGCAGCCATTGCAGACGCCGAGAGCGAAGCTGTCCTTGCGCTCGAAGAACGCCTGGAAGGCCTCGCGGGCACGGGCGTTGAACAGGATCGACTTGGCCCAGCCCTCGCCGGCACCGAGCACGTCGCCGTAGGAGAAGCCACCGCAGGCAACCAGCCCCTTGAAGTCGTTCAGATCGACGCGGCCAGCGAGAATGTCGCTCATGTGTACGTCGAGGGCAGCGAAGCCGGCGCGGTCGAAGGCCGCGGCCATTTCCACCTGACCGTTGACGCCCTGCTCACGCAATACCGCGATCTGCGGACGCACGCCCTTCTTGATATAAGGCGCGGCGATGTCCTGGTTGACGTCGAAAGCGAGCTTGGTGGACAGCCCCGGGTTGTCTTCCTCGAGGATCGCGTCGAACTCCTGCTCGGCGCACTCGGCGTTGTCGCGCAGACGCTGGATGCGGTAGCTGGTCTCGCTCCACTGACGCTGCAGCACGCGGCGCTCGCCACCGAACACTGGCTCGCCGTTGAAGCGGATGGCGACATCGGCGCCGTTGACCGGCTGACCGATCACCGCGACACAATCGCCCAGGCCGGCAGCGCTGAACTGCGCCAGCACTTCCGGGGTGGCATCCTGGCGAACCTGGATCAAGGCGCCCAGTTCCTCGTTGAACAGCACGGCCGCAATCTCTTCGCGGCTGTCCGCCAGCGCGTCCAGCGTCAGATCGAGCCCACAGTGGCCGGCGAAAGCCATTTCCAAGGCGGATGTCAGCAGGCCGCCGTCGGAGCGGTCGTGATAGGCCAGCAGATGGCCGTCGGCATTCAGGCCCTGGATCACGGCGAAGAAGGCTTTCAGGTCCTCGGCATCATCGACGTCCGGGGCTTGCCGGCCGAGACGACCGTAAGTCTGGGCGAGGATGGAACCACCCAGGCGGTTCTGCCCGCGGCCCAGGTCGATCAGGATCAGGTCGGTCTCTCCCTTGTCCAGCCGCAGCTGCGGGGTCAGGGTCTGGCGGATATCCAGCACCGGCGCGAAGCCGGAAACGATCAGCGACAGCGGGGCAGTGACGCTCTTCTCGGCGCCCTCCTCCTGCCAGCGGGTCTTCATGGACATGGAGTCCTTGCCCACCGGTACGGTGATGCCCAGCGCCGGGCAAAGCTCCATGCCCACCGCCTTGACGGTGTCGTAGAGGCGCGCATCTTCGCCCGGGTGCCCGGCTGCCGCCATCCAGTTGGCCGACAGTTTGATGTCGGACAGCTTGCCGATGCGCGAAGCGGCCAGGTTGGTGATGGTCTCGCCGATAGCCATGCGGCCGGAGGCCGGTGCGTCGAGCAGGGCCAGCGGAGTGCGCTCGCCCATGGCCATGGCCTCACCGGTGTAGACGTCGAAGCTGGTGGCGGTGACGGCACAGTCGGCCACCGGCACCTGCCAGGGGCCGACCATCTGGTCGCGAGCGACCAGGCCGGTGATGGTGCGGTCGCCGATAGTGATCAGGAAGCTCTTGCTGGCCACCGCCGGGTGACGCAGCACACGACCGACAGCTTCTTCGAGGTCCACGCCGACAGCGTCGAAATCGTCGCCCAGGCTGCCTTCGCGGCTGGCACTGCGGTGCATGCGCGGGGCCTTGCCAAGCAAAACGTTGAGCGGCATGTCCACCGGCTTGTTGCCGAAGTGGCTGTCGGAAACGGTCAGGTGTTTCTCTTCGGTGGCCTCGCCGACCACGGCGAAGGGGCAGCGCTCGCGTTCGCAGATGGCCTTGAAACACTCGAAATCGGCGGCATCCACGGACAGGACGTAGCGCTCCTGCGACTCGTTGCACCAGATTTCCAGCGGCGCCATGCCCGGCTCGTCGTTGGGGATCGCACGCAGTTCGAAGCGACCGCCGCGTCCACCGTCGTTGACCAGCTCGGGGAAGGCATTGGAAAGGCCGCCCGCGCCGACGTCATGGATGAACTTGATCGGGTTCTGCTCGCCGAGCTGCCAGCAACGGTCGATGACCTCCTGGCAGCGGCGCTCCATTTCCGGGTTGTCGCGCTGCACCGAGGCAAAATCCAAGTCCGCCGAGCTGGTGCCAGTGGCCATGGACGAAGCGGCACCGCCGCCCAGGCCGATCAGCATGGCCGGACCACCGAGCACGATCAGCTTGGCGCCGACCGAGATTTCGCCCTTCTGCACGTGATCTTCACAGATGTTACCCATGCCGCCGGCCAGCATGATCGGCTTGTGATAGCCGCGAACCTCTTCGCCGCGCGGGGTTCCCACCGCCTGCTCGAAGGTACGGAAGTAACCGGTCAGCGCCGGACGGCCGAATTCGTTGTTGAACGCCGCACCGCCCAGTGGGCCTTCGATCATGATATCCAGCGCGCTGACGATGCGCTCGGGCTTGCCGTAAGGCTTCTCCCAGGGCTGGAGGAAACCGGGGATATTCAGGTTCGAGACGGTGAAACCGGTCAGGCCGGCCTTCGGCTTGGCCCCGCGGCCGGTGGCGCCTTCGTCGCGGATTTCGCCGCCGGAGCCGGTGGATGCACCGGGGAAGGGAGCGATCGCGGTCGGGTGGTTATGGGTTTCCACCTTCATCAGGATGTGCACCGGCTCTTGGCTGGCGCCGTACTGCCGGGTTTCCGGGTTCGGATAGAAGCGGCCGGCGACGTGGCCGACGATCACCGCGGCGTTGTCCTTGTAGGCGGACAACACGCCTTCGCGGTGCATCTCGTAGGTGTTCTTGATCATGCCGAACAGCGATTTGTCCTGGGACTCGCCATCGATATCCCAGCTGGCATTGAAGATCTTGTGCCGGCAATGTTCGGAGTTGGCCTGGGCGAACATCATCAGTTCGATGTCGTGCGGGTTGCGGCCCAGTTCAGTGAAGCTCTTCACCAGGTAGTCGATTTCATCGTCGGCCAGGGCCAGGCCCAGCTCGACGTTGGCCTTCTCCAGTGCCGCACGGCCACCGCCGAGCACGTCCACCGCAGTCAGCGGCTTGGGCTGCGCATGGTTGAACAGGCCGGCCGCCTCGTCGAGGGAGCCGAGTACCAGTTGGGTCATGCGGTCGTGCAGCGCGGCGGCGATCAGCGGCAGGTCGGCCTCGCCGATATCGCCGGAGACATAGTAGGCAATGCCCCGCTCCAGACGCTGGACCTTGGCCAGCCCGCAGTTGTGCGCGATATCGCTGGCCTTGCTCGACCAGGGGGAGATGGTGCCGAAACGCGGGACCACCAGGAACAGGCGGCCGCTCGGCTCCTGCACCGGTACGCTGGGGCCGTACTTCAGCAGACGTGCGAGAACCTGCTCTTCTTCACCGCTGAGCACGCCGGTCACGTCGGCGAAGTGGGCGAACTCGGCGTACAGCCCGGTCACGGCGGGGACCCTCGTGGTCAGTTGCTCGAGCAATTTGCCGTGGCGGAAGGCGGAAAGGGCGGGTGCGCCGCGCAGGATCAACATCTTCGGGACAGCCTCTGGGAAGGGGTGTGCTTGGAGGCCGTGCATTCTAGCGTAAAGCGCCCGTCTCGGCATCCGTGACGGGGGCACAGACCGTCGCCTGCCGCTAGCAGAGAAGTGAGACACTGTCGAGATATGGCTGTCATGGCCCTTTGCGTATACTGCGCGGATGTCTTCACATTTTGCGTTCCGTAAGCGCTGCGCCACCTGGCTGCTGGCGACCGGAATCCTCCTGATGTTCGGTGGCTGCGAAAAGACGCCCAGCACCCTCGAACAGGTAAAGGAGGAGGGTGTTCTGCGCGTGATCACCCGCAACAGCCCCGCCACCTATTTCCAGGACCGCAACGGCGAAACCGGCTTCGAATACGAGTTGGTCAAGCGTTTCGCCGAGGACCTGGGTGTCGAGCTGAAGATCGAGACCGCGGATAATCTCGACGAGCTTTTCGCCCGCGTCGGCCGTCCCGGCGGGCCAGTGCTGATCGCCGCCGGCCTGGTCGACAGCGAAGGGCGCAAGACCCAGGCACGGTTTTCCCACCCTTACCTCGACGTCACTCCCCAGGTGGTCTATCGCCAGGGACAGCGGCGCCCTACCCAACCGGCCGATCTGGTCGGCAAGCGCATCCTGGTTCTCAAGGGCAGCAGCCACGCCGAGCAGTTGGCGGCGCTGAAAGCGGAATTGCCTGAGCTGACCTACGAAGAGTCGGACGCGGTGGAAGTGGTCGATCTCTTGCGCATGGTCGACGAGGGACAGATCGACCTGACCCTGGTGGACTCCAACGAACTGGCGATGAACCAGGTGTATTTCCCCAATGTCCGCGTCGCCTTCGACCTGGACGACGAGCGCAGCCTGCGCTGGGCGGTGGCCGCCGGGGAAGACGACAGTCTGTTGAAGGAGGTCGATGCCTTCCTCGACCGCGCCAAGGAGAACGGCACCCTGCAGCGCCTGACGGAGCGCTACTACGGGCATGTGGACGTACTCGGCTACGTCGGCGCCTACACCTTCGCCCAACACCTGCAGCAGCGACTGCCCCGCTACGAGCAGCATTTCCGCCAGGCCGCCCAGACCTACGACGCCGACTGGCGGCTGCTGGCCGCGATCGGCTACCAGGAATCCCTCTGGCAACCCAACGCCACTTCCAAGACCGGCGTGCGCGGGCTGATGATGCTGACCCAGGGCACTGCCCAAGCGATGGGCGTGAGCAACCGCCTCGACCCGCGACAGAGCATCGACGGCGGCAGCAAGTATTTCACGATGATCAAGAAGGGCCTGACCGAGGAACTGACCGAGCCGGACCGCACCTGGTTCGCCCTCGCCGCCTACAACATCGGCATCGCCCACCTGAGCGACGCCCGCAAGCTGGCCGAAGCCGAGGGTCTCGACCCGAACAAGTGGCTGGACGTGAAGAAGATGCTGCCGCGCCTGAGCCAGAAGCAGTGGTACAGCAAGACCCGCTATGGCTACGCCCGTGGCGGCGAGACCGTGCACTTCGTGACCAACGTGCGCCGCTACTACGACATCCTCACCTGGGTGACCCAGCCGCAACTGGAATCCAGCCAGATCGCCGAAAGCGACCTGCACGTCCCCGGTGTCTCGAAGAACAAGCCCAGCTCGGACATGCCGCCGCTGTAGCGCTTCTAACCCTTGCCCCGGCGAGCCTTGAAGAACTCGCTGAGCACCGCCCCACACTCCTCCGCCAACAACCCACCCTCGATCAGGACGCGATGGTTGAGAAATTCCTGGGCGAAGAACTGGCCACGACTGACCACCACCCCGGCCTTGGGCTCGGTGGCGCCATAGACCACGCGCTGGATACGCGAATGGACGATCAGCCCGGCGCACATGCTGCAGGGCTCCAGAGTCACGTACAGCGTGCTGCCGGGCAGCCGGTAGTTGGCCAGCGTTTCCGCAGCCGCACGGATCGCCACCATTTCCGCGTGGGCGCTGGGGTCGTGGCGCGAGATCGGGCAGTTGAAGCCGCGCCCGACGATTTCCCCATTCAGCACCAGTACGGCGCCGACCGGGACTTCGCCCAATGCCACACCCTGCCGCGCCAGTTCCAGCGCTTCGCGCATGAAGCGCTCGTCCTGGCTACGGTCGATGATCAAGGGTTTCTTCATGGTCACTCAGCTGACTTCGATGGCCGCCATCAGCCCCGTTTCCATGTGATCGACCACATGGCAATGGAACATCCAGACGCCGGGATTATCCGCCACCAAGGCAACGCGCGCGCGCTCGTTCTTGCCCAGCAGGAAGGTATCGGTGAAATACGGCCGGATGCGACGGCGGTTCGACGACAGCACCTTGAAAGTCATCCCGTGGAGATGGATCGGGTGCTGGTACTGGGTCATGTTGCGCAGCTCGAACACATAGCTATTGCCATGCTCCAGCCGGGCAATCGGCCGATCGGCACAGGTCTTGTCCTTGATATCCCAGGCCTGCCCGTTGACCTGCCAGAAACGGGGCGCCGCACCGTTCTCCACGTTCACCGAGACCGCACCGACCCACTCGAAGTTGAACCGCAGGGTTTCCGCCGACGCGAGATCGGGCTCCGCCACCGGATTGGCCGGCAGCGCCGGGGGCCAGTCGCCCGGCGCTTCCGTGCTTGCCTGGGCGCGCAGGGTCGCCAGCCGCAGCGGCCCATTGCGCAGCGGCAGCTCTACTCCCTCGGCCGGCACCCGCAGCGCCAGATCGATGCGCATGCCTGGCCCCAGCCAGTAATCCTTGCCCAGAGGGCGCGGCACTATTGGATTACCGTCCAGCGCGTAGATCCGCGCCTCGCCACCCGGCAGGTTGAGGCGATAGGTGAGCGTGTTATCCAGATTCAACAGACGCAGACGAACAATCTGGCCCGCCGGCAAATCCAGCACCGGCGCATGCACACCGTTGATCGTGCTCAACCGACCCGGCGTACCGCCTCGGGCAGCCTCGCGAGGCACGCTGAAATCGGTGAAAGCGCCCTGTTCGTCGACGTGCCAACTCTTCAGGCTCAGCGTCCGTTCATGGCGGAAGCCCGTCGGCTCGCGCTCTTCGACGATCAGCGGACCGACCAACCCGCGCCCGAGCTGTTCGCCACTGGAGACATGCGGGTGGTACCAAAAGCTACCCGCATCCGGCACCCGGAAGCGGTAATCGAAGTATTCGCCCGGCAGCACCGGCAATTGCGACACGTAGGGCACGCCGTCCATTTCCAGCGGCAAACGAATGCCATGCCAGTGGATGGTGGTGGGCACCTCCAGCCGATTGATGAAGCGCACCCGCAGCCAGTCACCCTGGCGGGCTCGCAGTTCAAGGCCGGGCGCCTGGCCGCCATAGGCCCAGGCCGGAGTCTTGTGACCTGGCACCAGCTCGACGTCGAGGGGGGCGGCAATCAGTTCATAGTCATGGGTCTCGGCGTCCAGCGGACGCCCCAGCCAGTAACGCGCGCCACCGGCACCGAGGCCGACCACGCCAAGGCCGGCCAGGCCAGCGAGGATTTGTCTGCGGGTGAAGGACATCGTTCTCTCATCAACCGGAATCACTGCCGGATCGCCCTGTGCGCATCCGGTCGAGCCACAACATAAGGGCAGCCGAAGCCGCCCTCATTGCGCTGAATCATTCCCATTCCAACATTATCCGCACCATGAAACCAGCCTCGGCCATGAACAAGGCGGTTTCCTGGAGCAGGAGCCGTCACGAAAGAAAAAACGCCGCCATGCCTTGAAGCATGACGGCGTTCGCGGAGCCTTACCGGCGTTTCGAGCGCTCGCCGGCACGTCCCATCATTCCCACTCGATAGTCGCCGGCGGCTTGCTCGACACGTCGTAGGTGACGCGGGAAATGCCTTCGATTTCATTGATGATGCGGTTGGAAACGGTCTCCAGCAGCTCGTAGGGCAGGTGTGCCCAGCGCGCGGTCATGAAGTCGATGGTTTCCACGGCACGCAGGGCCACGACCCAGGCATAACGGCGACCGTCGCCGACCACCCCGACCGACTTCACCGGCTGGAACACCACGAAGGCCTGGCTGACCTTGTGGTACCAGTCGGCCTTGCGCAGCTCTTCGATGAAGATGTGGTCGGCACGACGCAGCAGGTCGGCGTATTCCTTCTTCACCTCGCCGAGGATACGCACCCCGAGGCCCGGGCCCGGGAACGGGTGACGGTAGACCATGTCGTAGGGCAGCCCCAGCTCCAGGCCGATCTTGCGCACCTCGTCCTTGAACAGCTCGCGGAGCGGCTCGACCAGCTTGAGGTTCATCTCCTCGGGCAGGCCGCCGACGTTGTGGTGCGACTTGATCACATGGGCCTTGCCGGTCTTGGCGCCGGCAGACTCGATCACGTCCGGGTAGATGGTGCCCTGGGCGAGGAACTTGATGTTGTGCAGCTTCGCCGCCTCGGCATCGAACACGTCGATGAAGGTGCGGCCGATGATCTTGCGCTTTTTCTCCGGATCGGCCTCGCCTTCGAGGTTGGCGAGGAACTGGGCTTCGGCGTCCGCACGGATCACCTTCACGCCCATGTTCTCGGCGAACATGGCCATGACCTGGTCGCCTTCGTGCAGACGCAGCAGGCCGTTGTCGACGAACACACAGGTCAGTTGGTCGCCGATCGCCTTGTGCAACAGCGCGGCAACCACGGAGGAATCCACTCCGCCGGACAGACCGAGCAGCACGTTGGCGCTGCCGACCTGGGCACGCACCTGGGCAACGGCGTCTTCGACGATATTGGACGGCGTCCACAGGGCTTCGCAGCCGCAGATATCCAGCAGGAAGCGCGACAGGATACGGCCACCCTGCTTGGTGTGGGTCACTTCGGGGTGGAACTGCACACCGTAGTAGCCGCGCTTGTCGTCGGCCATGGCGGCGATGGCGCAGCTCGGCGTGCTGGCCAGGATATGGAAACCGGCGGGAATCTCGGTGACCTTGTCGCCGTGGCTCATCCACACGTCCAGGCCGAAGACGCCGTCATCGTCCACGTGATCTTCGATGCCATCGAGCAGGCGCGACTTGCCGACCACATCGACACAGGCGTAGCCGAACTCACGGAGATCGGAGCCTTCGACCTTGCCACCGAGCTGTTCGGCCATGGTCTGCATGCCATAGCAGATGCCGAACAGCGGCACGCCAAGCTCGAAGACCGCCTCGGGTGCACGCGGACTGTCCGCCTGGTGGACCGACTCGGGCCCGCCGGCCAGGATGATCCCTTTCGGCGCGAAGGCGCGGATGTCCTCGTTGCTCATATCGAACGGATGCAGCTCGCAATACACGCCGATCTCACGCACACGGCGGGCGATCAGCTGGGTGTACTGGGAGCCGAAATCGAGAATCAGGATGCGATGAGCGTGAATGTCAGGATGGGCCATGGAGTGCCTCTACGAAGCAGCTGCAAGCTTCGAGCCGCGAGCTGCAAGTTGTTAGGGGGCTGGGCGGCAGCCAGACAGCGTTGACTTGTGGCCTGCCGCTTGCAACTTAACGCCGTGGGCTTAGCCCACCCGGTAGTTCGGTGCCTCTTTGGTGATCTGCACGTCGTGGACATGGGACTCGGCCATGCCAGCGCCGGTGATGCGCACGAACTGCGGCTTGGTGCGCATCTCTTCGACGGTCGCGCTGCCGGTGTAGCCCATGGAGGCACGCAGGCCACCCATCAACTGATGGACGATCGCCGCCAGCGGGCCCTTGTAAGGCACGCGGCCTTCGATGCCTTCCGGCACCAGCTTCTCGGCACCGGCGGAGGAGTCCTGGAAGTAACGGTCGGAGGAGCCCTGGCTTTGCGCCATGGCACCCAGCGAGCCCATGCCGCGATAGGCCTTGTAGGAACGACCCTGGAACAGCTCGACCTCGCCCGGCGCCTCTTCGGTGCCGGCGAACATGGAGCCCATCATCACGCAGGAGGCACCCGCCACGATGGCCTTGGACAGGTCGCCGGAGAAGCGGATGCCGCCGTCGGCAATCAACGGCACGCCAGTGCCCTGGAGGGCGGCGGCCACGTTGGCGATGGCGGAAATCTGCGGCACGCCGACACCGGCGACGATGCGGGTGGTGCAGATGGAGCCCGGACCGATACCGACCTTGACCGCATCCGCGCCGGCCTCGGCCAGCGCCTTCGCCGCCTCGCCGGTGGCGATGTTGCCGCCGATCACCTGTACTTCGGGGAAGGTCTGCTTGACCCAGCGCACGCGGTCGATCACGCCCTTGGAGTGGCCATGGGCGGTGTCGACGATGATCACGTCGACACCGGCGTTGACCAGCGCGGCGACGCGGTCGCCGGTATCGGCACCGGTGCCGACGGCGGCGCCGACGCGCAGGCGGCCCTGGTCGTCCTTGCTCGCCAGCGGATAGGCCTTGGCCTTCTCGATGTCCTTCACGGTCATCATGCCTTTCAGGTTGAAAGCCTCGTCGACGATCAGGACTTTCTCGATGCGATGCTTGTGCAGCAGGGCGCGCACTTCTTCTTTATCGGCGCCTTCGCGGACGGTGACCAGACGCTCTTTCGGCGTCATCACTTCGCTCACCTTGGCGTCCAGGCGATTCTCGAAACGCACGTCGCGGGAAGTCACGATACCGACCAGGTCACCGTTGGACAGCACCGGAACGCCGGAGATGTTGTGCTGGCGGGTCAGATCGAACAGGTCGCGCACCGTGGCGTCGGCGTCGATGGTGATCGGGTCCTTGACCACACCGGCCTCGAACTTCTTCACCTTGCGCACCTCGGCAGCCTGCTGCTCGATGGTCATGTTCTTGTGGATGATGCCGATGCCGCCTTCCTGGGCCATCGCGATGGCGAGGCGGGCTTCGGTCACGGTGTCCATCGCGGCGGACACCAGGGGAATGTTCAGCTCGATGCCACGGGTCAGGCGAGTCTTGAGGCTGACATCCTTGGGCAGGACCTCGGAATATCCAGGAATCAGAAGAACGTCGTCGAAGGTCAGGGCTTCTTGACTGATACGCAGCATGGCGGGGGCTCCCAGGCGGGAAAATGGAAGCGCGCCATTATACCTAGCTGGACGTTCCCGCTCAATCAGGACTATGGGCCGGATGCCATCGCAGCGGCAATACCCAATCCAACCCGATTCTCATACAATAATAATTCTCAACACGCAGTCGGATTGACCAATGCTTTCCTCCCCGCCCCGTCGCCACGGCCTCCGCTGGCGCAAGACCTTGTTCGCCCTCGCGCTGCTCAACCAGGCCGCACTGGCCGCCACGACAGAGGAACTCGAGCTGCCCAGCCAGGACGTCACCGCCAGCCTCAAGAACGATGGATACCGCGCCAGCACGGCCAGCACCGCGAGCAAGAGCGAGATTCCGCTGCTGGAAGAAGCCCAGGCCGTGCAGGTGGTCACCGAGCAGACGCTCGAGGACTATCAGGCCCGCTCGCTGGACGATGCCATGAAGTTCGTCAGCGGCATCACCCAGAGCAACACACTGGCGAACACCCAGGACGGCTTCATCAAACGCGGCTTCGGCACCAATGCCGACGGCTCGATTCTGCGCGACGGTATCCGTTCCAGCCTGTCGCGCAACTTCAGCGCCACCACCGAGCGGGTGGAAGTGCTCAAGGGTCCGGCCTCGCTGCTCTACGGTGCGTTGGAGCCCGGCGGACTGATCAACGTCATCAGCAAGCGCCCCGAATACCAGTGGCGCAGCGAGATTTCCGGCGAGGCCAGCAACTTTGGCGGCGGCGGCGCCAGTATCGACGTCACTGGCCCACTGGCGGACAGCGGCCTGGCCTTCCGCATGATCGCCGAGCGCCAGCATGAAGATTACTGGCGTAATTTCGGTACCGACGAACACACCCTGGTCGCCCCCTCGCTGAGCTGGACCGGCGAGGACGTCCGCGTATTGTTGGCCTACGAGCACAAGGAATATTCGACGCCGGTGGATCGTGGCACAGTGATCGTCAACGGCAAGCCGGCCAAGGTCTCTTACAACGACCGCTTCGGCGAAGCCTGGGCCAAAGCGGAAGGCACCGACGAACTCTTCACCGCGCGCGTCGAATACCAGTTGAACCCAGACTGGATGAGCCGCCTGACCTACGGCTGGAACCGCGAGCGCTACGACTATGCCGAAGCCCGACCGGACAGTCTGCTGGCCGACGGCACGCTGCGCCGCCGCGCCGATGGCAGCGAACACGACAACCAGACCCAGTCCCTGGCCTGGGACTGGATCGGCCAGGCCGAGCTGCTGGGCCAGCGCCACGATCTGTTGATCGGCGTCGATCATGAGCGGGTCGACAACTTCCGCGGCGATACCTGGCGCGGTGCCCGCACCGCGGGCTTCAACATCTACGACCCGGTCTACGGCAACCTGCCGGAACCCTCGGTGCTCAACCTGGCGCAGAGCGACCGCCGCGACGAACTGCACTCCCAATCGCTGTACGCCAAGGACAATTGGCACCTGGACGACCGCTGGATTCTGGTGCTCGGCGGTCGCTACCAGCACTACGACCAGTACGTCAGCCAGGGCCGAGTGACGGAAATCCCGTCCACCGACAGCAACGGCGAAACCTTCCTGCCCTTCGCCGGACTGGTCTACCAAATGACGCCGAACCTCTCCCTGTACGGCAATTACAGCCGCTCGTTCGTCCCCAACAATGCCGACAGCTATACCAACCAGGCCTTCGATCCCGAAGAGGGTCGCAGCTACGAAGCCGGCCTCAAGCTCGACCTGCCGCAAGGGCTGGGCGCGACCCTGGCCGTGTTCGACATTCTGAAGAAGAACGTGGTGTCGGATTTCGGCGACCATGCCGAACTCTCCGGCGAAGTGGGCTCGCGTGGCGTGGAGCTGGATGTGACCGGCCGCCTCGGCGAACGCTGGGAACTGATCGGCACCTACGCCTACACAGATACGGAAATCCGCAAGCATCCGGAAAACGAAGGCAATCGGCTCGTCAACGCGGCCCGGAACATCGGCAGCCTCTACCTCACCCACCACCTGGCGCTACCGTCGGACCTGGGCCAATGGCGCATCGGCGGCGGCGCCCGCTACGTCGGCGAGCGCCCCGGCGACAACGCCAACAGCTTCTGGCTGGACAGCTACACCGTAGCCGACGCCTTCGTCGCCTGGGACAGCCGGTTGGTCGGCCACAAGACGCGTCTGCAGTTGAATCTGAACAACCTGTTCAACGAAGAGTACTACCCCTCCAGCGGCGGCAACCTGCGGGTGAACGTCGGCGAACCGCGCGAAGCCCGGCTTTCCGCCAGCATCGAGTTCTAAGTTGCATCGGGCCAGGGACGGCTATTTTTAAACATCCATCAGCACCTGTGCCAAGGCGGCGACGATGGCTTCGGGCGCATCCTCTTGAACCAGATGACCAGCCTCGGCAACCGGGATGAAGACCGATCCCGGGATCAGGCCATGAAGCTCATGTCCACGCGCGATGGGAATCCAGTGGTCCCGTTCCCCCCAGAGAATCGTCACCGGGCAGCGAACACTGCCCAAGAGAGGCCGTATCTCGTCCGTATAGCATTGATCCATCTGGGCGATCTGTCGGTAGAAGGCGGCTTGCCCGTCTCCCAGCCACGGTTCGCGGTAGCAGCGCCGCGCCTCTTCCGTCAGCTCACGCCACGCCGCGCATTGCAGGTAGGCCTCGATAATCGCCTCGTGGATATACGACGGAAGCTCCGCGAAAGCAGCCTCATGTCGCCTGACATGCTGGACGAACGGCGAACCCCACGGCGATAACGCCACCGGATCCACCAGCGTCAGGCTGCGATAGCCCAGTCCATCCAGCAGATGCCCACGCAGTGCAGTCGCACCGCCGAAGTCATGCGCCAGGACGTCTGGCTCCCTCAATTGCCAATGCTCGAACAACGCCGTCAGCAGACGATTCTGCACCCCCAGGGATACGTCGGCGCCGGGATGCATGGCAGAACGCCCATAGCCCAGCAGATCGAAGAGATAAATGCGCCTCCGCTTCTGAAAATACGGAACCACACGCCGCCAAACCCGCGACGAGAACGGTGTGCCGTGGATTGCCACCAGCGGCGGCCCCTCGCCATGTGTCTCGGTGTAAACCTTTCGGCCCTCGAACTCGAAGATGGACTCGCCCATGTCATTAACTCCTTAGAAAACAAATACCCATTAGACAAAGAAGAGCACAAAAGCTAATTTGTAAAGTGCGCTTATCTGATTAGAGGGATAAAACCATGGCATCACATCCGTGGAGCGAACAGGATTTCATTGCGGGCAACCCTTGCCTCGACTTCATCAACACAGTGGGCGATACCGATAAGAACCGCATCCGGGAACGTCTGGTGGATGACCAGTCGTTGCTGACCTGGGCGCGATACAGTGGGATGGTCGGGCAGGGAGACAGAGTGCAACTCAGCGCAGATGCACTCCCCCGGGCCATCTCGCTACGTGAGCAGCTTTACTCGCTCTTCAGCGGGCTGGCTCGGCATACCCCCACCGCTGGTGCATGGATCCAGCTCCGCAAAGAGCTGGCCGAGGCCGTCGCACATAGCGAGCTGAACACCAGCGATCCGGCGTCGATGCGCCTGGAAGGCGCGGATCTGTGCTCACGCATCGCGCTCGACGCATTGGCCTTGCTGCATAGCGGCCAACTGCATCGATTGAAGGAATGCGCACGCTGCACCTGGCTGTTCCTCGATCAATCCAAGGCCCAGCGCCGCCGCTGGTGCCGCACGGAGGCGTGCGGCAACCGCGCCCGGGTCGAGCGCCACTACCGCAAGCGGAGCGCAAGGGAACAGGACTGAGCGGAGTCGCTTGGTCCCCTTCCCTCCAGCGCTTATTATCGCGCCCATGCTCAAGGACCCTTTCGAACGCCTCGGTCTCGACCGCGAGGTACTCACCGTCAGCCAGCTCAACGGCCGCGCCCGTGTTCTGCTGGAGGACGTATTCGCCCAGGTCTGGGTCGAAGGCGAGATATCCAACCTCTCCCGCCCGGCCTCCGGCCACATGTATTTCACCCTCAAGGACAGCCAGGCCCAGGTGCGTTGCGCGTTGTTCCGGCAGAACGCGTCGCGGGTGCGCCAGGCCCTGCGCGACGGACTGGCGGTGCGGGTTCGCGGCAAGGTCTCGCTGTTCGAGGGGCGCGGCGACTACCAACTGATCCTCGATAATGTCGAACCGGCCGGCGATGGCGCCTTGCGCCTGGCCTTCGAGGCGCTGAAGGAGAAGCTCGGCCAGGAGGGGCTGTTCGCAGCGGAGCGCAAGGTCCCGCTGCCAGCGCATCCACGCCGCATCGGCATCATCAGCTCGCCTACCGGCGCGGTGATCCGCGACATCATCAGCGTGTTCCGGCGCCGCGCGCCGCAGGTGGAACTGACCCTGGTCCCCACCGCCGTGCAAGGCCGCGAGGCCACCGTGCAGATCGTCCGCGCCTTGCGCCTGGCCGATGCCCAGGGCTTCGATGCGCTGATCCTGGCCCGAGGTGGCGGCTCGTTGGAAGACCTCTGGTGCTTCAACGAAGAGGCCGTGGCCCGCGCCATCGATGCCTGCGTCACGCCCATCGTCAGCGCCGTGGGGCACGAGACGGACGTATCCATCGCCGATTTCGTCGCCGATATGCGCGCGCCTACTCCCTCGGCCGCCGCCGAACTGCTCGCCCCGCATGCCGGCGACCTGCGACAGCGCCTGGAAGCCCTGCGCCGCCGCTTGCTGCATTGCACCCGCCAACGCTTGCAACACGAAGCCTTGCGCCTGGAGGGCCTGACCCGGCGCCTGCGTCACCCGGGCGAACGCCTGCTGCAGCAGTCGCAGCGCGTGGACGATCTCGAACAGCGCCTGGCGCGGGCCATCGACCGCAAACTGTGCGCCGCCCACGAACACCTGGCGCGCCTGGATACCCGCCTCGCTGCCCAGCACCCCGGGCGTCAGTTGAAGCTGCTGCGCCAGCGCCTCGATCATCTGTCCAGTTGCCTGCCCAAGGCGATGCGCGAGACTCTCCGCGAACGCCGCCAGCGCCTGCAGGGCATGGCGCAAACCCTGAATATCGTCAGCCCGCTGGCAACTCTCGGCCGTGGCTACGCGATCCTCCTCGACGAGCAGGGCCGCGCCGTTCGCAGCGCCGGCCAGACCCATATCGGCCAACGCCTCAGCGCCCGCCTGGCCGAAGGCGAGCTGGAGGTACGGGTCGAGGACAATCACCTGGCGCCCGTCACCCTGTCGCTGCTGGACTGACAGCTCATGCTCAACCTCGAACGCCCCATCCCACCCCAGACCGATCCCGACTGGGATGCCATCGCCGCCATTCCCATCGCCGGATGTGGCGAACCCATGATGGCCTTCGGTCTGGCGCAGAATTTCCTGGTCTATCCGGCCTACTACAAACAGGGCATCCGCAACGCCCTGCCGGAATGCCACGGACGCACCGGCGTGTTCGAACGCCTGCTCACCGCAGCAAGCCTACTGCCGGAAGGCGTGCGTCTGGTCGTACTGGATGCCTGGCGGCCTTTCGCCGTGCAGCAATACCTTTACGAAAGCCTGCTGGATGCCGTTACCGCACGCTATCCGCAGCTCGACGACAGGCGCCGGCAGCAGTTGACCCGCCAGTTCGTCTCGCCGCCCGACAACAGCCGCAATGCCCCCAGCCCCCATCTCACCGGCGGTGCCGTGGACGTCACTCTCTGCGACCGCCACGGCCGCTGGCTGGACATGGGTACCGGCTTCGACGAAGCCAGCCCGCGTTCGTCCACCACCGCCTTCGAGCAACTGGAACAGCCCACCGCCGAGCAGGAGCAGGTGCGCCGCCATCGACGCTGGCTCCACAACGCCATGATCGAGGCCGGCTTCAGCAACCTGCCCAGCGAGTGGTGGCACTACGATTTCGGCGATCAGCTGTGGGCGTGGCACAGCGGAGCGCAGGCAGCGCTTTACGGTCCCACCCAGGTCCACAGCCTGGAAAGCCTCTGGCACCGGCAACTGGCCGAGCAGACCATCGATCCCACGTGAACGCTTTCCCCTCGGGCGCGTTTCCGCCAGCATAGGCGCCCCGCTTTCGATCCGAGCCCGACTATGCCGCGCCTGCCGTTCTGCTTCCTCGCCCTGCTCCTTGCTTTTCCTGTCCATGCCGAGGGCTTCATCACCCGGCTACTGAACAAGCCGGTGCCCGGTGGCGTGGCGGTAGTCGATCTCGGCCAGGGCGAACAGGCACCCCAGGCCCGCTACCAGGGCAAGCCGGTATTGGTGGTGAAGGAAGACGGTGCTCGGTGGATCGCTATCGTCGGCATTCCGCTCACGGTCAAACCCGGCGACCAGTATGTCGAGAGTGGCGGCCAACGCGTGCCCTTCGTCGTCGCCGGCAAGCACTACCGCGAACAGCGCATCACCCTGAAGAATCAGGAACAGGTCAGCCCCAGCCCGACCAATCTGAAACGCATCGAGCGCGAACTGGCGGAGCAGACCCGCGCCTACCAGCAATTCAGTCCGCGCCAGCCGAGCAACCTGCTGTTCGACAAACCCGTCGGCGGGCCGCTATCCAGCCCCTTCGGCCTGCGCCGCTTCTTCAACGATCAGGAGCGCAACCCGCATTCCGGACTGGACTTCGCCGTCCCGGCCGGTACGCCGGTCAAGGCACCGGCGGCGGGCCGGGTGATTCTGGTGGGCGACTATTTCTTCAATGGCAAGACCGTGTTCGTCGACCATGGCCAGGGCTTGATCAGCATGTTCTGCCACCTGTCCCGGATCGACGTCACCGTTGGCCAGGAACTGCCCCGCGGCGGCGTGCTGGGCCGGGTCGGCGCTACTGGCCGGGCCACGGGGCCGCACCTGCATTGGAATGTCAGCCTCAACGACGCCCGCGTGGACCCGGCGATATTCATCGGTGCGTTCAAGCCCTGACCGAATATGCAAACGCGCGTTGAATGACCGCCGCAATCGACCATCCGCAGAGGTGGAACTTTCGAAAATAAATAGCGAGAAATCGCTCAATCCGGTGGTTTCTACCAATTTTCAAAAGAAGCTTGCCATCCACCGCCAAGCTTCTTAAGGTCAGCAGCATGAATATTTCCCATACCCTCATCCTGCTTCGCCAACACGCCTGCCTGCGCCTGGTCAGCCCGCGACTGCGTGGCTGAAATCCTCCCCGAACGCACACCGTTGGCCCGGCCTCCCATGGCCACGACACAAGGATTTCGCCATGCCCATGCTCAAAGACCCGTCGAAGAAATACCGCGCTTTCGCCCCCATCGACCTGCCGGACCGCACCTGGCCGTCGAAGACCATCACCGAGGTGCCGATCTGGTGCAGCTCCGACCTGCGCGATGGCAACCAGTCGCTGATCGAGCCGATGGATGCGGAGAAGAAGATGCGCTTCTTCAAGACTCTGGTTCAGGTCGGCATCAAGCAGATCGAGGTGGGTTTCCCCTCGGCCTCGCAAACCGATTTCGACTTTGTTCGCACCCTGATCGAAGACGGCCATATTCCCGACGACACCACCATCCAAGTCCTGACCCAGGCCCGCGAAGACCTGATCACCCGGACCTTCGAGTCGCTCGTCGGGGCGAAGAAAGCCATCGTCCACGTCTACAACGCAACGGCCCCCTCGTTTCGCCGCATCGTCTTCAACCAGGACAAGGCCGGCGTGGTGAACATCGCGGTGAACGCCGCGCGCATCATCAAGGAACTAGCCGCCCGCCAGCCGGAGACCCAGTGGACCTTCCAGTATTCACCGGAAATCTTCACCTCCACCGAGCTGGAATTCGCCGTGGAGGTCTGCGACGCGGTGCTGGACGTGTGGCAACCGACGCCGGACAACAAGGCCATCCTCAACCTGCCGGCCACGGTCGAAGTGGCCACGCCGAACGTCTATGCCGACCAGATCGAGTGGTTCTGCCGCCATATCAGCCGTCGCAATTCGGTCATCATCAGCCTGCATACCCATAACGATCGTGGCACCGGCGTGGCCGCCAGCGAACTGGGCCTGATGGCCGGCGCCGACCGCGTCGAAGGCTGCCTGTTCGGCAATGGCGAGCGCACCGGCAACGTCGACCTGGTGAACCTGGCGCTGAACCTCTACACCCAGGGCATCCATCCAGGGCTCGACTTCTCCGACATCGATGCAGTGCGCAAAGTGGTCGAGGAATGCAACCAGATTCCGGTGCATCCGCGTCATCCCTACGTGGGCGATCTGGTACATACCGCGTTTTCCGGCTCGCACCAGGACGCTATCCGCAAAGGCTTCGCCCAGCAGCAGGAAGATGCGCTCTGGGAGGTCCCCTACCTGCCCATCGACCCGGCCGATATCGGTCGTAGCTACGAGGCCGTGATCCGGGTGAACAGCCAGTCCGGCAAGGGTGGCATCACCTACCTGCTGGAGCAGGAGTACGGCATCAGCCTGCCGCGCCGCCTGCAGATCGAGTTCAGCCAAGTGGTGCAGAAGGAAACCGACCGCCTGGGCCTGGAAATGACTGCCCAACAGATCCACACCCTGCTGGACACCGAATACCTGCAAGCTAACGCGCCCTATGCGCTGAAGGGTCATCGTCTGCAGGAAGAAAACGGCACCAGCGCCGTGGACGTGGAGGTTCAGGTCAACGGCGAAACCCAGCACTGGCGCGGCATCGGCAAGGGCCCACTGGAAGCCTTGGTGGCCGGCCTGCCGGTTTCCGTGGAAATCATGGACTACTCCGAACACGCCATCGGCGCCGGCACCAACGCCAAGGCAGCGGCCTACATTGAACTGCGCGTCAACGGCGGCCGGGCTCTGCACGGTATCGGCATCGACGAAAACCTGACCACCGCCAGCTTCCGCGCACTGTTCAGCGCCCTGAACCGGGCGCTGCGCCAGGAACAGGTGCAAGCAGCCTGATCCTCCGGGCGCAAAGAAAAAGCCGGGTTTTCACCCGGTTTTTTTATGTCCGACCTCAGCCTTCCATCAGCAGCATGACCAGCGGCACGGCGGCCACCAGCAACGCCATCAGGAAAAGCAAGCCAATTCCCACCGCTCGCCAATTGGAGAAGAACAAGCCACCCACCGCCCGATGGGTATTCACGTCTTTCTCCATCAACTGTTTGGCATAGAAGTACATGCCAGCCACCTGGATGGCCGTGATCGGTGTGGCCGGCATCGAGTCCGGCAGGAAAAAGCTGAGCGCCAACAGCGCGACAAAGACACCCACGCCCATCGCCCAAGCCTGGGTGGTCTCGGCGGAACGCCCCAGTTGCTTGAGGTTCTGGACGATGAAGTAAGCCCCTGCGATGGGGGTGCCGAAGAACGTCCCCAATGCCACGGCGCCCAGACTGTAGAGCTTGCCATCGGTTGTCGCCGTGCTGGTCAGGTCGGCCGAAGGGGTACGGAAGGGATTCTCTGCGTCCATGCGCGTGTCCTCAGGTTAACTCGAAAATGTCGGCATCCAAGTACGCCGGAAAACGTTCCCGGTAGGCAGCCAGTCCAGCAGCCTCCAGGCGGACCGCGAATACCCCGTCACGGTCACCGGTATCCAGCAGGATTTCGCCCTGGTAATCCAGCACTTGGCTGTCGCCGCTGTAGGGATGGCCTTTGCCGTCGATGCCTATTCGGTTCACCGCTGCAACGAAGCACAGGTTCTCGATGGCCCGCGCCGGCAGCAGTCGATTCCAGTGGTGACGGCGCGCGGCCGGCCAGTTGGCAGTGTAGAGCAGCAGGTCGGTGTCGTGCGGGTCATAGCTCCAGACCGGGAAGCGCAGGTCGTAGCAGACCAGCGGACGCACCCGCCAGCCGTTACATTCCATCTCCACCTGCCGCTCGCCGGCAGTGTAGTGCTTGTGCTCCCCGGCCATACGGAACAGATGACGCTTGTCGTAATGCAGCATCTCGCCATCCGGACGCGCCCAGAGCAGGCGATTGCGATGGCTGCCGTCGCTGGCCTGGACGATCAGGCTGCCGGCGATCGTCGCATTCAGCCGTGCCGCCTGTTGCAGGAGCCAAGCGCTGGTCGGCCCCTGCTCCGGCTCGGCGAGCCGCTCGGACTCCATGGAAAAACCGGTGCTGAACATCTCCGGCAGCACGATGAGATCGGCACCACGCGCCTGCTCCAAGAGAAGCTCGAGCTTCGCACGGTTCGCTGCCGGGTCCTGCCAGACCAGATCGGTCTGCACCAGGGCCAGATTCAGATCGGGCAACTCGTTCAGATTGCGCATAGTTTCTCCGCTGCCTGTCCGAGGGTTTCCTCACGCTTGGCAAAACAGAAGCGCACCAGGCGCAGGTCCTTCGGCGGAGCCTGGTAGAACACCGACACCGGGATGGCGGCGACCCCATGCTCACGAGTCAGCCATTCAGCCATCGCCAGATCGTCGAGGTCCGGCCGTATTTCGGAATAATCGACCAGTTGGAAATAGGTACCGGCAGCTCGGGTGAAGCGGAAGCGCGAGCCAGCCAGCAGGTCGCAGAACAGGTCACGTTTGCTTTGGTAGAACGCCGGCAGCTCGGCGATATGTTCGGGGTGCTCCAGCATGAAGTCGGCCAGCGCCCACTGCAGCGGCGTCACGCCGCAAAAACTGACGTACTGGTGCACCTTGCGCAACTCGGCCGTCAGGGCCGGGGGCGCCACCACGTAACCGGTCTTCCAGCCAGTGACATGGTAGGTCTTGCCGAAAGAGCTGACCACGAAAGCACGTTGATAGAGCTCGGCATGAGCCAGGACGCTGGCATGCCGCTGGCCATCGAACACCAAGTGCTCGTAGACCTCGTCGCTGACCAGATAGATATCGCGGTCACGGATGAACTCGGCCAGCCGGTCCAGCGCCTCGCGGGAAATCAACGCGCCGCTGGGGTTGTGCGGGCTGTTCAGGATCACCATGCGCGTGCGCGGGTTGAGCGCATCGCTGAAACGCTGCCAGTCGATGTCGAACGTCGGCAACGCCAGCGGAACATGCACGCAGCGACCGCCGGCCAGCTCCACCGAGGGCTCGTAACTGTCGTAGCAGGGATCGAAGACGATGACTTCGTCGCCAGGGCGGATCACTGCCTGGATCGCGCAGAAAATCGCCTGGGTCGCGCCGGGTGTGATGGTGATTTCGCTGTCGGCGCTGACCGTCTGGCCATAGCAGAGCGCGATCTTCGCCGCGACCTGCTCGCGCAAGGCCGGTAGTCCGGTCATCGGCGCGTATTGATTATGACCTGCGGCAATATGCCGGCCGACCGCCTCGCGCAAGGCGGCGGGGCCATCGAAATCGGGAAAACCCTGGGACAGGTTCAGCGCGCCGGTTTCCGCAGCGAGCTGGGACATCCGGGTAAAGATGGTGGTGCCGACGTTCGGCAGTTTGCTTTCGATCATGGGCTTCAACAGGCAGCGGGCTGAGTCGGGGCGACAAGCTTATCCCCTGGCGCCTGCCGCCTGAAGACCGCCCGCCGCTATTTCCTCTTGTCCTTGCGCTTCTTCTCTTGCTTCTTGTGGTGGCTCATCAGCCGGCGCTTCTTGTTCACCTGACGGTCGGTGAGGGTGTTCTTCTTGCCTTCGTAGGGGTTTTCACCGCCCTTGTACTCGATGCGGATCGGCGTACCGACCAACCGGAGAACCCGTCGATAGGTATTTTCCAGGTAGCGCGTATAGGACTTCGGTACGGCCTCGACCTGGTTGCCGTGAATCACGATCAGCGGCGGGTTGGCGCCACCCAGGTGGGCATAGCGCAGCTTAATGCGCCGACCGTTGACCAGCGGCGGCTGGTGTTCCTGCACTGCATCTTCGAGGATCTGGGTAAGGCGGCTGGTGGGCCAGCGGGTGATTGCCGACTTGAACGCGGCCTGCACCGACTTGTACAGATGCCCGACGCCCGTGCCGTGCAAGGCCGAGATGAAGTGGATGTCGGCGAAATCGACGAAGAACAGCCGGCGCTCCAGCTCGGTCTTCACGTAGTCGCGCTGGCCGGGCTCCATGCCATCCCATTTGTTCAGCGCAATGACCAGTGCCCGGCCGGTCTCCAGAACGAAGCCGAGCAGGTTGAGGTCGTGCTCGACCACACCTTCGCGAGCATCCATGACGAAGACCACCACGTTGGCGTCCTGGATGGCCTGGAGCGTCTTCACCACCGAGAACTTTTCCACGGCCTCGAAGATCTTGCCGCGACGGCGCACGCCGGCGGTGTCGATCAGCGTGTACTTTTCCTCGTCGCGCTCGAAGGGAATGTAGATGCTGTCGCGGGTCGTGCCGGCTTGGTCGTAGACGATCACCCGCTCCTCGCCGAGCATGCGGTTGACCAACGTGGACTTGCCGACGTTGGGCCGCCCGATGATGGCAATCTTGATGCCGTCCTTCTCGCTCGGGCCCGGAATGCGCTTGGCTTCCTCGCCTTCCGCGACATCCTCAGCCGCAGCCTCTTCGATCTCTTCCGCATCGGCGTCCTTGGGAAATTCGCCAAGGGCCGCCTGCAGCAGAGCGCTGATGCCTCGCCCATGGGCCGCGGCGATAGGCAAGGCGTCGCCGAGTGCCAGGGGACTGAACTCGGCCCGGGCGAGGTCTGGATCGACGTTGTCGACCTTGTTCGCCACCAGGAAGGTGCGCTTGTTCTTGCGGCGTAGATGCTCGCCGATCATCTGGTCGGCGGCGGAAAGGCCGGCGCGGGCGTCCACCAGGAACAGTACCGCATCGGCTTCCTCGATGGCCTGCAGGGACTGCTCGGCCATCTTCGCGTCGATGCCCTCTTCGTCGCCGGAAATACCACCGGTGTCGATGACGATGAAGGTACGCCCCTGCCAGCGCGCCTCGCCGTACTGGCGATCGCGGGTCAGGCCGGAAAGATCGCCAACGATGGCATCGCGGGACTTGGTCAGGCGGTTGAACAATGTCGACTTGCCGACGTTCGGGCGGCCCACCAGGGCGATTACGGGAACCATAAGGCTCTCACCTGCTTATTTCAGAAAACACAACGGCCGCTGCAAGGGCAGCGGCCGGACGTTCGGTGACCCGCATGAGGCGAGTCGCGGTGGCAAGACGGGCTCAGCGAATGGTCAGGCCGACCAGCTCGCCCCCGTTGCCATAGGCATACAGCCATTCGCCAACCACCAGCGGGCGTGCACGTAGGCCGTCGCTGTCGATACGAGTGCGCCCGACGAAGCGGCCATCCACCTGACTCAGCAGATGCAGGTAACCTTCCAGATCGCCGACCGCCACGTAGCTGGAGAACACTTCCGGTGCCGACAGTTGGCGGCGAGCCAGTTGATCGTTGCTCCAGAGCGCCGACGAGGAACGCTCGTCGATACCCTCGACGGTACCGCTGGCCTGGCTGACGTAGACGCTGCCGAAGCCCTGCGCCACGCCGACATAGCTGGAGGCCTCGCGCTGCCAGAGCACCCGGCCGCTTTCCACATCCAGACCTGCGACGCGGCCCTGGTAGGTCACGACATACAGGGTGCCGCCGGACAGCAGCAAGCCGCCGTCGATATCCACCACGCGATCCAGCTCGGAACGGCCGGAAGGCACGGCTACGCGTTGCTCCCAGACCGGCAGGCCACGTTGGGTATCCAACGCGATCACCTTGCCGGTGGAAAGACCGGCGATGGCCAGGCGGTTGGTCACGATGGGGGCACCGGTACCGCGAAGCGTCAGTACCGCCGGAGTGCTTTCGTAGATCCAGCGCTGGTTGCCGGTATCGGCATCGAGAGCGATCAGACGGTCGTCCTGAGTCTGCACGATGACCACGTCGCCGTTGGTCGCCGGCGGGGCCAGCACCTCGCTGGTCACACGGGCACGCCATTTCTCTTCGCCGTTGCTGGTATCCAGGGCGATCACCTCACCCTTCAGCGTACCCAGCAGGACCATCCCGTAGCCGGCACCCACGGCACCGGATACCGGCAACTCCAGGTCTTCCTTCCAGATCACCTTGCCGCTGAAACGGTCCAGCGCCATGACCACGCCTTCGACATCGGCCGCATAGATCACATCGCCATCGACCGCCGGCACCAGCATGTTGAAGGTTTCGCCCTGGCCGTCACCGATCAAGCGGCTCCATTCCTTCTTCAGTTGCACTTCTTCTTCGAACTTGGGCAGCTCGGCCGGCGGCAGTTCCTTCTTGCTGTTGCTGCTGCAACCCACCACCACGGCGGCCAGGGTCAGCACTACGGCATATTTCCAACGCTTCACGTCAGGCATCCCCTTTGGCCAGGTCGTCGAGCTTCATTTGCAGGCTGCCCACCGCCGCGTCGTCGGAGAGCGCAGCCTTGGCCTTCTCGTAGGCGGCATGGGCTTCGTCGGTACGGCCGAGCTGGACCAGCAGGTCGCCACGGATTTCTTCACGGCTCGCCAGGTAGGCCTTGTCGGCATCGCCTTCGAGCAGCTTGAGCGCCTCTTCGGCCTTGCCCTGGGCCGCCAGCACCCGGGCCAGTCGTTGGCGCGCCAGCTCGCTGAGGGTGGCATCGGCCGGCTTGTCGACAATGGCACGCAGCTCAGCGGCGGCATCGTCCAGCTTGCCCGCTTCGACCGCCACCTTGGCGACGAAGAGGCTGCCGTACTGGGCGTACTGAGTGCCGGCATAATCGCTCTTGAGCTTGCCGGCCAGTTCGCTGACCTTGCCCGCATCCGGCTGGCCGCTAGGTGTCAGGGCCGTTTCCAGCAATTGCTGGTACAGCATGGAAGCCCCCTGCGCCTGGTTGGTCTGGTATTTCTGCCAGCCCTGCCAGCCGAACACCGCCACCAGCGCCAGCGCGCCACCAGTCAACAGGGGCATGCCGTTGCGCTGCCACCATTCCTTGATCAGCGCCAGTTGTTCTTCTTCGGTACGCGAGGTCACCCCAATGCTCCTATCCGTCTGATACTCAAGCCTGCATGCAGGCAGCCAGGTGCTCGGCAAGAGCATTCCAGGCAATGTTCTGTTGTTCGCCGTCGGTACGCAGCGGTTTGCACCCTACCACGCGATTGGCCAGTTCGTCGTCGCCCAGAATCAGCGCATATGACGCACCGCTCTTGTCGGCCTTCTTGAATTGGCTCTTGAAGCTGCCGCCGCCGGCATTGACCAGCAGACGCAGCCCTGGAAGGGCATCGCGCAGGCGCTCCGCCAGCGCCAGGGCAGCCAGTTCGGCGGGCTCACCGAAGGCACAGAGGTAGGCGTGGGCCGGGCTGTTCAGCTCCGCCGGCACCAGCTCCAGGGTCTCCAGCAGCAGAACCAGGCGCTCGACGCCCATGGCGAAACCGACGCCAGGGGTCGGCTTCCCGCCGAACTGGGAGACCAGGCCGTCGTAGCGGCCGCCGGCACAGACGGTGCCCTGGGCACCGAGCTTGTCGGTCACCCACTCGAACACGGTACGGCCGTAGTAATCCAGGCCGCGGACCAGCTTCTGGTTGATCTCGTAGCGAATGCCGACCGCATCGAGGCGGGCCTTGAGCCCTTCGAAATGCGCGCGCGACTCCTCGTCCAGGTAGTCATGCAGCGTCGGCGCGTCGGCGAGGAGCGACTGGGTCTGGGCATTCTTGCTGTCGAGAATACGCAGAGGATTGGTAGTCAGGCGGCGCTGGCTGTCCTCGTCGAGCTGGTCGAAACGCTCGCGCAGATAAGCCACCAGTGCGTCCCGGTAGGTCGCACGGGCTTCGCTGGAGCCCAGGCTGTTGAGCTGCAGGGTGACGGAATCGGCCAGACCGAGCTTCTTCCACAGACGCCAGGTCAGCACGATCAGCTCGGCATCGATATCCGGCCCCGGCTGGTTGAAGACTTCCACGCCGATCTGGTGGAACTGGCGATAGCGGCCTTTCTGCGGTTTTTCGTAACGGAACATCGGGCCGGCGTACCAGAGCTTCTGGACCTGGCCACCACCAGTCAGGCCGTGCTCGAGTACCGCCCGCACACAACCGGCCGTGCCTTCGGGACGCAGGGTCAGGGACTCTTCGTTGCGGTCGAGGAAGGTGTACATCTCCTTATCGACCACATCGGTGCCCTCGCCGATCCCACGGGCGAACAGCTCGGTGAATTCGAGGATCGGCAGGCGGATTTCCTTGTAGCCGTAGCCATCCAGCAACTGTGCGAAGGTGTTCTCGAGGTAGCGCCAAACCGGAGTCTGCTCCGGCAGGATGTCGTTCATGCCACGGATGGCTTGCAGCGTTTTGCTCACGAATGATCCTTAGGAAATTAACCGCGCGCGATCAGGGTCGCGTCGGCCTCGGCCTTTTCGGCCGCCTTCCGGCGGATCAGCTTTTCCAGCTCGTCCACCAGATTGTCGTTGGTCAGTTTCTGTGCGGGCTTGCCGTCGATGTAGATCAGATTGTTGGGCGTACCGCCGGTCAGGCCGATATGCGCTTCCTTCGCTTCGCCGGGGCCGTTCACCACGCAGCCGATCACCGCCACATCCAGCGGAACCAGGAGGTCGTCGAGACGCCCTTCCAGCTCGTTCATGGTTTTCACCACGTCGAAGTTCTGCCGCGAACAGCTCGGACAGGCGATGAAGTTGATGCCACGGGAACGCAAGTGCAGCGATTTGAGAATGTCGAAGCCGACCTTGATCTCTTCGACCGGATCGGCGGCAAGGGATATGCGGATGGTATCGCCGATCCCCTCGGCCAGCAGCATACCCAGGCCCACTGCCGACTTGACGGTACCGGAGCGCAAGCCGCCGGCTTCCGTGATGCCCAGGTGCAGGGGCTGCTCGATCTGCTTGGCGAGCAGACGGTAGGCTTCCACCGCCATGAACACGTCTGAGGCCTTCACGCTGACCTTGAAGTCCTGGAAGTCCAGGCGATCCAGGTGCTCGACATGGCGAAGTGCGGATTCCACCAGCGCTGCCGGCGTGGGTTCGCCGTACTTCTTCTGCAGGTCCTTCTCCAGCGAACCGGCGTTGACGCCGATGCGGATCGGAATGCCCTTGTCGCGGGCGGCATCGACCACGGCCCGGACGCGGTCTTCGCGACCGATATTGCCCGGGTTGATACGCAGGCAATCGACGCCTAGCTCGGCGACCCGCAAGGCGATGGTGTAATCGAAGTGAATGTCCGCCACCAGCGGAACCTGCACCTGCTGTTTGATCTTGCCGAAGGCCTCGGCAGCATCCATGTCCGGTACCGAAACGCGAACGATATCCGCGCCGGCATCTTCCAGACGACGAATCTGGGCTACCGTGGCGGCGACATCGCAGGTGTCGGTATTGGTCATGCTCTGTACGGAGATGGGCGCATCGCCACCCACGGGCACGGAACCGACCCAGATCTTGCGCGACTGGCGTCGTTTGATGGGAGATTCGCAATGCACGGTTTATTGCCCTCCCAAGGTGAAGCGCGCAGTTTCACCGCGGACATACGGTGCCAGATCGACCGTTTGGCCATTGAAGCTGACCTGTGCACCGCGGGCATAGCCGAGATGCAGTTTCAAGGGTGCCTTGCCGCTGACCTCCATGCTCTCACCCGCATGTTTCAGGCCGCTGTAGAGCACCTTGCCGTTGGCGTCGGTGACCTGGGTCCAGCAATTGGCGGTGAACCGCATGTGCACCACCCCCTCGCCCGGCTGAGCCACTACCGGAGCCGTGGGTGGCGTCGCTGGCTGTGCCGCAGGCGGTGTGACGCTCTCAGGCTGGGCCGGGGTCTCAGGCTCGGCCGGGACCGACGGTGCCTCACCAGCCGATGCGGCATCGCCCGGAGCGGACGATTCGGCATCGCTTTCTGGCTGACCGGCGACTTCCGGCGAAACGGAAGGCAACGGCAATTCGGCCTGATTGCCGCTCGCCTCAGCTACGGCCTGGTCCTCGGGCTCATCCAGGGGATGAATCTGCGTCGTACCGTCGGCGCTTTCCACCTCGACATGCTCGATGCCAAGCCCGGTGCGCTCCTCGCCCCGATTGGAAGACTGCTCCTGCCACCAGAAGAAGCCGACAGCAGCCAACACCGCCAACAGCGCGAAACTGACGAAGCGCAGCAGGTTCTGAGACAGCCTCACCGGCTCCTCGATACGGCCGAGGCTGTGCACGCTACTACCCGTGGCGTCCGTTCCCGTGTACTGGTCGAACTCCTGCACCAGCCGGGTCTGGTCCATACCCAGCAACTTGGCGTAGGCGCGAATGTAGCCGCGGGCGAAGGTGTGCCCCGGCAACTGGTCGAAAGCCCCGTCTTCCAACTGGCGCAGCGCCTGCGCAGTCAGGTTGAGCTGAGCGGCAACGTCGGTCAGCTCCCAATTCTTGCTTTCGCGGGCTCTTCGCAGCGTCTCGCCCGGATTGACGCGAGTCGCCGCTACAGCTTCATGATGCGACGCGTTCATTGTTGCTCCGACAGATATTGCTGATATTCCGGCGTACCGGGATAAAGGCGCTTCAACTGCAGACCGAGACTGGCAGCCCTGTCACGATCGTCGAAGATGGTCGCCAAGCGGGTACCCAGCAGAAGGCTGCGGGCATTCTGTTCGGACAGACGACTGAAACTCTCATAGTACCCACGGGCCGGTACGTACTCTTTGTCCTCGAAGGACAACACGGCCAGCTCCAGCAGCGCACGCGGCTGCTCGCGATTCAGGCGCAGGGATTTCTCCAGATGCTGCTTGGCCAAGGCACGCTGGTTCAGCTTCAACGCGGTAAGGCCGAGGTTCTCGTAGACGCGCGAGCGTTCGGGATAGAGATTGTCCGCTGCGGCCTGCTGGAAGCGCTCGTAGGCTTCCTTGTAACGCTGCTGTTCGAACAGGAAGCTGCCGTAATTGTTGAGAATCCGTGCATCGCTGCGCAGGGACAACGCCTTGCGGTAGTTCTCGTCGGCCAGCTTGGGCTCCATCTCGGTCTGGAACACCAGGGCCAATGCCGCATAGGCATCGGCATTCGAGGAATCGAGTTCGAGCGCTTTCTTCAATGGAACCTTGGCTCGCTCGGTTTGGCCTTGCTGGAGATAACCGAGCCCCAATTGGATGTAAGCATCGCGCGCTTGCTCACGCCCCTCCGAGGTCTTCATCCGGTCGACATTACCGGAGGAAACGCAGCCCGTCAGGAACAGGCCGGTGAAAAACGAAAGCAGCGCGGCGCGCACGATCATGAAACTCCTCCCTTCAGGTTCGATTGGCAGTGCCGCCCGGCGTGCCGGCATCGGTGCCGAGCTGACGCACGGCGATATAACGTTCGCTGCGCCGGGTACGATCCATCACCTGACCGACCAGCTGGCCGCAAGCCGCATCGATGTCATCGCCACGCGTGGTGCGCACGGTGACATTGTGCCCCGCCTTGTGCAGCAGGTCCTGGAAACGACGGATCGCATTGTTGCTCGGCCGCTCGTATCCGGAAAAAGGGAAGGGATTAAACGGAATCAGGTTGATCTTGCAAGGAAAATCCTTGAGGAGCGCGACGATCTGCGCAGCATGCTCCGGCTGATCGTTGACATCCTTGAGCAGCGTGTACTCGATGGTCAGCACGCGCTTCTCGCCAAGCCGGGAGATGTAGCGCTTGCAAGAATCCAGGACGACCGCCAGCGGATACTTCTTGTTGATCGGTACCAGCTTGTTGCGCAATTCATCGTTGGGCGCATGCAGCGACAGCGCCAGGGAGACATCGATCACTTCCCCCAGCTTGTCGATCATCGGCGCCACGCCGGAGGTGGACAAGGTCACCTTCCGTTTGGAAATCCCGTAGCCGAGATCGTCCATCATGATGTTCATGGCGGCGACCACGTTGTCGAAGTTCAGCAGCGGCTCACCCATGCCCATCATCACCACGTTGGTGATGGCACGGTCGATTTTCGCCGGCACGGTGCCGAACGACTTGTTGGCGATCCACACCTGGCCGATCACTTCCGCCGCAGTAAGGTCGCTGTTGAAACCCTGCTTGCCCGTGGAGCAGAAGCTGCAGTCCAAGGCACAGCCAGCCTGGGAGGACACGCACAGGGTGCCGCGCCCGCCCTGGGGAATGTAGACGGTCTCGACGCAGCTGCCGGACGCCACGCGGACCACCCATTTGCGGGTGCCATCGCTGGAAATGTCCTGGCTGACCACTTCCGGACCGCGAATCTCGGCAGAGGCCTTGAGCTTGTCGCGCAGGGCCTTGCCAATATTGCTCATGGCGTCGAAATCATCGACGCCGAAGTGGTGAATCCACTTCATCACCTGACCGGCACGGAAGCGCTTCTCTCCGATGGATTCGAAGAAGCTCTCCAGTTGAGGCTGGGTCAGGCCCAGCAGATTCACTTTTCCGGTCGATTCAGTCATGGCTTCACCCCTCCCGCGATTCGCTTAGCGAATGCGAGCACACACCTCGGTGGCGGCGAAGAAGTAGGCGATCTCGCGAGCAGCGGAAGCCTCGGAGTCGGAACCGTGCACAGCGTTCTCGTCGATGGAAACGGCGAAATCGGCGCGGATGGTGCCGGCTTCGGCTTTCTTCGGATCGGTGGCGCCCATCAGCTCACGGTTCTTGGCAATGGCATTCTCGCCTTCCAGAACCTGGACCAGGACCGGACCGGATGTCATGAAGGAAACCAGATCCTTGAAGAAGGGACGCTCTTTGTGCTCGGCGTAGAAACCACCGGCTTCACGCTCGGAGAGTTGAACCATCTTGGCGGCAACGACACGCAGGCCGGCCTTTTCGAAACGGGTCAGGATCTCGCCGATGACATTCTTGGAAACGGCATCCGGCTTGACGATGGAAAGAGTACGCTCAACGGCCATGAAAAACTCCAGAAACTTGAGGTTAAAGCGAAAAATTAAACCCGCGGATTATACGCGGGTTCCAGTGAAATGCGTAGGGCCGGGGCCCTGGCTCAGTCGTGCTCTTCGATCCACGCCGCCTGGATGGCTTCGAGAACCTTCTCGCCGCCACGCTGGGGATCGTCGTCGAAGTCCGGCAAGGCCAGTACCCAGCGGTGCAGATCGACGAAATTGACGTAGCGCGGGTCCACGTCCGGCTTGCTCTCTGCCAGCTCGATGGCGATATCCAGGACATCCGTCCATTTAAGACTCATGATCGCTCCCGCTTCGCCTCAGTGCCCTTCGGAAACCTGATTGATAGTGTACTTCGGAATTTCCACTACCAGATCTTCGTCCGCCACTACGGCCTGGCAGGAAAGCCGAGAGGAAGGCTCCAGCCCCCACGCCTTGTCGAGCATATCGTCTTCTAACTCGTCGGATGGTTCCAGCGAGCCGAAACCTTCACGGATGACGACATGGCAGGTGGTGCAGGCACAGGACTTTTCGCAGGCATGCTCGATGTCGATGCCATTGCGCAAGGCGGCGTCAAGAACGGTTTCGCCGGGTTGCGCTTCGATCACGGCCCCCTCGGGACAGTGCTCGGCATGGGGCAGAAAAACAATCTGCGGCATCGGTCATTCCTCGAGTTCGTTCAGGCGACGTCCGGCCAGGGCGGCTTTCACCGTGGCATCCAGACGACGCGCAGCAAAGGCGTCGGTAATTTGGGTGAGGCGCTTGGCCTGCCGCTCGATGGCAAGGCCATCGGTACCCGCCATGAGTTCACGCAACTGCTCCATCTGCGATTCGATGGCCGCGCGCTCGTCGGCACTGAGCAGACGCTCGCCATCGGCCTCCAGGGCAGCGGCAACTGCCTCCAGCAGACGCTGAGCATCGACCTGCTGCTCGCGCAGCGCACGCGCGGCCTTGTCGTCGCCCGCATGCTGGAAAGAGTCTTGCAACATGCGAGCGATTTCGCTGTCGGTCAGACCATAGGACGGCTTCACCTGGATGCTCGCCTCGACACCCGAGCCCAGCTCGCGAGCCGAGACATTCAGCAAACCATCCGCGTCTACCTGGAAGGTCACCCGGATTTTCGCCGCACCAGCCACCATGGGCGGAATACCGCGCAATTCGAAACGTGCCAGGGAGCGACAATCGCTGATCAGCTCGCGCTCGCCCTGCAGCACATGGATCATCATGGCCGTCTGGCCATCCTTGTAAGTGGTGAAATCCTGGGCACGCGCCACCGGTATGGTGGTATTGCGAGGAATCACCTTCTCCATCAGCCCACCCATGGTTTCCAGGCCGAGCGACAGAGGAATCACATCGAGCAGAAGCAACTCATCGCCGCCGCGCTTGTTACCGGCCAGCGTATCGGCCTGGATGGCCGCACCGATGGCCACGACCTGATCGGGGTCGATATCGGTCAATGGCTCGCGAGCGAAGAGTTCGGCGACCGCCTGACGAACGCGCGGCACACGGGTGGACCCACCCACCATGACTACCGCCTCGACCTCCTCCAGCTCGATACCCGCGTCACGCACGGCCCGGCGACACGCCTTGAGGCTGCGAGCCACCATCGGCTCGATCAGCGCGTCGAAATGCTCACGCGTCAACAGCCCCTGCCAGGCGCCGTATTCGACCGTCACGGAGGTTTCGCCGGTCAGTGCCTCTTTTGCCGCACATGCGGCTCGCAGCAGACTGCGCTGGGCCGCCGGATCGAGATCGGCGGACAATCCGGCCTGCTCGACGATCCAGCCTGCAATCGCATGATCGAAATCATCACCGCCCAGCGCGCTGTCGCCGCCCGTGGCCAGGACTTCGAACACCCCACGGCTCAGCCTCAGGATGGAAATATCGAAGGTACCGCCGCCCAGGTCGTAGATCGCCACGATCCCCTCGGCCTGCTGGTCGAGGCCATAGGCAACGGCAGCCGCCGTTGGCTCGTTGAGCAGACGCAGGACGCTCAGACCGGCGAGACGCGCGGCATCCTTGGTGGCTTGGCGCTGGGCCTCATCGAAATAGGCAGGCACGGTGATGACCGCACCGACTAGCTCGCCACCCAACGCGGCTTCGGCGCGCTGACGCAGCACCTTGAGAATATCGGCAGAGACCTCCACCGGGCTTTTCGGCCCCTGTACGGTCTCGATGAACGGCATGTGCGACTCGCCGCCGCTGAAGCGGTAGGGCAACTGTTCGCCCAATTGTTTCACATCCGCCAGACCGCGCCCCATCAGGCGCTTGACCGACAGTACAGTGTTCAGCGGGTCCTCGGCTGCCGCAGCCTTGGCAGTCCGCCCTACTTCGACCCGATCGACGTGATAGCGCACGGCAGACGGCAGGATGACGTCTCCACTCTCGTCGGCCAGGGGCTCGGACAAGCCACTGCGGACGGCAGCGACCAGAGAATTGGTAGTGCCCAGATCGATCCCCACCGCCAGACGACGCTGGTGTGGCTGGGGACTCTGTCCGGGTTCAGCGATCTGAAGTAGAGCCATGCTTGCCTGGATATCGGGCGCGTCGCCAAGGGCAACGCGCAGGTTAATCGTCGAGGCGCTCTTCCAACTGGCGCACTTCGTAGGAGAGTTTGTCGAGGAACTGCATCCGCCGTACGAGGCGCTCGGCCTCTTCACGATGGGCCGCATCGTTCCAGCAGGCAGCGAACGCCTCGTTCAGCTCTTCCTGAGCTCCCTTGAGACGGCGCTTGAATGCCGCCACGCCCGACAAGTCCGCGCTGTCCTGCAGGTCCTCCAACTCCTCGCGCCAGTGCATCTGCTGCATGAGGAAATCGGGGTCCTGAACAGTGGCCTCCAGCGGCAGCTCACGACCATTCAGCGCCAGCAGGTACAACGCCCGCCGCGGCGCGCTCTTCAGCGTCTGGTAGGCCTCGTTGAGGCTGGCCGAACGTTCCAGAGCCAAGCGCTGCTCGCGCTCCGACGCATCGGCAAAGCGATCCGGATGAACAGTGCGCGCCAACTCGCGATAGCGCGCCGCCAGTTGTTCGAGATCGACGCGAAAGTCCGGCTGAAGGTCGAACAGCGCAAAGTGACAAGGACTACCCACGGAGAGCCTCAGACATTGAAACTCTCGCCACAGCCGCATTCGCCGCGGACGTTGGGATTGTTGAACTTGAAGCCTTCGTTGAGGCCTTCGCGAACGAAATCGAGTTCCGTGCCATCGAGGTAGACCAGACTTTTCGGGTCAATGATCACCTTCACGCCATGGCTTTCGAAAACCTGGTCGTCAGCACCGGTCTCGTCCACGAACTCCAGTACATAAGCCAGGCCGGAGCAGCCCGTGGTGCGCACACCCAGGCGGATACCCTCGCCCTTGCCACGCCCTTCGAGGGAGCGGCGAACGTGCTGGGCGGCGGCTGGGGTCATGGTGATGGCCATCGAAAACTCCTCACTCACTGAAACGACTCAGAGCAAGCCTTTCTTCTGCTTGTAATCGCGCACGGCCGCCTTGATGGCGTCCTCGGCGAGCACCGAGCAGTGAATCTTGACCGGAGGCAGAGCCAGTTCTTCGGCGAGCTGGGTGTTCTTGATGGTCTCGGCTTCATCCAGGGTCTTGCCCTTCATCCACTCGGTGGCGAGTGAGCTAGACGCGATCGCCGAACCACAGCCGTAGGTCTTGAACTTGGCGTCCTCGATGACGCCCTGCTCGTTGACCTTGATCTGCAGACGCATCACATCACCGCAAGCCGGCGCACCGACCATGCCGGTCCCGACATTCGGATCTTCGGCGTCGAGCTTGCCGACGTTGCGCGGGTTTTCGTAGTGGTCAATGACCTTGTCGCTGTATGCCATGTTGCAATTCCTCTCACGTCAGGGCGTCAATGCGCCTGCCACTCGACCTTCGACAGGTCGACACCCTCTTTGAACATATCCCACAGCGGCGAAAGCTCGCGCAGCTTGGAGACCGCCTCGGAGACCTTCTGCGCCGCATAGTCGATCTCTTCTTCGGTGGTGAAACGACCGAAGGTGAAGCGGATCGAACTGTGTGCCAATTCATCGTTACGCCCCAGCGCACGCAGCACATAGGACGGCTCCAGGGAGGCCGAAGTACAGGCCGACCCGGAAGACACCGCCAGGTCCTTGAGCGCCATGATCAACGACTCGCCCTCGACATAGTTGAAGCTGAGGTTGAGGTTGTGCGGCACACGCGCAGTCAGGCTGCCGTTCACGTAAAGCTCTTCGATACCTTCGACCTGGCGATAGAAACGGTCGCGCAGGCCGCGGATACGTTCGTTCTCCTGGGCCATTTCCTCCTTCGCGATACGGAAGGCTTCGCCCATGCCGACGATCTGGTGGGTCGCCAGCGTACCGGAGCGCATGCCACGCTCATGACCGCCGCCATGAATGATCGCCTCCAGGCGAACACGTGGCTTGCGGCGCACGTAGAGCGCGCCGATCCCCTTCGGCCCGTAGGTCTTGTGGGCGGAGAAGGACATCAGGTCGACTTTCATCTTTTCCAGATCGATCTCGACCTTGCCGGTGGATTGCGCGGCATCCACGTGGAACAGCACGCCCCGGGAACGGGTCAACTCGCCGATGGCGGCAATATCGTTGATCGTGCCGATCTCGTTATTGACGTGCATCACCGAGACCAGAATGGTGTCGTCGCGCAGAGCGGCCTCGACCATCGCCGGGGTGATCAGCCCGTCTTCGCCCGGCTCGAGATAAGTCACCTCGAAGCCTTCGCGCTCGAGCTGGCGAGTGGTATCCAGGACCGCCTTGTGCTCGATCTTGGACGTCACAATGTGCTTGCCCTTGCCCATATAGAAATGCGCGACACCCTTGATGGCCAGGTTGTCGGACTCGGTGGCACCGGACGTCCAGACGATCTCGCGCGGGTCGGCATTGACCAGCTCGGCCACCTGCCGGCGGGCATTCTCCACCGCTTCTTCGGCTTTCCAACCGAACACGTGGGAGCGCGATGCCGGGTTACCGAAGTTGCCATCGACCAGCAGACATTCGCTCATCTTTTGGGCAACGCGGGGATCCACCGGTGTCGTGGCCGAGTAGTCGAGGTAAATCGGCAATCTCATCAAACTTCTCCTATCAGGCTGGCATCCTGCTCATTCAACGGCGGACGCTTCAATCTTATCCAGGCGCGGCGCCCTCGCACTGGTACTGCAGCGACGCTGATCCTGACGCTGGGCGACCTCCTGCACCTCGCGGCGGGTAACGAGGTCGGCCAGGCTGATACCACTGAGGAATTCATGAATCTGCTGACTGAGGTCGCACCAGAGGTGGTGAGTGAGGCAGGTATCGCCGGAATGGCAGTCCCCGAGCCCTTGGCAACGGGTGGCATCGACCGACTCATTGACCGCGTCGATCACCTGGGCCACCTGGATACCCTGCATATCCCGGGAGAGCTGATACCCTCCTCCAGGACCACGCACACTGGTCACCAGATTGCCGCGACGAAGCTTGGCAAACAGCTGCTCCAGATAAGACAGGGAAATTCCTTGGCGCTCGGAAATATCCGCCAGGGACACCGGACCATGCTGGGCATGCAGAGCCAGATCGAGCATGGCGGTGACGGCGTAACGGCCTTTGGTGGTCAGACGCATGGTTGGAATACCACGGGATCGCTGGTTTGCAGCGAGTATGCAATTCCCGAGTATTTAAGTCAACTAAAAGACCTATCCTTTTACTCAGGTTTAAGCGCCCCAGCAGGGGCGCGCATCATAGCAGCACACCGGCAAACGCGCATCAGGCCGCAGGCTTGCTATCGTCATCCTTGACCCCGGCGAAGTCCTCTTCGCGCAACTCGGGCAGTTCCTTGGCACAATAATCGCTACCCAACGCCTTGAGCGCCGCGCACATACCCTCCAGACGCGCATCCACCGCCTGCAGGTGGTCCAGCAACTGACCGATCGCCCGCGCCACCGGGTCAGGCATATCCTGGCCAACGCCATAAGCGTCGAAGCCGAACTTCTCGGCAATAGCCTGGCGCTTGGCCTCTTGCTCACCATCGGCCTTGACGATGATTCGCCCGGGAATACCGACCGCCGTAGCACCGGCCGGCACGGCCTTGGTCACTACCGCATTGGAACCGATCTTCGCCCCCGCCCCCACGGTAAACGGCCCTAGTACCTTGGCACCTGCACCGACCACCACGCCATCTTCCAGCGTCGGATGGCGCTTACCCTTGTTCCAACTGGTACCACCCAGGGTCACCCCCTGATACAGCGTCACGTCATCGCCGATTTCCGCCGTCTCGCCAATCACGATGCCCATACCATGATCGATGAAGAAGCGCCGGCCGACCTTCGCTCCCGGATGGATCTCGATCCCGGTCAACCAACGGCCGAAATTCGATACCAGGCGCGCCAACCATTTCCAGCCAGCCCCCCACAGCGCATGCGCCAGACGATGCAGCCAGATCGCATGAAGGCCCGGATAGCAGGTCAGCACCTCGAACGCGTTGCGCGCAGCCGGATCGCGATGGAAAACGCTCTGGATATCTTCTCGAACGCGCTCGAACATCAGTCTTCTCTCCGCTTGTGAGGCTCTCCCCGGGCAACCTTCTGAGTCTCCGTCAGAATGCCACGCAGGATATTCATTTCCAGCTTGCTGATACCGCAACGCCCGTAAAGCCGGCGCAATCTCGACATCAGATGCCTCGGCTTCTCGGGGTCGAGAAAGCCGATTTCCACCAGCGTCTTTTCCAGATGCCCATAGAAAAGCTCCAGCTCCTCCACCGTCACCGGCTGGGAATTGAGAATCGCCGTGGTCTCCAGCTTTTCCATCTTGGTCGGCTGCCCCTGGGCCGCCAGCCAGGCCATGCGAACCTCGTACACCAGCACCTGCACCGCAGCGGCCAGGTTGAGCGAACCGAATTCCGGGTCCGACGGGATATGGACATGGAACTGGCAGCGCTGCAACTCTTCGTTGGTCAGGCCGGCATATTCACGCCCGAAAACCAACGCGACCTCCGCCCCGGCCTCCACTTGATCGAGACAGGTTGCCGCACACTCACGCGGATCCAGGAGCGGCCAGGGGATGCGCCGGTCCCGTGCACTGGTGCCGAGCGCCACACTGCACCCTACCAGCGCCTCTTCCAACGTGCCGACGACCTGCGCATTATCGAGAATATCCGTCGCGCCGGAAGCGCGTGCGACGGCCTCCCCGCTGGGAAAATCCTCGGGATCGACCAGCACCAGACGGGAGAGCCCCATGTTCTTCATGGCGCGCGCCGCCCCGCCGATATTGCCGGGATGACTGGTATTCACCAGGACCACTCGTATGTTCTGCAGCACCGGGCACCACACACAAAACCGCAAAAAGGCAGCAAATCTTACAGAAGCCCCCCGGCGAACGCCACGCGCCACACAAGGTGCGCTACCCGCGCCATGCTTTTCTGCTAGAATGGCCGGCTTTCTTTAACATCCCAGGTAATCGTCCATGCAGCCTATGCTGAATATCGCGCTGCGCGCAGCCCGCAGCGCCGGAGAATTGATCTTCCGTTCCATCGAGCGGCTGGATGTCATCTCGGTCAACGAGAAGGAAGCCAAGGATTATGTGACCGAGGTCGATCGCGCTGCCGAGCAGACCATCGTCAACGCCCTGCGCAAGGCCTACCCGAATCACGGTTTCAAAGGCGAAGAAGGCGGACTGATCGAAGGCAGCGGCGAAGGTGCCGACTACCAATGGATCATCGACCCGCTGGATGGAACCACCAACTTCATTCGCGGCGTACCGCACTTCGCCGTGAGCATCGCCTGCAAATATCGCGGCCGTCTCGAACACGCCGTGGTGCTCGACCCGGTCCGCCAGGAAGAATTCACCGCCAGCCGCGGTCGTGGCGCAGCCCTGAACGGTCGCCGCCTGCGCGTCAGCCCGCGCAAGGGCCTGGAAGGCGCACTGCTCGGCACAGGGTTCCCCTTCCGCGACAGCCAGATGGACCATCTGGACAATTACCTGAACATGTTCCGCAGCCTGGTCGGACAGACCGCCGGTATTCGCCGCGCAGGGGCCGCCAGCCTGGATCTCGCCTACGTAGCCGCAGGCCGCTACGACGCCTACTGGGAATTCGGCCTATCCGAATGGGATATGGCCGCAGGTGCCCTGCTGGTACAGGAAGCTGGTGGCCTGGTGAGCGATTTCACCGGCAACCACGAATTCCTGGAAAAGGGCCACATCGTCGCCGGCAATACCAAGTGCTTCAAGGCGGTACTAACTGCGATTCAGCCACACCTTCCGCCGTCGCTGAAACGCTGACCGCAGATACGAAAAACCCGGCCTAGGCCGGGTTTTCTTTTGTCTCGATTTTTCGCTTACTGAGCAGCCTGGGACTGCTGCACCAGAACCAACTGACCATCCTTCACCGGAATGGCGGCACCCGGATCGCGATCCATCCGCACCTTCCCGACCTTTTCACCCAGCTTGTACTTCACGTCATAGCCGACCACCTTTTCGCTGGTGTCGGTCACCGTATTGCAGCGGGTCTCGGTCGTCGTGTAGGTGTCACGCGCCTGCATGCCTTCCTGGATCTTGTTGCCGGCATAACCACCGGCAGCAGCACCAGCCACGGTCGCGATCTTCTTGCCATTGCCACCACCGACCTGGTTACCCAGCAATCCGCCTGCCACTGCACCGATCACGGTGCCTGCGATCTGATGCTGATCCTGCACCGGACGCTGGCGGGTCACGGTGACGTCCTTGCATACCTCGCGCGGGGTCTTGATCGTTTCCTTGACCGGTTCCACGGCGAGCACTTCGGCATACTCGGGGCCGCCACCCACAAGACTGTAAGTAGCCAGGGCACCACCGGCGGTCACACCGACCGCCCCCAGCACCGCACCTACGAGCATCGACTTGTTCATATATCTCCTACCTCTCGATCGGCACCCGAGTGCCTTTGTCCTTGCCTTGGACCCGGGCACCGCACGAGAGTTCCGCTTCGCTGCTCAGGGGCGATCGTCCACCGCCTCTTCGACGGCCGGCGGAATCAGGTCGTCGCGGGTGAGCTTCAGCCAGATCAGCAGAATGCTGGCGATATAGACGGACGAGTAAGTACCCGCCAGCACACCGATGAACAGCGCCAACGAGAAGCCCCACAGGTTCTCCCCACCGAAGAACATCAGCGCGACGACCGCCAGGAGGGTGGAAATCGACGTTGCAAGGGCACGCAACAGCGTCTGGGTCGTGGAGATGTTGATATTCTCGATCAGCTCGGCCTTGCGCAGGACACGGAAGTTCTCGCGGATACGGTCGAACACCACGATGGTATCGTTCAGCGAATAGCCGATGATCGCCAGGACCGCCGCCAGGACCGTGAGGTCGAAGGGAATCTGGAACAGCGAGAACACCCCGAGCGTCACGATCACGTCGTGGATCAGCGAGAGGATCGCGCCCAGGCCGAATTTCCACTGGAAGCGGAAAGCCACGTAAACCAGGATGCCGCCCAGCGCCAGCAACATACCCAGGCCGCCCTGGTCACGCAGCTCCTCTCCGACCGCCGGACCGACGAACTCGACCCGCTTGACCGATACCGGGTTGCCGCTATCCGCCTGCTCCAAAGCTGCGGAGACCTTGTTGCCGAGCTGCGGGTCGTCGCCCTGCAAGCGCACCAGCACATCGGTGGTAGCTCCAAAGCTCTGCACGACGGCATCCGGATAGCCGGCCGCACTCAGTTGACTGCGCACCTTGTCGAGCTCGGCCGGCTTTTCGTAGCCCAGCTCGATCAGGGTGCCGCCAGTGAAATCCAGGCCGAAATTCAGCCCCTGGAACGCGAGGCTGCCCAGGGATACCAGGGTCAGCAACACGGTCGCGGCAAACGCCAGGTGGCGAATGCCCATGAAGTTGATAACGCGTTTCATCGTGGCGTGCCCCTTAAATCCACAGCTTCTTCAGATCGCGACCACCGAAGATCAGGTTGACCATGCCACGGGTCACGACGATGGCGGTGAACATGGAGGTAATGATCCCGAGCGACAGCGTCACGGCGAAACCTTTCACCGGACCGGTCCCCATGGCGAAGAGAATCCCCCCCACCAGCAAGGTGGTGAGGTTGCCATCGAGAATGGCCGAGAAGGCGCGATCGAAGCCCTCATGGATGGCTCGCTGAATGGACATTCCGTTGGCAATTTCTTCCCGGATACGGGAGAAGATCAACACGTTGGCGTCCACCGCCATACCCATGGTCAGCACGATACCGGCGATGCCGGGCAGGGTCAGCGTCGCCCCCAGCAAGGACATCAACGCGACCAGGACGACCATGTTGAAGCCCAGCGCGACGGTCGCCAGCAGACCGAAGAACTTGTAGATCGCAACGATGAACAGGGCGACGAAGAGGAAGCCCCACAGCGCGGCGTTGGCACCTAACTCGATGTTCTCGGCACCCAGGCTCGGCCCGATGGTGCGTTCTTCGGCGAAGTACATCGGCGCGGCCAGACCACCGGCACGCAGCAGCAGCGCCAGCTCGGAGGACTCGCCCGGACCGTCGAGACCGGTGATGCGGAAGCTGTTGCCCAGCGGCGACTGAATGGTCGCCAGGCTGATGATTTTCTTCTCCTCGCGGAAGGCCTGCATCGGGACTTCCCTCTCGACGCCGTCGACCACCTGCTTGACGTAGCGGGTCACCGGTTTCTGCTCGATGAAAATCACCGCCATGCTGCGCCCGACGTTGTTGCGGGTGGCACGGTTCATCAAGTCGCCGCCATGACCGTCCAGGCGGATATTCACCTGCGGACGACCATTCTCGTCGAAACTCGCCTGCGCATCGGTCACCTGGTCACCGGTGATGATCAGGGTGCGCTCCAACTGGACCGGCGGGCGCCCTTCCTGACGGAATTCGAAGGTTTCGGTGGTCGCCCGGGCCGCGTCCGCTTCGGCCTGCAGGCGGAACTCCAGATTCGCGGTCTTGCCGAGGATGCCCTTGGCCGTTGCGGTGTCCTGCACACCCGGCAGCTCCACGACGATGCGGTTGGCGCCTTGGCGCTGAACCAGCGGTTCGGCGACACCCAGCTCGTTGACCCGGTTGCGCACGGTGGTCAGGTTCTGTTTGAGGGAGTACTCCCGGATTTCAGCGAGCTTGGCCGGGGTCAGCGCCAGGCGGAGCACCTGCATGCCGTTACGCTCGCTGCTAGTCGCGTCGAAGTCGGAGAAATTTCGGCGCACCAGGGCCTGGGCTTTTTCCAGCGTATCCGCGTCGGTGAACCCCAACTGGATGGCGCCATCCTGCTGCGGCAGGCTGCGATAACGCACCCGCTCCTTGCGCAGCAGGCTCTTCACTTCGCCTTCATAGACTTTCAGGCGCGCATCCACCGCCTTGTCCATATCCACTTCCATCAGGAAGTGCACGCCACCGGACAGATCCAGGCCCAGCTTCATCGGGCCGGCCCCCAGATTGCGCAACCAGTCGGGCGTGGTCGGCGCAAGGTTCAGAGCGACCACATACTCGTCGCCCAGTGCACGGTGAACCACATCCCTGGCCGGCAATTGGTCTTCCTGGCGGGTCAGGCGCAACAAGCCGCCACCCTGCTCGCCGAGACTGCTCGACTTGACTGCGATACCGGCGTCCTTGAGGGCGCGCTCGGCACGATCCAGATCGGCTTGGCCAATTTGCAGCGCGGCGCTTTGGCCTCGGATCTGGATGGCCGGATCGTCAGGGTAGAGATTGGGAGCGGAATAGATAATGCCTACCGCCAGAACCACGAGGATCAGCAGGTATTTCCACAAGGGGTATTTATTGAGCATGACGCGCCGCCTAATGACGCGGGGCGCCTTGCGCGCCCCGTCCAAATGGTGAAGTGATGTGCTTAGATGGCCTTCAGCGTGCCCTTGGGCAGCGTTGCGGCAATGGCCACTTTCTGAATCTTCAGCTCGACGGTGTCGGACACCTCGAGCACGACGAAGTCGTCGGCGACCTTGACCACTTTTCCAGCGATGCCGCCGGAGGTCACCACTTCATCGCCCTTCTGCAGACCGCCGAGCAGGTTCTTGTGCTCCTTGGCGCGCTTTGCCTGCGGGCGCCAGATCATCAGGTAGAAGATGACCAGGAAGCCGACCAGAAACACCCACTCGAAACCGGTGCCGGCAGGGCCGGCCGCCGGGGCAGCCGCATCAGCGTAGGCAGCGGGGATCAGAAAGCTCATGTAGCACTCCTGTTACTCATATATAAGAAGGGAAAGCGTGTTCTTGTTCAGTCCAGCGGCGGCGTTGGCAGGCCGCGCCGAGCATAGAAGGCATCGACGAAGGCGGCCAATGTACCCTGTTGGATAGCCTCGCGCAAACCAGCCATCAGGCGCTGGTAATGCCGCAAGTTATGGATTGTATTCAACATGCTTCCCAACATTTCGCCGCATTTGTCCAGATGATGGAGATAGGCGCGAGAAAAGTGTTGGCAAGTGTAACAGTCGCAGGTCGGGTCCAATGGCGACTCGTCGTGCTTATGTGCGGAATTGCGGATTTTCAGCACACCGGTCTCGATGAACAGGTGGCCGTTGCGGGCATTGCGGGTCGGCATCACGCAATCGAACATATCGACCCCGCGGCGCACGCCCTCCACCAGGTCCTCCGGCTTGCCGACTCCCATCAGGTAGCGCGGCTTGTCGACCGGCATCCGCGGTGGCAGGAAATCCAGCACACGGATCATCTCTTCCTTCGGCTCGCCGACCGACAGGCCGCCGATCGCCAGCCCATCGAAACCGATCGACTCCAATCCTTCCAGCGAGCGCATGCGCAGGCTCTCGTGCATACCGCCCTGGACAATACCGAACAACGCGGCCGGGTTATCGCCATGGGCCACCTTGGAACGCAGGGCCCAGCGCAGCGATAGCTCCATGGAGCGGCGCGCCACGTCTTCGTCGGCCGGATAGGGGGTGCACTCGTCGAAGATCATCACGATGTCCGAGCCGAGATCACGCTGGACCTGCATCGACTCCTCAGGCCCCATGAACACCTTGCTGCCATCGACCGGCGAGGCGAAGGTAACCCCCTCCTCCTTGATCTTGCGCAGCGCGCCCAGGCTGAACACTTGGAAACCGCCGGAGTCGGTGAGGATCGGCCCCTTCCACTGCATGAAATCGTGCAAATCCCCGTGCCGCTTGATCACCTCGGTTCCAGGGCGCAACCAGAGATGGAAGGTATTGCCGAGGATGATCTGGGCGCCGATGGCCTCGATATCGCGCGGCAGCATGCCCTTCACCGTCCCGTAGGTGCCGACGGGCATGAACGCCGGGGTTTCGACCACACCGCGCGGAAAGGTGAGACGGCCGCGACGGGCCTTGCCGTCGGTCGCCAGGAGCTCGAAGGACATATGGCAGGTGCGGGACATGATCAATCCTCGGGGCCGCGGGGCGCGGGGTTGCGGGTGATGAACATGGCATCACCGTAGCTGAAGAAACGATATTCCTGCTCGACGGCCGCCCGGTATGCAGCCATGGCTTCGGGATAGCCGGCGAAGGCGGAAACCAACATGAGCAGGGTGGATTCGGGCAGGTGGAAGTTGGTCACCAGCGCATCGACCACGCGGAAGCGGTAGCCCGGGAAGATGAAGATATCGGTGTCGCCACTGAATGGCTCGAGCGCTCCATCCCGCGCGGCGCTTTCCAGCGAACGCACACTGGTGGTCCCTACCGCGACCACCCGACCACCCAGGGCCCGGCAGGCTGCCACCGCATCCACCACGTCCTGGCTCACCTCGAGCCATTCACGGTGCATATGGTGATCTTCTATGCGGTCCACGCGAACGGGCTGGAACGTACCGGCTCCGACATGCAGAGTGACGAACGCGGTCTCCACGCCCTTTTCCCGGATAGCCTCAAGCAGCGCTGTATCGAAATGCAAACCAGCCGTAGGCGCGGCAACGGCGCCGGCACGCTCGGCGTAGACGGTCTGGTAGCGCTCGCGGTCGGCGGCGTCGTCCGGTCGATCGATATAGGGCGGCAACGGCATGTGGCCAACGCGCTCGAGCAGCGGCAGCACCTCATCGGCGAACGCCAGTTCGAACAGCGCATCGTGGCGAGCCAACATCTCGGCCTCGCCCCCACCCTCGAGGAGAATCTTCGAGCCAGGCTTGGGCGACTTGCTGGAACGCACATGGGCCAATACCCGATGGCTGTCCAGCACCCGTTCGATAAGGATTTCCAGCTTGCCGCCGGATGCCTTCTGGCCGAACAGACGCGCCGGGATCACCCGGGTGTTGTTGAAAACCATCAGGTCGCCGGGGCGCAGATACTCGAGGAGGTCCGGAAAGCGGCGATGCGCCAGCGAACCGGTAGGGCCATCCAGGACCAGTAGGCGACTGGCCCGCCGCTCGGCCAGCGGATGACGGGCGATCAGGGACTCGGGCAGATCGAAATGAAAGTCGGAAACGCGCATGATGGGGTCGTCTTGCAGGGCCGCGAAGTTTAACGGAATTAGTTCGCGGTGACCATGAAACCCAATTGACCCGGAGAAAACGCGTCCCTATACTGCGCCGCCATTATGCCTCGGTGGCGGAATCGGTAGACGCGGCGGATTCAAAATCCGTTTCTGGCGACAGAGTGAGAGTTCGAGTCTCTCCCGAGGCACCATAAGAAAAAATCTCCCCCCAGCCGTTCTCGACGGCGCCCTCCGCTCCAAGTCTTCTTCGATCCGCCTCATCTGCCGACATGGCGTTTTCCGCAGCCCTGACCCGGGACTTCCGCAGCCATGAAAAAGGCACCTTCCTGGGGGTTGGCATTTGCCTGAAAGTTAGCGTAGAGTGTGCGCACTGTGTTTGCATGGGTCGCTGTTGAATCGTGACCTGGTGCAGTAGATCCTACAGATCCGCTACATCCCGCTCGACTTCTCTTACTCTCTGCAACCAGTTCCAGTCCTCTATTGTCATAGAGGCTGCCATCAACTCCAGTTCCAAGGAATTAAGATATGTCGAATCGTCAAACCGGCACCGTCAAGTGGTTCAACGACGAGAAGGGCTTTGGCTTCATTACCCCCGAGAGCGGTCCGGATCTGTTCGTGCACTTCCGCGCTATCGAAGGCAATGGCTTCAAGAGCCTGAAAGAAGGCCAGAAAGTCAGCTTCGAAGCCGTACAAGGCCAGAAAGGCATGCAGGCTGATAAGGTCCAGATCCTGGGCTAATCGCCGCGTCGCCAAAAGCCCCTGATGGCAACATCAGGGGCTTTTTTATGCCCGTCATTCCGTAAAATGGCGGCTTTCCTTCGCTGCGAGCCCCACGATGCCGAAACACACGCTTCACCCACAGGGCGACTTCCCGACCGCAGGCCTCATCCGCCGACTGGCGGCGATGTTCTATGACTTCCTGCTCTGCGTGGCCCTGCTACTGGTGATCACCTTCGCCTACAAGCTAGTGCAGATGGGCATCTACGGCGAAGCTAAACTCCGGGCACTTTCCGAATCCGGCGCCCTGGATGGCGACCCACTTCTTTCCAGCCTGTTACTACTCGGCCTGTTCGGCTTCTTCGCCAAATTCTGGACGCACAATGGCCAGACCCTGGGCATGCAGGTGTGGGGGTTACGCGTGCAGAATGCCGACGGCACAGCGATCGATCTCTGGCAGGCGCTGCTGCGCTTCCTGATCGCCATCATTTCCTGGCTGTGCGTAGGTCTGGGATTCCTCTGGATTCTCTGGGACAAGCAGAAGCGCAGCTGGCACGACATCTACTCCGAGAGCAAAGTCGTGCAGCTACCCAAGAACATCCACAAGAAATAACGACGAGAGCATGGAGAGAGGGGCTGGCGCCCCTCGATCAGCCAGCTCGCCTCAGAAGCCAGAAACCGGCCAGGCCACAGATACCGGCCGGCAGCACCACCGCCAGCAGCGGCGAAAAGCCGAACACCAGGCTGGACGGCCCCAACAGGTCCTGGGCAATGCGGAACACGAAGCCCACCAGCACGCCGGTGAATACCCGCTGCCCCAGCGTCACGGAGCGCAGCGGGCCGAAGATGAACGAGATTGCCATCAGCACCAGCGCCGCCGTTACCAGCGGCTGCAACACCTTGTTCCAGAACGCCAGCCAGTAGTTGCCGTTGTTGAGGCCCTGGTCCGCCAGGTACTGGATATAGCGCCACAATCCGGTCATCGACAGCGCATCCGGCGCCAGCACCACGGTGCCGAGGAATTGCGGGCTCAGCTCGACATCCCAGCGCAGGGTCGATGCCTGGCTGACTTCGGTGCTGCGCTCATGGAAGCGGGTCGTCGCCACATCCTCCAGCATCCAGTGATCGCCCTGGTACAGCGCACGCCGGGCAAAGCTGGACTCCACCAGATGACGCTGGTCATCGAAGCGATAACGGGTCACGCCGTAAAGCACACCATTCGGCTGCACGGCGTTGATGTGGACGAATTCATCACCCTGACGATGCCAGAGACCGCGCTTGGCACTCTGCGCATCGCCACCGCCCTGCGCCATGGCTCGATTGGCCTGCGCCAGGTTTTCGCTCCAGGGCGCCACGTACTCGCCGATCAGGATGCCCACCAGCATCAGCACCAGCATCGGCTTCATCACCGCCCAGACGATCCGCCCGATCGACACGCCCGCCGCGCGCATGATGGTCAGCTCGCTGCTGCTGGCGAGGCTGCCGAGGCCGATCAGACAGCCGATCAGCGCGGCCATGGGCAACATCTCGTAGATACGCCGCGGGGTGGTCAGCAGGACGTAATAGAAAGCTTCGGCCAATCCATAGCCACCCTCGACATCGCCCAGTTCATCGATGAACGAGAACAGCAAGGCCAGGCCAACGATGATGCCCAGCACACTGAGGATCGCAAAGAACACGCTGGTGCCGATGTAACGATCCAACTTAGCCATGGGCCACCTCCCGCACGGTACGACGGGCGGCCAACTTCAGCCGCAAGGGTTCCCAGTAGAGCAGCAACAGGCCGATGGCCAGGAACAACCCATGCACCCACCAGAGCCCGAGCTGCATGGGAATCTTTCCTTTATCCAGCGCGCCCCGGGCGGCGATCAGCAGCGACAGGTAAGCCATATACAGGAGGATCGCCGGCAGCAGCTTGAGGAAACGCCCTTGACGCGGATTGACCTTGGACAGCGGCACCGCCATCAGCGCCACCACGAAGGCCAGCAACGGGATCGACAGGCGCCATTGCAGCTCGGCCTGGTAACGCTGCTTATCGCTGCCGAACAACTCGCGGGTCGGGATCGCCTCGCGCTCGCTGATTTCAGCACTGACTTCCGGCTTCGGCAGCAGCACACCGTAGGTGTCGTACTGGATCGCCCGATAGTCCGCCTGGCCCGGGTTGCCATCGTAGCGGTAACCGTTTTCCAGGATCAGGTAGCGGCTGCCGTCCGGCTGGATTTCCTGGCGCCCGGATTCGGCCACCAGCACGGTGATGCCGCGCTCCTTATCGCCTTGCCGGGACATGCGCTTCTCCGAAATGAAGATGCCGGCAAGCTCGCCACGGTCTTCCGACAACTCGCGGGTGTAAGTCACGCGGGTGCCGTTCTTCATGGTCTGGAAACGACCGGGCACCAGGGTATCGAACTCGGTCAGCGCGTCCTGCTCGTTGAGGATGCGCGCCACCTCGGCCACCCCTTGTGGCGCCAGGCCCATGCTCAGCCAGGCCACCAGCAGCGCGACCAGCGCGGTCGGGGCCAGGGTATAGGCCATCAGCCGGCTCTGACTCATGCCGGTCGCCGATAGCACGGTCATCTCGCTATCCAGATACAGCCGGCCGTAGGCCAGCAGGATGCCGAGGAACAGCCCCAGCGGCAGGATCAATTGCAGAAAGCCCGGCAGGCGAAAGCCCATGATCAGGAACAACACGCCCGGGTCGAGCAGGCCCTGAGCGGCCTGAGCCAGGTATTTGATGAAACGGCCACTCATGATGATCACCAGCAGCACGGCACTCACCGCGCTCAAGGTGATCAGCAGCTCACGGGACAGATAACGGAAGACAATCAAACCAGCCACTCCAGGGTTGTCAGGCTCGCACAGCTACGCTCAAACTAGCCGCTTTAGGCCGACCCGCCGACAGGCGGACACCGAAAAAATAGCCGGCATTATCCTGCAAAGCCGGCTCTTTGTCTTGGGGACACCTTGCCATGGAATTCCTTGTCAAAAGCGCTCGTCCGGAAACCCTGAAAACCGCCACCCTGGTGCTGGCCGTCGGCGAAGGCCGCAAGCTGGGCGAAACCGCCAAGGCGGTGGATGCCGCCAGCGGTGGCGCCATCAGCACCCTGCTCAAGCGCGGCGACATCGCCGGCAAGCTCGGCCAGACCCTGCTGCTGCACAGCGTGCCCGCGCTCAAGGCGGAGCGTGTCCTGCTGGTGGGCTGCGGCAAGGAGCGAGAACTGTCCGACCGGCAGTACCGCAAGGTCATCGGCGCGACCCAGGGCGCACTGAAAGGCCTGGGCGGAAAGGATGCCGTGATCACCCTGCACGAGCTCCCGGTGAAGAGCCGCGACCTCTACGGCAAGACCCGCCTGCTGGTAGAAGGCCTGATCGACGGCGGCTACGTCTTCGACCGCTTCAAGAGCCAGAAAGCCGATCCGCGCGCACTGAAGACCGTTACCCTGACCGCCGACAAAACCAGCCAGGCCGATGTCGAGCGCGCCGCCACCCACGCCCGGGCGATCGCCGCCGGCATGGCCCTGACCCGCGACCTGGGCAACCTGCCGCCGAACCTCTGCCACCCGAGCTTCATGGCCGAGGAAGCCAAGAACCTGGCCAAGGCCTACAAGGGCCTCAAGGTCGAGGTACTGGACGAGAAGAAACTCAAGGAACTGGGCATGGGCGCCTTTCTCGCCGTGGGCCAGGGCAGCGCCCAGCCGCCGCGCCTCGTCGTGCTGCAGTACAACGGCGGCAAAAAAGACGATAAGCCCTATGCGCTGGTCGGCAAGGGCATTACCTTCGACACCGGAGGCATCAGCATCAAGCCTTCGGCCAACATGGACGAGATGAAATACGACATGTGCGGCGCCGCCAGCGTGCTCGGCACCTTCCGCGCCGTGCTCGAACTGCAACTGCCGATCAACCTGGTCGGCCTCCTCGCCTGCGCCGAGAACATGCCCAGCGGCCATGCCACCCGCCCAGGCGATATCGTCACCACCCTGAGCGGCCAGACCGTCGAAATCCTCAATACCGATGCCGAAGGCCGCCTGGTGCTGTGCGACACCCTGACCTACGCCGAGCGCTTCAAGCCGCAGGCAGTCGTGGACATCGCCACCCTGACCGGCGCCTGCATCGTCGCCCTGGGCAGCAATGTCTGCGGCCTGATGGGCAACAACGACGGGCTGGTCAAGCAACTGCTCAAGGCCAGCGAGACCGCCGACGACCGTGCCTGGCAACTGCCGCTGTTCGAGGATTACCACGAGCTGCTGGAAAGCCCATTCGCCGACGTCGCCAACATCGGCGGACCGAAGGCCGGCACCATCACCGCAGGCTGCTTCCTGTCCCGCTTCGCCAAGAACTACCACTGGGCGCACCTCGACATCGCCGGCACCGCCTGGATCAGCGGCGGCAAGGACAAGAACGCCACCGGCCGTCCCGTCCCGCTGCTGACTCAGTACCTCCTGGACCGCTGCAAGGCCTGAGGCGCAACGCGGGGAGCCCCGGCTCCCCGCGACCCGCCGTCGAGATCCCATGACCAAAGTCGACTTCTACATCCTGCCCAGCGCCGATCCCGAGGCACGTCTGGCCTTCGCCTGCAAGCTGGCGGAAAAAGCCTGGCGTCTGGGGCATCGCATCTACGTTCACTGCCAGGACGACGCCCAGCGCAACCGTCTTGACGCGGAAATGTGGCGCTTCAAGGGCGAAGCCTTCCTGCCGCACAGCCTGGCCGAGGAGGATGAAGAGGCGCCGGTGGCCCTGGGGCTCGGCGAAGCGCCAGGCACTCACCAGGACCTGATGATCAACCTGGGAGCCGGTGTGCCCGCCTTTTTCAGCCGCTTCGCCCGGGTCGCCGAACTGGTGGTCGAAGAGCCATCCATCCGTCAGGCGGCAAGAGAGAGTTTCCGTTTCTACCGGGAGCACGGCTATCCTTTGCAGGACCACCGCCTGCCCCGCCTGTGAACGTTCGATGGACAGCCATACCCCACCGCAAAAACCCAAGCAGTTGCTGGACGATCTCGAATCGATCCGCGATCTGCTGGGCGACGACACACTGGAACCGCCGTTGTTGACCGAATCCGTCGATCCGGCGCAGATTCCCCTGCTCTCCGACGTGGTCGCCCCGGCCCCGCCCCATACCGCCCCACGCGCGGCAGCACCGGCGCCTGTCGCGGCAACCGTCCAGCACAGCGTCGCCGCCGAACTGGCGCGCCTGGACACGGAACTGCGCGCCTCCGCGCAATTGATCCTGCAGGACGTGATCGACGATTTCGTGCCGCAGATCGAGGCCGAACTCAAGCGCCGCCTGGACGCCCGCCTGGATCGTTTGCTGGCCCAACGTAAACGGTAAACGACAGCACCGCTTCTGCAGAAAGAACGTAGCACGCGCAGCCGGCTTCCCGCCTGCTGCCTGTGGCTTGCCGTTGGCCAACCCCGCTATACTCCCCGGTTTTCCGTGATCAGCCGTCTTAAGGGTCCCGCCGCATGGACAAGACCTACCAGCCGCATGCCATCGAGACTTCCTGGTACCAGACCTGGGAGTCCAAGAACTACTTCGCCCCGCAAGGTTCCGGCGAGCCCTACACCATCATGATCCCGCCGCCGAACGTCACCGGCAGCCTGCACATGGGCCATGGCTTCAACAACGCCATCATGGACGCTCTGATCCGCTGGCGCCGCATGCAAGGCCGCAACACCCTGTGGCAGCCGGGCACCGACCACGCCGGCATCGCCACGCAGATGGTGGTGGAGCGCCAGCTCGCCGCCCAGGGCGTCAGTCGCCACGACCTCGGCCGGGAAAAATTCCTAGAGAAAGTCTGGCAATGGAAAGAAGAATCCGGCGGCACCATCACCCGCCAGATTCGTCGCCTGGGCTCCTCGGTGGACTGGTCGCGCGAGCGCTTCACCATGGATGCGGGCCTGTCCGAGGCGGTCAAGGAAGCCTTCGTCCGCCTGTTCGAAGACGGCCTGATCTACCGCGGCAAACGCCTGGTCAACTGGGACACCAAATTCCACACCGCCATTTCCGACCTGGAAGTGGAAAATCATGACGAGAAGGGCAACCTCTGGCACCTGCGCTACCCGCTGGCGGACGGCGCCAGGACGGCCGAAGGCCTGGGCTACCTGGTGGTCGCCACCACCCGCCCGGAGACCATGCTCGGCGACGCCGCCGTCGCGGTACACCCGGAGGACGAACGCTACAAGGGCCTGATCGGCCGCCACGTCATGCTGCCGCTGGTCAACCGCCTGATCCCCATCGTCGCCGACGAATACGTCGACCGCGAGTTCGGCACCGGCTGCGTGAAGATCACCCCGGCCCACGACTTCAACGACTACGAAGTCGGCAAGCGCCACAACCTGCCGCTGATCAACATCTTCGACAAGAATGCCGCGGTGCTGGAAACCGCCCAGGTGTTCAACCTCGACGGCAGCGTCAACGATCGGGTCGATCCGACCCTGCCGGACAGCTACGCCCACATGGACCGCTTCGAGGCACGCAAGGCCATCGTCGCGGACTTCGACGGCATGGGCCTGCTGGAGAAGGTCGACGACCATGCCCTGAAAGTGCCACGCGGCGACCGTTCGGGCACCGTCATCGAGCCCTGGCTGACCGACCAGTGGTACGTCGCCACCAAACCGCTGGCCGAGAAGGCCATCGCCGTGGTGGAAAACGGCGAAATCCAGTTCGTACCGAAGCAGTACGAGAACATGTATTTCAGCTGGATGCGCGACATCCAGGACTGGTGCATCAGCCGCCAGCTCTGGTGGGGCCACCGCATCCCGGCCTGGTACGACGAAGCCGGCAACGTCTATGTCGGCCGCGACGAAGCGGAAGTCCGCACCAAGTACAACCTGACCAACGACATCGACCTGCGCCAGGACGAAGACGTGCTGGACACCTGGTTCAGCTCGGGCCTGTGGACCTTCTCCACCCTCGGCTGGCCGGAGCAGACCGACTTCCTCAAGACGTTCCACCCCACCGACGTGCTGGTCACCGGCTTCGACATCATCTTCTTCTGGGTCGCCCGGATGATCATGCTGTCCACCCACCTGACCGGGCAGATTCCGTTCAAGACCGTCTATGTCCACGGCCTGGTGCGCGACGGCCAGGGCCAGAAGATGTCCAAGTCCAAGGGCAACGTGCTCGACCCGCTGGATATCGTCGACGGCGTCGATCTCGATACCCTGCTGGCCAAGCGCACCAGCGGCATGATGCAGCCGAAGCTGGCGGAAAAAATCGCCAAGCAGACCCGCGCCGAATTCCCCGAGGGGATCGCCAGCTACGGCACCGACGCCTTGCGCTTCACCTTCTGCTCGCTGGCCTCCACCGGTCGCGACATCAAGTTCGACATGGGCCGCGTCGAGGGCTACCGCAACTTCTGCAACAAGCTGTGGAACGCCACCAACTTCGTACTGGAAAACACCGACGGCAAGGACTGCGGCGTCAACGACGAACCCGTGGAACTGTCCTCGGTGGACCGCTGGATCATCTCCGCGCTGCAACGCACCGAAGCCGACGTCACCCGCCATCTCGAAGCCTTCCGCTTCGACCTGGCCGCCCAGGCCCTCTACGAGTTCATTTGGGACGAGTACTGTGCCTGGTACCTGGAGCTGGTCAAGCCGGTGCTGTGGGACGAACAGGCCTCCGTCGAGCGCCAGCGCGGTACCCGCCGCACCCTGATCCGCGTGCTGGAAGTGGCGTTGCGCCTGGCGCATCCGTTCATGCCCTTCATCACCGAAGAGATCTGGCAGCGGATCAAGGCCCAGGCCGGCAAGCAGGGCGAAACCATCATGCTGCAGCCCTGGCCGGTGGCCAACGAGGCGCGCATCGATGCGGCCGCCGAAGACGACATCGCCTGGGTCAAGGCCTTCATGCTCGGTGTGCGACAGATTCGCGGCGAGATGAACATCTCCATGGCCAAGCGCATCGACGTGGTGCTGAACAATGCCAGCGCCGAAGACCGTCGCCGGCTGGCCGAGAACGAGCCGCTGTTGAAAAAGCTGGCCAAGCTGGAAAGCGTGCGCATCCTGGAAGCCGGCGAAGAAGCCCCGCTGGCCGCCACCGCGCTGGTCGGCGAGATGGAAGTGCTGGTACCGATGGCCGGCCTGATCGACAAGGACGCCGAACTGGCGCGCCTGGACAAGGAAATCCAACGCCTCGGCGGCGAAGTGCAGCGGGTCGGCGGCAAGCTGTCCAATGCCAGCTTCGTCGACAAGGCTCCGGCCGAAGTGATCGCCAAGGAACGCGCCAAGCTGGCCGAGGCCGAACTGGCCCTGGGCAAGCTCAACGAACAGCGCGAGCGTATCGCCAGTCTGTAATTTCCTGCAGTGACCCCACGGGGCCCGCGGCCGATATGGCGCGGGCCCCGTCGTTTTATCGGTAACCCGCCATGACCGCTCCCCGCTCCCCTTCCCTGTTCGACGCCCTGTTGCCGATCGCCGTCCTGGTGACATTGCTCGGCCTGTCCGTCTACCTGTTCGGCGACAGCTCCTCGTCCGGCCCAAACCAGATTGCCCTGATGGCCGCAGCCTTCGTCGCTGGACTGGTGGGCCTGAAGAACGGCCAGCGCTGGGGACAGATCGAGGAAGGCATCCTCGCCGGCATCCACATGGCGATGAAAGCCAACCTGATCCTGCTTTCGGTGGGAGCGCTGATCGGCGCCTGGATTCTCGCCGGCACCGTGCCGACCATGATCTGGTACGGCCTCAAGCTGATCTCGGCGGAATACTTCTATGTCACCAGTTGCCTGATCTGTGCCTTGGTCGCGCTGTCCATCGGCAGCTCCTGGACGGTCGCCGGCACCCTCGGCATCGGCCTGATGGGCGTGGCCTCGGGACTCGGCCTGGACCCGGCGATCACCGCCGGGGCGATCATTTCCGGCGCCTACTTCGGCGACAAGCTGTCGCCGCTGTCGGACACCACCAACCTCGCCCCGGCGGCGGCCGGCGCCGACCTGTTCCAGCACATCCGCTACATGTCGCACACCACAGTGCCGGCCCTGCTGATCAGCCTGGCGATCTTCTTCGTGCTCGGCCAGCAGGCCAGCGATAGCCACGACACCACCCGCATCCAGGCCGTGCTGAGCGCCTTGGAGGGTCAGTTCAGCCTTGGCTGGCACCTGTTGCTGCCGGTGGCCTTCCTGCTGTTCCTCGCCATGCGCCAGTGGGCGGCCTTCCCCGCCGTGTTCCTCGGCGCCCTGGTCGGCGCGGTGTTCGCCGTGGTCTTCCAGCCCGAGGTGATGAGCCGCCTGGCCGACCCGCAAGCCGGCGCGCTCGCCCCGCTGAAAACCGTGTGGAGCGCCCTGTTCGCCGGCTACCAGTCGGACAGCGGCAACGCCGAACTGGATGGTCTGCTATCCAAGGGCGGCATGGGCAGCATGCTCAACACCGTCTGGCTGATCATCTGCGCCATGAGCTTCGGCGGTGTGCTGGAGAAACTCGGCCTGCTGCAGCGACTGCTCAACAGCACCATCCACTTGGCCAAGCGCACCAGCAGCCTGATCGCCAGCACCATCGTCACCACCATCGGCACCAACGTGATCACCGCCGACCAGTACATCGCCCTGGTCCTGCCCGGCCGCATGTACCGCGCCGAGTACGAGAGCCGCGGCCTGAAACCCACCGTCCTGTCCCGCGCCCTGGAAGACGGCGGCACCCTGACGTCGGTGCTGGTGCCCTGGAATACCTGTGGCGCCTATATGGCCGCCACCCTCGGCGTGGCCACGCTGACCTACCTGCCGTACTGCTTCTTCAACCTGATCATGCCGCTGATGGCCATCAGCCTGGCCTTCGCGCGGCCGCCGCAGCCAATGGTCGCCGCGGAACCGGCCCAAGCCTGATTGCCCCACGCCGCCCGCTCGCGCGGGCGGTGTCTTCAGCGCAGCCGCAGCCAGCGTAACGGCCAAAGCCAGCCAGGCACCGCGCCAATACGGGCCAGACGGACAGCGAGCCGGTTACGCAGCCGTCGGTAGGCGGGATTATTGATATTGCGTGCCAGCGCCGCCGTCTCCCGGAAGGGCCACTGGGCGGCCATCCCGTCTCCTGCTTCCAGGGCCTGTGCATACCCACGGATGAGGCCGAGCGTACACCGGTGGAATACACCGAGCCGTTCGTCCTCGAGCAGCGCCAGATGCTCTCGCATCTCGTCGTGCCGCTCATGCCACGCCGCATCGAACGCCAGCCAGCAGCGCGCGATGGGATCGCGGGGTTCGCGCTCCAGAGCGGCCCGGGCCACTGCGTGGCCCTCGTTGTCCCGGCCACGCAGGTAGCAACCGGTGGCCAGATTGCTCAGCCCCCAGGACGGTGCCTGCGGACGTGTTTGCCAGTCGCCCATCCAGTGGAACAGGGTGTCGAACAGGTCGTGCCCGAGCAACGCGTAGCTGGCCATGGCCCATACCTGATCGTCTTCGCGGATTGCCGCGCTGCACTGGGTGAGCGTCTCCTGAAGCAGGCCCCGGCTGTTCTCCCGGGTGGCCAGTAGATCGAACATGGCCCGCGCGAGCCGGTTGTCGCGGTCGTGCGGCAGCATCCGCCGGAAAGCGCGCGGCAAGCTTCCGGGCGCCCATCGGGTATCTTCGAGTTGCAGCCAATAGCGAGCCGCCGCCACATGCGAACAGCCGTCACGAAGCGAGTGTTCCAGCACGGTACGCAGGTCCGCATCTTTGTGAGGCTCGGTGATGATAGTGAGCACCTCACCCCAGTGCTCCTCCGCATCCAGGTCGCGGCACAACCGCTCCAGCGCCTCGCGCTTGAGTGCGGCATCACCCACCGCCAGCGATAGGCGCAGCGCCCGCAGGGCGAGCACGGGTGCCCGGGAGCCGGCAAGCAGTTGGTCGAGGATCGGCCGGGCAGCGCTGCGGTCGCCCTGCTCCAGCAGCAGGTCGTAGGCATTCACCCCGGCGAACACATAGTCGCTGTCCAGGCGGAACGCCTGGAGAAAGGCCTCCCGTGCCGCATCCCGCTCCTGGTTCAGCATCAGCGCGTGCCCCAGGTAGCCATGGGATATGGCCGATTTCGGGTCCAGGCGCACCATCTGCCGCGCGGCCTTCACATAACCGGGAAAGTCCTCCGACAGTTCGAATTGATCAGCCAGTTCGCGCCAGGTCGGATAACTATCCGGCAGACGTTCGAGCAGGGCATGCAGTTCAGCGATCGCCTCCTCGCCGCGCCCTTGGGCACGCAGCGAGCGCGGACCATAGAGCGCCAAACCGACCGGTGGGCGGTCGCCCCAATGAGACGCCTGCAGCCAGGCACGCAACTCCTCGTGCCGCTCCGAACAGAGCAGCAGGTCAAGCAATGCCCCATTGCCCGCCTCATGACGCGGCTCACGCTGCAATGCCTGCCGCAGCGCCTCTTCGCGCGCAGCCTCGTCAGCTTCCTGACCGGCCAGCAGCAGCCAGGCTTCGGCTTCCCCCGGCCGCAGCCGAACCAACTCGCGGGCCAACGCCAAGGGCCGGTCCGGCTGCTCCAGAAGCCCGGCATATCGCTTGAACTGGTCCCACGCCCAACGATGGCCCGGCTCGTGCCGCAGCACGTACTCGGCTTGCTGCATGGCCTGCTCGTAGTGCTCCTGCTCGCCCAGCACATAGGCGCGGAAGGCACGCAGCTCATGGTTCTCCGGTGTCCGGGCCAGTACGCTGGCGAGCAACTGGTCGGCACGCTCCAGCTGGCGCCCATCCTCCAGCAGGCACTCAACGTACAGGCGGACGCTCCGGGTCCATAGCGGATTGATACGGAAACTGCGCTCCAATACCGCCTGGCACTCCGCCAGATGCCCCAACCGCTTGTGCAACTCGGCGCGTTCGAGCGCGATGCGCGGCAACAGGGGGAAGCGTTCGACGGCCTCGTCCAGCAATGCCGCCGCTTCATCCAAACGCTCCATGGCGACCAATTGCCAGCCAAGAGCAACCCAGACCTGCCAGAGATCGGGGCGCCGGGCGAGCGCCTCGCGCAGCGCCTCCAGCACGACGTCGCCGTCCAGCAGGTTCTGTCCCTGGATCTGGTAAGTCATCCAGCCGTCACCGAAGGTCACCTGGCGAATCAGCTCGGCGTGAAGAAAGGCCAGGTTCTGCCGCGCCTCTTCCTGGCTGGTGCTGGTGTCGATCAACTGGTTGCCGGCGTAGTCGTTGTCCACGGAACGCCGCAGCGAGTCGCGAAACGCTTCGTGTGCAGCTTCGATCCGGCCGCTCTGCGACAGGACGAAACCTCGCGTGGACCAGGACGCGCTGTTGGTCGGATCGATCTGGCAGGCCGTTTCGGCCATTTCCATGGCCTCCTCGCCACGCCCCTGGCGGCTCAGAACGATCGACAGTTCGCGCAGCGCCCAAGAATGATGAGGGTGGCTCCGCAAGAGACGGCGCAGGGCCTCCTCAGCTTCGGCCAGGGAACGCTGCTGAGCGCGCTCCACCAACAGCTCGGCAATGCCGCAGTGATGTTCGAAACGGGTCGCCAGCGCCTGCAGATAAGCCTGTGCCGCATCGCCCCCTTCGCACTGCACCAGCAGGCCGATGCACAGGCGGTGCAGGCTCAGATTGAAGGGGTCCAGCTCTGCCGCTTCGCGACACCAGCCCAGCGCCTCCCGGGCATCCCCGGCGCTGCGCTGGCTATGCAGAACCCGCGCACGCAACCAGGCGCTACGCCGGCTGACCGGTTCGGCCCGCGCCAGCAGAGCATCCGCGCGCTGCACTTCGCCATGGCGACCCAACAGATCGACGCCATACAGCAGCAGGTCGGGATCCAGCGGGCGAACCTCCAGCGCTTGCTCCAGCAATACGAGGGCCTCTTCGCTGCGCTCCAGCTCTTCCAATTGTTCGCACAGAGTCAAGGTGGGGCCTGCTGCGAGCCGGCCGAGCCGCCGCTGGCGGTCCTGCAGGAGGGCCAGGCCGCGCTCGGTACGACCGAGACTGCGCTCGGCACGGAAGTAATGAAGGCTGTAGGGCTCGCGCATGAATTGCAGGCACGCAGCGACGCGGAACAGTTCGGTCGCCTCTTCGCGCGCACCGTCGGCCCAGCGCAACCCGGCCAGGCCGTTCCAGGCCTGCGCCTCCGTTGGTGTCTGACGCAACACCTGCCGCAGCAGCACCGCTGCTCTGGCGCTGGCCCGACCGTCCTCGGTCAGCGACTGGGCATAGCGCACGGCGATGCCCGGATCGCTGTCGCGCTGCTCGCCGTGCTCCGCCAGCCAGGCCAGTTGCTCCGCCCAGGGGCGAAGCTGGCTCATCGACGCCGCCTTGGACAACACCAGGTTGGCATCCCGGGGGAATTGCTCCAACAGGGCTTCGGTCGCCTGCAACAGACGAACTTGGTCGCCATCGTAGGCAGCCACCGCGCGCATGGCCTGCAGCGTCAGCAAGTGGTCAGGCGCCTGCGCCTGCAACGAGGCCAGCCCTGCCAGCGCAGAGTCCCGCTCGTGTGCCTCCAGGGCCGCCATCAGTCGGTAGTAACCATCCCAGTAGTCAGCCTCGGGCAGGACGAGCCCCTCCAGCCGCTCCGACTCTTCCGGCGGCAGCAACAGCATGCCGCGCGGTCCGGAAGAGCGCTGCGCCTGCAACAGCTCCACGGCCCGGAACTCCGTATGCTGGGCCAGGCCGGGGTCGCGGATCAGCAAGGTGCCACGCGGCTCGTCGTAGCCGACGACGGCCTGCAGGTGACCGCTCCCGGTGTACTGGATGGTGAGGGTGAAAGGCACGCCACGGTCGATCAAGGCTCGGGCGATATCCCAATCCACGGTGAACTCGCGTGCCAGCCAACCGTGCCGCTCGGCCCAGGCGCGCTCCGCGAAATGTGACGTACCGTCGTAACAAATCTCCTCGGCCACCTCCAAGTGCTCCACCGGACGGCTCCAGTAGCCCGCCAGGGCGGTCAGGGTGGCGGGGACGCAGGTCATGTGGTGCTGGCGCACGAAACCTACCGGCAACAAGCGGCGGATACCCCGCTCACCGCGCCGCAGGCTCTCCAGCACGCCCCGGTAGAAGCCCCCGCCGGCCCGTTCGGCCTCGACCTCGGCCTCTTCCCAGTGCTGCCGGAGGCACGCGATGTCGCAGCGCCGCGCCGCCAGCCAGTGTGCCTGCTCCTTGCGCAACAATGGCATGCAGCCTTCAGCCCGGCGCAGCCAGGTCTCGGCCTCGTCCAGTTCGCCACGCTCGATCAGGAGGTCGGCCAGTTGAGCGCAAAGGGAACCGCTTTCCAGGTTGCCGGCGGCGTCGCGCAGCCTCTCCAAGGCCGTCCCGACATCGCCCCGTTGAACCTGAAGCTGGGTCACCTGCTGCAGCGCCGAACGCAGCCGCAGCGGATAGCCGAGCGCACGTTCGCAGACCTCCAGCGCTTCGTCGTAGCGGTCCTCCTGCTCCAACCCGTAGGAGCGTTCGACCCACAGCCAGGGATCATCCACCCCGCATTCCAGCGCTTCGCGATGCAGCGCCTCGGCCTCCGCGAAGTCGCGCAACAGCGCCAGGAGATAGCTTTTCAGCGATAGCCATTCGGCTCGAAGCGCCGCCTGCGTGGGCAGCCAGCCATCCAGCGAATGGAAGAACGCCCAGGCTCGGTGAGGGCCGCGATTGGAAAGGAGGAAACGAGCGTAACGCAGGCGCGTCTCGGCAGCCTGGGGATAGCGGCGGTAGCCGAGGCGGATCAGCGCATCGGCCAAGCGCGGCGCACCCAGGTTGCCTGCCAGGCGGGCAGCCAGCGCCATGGCACGTGGCCCGCGCCAATCGCGATAGTCGCCCAGGCCGGTGGCCTTCTCGTGGGCCTGCAATAGGTAGCCCTCGTCGACCAGGCGTTCGATGGCATCGAGCGTGCTGTCGGGAATGTCCAGGACCAGGGAGCGGAGCGAAGCGTGGATATCCATCCGTTGCATCCTTGCGTGAGATCATTTTGCCGCCAAGCACTCTAGCGGCGATGCGCCAGTACCTCAACTCGAGGGACGGCAAGCTGTGAGCCAACTCAACATGCGCTTTCGGCGGTTTCGCTCCGGCGGGATAATCCACCGCCGAACCGAAGAGGACTTCCCATGGACGTGAGCAAGACCCGAACCAGTTTCTACCGCCGTCTCTACGTGGCTTGGCTGATCGACAGCGGCGCCGCCACCAGCGTACCGGCACTGATGGAGGCCACCGGCATGCCCCGGCGCACCGCCCAGGACACCCTGTCGGCGCTGGGCGAACTGGACATCGACTGCGTCTTCGAGCAACAGGAAGGCGAGCGCAACCACATCGGTCGTTACGTGATCCGTGACTGGGGGCCCATCGACCGGCGCTGGGTCGAGGCCAACCTGGCGAAGCTCAAGGCCATCCTGAGCTACCCCTGACAGGTTCCGTCGCCCGCATCGACGGTACTTTCGCCGCAACGGCCTGCGACCATGGGCCCACGCCTTCGGCACGGATCGAGCCCCTGCCAAGGCATCGCGGCGATCGGTCGCAGGGCAATGCGCCCGAAATCCGCTCCCCGCATCTTTCCGGCGAAGCCACCCCGCCATCGGCCGGCAGCGGGCGGAACAGAGCCGTTGCCGACGCCGAAGACCGTTTTCCGCAAGCGACCTACGCCCACCTGGGGCGAATTTCCGCCCCCCGATTTGATCATTCAGCCTTTTTACCGTCGGCTCATCTGGCCATAATCCAGCCTCCCTTTCTGGACGGAAGAACAATAATGTATGCATTGATGGCGCTGGTTTTCGTACTCGGATACCTCTGCATCGCGTTCGAGCACCCGTTGAGGATCGACAAGGCGGCTTCGGCAATTCTCACTGCCGTGTTCGCCTGGACCTTGCTGGTGATAGGGGCCGACAGCATTTTCCCCGCGCTGGAAAGCGCTGCGAATGGCAATAGCAACACCCACCATGTCGTCGAATCGCTCCGCCACCACCTCGGCGAGATTTCCGAAATCCTCTTCTTCCTCATGGGTGCCATGACCATCGTCGAACTGATCGACGCCCATGATGGTTTCAAGGCGATCACCGACCGCATCCACACCACCAAGCGCGTGCATCTGCTCTGGCTGGTCGGCCTGATCACGTTCTTCCTTTCGGCCGCCCTGGATAACCTGGCCACCACCATCGTCATGGTCTCGCTGCTGCGCAAACTGGTCAGCGACCAGCAGGAGCGCTGGTTCTACGCCGGCATCGTGGTGATCGCGGCGAACGCCGGTGGCGCCTGGTCGCCGATCGGCGACGTCACCACCACCATGCTCTGGATCGGCAACCAGATCACTGCCAGCGGCATCGTGGTCAAGCTGCTGCTGCCGAGCCTGGTCTGCCTGCTGGTACCGCTGATCCTGCTCAGCTTCCGCCTGCGCGGGAACACCGAACCGCCGCTGGTGGTGGAACCGGAAGAAAACCGCCGCGACCCGACCACGCCCTTCGAGCGCAACCTGGTGTTCTTCCTCGGTATCGCCGCCCTGGTCTTCGTGCCGCTGTTCAAGACCCTCACCCACCTGCCGCCGTACATGGGCATCCTGTTCGGCCTCGGCGTGCTCTGGGTGGTCACCGAAGTGATCCACCGCGGCAAGAACGACGAAGACAAGCACCCGCTGTCGGTAGTCGGCGTCTTGCGCCGGATCGACACCACCAGCGTGCTGTTCTTCCTCGGCATCCTGCTCGCCGTGTCCAGCCTGGCCACCGCCGGCCACCTGACCCAGGCCGCCATCGCGCTCAAGGATGGCCTGAGCAACGTCTACGCCATCAACATTGCCATCGGCCTGCTCTCCGCCGTGGTGGACAACGTTCCGCTGGTGGCCGGTGCGATGAAGATGTACCCGCTGGTCAGCCACGCGGACGTTGCCGCCGCCGGCAATGAAGCGGGCTGGCTGGGCAACTTCGTGATCAACGGCAACTTCTGGGAAATGCTCGCCTATTGCGCCGGCACCGGCGGCAGCTGCCTGATCATCGGCTCGGCGGCAGGCGTCGCGGCCATGGGCATGGAGAAGATCAACTTCATCTGGTACCTGAAGCGGATCAGTGGTCTGGCCTTCATCGGCTATATCTCCGGTGCTGCGACCTATATAGCGCTGTTCGCCACAGCCACCTGAGGGTGCCCGGACGAACCCGGCACCCCGGGTTCGTCCTTTCGGGGAGGCTGTGGGAAAATGCGTGCCTGCCGTTTTCCCGAGAGCGCTCCATGCCCCGCATCCCCTCCCCTCCGGGCCGCCTGCCCAAGACACACAAGCCCGCCAAGGGTCCGGCGCCGGCTGACAAAGCGCTGTTCCACCCGCGCAACCGCCACCAGGGCCGGTACGACTTCCCCGCACTGATCAAACGTCATCCGTCATTGGCCGAATTCGTCATCCTCAATCCCTATGGCAAGCAGAGCATCGATTTCGCCAACCCGCAGGCGGTGAAAGCGCTCAACCGCGCCCTGCTCAAGGATCACTACGGTATCGAGCACTGGGACATCCCCCCCGCCTACCTCTGCCCGCCGATTCCCGGCCGCGCCGACTACCTGCACGGACTCGCCGACTTGCTGGCGGAAGACAACGGCGGCGAAATCCCACGAGGTGGACAGGTACGAGCACTGGACATCGGCGTCGGTGCCAACTGCATCTACCCGCTCATCGGCTACCGCGAATACGGCTGGCGCTTCCTCGGCGCCGACATCGACCCCGTGGCCCTGGCCTCGGCGGAAACCATCATCCGCGCCAATCGCTTGGACAGCGCCATCCAGCTGCGTCGCCAGGGCGACCCCAAGCGGATCTTCCGTGGCCTGCTACAGCCCGACGAGCGCTTCGACCTGACCCTCTGCAACCCGCCCTTCCATGCCTCCCTCGAAGAAGCCACCCGCGGCAGCCAGCGCAAATGGCGCAACCTCGGCAAACTCGACCCGAAACGCAAGCTGCCGGTGCTCAACTTCGGCGGCCAGGGTGCGGAGCTGTACTGCGAGGGCGGCGAAGCGGCCTTCGTGCGGCGAATGGTGGAAGAAAGCCGGGACGTTGCCGGCCAAGTGCTCTGGTTCAGCACCCTGGTCTCCAAGGCTGGCAACCTGCCTGCGATCCAAACGGCATTGGCGAGAGTCGAAGCGCAGGAGGTACGCATCATCGATATGGCCCAGGGGCAGAAGCAGAGCCGCTTCGTGGCCTGGACATTTATGGACCGGAAGAATCGGGCCCACTGGGGCTACGAGCATTAGTCACGAACGTCACCCGCTCAAGCGACGAGAGGTCAGGAACAATCGGACTCCGATTGCTAGGCTCGACAATCTTCCTACCGACTAAAGGAGATAGTCATGGGTGTGAAGAAGCTCTACGGGCTGGCGGACGTGAAATCCGCCATCGATATGGCCAACAACCATTACTACCGAACCTTCCTGCGCGTTCGCAGCGATGTTTCGAACGAAGATTTCGGCCAGTTGAGAGTCAGGGTTCCCCGCGACGCGTCGAACAACCCCATCGATCCCATGGCCTGGCAAGGCCGGGGCAGCGATGTTGGCCACGCGTTCCGGCATGTTCAGGAGACCGCCACGGCAGGCAAGAGCACTTATGAGAACGAACAGGAGATGCTTCGCTGTACCTGTGATGCGCTGAACTCGCACACCGGACAACAGAAGCTGGGAGACCTCGATAATGCCAATCCCAGTGGCGACGAGCATGGTATGGGGGTCAATCGCAAGATCGTCGCGCCCCTCCGGATCTGCTCTTACGGCTACCCCACGGGCAGTACGGTGAAGAAACGTATCCGCTCAGTGGTGGTTGAGGTCATGAAGCTGGGCAGCGACACGTTGTGGATACATTCGACTTACCCGAATCGCTTCGAGACTTGAGCCTGGCCGGCTCAGCGGGCGAGCAAGCGTGAGCCGTCCGAACGGTCTCGCCCGTCCGCTCCGGACTGGGCTCTAACCCAGTTCAAAGCCAGATCGCGGCCCTGCCGGAGGTTGACGGCGGCACAGATGCCGAGAGCGAGCAGCGCGCCGATCCCCGCCAAGGCCATGTCCTTCTGCGAATCCCACTTGTCGCCCTGGGCGGCGATATAGGCCTCGGCCTCTTCGCCGCCGAAATAGTCGCCGCCGATCCACTCGATCAGCTCGTACATTGCCGAGGTGGAAAGGATGAAATCCACGGCGATGAAGTAACTCCACCACCCTCGCGCCCCGGTGCCACGCAGCAGGCCCTCGCGCGCCGGATAGGCAATCAGCATCCCATAGCAGAAGTGCACGAGGCGATCGAACTGGTTGCGCTCCCAGCCCAGGGTTTCGTCCAGCCCCTGGCCGAACAGCGCGCGCAGCCAGTCGTCGTAGGGCACCTTCGCATAGCTGTAGTGAGCGCCGAGTTCGTGCAGACAGACAAACAGGAAGATCAGCGTGATGGATACCCGCGAAAAGCGGAACCAGCGATGACTCATCACCATGCCGGCACCGACCACCAGGACCAGGATGTTTTCCATGGCCCAATCGCGTCGGTTGTGCGGGTCGATAGCCAGGATCAGCCAGAGCACGGCGAAGAGGCCGAGCAGAATGAACAGGTGCTGTCGATAGGCGCGTTCGTCAGACATGCGAGTTCCTCGGTGGCGACGCGGGCGCAGCGCCACCCCGCGACGCCGCCTCAACCCACCGCGAACCGCCGCTCCAGCGCGCTGTAGCCCATCCCTATTCCCTTCGACACCTTCACCTGCACGGGAATTCGCTCCTTCAGCGCTTCGACGTGGCTGATGACGCCGATCGTCTTGCCGCTGGCATTGAGGCTGTCGAGGGCATCCAGCGCCACCTCCAAGGTTTCGCCGTCCAGCGTGCCGAAACCTTCGTCGAGGAACAGCGAGTCGATACTGGTCTTGTGGCTGACCAGATCGGACAGCGCCAACGCCAGGGCCAGGCTGACCAGGAAGCTCTCGCCGCCGGACAGGGTACGGGTGTCGCGCGCCACATCCGCCTGCCAGGTGTCGAGCACTTCCAGCTCCAGCTCGCCGCTGGCCTTGCGCTGTAACTGGTAGCGACCGTGCAGCCGCTCCAACTGACGGTTGGCCAGGTAGACCAGATGATCCAGCGTCAGGCCCTGGGCGAACTTGCGGTACTTGGCGCCGTCGGCGGAACCGATCAGGCCGTTGAGGCGCTGCCAGAGGTCGTAGTCGGCCTGCCGTGCAGCGATCTCGGCGAACAGCGCCTGCTGGCTCTGCCGGCGGGCATCGTCGCCCTGCAATTCTGCGCGAATCTCGCCACGCCGGTGGACCAGTCCGTTCAGTTCCTCGGCCACCGTTTGCAGGCGTTCGTCCAGCTCGTCCCGGTCCGCGGTCGTCAGGGGCGTCGCCCGCAGGCCCGCCAGGGTCTGCTCGGCCGCCGTGGCCAGCGCGCCGGCCTCCGCCAGCGCCTGTTGCAGACGCGCCTGCAATGCCCGCAGGGCTTCCCGCTCGGCATCGTCGAGCAGCGCCGCGAGAAACGCCTGCTCGTCGGCGAACGGGCTTTGGGCCAGTTGGCTCTGCCAACGCTCCGCGCAGGCATGCAGCGCCTCTTGTTGGCGACGCAACGCTTCGTCGAGCGTCACCAGACGGCCCTCCAGTTCGTTGACCAGCCGCTGCGCCGCAGCGACCTGCCCTTCACTGTCGGACAGCGCCGCCTGTGGATCGGCCTCAACCGTCACGGCCTCCCGCTCAGGCTCGCCAAGCGCGCTCCAGCGCTGCCGCCATAGCGCGGCGTCCTTACCCGCCGTCTCGACCCGGCCCTGCTGCGCCAGATGCTCGCGCTCCAGGGTTTGCAATTGGAGCTGATCCCGTTGCCAGGCCAACCACTCGGCCTCGCGCTGGGCCAACCAACCTTCGTCGGCATCCGCCAAGGCATAACCCAGGCTCCGCAACTCCGTTTCGAGCGCCGCCTCACAACGAGCCAACTTTTCCTGCTGAGCCGCCAATTGATCGGCGAGCGCGCCAAGCTGCGCCTCTTCGCCCTGCTGCCGCTGACGCAGCAGGGCCAGTTTCTGGCCTTGCTCCTGGCAACGCTGCTCAAGCGCCTGCCGCGCATCGCGAGCCGATTCGCACGCCCGCTTCAACTCATCGAGCCGTTGCAGGCGCTGCTCCAAGGCGCCCAGTTGTTCGGTCTGCGCCTGCTGACGGGCGGCCAGGGCCGCATCGTCCGCCAGGTCGCAGCGCAGTTCGCGGCAGAGTTGCTGCCAGCGGACCCGCAACGTCTGCGCATCGATCTCGTCCTGCCGTTGCCGGTTGCGCAGTTGATCGAGCTGCGCGTCGAGCGCCGCCACTTCGGCGCCCACCCCGGTTCCCTGCTCACGGACGGCCTCCAGCTCGGCCTGCGTGGCCTGCAAGGCACGCTCGGTGGCCGACACGTCCAACGCACGGTAGGCACTGATCGCCGGGTGGTCGTGGGACCCGCACAGCGGGCAGGCTTCGCCGGGTTGCAACTGCTCGCGATAGCTTTCCAGCGTGCGGATGCGTTGCTCCTGTTCGAGCAGCTTCTGTTTATCCGTGACCTGCGACTTCAGATCGCTGTAGCGCTGGCGCAGGGCATCGCGTTGAGCGCTCTTCTCGTCCTGCTGACGCGCCAGCTCGGCCAACCTCCCGACTGTATCGGCCAGCGCAGTGTCCAGACGGCGGCGTTGCTCGCCAGTCTGCTGCAACTGCACCAGCAAGCCCTGCTCGCCATGCAGGCGCTGCCACTGCTCGCGCAGCCCGGCTTCGCTCTGGCCCTCCAGCAGGGTCGCCAGTCGCCCCTGGGCTTGCTGCTCGACGTCGCGGGCCTCATCCAGGCGCCCCTGTTCCGTGTGGCGTTGCGCCTCCTGCACCTGCTGCTGAGCCTGCAAATCATGCAGGGCGTTCTGCACCTGCCTCTGGCGCTCCACCAGGGCGGCGATATCCGCCTGGCTCTGCCGGCGACTGTCGAACTGCCCACGCCAGGCGGCGAGCCGTTCACCCAATTGAGCATGCTGTGGCTGCCGGTCCAGTCGCTCCTGAAGCGCCTGTCGTTGTTGCTGGAGCCCGTCGAGACGATCTTTCGTCCCCTCGGCCACCTGCCGGCTGAGCTGCACGGCGCGCCACATCTGTGCGGACAACGCCTCCCCGGCCTGCCGCCGCTCGGTGCGGGTTTCGACCAATGCCTGCTCGCCTTGCGCAACAGCGTCCAACGCCTGCCGCCACGCCTGATGACAAGGCTGCAAACGCACCGCCGGCTCGCTGGCCGCCAATCGCGCCAGACGCGGCTGGGCCTCCTGCTGCTCAGTCTGGGCCTGTTGCAGGGCGAGCTGCGCTTCTTGATGCTGCCGCTCCGCCTGGGCCACGGCGTCCAACCACTGGCGCTGCGCCTGCAGGCGCTGCTGCTCGGCCAGCAGCGGCTGTTCCTGTCCTACCAACGTCGCCAGCTCCTGCTGCAAGGCCGAGCGCCGCTCTTCCGTCATCAGCTCGACACCCTCGGCACGCGCCTTGAGCCGGCCCAGCTCGATCTCCACCGCCTTGGTCCGCTCATAGACACGCTGGGAAATCTGCCCGTAGATATCGGTGCCAGTCAGCTCCTCCAGCAGCTCCGCGCGCTGGTTGGCGCTGGCTTCGAGAAAGGCCGCGAATCCGCCCTGGGCCAGCAGCATGGACTTGGTGAAGCGCTCGAAATCGAGCCCGGTGAGCTGCTCGGTCTGGCGCAGCTTGTCGTTGATCTTGTCGGTGAGAATGGTGCCTTCGCCATCCGCCAGTTCCACCTTGGGCGCCTGCAAGGCCCCACCCACCTTGTCGCGCGCCCGGCGCTGGCTCCAGAACGCCCGGTAGCGTGCGCCCTTCACCTCGAACTCCACTTCCGCCAGGCAATCGGCGGTGTGCCGGGTCATCAGCTCGTTGGCACTGGCCGACAGCGTAGTCATGCGCGGCGTGCGGTGATAAAGCGCGAGGCAGATGGCATCCAGCAGAGTGGTCTTGCCGGCGCCGGTAGGGCCGGTAATGGCGAACAGACCGTTATCCTTGAACGGCTCGGCGGTGAAATCGATCTTCCATTCGCCCTTCAGCGAGTTGAGGTTCTTCAGGCGCAGGCTGAGGATTTTCATGTCAGGGTCGATGACCGGCGGAAAACGGCCATTCTGGCATCGTTGATGAGATTGTGTAGACGGCTCGGGCGAAAAACGGCCTGGACGAAGCCGTCCACGTCTCTCTTACTGAGAGCGCGTATCGGACACGGCTATTTGCCGAGATTGTCATGCACTTGGGCGTCGAGCTGATAAAAACAGAATTAAACCGAGTTGCGAAACGGCTTCGGTTTTAATAATTGATGAACTGTCTTTCTGGGCATCTATGGCTTTATCTGCTTCAGTGTTTTTAATAGTGGCATGGAAGACCACGCAATAGATATCAATATCAGAAGAGTCACAGCACCTTTTAGGTCTTGGAAGTTACCAAGGACCCCGATCAATAAAATTAGTGGAGTTTTAAATGCTAGAGCCAGTGAAATTCCAAGTGAAAAAATCAGCCTAGCCAGCGACCTATAAATCGCCACCCAATGTGTACGGATATTAGTGGTCATACTTGTACCGACAAGCATAAGGACTACTCCTAATATGATCATGGGGAAAGCATGATCAGAGAGATAGAGAAATGCTTTCATTGAAAAACCTCAAACGATATTTTGAATAGCTTTTGCATAACGTTTGGCTAAGGGACGGGCTTTAGCCCGTCCCAGCGAGCGTAGCGAACGACTTGAACCAGTTGTTAGAGGTTTGAACGACTCGTGGCAAGAAGATAGCCGGCAGGAGCGGCTAGCGCGAAAAGCACTGAGTATTTTGCCATTTGTGTTAAAGCAGATGTTGCAACCATTAGCATGGAACCAATGCTGCTTAGCTCTGAAGCTCGCATTGCGAATACAGCTACTCCAAGTATTACTCCACATGTTGTCCCTAACATTGCGCCATGTTGTGCTGGTTTGTTTTTGCATAAGTAGCCGACATAAAGTCCAGGGATGGCCCACGCCAGCATCGATGCGGCTTGTATCAACATACTGAAGAGTGGAGATAGGAAATATGGAGTATATAAAGCAATATCGGAAGTTATTGCTTTTTGACCATGTAGCAGGGTTTGTGAAATGACGCTGGCTAGAATTGCTATGAGTAGCCCTAGGGTGAGAGCACGCTTATTCATGACTATCTCTAACGATTAAGCTAACAGGCGGCCAAAAGCGCAGCCTTTGGACGTCCAGCGAACGGAGTGAGCGGCAGTTGAGCGCATTGTTAGCCCTTACTCGTAATTTTGTAACTCTGCTTTTATGTCTTGCAACAGTTGGCTGGCAGGGACAATGACTGCCTGAAAGCTTTCGGCGGGAAGACTGCAAGTTGAACTAGGTTGTCTTGCATGTTTGGCAACCACTCACTTAAAAAAACTCCCAATTCAATTGGCTCAGGCGCATAACCTTGCCACTGTCCTTGTGCTTGAAGCTTGGCATATTCAGGGTGTGGCCACAGCGGAAACGTTTCTACTCCCTCGCAGCCAGCTGAAGCCCACCCATCTGTAGCATGAAGCCCCCACACCTGCTCCCAGTCTGAAACACGCTTTATGAAATGTGCATATCGCGCTGGGCCATCGAGGGCTGAGACCTGCTCAATTTCTTTTTGAGTAATTCTGTAAGTCATAAGGGAGGCTAACGTTTGGTTAAGGGGCGGGGCTTTAGCCGTTTATCAACGACTGGCTGCCAAATAAAATCACACGCATCTATATCTCTTTTTCTTGGCACCAACATTTTACATAAAATTAATCCGAGCCACGAAGCGGCTTTGACTTAGATGAATTTATTAACCCTAACCTTCCTTAACCGCCACCGTGCCAGACTCGAATTCCTGCAACTCATTCCCGTGAAAGGTGAAAATCAGTTGAAGTGTGAGTGGATAATTTGCCGTGCCACCTTTGGCGGTCGAGTCATAAGCCAAGCACTTTGAGATAGGAGGCCTGCCTGAAGAGTCAAAGCACTCTAAGGATATCCCATAACGGGCCATCAGCGCATCTACGGTGCTACGAGAAGTGCCTTGTGGCGCCTCATGCGAAACGACTTCCCGCCAGAACTTAGAACGCTCATTTAAATTATTGGTGGCAAACATCCAATCGAATCTTCCACTAGTCCCCAGAACTACCCCAAAGAAAGTGACAATTACCAAATACACAACCGCCTTCCCCATATGCCGCTCCAAATGAATCCGATCAGATAATTTTGCGCTAAGAACTTTTTTTGCCTATTAATCGGTACTTTCTAAGCACAGCCCAAGGCCTCAGCCTCTCGCAGCCATCGAATAGCCTGGTAAAGGTTTTGTTCGACGCCCCGTCCGTCACGATACATGTTGGACAGGTTCTTCATAGCAGGACCTACCCCTTGTTCCGCCGATGCAAGATACCAACGCGCAGCCTCTGCCAAATCTATCTCTATGCCTCGCCCACGTTCGCAGCGCAGAGCGAAATTGAACTGGCCGAACGGATCGCCGCCTTGCGCGGCGCGAGCATACCAAGTCACCGCACATACATCGTCCTGATCGACGGCAACGCCAGTTTCGTATAGCCAGCCGAGAGCGGCCTGAGCTTGCGCATCGCCGGAGTCGGCTTGCACGCAGAGCCAGTCAATACCAGCGCGAGCGAAGTCCAACGTATTACGCTCAATCAGGGTCAGGTCCGAAAGCTCCGCAGTAGCGAAGCTTCTTCCAGGATGCTCTGCATCCTCCAACCAGACTGAAGGCGGGTTAGCCGAAAAGACCTCGATGATTCGTGCAGGTACAAGGCCGGAACGTAGAACCGCGTCGCCCTTTTCGATCGGCATACCGTCGGAATAGCAGGGTAGGTTCATGGTCAATGCTCATGACAGTGAAGAAGGCAAACCAAGTCATCAGGCGTCCGGTATAACCGGCCCACTCCCGTTGGGTCTCAGAAGACTATCGGCGGAGGCAACAGCAACACTAACCACATGGCTGCTCGACCGACTTGTTAGAACGCTAGCTTAGAGCATGCATTCACTGACTCCATCAATATTTTTGGTATTTCTTATAGATCGATGCAGCCATCGTAGCGTTGGGAGGTGCACCATCTAAACTCTTCCCGTTTACGGTCAAGCCGCAAACAGAGGCATAAAAAGCCGTTTGCGCGGCGCTAAGGCCAACCACTCTATTTACTAAATCAACCCAATCACTGAAATTTCGTTTGTTACGCTCTTCAATGATTTGAGCCGCAACATCAGAACCTACGCTAATCACACTTGCGATGTCGGATTCCGTTGCGGTATTTACATCGACTTCATGCAGGACAATATTTGGAGAATTTTCTGTTATTGCTTCAGATGCAGCTTGTTGTTCCCGATATTCGGCGGCACGCGCACGTTGCTCTGCAAATTCTGCTTTTCGTTTTTCGATTGCCGCTGGTGTGTTAGCTGCTTCCCACTCAGCTTTCTGTTTGGCCACCTCGAAAAATGAAGCTTTGTCTATGCACCTATACTGACGATTGATGACATAACCATCCTCCATCGCTTGATTGACCATTTGAATGGTGCGTAAAGGAGGGCCTTGACAGGCTGCTTGATAAGCTGGCGTGTCTTCAATTTTCTTAGAACAGCTCGCCACCATCGAGCCGACCAAAGATATGGCAACGACAATTCCAATTGAACTTTTAAATCTATCTATTGCCATGAATGCGGCTCGGTTGCGCACGATTCTTATTCCTTTGCATAGACTCTCCTCAGGAAACAATCACACTGCCACTACCAGCCATAAATATCAACGCCATCAACCCGTAGCCCAACAAGACAGAAACGACGCCTATCATCCGTTTCAAGCCAATACTAAGGCCTCGGCCGGCCAAAAACTCCAAGGGCACCACCACCCCGAGGTAAATAAAGGACGCGATGGTTAACGGTATAAACACGGTAAGAAATAATTCCAACATGCTGATCGCTCTAATACCAATAGAACCCTAACCCCTCGCCTCACTCCCGCTCGGCCTGCAAACCTTCCAACACCTCACGATAAAGCCCCTGCAGCCGCTGCGCGTCGCTCTCGTCCAGTTGCTCTTGCTGGAGGCGGCGGGCGAAGACTTCTTCCACGCTCAACTCGTCCAGGGTTTCCCGGGTCTGGGACTGTAGGCCAATCACGGCGTTGCCGCGTTCGCGGCGGATGCGCAGTACTTCCACCGGCAGGCCTTCGCAGAGTGCGGCGATGCGCGTTTGCAGGTCCGGCAGGTAATCGTCGGCGCGGACCACCACTTCCAGCCACACCGGCCGCTCGGCGCTGCCTTGTTGCGCAGCGTCGGCCAGGGTAGCCGGCAGTTCGGCGAGGCTGCCGCGTAGCGACAGCAGCGGCTGGAAGCACGGCACCGGCAGCGGTGTCACCGCGCGCAGGCCGGCGGCGTCCAGGTCGACCAGCAGCACCTGTTTTTCCTGCCGCGCTTCGTCGAAGGCTAGCGGGATCGGTGAGCCGCAGTAGCGGATGTGTTCCAGGCCGCCGACCTTCTGCGGCCGGTGGATGTGGCCGAGGGCGATGTAGGCCGCGGGCGGGAAGGCATTGGTGGGGAAGGCTTCCAGCGCGCCGACGTAGATTTCCCGTACCGACTCGCTGGCGCTCGCGCCCACCGTGGTCAAGTGGCCGGTGGCGACGATCGGCAGGCCGCCGCCCAGCGCATCGCGTTTCGCCTCGGCCAGCGCGTATAGCGCCTGGTAATGCGCGTGGATGGCGCTCTGCAGCGACTGCTGCTTGTCCTCGGCGCTCTGCCCCGCCTCGCTGCGCAACACGTCACGCGGACGGACGAAGGGTACTCCGCAGAGGATCGCGCCTGGCGAGCCGTCGCGGCGGCAGAGCACCTGCAACTGCTCTTCCAAGTCTTCGCTCACCGCCGGGATCACGCAGGTGTCCAGACAGGCCAGCAGCGTCCGCGATTCGCCCAGGGTCGCCACCGAATCATGGTTGCCGCCGAGCACGACCAACTGCGCGCCGGTGTCGCGCAGTTCGACGATGAAGCGGTTGTACTGCTCGCGGGCGTAGCTGGGCGGCGCGCCGGTGTCGAACACATCGCCGGCGACGATCACCGCATCCACACCCTGCTCGCGGACCTGCGCCACCAGCCAGGCACAGAACGCCTGGTGCTCGGCCTGGCGGGTCTTGCCCATGAAGTGCTGGCCCAGGTGCCAGTCGGAGGTATGCAGGATGCGCATCGGCCGGCTCACATGCCCCACTCCTGCACCACCATGTGGGTCTTCACCCGCTGCATGCCCGGGAAACGCTCGATCTCGTCGCGGATCGCACTGAGCCGCGCGATGGATTCGGCCTCGACGTAGACCAGCATGTCGGTCTCGCCGCTGATCCCGCAGCAGCGACGGATTTCCTGGAAGGCGCGCATGCGCTCGACGTACTCCTGGCAGCGGCTTTCCTTGTAGAAGAGTTCGAGAAAGGCCTTCACCGTGCCGTTGCCCGGCTCGGCGACGCTAGCGTGGTAGCCGCGGATGGTACCGTTCTCCTCCAGGTTGCGGATGCGCTCGCCCACCGCCGAGCGCGACAGGTTCACTTCTCGGGCGATCTGGCTGACGGGCAGGCGCGCGTCGGCGCGTAGCAGGGCGAGGATCTGGCGGTCGAACTTGTCCACTCGGGCACTCTCGGCAACGGGCAGGTTGAGCTTGAATTCCGCCACTTTGCCGGGTAAAGCCGGCGACCTGACAGCAGCCTTGCTCGCTCGCGCGGCCTACCATGGCGGGATGGAAAACGCCTACGAGCATACAACATGAGCCGACTCGATCAGGAACTCGGGCTGCTGCAAGGCATCGGCCTGCTCAGCACGTCATTGCTGGGCACCGGCATCTTCGTGGTACCGGCGCTGGCCGCTACCGCCGCGGGCGACGCCTCGCTCTGGGCCTGGCTGCTGTTGATCGCCCTGGTGCTGCCGGTGGCCTTCACCTTCGCCCAGCTCGGCCGCCGCTTTCCCCATGCCGGCGGCGCGCCGCACCTGATCGGCCGGGCCTTCGGCGCGCGCCTGGAACGGCTCAGCGCGCTGTTGTTCCTCGCCGTGCTGCCGGTGGGCCTGCCGGCCGCGCTGTATATCGCCAGCGGCTTCTGGGAAGCGCTGTTCGACCTCGGTCGCGGCCAGATCCTGGCCATCCATCTCGCCACCCTGGGCGCCATGCTGTGGCTCGGCCAGCGGCCGGCCAAGGCCTCGGGGCTGGTGCAGAGCCTGATCGCCCTGGCGATCATCGCCACCGTCGCCCTGGCCTGGTGGCTGGGCGACCTGCCCCGCGCCAGCCAGCCCCTGCTGCCACCGTTGGAAAGCCGGTGGCATCTGCTGCCGGCGGCGCTAGGGGTGATGTTCTGGTGCTTCGTCGGCATCGAGGCGTTCACCCACATGGGCGAAGAGTTCAAGCACCCGCAGCGCGACTTTCCGCTGGCCCTGCTGCTCGGCGTGCTGCTGGCCGGCCTGGTCTACTGGGCCTGCTCGGTGGCCGTGCTGAGCTTCGGCACCTACGGCGATGTGCGCAGCGATGCCGGCGCCCTGCCGCGCCTCTATGAACTGCTACTGGGCGAACGCGCGCGCTGGCTGGTGGCGGTGGTCGGCTACCTGGCCTGCTTCGCCTCGATCAACGTCTACGTGCAGGGCTTCGCCCGGTTGATCTGGAGCCTTGCCGACGAAGGCAAGCTGCCCGCCGCGCTGGCCCACCGCAACCGCCATGGCGTACCGGGCCGCGCCCTGCTGCTGGTGGTCCTGTGTTGCGCGCTCTGCGTCCTGCTCGCCGGGGCGTTCGACCTCTCGGTGGACGACCTGATCCGCTACGCCAACGGCAACTTCGTAGTCATCTATCTGCTCAGCATGGCTGCCGGCTGGGCCCTGCTGCGCGGCTTCTGGCGCTGGCTCGCCGGCTTCGCCACCCTCCTCTGCGCCCTGGTGCTGGCCATGCTCGGCGCCGATGCGGGCTATGTCCTGGGGTTATTCGCGGTGCTGGCGTTGCTCGATGCGGCGCGAGGGCTTCGGGCACGCAAGGCATTGAGCGGTTCGCCTCCCGTCTGATGACACGGCCTACTTGAGGAGAGCATCACGGAAGCAGAAAACAATGCGAGATGCCTTCAGTTTCACAACAGATACCCCTTAAGTGATATCAATTTGATATTGAGCCTGACGGAACGCTCCCCTAAGATCGCCCGGCCCGGCATGGGCGAGGATTCTTTACATAGGGAAGCAGTACATGAGCAAACTCCGCGTCAGATTCGCCCTGATCCCCGCAGCACTGTCCGTCTTGATCAGCGGCTGCGCCAGTATCGTCAGCGACTCGCAATACCCCGTCAGCGTTTCCAGCACCCCGGCGGGCGCCACCTTCGAAATCCGCAACCGCGCCGGCCAAGTCATTCACTCCGGCACCACTCCCGGCAGCGTCACCCTGAAATCCGGGGCGGGTTATTTCAAGGGCGAGCAATACACCCTCACCTTCCACAAGGAAGGCTTTGCCGACCAACAGACCACGCTGAACACCAGCCTGGATGGTTGGTACTGGGGCAATATCATCTTCGGCGGCCTGATCGGCATGCTGGCCGTGGACCCGGCGACCGGCGCCATGTACAAACTGCCGGAAAACGCGGCGGCGACACTCGCCCCGGTAACGGCCGAGGCCAAATCCAGCGACAGCCTCACGCTGATGACCTTGGACCAAGTACCCGAACACCTGCGCGGTCAACTGATTCCGCTCAACTGATCGCATGGCCGGGGTACACACCCCGGCGTTCTCTTGGCAAAAATGGATTCCGCAATCTATACCCACACCCTGCACTGGCAGGGTGTGGGACCTTCCCTCATTCGTCCCATCGAGGTTATCGCCGAGACTTCGTGAGGCTAATCCATCAACCGCGCCGCACCTGCTCGAACGCCGCCTCGTACAAACCCGCCGCATCGTTCAGTAACAGATGGAACGCCGCGAACACCTCGCCGTTATCCAACTGCGGCTCGTTGCAGAACAACACCAGCGCCAATTGCCGTGCGGCGTTCAGCCGCTCCTGGCCGGCTTCGAACAGTTCGTGAGCGCCGAGGCTGGCGTTGGCGTAAAGAACGGGGCTGGCGGTGGTGCTGAGGGAAGGAAGAGGACGGAAGTCAGGCATGGCGGGCCTCCAGAAAGCAGAGGCAGGAAGAAACGCGGAAAAACAATGTGAGCATCGATAGGGCTCCTTCGTGAACGAGAAACCACCATCCAGCCGTTTCTGACGCGGTTGGAGGCGGACCGCACGGGGGTCAGAAACCGGCCCACGAAGGACAGCCGGCCAGGCCGAAGCCTGCCCCGCGCGGCCCGCCATAGAAATGCGGTAGCCAGACACAAAAAATAGCGCCGGCTACTCAGCTATGGCGCTACCGCGCCTTCGTGTGGAATCGGGTTCTGACGCCCGGCCACGGGATTGACCGTGACGGGCGGACTCTAGCGGCTAGGGGGAGAGGAGGCAAGCGGGCAAAAGAGAATGAAGGAAAAACGTGAGGAGGTTCAGGAAGAGCATGGACTTAATTGCTTAACAAATCTTTGGTCGCAAGTTTCATTTGCACCTCATAGCTCGCAGATTTAAAAGCATCAATTGAATATTCGCGTATCAAAAGCTGCCAAATCATCAAAATATAGGGAGGCCTCTGTTATCGAATACGCCCCCCGTTACCGGATGGCACTGCCCTGCAAGATGCACATTTCGGCCATCGACTGGCGGGACCGTAGTGAAAAGAACATTGTCGTGCCCATAAGTAGACTCAAGCTTATTTCTGGTGGTTTGCGGATTGTACGGAGTCTCACCTTTGCTTCAATTACCCAAAGCGTTTATTCAGATACTCTCTATATCTTTCAGGGGAGGAACTCACAAGTTCAGATACATCCATCTTCTTGGCAGAATATTCATCGATCACTGCCTCAACAAAATAATACTGTTCTCTTGGAAGTTTGCTCAAGGCATCATTATTAGACTTTAAAAATCCGACCATTTCCTTAGAAGACATGATTCGCGACATGTAACGCGCCACTTCCTCATATGCAGATATATAAAGATCATTCTCAACCACCCCCTGAATTCCATTGAATTCTTCCAAAATTTCAGCAAGCCGCTCTTCAGAGAAAAGGTGCAATGACAGAATCCATTTAATAAATCCTAAAAAGGCATCAGCGCTTGAGAGCATCATTCAAATCCTTCAATAGTTCACGCGCATAATCAACGTCTCTCTTGCTATATGGATAAGACCCTGGAGGCTGATTATCTGCTTTTCTAACAAAGTTATTCAGTCGAGCCTGCATCTCTTTGACTTTTTGTTCATGCGTAGCTTCAGATAATAAATTCCCTGTTTGCTTCTCATACCTTAATGCATCTGCTACACCACCATTACCCACACGCGCACCAGTTTTATCCTTTCCGAAGTAAGAAGTGAGTATTTTCTCCAACTGGGGGCTATCAGCCGGTCTATACATAGGACCAAAGCCACCAGTGAATTCTTTCGCCCCAACCACCCCCGGCTTACTCACCAGCGTCTGGTTAGCCAGCCGGATCTGCTCCGTCAGTTTAGCCTGCGCATTCAGCTTGAACGGAGCCAGTTCCTCCGCTGACGGCGCCTTGCCGGCCAGCAGGCCGTCCAGTTTGTCGGCGACTTTGGTCAGTTCCGTGGGAATCGCGGCGCCTGCCTTGCGCATGGCGGCGAAAAACCCTGGCCAGTTTGGTTCCCCCAGGTGGCGCTGACCAGATGTGCGTATTAACTTTCTGCGTTGAGATTTTAAGTAAACGGAAAACTAGCTGCTATGATTGAGCTTCTTGCTAGAAAGAGTCATTGCAAAACATCTCAATGTCGTCCAGCGCGTCTTCAATCTGACCTGAAATGGCATGATCCTTCAGATGTTTGCGAAGAGAACTGATTACCTTCTCTTTATCAAGTTGATGATGAATTCTCGCCACATGTCCAAGGCAAGTCGCTGCAAGGCCTCTGATGTTTGAATCATTAAACTCAAGAAAATCTAAGCACTTATCTTGCACCCATCTCCAGTCTGACTCATAAAACGCGGCGGAAATCAACATATCACAAATGCGTTTTGCTTCTCCCGAAGAAAAGGCATCCTCAGCAAGCTCTCTATTGAATTGCTGAGGAAATTTATCATTCATTGGTCGACCTCTTTAATAATAATTTTCCCTTTACGATCAGCCAAGCCTGCTTTCGGTAACGCTTTTTGCATGTCTGGGTGTAAATCTTTTTCTCGCTTTGGCAGCATGCTTTGGAAAGCCAGTGATATTCAGGTCATCCATTGGCAAGAAAACTCTGGGTTGCTTTGGAAGACATGCCGCAAGTGGTTCGTAACAAAACACTGCACACTCGGCCAGCGAATTAGCCCTTGCACTTCTAGGCTGAAACTGAATATCAACCGTGGAAGCCGGACAGAGGCCCATGGAACCCTCTGTCCGGCTCATTAATCAACTTGGTTTTAAAGAACGGTATATTGGGGGAGACAGTGGGAAAGGTGTCGCACTCTGCTTCCGCATCCGCCCCTCCAATAAGCGGCCATCAGAAAATCAGGTAAACATACGAGCCGCGCCAAGCGCTTACGTCACAGCACCTGCCCTCCTGTTCGGCTCGCAAGGATCATCAGCTTACTTTTTGGTGGCCGCTTAAGAATATTGCCTTTGCTATTGCTTACACTAACTTTTGTATTTGAATCGTTCCATCATGCTTCATATCTGTCTATGAAAAGAACCTCTGCAACATTGCAGTCTGGGTAAACCCATTTCTCCCAGTTGGATACAAGCCAATCCTTTCTTACTCCTCCTCCCTCGGCAGATGAACACTCTTGGGGAAGTCGAACCAGAATCAATCCAGCTTTATATCCAGAAGTAACAATCAATCCGTACGGCCTATCTTCATCTTGGGTTTCATAAATCATGAAATCCACAACTTTTTCATAAGGAAACTTTCCTGGCAGCCTAAGTACATTCCCATGCCAAATTAAATTTTCTTTCAGGTCAATTAATCTTGCCATGCTAGCCATTACTTTACCTTTAGATCGTGACCGCCGCTCTTGTCGGCAGGTTTTGTCTGCTTAAAATCAAAGTCAACCTCGCCGAGGTGCTTTCCATTTTTAGAGTTAATTACCTCAAAGCGACCATGTTGTGTATCCACAGCGTACAGGTTTCCATCATTTGCCCTATAGACATCGCGCCCGTTAAGCCTGGACAGTTTGCTATCTTTCACCATTCCGTTGGCTATCGTCACACTAGCTACCACTGCTTTAATTTGAGCAACTCTTTCTCCCGGAGGAAGAGTGGATAAGCTTTTTTCAAACTGAGCGACAGTTTTGTTTCCTAGTATGGCCGATGAGCTATTGGATTTTGCACCAACCGAAACTCCCGGCTTAACCCCTCCCACACCGCTCGCGATGATCTGAGCTCCGGTCGCCATGGCACTAGCAGCTGGACCATCACGCTGAGCGACAATGCTGCTGGTGATGATGTCCTGCGCCATTTGGTTGCTGCCGGGTACCAGCCAGCCAATGACGCTCGCGGTATTTCCATCTCCGCTTCGGCGAAGCTTATCGGCCAGTGCCTGAATTTTAGGCGCATCAGCCTGTAGTTGTGCAGAGAGAGTCTCACAGCTCGTTATGTCTTGCTGGCATGTGGCAGCCAGCTCTTGATTCCGCTGTTCATCCAACTCCGCATAGCGTGCCCTAACATCATCCCGGCATGCCGGTGTCGAGCATTTTTTCTGCTCCTCCAGCATATCCAGCACTTCCTGGTGCAGTAGGTAGTTGTACTGGGTGGCATTCGCTGTCACCGCCGCCGCCGATTCGGCATCGCCTCCGGTCAGAACAGCCGCCAGTACGCCGATCAGTTGCGAGCTGGCCATCAGGTTGGCCACGCCTTGGCGGTATTCCGCGCTGTTCGGGTCCTTGCCTTGGGGCAAGAGCTTCTCGCCCAGGTAGTCCACCAGGGCTTCGTTGGCGCCGGCAGCCAGGGCGCCGGTGCGGAAGTCGCCGCCCGAGGCTTCCGCCAGTAGGCCACCGAGGGCCGCATGCAGGATGAGTTTCTGTGGGCTGCCCTTCGGGACGTAGTCGCCGATGGCATCCGCGCCGATGGCGCCGGCAATCGCCACCGCGTTGCCGACCGCGGCGTCGCCGAGGTTGTCCTTGAAGCTGCCGCCGTAGACCGCCGTCTTGATGCCCGCATCGACGACCGTCTTCGTCGCCACCTGGCCGACGCTGCTCCAGTTCATGCCGAGTTCGGCCGGGTTGTATTGCACGAGCCCCGCCGTTGCGGCACTGACCACGTACCCCTTCATCGCATTCGAGGAGGTGACGTCCTTGGCCACTGCGCCGAGATTGCCCCGGTTGTTGATGGTGCTCACCGTGGCTTGGGTGGCCACGCTCACGGTGACGGCTTGCCCCACGGCTCCCAGGCCGGCGGCCATCGGCCCGATGATGGCGGCCATCACGATGGCGATGATCAGCTGCGCCCCGGCACCCAGGCCCGAGTGGCTGTACTTGAACGACTCGTGAATCTCCTTCACCCGCCGCCAGTCCACATCGCCACGGGCTTCGGCCTGTTTTAGCCAGGCCAGTTGCGGGTCGGCCTTCACCATGGCATCGATGGTCTGGCTGACGGTCTGCTGGTTGACCTGCTTGATGTCGATGCGGATGCCTTCGGCAGCCTTGACGATCAGCGCGCCCTGGGCGATCAGTTCGGATTGGCGCAGGGTCTCGTCCGTGTTGCCCTTGCCCTTCGTCGCGTTCCAGGCCCAGCTGCTCCTGCTCTTCTCGTGGACTTGCTGCTCGCTGTCCTTCACGCCTTCGAAGACGATGGCGCTGCCGCTGTCCAGGGTCAGGTCGGCACCGCTTTGCAGGTGGGTGGCTTGGTAGGTCTGGTCGCCTTCGCTGGCGAGGGTGAGGTCGTCGCCGCTGACGATCTCGCTGCCGACCTGGGTGGTGCGGGTGATTTGGTCCTTGCGCGACGCCTTGCTGCCCCAGGCGCCTTTTTTCTTTTTTTCGTCGAGGCGGTGGTCGAGGTTTTCCGCCGCCAGCAGGCCGAGGTCGTGCTGGGCGTAGAGGTAGGCTTCGCCGCCCGCGTCCAGGCGGCTGGCGATGACGGTGAGGTCGTTGCCGGCCTTCACGTCCAGATCATCGCCGGCTTCGATTGCCGCCGCCTGCTGGGTTATCCGGCTGCGTTCCATATCGACTTTTTTGTGCCGGCTTTTGCGGTGGGCTTCGACGTGGCTTTCGTTGGCTGCCGCTGCGATGAGCACGTCGCCGCCTGCTTCGAGGCCGACATCGCCGTCGGCCTTGACCTTGCTGGCGCTTACCGCCAGGTCGTTGCCGGCTTGGGCGCTCAGGTCGCGGCCCGCGCGGATGTCCGAGCCGTGCTGTTCGATGCGCTCGACCCGGCTGTTGCGCTTGCGCGCCTGGAGGGCGGTGCGGTCGTGTTCTTCGGCGGCGACGATCAGCAGATCGCGGCCGGCGTCCAATCGCAGGTCGCGCCCGGCCGTGACGGCGCTGCCGATATTCCGGATATCGCGGCCTGCGCCCAGCGTCAGGTCATTCGCGGCTTCGATGCGCGCGGCGCTGTCGGCGAAGTCTTCGCGGTGGTTGTAGCCGCGCTCGGTCGAGGCGTGGGTGGTGACGCTGCGTTCGTTGAGAATGTCGCCAGTCAGGGCGATGGCCGACACGTCGCGCCCGGCGATGATCCCGCCCTGGGCGTTGCGGATGCTGTCGGTGGCCAGCAGTTGCAGGTGTTCGTCGGCCTGCATCAGGCCGCTGTTGCCGAGGTTCTGCCCGGTGATGTCCAGGTTGCGGCGGGCGCGCAGGGTGCCGCTGTTGTGGAGGTCGCCGCCGCTGATCAGGGCCACGTCACGGGCCTGGATCAAGGCGCCGGTGGGGGCCAGGCGGCCCTTGGCCTGGGCCAGGTAGAGCACTGGGACCAGTACCTTCTCGCCCAGCACTTCGCGCTCTTCCAGCCAGACGATGTCGTGGGTCAGCGCCGCCACCTGCTCGGCGGTCAGGGTGATTCCCACGCTGAGGTTGAGCGCCTCTTTGCTGGCGATGGCGTTGTCCATCAGGTAGCGGAACAGCGCTTCGTCGGAGGTCAGCCCATCGAGGAAGCGCTGGCCGGTGCGGGCGACGAGGGCTTCGCGGATCAGGCGCTGCTCGTAGAAGCCGTCGCCCAGGCGCTTCTGCGTCCTGTCGATGTCGTAGCCCAGCTTGTCCAGCAGGTAGTCGGAGTTGAGGAACCGCTTGAGGCGGGTCAGCGCCGGGTGGGTTTCGATCAGGTATTGGTGCGAAGCAGCCGGACGGGTGGGCAGGTTGAGCCCCGCTAACGCCAGCGGGTCGATGCGCTGCTGACGCAGGTCGGCCGGCAGTTGCGCGTTGATGCCGACCGGGGTGGAAAAGCGCGAGCCGTCCGTGGCAGCGCCACGGCTGCCACCGGCCACGTAGGTGAAGTGCGGGCGGATCACGCCGTTGTCGATCCGTTCGCTGGCCGTGAGGCCGATAGTGTCACCGGCCTGGATGATGCCGGCGTAGGTTTGGTCCCCCGACGCCAGGGGCGTTAGGGTGCGGAAACGCGTCTGCTCCGACTCCATCCGGCCGATGAAGTGGCTCAGTGCGCTTTCCAGTCCGCCGATGTTATCCGGGTTGTAGCCGGGGCTCCGGTACCAGTAGCGCGCCGTGAAACGTTCGGCTTCGTCCTGCCAGGAGTCGATGTGGCGTGTGCGTTCGGATAGGAAGACGCGGCGGGTTTCGATCTCCCCGGTTTCCACGCCGTGGTTTTCCAACCGCTTCAACGTGCCGGCGATGGTGCCGCCGGCACTGATCCGGCTGCTGTGGTTGTTCAGTTCGTCCCCGTCCAGCGACAGGTTGCCGCCGGCCTGGAGGTTGGACGCCGCGCTGGCCTCGGTCACCGCCAGTTTGTCGCGCTCGACGATTTCCCACACGCCGTTGCGCTTGCCACTGCAGTCGCCGGCACCATAGGCGCCGCTGCACGGCAGTTCGGTGATCCGGGCGGTGTACTTGCCGGCATCGTCGATGACCAGAACCGCGCGCGTGTTGTTGATCACCGCGGCCTTGAGGCTGAAGTCGCCGGTGCTTTCCAGGGTGCCCGAGAGGTTGTCGAGACGCGCCGCCCGGTTGCCTTGGTCATCCTTGGCCAGGTCGATGGCGCCCAGGCTGAAGACGTCCGCCAGGCGATTGGTGAAGGTGTCGACCCGCAGCGTCATGTCGGCGCCGCTGAAGATCAGGCCGTTTTCGTTGACCAGCGTGGGAACGTACAAGGTCAGCGCTTTACCGCTGCCCAGGGTGCCGTGGTTGGTCAGGGTGCCGGTCAGGCTGAGCGTGCCGAGGCCGCCGCCCAGGGTGAGGCTGAAGGCGCCGTCGCTGGCCAGCAGGCCATTGTTGACCCAGGTGTTGCCGGTCCCGGTGAAGGACTGGCTGGCCAGCAGTTGGCCGCTGGCGGTCTGGGTGAACGTGCCGATGGCGAGGCTGAGTGTCCGCGCCTGGATCAGGCTGCCGTTGGTCCAGCTATCGGCCTCCAGGTGCAGGTCGCTGCCGGTGATGAAGCGCCCGCCCGCCTGGCCCAGGTTGGCCAGCGAGAGGGAGAAACCCTGGCTGCCGAAATGGCGGACTATCCCGTCCAGGTTGTTCAGGCTCTCGCTGCTCAGGCTGAACGCGGCGTTGCCGATTTCCACCAGGCCTTTGCCGTTATCGAAGCGGCCACCGATGACGAAGCGACTGATCCCGCGCTCGCCCAACGCCCGCAGGGTGCCCTGGGCATTGGTGAGACGGCCGGCGCGCACGGCCAGGGTGGTGTCGGACTCGATCAGCCCGGCGTCGTTGCTCAAGGCATTGGCGAGGGTGAAGTCGACCGCCTGCGCCGCCATCTTGCCGTTGCGGTTGTCCAGGCTGCCGGCATCCACGTTCAGCGTCCCGCCGCTGAACACCTGGCCCTGCCGGTTATCCAATGCGCCGCCGTTCAGCGTGGCGCCGGCCTGGCCGCTCAAGGTCCCGCCCTGGTTGTCCAGGGTCTGCGTACCCGTCACCGTCAGTTGCCGGCTGGCGATCACCGTGCCGCTGTTGCGCACGTTCTGGCCGGTCAGGCTGACATCGCCTTGGGCGTTGCGCGTGTTGTCCGGGTTGACGCCCGCTTCGATCACGCCTTGGTTGGTCACCTGGGCGCCGTCCAGGCTCACCGTCTCGCCCGCCGCCAGGCTCTTGCGGTTGACGACCTCACCCTCGGCCTCGACCGAAGCGGTGCGGCCGGCGTAGGCGGTGTCGGTCAGCTCGATCTTCTCGGCTTCGAGACGCAGGTCCCGGCTGGCCCCCGCCCGCGCCAGGGTCAGCTGGCCGCTGGCGAGGTCGATATGGATATCCCCGCCACTGGCAGCCATGTCCCCAGCCAGCTTCACCCCCACCCCGGCCTCGGTGCCGACCAGGCGGATCGCCCCGGCATACATGCCGCCCAGCGCCGAGCTGTCGATGGCCAGGGCCGGTTTGTCGCTGCCGTCGTCGGTCTTGGCGGTGACGCTGAGGTCGCTGGCCTTGACCTCGTTGCGCCCGGTGATGACGTTGAGCTGCTTGGCGTGCAGCTCGGCGTTGAGCCTGGCGCTGCGGGTGATCAGGTCGAACTGGTCGATGTTGCTGGCGTTGAGGCCGGCGCCTTCGATGACGATCTCGCCGCCGTCGACGCTGAAACGGTCCAGCCGGCCGTTCTCGACGATGGGTTTGCCGGTGCTGAAGGTAACCCGCGGCGTATTGAGAAAGCCGCAGCCGTCGCAGCGAATGCCGTGGGGGTTGGCGACGATGACATGGGCGGATTTGCCCGCCACTTCGGTGTAGCCCTTGAGCTGGCTGGGGTTGCCGCCGGTGACTTCGTTGAGGATCAGCCCCGCCGCCTGGCCCTGGAGATTCGCGTTGCCGAGGATGATGCCGCCGAGCTGGGTGCTTTGCGTGGCGCTGGTGGCGTTGTTGAGGATCAGGCCCTGCTGGCCGACGTTCAATTCCGAGAATTTGTTGTGCGAGAGGCCGTTGCCGTTGGGCTTGGCGATGTTGACCACCGGCACGCCGTTGCCCGCCTGAGTCAGCGTGGCGCCGCTGCCCGCCGCCACCGCCAGGTCCGCCGCGGTGACGACGAGGGGGTTGAGGAACAGTACGCCGCTGAGAACCAGGGCGATGGTCTGGAAGAAGGGGCTGCGGACGTCCATGTGGGCGCTCTTCTGGAATCGACGAGCGCGGGATTCTCGGAAGGGCGGGTGGGTAAAACAAGCGCAAAGAGCTACTAGAGGATGGGTGTTTCTGCTTTTGCTGGCGATCTCTCGGAGAGTTGGTGACCAACCGCAAAACACCGATACCCTGTCTCATCATCGCTCCGCCCGTTATGCTCGGTACCGGCATCCGGCCTTCGAACGAATCCCGACGTACCGAGGTCCATTGCCTGCCCCATCGTCCGCATCACACCGCCCGAGGCCTGCGCCCATGACCCGAACGCCCCATGTCGACCTGCTGATCTGCGATTGCGATGGCGTACTGATCGATAGCGAAATCGTTTCCGGCCGCGTGCTGCGCGAGGCCTTGTTGCAACTGGCGCCGTCGGAGCAGGAGCTGGATGTGCTGCTCAACGGCACTTTCGGCCTGCAGAGCCGGGACATCATTGCCCGGGTCGCCGCGCATTTCGGCCTCGATATCCCCGTGGATTTCCACGCGCGCCACCTCGAACTGAGCGAGGCGACCATCCATGCCGAAGCCCAGGCGATTCCCGGTGTGCGCGAGGCGCTGTATGCCATCGACTTGCCATTGGCGGTGGCATCCAACAGCCGCTACGACTCGGTCCGCCATGCCTTGCGCCGCAGCGGGCTGACCGAGCGGGTGGACGTGGGCATCTTCAGCGCCGACCGGGTGGAGCGGCCGAAGCCGGCGCCGGATGTCTATCTGCTGGCTGCCCGCACCGCCGGGGTCGCGCCGCAGCGTTGCCTGGTGGTGGAGGACAGCACCACCGGCGTCACCGCCGCGCTGACCGCCGGCATGCGGGTGATCGGTTTCCTTGGTGCCGGCCACATCCCGCCGGAGCATGGCGAAGTGTTGCGTGAACTGGGCGTCGAGCATCTGTTGCACGACATGCGCGAGTTGCCGGCGCTGGTAGAGCGGCTGCGCTATGCCGCTCCGGCCGATGCCTTGCCTTGATTCCGATACACTCAGGCCACCCCAGCCCCTCCCGCTTGGATTAAACTCCTCCGGCCCGACCGCATATCGCCGCTGTCGGGTCCGTTTTCTTCGCGTCCGCCGCGGCTGGCGCTGTTCCGACGCCCTTCGCGTCGCCGTGAACCCGAGTGATTGCACGACATGCCGATACGCCATTGCATCGTCCACCTGATCGAGAAGAAGCCCGATGGCAGCCCCGCCGTGCTGCATGCCCGCGATTCGGAGCTGGGCGAATCCCAGGCCATCGAGAACCTGCTCGCCGACCTCAACGAGAGCTACAACGCCAAGCAGGGCAAGGCCTGGGGTTTCTTTCACGAGGAATCCGGCGCCTATCCGTTCAGCGGCTGGCTGAACCAGTACCTGGAAGGCGCGCAGGATTTCACCGCGTTCAGCCGCCAGGCCGTGGAACACCTGCAGAAGCTGATGGAAGAGTCCAACCTGTCCACCGGCGGCCATGTGCTGTTCGCCCACTACCAGCAGGGCATGACCGATTACCTGGCGATTGCCCTGCTGCACCACAGTGAAGGCGTGGCGGTGACCGACTCGCTGGACGTCGCCCCGGCCAAGCACCTCGACCTCGGCCAGTTGCATCTGGCGGCGCGCATCAACATTTCCGAGTGGCGCAACAACAAGCAGTCCAAGCAGTACATCTCCTTCATCAAGGGCAAGAACGGCAAGAAGGTGTCGGACTACTTCCGCGACTTCATCGGTTGCCAGGAAGGCGTGGACGCGCCGAGCGAAACCCGCACCCTGCTCAAGGCATTCAGCGATTTCGTCGAGAGCGAGGACCTGCCCGAAGAACAGGCCCGGGAAAAGACCGATACCCTGGTGGACTACGCCACCACCCAGGCCAAGCTGGGTGAGCCGATGACCCTGGAAGAGCTGTCCGGGCTGATCGACGAGGAGCGTCCACGGGCCTTCTACGAGCACATCCGCAACAAGGATTACGGTCTGTCGCCGGAGATTCCGCCGGACAAGCGCACGCTGAGCCAGTTCCGCCGCTTCACCGGGCGCGCCGAAGGGTTGTCGATCAGCTTCGAGGCGCATCTGCTCGGCTCGAAGATCGAGTATGACGAGACGCAGGACACGCTGATCATCCGCAACCTGCCGACCCAGCTGCGCGACCAGCTCAAGCGGCGCAAGGACTGAGCCGAACGCCCGCATGCGCGCCCTCATTGCCTTGATCTTCCTAATGCCGGCGCTGGCATTCGCCAGCCCGGCACAGACGATGACACCGCAAGAGCTCCGCTTCGTCACCGCCAATGCCGAGTTCACGCTGTTTCACGAAATGGGGCACCTGCTGATCAACGAGCTGCGCCTGCCGGTGCTCGGCCGCGAGGAGGACGCCGCCGATCAGTTGGGTTTCATGGGGCTGTTCCTGATCGACGAACGCCAGCGCGAGGCCGACTTCCCCGAACGGATGCTGGACATCGCCGACTACTGGCGGGTGGAGTGGCAGCGGCCGAAACGGCCGGACGAGGAAATCCGGGAATGGGACAGCCACGCCCTGGACGCCCAGCGCTTCTACAACATCGCCTGCCTGGCCTACGGCAGCGATCCGGTGCGCCTGGAGTGGATGATCCAAGCCACCGGCCTGCCGGACGAGCGCGCCTTCTTCTGCCCCGACGAATACCAGCAGGCCCGCCATGCGGTGAACTGGTTCCAGGAGCATTTCCGCCGCCCGCCGGAAGAGCCGGTGCGTCATCGCATCCAGGTGGTCTACGACCCGCCGCCGCCCAGCCTGGACGATGGCGAAGAACTGCTGGCCAGGGTGCGGGCCAGCGGTGAGCTGGAGAAGGTCGCCGAAAAGGCCAGCACCAGCTTCCCGCTGCCCCGCGACCTGACCCTGCGGCTGACCAGTTGCGGCGCGCCGGATGCCTGGTACAACCGCATCAGCGGCGAGCTGACGCTCTGCTACGAACGCATCGCCTACTTCCGCGAACTGGCGGCACGGGTGCCGAGGCTGCACCCGGCCGCCAGCTCCCGTTAACGGGCCTCGATCCGGAAGCCCATACGCGGGAAATGCACGTGCACCATGCCCGCGCGCTCGTCTTCGCGGCGCAGGACCAGCTCCTCGCTGCCGGCGAACAGCAGCTCGCCCTCCACCGGGTCGACGCCGTAATCGATCGCGGCGATGGCCACGCGCTGGCCGATCTCGAAGCCATTGGGTTCGTCCAGTTGCTCCTGCGGCAGCGCGGCCGGGGTCGCCGCACGAGCGATTTCGATGGCGTCCGCCGAGGCCATTTCACTGTGCGAGCCATGACCGAACCCGAGCACCCGGCCGAGCCAGGCGGCTACGGCGGGATAGGCATCCACCAGCGGGGCGGTGATCGGCGTGCCTTTGAGGAACCACAGCGAATGCGCCAGGGAAATGTCGGCCAAAGACGGTTCGCCGAACAGGAAGTCACCGGCCTCCCGCGACAGTTGTTGCTCGACTCGGGCCATGATCGTAGGCCACTGGTGCTTGGCCTGTTCCAACGGCAGGCGGCTGGTGCTACCACCGCTGAACAGCCCGGCGCGGTCGGCGAGAAAGCCCTTGATCGCCTCCGGCGGCAGCTTGCCGAAGCGCAGGGCGATGGATTCCGGCTGGAACACCAGGCTCACCGCATGCTGGAACACCAGCGAGTCGGCCCATTGGGCAACGGTGGCGACATTGAACTCCTGCCCTTCCGGGAACAGTGCCGGGGTCGCCTTCTCCGCCTCCAGGCGACGGGCGATCAGCGCGGTGTCGCAGTAGATATCGGCGCCCACCTGCAACACGGGAGTCTTGCGGTAGCCGCCGGTCAGCGCGGTGAGATCGGGCTTGGGCATCACCGGCGGGATCAGCACCGAACGCCAGGACAACTGCTTGAAGCCCAGCATCAGGCGGGCCTTTTCGGCGAACGGCGAGGTCGGGTAGTGGTGCAGGATCAGCTCGTGCATGGCGGGACTCCGCAGTGAAAGAGCCCCAGCTTAACCGTCGGACCGCCGTCGGCCTACCCGTTCAGCCTGATACAGGACTATCAGCCAGGGCCATGACGCCAGCGGCCAGCACCAGGGCTTCCTTGGCCCTCTTCGACAGTTGCTTGATCGCCCGCTCGCGGCGCAACGCATCGCCCTTGTCGGCGCAGGCCTCGACATAGACCAGCGCCTGGGCCGGGCTGGAATGGAAGAAACGCGCGCCCTTGCCGCTGCGGTGCTGCTCGAAGCGCCGCAGCGGGTCGTCGCTGATGCCGCAATACAGCGCACCGTTCTCGGCCCGCACCAGATAGGCGAACCAGGGTTTGGGCGGCGCGGCGGTCAACGAGGCGCCCTCATCGTCGGAACCCGCGGTGCCTTCTTCGTGTCGGACATCGTCTTCAATCGGAACGCCAAGCTGCTCTTGCACGAAGAGCCGGGAATGGCCAGGGAGAAACCGGCCGGCAACTGAACCAGGGTGATCATGTAGCGCATCCTGCATGGAGTCGCCGGCGAGCTTAGGCAATAATCCGCGGCACGGCCACAAGCCGCTATCTGGGAAATGGGAGCCTCACATGAATATTCAGATCTTCACCACCGGCGGCACCTTCGACAAGGTGTATTACGACGCCCTCTCCGACTTCAAGATCGGCGATCCCATGGCACCGCAGATTCTCCAGGAAGCCGGCGTGACGTTCGACTTCCAGGTGGAGAGCCTGCTGAAAAAGGACAGCCTGGAGCTGACCGACGAAGACCGCGCCCTGATCCGCGAGAAAGTCGCCGCCTGCCCGGCCAAGCACATCTTGATCACCCACGGCACCGACACCATGACCAACACGGCCGAAGTGCTCAAGGACATTCCCGGCAAGGTGATCCTCTTCACCGGCGCCATGCAGCCGGCCCGCATGCGCCTGACCGACGCCCCGTTCAACCTCGGCGTGGCCATCGGCGCCCTGCAGTGCCTGCCCGACGGTATCTACGTGGCCATGAGCGGCCGCATCTTCGAGGCCGGCAAGGTGAAGAAGAACCGCGCCGCCGGCCGTTTCGAAGCCAGCGCCGACTGAGTCAGCGCCCCGCCTTGAACGCCGCCAGACCTTGTTGGGCCTGGCGGCGGATCGCCGCCTGAACCGGCGGCAACCAGCCCAGCAGCCAACCTTTCAGCCCCAGCGCCTGCCGCGCCCATCCCCACAAATCGAAACTGTCGCGGTGTTCGACGATCTTGCCGTCGCGAAACACGAAGCGCGCCTGGATGCGATTCACCACCGGCCGCCCCGTCGCCGCGAAGGTGTAGCGCGCCACCCAGCGGGCACTGCCCTGGCGGTCGTCCGCCTGCACATCTTCGAAGCTCAGCGAGAACCCCTTCGCCCGGCGCGTCAGCATCCGCCACATATCACCGGCATCCCGGCCACGCAGGTCCTGGAACACCGGATCGCTGAAATGCACGTCCTGGTCATAGCAGGCCGCCATAGCATCGGCGTCCAGACGCTGGAAAGCCTGGTAGAAACGGATGATCAGTTCAGCGTTGGGATGGGACATGGCGGTATTCCTTCAGTGACGATGGCGCGCATTCTGACCGCCGAAAGGCTGGATCGCGATTGGCGCTATCGACAGCTTTGTGGCCATAATCGCCAACCCTGAATCGCGAGAGCCGCCATGCTCGACGTCGCCCTGTATGTCTGCCCACAAACCGTCTGCTCCAGCCTGAGCATGGCCGGCGATGCCTTCCTGCTGGCCAACCAACTGGCGGGCCAGGCGCTCTTCCGGGTTCGGCGGTTCAGCCTGGACGGCCAGACGGTGGAGCTGGGCTTCGCCACCATCCGGGTGGACGGCGGCCTGGAGATCGCCGAGCAGGCCGGCTTGGTGTTGCTCCCTGCGACCGGCAGTGTCATCGAGCGCACCCTGGCGACCAACGCGGCGCTGCTGACCTGGCTGGACGGACGCCCCGCCACCCAGCAGTTGGCCAGCCTGTGCAGCAGCGCGTTCATCCTGGCGGCGGCCGGCCTGCTCGATGGCCGGCGCGCCACCACTCACTGGTCGCTCGCCGATGCCTTTCGGCGGCGCTTTCCCCGGGTCCGGCTGGATATCGATGAACTGCTGACCCACGACGGCCACCTGCTCTGCTCCGGCGGCGCCCAGGCCGGGCTCGATCTGTGCCTGTACCTGATCGGCCTGCACGGCGGCGACTGGCTGGCCCAGCAAGTGGCCAGCGCCCTGGTATTCGATACGCGGCGAGGTCGGCAGTCGCGCTTCGCGCCGCTGTTGCCGGAGCTGTCCGTGCAGGAAGGTTCACTGGCGTCGTTGCTGCACTGGTTGCAGAAGCACCACGCCGAGCCGCTGGACCTGCACCGCCTGGCCGAACAGGTGCACTGTTCGCCGCGCACACTGCTGCGCCGCTTCAAGGCCGGCACCGGCCTGACGCCCAACGAATACCTCCAGCGCCTGCGCATCGAATCGGCGCGGATCGCCCTGCGCAACCCAACCACGTCATTGGAACAAGTCGCCGCCCAAGTCGGTTACGCCGACCGCGCCACCTTCGCCAAGCTGTTCAAGCAACTCTGCGGCGAAACGCCGGGAGCATTCAGGCGGCGGTTGCGTGAGGCGCAGGCGTAGGGCTCCTGCGGGCGAACGAATGCACGCAGCCTCTGTAGGGCACTCTAAAAACTACCTGCGTTGTCATCACTGCGTTAAAAACAAGCTCGAATGCGAGCCCAGGCTAGGCGCCCCCATCAAAATGCTCATTTACAGCCCGTAAAGTCGTATGCGACCCCAGTCGCTTTTTCGCTTGTTTTTGTGGGGCCGCCGAGGCCTTGTGCTGACTGCCTCGTCTACGTTTTTAGAGGTGCCCTGTAGGGGCGAATTCATTCGCCACGCATACAACCAACGCCAATAACAAAAAGGGAGCCGAAGCTCCCTTTTTCACGACCACCCGCCTCAGTGCAGGATCTGGCTGAGGAACAGCTTGGTGCGGTCGTTTTGCGGGTTGGTGAAGAACTCGTCCGGCGCGGCCTGCTCGACGATTTCCCCCTTGTCCATGAAGATCACCCGGTTCGCCACGGTGCGGGCGAAGCCCATTTCGTGGGTCACACAGAGCATGGTCATGCCGTCCTGGGCCAGACCGATCATGGTGTCCAGCACTTCCTTGACCATTTCCGGATCGAGTGCGGAAGTCGGTTCGTCGAACAACATGATCTTCGGCTTCATGCACAGGGCGCGGGCAATCGCCACACGCTGCTGCTGGCCGCCGGAAAGCTGGCCCGGGTACTTGTTGGCCTGCTCGGGAATGCGCACGCGCTCGAGGAAATGCATGGCGATTTCCTCCGCCTTGCGCTTGGGCATTTTGCGCACCCACATCGGCGCCAGTGTGCAGTTCTGCAGCACGGTCAGGTGCGGGAACAGGTTGAAGTGCTGGAATACCATGCCCACTTCGCTGCGGATCGCCTCGATGTGCTTGAGGTCGCTGGTCAGCTCGACGCCATCGACGACGATACGACCCTGCTGGTGCTCTTCCAGGCGGTTGAGGCAACGGATGGTCGTGGATTTGCCGGAACCGGATGGCCCGCAGAGCACGATGCGCTCGCCCTGCTTGACGTTCAGGTTGATGTCCTTGAGCACGTGGAACTGGCCGTACCACTTGTGCACGCCCTGCATCTGGATGATGCCATCGCCGGCGACAGGCTGTTTGTTTGCTTCAGTCATTGGGGTAACTCCTAACGCTTGTGGCCGGTGTCCAGCTTGCGCTCCAGATGCTGGGAGTAGCGGGACATGCCGAAACAGAAGATCCAGAACACCAAGGCGGCGAAGACATAGCCTTCGGTGGCCATGCCCAGCCAGGCCGGGTCGGTGGTGGCTTGCTTGATGCTGTTGAGCAGGTCGAACAGGCCGATGATGATCACCAGGCTGGTGTCCTTGAACAGCGCGATGAAGGTGTTGACGATGCCGGGGATGACCAGCTTGAGCGCCTGCGGCAGGATCACCAGGCCCATCATCCGCCAGTAGCCCAGGCCCATGGCCGCGGCCGCTTCGTACTGGCCTTTCGGGATGGCCTGCAGACCGCCACGCACCACTTCGGCGATGTAGGCGGACTGGAACAGGATCACACCGATCAGGGCCCGCATCAGCTTGTCGAAGCTGAGCCCCTCGGGCAGGAACAGCGGCAGCATCACCGAGGACATGAACAGCACGGTGATCAGCGGAACGCCGCGCCAGAACTCGATGAAGGTCACGCTGATCACGCGGATCGCCGGCATGTTCGAACGACGGCCGAGCGCCAGCAGGATGCCCAGCGGCAGCGCACCGGCGATGCCCACGGAGGCGATCACCAGGGTCAGCATCAGGCCGCCCCAGCGGCTGGTGGGCACGTCCTCCAGGCCCAGGAAACCGCCATGCAGCAGCCAGAAGGCAACCAGCGGATAGACCACCAGGAAGCCCAGCCCGTAGACCGCCTTGCGCGGCATCTGCCGGATGAACAGCGGTGCGGCGCCGATCACCGCCAGCCAGGCGGCCATGTCGACGCGCCAGCGCAGTTCGGCGGGATAGAAGCCGTACATGAACTGGCTGAAGCGCTGCTTGATAAAGACCCAGCAGGCGCCATCGCTGGTGCAGTCGGCACGGGTGGTGCCGGTCCAGTCGGCTTCGATGAAGGCCCACTTGAGCAGCGGCGGGACGATCAGCCAGATCAGGTAGATCGCCAGCAGCGTCAGCAGGGTGTTGAACCAGTTGGAAAACAGATTGGCGCGCAGCCAGCCGAGCACTCCGACGCTCATGGTCGGCGGCGGCAGGTCGGGTTTGAAAGTATGGGTCGTCATGCGCTTGTCCTCACCGCTCGATAAGCGCGATGCGCTTGTTGTACCAGTTCATCAGGATCGAAATGCTGATGCTGATGGCCAGATACACACTCATGGTGATGGCGATGGTTTCGATGGCCTGGCCGGTCTGGTTGAGCACGGTACCGGCGAACAGCGACACCATGTCCGGATAGCCGATGCCGGCGGCCAGCGAGGAGTTCTTCGCCAGGTTCAGGTACTGGCTGGTGAGCGGCGGAATGATCACCCGCATGGCCTGGGGAATGATCACCAGACGCAGCGCCTTGCCCGGGCGCAGGCCCAGGGAACGTGCCGCTTCGGTCTGGCCATGGCTCACTGCCTGGATGCCCGAACGCACGTTCTCGGCGATGAACGCCGCGGTGTAGATGGTCAGCGCCAGGACCAGCGCCATCAGCTCGGGGATCACCACCCAGCCGCCGCGGAAGTTGAAGCCTTTCAGCTCCGGCACGCTCCAGGCGAAGGGGTTGCCCGCGATCAGCACCGTCAGGCCCGGAATCACCACCAGCATCGCCAAGGCGGTGATCAGGATCGGGAAGGTCTTGCCGGTCGCCTCGAAGCGGGCCATGGCCCAGCGGCGCATCAGGACGATGCCGACGATGGTCAGCACCAGCGCGATCGCGAACGGCCAGAACGCCCCGGTGGGATCGGGCGACGGCATGTTCAGGCCGCGGTTGCTGATGAAGAAGAGGTCCCCCAGGCTCACGCTCTGCCGTGGGCCCGGCAGGGGCAGCATGATGGCGAAGTACCAGAAGAAGATCTGCAGCAACGGCGGGATGTTACGGAAAATCTCGATGTAGATGGTGGCCAGCTTGCTCAGCAGCCAGTTCGGCGACAACCGGGCGATACCGACCAGGAAGCCGAGGATGGTTGCCATCACGATGCCGATGACCGAGACCAGCAAGGTGTTGAGCAGGCCGATGACGAATACCCGGCCGTAGGAATTGCTCTCGTTATAGTCGATCAGGTGTTGGGAAATACCGAAGCCGGCACTGTTCTGCAGAAAGCCGAAGCCGGAGATGATCCCGCGCTTCTCCAGGTTGTACTGGGTGTTCTGGAACAGGAACCAACCGAGCGACACCACGGCGATCACCGCGATGATCTGGAAGAGCCACGCGCGTATCTGCGGATCGGTCCAGACCGAACCGCGTGGGCGCGGGGCATTGACACTAGTTTGCATGACAGCCCTCATGAAGAAATCCCCGGTGGCCTATGACTGCAGGCCCCGGGGTTGTCTTTATTGGAACAGTCACCACCCGAAAGTGGTGACTTACAACGGTCAGCGCACCGGCGGTGCGTACTGCAGACCACCCTTGTTCCAGAGGGCGTTGAGGCCGCGCTCGATCTTCAGCTCGCTGCCGCCGCCGACGTTACGCTCGAAAATCTCGCCGTAGTTGCCGACCTGCTTGACGATCTGAACGGCCCAGTCTTTCGGCAGTTTCAGGTCCTTGCCGTACTCGCCTTCCGCGCCGAGCAGACGGGCGACGTCCGGGTTCTTGGTGGTTTTGGCCTGCTCTTCGACGTTCTTCGAGTCGATGCCGAGTTCTTCGGCGTTGAGCATGGCGAAGAGGCTCCAGCGCACGATGTCGAACCACTCTTCGTCACCCTGGCGAACGGCTGGGCCCAGCGGTTCCTTGGAAATGACTTCCGGCAGAACGACGTAGTCATCCGGCGCGGCCAGCTTGATGCGCTGTGCGTAGAGCTGCGACTGGTCGGAGGTCAGCACGTCGCAACGGCTGGACTCCAGCGACTTGGCGCTTTCGTCGGAGGTGTCGTAGGTGATGGGGGTGTACTTCAGGCCGTTGGCGCGGAAGTAGTCGGCGAGGTTCAGCTCAGTGGTGGTACCGGCCTGGATGCAGACGGTGGCGCCATCGAGTTCCTTGGCGCTGGATACGCCGAGCTTCTTGTTCACCAGGAAGCCCTGGCCGTCGTAGTAGGTCACGCCGGCGAAATTCAGACCCATGGCCGAATCGCGCGAGCTGGTCCAGGTGGTGTTGCGCGACAGCACATCGACTTCACCGGATTGCAGCGCAGTGAAACGCTCCTTGGCGGTCAGCGGGCTGAACTTGACCTTGCTGGCATCGCCGAAAACCGCAGCGGCTACCGCACGGCAAACATCGACGTCGATCCCTTTGTAGTTGCCCTTGGCGTCGGCGTAGGAGAAGCCCGGCAGACCATCACTGATACCGCACTGCACGAAGCCCTTCTTCTTCACTGCGTCCAGGGTCGCGCCCGCCTGCGCGAAGCTGCTGACGCCGAGCACTGCAGCAGTGGTCAGCACAGCCAGGGTGGTTTTCACCATTTTCATCAAAACCTCCAGTTGCTTTTGTTGTGTTGGAGTCTCGGCCCTTCCACCGTACCTTTGTGGGGCACGTTCGATCCTATCGGCGCCAGCAGGATCGACCGGGGTGCAGGCCTAAGGCGGAGTCTAGTTGGCCGTTTTTCCGTCAGCCATAAAACCCGCCTCGCCCATTGGTCAAATGGGCTGGAGACGAATCGTTCACCTTGCGCCAGCCGCAGCGCTTAGCGAACCTATTGAAGCCGCCGGGACGGCTTCTGTCTGTTATATGGCGCATGCTCTGCGCGCTGTGTTACCGGCAAAGCGCCATATCTTCAGTCCGGTGCTGACTTAGCAAAGCCCGTACCAGAGCGGCGTTCGAAATGCGATCGGAAGAGGTCAAGAGCAAAAGTTTTAGCCTTGCGACATCTTCTTCACGGATTCGCCCACCCCCTGAAAGCGTAGCGCACCAAAATGGTGCCCGCGCACTGCACTGGAGCCTCCGATGACCGAACCCTTGATTCTTCACCCCACACAGGAGGCCGATGCGTGCGTCATCTGGTTGCACGGACTGGGGGCGGACCGTTACGACTTCCTGCCGGTAGCCGAGGCCTTGCAGGAGCGTTTGGACACCACACGCTTCGTTCTCCCGCAGGCGCCAACCCGCCCGGTGACCATCAATGGCGGCTGGGAAATGCCCAGTTGGTACGACATCCTGGCCATGAGCCCGGTGGCACGCGCGGTGGACCTCGATCAACTTGAGCAATCGTCCCACCAGGTGACCGACCTGATCGAGAGTCAGGTCGCCGCCGGCATCGCACCGGAGCGGATCGTGCTCGCCGGTTTCTCCCAGGGCGGCGCGGTGGTCCTGCACACCGCCTACCTGCGCTGGCCGGGAGCGCTCGGCGGGGTGTTGGCGCTGTCCACCTACGCGCCGACGTTCTCCGACGAAGCGACACTCGCGGATACAAAACAACAACTGTCGGCGCTCTGTTTGCATGGCACCTTCGACGACGTGGTGCCCATGGCTCTCGGCCGTGCGGCGCACGACTATCTGGCCGCCCGCGGAGTGCCGGTGGGCTGGAAGGACTATCCGATGGGCCACGAGGTGTTGCCGGAAGAAGTACGCGATATCGCTGACTGGCTGAGCGAACGTCTCGGCTGACCTCGACTCGACAACAAGAAGGGACCATGAACGCGAACCGCATTCCCCCAATAGCCTCGCTGCGTGATGTCGAACGAATCGAAGAAACCCCGCTGGAAGCGCGCGACATGCCTTCCAGCACCTATGACCTGCTGCGCCGCAGCGCACAGCGCAACCCGGATGCACCGGCGCTGACCTTCCTGCTCCAGGGTACGGCGGACGAGACGCCCTACCGCTTGACCTACGCCGAACTGTTCGCCCGGATCACCCAGACCGCCAACGCCTTCCACCGCCTGGGCATCCGACCCGGCAAGGCGGTGTCCTTTCTCCTGCCGAACCTGCCGCACACGCACCTCACCCTCTGGGGCGGCGAAGCGGCCGGTATCGTCAATGCGATCAACCCCCTGCTCGAACCCGAGCACATCGCCGAACTGATCCGCGCCTCCGACTCCGAGGTGCTGGTGACCCTGGCCCCCTTCCCCGGCACCGACCTGTGGGACAAGGTGGCCGGCCTGCGCGACCACCTGCCCGGCCTGAACGCCATCGTCACCGTGGATTTGGCGAACCTGCTGCCCGAACCGCAGCGCAATGCCATCAAGGCCCAGCGCGGCCCGTTGCCGGAAGGGGTGCTGGACTTCGACGAACTGATCGCCGCCTGCCCGGCCGACCGGCTGGAAAGCGGCCGGGACATCCAGCCGGACGACATCGCCTCCTATTTCCATACCGGCGGCACCACCGGCACGCCCAAGCTGGCGCCGCACAGCCACCGTAACGAAGTGGCGATGGCAATGATCCTGGCCTTCCTGCTGGATTTCGGCGAAAGCGACACCACCCTCTGCGGCCTGCCGTTGTTCCACGTCAACGGGGTAATGGTCACCGGGCTGGCGCCCTTCTTCCGCAATGCCCAAGTGCTCCTGGCCACACCCCAGGGCTACCGCAACCCGAGCCTGATCCAGAACTTCTGGAAGATCATCGAGCGCCACCGGGTCAGTTTCTTCAGCGGGGTTCCGACTATTTATGCCGGGCTCCTGCAAATCCCCAGCGAAGGTCACGACCTGTCCAGCCTGCGCTACGCCCTGTGCGGCGCCGCGCCGATGCCGGTGGAGCTGATCCGCCAGTTCGAAGGCAAGACCGGACTCAAGCTGATCGAAGGCTACGGCCTCACCGAAGGCACCTGCGGCAGTTGCGGCAACCCGCCGGCGGGCGAGCGGCGGCCGGGCTCCATCGGCCTGCGCATGCCCTACTGCGAAGTCGCCATCAAGGTCCTCGACGAACAGGGCAACTTCCTGCGCGATGCGGCGACCAACGAGATCGGCAACGTCTGCCTGCGCGGTATCACGGTGTTCAAGGGGTACCTGCAAGCGAGCAAGAACAAGGACATCTGGGTCGACGGCGACTGGTTCAACACCGGCGATCTCGGCCGGATGGACACCGACGGCTACATCTGGCTCACCGGCCGGAGCAAGGACCTGATCATCCGCGGCGGCCATAACATCGACCCGCAACTGATCGAGGAAGCCCTGCACAAGCACCCTGCCGTCGCCATGGCCGCGGCGGTCGGCAAGCCGGACGAGAAGGCCGGCGAACTGCCGGTGGTCTATGTGCAACTGAAGCCCGGCGCCCAAGCCAGCGAGGCGGAACTGCTCGAGCACGCCGCCGCGCACATACCGGAACGCGCGGCGATCCCCAAGGATGTATGGATCATCGACGCCATTCCGGTCACCGCAGTAGGCAAGACCTTCAAGCCGGCGCTGCGCTTCGACGCCATTCGTCGCGTCTTCGAATCCGTGCTGCAACCGCTGGATGCGGGAATAAGCATCGAGGTCCGCAACGACGACCGGCACGGCCAACGGGCGGACATCCGGGTGCCGGCGCTGGATGCGCAGCGTCGGGCGGAAATCGAGCGGCGGCTGGCACCCTTCCCGGTGAAATTTGAACTGATCGCCAGTTAGGAAAGAAAGGCCGACCGATGGTCGGCCCAACTTTCGGCAAGCGTTGCCAGAACTTTGGCGCTGGAATAATGTCAAAGCCGGTATTCGCCACCCAGGGACGATATCGCGATGCCTATTCCCACCAGCCTCTGCACGTCCTCGCTGCGATGAAAACCGCCCACTGGCAGGAAAACCTGCAGCAGATCCGCCATCTGCGCCTTTTTCAGAACGTGGCGGCCAGCAGCTTGAAGCACCTGCTCAAGGAATTCCGCGCTTGTGAACTCGAGGCTGGGGAAATCCTGCTCTCCCCGTTCAACCGCAACCAGTTCCTCTATCTGCTCCTCGAAGGGCAGCTCAAGGTCTATCTCGGCTCCCTCGATAACCAGCCGGTCAGCACGCTGGAACCGGGTGAGTGTGCGGGGGAAATCAGCTTCATCGACAACGACCGGCCCTCGGCCTATGTCGTGGCCAACGAACGGTCGTTGGTCCTGCGCCTGCATCGCCAGTCGCTGATGACACTCTTCAACGAGTCTCCCCAGTTGATGCAAAACCTGTTGGAGCTGCTTTGCGAGCGGGTCCGCCAGGGCAACCGGATCATCCTCGATACCGAGCAGAACGCCAACGTCGATACCCTGACCGGCCTGTTCAACCGGCGCTGGCTGGAGCATGTCTTCCAGCGCGAAAGCACCCGCTGCGCCTTCAACAACCAGCCGATGAGCATGCTGATGCTCGACGTGGACCACTTCAAGGCCTACAACGACCAGCACGGCCACCTGGCCGGCGACTATGCCCTCTGCCTGGTCGCCCACACGCTGCGCAACCAGCTCCGCCCCAAGGACAACATGACCCGCTACGGCGGCGAAGAATTCGTCATCCTCCTGCCGGAACTGGGCGCGGCCGAAGCGCGCAACATTGGCGAGCGGCTGCGCCAGAGCCTGGAGCAGGTCGGCACCTTCTATTCGCCGGTGGGCATGCTGCCGGGCGTCACCGTATCCATCGGGCTGGCCCAGATGGAGGCGTCGGACAGCCTGGAAGACCTGATCGCCCGCGCCGATGCGGCGCTGTACCAGGCCAAGCAGGAAGGTCGCAACCGACTCTGCGGTTGAGCGCGCCCCGGCCTGCTACAGTGCCGAGGACACCCGAAGCCGGATGCTTCCCATGCGCAAAGCTCTCGTCGTCCTGCTGATCCTGGCCGTGTCGGGATTGGCGATTTTCTTCAGCCTGCCGCCCCTGCTCGACCGCTTCCTGAACAGCGTCGAGAACACTCCGCCCTACCCGGCCAGCGCTGCAGCCCGGCAAGTCCACCAGCGCCTGTTCATCGCCGACCTGCACAACGATGCCCTGCTCTGGGAACGCGACCTGCTGCAACGCCGGAACTACGGCCACTCCGACCTGCCGCGCTTGCTGGAGGGGCACGTCGCGCTGCAGGTGTTCTCCACCGTCACCAAGACCCCACGCTGGCTGAACTACCAGCGCAACGACAGCGATGCCGACAACATCACCCTGCTGGCGATGGCCCAGCGCTGGCCACGGGAAACCTGGAACAGCCTGTTGCAGCGCGCCCTTTACCAGAGCCGCAAATTGCATGAGGCTGCCGCGGCCAGCGACGGGCGCCTGGTAGTGGTGACGAATCGCCGCGAACTGGACACCTTCCTGGAGCGTTGGAGCAGAGACCCACAGCGCGTCGCCGCCCTGCTAGCCACCGAAGGGCTGCAACCACTGGAAGGCAGGCTGGAAAACCTCGACCGCCTTTACGATGCCGGCTTCCGCATCGCCGGGCTGACCCACTTCTTCGATAACGAGGTCGGCGGCTCGGCCCATGGCCTGAACAAAGGCGGACTGACGCCCTTCGGCCGCGACGTGATCGCCCGCCTGGAGCAGAAACACATGCTGGTGGACCTGGCCCACGCGTCTCCAGCTCTGATCGACGATGTCCTGGCCATCGCCCGCCGGCCGGTGCTGGTCTCCCACGGCGGCGTCGCCGGCACCTGTCCGGGCCCGCGCAACCTCAGCGATGCGTATCTGAAAGGGATCGCCGCCACCGGCGGGGTGATCGGCATCGGCTACTGGGACGCGGCGGTCTGCGCCACTTCGGTGGCGGCCATCGTCAAGGCGATCCGCTACACCGCCGACCAGGTAGGCGTGGCCCACGTGGCCCTCGGGTCGGACTTCAATGGCACCGTACGTACACCGTTCGACGCCAGTGGCCTGGCCCAACTCACCGACGGCCTGCTGGAAGCCGGTTTCAGCCGCGACGAGATCGCCGCGATCATGGGCGACAATGTGCGTCGCCTGCTGCGGGATAACTTGCCGGAGGACTGACCAACCGGTCACATTTGACCCTCAGGCCGGCGATTGAGCAATATTTCGCCGCGCCGGTTTATTGCTTTACACTGGCGGCCGTTCACTCCTTAACCAACTGATGAGATTACCGTGCTCAAAGCACTCAAAAAAATTTTTGGCAAGGGCGAAGCGCCCGTATCCGGCCCGGCACCTTCCCCCGCCTCCCCCCGCACTGTCGACGACGAAAAGCGCAGCACTCCCAAGTCGAAACCGCCACGCCCGGCTTCCGAAAAGCGCACTGGCGACGAAGCCCGTAAAGGCGAGAACGCGGAACGCAAGGCGGACAAGCCGAAATCGGATAAACCACGCCGTGAGCGCCCGGCCAAGCCGGTGGATAACTGGAAGCTGGAGGACTTCGTGGTCGAGCCGGCCGAAGGCAAGACCCGCTTCCACGACTTCGATCTCGACCCACGGCTGATGCATGCCATCCATGACCTCGGCTTTCCCTACTGCACACCGATCCAGGCCCAGGTCCTCGGCCACACCCTGAAGGGGCGCGACGCCATCGGCCGGGCCCAGACCGGCACGGGCAAGACCGCCGCCTTCCTCATCTCCACCATCACTCAACTACTCACCACCCCGCCGCCGAAAGAGCGCTACATGGGCGAGCCACGCGCGCTGATCATCGCGCCGACCCGGGAACTGGTGGTGCAGATCGCCAAGGACGCCCTGGACCTGACCAAGTACAGCGGCCTCAACGTCATGAGCTTCGTCGGCGGCATGGACTTCGACAAGCAGCTCAAGCAGCTCGAGTCGCGCTACTGTGACATCCTGGTCGCCACGCCGGGCCGCCTGCTGGACTTCAACCAGCGCGGCGAAGTGCACCTGGACATGGTCGAGGTGCTGGTCCTCGACGAAGCCGACCGCATGCTCGACATGGGCTTCATTCCGCAGGTGCGCCAGATCATCCGCCAGACCCCGTACAAGGGCGAGCGCCAGACCTTGCTGTTCTCCGCCACCTTCACCGAAGACGTGATGAACCTGGCCAAGCAGTGGACGGTGGACCCGGCGATCGTCGAGATCGAGCCGGAGAACGTCGCCAGCGATACCGTCGAACAGCACGTCTACGCCGTGGCCAGCAACGACAAGTACAAGCTGCTGTACAACCTGATCGTGCAGAACGACTGGACCCGGGTGATGGTTTTCGCCAACCGCCGCGACGAAGTGCGCCGCATCGAGGAGCGCCTGACCAAGGACGGCGTCAGCGCCGCCCAGATGTCCGGCGACGTCCCGCAGCAGAAGCGGATCAAGACCCTGGAAGGCTTCCGCGAAGGCAAGATTCGCGTGCTGGTCGCCACCGACGTGGCCGGCCGCGGCATCCACGTCGAAGGCATCAGCCACGTGATCAACTTCACCCTGCCGGAAGACCCGGACGACTACGTCCACCGCATCGGCCGGACCGGCCGTGCCGGCACCAGCGGCACCTCCATCAGCTTCGCCGGCGAGGACGATGCCTTCGCCCTGCCGCCCATCGAAGAGCTGCTGGGGCGCAAGATTCATTGCGAAATGCCGCCCGCCGAGCTGCTCAAGCCGGTGCCGCGCAAGCACTGAAGCGCAAGTGGAACGACAAAAGGCGAAGCCCGGTGCTTCGCCTTTTTCGTTTCAGGAGCGGCCCGCACGGATAGAAAGGCGTCATCGGCTTAAGGGGATGAGCACGGCCTCTTGCCGATATGGACTATAAAATCCAATATGGACAAACAGTTCATATTGGAGTCGCCCGATGCGCCCTACCCCCTACGTGATCGAACAGGCCGAAGCGGAACGCCTGCTCGCCCGGATCGACGTCCACCAGGCCATGGCCGACATGTTCCGCGACCTCGCCGCCGGCCACGCCGTGCAACCGGCCCAGCAGCTGGTCGAATTCCCAGATGCGAGCGGCGACTTCATCAATTACCTCGGCGTCCTGTCGCGCGAGGGCGTCTACGGGGTCAAGACGTCGCCCTACATCAAGCGCGAACAGGGTGCATTGGTCAGCGCCTGGACCTTGCTGATGTCCATGGAAACCGGCCAGCCGCTGCTGCTCTGCGACGCCGGCAGCCTGACCACCGCGCGCACCGCGGCGACCACGGCGGTGGCAGTGGAGGCCCTGGCTCCCGCCGACGCACGCCGCCTGGCGGTGATCGGCAGCGGCCCGGTGGCTCGTGCGCATTTGCGCTACGTCAAGGGCCTGCGCGATTGGCAGGACATCCGCCTGCATTCGCCCCGGCTCGCGCAGGCCTCTGCGGAGGCCCGCCAGGAACTCCGCGCCCTCGATCCGCGCCTGGAGATCGTCGTCGATCTGGCGGACGCGGTGGAAGGTGCCGATGTCATCCTGCTCTGTACCTCGTCCGCCACCCCGGTGCTCGACCCGCTCGCCCTGGCCAAGCCGGCCCTGGTCACCTCAATTAGCACCAACGCGCCCAGGGCGCACGAAGTGCCGCCGCAAAGCCTGGCGGGTATGGACGTCTATTGCGACTACCGGTCCACGACACCCGGCGCCGCCGGCGAAATGCTGCTGGCCGGCGAACGGCATGGCTGGAACAGCGCGGACATCCGCGGCGACCTGCCGGAGCTGCTGAGCGACAAGGCGCAGCGTCCCGATTACCGCCGCCCGGTATTCTTCCGCTCCATCGGCCTCGGCCTGGAAGACATCGCCCTGGCCAACGCCCTCCACCGTCTCCTGTGAGCCCACCATGATCGAAGCGGACTTCCTCATCATCGGCGCCGGTATCGCCGGCGCATCCACCGGCTACTTCCTGGCGCCCCATGGCCGCGTACAGCTCATCGAACGCGAGCCCCAACCCGGCTACCACTCGACCGGACGCTCCGCCGCGCTCTACACCGTCGCCTACGGCACGCCGCAAGTACGGGCACTGACGGCGGCCAGCCGGACCTTCTTCGACAACCCGCCGGAGGGCTTCGCCGAACATCCGCTGCTGTCCCCGCGCGGCGAGCTGACCGTGAACTTCAGCGGCGACCGCGAGGAACTCGAACGCCAATACCACAGTGCCTTGGCCAGCGTGACCCAGGTGCGCCTGCTCGATGCCGACCAGGCTTGCGCCCTGATTCCCGTATTGCGCCGGGAGAAGGTCCACGGTGCGCTGTACGACCCCTCCGCCGCCGACATCGACACCGATGCCTTGCACCAGGGCTACCTGCGTGGAATCCGCCGGCACGGTGGCCGGATCGACTGCGCGACCGAAGCACTCGCTATCCAGCGCAGCGGCGACGCCTGGGAAGTGCGCAGTGCCGAGCGGACCTATCGCGCTCCGGTCCTGATCAATGCCGCCGGCGGCTGGTGCGACCGCATCGCCAACCTCGCCGGGGTCCGGCCGATCGGCCTCCAGCCGAAACGCCGCGCCGCCTTCATTTTCGCCGCGCCGGAAGGCGTGGAAGCCCACCGCTGGCCGATGCTGGTCAGCCTCGATGAATCCTTCTACATGAAGCCGGACGCCGGCATGTTGCTCGGCTCGCCGGCCAATGCCGACCCGGTCGAACCCCACGACGTGCAGCCGGAAGAGCTGGACATCGCCATGGGCATCTACCAGATCGAAGAGGCCACCAGCCTGAGCATCCGTCGCCCCGCCCATACCTGGGCCGGGCTGCGCTCGTTCGTTGCCGATGGCGACCTGGTGGGCGGCTACGACCCGCAGGCGCCGGGCTTCTTCTGGGTCGCGGCCCAGGGCGGTTACGGCATCCAGACTTCGCCGGCGATGGGCCAGGCCTGCGCCGCGCTGGTCCGTGGCGAGCCGCTGCCGGCCACGCTGGCCGGCTTCGGCCTGAGCGCCGACGGCCTCTCGCCGACGCGCCTGTGGTGACGCCCCGGACGCTTTGCGGCACACTCCCTGCGCCCGCCAGACACCGGCGGGCGCCAGCCCAGGAGCACGCAACCGCATGACGCCGCCCCGCCAAGATCCCGCCCTGGAGAACTACCGGGCCATCGCCGATGCCATCGCCACCCTGTTCTTCCCCCATGCCGAAGTGGTGCTGCACGACCTGCGCACCCAATCGGTGGACTACATCGCCAACAACCTATCCAAGCGGCGCATCGGCGACGACGCCGCGCTACTGGACCTGCTCAGCGACGACAACGGCGAACGCAACATCGGCCCTTACGAGAAGCTCAACTGGGACGGCCAGAAAATCCGCTCGGTCAGCACTGTCCTGCGCGACGCCGCGGGCACGCCAATCGCCATGTTGTGCATCAACCTGAACATTTCCCTGTTCGAAAGCGCGAAGGCGGCGCTCGACCTGTTCCTCTCGCCGACCCAACTGATCCCGCAGCCGGACGCCCTGTTCCGTGATGACTGGCAGGAGCGCATCAACACCTTCCTGCACAATTGGCTGCGCCAGCGCCAACTGGGCCTGAACAGGCTCACCCGCGAGCACAAGCGCGAACTGGTGGAAGCCCTGCATGCGGAAGGTGCTTTCAAGGGCCGGAGCGCCGCGAACTATGTGGCCAACGTACTGAACATGGGGCGTGCGACCGTGTACAAGCACTTGAAGGAGATCAAGGGCGAAGCCTGAGTCGTCACAGTCCCTGCGCCTGCCACCAGGCACAGAATTCGTCCAGCGCGGTCCAGACGCTGACCTGCGGGTCGTAGTCTAGGTACTGCCGGGCCCGGGTGATATCGAGGGAGAAATCCTTGGCCATCACCGCCACCCCGAGGCGGAACAGCGTGGGCTCCGGCTGTCCGGGCAGTACCTTGCATACCGCTTCGTTGAGCGCAGCGACGGCATAGGCCAGCGGATAGGGCATGTGCCGGGTGACCGGCGGCAAGCCGAGTTGGCGAAACACGTAGTTGACCATATCCCACAAGGGCACCGGTGCGCCGTTGCTGATGTTGTACACCTTGCCCAGCGCCTCGCCGCCCGCCAGCAGGCCGCTGAACAGCGCATCGTTGAGATTCTGCACGCTGGTGACGTCGACCTTGTTCAGGCCGTTGCCGATGATCGACAGCCGCCCCCTGCGCTGCATCTGGATTAGTCGCGGGAAGATGCTGGTGTCTCCGGCGCCGGTGACGAAGCGCGGACGGAAGGCGATCACCTCCAGGCCGAACTCCTCGGCCCCGAAAACCTTCTGTTCAGCCAAGTACTTGGTCGCGCCGTAATGGTCGGAAAAGCGCTTGGGCACCTGCTCCTCACGCAGTCCCACGTGAGATTGCCCGTCGAAGTAGATGGACGGAGACGACAGGTGCAGCAACCGCCGCACATGCTGCTTGAGGCAAGCCTCGACGACGTTCTCGGTGACCTGCACGTTGGCCTGGTAGAAATGCGCGTACCGCCCCCAGACACCCACCGCACCGGCGCAATGCACCACTGCTTCGACATCCTGGCAAAGGCGCTGGGCCAGTTCGGGGTCGGCCAGATCGCCCTGGACGAACTCGGCACCGCGCCGCACCAGGTGCTCCACCGCCTCCGGTCGCCGACCGTTGACCCGCACGCTCAGCCCCTGCTCCAGGGCGAAGCGGGCGAAACGCCCACCGATGAAACCACTCGCTCCGGTCACCAGAATCTTCATCGTCGCTCCGTCCTTCTTATGAATGCCGACTCTAGCACTCGCACCGGCTCGCTGCCGTGGCGCAGCGAGCCAAGCGGGTGGCCCTCAACGCACCAGCAACCGCTCAGCCGCCCGAACGAGTCGACGGGTGAGTTCGCCGAGCAATTCGCCGCCGTTGCGCCAGTGGTGCCAGTAGAGCGGCACATCCACCGGCCGCTCCGGCAGTAGCTCGACCAGCTCGCCACGGGCCAGTTCGCCGGCCACCTGCAACTCCGGCACCAGCCCCCAGCCGAGTCCGCCCGATGTCAGGCGGACAAAGCCTTCGGAAGACGGACAGAGGTGATAGACGAATCCCCCCGCCACGCCCAGCGACTCCAGATACCGATGCTGGAGGAAATCGTCCGGCCCGAACACGATGGCCGGGCTGCGAGCCAATGCTGCGGGAGTCACCCCGGTGGGGAAATGCCGCGCGATGAACGCCGGACTGGCCAACGCCCGATAGCGCATGGCGCCCAGCAAAAGACTGCGCGCCCCGGCCACAGGACGTTCGGCAGCACAGACGCAGGCCGCCACCTCGCCGGCGCGCATGCGCTTGAGCCCGACCTCCTGGTCTTCCACTACCTGGTCTAGCAACACCCGGTGCTCGGCGCAGAAATCGGCCACTGCCGGCGCCCACCAGGTCGCCAGGCTGTCGGCGTTGATCGCGATGCGCAGGCGCTCCGGCTGCCCGCCCTCGTCGAGCGCCGGAACCTGGCCTTGCAGGTCGCGCTCCAGCAGACGCACCTGCTGGACATGGTTGAGCAGGCGCCGGCCCAGCTCGGTGGGCTGGGGCGGCGTCGCCCGCACCAGCACCGGCTGGCCGACCCGCGCCTCGAGCAGTTTGATCCGCTGCGACACCGCCGACTGCGACAGGCCCAGCACCAGAGCGGCCCGCTCGAAGCCGGCCTGCTCCACCACAGCAGCGAGCGCGGCGAGCAGCTTGTAATCGAACATCTATTTTCCTAATGACTGATAACCAGGATTCGTTTTTCTTATACAGCGATCCTCTCCAGACTCGCCAGTACGTTTTCACTGCCCGAGACAACGACCATGACTGGCGAAACCTCCCTGTCCCTGCTGCTCCGAAATCTCAGCGCCCGGCTCAATCCCGGCGACTACGTGTTCTGCTCGCTACCCGACCACAGCCTTCCGACGGGCCTCGTACCGCTCGGCAGCTTCCGCGAACAGGAAGGGCTGACCGTGATCCTCGAACGTCAGGACGCGCAGCGGCTCGGGCTCGCCTTCGGCTATGTCGCCGCCTGGATCACCCTGGACGTGCACTCCTCGCTGGCGGCCGTCGGCCTCACCGCCGCCTTTTCCAAAGCGCTGGCCGAGGCCGGGATCAGCTGCAACGTGATCGCTGGCTATTACCACGATCACCTGTTCGTCGCCCGCGACGACGCCGAACGCGCTCTCGCCGCCCTGCGCCAACTGGCCCACCCGGAGGAGCACTGACATGTGGCAGAGCTATCTCAACGGCTTGCTGGTGGCCGCCGGCCTCATCGTCGCCATCGGCGCGCAGAACGCCTTCGTCCTGGCCCAGAGCCTGCGCCGTGAACACCACCTGCCGGTGGCCGCGCTCTGCGTGCTGTGCGATGCGGTACTGGTCTCCGCCGGGGTGTTCGGCCTGGCCGCAGTGCTGCTGCAGAGCCCGACACTGCTGGCCGTGGCACGCTGGGGCGGCGCGGCGTTCCTGCTCTGGTACGGGACCAAGGCGTTGCTTCGCGCCGCTCGCCCGCAAGGGCTGGAGCAGGCGGCGGATGCCGGGCCCCGCTCGCGTCGCGCCGTGCTGCTCACTGCCCTGGCGGTGACGCTGCTCAACCCGCACGTCTACCTGGACACCGTGCTGCTGATCGGCTCCCTAGGTGCCCAGCAGGCCGAGCCGGGCGCTTACGCACTGGGTGCCGCCAGCGCCTCGCTGGCCTGGTTCTTCGGCCTCGCCCTCGGTGCCGCCTGGCTCTCACCCTGGCTGGCGCGTCCGGCGACCTGGCGCCTGCTCGATCTCGGCGTGGCGCTCATGATGTTCGCCGTGGCCATGCAATTGCTGCTCGGCGACTGACCGGAACATTCGCAACAGCCCCGTTGTCCACCGAGGGAACGGGGTTCCTCAAAGGCCCTGGCGCACGCCTTTCCCCTACAGATGCTGCGTGGATATGCCCCCCACCCGGTGCTATGATCCGGCCTTCGCGGAACAAAGGAGTCGAACTCCTGCCGCATTATCGGGCCGACCCGTGACGGCCTGGCGCTTGCCGCACCCTTGCCTTGTCTGATGAATGAAGGAGATAACCATGGCTTTCGAATTGCCGCCGCTGCCGTACGAAAAGAACGCCCTTGAGCCGCACATTTCCGCCGAAACCCTGGAATACCACCACGACAAGCACCACAACACCTACGTGGTGAACCTGAACAACCTGATTCCGGGCACCGAATTCGAAGGCAAGAGCCTGGAAGACATCGTCAAGACCTCTTCCGGCGGCATCTTCAACAACGCCGCCCAGGTGTGGAACCACACCTTCTACTGGAACTGCATGAGCCCGAACGGCGGTGGCCAGCCCACCGGCGCCCTGGCCGACGCCATCAACGCGGCCTTCGGCTCTTTCGACAAGTTCAAGGAAGAGTTCAGCAAGGTCTCCATCGGCACCTTCGGCTCCGGCTGGGGCTGGCTGGTGAAGAAGGCCGACGGCTCCCTGGCCCTGGCCAGCACCATCGGCGCGGGCAACCCGATGACCAGCGGCGACACCCCGCTGCTGACCTGCGACGTCTGGGAACACGCCTACTACATCGACTACCGCAACCTGCGTCCGAAGTACGTCGAAGCGTTCTGGAACCTGGTCAACTGGGACTTCGTAGCGAAGAACTTCGCCGCCTGAGCCTCTCGCTGATCCAAAAGAAAACCCGGCCTGCGCCGGGTTTTCTTTTTGGGTTCGGATGTCAGCGCAAACCCTCTTGGTCACCTTCTGGGACCACTGCCAGGAGTAACTCGCCGGTGGCGAAACAAGAGGTGTCTGCGAACTCGCTAGTCGGTTTGGCTCAGAAGCCCCTCACAACGACTGAGCCTTCCTTTCGCAATCCCTTACAACAACTTCTGCGGCGACATCGGCAGCCCCAACCGCTCCACCTGCTGCACCGCGCGGGTCAATGTCTGATCGGCCAGTACCGGGCCGAGCAGCTCGCAGAGTCCGATGTAGATCAGGTTGAGCAGCATCTTCAGGTGGTCCAGCTCCAACCCCGCCGCTCCCAGGCGGCCGTACTGGTCCAACCAACTGCGCAGGCGCAGTCGTACGCCGGCATCGGTACGCAGGCTATTCAGGTTGTTGGCCGCCTGTCGGCACAGTTGCGGCAGCCGCTCCGGGTCGACCAAGCCGAACAGGGCATCGGCGAGCGCCTCGAAGGTTTCCCGCGCCTGATCGTCAGGCGTCGCCGCTGCACTCTTCGGCGCGACTACGCCATGCTTGCGGCGCCAGGCCTGCAGGCGGGCTTCGGGGTCCGGCAGCAATTGACTGACGGGGCCGCTCAGGGCCCCGACCAGTTCGCGGTATAGCCGAGCGCGCTCCAGCTTACGCTCGCTCAGCGCGGCGATTTCGGCGAGAAACCCATTGAGGGCGAAAGAGGGTTTTTCCGAATACTTGGTTTCCCACAACCAGAGCAGCGGCAGCAGTTCCTCCTCGGAGAAATGGCCGGCGAGACCGGTATAGATGGCACGCCGGCGGGTCGAAAGACTCATCTCACCCCCTCCGCGTCAGCTCGCTGTTATCGAACGTCACCGACTGGTTGAACTCGGGATACCCCACCTCGGCATGCTCGGAATAATCCAGGCCGCGCTGTTCGTGCAGCGGCGACGAACGCAGGCCGATGGTCTTGGCGATCACCAGATACATGATCAACGCCAGCGGGAATGCCCAGAGGAAGGCCGAGGCGATACCCAGCAACTGCACGCCGACCCGTGCCGGATCGAACAGGTCGCCCGCATAGAACAGCCCGGCGGCCAGCGTGCCCCAGGCACCGGAGAAGCCGTGAACCGGCACCGCGCCGACCACGTCGTCGAGCCGCAGGCGCTCCATCAGGCGCATGCCGAACACCACCAGGAAGCCGGCGATCAAACCGGTCAGCAGGGCAAAGCACGGCTCCAGGGTGGCGCAGCCGGCCGTCACCGACACCAGGCCGCCGAGCGAACCGTTCACCGTAGTGGTCAGCAAAACCGGGCTGGAGGAACTGCGTAGCGCCAGCACCGCACCCAGAGCGCCGGCTGCGGCTGCCAGATGGGTATTGAGGGCGATCAGCCCGAGGCTGACGTTCATTTCCAGGGCGCTGCCGGCGTTGAAACCGAACCAGCCGAGCCAGAGCACGAAACCGCCCAGCGCAACCAGGCCCAGGTTATGACCGGGGATGACCCGCGCTTCGCCATCCGGCCCGAAGCGCCCCAGGCGTGGACCGAGCACCAGGATGCCGGCCAGGGCGCACCAGGCACCAATGCCATGAACCACGGTGGAACCGGCGAAATCGACGAAGCCGAGACGCGCCAGCCAACCCTGGCCGCCATAGACACCGCCCCAGGCCCAGCTGCCGAACATCGGGTAGATGAAGCCGCAAATCAGGATCGCACCGACCAGATAGGCGCCGTACCGCGTCCGCTCAGCCATGGCGCCACTGGCGATGGTGGCCGCCGTGGCAGCGAACATCAGCTGGAACAGGAGGAAGGTGAAGTCCCAAGGCTCCCCTTCGCTGGTAGCGAAATGGCTCATGCCCAACCAGCCGCTGCGATTGATGCCGAACATCAGGCCGAAACCCACCAGCCAGAAGACGACGCCGCCGGCGCAGCTGTCGATATAGTTCTTCATCATCACGTTGACGGCGTTCTTGGCCCGCGCCATGCCGCTCTCCAGCAGGGCGAAACCGGCCTGCATGAAGAACACCAGGGCGCTGGCAATGACGACCCACCCCGTGTTGATGGCTTCGTCGGTAGCGGCGCTGGCCGGTATGGCGAATCCCAGGGTGAGAAACAACAACAGAAATGCTCGCATCCCCATAGCCTCAGGAAGGTCCAGATAAAGGGCGCGCATCGTAGCCTCGAGGGATATCGCGAAACTGCCGAACACCCTTCACCTTTCCCGAGCGGTAGAGCACAGTTTTGTCGAACAGATGCTGATCGAGGGAATGCAATAGCCAGGCAATCCCGTTCATCGGAAAGGGCTTCTCCGGATACGGCGGCCACAGCGCCAAACGATGGCAGGCATGCCATGCCCTGGCCTTGCTTGCAACAAAACCGCCGAACGGCGCTCAAGACCGTCGCCGTCCAACCGACATAGATGGATAGGCCTACTGACTGTAGGGCAATGCGTTACCATCGGTCATTCCGGGTCGAATTCACCGGCAAGCAAAATGATGGCCCTTTGACGTCTACCCTACGTTTGCCAATACTCACACCCGACTGACTTCGCCAGCATTAAGGAATCGCCATTGAAGCTGGACCAGAAAAACAGCCTGTCCTTGAAGTTGCTCCGCGTGGTGCTGCTGTCCGCGCTGGCTGTCGGGGTCGTGCTGAGCTGTGCGCAGATCGTCTTCGATGTCTACAAGACACGCCAGGCTGTAGCCAACGACGCGCAACGTATCCTCGGCATGTTCCGCGACCCGTCGACCCAGGCGGTCTACAGCCTCGACCGGGAAATGGGCATGCAGGTCATCGAGGGCCTGTTCCAGCATGAATCGGTGCGCTTCGCCGCTATCGGCCATCCCAGCGAGCCCATGCTGGCGGAACGCTCGCGCGATCTGCTGGACCTGCCGACCCGCGTCCTCACCGACCGCATCCTCGGCAAGGAAAAGAGCTTCACCACCCAACTGGTCGGCCGCGGCCCGTACAGCGAATACTACGGCGACCTGACCATCACCCTGGACACCGCCCCCTACGGCGAGGACTTCGTCGCCAGTTCGGTGATCATCTTCGTCTCCGGCGTACTGCGCGCCCTGGCCATGGGCCTGGTGCTGTACCTGGTCTATCACCTGATGCTGACCAAGCCGCTCTCGAAGATCATCGAGCACCTGACCAACATCAACCCCGACCGCCCCAGCGAACACAAGCTGCCCATGCTCAAGGGCCACGAAAAGAACGAGCTGGGCCTGTGGATCAACACCGCCAACCAGTTACTCGCCTCCATCGAGCGCAACAGCTACCTGCGGCGCGAAGCGGAAGACAGCCTGCTGCGCATGTCGCAGTACGACTTCCTCACTGGCCTGCCGAACCGCCAGCAACTGCAACAGCAGCTCGGCCAGATCATCGAGGATGCCGGCCGACTGCAACGCCGGGTCGCCGTGCTGTGCGTCGGCCTGGACGACTTCAAGGGCATCAACGAACAGTTCAGCTACCAGCTCGGCGACCAGTTGCTGCTGGCCTTGGCCGACCGCCTGCGCAGCCACAGCGGCCGTCTCGGCGCCCTTGCCCGCCTCGGCGGCGACCAATTCGCCCTGGTCCAGGCGAACATCGAACAGCCCTACGAAGCCGCCGAACTGGCGCAGAGCATCCTCGACGACCTGGAAGTGCCGTTCGGCCTGGATCTCCAGGAAGTCCGCCTGCGCGCCACCATCGGCATCACCCTCTTCCCCGAAGACGGCGACAGCGCCGAGAAGCTGCTGCAGAAAGCCGAACAGACCATGACCCTGGCCAAGAGCCGCTCGCGCAATCGCTACCAGTTCTACATCGCCAGCGTCGACAGCGAGATGCGCCGCCGCCGCGAACTGGAAAAAGACCTGCGCGACGCCCTCGGCCGCGGCGAACTGCATGTGGTCTACCAACCGCAGGTAGACTACCGCGACCACCACGTCAGCGGTGCCGAAGCGCTGCTGCGCTGGCAGCATCCGCAGCATGGGCTGGTTCCGCCGGACCTGTTCATCCCCCTGGCCGAGCAGAACGGCAGCATCATCGCCATCGGCGAGTGGGTGCTCGATCAGGCGTGCAAACAACTTCGCGATTGGCACGACTTGGGCTTCACCGAACTACGCATGGCGGTCAATCTGTCGACGGTGCAACTGCACCACACCGAGCTTCCACGCGTGGTCAGCAACCTGATGCAGGTCTACCGCCTGCCGCCGCGCAGCCTGGAACTGGAAGTCACCGAAACCGGCCTGATGGAAGACATCTCCACCGCCGCCCAGCACCTGCTCAGCCTGCGCCGCTCCGGTGCGCTGATCGCCATCGACGACTTCGGCACCGGCTACTCCTCACTGAGCTACCTGAAGAGCCTGCCACTGGACAAGATCAAGATCGACAAGGGCTTCGTCCAGGACGTGCTGGAAGACGAAGACGACGCCACCATCGTCCGCGCCATCATCCAACTGGCCAGGAGCCTGGGCATGCAGGTGATCGCCGAGGGCGTGGAGACCGTCGAGCAGGAGGCCTACATCATCGCCGAAGGCTGCAACGAAGGTCAGGGCTACCTCTACAGCAAACCGCTGCCAGCCCGCGAACTGACCGTATTCCTCAAACAGGCCCGGCGCCTGACGTCGGTCGCGAGCAATCCGGCAACGTTCTGAAGGGCCGCTTCACGCCTGCCACACGAGCCGCGCCAGAATGGCGCAAAGACGCATTCCAGAGCCATTTTCCTGCCCCTTCGCGGGGCGCCCGGCCACCGTTTGTCGAAACCTTGCGCCAGCGCACAACCGAACAGCGGCAAGTCGCCGCACCGCTTGAACTTTGACCACCTACCATCGGTCAACCCTCGCAGACTCTTCTGATCAGGAATTAACCGATGGACAACCCCTTCAAGCGCATCAGCGATGTTTTCCAGGCCGATTACTTCGTCAACTTCAGCGTCGAGCGGCCCGACGGCAGTATCGTGCTCACCCTGTCCAACGCCAATGGCGTGGCGGTGAAGCGCTTCATCAGCGCCGAGCAACTGCGCGATCCGGAGAAGCTCGAGCGCTTCATCATGAGCGTCCGCTTCGGCCTGGCGATCGAGAATGGCGAGGCGTCCCCGGCCCTGCTGGCCTCGATGACCCAGGTCCGCGACGCGGTCCATGCCTGACCCGGGCACGACGCGGCGCGCGCCGTGCCCGGAGCCCGGTCGCTAGGCCGCGCCTTACGGCTCCTCCAATGCCCGCACCAATGCCTTGAGGAAACGTGCCGCCTCGCCCCCGGTCACCGCCCGGTGATCGAAGGTCAGCGACAGCGGCAGGATCGGGTGGACCACCACTTCGCCGTTCATCGCCACCGGCTCGTCACGGATACCGCCCGCACCGAGGATCGCCACCTGCGGAGGCACCACCACGGGGTTGGCGTAGCGGCCGAACAGGGTGCCGAAGTTGGACAGGGTGATGGTCGCCCCCATCATTTCCTGCGGCGGAATGGAACGCGCCTGGACATCCGTCCGCAAGCGCGCCATGCCTTGCCGGAGGTCTTCCGCCGAGCGCGAGCCGACATCGCGCAACACCGGCACGAACAGGCCGTCCGGCGTATCCACGGCGATGCCCAGGTCCACCTTCTCGTGGGTCCGGATCGACAGGCTGCGGCCATCGAACCAACTGTTCAGCACCGGCTCCGCCTGGATCGCCGCGGCAATCGCCTTGCCCAGACGGATCAGCGGGTCGCGCGCTTCCTTCCAGCGATACAGGTCAGCATCGGCATAGATGCTCACCGGCACCACTTCGGCATGCGACCTCGCCATGTTGATCGCCATGCTGCGCCGCACGCCGCGCAGCTTCTCTCCGCCGAAGCGATCGCTGGACTGCTTCGCCGCCGCCTCCACGTCGGTTCGGGTGATCAGGCCGTCCGGCCCGGAACCGCTCAGCCCACTCAGCTCCACGCCCATCTGGCGGGCCAACTGACGCACCGCTGGGGTAGCCCGCGGCGCCATGTGCTCGCGGGTGGAAGGCGCCGCGCCGACGAAGAAGCTGTCCTCCCGGGCCCCCTCGCCGCCCTCCAGCCGCCCCACCACGGTGCCGGCATCGCCTTCGCCCTCGTAGGCCATCAGCGGCTCACCCACATGGAGGATGTCGCCTTCGTTGCCGAAAGTCTTCGCCACCACGCCATCGTGCGGAGCGGGAATATCCACCAGCGCCTTGGCCGTCTCCACCGACACCAGCAGTTGATCGGCCTTCACCGTGTCGCCGACCTTGACGTGCCATTCGACGATCTCGGCTTCCTGCAACCCTTCGCCCAGGTCGGGCAGTTTGAAATATTTCATGTTCGTCTCCTCACGCCTGTCCCGGCCCGCTGACGGTGCCCGGCACAGGAAAGAACCTGTTCGGCTGCGTCCCCCGGTCGTTCCCGGAGCGAGCGGCCCCTGCTCGATCACGCGTAGTTCAGCACCGTGTCGCACGCGGCCAGGATGTCGTCCGGCCCGGGCATGTAGAGCTGCTCCAGGCGGTACAGCGGCGGCGGGATATCCGGCGCGGTGACCCGCTGGATCGGTGCCTGCAGATCGAGCAGCACGCGCTCGTAGAGGCTGGCGGCGATCTCCGCGCCCACCGCGCAGCTCTTCGGCGCCTCGTGCACGATCACGCAGCGACCGGTCTTGCGTACCGACGCCTCCAGGGTATCGAGGTCGAGCGGCTTGACGCATGCGACGTCGATCACCTCCGCCGACACGCCGCGCTCGGCCAGTTGCGTGGCCGCCTGCAACGTCTCGTGGATGCTTGCGCCCCAACTGATCAGGGTCAGGTCGTTGCCCTCGCGCAGGGTGAAGCAGGTGTCCAGCGGCAAGCGCTTGCCATCGTCGACGACGACCTGGGGGTTCATCCGGTAGAGCCGGGTGGGTTCGAGGAAGATCACCGGATCGGGATCGTCGATGGCCGCCAGCAGCAACCCGTAGGCCCGCGCCGGCGAGGATGGGATGACCACGCGCACGCCGGGAATCTGGGCGAACATCGCCTCGGTGCTTTCGCTGTGATGCTCCGGCGCGCGGATACCGGCCCCCATCGGCGTGCGCAGCACCAGCGGGCAGGTCAGGCGGCCACGGGTGCGGTTGCGCAGGCGGCTGGCATGGGAGACGAGCTGTTCCATGGCCGCGTAGATGAAGCCCATGAACTGGATTTCCATCACGGGCTTGAGGCCCTGGGCGGCCATGCCCACCGCGAGACCACCGATCATGGTTTCCGCCAGCGGCGTGTCGATGACCCGCTTGAAGCCGAAGGTCTCGCGCAGGCCGAGGGTGGCACGGAACACCCCACCGTTGACGCCCACGTCCTCGCCGAGCACCACCACGTTCTCGTCTTCGGCCATGGCCCGGTGCAGGGCCAGGTTGACCGCTTCGAGCAGGCTGATCTTGTCACTCATGGCGCTCACCTCCCCGCCGTGCGGCGCGCTCCAGCAGCATTTCGCGCTGATCCGCCAGCACCGCCGGCCATTGCGCGTAGACATGCTCGAACACCGATTCCACCGGCTGGATACCAGCAGCCTCGAAGACGTCCACCGAGGCCTGCACCTCGGCCTGACACTCGGCGACCAGGGCCTGCTCGCGCCCCTCGTCCCATACCCCCTGGCTGGCGAGGAAGGTCTGCAAGCGCTTGATCGGCTCTTCCTGCCAGGCCTGCTTGACCTCCTCGGCCGGGCGGTAGCGGGTGGCATCGTCGGCGGTGGTGTGGTCGCCCAGGCGATAGCTGATGCACTCCAGCAGCACCGGCCCCTTGCCGTGGCGGGCGCGCTCCAGGGCGATGCGCATGCGGTCGTACACCGCGAGGATGTCGTTACCGTCGACCTGCTCGCCATGGAAACCGGCGCCGATCGCCTTCTGCGCCAGGGTCGGCGCGCCGCACTGGATGCGCCGCGGCACCGAGATCGCCCACTGGTTGTTGTTGACCACGAAGACCACCGGCAATTGCCAGGCCCCGGCGACGTTCAGCGCTTCGAGGAAGTCGCCCTTGCTGGTGGCGCCGTCGCCGCAGGTGGTCACGGCGACCCGGTGCTCGCCGCGGATCTTGAACGCGCTGGCCACGCCGCAGGCATGCAGGGCCTGGGTGGCGATCGGTACGCACAATGGGAAGTCCTCGCGCACCGCCGGATCGACGTAAGCGCTGCCACGCTCGTCGCCGCCCCAGTAGAGGAGGATTTCCTCCATCTTCACGCCGCGCATCAGTTGCACGGCGGTGTCGCGGTAATAGGGAATCAGCACGTCTTCGGGGTGCATCAGGCAGCCGATGGCGACGCCGATGGCTTCCTGCCCGAGGGTCGGCGCGTAGGTGCCGATCCGTCCGGTGCGTTGCAGCGCCACCGCCTTCTGGTCGAACAGGCGGGTCAGCACCATCTGCCGGTAGAGTCGGGTGAGCAGGTTGAAGTCGTCGGCCCAGGCCGGGAGATCGCCGCTCAGGCGTCCGTCGGGGGCCAGGTACCTCGTGTAGGGAAGGTCGATCTTGTTAGGCATTGCTTCACTCCTCGGCGCCTTGTGGGCGCGTGGTTCAGTCCGCCGCTTGTGGCAGCGGGTCCGAAGGGAACGGGTGACCGGTCATGCCGCCCGCTTCCGCCCTTCCAGCCGGAAGGAAAATCAGCCCTCGCCATAGAGCAGGCGCTCGGCCAGGGCATCGGCCACCCGCGCCGGCGACCGCTTGTCGGCCTGGGCGTGGGCGTAGATTTCGGTCAGGCGCAGGCCGATCCGCGACAGGTGCGCGGTGATCGCCGGCAGCGCGTCGCCGCGGTGACGTAGCGCGACGTAGATCAGCCCGCCGGAATTGATCACGTAGTCCGGTGCGTAGAGGATGCCGCGCGCTTCCAGTTCGTCGGCGATCTCGGCACTGGCCAACTGGTTGTTCGCCGCCCCGGCCACCGCCGCGCAACGCAACTGGCCGACGGTCTCCGCGTTGAGGATGCCACCCAGCCCGCACGGGGCGAGGATGTCGCAAGGGGTGGTGAGCAGCGCCTCGCTGGCCACCGGGCGCGCGCCGAGCTGCTCCACCGCGAGCTGCACGCGGCCGGGGTCGAGGTCGCTGACCAGCAGGTCGGCGCCGGCGACCGCCAACTGCTCGGCCAACGCATAACCGACGTGACCGAGCCCCTGCACGGCGACCCGCAGCCCTTCCAGGTCATCGCTGCCGAGGCGCGCCTGCGCCGTGGCGCGGATGCCGGCGAACACGCCCATGGCCGTGTGCGGCGACGGATCGCCCTCGGCGGTGGTACTGGTCACGTGGCGGGTGTGCTGGGCGATGCAGTCCATGTCGGCGCTGGAGGTGCCGCTGTCCACCGCGGTGATGTAGCGCCCGTTGAGGGTTTCGATGAAGCGCCCGAAGGCCTCGAACAGCGCACCCCGGTTATCCACATGCGACGGCCGGATGATCACCGCCTTGCCGCCGCCATGCTCGATGCCGGCCAGGGCGGCCTTGTAGCTCATGCCCTGGGCCAGGCGGATGGCGTCGCGCAGGGCGCTGACGTGATCGGGATAGGCGAGATAGCGGCAACCGCCGAGCGCCGGGCCGAAGCGGGTGTTGTGGATGGCGATGATGGCCTTGAGGCCCGTGGCGGGGTCTTGGGCGAGATGCAATGCCTCGAGCCGGGCGGCTTCCATCATGGCAAACATGGCTGGGGCTCCCTTGCTTGTCGTTATCAGGAGTATAGGCGGAGCCTCCGGCCTCGCCCGACGAAGCGGCGGCGCTGCACTGGACGAAATTTGAACAGGAGACTACAAACGAAGAGCCAGTGGAGAAATCGATGAACCCACGCCAAGCCTGCCTCACCTGCCTCGAACGAGACCCGCCGGATACCTTCGAAGCGGCCCTGTGGATCGCCGCCGAGCACGACGATGCGCTGCGCCCGGCGCAGGTGCTGCGCGAGTTCGCCGGCTTGCAGCAACTGCTCGCCGCCGGCCTGCCCAACCTGCCGATCCGCGAGCTGGCGCAGCCGCTGTTGCGCCAGCTCAACGCCCTGGACTTTCACGAAGACGAGGACAGCCCGCTACGCCCGCAGGCCGCCCTGCTGCACCGGGTCCTGCAACGGCGCCGGGGGCAGCCGCTGTCGCTGGCACTGATCGCCCTGGAGCTGGCGCGGCGACTGGAGATTCCCCTGGTGGGCGTGAACTTTCCCGGCCACTTCCTGCTGCGCGTACCGGGCGCCGATCACCTGCTCGATCCGTGCGGCGGGCGCCGCCTGTATACCCGTGACTGCCGCGAACTGCTGGTCCGCCAGTACGGCCCACGCGCGGAGCTGGACGCCTCCCACCTGCGTACCTGCGGCGAGCGCGAACTGATCCAGCGGCTCTCGCGCAACCTGCGCCAACTGCATCTGCATGCCGAGGATTACCTGGCGGCGCTGAAGGACGCCGAGCGAGTCCTGCAACTCGGCCCGCCCAGCGTCGCCGACCACCTGGCCCGCGCCGATCTCTACCGTCATCTGGACTGCCCCCAGGCCGAACGCTTCGACCTGGAGCGCGCCCTGTTGCTTTGCGACGACGATGCCCAGCGCCTCACCCTCAGTCAGCGCCTGCACAAGCTCCAACGTTCGCCGGCATTGCATTGAGGTTGGCCTCCGTCCCCGGCTGACCTCTTGGGCGAATGAATTTGCCCCTACAAGGCAGTGATCTGTAGCCCGGATGAGCCCAGGCGAAATCCGGGGGCGAACGCTTCGCCAGCAGAGCTGGCTCCTACGAAAGCGGGCTTGGTGTGCACTCGATCCGTGGGAGCGAATTCATTCGCGAAAGATTCGTCAAAACTTCCCGTGCCGCCCCTGCCCCTCTGCGAAACGCCGGGCGCCGGTTTCGGTTTCGCCGCTTTCGATCACCGTCATGCCGCCCCGGAATTCGTTGCGCAGTGCCTCGTCGAACGGCAATTCCCACTGGGCATAAACACTGGCCCGGTCGGCCAGCAGGCAGCGCTGGGGAAAGGCGGCGATCTCCGCGGCCAGGGCTTCGGCCTCCTGCCGCGCCTCGCCCCGGGTCACCACGCGATTGGCCAGGCCCATGCGCAGGGCCTCGTCGGCACCCACCGGGCGTCCGGTGAGAATCAGGTCCAGCGCCCGTCCCTGGCCGACGATGCGCGGCAGGCGCACAGTACCGCCGTCGATCAGCGGCACACCGAAGCGCCGGCAGAACACCCCGAGCACCGCATCCTCCGCCAGCACCCGCAGGTCGGCCAGCAAGGCCAACTCCAGGCCGCCCGCCACGGCATAGCCTTCGATGGCGGCGATCAGCGGCTTGGACAACTGCATGCGGCTCGGCCCCATGGGCCCGTCCCCGTCCGGCTCCAGTCGATTGCGCCGCTCACCGCTCTCGGCCACCGCCGCCAGGTCGGCACCGGCACAGAAAGTTCCACCGGCGCCGGTGAGCACCGCCACCCGGGCGTGCTCGTCCGCCTCGAAGGCCCGCAGCGCTGCCGCCAACGCCTCCGCCGTGGGCCGGTCGACGGCATTGCGCACCGCCGGGCGGTCGATGATCAGGGTCGTGACCGGGCCGTTCTTCTCGATGCGGATGCTCATGGGAACTCCTGAAAGAATGGACGAATGGGTTCATGGGGATGCTGCGCATCCCTTGGCGAATGAATTCGCCCCTACAGTAGGAGCCAGCTCTGCTGGCGAAGCCTCTGTGCAAGCCGATTCGCGAGCAGAGCTCGCTCCTACAAAGCACAAGGCCGAAGACGAACTCATTCGCCCATCGATTCCCGCGCCCCATGAAAAAGGCCGGCAACACTGCCGGCCTTCAACATAGTGCTTCCCGATGCAGTTGTTCAGCCCGTTGGCCGAATCCGCACCGGGACTGGCGGGATCAGAGGGTGTACTTCTGCAGGTTCGCCATCATTTCCTTCAGCGCCTCGACGTTATCCGCCGGGTGCGCCGCGCCCTCGAAATCGCAGATGCGCTGCCAGTTGGCCGCCACATCGTCGGGGCTGAAGCCTTCGCGCGGGTCGAAGCCGACACCCAGGCTGCGTTCCCAGCGCACCTTGCCGACCCAGCCGCCGCCGACTTCGAACAGGCCGGAGGTTTCCTGGCATTGTTCGCTGCCGAGGTAGACCACCAGCGGGCTGACCAGCTCGGGCTTGAGCTGCTCGAAGACCTGCGGCGGGATCAGGCCCTCGGTCATGCGGGTGCCGCCGGTGGGGGCGATGGCATTGACCAGGATGTTGTTCTTGCGCCCTTCGATGGCCAGAGTGCGGGTCAGGCCGTAGAGGCCGAGCTTGGCCATGCCGTAGTTGGACTGGCCGAAGTTGCCATAGATGCCGGAGGTGGACGAGGTGAAGATCACCCGCCCGTAGCCTTGCTCGCGCAGGTGCGGCCAGGCCGCGCGGGTCACCTTGTAGGCGCCTTCGACGTGGACCTTGTAGACCAGCTCCCAATCGGTGTCTTCCATCTTGTGGAAGGTCTTGTCGCGGAGGATGCCGGCGTTGTTCACCACCACATCGACGCGGCCGAACTGGTCCAGCGCGCACTGGACGATCTTCTCGCCGTCGGTCACCGAGTCGTGGTTGGCCACGGCGGTGCCGCCGGCTTCGCGGATTTCCGCCACCACGCGGTCGGCCGCCGAGGCGTTGGCGCCTTCGCCGTGAGTGCTGCCGCCCAGGTCGTTGACCACCACTTTAGCGCCATGCCGGGCGAACAGCAGCGCGTGGGCGCGGCCGAGACCGCCGCCGGCACCGGTGACTATCACTACTTTGTCGTCGAAGCGTACGGCATCACTCATGAAGCGGACTCCTGGCAGATTAGGCAGGCTTCGAGTGTCGGACAGCCGCCATCCGGTCACAACGAAGACGGCCTGTGCTGAATAGTGCTCGATAAAGGACAGGGATGATCAAGCCAGGCGGATCAGACTCAAATGGTTGTACAGGTGCAGCACATGGGCCTGGCTATAGGCGTCGTGATCGAGCGCACCGTAGGCGAAGTGCGGTTGCAACGCGCCGGTGTGCGTGGCGAAGCGGGCGAATGCGGCTTGCAGGCGTTGCAACGCGGCATCCTGCCCGGTCGGTTCGGCCAACGGCGCGGCCCCCGGAATAGCCTCCTGCAACGGGTGACGCATCGCGCCGCGGGCGCTGAAAACCGCGAAGGCCGCCGGGCCGATGCTGTGTCGGAACCAGGCTGGCTTCAATTCAGGGTACCCCTCCAGCGAATACTCGATGCTCTGGGCGCAATGGTTGAAGACCTCGGCCGGACTCCAGCCCGTCACGCTGATCAGTGGGCGCCCGGCCAGCCCATCCAACACCCGCCGCGCGCCCTCCAGGCTGACCGGAGCCGGTGCCGGACTCCCTAGTGCCCAAAAGCCGCCGGTCATCACGGCCACACCGCCCAGCGCGGCTCCTTTCAACAGCGTTCGTCGGCGCATGCCGTGCTCTCCAAGGCTTCACGAAAATGCAGGTAGTGTTCGAGCACCTGTTCCGGCGCTTCGGTCTGCGGGTAGTGGCCGATCCGCTCCAGCAGGACGCAGTCGGGCTCGGGGATCAGCTCGCGGTAGCGCGCCACCATGTGCGCGCCGGAAATCGGGTCCAGCGCCCCGTCGATCACCCGTAGCGGTACGCCACCGCGCTGCATCGCCACCACCCAGCGGTCGCGCTGCACGCGGCGTTCGGGGATGTAGCGGATCAGCCGGTGCATCACCGCCGGGCCGTTGCCGGTCTTGATGAGGTCATAGAAGTCATCCAGTTCGGCCTCGCTGGGCTGCGTGTCGGGGCCGAAGATGCGGGCGAAGTTCGCCGCCAGCTTGCGTCGGGAGAACAGCCGGCCGATCAGCGGGCCGAGCGGCCCCAGCAGCAGCTTCTGTACGCGCACGGCATGGTGGGTCTCGGGGAACAGGCCACCGTTGAGAAACACACAACTGGCCAGCTCGAAACGTCCTTCGTGGTGCCGCGCCAGCAACTCCTGGGCGACGCTGTCCCCATAGTCGTGGGCGAGTACGTGCACCGGCCCGCTAACACCCAGATGAGCCAGCAGCGCCTGTTGCAGATCGGCCTGTTCCAGCAGGCGGTAGTCGTGCCCGCGCGGCTTGGCCGAGTCGCCGAAGCCGAGCATGTCGCAAGCGATTACCCGGTAGCGCGCCGCCAGCGGTTCCCAGATACGGTGCCAATCCCAACTGGCGGTGGGGAAGCCATGGATCAGCAGCAGCGGTTCGCCTTCTCCGGCCTGCCAGTAGCGGATGCGCTGGCCGCCGAAGACGAAGTCCTGCCCCCGCGCCCGCCATTCGGCCAGGGGAATGCCGGTCAGCGCCGGCATCAGCTACGGTATCCCGTGTCCTGCTGGTCCAGCTTGCGCAGCAGGGCCGGCCAGGCCAGCTTGCCGCCCAGCCCCTCGGCACTGCGGGTGACCCCGGCGGCCATGGCCTTGGCGCCGGCGAGGATCTGCGGCGGAATGCTCACCAGCTCGGCGCCGCCGCTCTGGGCCATGACCTGGATTTCGCAGGCACGCTGGAAGATGAACATCATCAGGAAGGTGTCCTGAATGGTCGGCGCGCAAGTCATCAGGCCGTGGTTGCGCAGGACCATGAAGTTGGTCGCGCCGAGGTCGGCTTGCAGGCGCGCCTTTTCCTCATGGTTCAGGGCCACGCCTTCGTAATCGTGGTAGCTCAGGCGGGAGAGGACGAACAGCGACTGCTGGCTGATCGGCAAGACGCCCTGCTTCTGCGCCGCCACCGCGACCCCGGCGGCGGTATGGGTATGCAGGACGCAGGCGACGTCGTGGCGCACCTCGTGCACGGCGCTGTGGATGGTGTAGCCAGCCGGGTTGATCTCGTAGGGACTGTCCATCAGCTTGTTGCCCGCCTGATCGACCTTCACCAGGCTGGACGCGGTGATCTCGTGGAACATCAGCCCGTAGGGGTTGATCAAGAAGTCCTCGGTGCCGGGCACCTTGGCCGAGATGTGGGTGAAGATCAGATCGTCCCAACCGTGCAGGGCCACCAGACGGTAGCAGGCGGCCAAGTCGACCCGGGTCTGCCATTCGACGGCGGACACCTGATCCTTGACGTTCGGTTGCGACAGGGCGTGGGCTGTGGACACGGTGTCACCTCGGCATCTTGTTGTGGGTGTGCCGAGGAGTCTAGCGAGCCGACGCCAGGACGGTAGTTGCCCTGGCAGCCAGGATAATGGCCCAGCGGGTCAGCCGCCCTGTCACTTGGGCTTGGGAATGCCGAACTGCTCCAGCGTCGGGTTCACCGTGCGGCTGAAGGCCTTGCGCTCCTTGCGCTCCTTCACCGCGTTGACGATCTCACCGATACCCATGCCGATCGCCATGATGCCGCTCACCGCCCAGCCCACGGGGCCTGCCGCGGCGCCGATGGCGGAGGCCGCCGCCGCACCCGCCGCCTCGCCGGCGACGGCGCCGACCACACGCCCGCCCACGGCGGCGGCAATGCGTCCCCCCAGGCCGACGACCGCCTTTCCACCTTGTCGCTCGAAGGTGCCGGAGCCAAAATTCACTACCCGGTGAACGGTATCCGCCGTCACCTTCAGCGCCTCTTTGCCCTCGTCGACCGGGCCCGCTCGCTTATCGGAACCGATCCCATTCGGGGTATGCAGTCCCGGTCCGCCATCGACCGTACCCTTCGAGACCAGCTTGGCCAGGCGCGGGTCGCCATTGACGATGGACGTCGCCTGCTCGTCGAGGTTGAGCCTCAGGAAGGACTGCACGTCGGGATCGTTCTGCAACTGCTCGATCCGCCCCGCCAGCGCCTCTTCGGTTTCGCGCGTGTCGCGGATGCCACGTCCGGCTATGACCTGTTCCTGGGTCTGTTGCAGCTTGACCAGGACCGCCGCCTTCTGCTCGCCGGTGTAGCTGTCCGGATGCTCGAAAATATCGCCGTTCAGTTGGCTGGTGTCCGTCTTGGACACCGCGCCGACGGTGGCCGCGTCGAACAGCGTGCTGGCAAAGGCGTCGCTGCTGGACGGTGCCTTGTCCTCGATCCATTTCATGATGTCCTTGCTGTTCGCTTGCCCGTCCGGCCCCTTCTTCGCCAACTTCTTGCCGCTGGCGGCTCCCCGGTCGAGCAGCTCGAACATACCGGGCTGGGACCAAGTGGTCGCGGCATTGCGCAGCACGTCCGACAGGCCCTCGTTCTCCTGCAATGCGGTCAGCCCGGCGGTGCTGATGCAGCCGTTGACCTTGCGCTGGTTCGCGGCGCCCTGGGCGCTGGCCGGATCGGCCGCCTGGGTCAGCGGCTCGTTGGCCAGCATCAGCGCGGCGGAGCGCACCAGTTGCTTCGAGGCCGGGTCCGCATCCGGGTGTTCCTTCTCGTACTTGCGCAGTGTCTTGCCGGCGTCATTGAGCCGGTCGTCCATATGGTTCGCGAACGCCTTGAGGTCTTTGTGGGTGATCTTGCCGTCGGCCCGGCCGCCGTCCTTGCCGACGTCCACCGCCGTTTTCAACGACGGGTTGTCATTGATGAAGGCCCAGGCCTTCTCCGCATCCGGCCCGCCTTCCGCGGCGATCCGCGCCGCCGCGATGGGGCGGTTCAGCTCCTTGGCGGCGGCCTCCCGCTCGGCGGGTGGCAGGTCGCCCAGCAGCGCTTCCCACTTTTTCAATTGCTCCGGCGAACTGTGGGGCGAATTGTCGAGAAAATCATAGGGCCCCTCCTCCTGCGCCGGCTCGCTGGCCAGCACCACCGGCGACGGCATGGAGGGCTCCGGCTTGGCCGGGGGCAGCAGACGGTCGAACAGAGAGCTGTTCGTTCCACCAGCCGGTACGCGCGGCTCAGGAGAGGAAGTCGGCGCGGGACCGAACTCGATGCCCGTCGACGAGACGGGCGGCTTGGCCTGTGGACGGATGCTCAATTCCGGCTGGGAATGAACGTCGAAAGAACCGTAGGAATGACAGGCATCGGAAACGCGCAAGACCATGATGTGCTCTCTCGAATCCCGGGCAGGGCAGCAGTTATTGGAAATCGGCTCGAGAGATGAGTGGAACCGTTTGCAAAACGGTTCCATGAAACCTTCTCAAAGAAACGCCTGGTCCAGCGCCGCCCATTCGCGCTGCGCCTGCTCGTCCTCGGCCAGCAGGCGGAACCCGGAAAAATCGAACCCCGGCGACACCGTGCAGCCCACCAGGCTGTAATCGCCCAGCGGACGCGCCGCCTGCCAGGCATGGGCCGGTACCAGCCGTTGCGGCAGGCAATCCGGCCCCACCGGGCCGAGGCGCTCGCGGCGGGTTTCCGCGGGAGTCGTGGCGATCAGCAACTCCAACGGTGCGCCCTCGTAGAAATGCCAGAGTTCGTCCGCATCGACCCGATGCCAGCGCCCGCATACGCCGGCCGGCAGCAGGAAGAAGATCGCCGTGCAGCAGGGACGACCGTTGGCAAGGGTGTTGCTGGAATGGAAGACCCGGCGATAGAAGCCGCCCTCGGGATGGGGCAGCAGCTCCAGCTCGCGGATCAGTTCGGCGGCGCGCGGGTGCATCAGGCGCGCAACGCGTTGCCGAAACCGATGAGCCAGGGCTCGGCGTCGGTTTCCGGGGTCACGGTTTCGCTGGCATCCAGGCGCAGCATGTCCACCACCTCGCGGATGCCCAGTTCCGCATACAGCTCGCGCACCTGCTCGCCACCGGCGCAGAAGGTGTCGCCGTAACTGGAGTCGCCCAGGGCGATCACCCCGCCGGGCAATCCGTGCCAGGCCGGCAGATGGTCGCGGATGGCGTAGTACAGCGGCTGCAGGTTGTCCGGAAGCTCGCCCATGCCGGTGGTCGAGGTCACCACCAGGAAAGCCTCGGGGGCGAAGGCCAGCAGGTCGGCCAGCTCCGCGCGGGGTTTGTGCCAGGCCTCGAAACCGGCCGCCTTGAGCAGGTGCTCGGCGTGCCGGGCGACCTCCTCGGCGGTGCCGTAGACCGAACCGGACAAGATGGCGATTTTCATGGACGCTCCGAAACAGACTGAAAACCCCGGCATTATGCCGCAACTGCCCGACCGTTCTAGAATGCGGCGGACACAGCCCAGGACCGACACGATGATCAACGCCAAGCTGCTGCAACTGGTGGTCGATGCTTCCAACGACGGCATCGTCGTCGCCGAGCGGGAGGGCGACGACCACATCCTGATCTACGCCAACCCCGCCTTCGAGCGGCTGACCGGCTACGCCGTGGACGACATCCTTTACCAGGACTGCCGCTTCCTCCAGGGCGACGACCGCGACCAGCCCGGCCTGACGGCCATTCGCCAAGCCCTGCGCAACCAGCAGGCCTGCCGCCAGATCGTCCGCAACTACCGCAAGGACGGCACGCCGTTCTGGAACGAGCTGTCGATCTCTCCCGTGTTCAACGACAACGACCAATTGACCTACTACATTGGTATTCAGAAGGACGTGACCGAGCAGGTCGAGGCACAGCAGCGCCTTCAGGCTTTGGAGGCCGAACTGGCGGCACTCAGGGCAGAACAGTCGAAAACATGAGCCGTTGTTGAAACGAATCGCCGCATCTGCTGTCAAACGAACTCTGACGTGTGTGGGTTCGCGATGTGGATACTCCGTTACTGACCGAGGATGAACTGGCGTTTATCCAGACGTTGCAAGGCAAATCGTCCGGCCCCAAGGGATTGCCGGGCCCCAGCCTATTGCTTGACGGCAGCGCCCAGGCCGAGGCGCTGATCGCGCGCCTGGCCAAACAGGGCCAACTGACCCTCGAGGCGGATTTCCACAGCCAGCACCTCACCTTCCCCCTGCGCCTCGTGCAGGACGAATTCCAGACCCCGCACCTGGAAATCGACGCTCCGGAAATATTCGAACAAGGTCCCACGCTTCGCCCCTGGCGCCTGCGCTTGCCGGAGCCTATCGCCCTGGTCGACGAACACGGAGCGGAAACCGCGCTCTGGGTGCATGAGCTGTCGCCGAATGGCGCATTGATCGAAGTCCGCGACCAGAAAGACACGCCGGAACTGTTCGCCCTCTGGCTGCCGCTGCCGGAGCAGGACCCCATCGCCCTGCTCGGCGCCCGGGTACGCAAGACCGAGCGCCAACTGGTCGCCTATCGCCTCACCATGGGCCACCCCGGCCACGGCGATCGCCTGCGCCAATACATCTTCCAACAGCACCGCCTGCTGCATCCGCTCCTGCACAAATGAGCTGAGCCGAACGGCCTCAGGTATCCAGGTGGCCCGCCAGGAACTGCTGCAGACGCCGCCGCATCAGACGCCCTTCGCTCCCCAGGCAACCGACGGTGGAACCCACCAGGCTGTCCTGCGCCAGGTCCGCGGCATCACCCGCCAGCAATAACGGGCAATTCAACCCCAACGCCAGTTTGTCCAGTTGCCGCGGCAGGTCGGCGGCCGGCGGTTGGTTGGAAAACAGAACCAACGCCTGGGGCTGGGTCTTTTCGCAGATGAGGGTCAACTCCGCCAACGGCTGCCCGAGGCCGAGCAGCATAGGCGCCAGTTCAGGGCCACTGAGCAACAGACCGGCCACCAGCAACTCCAACTCCCGACAGTGGCCGGGGATCGCCGCCAGCAGCAGCCGTTCCGCTCCCGGCTCACGCGCCAGTTGCAGGCGCTGCAGCGCCCGGCCACGCAGGAAGCTGTCCAGGAACAACCACTCGCTGGCCTGCCCAAACGCTTCCTGGCTCACCAGCATTTCCTGCCAGAGCGGCATCAGGATGTCTTGGAACACCACCGGCAACGGATAGCTGGAAAACACCTGGCCATAGAGGCGATCCAGTTCGGCCTCGTCGAACTGCGCCACGGCCCGACGCACGCGCGCCTGCCACGCCTCCCACTCGCCCACCGCCGGCTCCTGCCCCACCGGCGCGCAAGCCGCCTTGGCCTGCTCGCTGCGGGCGAGAATCTTGCCGACCTTGCTCACCGCCACGCCGCGCTCGATCCAGCCAAGAATGCTGCGCACCGCCTCGACGTCCGCCTGGGAATACAGACGATGGCCACTGTCGGTACGAATCGGCTGGATCAAGCCATAGCGCCGCTCCCAGGCGCGCAGGGTGACCGGGTTGACCCCGGTGAGGCGCGAGACTTCACGAATGGGAAACAGCTCCTCCTGCTTGAGGTTGCTGGAAACCAGAGACGAAGCCGTAAATTCGGTCATGGCAGTAGAGCCTTGGAAAGGTGCCTGCATTGTAAGCCCAGCCGCCACCCGGCACACCCTTCGCCACCGGCCTCCGCCATGCGATCCACGCCGCAAAGATGCACACCGATGGTGCAGCGCCGAATACGCTTCACAGTTCGCAACGAAACCGATAGCGCCCCGTGCCCCGTCAACCCTGGGCTCTGGCTTATTCGGCCGATTCGGGAATAATCCTTGCCTCGATTTTCTCGCAGCCCACCACCCCGGCGCTGCGATCTGCGTGCGCCTACCCGGCGGCACGCCAACACCGATGGAGATACACAATGTCTGCCGAACCCGTCACCCTCATGGTGGCGCGCCGCGTGGCCCGTGACCGCTACCAGGATTTCAGCGCCTGGCTGCACGAAGGCGAGCAACTCGCCGCCGACTTCCCCGGTTACCTCGGCTCCGGCGTCCTGGCGCCACCACCGAACGACGACGAATTCCAGATCGTCTTCCGCTTCGCCGACGAACGCACCCTCGATGCCTGGGAGCATTCCGCTTCCCGCCGCGCATGGCTCGAACGCGGCGCCGGCCTGTTCGCCCAGCCCCACGAGCACCGTGCCGTCGGTCTCGATGCCTGGTTCGGCGCCGGCAATAAGCGCCCGCCCCGCTGGAAGCAGAGCGTTGCGATCTGGCTGGCCTTCTTCCCGGTTTCCCTGGCCTTCAACCTGCTGTTCGGCAGTACCCTCAGCGAATGGCCGCTGATCGTCCGGGTCCTGCTCAGCACCCTGGTGCTGACCCCGCTGATGACCTACCTGTTCATCCCCTTGTCGACCCGCCTGCTCGCCCCCTGGCTGCAGAACGACCGATCCCGCCGCCTCCTACGTGCCGGCCTGCCGGCGACCCGTTGAACGTCCTTGCCCGCCCTTTCTTGGGCGGGCATAGCACGCCCCGAACAAAACCTATACAAAACAAAATATCTGTATAGAAATTTATTGGCAAAACGCCGTTATGCGACCAAGAGGCCCCTGAAGCCCGCAAAATACAAGGGGTACCTGTACCCTCTCGACTTATACACACAGTCCGCATGGTTGTACAAAGCCATCAGCTGGTATAACGTCCCCATCGGTTCAGTCGGCGCGCGTCTGACTCGTCAGGTACCCGGACGCAGCGTCGCTGGACCGTTCCGAACAGCCGAAGCGAGTGCCCATGCGCGCATCCCCCTCCCCCATCCTGATCACCGGCGCCGGTCAGCGGGTTGGCCTGCATTGCGCCGAGCGCCTGCTCGATGACGGCGAATCGCTGATCGTGACCTACCGCAGCGAGCGCCCCGGCCTGGCCCGGCTGCGCGAACGGGGCGCCCTGACACTGCGCGCCGACTTCTCCAGCGAGGCCTCGATCCTCGCCTTCATCGCCGAACTGAAGCAGCACACCGACAGCCTGCGCGCCATCGTCCACAACGCCTCGGACTGGCTGAGCGAAACCCTCGGCCAGGAAGCCGAAGCCTTCCAGCGCATGTTCACCGTGCACATGCTGGCGCCCTACCTGATCAACCTGCACTGCGCCGAACTGCTGGAAAAATCGTCGCCCGCGGACATCGTCCACATCAGCGACGACGTCGCCCGCAAGGGCAGCGCCAGACACATCGCCTACTGCGCCAGCAAGGCCGGGCTGGACAACCTGACCCTGTCCTTCGCCGCCCGTTTCGCCCCAGCCATCAAGGTCAACGGCATCGCCCCAGCCCTGGTGCTGTTCAATGAACACGACGACGCAGATTACCGCGCCAAGACCCTGGCCAAATCCGCCCTGGGCATCGAACCCGGCGCCGAAGTGATCTACCAAAGCCTGCGCTACCTGCTGGACAACCCCTACGTCACCGGCACCACGCTGACCGTCAACGGCGGCCGCCACCTCAAATGAGGCGGGCCGCGAGGAGCCTTTCATGAGCGAGCAACTGTCTCACCATTACCGTGAGATTCTCCGCGGCCTCGGGGAAAACCCTGAGCGCGAGGGCCTGCTGGATACGCCCAAGCGGGCGGCCAAGGCCATGCAGTACCTTTGCCACGGCTACGGGCAGACACTGGAAGAGATCGTCAACGGCGCGCTCTTCGAATCCGACAACGACGAAATGGTGATCGTCCGCGAGATCGAGCTGTACTCCCTGTGCGAACACCACCTCCTGCCCTTCATCGGCAAGGCGCACGTGGCCTACATCCCCACCGGCAAGGTGCTCGGCCTGTCCAAGGTGGCGCGCATCGTCGACATGTACGCCCGCCGCCTGCAGATCCAGGAGAACCTCACCCGGCAGATCGCCGAGGCCGTGCAGAGCGTGACCCAGGCCGCGGGCGTGGCGGTGGTGATCGAGGCCAAGCACATGTGCATGATGATGCGTGGCGTGGAGAAGCAGAATTCGGTGATGAGCACTTCCGTGATGCTCGGCGCCTTCCGCGAATCCAGCAATACCCGCCACGAGTTCCTCAAACTGATCGGACGGAGCAACTAGACATGCCACGACTGGAACCGGGCATGGCGCGCATCCGGGTCAAGGACCTGCGCCTGCGCACCTACATCGGCATCAAGGAAGAAGAGATCAACAACAAGCAGGACGTGCTGATCAACCTGACCATCCTCTATCCCGCCATCGAAGCGGTGCGCGACAACGACATCGAGCACGCGCTGAACTACCGCACCATCACCAAGGCGATCATCCAGCATGTCGAAGGCAACCGCTTCGCCCTCCTCGAGCGCCTGACCCAGGAACTGCTCGACCTGGTCATGGAAAACCCGGCGGTGCGCTATGCCGAAGTGGAAGTCGACAAACCCCACGCCCTGCGCTTCGCCGAATCGGTTTCCATCACCCTGACCGCCCACCGCGACCCGGAAGACGAATAACATCGCCCACCCCGGTGAAAAGCTGACTATCGTGAAAAAAGTGCCCCTGTGGGCAATGCTGTTCACTTTATGTCGTGCACGTTCTGCTCCCCTCTCCCGTTTACGGGAGAGGGGCTTGGGGGAGAGGGAACTGATCGCGCCCGACGCCTGAGTGAACAGCATTCCCTGTAGAGGCGAACTCCTTCACCCAAGGCACTCCCGCCGTCTGCCCGGGACACGCTGGTGACGCCCGCGCGAGGCGGAGTATGATCCGCCCCGTCAGGCCGTCCCCACGGGACATCGACCACCGTCAGCCGAGAATTTGATGATGACTCCAGAAGAACGCCTCGAACTCGAAGCCGCCGCTTTTCGCCAACTGGTCCAGCATCTGCGCAGCCGTCCGGACGTGCAGAACATCGACCTGATGAACCTCGCCGGCTTCTGCCGCAACTGCCTCTCCAAGTGGTACAAGGCCGCCGCCGACGACATCGGCGTCGACGTCACCCCGGACCAGGCCCGGGAAGAGATCTACGGCATGCCCTACAGCGAGTGGAAAGCCAAATACCAGAAAGAAGCCAGCCCCGAGCAGCAGGCCGCCTTCGACAAGAGCAACAAGAAATGACCCTGAACGACTTCCGCGCCCACCTGCGCAGCGACCGGCACCAGTTCGCCGACACCCTGGCGTTCATCGCCGAGCACTACGACTACCAGCCCAGCGCCTTCTCCAACGGCCCGGTGGAAAGTGCCGCCGGCCAGAACGAAGGCTCCTGCAAGACCCTCGGCCTCGCCCTGCTGGAACACCTCACCCTGGACGAAGCCCTGCAAGCCTTCGGCGAACACTACCGCGCCGTCCTGGCCAACCCCGGCGGTAACGACCACGGCAACATCCGCGCACTGATGGAAACCGGCCTCGCCGGCGTGCGTTTCAGCCACCCCCCGCTCAGCCGCAAAGCCTGATCTTTGTTGGCAAAAACTTGCACAGTTGTCAGCAAAAGCTGACAGACATCACAAAAAGAACCGCTTATCCTCCACACCAGATGACGGAACACCAGGGAAGGTGTCCAGCAAGTGCCCTTCCCATGGACCACGCACCCGCAGTCTGGAGTCGCCTGGATGCAACAGATACTGGTATGGAAACCCTGGACCACGCCCGGCGTGGAAAACCTGCGCCTCAGCCTGGATAGCGAAGGCATCCACGGCAGCAGTCACCTGATGCAGAACCTCAACGGTCACAGCATCGCCGCCACCTATGTTCTCGAATGCGACCCGCGCTGGCGCTTCCGCCGCCTGTGGTTGAAGGCCGACCACCATGGCCCGCGCACCCTCAGCCTGCACCGCGACATCCGCGGCCACTGGTACCTGAACGACGAACCGCGCCCGGACCTCGACGGCTGCCAGCACGTCATGATCCCCGCCTCCCCGTTCACCCATACCCCAGTGCTACAGAACGCCGCCCTGGAAACCGGCGAAAGCCTCGGCCTGCGCGTTGCCCACATCGACCTTTTGACCCTCGAAGTCACGCCACGCCACCAGCGCTACCACTGCCTGCAACGCCGCCCCGGCCACCACCTCTACCGCTGCGAAGCCGAAGGCAAACCGCCCGTCGAACTCACCTTCGACGACCACGGCCTGCTCACCGCCTGCGCCCACTACGTCCAACTCAGTGCACGGACGTTGATGGCGGCTGTGCCGGCCTGAGCCCTCCGGGTCAGAGAGAGGGCAGGCAACCGCCTCCCTCCCCGCGAACGCTTACCTCCGCACCCGCTCGAACGCGGCGTCATACAAACCCGCCGCGTCGTTCAGCAACAGATGAAACGCCGCGAACACCTCGCCGTTATCCAACTGCGGCTCATTGCAGAACAACACCAACGCCAACTGCCGCGCCGCATTCAGGCGCTCCTGCCCGGCCTCGAACAGCTCGTGAGCCGCGAGGCTGGCATTGGCGTAAAGAACGGGACTGGCGGTAGTGCTGAGGGAAGGAAGAGGACGGAAGTCAGGCATGGCGGGCCTCCATAGCTGGAAGGCTTGGAGTGGCAACTGACGGTGGAACGGAATACACAATACAGCGCATGAGCGATGCTCCTTGGTTGATTGAGGAGCCGCCAGCAAACCTTCTCACGAGTTTGGAGGCGGACCGTGCAAGGGTGAGAAACCGGCAACCAAGGAAACCGGCCAGGCCGAAGCCTGCCTCGCACGGCCGCCACAGAAATGCGGTAGCCAAGCACAAAAAAGCGCCGGCTACTCAGCTATGGCGCTTATGCGCCTTGGTTGGATTCAGGTTCTCACACCCGGTCACGGGATTGACCGTGACGGGCTGGACTCTAGCGGCTTGGCGGAAGGGAGGCAAGCAGATGAAGGGATCGCTGTGACAGTGTTCTGGGCTTGGGTGGATGAGCAGGCCATCCAGCGCACCGCAGCTCAAGGCGCTAGGTTATCGGCACCAGCCTCTTGGGACTCAGCACGATCAAAAGGCCCTCTCAAAGGGCTGTTACACAGTTCAATTTACAGCCCCCTATGGCAAACCGCTGGCCATCCGCACCAATAACGAACACTCACTAGCAAAGAGCCTCACCAGAAGTATCAATATTCATACAGACTCGCAATCATAAATTAAAAACCAAAAAACAAGCCTTATCTTGAAAGAACTAAAAAAGCCTAAGCTTCTCTATCAAGACAGAGTCCAACTTTGAAATATCCTCTTCTGGAATTGGCGCATCCTTAGTACGTTTAGCAAGAGCCTCCCTTTCTCGAATGCCATCAATATCGCCCGAACTGGGAAAACCATGAGGCACGCCCCAATCAGATGCAAACTCCTCAACATTTCCCGGAAGCACTCTTAACTCATGAACCCTATGCGCCATTAAAAACTGCTGAACATCAAGAAAGCCCTCCCCAAGAGTCTCTCCTAACTGAGAAAAACCAAAACAAGACTCCGAACTATAATTAACTGGAACAGCCTTACCAAGCAAAACCCCAGTTTTACACTGCATGCAAACCAAAAAATAACTTATTGACATCACGGCCTCCAAGTCACTACACCTGTTTTCGTCACAATCTTTAACTCAACAACATTTCTCAACGTTCCATTAGCCTCAAGCTAGCTACTTCTGCACGCACAGCAGCCGCATCACTCCATACGCCACTTCCATCAGGTAGCGGAACATCGCCTCGTCCGAGGTCAGCCCGGCGAGGAAGCGCTGGCCGGTGCGCGCCACAATGGCTTCGCGGATCAAACGCTGTTCGTAGAAGCCATCCCAAGGAGAGCTTGAACATCCAAACTAGATTCAAAAGCAAATCTTGAAGGATCGCCTATCACCGTGAAATTTACCTTCCTTACCCAACAGCGCCCCCTATCCTCCCCACGCTAAACCAGAGCGGCACCACTAATAAGAATAACTGTCTGGAATCTCCGGCCAATTAATTGAATCACATTCAATTAAATAATTAACATCCTCATAAAGATCCGAAAAAAAATTTGACAAATCAAGAAGCCGCGCACGCAACCTGAGCAATGCAGCCAACTGATCTACTTGATCATCTTTATTTAAGGCTCCTATAAAATGTGCTAAGTCTCCGAACATTTGTTCAGTTCGAGCTTCGAGTTCCCCCCCCCAATCCTGATTATAATCAGCACTTCCATTAATCAAATCCAACCCATTCTTTTCAGACAACTTAAGCAAGGAATATTTAAGCAGATTAATATCTTTCATCTCAGCCTCCTTTGGCCGGCGGATCGAGTTTTGACGTCATTTATAGAACCATCCAAATTCAAAACAAACTTAAATCTACCCGCCTTATCGAATACCTCCAAGTGATCCTTATGCAAACCATCAAGATAAATTTGATCACCACGCTTTATATTATCCCCGATAGTCTTAGTTACTTGATAAACACTTTGGCCATCATACATCTTTGACGTTTTCAGGGTTGCACTCGCTAATTCACGACCAAAACCTGGACGAGATAAAAACTCTTTCATATTACCAACGGATTGGTTATACACAGCCCCCAGACTCACCTGATGGCCAGGAGTCGTATAGCTTGTCGCCCCCTGCGGCGTGTCCAGTTGATTGCCTGCGGTATTGGTCGCGCCGCTGGCTTGGCCACCTACACCATAGCCACCATCCGAGCCGCTGGTGGAGTTACCTTGTACGACTGGCGTCGTGTAGGGAGAGCCATCGAGCTGGTGGATGGGTGATCCAACAAGTACCCCGCCTACCAGCTTCCATAGCTCCAGGCTGATCTCCATGTTGGCGGCAGTGGCTTTCCCTGCGCTTTCCAGCGCAGCGCCCATTTTCTTCTGATAGTCCTCGTTGCTCCCTACCACGCCTGCGGTCAGGAGAGCAGCGCCGAAAACTACCAGAACGGCCGCATCATCTATACCAGCCATATTCTGGGTTAGCCCGTTAGGCCGAATCAGCATGCCGATAAGGTTCAGCGCCTTGATAGCCTGGGCCGAGTCCTGCTCGGCCAACTTGCCGATGGCGTCTGAAACTGCCCGTTCTTCAGGGGTAGCCAGACTCACGCCCGGCAATTTAAGGAATAGAGATTGGGCCGCTTGGCGTCGTGTGGCCGGATCATCCGACTCCAATTGTTTGGCGTAGTAGGCCACCTGCATACCAACAGCCACACCTTCCGCCAGTGCCGCCAGTTGCTTCGCGGTCTCCGGTGCTGCCATCACCGCTTCTACCGACGACTTGCTCACATACAGATCGGTGCGCTCTTCATCGTCCTTGGTGACCTCGTAGGCTTTGCTCAGGTCTCGGTTCAGGCCCGCTGTGGAATCCTTGCCCGTTTCCGCGTCGCTGCGGACGACGATTTCGCCTTCGCCTACCGTGGCGCGGACGATCTGCTCGCGCTCCTTGCGGTAGTCATAGCCGCTCAGGCTCCACCCATTGGCACCCTCCTCGCCTTTGCCTTCCTGGCTTTTGTCCTGGACGGCGACACTGGCGCCCGTAGCCGGCTGGTTATCCTTTTGGCCATTGCTGTTGGCACCTCCCCAGCCATAGCTACCGCCAGCGTTGATGTAGTAGCTGTGCTCCTTGTCCTCACCCTTGATATCGCGGAAGCCGAGGGTGTCGGTATCCAGCTTGAGGTTGCCGGTGCGTGAGGCGATAACCGCACCGTCGATCTGGGTGTGGTCTTCGGTGCGGATATCCAGCCGGTCGCGCGCAACGATGGAGGTCTGCTTTTCCACCCAGTCGGTCTTGCCGGTGGTCTTGCCTACCCCAACCGAACCGCTGACGCTACCCGAGCCGTAGCCGATGGTTACGGTCATGCTGGCGTCGAGTTCCTTACCGCTCACCTTGCCGGTGTTCGGAACCGAGGAAACCGTCAGGTCACGCCCAACCTTGCCGGTGACCTCTTCACCCTCCAGCCTCGCTCCTGCGACGGTCGTATCGCGGCCGCTCTCGAAGTTCAAGCCTCGTCCGGCATAGAGGTAGGCTTCCTGCTGCCGAGCCCCTACACGGTCGAGGTTGCCCTTGCCAAAGTCGACGCTGGCGTACAGGGCGATGAAATCGTTTCCACCGACCACGCCCCCCACTTCTCCACCACCACTGCGGCGACTGGAATCGCTCTGGGAGTCGTTTTGCGCCGCGCGAATGTTCAGATCATTCGCGGCCTTCAGATTGATGTCGCGGGCAGCTTGCGCCTGGGTGCCGATCAAACTCAGATCGTGGCTGGCCTGAAGATTGATATCGCGGCCGGCCAGAAGCTGTGTAGATTCGGCCGTTCCCAACGACTGCTCCGCGCTTGCGACACCATGACTGCCGCCGACGCCAGCACGCGCACTGTTGAAGGTGGTGCCGCTATTGATGCCGCTCTGGCTCTGGCTTTGCTCGCTCTCACTGGAGAAGGAGCCCCGCGCCACATCGAACCTGACGTCCCGACCGGTGACGTTGATGTCACGCCCTGCCGAGAACTGGCTGCCCTTGGCAACGAAGTCATTACCAGCAGCCGCGTTGATATCGTTACCGGCCTGCAGCGTGGACGGCCTGCTACCTATTGCCGTTTCTCTGCTGCTCTGGCTCTGACCTCCCGTCCCGACATGCGCGGCGAAGCTGGGACCACTGAGCACCTGTGTGACTGCATCGGCTGCCTGGAGCACGCTGGATACCTGGCTGATGGCGTTATCGCCTTTGCCCGCCCCGCTGAGCGCGTCCATCATGTTGCCGACGTTATGGCTGACCTTGGTCGTCGTCCCCGTACGCGTCTGGCTCTGTTCGCGGGCCGTCACCGATTGCTCGGGGGCGGCGTCGATCAGGATGTTGCGTCCGGCCTGCAGATTGATGTCGTAGCCGGCGCTCATGTCCGAGCCTTGCTGGACGATGTCCCGGCCTGCCTTCACGTCGAGGTCCAGCCCAGCGTTGATCTGGCTGGCGGCGGCGGTCTGCCGGGTGTCGAGTTTCTTGTCCTTGAGTTTTTCCTCGCCGATGAAGGTGGTGTAGCCGTTACGGTCGAAGTCCTGCTGCATGCCGAACGTCTTGGTGTTCTCCCAAGCCGTTGTCTGCTGGCTGTTGGAGCCGGCGACCACGTTGACGTCGCGGCCGGCATCGAGCAGGACGTTGCGCCCTGCGCTCACACCGCTGCCGACAATGTTGATGTCGCGCTCGGCCTGGAGCGTCGCATCGCGCTCCGCCGTCACCTGGCTGCCGACACTGGTCGAGCTGATCGCCTCCTGGCCGGCCTTCTTGGCCGAGGCCAGCGAGATGTCGCCACCCCAGGAGGGCGTGCCCACGGCGATACCCACGGAGTCGGAAAGGGACAGGCCGACCTTTTTCTTGTACTTCTCGGTCAGGCTGTAGGCGGTGTCGTTGGCCGACACGAGATTGATGTCGCCGGTCTCGTTGACCAGGCCGGCGTGCAGCTCCACATCGTTGCCGGCCGACGTCTCGCTGGCGCGCAGACGGATATCGTTGCCGGCAGCGATGACGACGTCGTTACCCGCCTCCAGCTCGCTGGCGACTTGGCTGGCCCGGGTCTTGAGCTGGCTCTTGCCGCTCTTGGAGAGGCCCAGGAAACCGGACTTGGTCTTCTTGCTGTAGGAGCCGTGTTCCTCGACGCCAGACAGGATCGCCATATCGCCCGTGGCACCGACCAGCAGGTCGTTGCCCGCTTCGATCACCGAGGCGACGTTGGTGCTGTCGTAACTTTCGCGCTGCTCGCTCTTGCTACGCCCGAACGAGCCTTTCTTCTTCTTGAAGTAGAAGGACGCGCTTTCATCCTTGGCGGACAGGACGTTGATGTCCTGCTCGGCATCCAGGGCAACGTCGTTCCCCCCTTTGATCTGACTGGCGATCAGCGTCAGGTCTTCTCCCGCCGCGACCGAGACATCCCGTCCGGCCTGGATGACGCTGGACTGCTGGCGCACGCTGTCGGTGCTTCGGGTGACTTTCTTGCTCTTGGAATAGAAGTGGTCCTCGTTGGCGGCTGCTGCCAGCATCACGTCGCCATCCGCCGACAAGGCGATGTCACCCCCCGCTGTCACACGGCTGGCGCTCACCGTCAGGTCGTTGCCGGCGCTGGCGCTCAGGTCGCGGCCCGCGTTGATGTCCGAGCCGTGCTGGGTCACTTGTTCGCGGCCGATGTTGTATCGGCTGGCGTCACGGCGGCTGAGGTCATGCTCCGCTGCGGAGACCAGCCTCAGGTCGCGTCCGGCGCTCATCGCCAGGTCGTTACCGGCACTCAGGGCGCTACCGATGTTCTGGATGTCACGCCCGGCACTGAGCGTCAGGTTGTTGGCCGCTTCGATGCGGGCCGCGCTGTCGGCGAAGGCTTCTCGGTCGGTGTAGCCAGCGCCCGCCGATGCATGGGTGGTGAGGCTGCGTTGGCTTCGCGGATCAAACGCTGTTCGTAGAAGCCATCGCCCAGGCGCTTCTGCGCCATGTCGGTGTCGTAACCCAGGTTGCCCAGCAGGTAGTCCGAACTCATGAACTGCTTGAGGTTGGTCAGCGCCGGGTTGGTTTCGATCAGGTATTTGTGCGCGCCGGCCGGGCGATTGGTTGGATAGGCCCGAAGCCCCTGGATCACTACCTCTCAAGTACCCCGCCGAAACCATACTGGCGGGGCTGAATTCACACTGCTCGATCAAGCCGCAGGCTATCGCGCGCTGGGACGCAAAGCATCGCTACGAATGACCTGGGGTATATCGTCAAGGGCAATCCACAGCCTGTCTTGCCAGTGAATGACCTGCACGCCGCTGGCCTTCCAATGCAAGGTGCCATAGCGAGGCGACCCTGCCTCGCTGCGGTCGCTGTTACGCAGTTCCGGAATGACACGGTGGGCAATCCAACGGCGCAATCCCTCGCTCTCCGGGTGTGTATCTCGCAACAAGGCGGCATATAGGCCAGACTCGTCAATCAACAAGGTCTCCTTGAGACCATGGGGGGTAAACATCCACTCGCTGCGTTGCTGGTCGGTTGCCAGATGATCGGCAATACGCTCGATATCGTTGGGACAACCAAGCAGCACGGCTAAATCCGCGATGGAAAACCAAGCTTGGTCATCTATCAGCAAAGCTCGCAAGGAATGGTTGTGGCGGGTAAACAGCGTTGGAGTGAGAGCTTCTTGCATGGGAGACAGGTTCCTTTGGAGGTTAAGGAATCGTCACCTGCCGTCGCCAAACGGAAAGGGTGACGAACCGCGCAGGGTTGGCGAACCGGCCAAAGGAACCGGCAGACCCCGAAGGATCTCCCCACGCGGTCCGCCATAACAAAGCGCTGCATCGCCCAAGGACGTGCAGAGCAATTGCGGCAAACCGCGCCTTTGGTCAGGTCGCCAAACCTGGCCTTCGTGATGAGCACGAAAGCAGCGCGAGGTTAGGAGGCTGAAGGAAAGAGGTCAAGCGAGAAAAGGAGCTATCGGCCGCTATGGCAAACTGCTTGCCATCCGTACCGATAACGAACACTCACCAGCCAGGGGCTGGCAACCTGGGAGGGATCGTTACAGGTTACTATTTGCACTTTTAGCGCTCGCCCTCGCAAAATTGGCGCCCTCTTCGCCTTTGCCTTCCTGGCTTTTGTCTTGGACGGCGGCACTGGCGCCCGTAGCCGGATTGATTACTTTTTGGGCATTGCTGTTGGCACCTCCCCAGCCATAGCTACCGCCAGAATTGATGTAGTAGCTGTACTCCTTAGTCCTCAAGCGGATACGCATCAGAGTGATGCAGGGGTGTTTGGTAATTACGGCGGAATGAAACAAATAACCCCGGTAGTGCCGGGGCTATTTTTATTCATAGAAAACCTAAAATACTTAGATCATGCCTGAATTCATCAAGCTCATCATTAGGAATTCCTTCAAGCATCTTTTCTAAATTATGCTCTGAAAGCAGGCTGTAGATTCTATCCTTATGATGCTCGGCTTGTGCCGGATACCAGCACGACAAAACAAAACTAACAACCTCAAGCATCAAATACTCCAAAGGAGAATCAAAACTACCTTCCCCTCCCGCATATCCATCATAAACATCAGATGCAATCTGCTCTAGAGTCCACCTTTCTTTGCCTTTGTTAGAAGGCAATGGCCCATGATCCCGGCAACCATCCCAATAATTCTCTAGAATCCAGCCCTTAATTTGAAAATAGGAGACTCGATCTTGATTCATATTAATTACCTTTAGGCGGCCGCATAACCACACCATTATTATCCAAACATTAACCTGAATATTTGGGTACTTAGCTTTAAATTGCTCAACGACCCCAGACAACTACTGCACGCAGCCCTCTCTGTAAATATCGTGACCGAGCCTTTCGCTGCAGTGTTGTTACCAAGCTTCCGGGCAAGATTATCCAAAATTTTAGGTTCGGAATCGCCGACTCTCAGTATTAGAACCCCAGATTTATTGGGAACGCTTTGCGTCTGAAATTCCGGGACTGTATTAATTGCTGCCCCAATTCCTTTTGCACCAACTAAAATTTTAGCGTAATTATATAATTCGGCCCCAGTTCATTCCTTAGACACTCAGCCAGCAGTTCTCCTTCATGTCTAAACTCGTGTTCCAGAGCCTCATCCTTAAATCCAGAATTGGATGGGCAGTCCATATCTAGTGTTTCATCGTAGATGGCGGCCCACTTCAAGAGGCGCAACTTAAGCTCATTAGAGATAGGAAGATCGCTAGGGCTTACATCACCATACTCACCAGGAGACATATTCCAAAGTGGATAGCACTGATAATCCGCCATCAACTTTATATATTTCATTTCATGCTACCCCTTGGATTTGCGCCAACGATAAATCCATTATTCCCAACAGTCACTGCAATGCGCTGTGGCTCTCCGTTAATGACTAATTCATAAATTGGACGCCCAAGTCCAGAGCCTTGGTAACCAACAAGCTTACCCTCAGTAACTGCCTTCATTACTACTCCAGGAATCTGCGCCTCAGATACTCCCATCTGGACAAACTGACTGCCATGTTCCTCGATAATGTGCTGCAATCCAGCCTTTGAGCTACCTGTTTCTAAGAACACAACCTGTCCACTCGGACTGCGACCCACTGCAATGACGTTCTCTGGAGTGAATTTCACACCGTTAGCAGCTAACTCATCGATCAGAGTGGTATTTAATGTTCCTTTTTCCCCACCTCCCGGCAGCCCCTTAACCTCCGCCACCGCCCTGGAGTATGAACTCGTCATCACGTTTCCGTCAGGCTGTACGATCTTCATCGCATCGCCGTTGACGGTCACCACGCTGCCTTTCGGTACCACTTGGCCGCTGGTCAGCACCACTTCTTCGGTCAGTTGGACGGTGGTGTCCTTCTGGATGATCCGACTGCCGGTAAAGTAGGACGAACCGTTGGCGACCAGGTTCGATAGTTCCTCTTGGACGATCCTCTCGCCTGCGGCACCGGCTTCCGCCGCGATGGTGCGGCGCGCCAGCATGGTTCTCACGGCTTGCACCGCACCGCCGCTGCCGCTCAGCAGAAGCGCCGCGTCGACGTCCCAGGTGACGTTGGCCACACCGCCACTGGCCACCTGCGATACGCGCTGGAAGGCGTCGTCGAAGTCGCTCTGGCTGGTGGAGCTATACAAAATTTCGTTCAGGTATCGAACGGCGTTTCGCTCACCGAACTGCTGCTTCCACAGCTCCGGCACCAGCTCTTCGGTACCCGCCCATGGAGAGCCTTGCGGTGTGAGGTAGGGCGCGCTGGGTTGAATAGGGTCGAATCGTTGTACTGGGCGTTCGTAGCCCGGAAGGCATAGACCGGAGCACCATTAATTACAATTGGTTTTCTATCTAGCCAGACCTGTGATCTCTAGATCCAATTTAATATTTTCCGGGCCCCATGCATGCCAACTACAAAAATATCGGTTATTCATCCATCCAATCTTTAAGTTTCCTAGGTTTATGTAAAAAAGCGCCAAGACGCCGCCCCCTTCCTTTCTCTATCATTTCATGACCAATATCTATAGTTTGAAACCCACCATTACCCGTGACATCAACTGACATCTCAGAAACAGAAAAGCCTGATACATCCCCAGAAACAAACCTCCCCTTTACTCTCGCCTTATAATAAAAATAATAATCCCCTCCTGCTAATATCGGAACCTGCTCTGCAATGGCATAGATCAAACCACAATTAATCAGGCAGAGCCTCTCCCCTCCATCGACTGTCAGATAAAGAAGCTCATCTTGATCACTAAGCAAGCCAAATCTTTCGACTACTCTGTCTTTTTCTTTCCCCAAAAAACACCTCCACATTGTCTCTACTACTCGCCTATAATAATAGCATTACCATTTCGCTGCATAACTGGAAGCAATATCTCTGCAAGAACCCCTCTAGGCCCCATGAATGGATCCCTAGTCATATAATAAGAAGCCCCACCCACAGACTTCACGCTATCGACTATCACGAAGTGCCCATTCAAATTAACAATTACACTTCTTCCCGCATCCAGAGCCTTATCCAACTGAGGAGCGGTCAATGTAACAGTTGGTTTATTTGCCACCCCATACTCAGCCAGAACCGTGCTCATTTCGTAGACATTAACACCTGTCTGCCTGATGCCATTAGTAAACTTTTCGACAACCTCTGACAGATCTACAAAACCCCCAGTAACATCCCTAATGACCATGGTATTACATGCAGAACCACAAACTGGATCATTTCCTTGGCGAACAACGCTTCCCTCTGGTTTATACTCAATTGTTGGGGGGGCCTTTTTCAAACCAACTATTTCGCCGGCCCCATCAACCAACTGCCCACTTCGAGCCAATCCTCCCCGAGTTCCTACCAGATTCAAAGCCAGCTCGGTCGCCCATTCCATCTCAACCTTGGCAGCGGCTTCCGGATTGCCTTGCAGGCGGTACAGGTAGGCCTGTGCTTCTGCTTCAGTCCTGGCCTGATTGAAGGCTTGTACCATTTGATCGGGTTGGGCAGCACTTTGTAGGGCACCGTTGACCAACTGCGAACTGGTTCCCGCGAAGTCCTGTATCAGACTTTTACCTAGCGCGAATATGTTCTCTTTGGCCTGCCCTACCGCAGCCCCGATTCCCTGCATCGCACCGGAGGTATCTGCCGCCGGGTTGAACGCCGACCCGTAATTCAGATACTTGGCGTAATACAGTTGATAGCTGAGGTTTTCCGGAGAAAGGCTGACTAGGCTCTGTACGAAAAGTGCCTGCGCTCGGTGATGCGTCGTTAAAAATCGGCTCGGAATGCTCATTTACAGCACGTAAACTCCGCTTCCTCACCGATTTTTGCCTAGCCTGACCTTCGCTCGGCGACTTTTCGTACAGACCCTAGGTATTCAGAATTGATCAGCGGATTGTTGAAAGCCGCCGCATGGGTCAGTTGGTAGTTCTGCAGTAACCGCAGGGTTTCCGCTGCCGTGTAAGTCTTGCTATCCGGCATACCAACCGACGGGACGTCGCCCTCGATGGCAACCACATCGTATCGACTGCCCAACGGCGCTAAAGCCAACCCCAAGTGGATGAGCGTGGCGGAATCGATCTCGGCCTTGCCCGCAATCACCGCCTGCCAATCCGCATCGGTATAGAACGCGAATGCTTCGGCCAAGCGGCGGGTAGCCTCCTCTTCGCTGATCCCTTTTTCCTTGGCAAGCTCTTTGGCTTGTTTCTCAAGGAGCTTCTGCTCGTCGGGGTGCAACTGCCGGTTGTACAACTCCACACCGGCCGCCGTACCGCCCGCCACCACCTTGCCGCCCGAGCCGGAGCCCACGCTCGTACCCACGCCCGTGGCGATCAGTGTGGCCAGGGCGTCAGCGATGACCGGCAGGAGGGCTGCCGCCGCACCCGCGCCCACGGCGCCGCTTTGGACGTTGCCTGTCTACGGACAGGGCGGCTTGACTCGGTCCCGAGCGGCGGATTGAAACGACAGAATCGGTCGGGTCGATAGAGGAAAATCCCCCGCCGCAGAGGCAGGGGAAGTCTGTTGGACGATTGGACGGGACACGCAGCCCGGGATTAGAAAGAGAGACTATCCAATAGCTCTTTTACTTTCGCAGCATCCTCAGGATGACGTTGAATATATTTCTCACAAGCCAACCGAATGTATTCAGAACAAACCGCCTCACTCACAACAACTGTATCTTCATTCTCAGGGGGATAACCATAAGCAAACTCAACCCCCTCAAAGTGTTCTTCATCAAACGGACTATTTTCATCAGGAAAGTTACAGTATGCCCCGTCCGTACTGAATCCCCACCTCTTCACAATATAGCCAGCCGCCTCAATGAAGTAGTCATCGTTATACATCCTGTCAAAATACCCTTTAACTATCCAATAAGGGTCTGACTCGCTGTATGGCTGACCGAACAATTCTTTCATAAGCGCCTCACCATTACTTCGGATGGAAGTTTTTCACCGTTCCTGTGGCCTTATCCAAATACACCCTATAGGGGCACCTCTAAAAACTACCTGCGTTGTCATCACTGCGTTAAAAACAAGCTCGAATGCGAGCCCAGTCAAAATGCTCATTTACAGCTCGTAAACTGCGCTTTTTCGCTTGTTTTTGCCTTGTGCTGACTGCCTCGCCTACGTTTTTAAAGGTGCCCTCAAAGGGCTGTTACACAGTTCAATTTACAGACCCACCAAAGCTCGCGGATAGTATCTCCGCGAGAATAACGACGCAGGAGAAGACGAAAATTATCTCTTGATAAATCAAACAAAAACTGCGACTCATAGGTCTCATTAGCAGCTGGCGCAACTAGGGTCTGTACGAAAAGTCGCCGAGCGAAGGTCAGGCTAGGCAAAAATCGGTGAGGAAGCGGAGTTTACGTGCTGTAAATGAGCATTCCGAGCCGATTTTTAACGACGCATCACCGAGCGCAGGCACTTTTCGTACAGAGCCTAAGGCATCCAACTTTTTATTTATTGCCTGCTCCAAAAATCCGACCCAATTATTCCACCATCGGTGCTCTAATCATAGTTTAGGCCCAACCATATCCACATTGGAATATTGCGTAGCACTCAACTCTGCACCCTCTTTCTAAAAAGCAGAGTCTTCATTCTCCAAAGCCTGGGGTAAAAACACTTCCGCTCTACTTACTATTTCTTTCATTTCATCAACACCAAGAGAGAAATCTTTCCCAATAGAATAAAATTTAAACTCCAATTTCCTATCAGAATTAACCGTCACTTCCAAAAAAGGTGCAGTTTCACCACTCAAATAAACACACAAATACGGATATTCACTATGGATATCACCAACTTTCTCAAACACTAAAACAGCCATCACCTCTGCACCCCTCTGAATCCAATAAATTCGCCTGATGCTGTCCAACTAGCAGCTCGCCCGTCAGGCAAAGTATATGTCACCCAACCATTCGGATATCTACCGCCTGCACCAGTTGTTCTCGAACCAGAGCTTAAAATTTCCTGAACTGCATTCGAAGCCAACTCATTAAGCTCTGCATCTGAACGGAATATTTTCCGCAATTCCTGCGTTGAGCTAAAACCAAAGTATTCTGGGTGTTTGGTTACCGCCCTGCCTGCATTAGTGATTACTTGCCCAACCTTAAAGGGCATCTCTGAAGCCGCTATAAATCGACTAGCTTCAGCCATCTCTGGCGCAGGCAGCCCCTTAACCTCCGCCACCGCCCTGGAGTATGAACCCGTCATCACGTTTCCGTCAGGCTGTACGATCTTCATCGCATCGCCGTTGACGGTCACCACGCTGCCTTTCGGTACCACTTGGCCGCTGGTCAGCACCACTTCTTCGGTCAGTTGGACGGTGGTGTCCTTCTGGATGATCCGACTGCCGGTAAAGTAGGACGAACCGTTGGCGACCAGGTTCGATAGTTCCTCTTGGACGATCCTCTCGCCTGCGGCACCGGCTTCCGCCGCGATGGTGCGGCGCGCCAGCATGGTTCTCACGGCTTGCACCGCACCGCCGCTGCCGCTCAGCAGAAGCGCCGCGTCGACGTCCCAGGTGACGTTGGCCACACCGCCACTGGCCACCTGCGATACGCGCTGGAAGGCGTCGTCGAAGTCGCTCTGGCTGGTGGAGCTATACAAAATTTCGTTCAGGTATCGAACGGCGTTTCGCTCACCGAACTGCTGCTTCCACAGCTCCGGCACCAGCTCTTCGGTACCCGCCCATGGAGAGCCTTGCGGTGTGAGGTAGGGCGCGCTGGTGTTGAATAGGGTCGAATCGTTGTACTGGGCATTCGTAGCCCGGAAGGCATAGACCGGAGCACCATTGGCGACAATCGGTTTGCCATCGGACCAGGTCAGCACAATGTTGCGCTCCGCCAGTCCCTGGACCACGCCCAGCGCCACCTTCAAGTCCCTGGCGAAAACATCAGCCTCCGGGTTATCGGGACCGAACTGCGCCAGAATCGCTTGCAGCCGCGCGTTCTCGGCTGCGTCCAGCTCCGCGCCGCTGGCCAGCAACAGCAGGTCTTCCCAAGTTGCCCCGGACTGGCTCCGCCCCTTCTCGCTCAGGCGATCCGCCTCTTCTTCCAGCGTTTTGCGCTCGGTCCGGTGCAACTGCCGGTTGTACAACTCCACGCCGGCCGCCGTACCGCCCGCCACCACCTTGCCGCCCGAGCCGGAGCCCACGCTCGTACCCACGCCCGTGGCGATCAGTGTGGCCAGAGCCTTCTGGTCGCTTTCTCCCAACCCGCTCTTGGCCAGAGCGTCGGCGATGACCGGCAGGAGGGCTGCCGCCGCACCCGCGCCCACGGCGCCGCTTTGGACGTTGCCGCTGGCCAGGCCCTGGACGGCGCCTGCTCGGCCACATCCAGATCCGAGCTACTGGCCAGTAACAGCAGGTCTTCTCGGGTCCGAACGTTTAGAAAGGTGGGACATCAGAGGGAACGCCGGCTTGTTCAGGTAGAAAAAATGACAAGTGACATAGCGGAAGCGATTAGAGAGCAACTGGCAGGGAGAAAATTCCTTCTGCCAGTGCAGGGGGAGGGTTGTTGGACGTTTGGACAGGACACCTGCCTATTTACTTTCCAAACAGTCTTAACAACCAGCTTTTCTTCTGCTCACGATGTACGAGGTGCGTACTTGGTCCATCCGGACGAAGCAAATCGCCTGGATAATTCTCATGCCCCAAGCAAAGACTTTCATCGATGCCAAAGGCTTTCACTGCCGCAACTGCTTCAATACACCAACGTCCAAAGTAGCTACCTTTCTCCAGCGGATGTTTTTCTGCATCGCCATAGTTATACCACCACAGTTCGTCTTTACCTTTGCGCTTCAGCTCTCCATACCAGTGCTCGACAAAACTAAGCAACAAAACTGCCTGATCCTCTCGCGATGCATCAATAGTCTCAAGTAAGCGGGTATAAGGTTTAGTATGTAGTAACTGGGTACCAACCTTGCGGAACGGCTGCCGGCTGGCAATTACCCGATCGAGCAACACATCCTCCCCTTCACCACCTATCAGCGTCAGCAGACGCTGCCATTGCTCCTCAGGAATCTCTAGGGCTAGCGCCAGCCCCACCAACCAGAAGCACCAGTTGTAATGGTTGAGGTTCGATAGTTCGAAGGTCCAGTCGCGGCAGCTCTTGAGATTGTGCTCACAGCAGATACGCTCGGCCAACTGGTTTGATCGCTCCCAGGCACTCAGCGCGTCAGAGAGGTACCGACCAAGCTCGCGGATAGTATCTCCGCGAGAATAACGACGCAGGAGAAGACGAAAATTATCTCTTGATAAATCAAACAAAAACTGCGCTTCATAGGTCTCATTAGCAGCTGGCGCAACTAAGGCATCCAACTTTTTACTTATTGTCTTCTCCGAAAAGCCGACCCAATGATTCCAATAAGAACCATCACCCATCGGTGCTCGAATCATAGTTTAGGCCCAACCATATCCACATTGGAATTAAGTATCCTTGACGTATCAATAGTTTTTACCTTCCCCAAGACATCAAGAACCTCGACAATTGTCGAGCCATCTGGCCGTGTAGTTACAACCCAGGTTTCGACTCGGCTGCCACGTACAGCTATCTCGATATCAGGAACCATGTTTTCCCCAACCGCTTTTTCCAGTCTTCCTGAGCCAAGAGTCCAACTTTCACTTCCCTGCCTTCCATCCGATGTATTACCCAAGCGCGAACTACCCTTGCCAGTTTCGCTGCCCACAAACTTGTACTCGATCACCACATAATCCACATCGGGGCGATTAACCTTATATAGATCATCAATACCCGTCTCACCGATTCCCGGCATACGAGCTAGTTTCTCACCATCTGGGATGATCTGCTTGACCGTGTTCTCACCAAACAGCTCACCCATCCTACCTTTCTGCTCGGTAGTCAACCTTTTCAAATCAAGCAGTGGTGCTCCATCCGACCCATGCACACCGCCGCTCTTGATCAGCGACTGCTTGGCTAGCTCAGTTAAGACTTCATCCAGCTTCTTGGTAACCGCCTCAGCAACTTCACTGGTCAGTTTTCCACCCGCCCTCCCAACCGAACTCGCACCAGCTACCGCCGTAGCCGTACGCACTAGCAGAAGGCTCTGCTGGGCAGCGGAAACATCCATGCCATAAATGGCATTGAGCCTAGCGCCAATTTCTGGATCAAAAGCAGTCGCCGCACCCTCACCGATCGCGTTGCCACTATCGTGCAGGCCGTCCTTCACGCTCTGAGGCAATCCTTTGATGCTTTCCCATAACCCTTCCAGTACAGTCCCCGGCTGCTCAACGATCGCCTTGCCGAGGTCAATCGCCCCATCCTTCAGGGCGATCCCTGAGTCCTGTAATTCCCTACGTAAACCGGCTCCCAAACTGCGGCTTATGCCGCTCTGCACGAAGTTGCGGTAAAACTGAGTGTCCGCCACATCCGCAAACATTTCTGGACGAAATAGTTGCTGCCCTTCAGCCGTGAACAAAGCCTGCTGTTCACCTAAGTCATTGATAAAGGTTTGGCCAGAAGCCAGCAGGAACGCCTTGGCGGCGCCATCGTCACCATCGCTGAGCAAAGCACGCCATAGGTAATCAGTTTCTTTCAAAGCTTGTTGGCCCAAACGCTCCAAAGCTTCTTGCTCACTAATGTCCTGCTCTTCCGCAAAGCGCTTGGCGTTCTTCATCAACCATTCTTGCTCACGTTCATGCAACTGCCGGTTGTACAACTCCACGCCGGCCGCCGTACCGCCCGCCACCACCTTGCCGCCCGAGCCGGAGCCCACGCTCGTACCCACGCCCGTGGCGATCAGTGTGGCCAGGGCCTTCTGATCGCTTTCTCCCAACCCGCTCTTGGCCAGGGCGTCGGCGATGACCGGCAGGAGGGCTGCCGCCGCACCCGCGCCCACCGCGCCGCTTTGGACGTTGCCGCTGGCCAGGCCCTGGACGGCGCCTGCCGTTGCATGCAGCAGGACGCGGGCAATACCGCCTTCGGCCCAGGCTGCCTTGCTGGCCGCGTCGGTGGCTTCACGCTCTTTCTTGTCCGCGTAGTCGCCGATCAGCTTGAAGGTATCCGCCGCCGTGGTGTTGGCCACGACGCCTACCGCCGTTCCGCCACTGACGCCACCGAACCCCGCCGCCACCAGGCCGGTGGTGATGTCGGCCAGCAGGCGTTTGTCTCCGCCGGCGGCCCAGGCCGCCGCCTCGGCAAGCGCGGCATTGGCGGCCGCGATGTCCGCAGCCGCCCCCGTCTGATTGGCGCGTTCGACTTTCTGCTGCGCCTCGTCCTGTTTCGCCTTGGCCATGACGCCGACGATTCCCTGCCCCAGCGCCGCCGTGCTCTGGATCAGGTCGATGCGCTCCTGCATCGCTCTTTCATTCGGGCGCTCCAGCCCCTGGTTCGCCGATGCCGTATCGCGGCTCAGGCCATCGAGGTCATGGGCCCCTTCGGGATTGCGTACTTCGACGGTCCCGGCGCCGATGGCGCTGCGGGTGGTGCTATGGTCGGACTCGCTCAACGCGATCGGCAGGCCACCGCCGATGCCACTCTTGCCGGCGACTTCCTTACCGCCATTCGCCGGATGGCTCGATCCCGAGCTGCTGGCGGAGACGCTGATACTGCCAGCCCGGCTCTTGATTTCGCTGCGGTTGCGGATATCGCTGAATTCGAGACGGTCGGTACTCAGGCGGTTCTTATCCGCCGTGGCTTCGCTGGCGATCACGCCACCTTGCAGGTGGGTGGTGTCGCCCACGCGGATGTCGTAGCCGCCCTGGCCTGCGTAGATGCCACTCTGCTCGGTAACCGCCCGGTATTCGACGCTGGTCTTGCCTTCCGCCAAGCTACCGCTGGCGCTGACCGTCGAGCCGTAGCAGAACGGCGGAACGCAAATGCTGACACCCGCACCCGCGCTCTTCTGCTCGGTCTTGCTCTTCGCTTCATCCTGGCGCGACTGGATATTCAGGTCGCCGCCAATGGCGGCCTGTACCTTATCGGCCTGGATCTTCGCACCGGCCAGGGTGGTATCGCCGCCGCTGACCAGCAGCAGCGAGCCGGTATCCAGATGGCTGTTGACCTGGGTCACCTCATGACCGCTGCCGGTCCCCGTTGCGGTCTTCGCGCCCAGGTCGAGGGTGAAACCGTTCTGCTCGCCGATGTTGAAACTTGCACCGATGCTGGTGCGGTTGCCCTTGCTCTGGTTGTCCCAGTCGCGCCGCGCCTGCGCGCTTTCCAGCAGGATGTCGTTCTTGGCCAGCAATTGTGTGTCGGCGGCTTTCAGGTCACTGCCGACCACTCGGATATCGCCTTGCGAGGAGGCATCCTTGCCCGTCGCGGTGATATTGAGCGTGCCACCGCTGTTCAGCGTCGACTGGCGAACCGTTTCGCTGCTGTATTCGCTGCTGCTCTTGCTGCGGCTGTAGGCTACTTCGGTGCCGATCTTGATCACCGAGCCGCCGCTGTTGGCGGGCTTGCCGTCGGCGAGGTTCGCCGCCGAGCTGTCCATGTCGCTGGCCAGCGAGTAGGTCGACAGAAGGGCCTGGGCACCTTTTACCGCTTTCAGGCGATCATCCTCGGCGTCACGCGCAGCCCGGACGTTGTCACGGATACTTTTCACCGTATCGACGAGGGCACCGCCCACGACCCGGCCGACACCCAGGCTGCTGGAGCTGCTCTGGCTGGTCTCCTTCGCGGTTTCGATGCCCGCCTCGATATTGACGTCCGAGGCCACCAGGCGCATGTCCTTGGTGCTTACCAGGTCGCTGGCGATGACATCCATGCGCCGACCGGCCACCAGTTCGACATTGCCTTCGCTGGAGCCGATGGTGCTGCCGGTCAGCGTGGTTTCCTGGGCGCTGCCGTTACCCTTCTGCTTGCTGATCGATAAATGCAGGTCGCCGGTAATGTCGTCCAGGCCGAGATTGTTGCCGGTGGCGATGCCGGTCAGGTCACGACTCTTGACCTTGTGCTTCTCCGTGCGGCTGAAGCTGTTGGTACCGGCTTCGACGCTCAGGTCACGTCCGGCAACGACGCTCAGGTCGCCAGTACTGACCAGCCCAGAGCCGGTCACCTTGACGTCGCGCCCGGCCTGGATGCCTAGTGTCTCGCCAGAGATCAGGCTGCCCACCACCTCGGTCTGGCTTTCCGCGACCTCGTGCTTGGCTTTACCGGACTTCAGGCCACCCCAACTGCGCTTGCTGGTACTGCTGCTGTGGCTGGTTTCCAGGCTGTCGAGCACATGGCCGATCTGCACATCGCCAGCGGCCGACAGACTGACAGCCCCGCCGCGCGACTCGATCTCGCTACCCATGATCCGCATGTCCTCGCCCGCCAGCAGCACGGCATCGCCGCCGCTGCCAAGGAGGGTGCCAACCTGACTGATCTGAGTGACTTCGTCACGCCGCGCCTTTTTGCTGTTGCTGCTCTTCTTGCGGATATCGCTGAGGTCGTGGCTGTAATCCTCGGCGCTCAATAACTCCAGGTTGCCACCCGCCACCAGGTAGGCTTCGTCTCCCGCTTTCAACGTACTCGCCACAGCCGTGAGATCCCCACCGGCCTGGACCAGCAGGTCGCCGCCTGCCGACAGTTCGCTGCCCTGCTGGGTCACGCGGTCGCGTTCGATATCCACATCCTTGTGGTTGCCGTCGCGGTGCAGTTCGAAATGGCTTTCGTTGGCGGCGGACTCCAGGCGTACGTCGCCCGTTGCCGACAAAGCCATGTCACGCCCTGCTGTCACACGGCTGGCGCTCACCGTCAGGTCGTTGCCGGCGCTGGCGCTCAGGTCGCGGCCCGCGTTGATGTCCGAGCCGTGCTGGGTCACTTGTTCGCGGCCGATATTGTATCGGCTGGCGTCACGGCGGCTGAGGTCATGCTCCGCTGCGGAGACCAGCCTCAGGTCGCGTCCGGCGCTCATCGCCAGGTCGTTACCGGCACTCAGGGCGCTACCGATGTTCTGGATGTCACGCCCGGCACTGAGCGTCAGGTTGTTGGCCGCTTCGATGCGGGCTGCGCTGTCGGCGAAGGCTTCTCGGTCGGTGTAGCCAGCGCCCGCCGATGCATGGGTGGTGAGGCTGCGTTCGTTGACGATGTCGCCGGTCAGGGCGATGGCCGAGACGTCGCGCCCGGCGATGATGCCGCCCTGGGCGTTGCGGATGCTGTCGGTAGCCAGCAACGACAGGCGTTCGTTGGCTTCCATCAAGCCGCCGTTGGCGATGTTATTCGCCGTCACATCCAGATTGCGGCCGGCGCGCAGGGTGCCCTGGTTGCTCAGGTCCTGACCGGCAATCAATGCCACGTCGCGGCCCTGGATCAAGGCTCCGTTGGGGGCCAGGCGATCCTTGGCCTGGGCCAGGTAGAGCACCGGCACCAGCACCTTCTCGCCCAACACCTCCTGCTCTTCCAGCCATACGATGTCGTGGGTCAGCGCTGCCACCTGTTCGGCGGACAGGGTGACGCCCAGGCTGAGCCCCAGCGATGCCTTGCTGGCGATGGCGTTGTCCATCAGGTAGCGGAACATCGCCTCGTCCGAGGTCAGCCCGGCAAGGAAACGCTGGCCGGTGCGCGCCACAATGGCTTCGCGGATCAAACGCTGTTCGTAGAAGCCATCGCCCAGGCGCTTCTGCGCCATGTCGGTGTCGTAACCCAGGTTGCCCAGCAGGTAGTCCGAACTCATGAACTGCTTGAGGTTGGTCAGCGCCGGGTTGGTTTCGATCAGGTATTTGTGCGCGCCGGCCGGGCGGCTGGTGGCGGGCAAGCCCTCAATACCCTCCACAGCCGGCATACCAGCCGAGACCGTGGGAGCCGCTCCTTGGGTATCGCCCAGGCTCAAGCCGCTGGCCGTTGCGACGTTGGCCATCGGGGTATCCTGCCCAATGCCCACTTGCACGGAGCCGCCTTGTTGCGTCTCGACCGCCACGCCGCTCTGGGCCGCGCTGGCCGTACCGGCCGTCGCATCCTGGCTGCTGATGCGGAACAGCCCATTCTGGCCGCTGGGCAGGCTGAAGCCCGGCAGAGTCAGTGGATTCACCTGACGCTGGCGCAGGTCCGGGGGCAATTGTGGGTTGAGGGTAACGATGGTGGTGAGGTCATTGCCCGCCACGTAGGTTTCGCCGACACGGCTGCCGATCCGGGTATAGGCGAACGAAGGCCGGATAACGCCTTGCTCCACCGTCTGCGCGGTGATCGTGACGTTACCGCCAGCTTGGACCACCGCGTCATAGGCGGCATCCTCCCGGGCGGTGAATACCGGGCTACCCAGGCTGTAGTTGTCGTAAATGTAAGCCTGGATGAACTGATTGATGTCGCGGGTGATAGTGCCGCTGCTGGTGCTCTCCGGCCAATGACGCGCGTTGAAGACGTCGACGGCGTTGAAGACGTTTTCGATGGAGTTGGTACGGTGCGAGTTCAGGAAGCGCTTGCGGGTGTAGTCGCCCACTTGCGCGCCCTGGTTGCTGAAGGTGTCCGAGTCGATGCGCAGGTCCCCCGCCGCCGCGATCAGGCTATAGCGATTCTCTACGGCGCCGCCGCTCAGATGCATGCCGCCGCCGGCCAGCAACGAAGCTCGGGCGCTGGCATCGGTCGCTTCGGTGCGGTCCACCTCTTCCAGGATGAAGTTGGCGTTACGCTTGCCGCTGCAGTCGTAGCAACCGGCATAGGTCATGCGCGCGGCCAGCTTGCGGGTGGTGATGTTCAGTGTTTCGCGGGCGTTGGTCAGGCTGCTGGCGGCGATGCTCATGTCGCCTGCGCTTTCCACGGTGCCGGAGAGGTTGCTGAACAGGCTGGCCTCCGCGCCCTGGGTGTTCCGGGCAATGACCAGCAGACCGTTGCTGTAGATATCGCCGCGCCGGTTGGTCAGTTGGTTGCCAAACAGGCGCATATCCGCGCCGCTGAATACCAAGCCTTCCTCGTTGAGGAAGACAGTGGTGAACGCATCGAGACGCTCGCCCGCCCCCAGCGTGCCGTAGTTGTTCAGCGTCGCTGCGCGGAGGGTGAGGTCTTCTGCGGCGGTCAGCGTGCCGTAGTTGCTCAGGGTGCCGGTCGCGGTGAGGCTGCCGATGCCGCCGGCGGTAACGCTGGCGGCGTCCGTCAGGTCGATGTCAACCGCCTTGAGGCTGAGGTCGCCCAGGCTGGTCAGGCGACCGCTGCCACCGTAGCTGCCAGTCAGGGTGAGGCTGACACTGCCATCGCTCGCCAGCAGGCCATTGTTGATCCAGTTGCCGCCCGTGCCGGTCAGCGACTGGCTGGCCAGGAGTTGGCCCTCGGCGGTCTGGGTGAAAGTGCCAATGTTGAGGGTCAGGCGAGCAGCCTGGAGTACGCTGCTGTTGGTCCAGCTATCGGCGCTGAGGGTCAACGAGCCGTTGGTGACCAGGCTGCCGCCGGCCTGCATGACCTGACTGGACGCGAGGCCAAAGGTACCGCTGCCCGTATGCAGCATCTTGCCGGCCGCGTTCATCAGGCTGGCCAGGGAAAGCGTGAAGTCGATATTGGCGGTTTCGAGTGTGCCGAAGCGGTTGTCCAGCGCACCGCTGGTGGTGGTGATCCGTGTCGTTCCAGTGTTGCCGAGGGCGCGCAGGGTACCGGCGGTATTGTCGATGGCACCGGCCTTGAGGCTGAGCGTGGTGTCGCTTTCGACCACGCCAAAGTGGTTGTTCAGGACGCCACTCAGGCTGAAGTCGACGGTATGCGCACCAACCTGTCCCCCCTCCCCCTGAGCCACGCCCTGGTTGTTGAAATCACCCGCGATCACGGCGAGCAGTTGATGTGCGTAGAGACCGCCGCCCTGGTTATTGACTGTCGCGGTGCCGATGTCGAGATCGGCATCGCCGGTTAGTGCGGAGATGTGTCCGCCACGGTTGTCGAGGCCGTTCGCGGTGATGTCCAGGGCTTGTGCCTGGGTGGTGCCGGCGTCGTTGTCGAACAAACCGGTGGTGATCAGTTTCAGCCAGCCGTTCATGCTGCTGAGCACGCCGCCGCTGTTGTCGACGCGACTGGCCTGTTGCAGGTCGAGGTTACCAGCCCGGCTTTCGAGACGCCCGCCTTGGTTGTTCAGCGCACCATCCAGGTTGATGGCGAGGTCCTGCTGGCTGCTCAGTGTGCCGTCGGCATTGTTCAGGCTCTGTGCCCGGATACCGATGGTGTTCTGTTGGCTGTGAATCAAGCCGTCGGTGCTATTGTCCAGCCCGCCGCTGAGGGTGATGCCGAGGGCGTTACGCGCAGCGAGGGTACCGCCGTTACTGTTGTTCAGGCTGGCAGCCGTCAGGTGCAGCAGGTTCTGGCTGATCAGGCTGCCGCCCCGGTTGTCGATGGCAGCCGCCTTGAGCACCAGCGGGCCAGCACTGGCCAGCTTGGCGCTTTGTGTATTGAGCAGGTTGCCGGCCAGCGTCAGGGTCAACGCGGCGTTGCTGGAAAGCTGGCCCGCGCTGTTGTCCAGACTGGCCGCGTTGACGGTGGCCGTCTTCTGGCTGCCGATCTGCCCGGCATGGTTGTCTACCGCACCGGCGCTGGCGGTCAGCCCGCCCTGGGTATCGATCAGGCCACCGTCACGGTTGTTCAGTGCGCCGGAGAGGGTCAGTTCGAGGTCGCCCCCACTGGAGAGAATGCCCTTGGCACTGTTATCCAGGCTGGCAGCCGCCACGCTCAGCGCGCCCTTGCCGACCACTGCACCTTCGCCGCTGTTGTCGAGCGCACCGCTCAGCTCGACGCCGACGCTACCCTCGCGGCTGGACAAGGTACCCAGGCCGCTGTTGTTCAGGCTACCGGCCTTGACCGTCAACCCTAGCCAGCCGGAAATCAAACCACCACCGGCGTTACGCAGTGCCCCGGTGCCCAGTTCGAGCCCGAGGGTGCCGGCGCTGATCAGCCGTCCCTTGTCGCCGTTGTCGATCGCGCTGGCGGTCAGGTTGTAGCTCTGGCTGCTGGAAAGCTCGCCGCCGCGGTTGTCCAGCTTGCCCAGGTTTTCCAGGGTGAGCGCCCCTTGGGCGCTGAGCAGGCCGCCACGGTTGTCCAGGTCGCCACCCAGCAGGTCGAGATGTACGCCGGCCTCGCCGATCAGGCGCCCTTGCTGCTGGATCAACCGCGCGACGGTCAGGCTCAGGTCGCCCTTGGCCGAGACCTCGCCGCCATGGCTGGAATCCAGGCTATCGGCCGTCAGGGCCAGGCCGGCCGCGCTGGCGATCAGGCCCTTGTCGCGGTTGTCCACGGCGTCGGCAGACAAGCTCAACGCCTGCTGGCTGCTGATCACGCCGTTGCGGTTGTCGAGGTTGCCGGTGGTGGCCTCCAGGGTGCCCTGGCTGGCCAGGATGCCGCCCTGGTTGTCAGCGGTGCCGGTGGTCAAGCGCAGCGCGCCGCCGCTGGCCAGCAGTCCATCGCTGGAGTTGTCCAGTTCGGCGCTATCGATCTTCAGCGCGGTGCTGGCGGAGATCAGGCCCTGGCCGTGGTTATCCAGCTTGCCTTTGAGGTCGATGCCGATATCGCCCTTGCTGACCAGCACACCGCCCACGGAGTTGTCCAGGCTACGGGCCTGCACCGTCAGCTTGGCGGCGGAGAGCGCGCCCTTGAGGTTGTTCAGCAGGGCCCCGGTGATCTGCAGCTGCAGTTCCTGGCTGCTGATGATGCGACCGGCAGCGTTGTTCAGCTCACGGGCCTTGAGCAGGAAGCTCTGCGTGCTGGAAATCTCGCCACCGAGCGAGTTATCGACCCGGCCGAGGTTGTTCAGCAACAGCGTGCCAGGCGTGGCGATCAGGCCGTGATCGCTGTTGTTCAGGGCGCCCCCCTGGAGGTCGAGGGTCAGTGCGGTTTCGCTGACCAGCTCGCCCCCTTTCTGTTGATCGAGGCCGCTGGCGGTGACCTGTACCTCACCCTTGGCCGCGATCCGCCCCTGGTCATGGTTGTTGATCTGGCCCGCAGTGACCGTCAGGCCCGCACCACTCGTGGTCAGGCCACCTTGGCTGTTGTCCAGGCTGCCCGCCTCGACCGTCAGGCTGCCGCCGCTGAGCAACGCCCCCTGGCCATGGTTGTCCAGTGCGCCGGACAGTTGCACGCCCAGCGTTTTCTGGCTGCTCAGGGTGCCGCCTGTGCTGTTGTCCAGGCTGTCGCCGGTCAGGAGCAGGCCGTCGCGACCGCTCAGCATGCCTTTGGTGTGGTTGAGCAGGCGCTGCACGGTGAGGGTCAGGCCCTGGTCGCCGATGATCAGGCCACCGTTGCTGTTGTCCAGCAGCGCGGCCGGTTGTCCGGCGACGGCCTGCACGCGGAGGTTGGCCTTGCCCTGGGTGGAGATTTCCCCACCGCCGTTGAGCAAGGATTCGCCGACACGGATCTCCAACCCTTTGCTGGCGGCGATAAGACCGGCATTACGGTTATCCACCTGATCGGCATCGAGGGTCAGTTGGCCCTGGCTGAGCAGTTCGCCGCCCTGCTGGCTGAGATTGCCCACACGGACGGTGACATCGCCCTTGGCAGCGACCTGACCACCGTTTCCATTGCGCAACTCGCTAGCAGTGGCGTTGAGTTGGCCATCGGCAATGACCGTGCCTTGCTCTCGGTTGTCCACCGCATCCACCGCAACCGCCACATCGGCCTTGCCGCTGACCAGGCCACCGCGGTTGTCCAGGCTCTTGCCGGTGATGTCCAGGCGTTGGGCGGCGACGATGGCGCCATCCTGGTTATTCACCGCCGCCTCGACCAGTTTCAGGCTGCCCTGGCTGCTCAGCGTGCCTTGGGCGCTGTTGTCCAACTCACTGGCCGTTACGCTAAGCGCGCTGCCGGCGGTGACCAAGCCACTACGGTTATCGACCTTGCCGCCCTCGATGGCGACTACGGTCTGGCTGGAGATTTCCCCGGCCTGGTTGTCCAGATGGTTCGTACTGGTGAGGTTCAGGTCCTTGCCGCTGGCAACCAGGCCACCGCGATTGTTCAGCGCGTCGACGTCCACGGTCAGGCTGCCACTGGACAGCAGCCGGCCCTTGGCACTGTTATCCAGCGTTGCGGCGCCGACCGTGGTGCTGGCCTTACCGCTCAGGGTGCCGCCACGGTTATCCAGCGTCCCGGTGAGGTTGGCATCCAGGTTCCGACTGGCGATCACCGTGCCGCTGTTGCGCACGCTCTGGCCGGTCAGGCTGACATCACCCGTAGCGTTGCGCGTGTTGTCCGGGTTGACGCCCGCTTCGATCACGCCGGCGTTGCTCACTTGTAGGCCGGTCAGGCTCACCGTGTTGCGCGCCGCCAGGCTTTGCCGGTTGGCGATTTCGCCGCTGGCCTGGGCGTTGACCGTGTTGCCGGCGTAGGTCTTATCGGTCAGTTCGATGCTTTGGGCATTCAGGCGGATATCACCGCTGGCCGCAGTCTGCGCCAGGGTCAGCCGGCCGTTGGCGTCGATGCGGATATCCCCGCCGCTGGCAGCCATGTCGCCAGCCAGTTTCACCCCCACCCCAGCCTCGGTGCCGACCAGGCGGATCGCCCCGGCGTACATGCCGCCCAAGGCCGAGCTGTCGATGGCCAGGGCCGGTTTGTCGCTGCCGTCGTCGGCCTTGGCGGTGACGCTGAGGTCGCCGGCCTTGACCTCGTTGCGTCCGGTGATGACGTTGAGCTGCTTCGCGTGCAGCTCGGCGTTGAGCCTGGCGCTGCGGGTGATCAGATCGAACTGGTCGATGTTGCTGGCGTTGAGGCCGGCGCCTTCGATGACGATCTCGCCGCCGTCGACGCTGAAGCGGTCCAGCCGGCCGTTCTCGACCACCGGTTTGCCGGTGCTGAGGGTGACCCGCGGGGTGTTGAGGAAGCCGCAGCCGTCGCAGGTGATGCCATGGGGGTTGGCGACGATGACGTGGGCGGATTTGCCCGCCACTTCGGTGTAGCCCTTGAGTTGGCTGGGGTTGCCGCCGGTGACTTCGTTGAGGATCAGCCCCGCCGCTTGACCCTGGAGGTTCGCGTTGCCGAGGATGATGCCGCCGAGCTGGGTGCTTTGCGTGGCGCTGGTGGCGTTGTTGAGGATCAGGCCCTGCTGGCCGACATTCAGCTCGCTGAATTTGTTGTGCGAGAGGCCGTTGCTATTGGGCTTGGCGATGTTGACCACCGGCACGCCGTTGCCCGCCTGGGTCAGCGTGGCGCCGCCGCCGGCCGCCACCGCCAGGTCCGCCGCGGTGGCGACGAGGGGGTTGAGGAACAGTACGCCGCTAAGGATCAGGGCGATGTTCTGGAAGAAGGGACTACGGACGTCCATGCGGGAAAACTCCTGCCTACAGCGAATCGGAAAAATCAGAAGAAGAGGTCGAGCCGGAAGTACACCGGGTGCTCGCGGCGTTCGATGGCGTCGGGTCGCTCCAGGGAACGGGCGAAGGTGACCGCGGCCGCCAGGTACTGGCCGCGCGCCGACAGTTCGACGGCGTTGCCGCTGAGCCGGCCGCTCTGGCCCGGGTTGTGGCGATTGCCATGGATGACGCCGAGGTCGTAGGCGAAGGCCAGGCCGTATTCTTGTACGAAGGGCCGCAGCGGTTCCCAGCCCACCGGCCGGCGCCAGCGCAGTTGGTTGCGCCAGTAGCCGCCGCTGTCGCCGGAGAGGGATTGCTCCTTGAAGCCGCGCACCGAGGAGAGTCCGCCCAGGCTGATGCGCTGCGGGCCGAACAGGACGTCTTCGCTGCGCTGGCCATTGATCAGGCTGTCGAAGCTGAAGGCTTCGTCCCACAGCCGGAACGGCTGCAGGTAGCTGGCAGTGAGGCCGTACTTGTTGTAGCGGGCGACCGGCTGGCCGCCCCGAGGATGGTCGTTCTGCTGGGCGTCGAAGGCACCGATGCCATGCTGCCAGCCGAGGTCGAGGTTGACGAAGGCGTTGCCGATGCGCCGGCCGTGGTTGAAGCCGAGCTGGCCTTCGGAGAGGCGCTGGCTGGAGACGTCGACCAGGGAGTCTTCGATGTAGTTGCGGGTGCGCAGGTGGCTGACGCCGAGGCTGGCGGCGGTCTTGCTGACGCTGTCACGGTGCAGCACGCGCTCGCCGGCGAGTTGGTGGCTGCGGCTGTCGCCGTCCAGTTGGAAGGCGAAGCCGTTGGCGTCGTTGAGGGTGCGGTAGTCGCTCTGGCTGTAGCTGTAGCGGAAGGTCCACCAGCCGTAGGGCAGGCTGTAGGCGAGGCTCTGGCTATTGGACTGGCGCTGGCTGTCGCTCACCGCGTCACGGCCGGCGCGCAGGTTGAGCTGGTCGGCCAGGCCCAGCGGGCTGTCCCAGTCCAGGCCCAGGCCCCACTGTTGTTCGCCGGTGCTGGCTTCGCCGTCGTTGTGCCGGGCCAGGCTGGCGCGCCAGGGTTTGTCCGCCTCGCCCTTGAGCTGCACGCGGCTGCCGCCCACCGCCTCGCCGGGGATTAGTTCCAGTTGCGCCTGGCGCGACGGCAGCCGGCCGAGCTGGTCGACCAGTTGTTCCAGTTCGCGCAGGTTGAGCGGTTCGCCCGCACGTCCGGGGAAGGCCAGGGCCAGTTCGCGCTCGCTGGCCACGGCGGAGGAATCCAGCCCTTCGAGGCGGCCTTCCACCACCAGCACCTCCAGCTCGCCGTCGGCCAGGTCCTGTTGCGGCAGGTAGGCACGGGAGGTCACGTAGCCGCGGTCGATGTAGTGCTGGGTGATGGCCTTGAGCAGCTCGTTGAGCTGGCTGGCACCGAGGCAGCGTTGTTCGAAGGGGGCCAGCAGTTCGCGCTGCTGGGTGGGGGACATCAGGGTGGCGCCTTGCAGACGGATGCGCTCGATCTGGAAACAGGGCTCGTCGACGGCCGGCGCGGCGGGCTCGACCGGCGCTTCGCGACCGGGCAGTTGTTGCAGCTCTTCCAGGCGCTTGCGCTGCTCTTCGAGCACGCGCTCCTGGCGGTCGCGGATCAGGTCGCGGTCGCCGGGCAGCGGCTCGGCGGCCTGGAGAGAAGCGGAGAAAAGAATAAAGAACGAGACAAACGACAGCCTGAACATCAACCACCCACTCCTTGGAGAATACTGGCACTCCAACATCAAAGGGTGGCGATTTTCTACTAGCCTATGGGCGAAACAATCAGGAAATCCCTAGACGGTCCGGTTCTGTATCAAAAATGAGACCAGACGCACAAAAACAAACAAAACTAAAAAGCCCCACCAAGGTCATCGGCGGGGCTTTTCCTTTCGCCCTCAGATTCAGAGCGCGTCGAGATAACGCTCCACGTCCAGCGCGGCCATGCAGCCCGCACCGGCAGAAGTGATCGCCTGGCGGTAGATGTGGTCGGCCACGTCGCCGGCGGCGAAGACGCCCGGCACGCTGGTGGCGGTGGCATTGCCTTCACGACCGCCGTCGACCACCAGGTAACCGTCCTTGAGCGCCAGTTGGCCTTCGAACAGGGAGGTGTTCGGGGTATGACCGATCGCGACGAACAGGCCATCCACTTTCAGGTCTTCGCGGCTGCCGTCCAGCGTCTTCACCCGCACACCGGTGACGCCCATGTCGTCGCCCAGCACCTCGTCGATCTCGGCATTGAGTTTCAGCTCGATCTTGCCCTCGGCGACGCGGGCCATCAGCTTGTCCTGCAGGATCTTCTCGGCGCGGAAGCTATCGCGGCGGTGTACCAGGGTCACCTTGCGAGCGATGTTGGCCAGGTACAGCGCCTCTTCGACCGCGGTGTTGCCGCCACCGACCACTGCCACGTCGCGGTTGCGGTAGAAGAAACCGTCGCAAGTGGCGCAGGCGGACACGCCCTTGCCCATGAACGCCTGCTCCGAGGGCAGCCCCAGGTAACGGGCGCTGGCGCCGGTGGCGATGATCAACGCATCGCAGGTGTAGGTGCCGCTGTCGCCCTTGAGGGTGAACGGCCGGCCGGCCAGGTCGACGCCATGGATATGGTCGAAAACGATCTCGGTCTCGAAGCGCGCAGCGTGTTCCTGCATGCGCTGCATCAGCGCCGGGCCGGTGAGGCCATGGGGGTCGCCCGGCCAGTTGTCGACTTCGGTGGTGGTGGTGAGCTGGCCGCCGGCCTGCAGGCCGGTGATCAGCAGCGGCTTGAGGTTGGCGCGCGCGGCATAGACCGCCGCGGTGTAACCGGCAGGGCCGGAGCCGAGAATGATGACGCGGGCATGACGTACCGCTGACATGGTGAAGCTCCTTCCGACGACGGCCGGTAAATAAAAGGGGCTGACCCTAAGCACTAGGGGAAGGCTTGAGGAGTGGGCAGCCCGGAAACGGGAAAGGGTCCGAAACGTGGAGCCAGGGTAGCCACCCGCCGTCGATTGAAGAAATTTCCTTTCTCAATTCCTCCAATAGGTGCCTACTATTTGTTCAGCGGATGCTGGCTATACTGCTTGCAACGACGGACTCAGGTCTCTGCATGCTTTTACGCAACCGGTTGTTCTGGCTGCTTGCCCCCCTCGCGACGCTCACCCTGGCGACCGTCTATCTACTGGCCGATCGCATTCTGCTGAAACGTTTCGACCAACAGGACGCCACCGCCCTGCGCCAGGAAGTGGTTCGCCTGCACAGCCTGATGCGCTTCGAAACCGGCAATACCCTGGACCTGGCTCGCAGCTATGCCTGGTGGTCGGAAAGCCTGGATTACGTGCGCGACCCCAACCCCGAATTCATCGAAGGCAACCTGGATGAGGAGTCGGTCCACAACATGGGGCTCGACTTCATGCTCTACCTCGATCCGTCGGGGAAGGTCCTGGCCGAGCGCTGGGTCGAGCATGAGCTGGAAGGCGCCGCCAGCTCCCAGAACATAGACACCGCCGTGCTCCAACAGGCCGTCGTCCTGCATGCCGTGCGGCTCGGTGCAGTGGACAACCGGGGCGATCCTCTGCACAGCGTTGCCCTGCTCTCGCTGATCCGGAACGTGCCGCTGATCCTGGTCTCGGCCGCCATCACCGACAACCAGGCCAAGGCCCCGCCCCTGGGCGCCATCGTCGCCGGGCGTTTCCTCGGCACCGAGCATCTGAACATCCATCTCAGCCTGATCGACGCGAAGCTGGAGCTGCTGCCGCCCGACAAGAACGAGATTGGCTGGCCCTTCCTGATCGAAGACAGCGACCACAACGCCCCGGTCCAGATCAGCCCGCGCCGGATCGAAGCGCAAACGCAATCGATGCAGCTGCTTTACCGCAATGCCGCGGGCGAGCCGGAGCTGCTTTTCGGCCTGACCAAGCCCCGTGTGCTGTACCAGGGGGGCAAGCAGGCGATCGACTTCTTCCTCTATATCTCCGTCTCCGTGGCCATCGCCGCCTTGCTGCTGGCCTACCTGGCCCTGGAGTTCGGCGTGCTGCGCCGCATCATGCGCTTGAATCGCGAAGTCGCCGCTATCGGCCACGATGCCCGCACCGCCCGCATCGGCGATCTCGGCAAGGACGAACTGGGCCAGCTTTCCCGCGAACTCAACCGGATGCTCGAACGCCTGCAACAGAGCGAAGCCCGCGACCGACTGATCCTCGACAGCATCCAGGACGCCTATTTCGAGATCGACGCCAAGGGCACGCTGCGCGCAGCCAACCAGGCCCTGTGCGATCTGTTCGGCTATTCCCCGGACCAGATCGTCGGCCGCTCCTACCGCGAAATACTCGGCGACCCCGATGTCGAGCGCGCAAAAAAACAGTTCGCCGAGGCGCTCCGTGGGGGGAAGCCTATTTTCACCTCGTCCTTCAAGCGCCGCGACGGCAATCTCGGCCACTTCGAAACGCGCTTTTCCATCATTCAGGACATGCAGGGCCAGTTCGCCGGCTTCCGCGGCATCCTGCGCGACATCACCGCGCAGATGGCCTACCAGAACCAGTTGCTCGACATGGCCTACCGCGACCCGCTGACCAACCTGGGCAATCGCAAGGCCTTCAGCGAACAACTCAAGGACGCCTTGGAACTCGCGCAACGCCAGCAATCCTCGCTGGCCCTGCTGTACCTGGACCTGGACAGGTTCAAGGAGGTCAACGACCGCTTCGGCCACGACATCGGCGATGCCCTGCTGGTGGCCATCGCCGACCGCTTGCGCGGCGCGCTGCGCCAGCCGGACCGGCTCTATCGCCTGGGCGGCGACGAATTCACCCTGCTGCTGCCCGGCTCGGACAGCGACTCGGCCTCCGGACTTGCCCTGCGCCTGGTGAAGGTACTGGATGCGCCCTTCACGCTGGGTGGACACGTCATCGACTTCGTAACGCCGAGTGTCGGCATCGCCCTCTTCCCCACCCATGCGCAGGACGCGGAAAGCCTGATCAAGGCGGCCGACAGCGCCATGTACCAGGCCAAGCGGCAGCGCAACTGCGCGTTTCTCTATCATCCGCCGAGGCTTTCAACGCATCCGCAAAGCCGGTAAGGTCGGCGCGTTTCCACCGTGCGAGAGACGTCCATGCCCCCTTCCGCGCTGACCGGCCCGCAATACCTGAGCGAGGGCCTCAAACTCGTGCTGCGTCCCGGCCTGCGGCTGTTCGTGCTGCTGCCGCTGACCATCAACCTGGTTCTGTTCACCGGCCTGATCGTGCTCGCGGTACAGCAATTCAGCGGCTGGGTGGACAGCCTGTTGCCGAGCCTGCCCGAGTGGCTGAGCTTTCTGCAGTACATCCTCTGGCCGTTGTTCGTCCTGCTGGTGCTGGTGATCATGTTCTTCACCTTCAACCTGCTGGCCACCTTCATCGCCGCGCCGTTCAACGGTTTTCTCGCCGAGAAGGTGGAAGTGGTGGCCCGCGGCCGCGACGACTTCCCGCCGTTCAGCTGGGCCGAGCTGATGGCCATGGTACCGCGCACCATCGGCCGGGAACTGCGCAAGCTGGGCTACTTCCTGCCGCGCGCCATCGGCCTGCTGATTCTTTCCTTCATCCCCGGCGTCAACCTGATCGCCGCGCCGCTCTGGATTCTGTTCGGCGTCTGGATGATGGCCGTGCAATACATCGACTACCCGGCGGACAACCACAAGCTGGGCTGGAACGAGATGCTCGCCTGGCTGCGCGAGAAGCGCTGGCAGAGCCTGGGTTTCGGCGGAGCGGTGTACCTGGCGCTGCTGATTCCCTTCGTCAACATCCTGATGATGCCGGCGGCCGTGGCCGGGGCGACGCTGTTCTGGGTGCGCGAGGACGGGGACAAGGCCGTCACGATTCGGTAACACAACCTTCACAGGGCCTACATGGCGCCGGTCGAGACTGGCGTCATGAGCCCGACTCCCCTGCACATCGCTCTCGTCAGCGAAACCTTCCCTCCGGAAATCAACGGCGTCGCCAATACCCTGGGACGCCTCTGCACCGGTCTGCGCGAGCAAGGCCACACCCTGCAACTGGTACGCCCCCGGCAGAGCACCGACCAGGGTTGTCGCAGCGACGATGAACTGCTGCTGACCCGAGGCTGGCCGCTGGTGGGTTATCCCGGTCTGCAATGGGGGCAGTCGTCCATGCACAAACTGCTGCGTCGCTGGAAGCGCCGTCGCCCGGACGTGCTCTACATCGCCACCGAGGGCCCGCTCGGGTTGTCCGCGCTACGCGCGGCGCGGCGACTGGATATCCCGGTGGTCAGCGGGTTTCACACCAATTTCCAGCAATACAGCAGCCATTATGGCTTCGGCCTGCTGACCCGGCTGGTGACCCATTACCTGCGCTGGTTCCACAACCGCACCCGCCTGACCCTGGTCCCCAGCGCCAGCCAGTGCATCGAGCTGGAACGTCGCGGCTTCGAACGCATCGCCCTGCTCGCCCGTGGCGTCGATGGCCAGTTGTTCCATCCCTCGCGGCGCAGCGCCGCGCTACGTGCACAGTGGGGGCTGGGGGAAGACGACATCGCGGTGATCCATGTCGGCCGGTTGGCGGCGGAGAAAAACCTCGGCCTGCTCGACCGCTGCTTCCGCGCCTTGCAGCAGCGTTATCCACAGCGCCGACTGAAGCTGATCCTGGTCGGCGACGGCCCACAGCGCGCGGCCTTGCAGCAGGCCCTACCGGACGCCCTGTTCTGTGGCCTGCAGCGGGGCGAAATCCTGGCCGAGCACTATGCCTCGGGCGATCTGTTCCTCTTCCCGAGTCTGTCCGAGACCTTCGGTAATGTGGTGCTGGAGGCCCTCGCCTCCGGCCTCGGCGTGGTGGCCTACGACCAAGCCGCGGCGGCCCAGCACATCCGCCACGGGCATAACGGCGCGCTGGCGGTGCCCGGCGACGAAGAGGGATTCATCGATGCCGCGCGGTGGCTGCTGGAAGATGACGAAACCCTGCGCCGGGTCCGCCTGAACGCCCGCCAGCACGCCAACCGCCAGGGTTGGGCGGCCATCGTCCGGCAGTTCGAACAACACCTGCACAGCGCCCGCGCCGCACCGACGGAGATACCGGTGGCGGGCGGAGCGGATCAGAGGATTCGGTAGGCGAACTGGGAGGGGCAATCCGCTCTTCGACATTTCGCCAGCAAAGCTGGCTCCTACGGGTTGGCGGTGATTTTAGGAAACGTGCCCGGGGATTGGCTTCGCTCCCTCTCCCCAACGGGAGAGGGGATAGTCCGTTGGGGCCGTTAATCCGGGCGAATGAATTCGCCCCTACGCGCTGACCTCATGCCAGCGTCTTCAACGCCTCGCGGCTGAACGGCAGGATGTCCTGCAGACGACCGTCGCGGACTTTCAGCGCCCAGTCCGGATCGACCAACAGGGCACGGCCCACGGCCACCAGGTCGAACTCCTGTTTGTTCAGGCGCTGCAGCAATCCTTCGATATTGGCCGGCTGGGCCACCTTGTCGGTGTTGACCATGAATTGCAGGAATTCGCCGTCGAGACCGACGCTGCCCACGGTGATGGTCGGCTTGCCGGTGAGCTGGCGGGTCCAGCCGGCCAGGTTGAGGTCGGAGCCTTCGAACTCCGGCTCCCAGAAGCGGCGAGTCGAGCAGTGGAAGATATCTACGCCGGCCTCGCACAGCGGCTTGAGGAATTCGCCCAGGGCTTCGGGGGTCTGCACCAGGCGCGCGGTGTAGTCCTGCTGCTTCCATTGGGAGAAACGGAAGATGATCGGATAGTCGGGGCCGACCGCGGCACGCACCGCCTGGATCAGCTCGATGGCGAAGCGCGAGCGATTGGCCAGGCTGCCGCCATACTCGTCGGTGCGCTGGTTGCTGCCTTCCCAGAAGAACTGGTCGATCAGGTAGCCGTGGGCGCCGTGGATTTCCACGCCGTCCATGCCGATGGCCTTGGCGTCCCGCGCGGCCTGGGCGAAGGCGGCGATGACGTCCTGGATATCGGCCTTGGTCATGCCGTGCACCACCACCTGGCCGTCCTTGAGTTTCTCCATCGGGCCATAGCCCGGCACGCTGGCGTCCGGCTCAGTGCCGAGACGGCGCACATTACCCACGTGCCAGAGCTGCGGCACGATCTTGCCACCTTCGGCGTGGACGGCATCCACCACCTGCTTCCAGCCGGCCAGGGCATCCTCGCCGTAGAAACGCGGCACGTTGGGATAGCCGTTGGCGGCCGCATGGCCGACCGTGGTGCCTTCGGTGACGATTAGACCAACCCCTGCGGCAGCGCGGCGGCGGTAGTACTCGACCACCTGCGCGTTGGGCACGCCGCCCGGCGAGAAGGAGCGGGTCATGGGCGCCATGACCACGCGGGTCGGCAGCTCCAGGGCACCAAGGCGGAAGGGTTGGAACAGGGCTTGAGCGGTCATGCTGTCTCCTCGGGCCGGCCAGATGACCGGTCGTCTCGTCGTTGGGCAAATGAAAGTTCAGGGCCGGAGCAGACGTTCCAGCCGGGTGATGAAAGCGTTCACGGGAAGCAGGCCGGCACCGACCTTGAGCCGGGTCAGCGCGCCCTGCCAGGCCTGGGTGATGAACATGGCGAGGTTCGCGCAGTCTTCCTCGGCAGGCAGCTCGCCAGCCGCCTGGGCCTCTTCCAGGCAACCGTGGAGGATGTCCACCGAACGCTGCAGAATCCTGTCGACCTCGGCGGCGATGGCCGGGGACAACTCGGCCATTTCGAAGCTCAGGCTGCCGATGAAGCAGTAATACTCGAGCCGCTCCTGCCGACTGAAATGGGCTTGCAGGTCGCGGTAATACGCCAGGATACGCTCGCGCGGGCTCAACGCCGGGTTGGCCAGCGCCTGGGTATAGCGCTCCAGACGCGGGCCGTAGAGGTACTCCAACGCCTGCAGGGCGAAGTCTTCCTTGCTGGCGAAGTAGTGATAGAAGGAGCCCTTGGGAATACTCGCGGCCTGGACGATTTCCTGCACGCCGGTGCCGTGATAGCCGCGACGGGTCATCACCTCGGCACCCTTGGCGAGGATCAGGTCACGCTTGTCGTTACGAATGCTGCTGTTCATGGGCGCAGCATATGACCGGTCGTCTCGCCGCGCCCAGCATCATTGATGGGAGTGATTAAGGGTCAAAAGATCGGAGCGGCATACTCCCAAGCAGGCACCTTTGCAAATGTAGGAGCCGCCTCTGCTGGTGAAGCTCCGGTGCAGTGCCTTTCGCGAGCAGAGCTCGCTCCTACACAAGCGGTGCCTCTCTGCTTAACCCAGGGCCTTTTCGATGGCCTGGATCAAGGCGGGATCGTCCGGGGCGGTGCGAGGAGAGAAGCGCGCCAGCACCCGGCCATCCGGGCCGACGAGGAATTTCTCGAAGTTCCAGGTGATATCGCCGGGAAATTCGGCGCCTTCGCCAGCCAGCAGGCGATACAGCGGGTGCCGCCCCGGCCCGTTCACGTCCAGCTTGCTGCCGAGCGGGAAGCTCACGCCGTAGTTGAGGCTGCAGAATTCGCGAATTTCGTCCTCGCTGCCCGGTTCCTGGCCGGCGAACTGGTTGCAGGGCAGCCCGAGCACCACGAAGCCTCGGTCGCGGTAGGCCTGGTAGAGCTTTTCCAGACCCGCGTATTGCGGCGTCAGGCCGCATTTGGAGGCCACGTTGACCACCAGCAGCAACTTGCCCTTGAAAGGTGCGAGCGGCAGTTCCTTGCCATCCAGCGCACGCAGCGTGAGATCGTGAAATGCACTCATGAGAGACTCCCTATTCCAATGCACCAATCGGTCCACCACCCGGCTTTCGCCGAATCGGGCGGACAAAAAAGGCGCCCGTGGGCGCCTTCTCGGTCAATTCAGCTTAGGTTCTGTATGAAAAGTCGTCGAGCGAAGGTCAGGCAAGACCTCGGCGGCTCCACAAAAACAGGCGAAGAAGCGACTGGGGTCGCATACGACTTTACGAGCTGTAAATGAGCATTCTGAGCCTGTTTTTAACGCAGCATCACCGAGCGCAGACACTTGTCATACAGAGCCGAGAGCTGAATCAATGATGATGACCACCCTCCCCATGGATATGACCATGGGCGATCTCTTCCGCGGTGGCGTCACGTACATCGACAACCTTGACCTGGAAGTTTAGACGCTGGCCGGCCAGCGGGTGGTTGCCGTCGACGATCACGTCGTCGCCTTCCAGGTCGCGGATGGTGACGATCTGCATGCTGCCGTCCGGGCCGGAGGCGTGGAACTGCATGCCGACTTCCAGCTCGTCGACACCTTCGAACATGGCGCGGCTCAGCGTGGCGACCAGCTCGGCGCTGTATTCGCCGTAGGCATCTTCCGGCTCGATGGCGACGGTGATCTCGTCACCGGCCTGCTTGCCTTCGAGAGCCTTTTCCAGGCCGACGATGATGTTGCCTGCACCATGCAGGTAGACCAGCGGCGCACCGCCAGCGGAGCTATCGATCACCTCACCGGCATCGTTGGTCAGGGTATAGTCGATAGAGACGGCCTTGTTGCGGGCGATCGGCATGGGGCAGAACCTTTTGCTAAAGAAAGATGAGCGTTCAAGTGTAACCCCGGCCCCGGCGGATTGCGAACCGAGCCCGGACGGGCGGGACGCGGCGGAACCACGGCTGGTTGACTTCCGTCAGGATGAGGACGGTCATTGGGTGGCAGTCTTGTCTTGTGGCCATACTCAGCATCTGCGTCATCAACCGCCCTGGCAATCGCGTCCGTGGGTGATCGATCCGGCGCAGCGGCACGCGCAATTGGGGCCACTTGTTCCCTTGCGGCTGGTGTGCGCAAGGTCTGCACGATAAGGATTCCTGATGCCCGCTCGAAACATTCTGGTGATCAACTGCGGCAGTTCGTCGATCAAGTTCGCCCTGGTCAACGAAGCCCACTCCCAATTTCCCCTCAGCGGGATCGCCGAACGCCTCGGCTCGCCGGATGCGGTGCTGCACTGGCAGCGCGGCAGTGGTGAGCGGGACAGCCTGATCATTCCCAACGGCGATCACCGCACCGCCCTCTCGCAACTCCTGCCGCTGGTGCAGGGCGCCGCCGGCGGCAAGCTGCACGGCATCGGCCACCGGGTGGTGCATGGCGGCGAGCTGTTCACCGCCGCCACTCGCCTGGACCCGAAAGTGCTGGCGGCGATCAACGCCACGGCACCGCTGGCGCCGCTGCACAACCCGGCCAACCTGCAAGGCATCGAGGCGGCGATGAAGCTGTTCGCCAACCTGCCGCACGTGGCGGTGTTCGACACCGCCTTCCACCAGACCATGCCCGAGCACGCCTACCGCTACGCCCTGCCGGATTCGCTGTACCGCGAGCACGGCGTACGCCGCTATGGCTTCCACGGCACCAGCCACCGTTTCGTCAGCCGTCGCGCGGCGGAGATGGCCGGTCTGTCGGTGGGCGACAGCAGTTGGCTGTCGGCACACCTGGGCAACGGCTGTTCCACCTGCGCCATCGTCAACGGCCAGAGCCGCGACACCAGCATGGGCCTGACCCCGCTGGAGGGCCTGGTGATGGGTACTCGCAGCGGCGACGTCGACCCCAACCTGCACAGCCACCTGCACCGCACGCTCGGCTGGAGCCTGGAAGAGATCGACCGCATGCTCAACCGCGACAGCGGGCTCAAGGGGCTGTCCGGGCTGTCCAACGACATGCGCAGCCTGGAGAAGGCCCGCGAGCAGGGCCATGCCGGCGCCACCCTGGCCATCGAGGTGTTCTGCTATCGCCTGGCGAAGTCCCTGGCGGCCATGAGCTGCGCCCTGCCGCAACTGGACGGGCTGATCTTCACTGGCGGCATCGGCGAGAACTCGCCACTGGTGCGCAGCAAGACAGTGGCCCACCTGCGGCTGTTCGGCCTGTCCTTGGACAACGAGGCCAATGCGCGTTGCGTGCGCGGTGTCGGCGGCGCCATCCAGGCTTACGGAGCGCCCCGCGTACTGGTCGTACCGACCAACGAAGAACGGCAGATCGCGCTGGATACCCTGGCGCTGCTCGACCACTGACCGCAGAACCGCGAGGCGCGCTACCCGCCTGCCTCGCCAAAACAGTACGGGCGTGCAAAAACGCGCCCACAAGGACACGACATGCATACCTTCTTCATCGCCCCCACCGGCTTCGGTGTCGGTCTCACCTCCATCAGCCTCGGCCTGGTCCGCGCCCTGGAGCGCGCCGGTCTCAAGGTCGGGTTCTTCAAGCCGATCGCCCAGCCGCACCCCGGCGACGAAGGGCCGGAACGCTCCACCGAACTGATCGCCCGTACCCACGGCCTGACCCCGCCCAAGCCGCTGCCGCTGTCCCAGGTCGAGCACATGCTCGGCGACGGCCATCTGGACGAGCTGCTGGAGGAAATCATCAGCCTCTACCAGCAGGCGGCCGAGGGCAACGATGTGGTGGTGGTCGAAGGCATGGTGCCGACCCGCCACGCCAGTTATGCCGCGCGGGTCAACTTCCACCTGGCCAAGAGCCTGGACGCCGACGTGATCCTGGTGTCGGCGCCGGAGAGCGAGACGCTCAACGAACTGTCCGACCGCATCGAGATCCAGGCCCAGCTGTTCGGCGGCCCGAAGGACCCGAAGGTGCTCGGCGTGATCCTCAACAAGGTGCGCAGCGACGACGGCGTGGATGCCTTCGCCAACCGTCTGAAGGAGGTCTCGCCGCTGCTCAGGAAAGCCAACGACTTCCGCCTGATCGGCTGCATTCCCTGGCGCGACGAGCTGAACGCGCCGCGCACCCGCGACGTTGCCGACCTGCTCGGCGCACGGGTGCTGAATGCCGGCGACTACGAGCAGCGTCGGGTGCTGAAGATCGTCCTCTGCGCCCGTGCGGTGCCCAACACGGTGCAACTGCTCAAACCCGGCGTGCTGGTGGTGACCCCCGGCGACCGCGACGACATCATCCTCGCCACCAGCCTCGCCGCGATGAACGGCGTACCCCTGGCCGGCCTGCTGCTGTGCAGCGACTTCCCGCCGGACCCGCGCATCATGGAACTCTGCCGGGGCGCCCTGCAAAGCGGTCTGCCGGTGCTCACCGTGTCCACCGGCTCCTACGACACCGCCACCAACCTCAACCGGCTGAACAAGGAAATCCCGGTGGACGACCGCGAACGGGCGGAAAACGTCACCGAATACGTTGCCAGCCACATCGAGCACGAATGGCTGCGCCAGCGCTGCGGCACCCCGCGCGAACTACGCCTGTCGCCGCCTGCGTTCCGCTATCAACTGGTCAAGCGTGCCCAGGCCGCGAACAAGCGCATCGTTCTGCCGGAAGGCAGCGAACCGCGCACCGTACAGGCCGCCGCCATCTGCCAGGCCCGCGGCATCGCCCGCTGCGTGCTGCTGGCCAAGCCGGAAGCCGTGCACGGCGTGGCCCAGGCGCAAGGCATCGTGCTGCCGCCGGACCTGGAAATCCTCGACCCGGACCTGATCCGCGAGCGCTACGTCGAGCCCATGGTCGAGCTGCGCAAGGGCAAGGGGCTGAACGCGCCCATGGCCGCCGCCCAGCTCGAGGACAGCGTGGTGCTCGGCACCATGATGCTGGCCCTGGATGAGGTGGACGGCTTGGTGTCCGGCGCCATCCACACCACCGCCAACACCATCCGCCCGGCCCTGCAGCTGATCAAGACCGCCCCCGGCTACAAACTGGTGTCCTCGGTGTTCTTCATGCTCCTGCCGGACCAGGTGCTGGTCTACGGCGACTGCGCGGTGAACCCCGACCCGAGCGCCGCCGAGCTGGCCGAGATCGCCATCCAGAGTGCCGACTCGGCCACCGCCTTCGGCATTCCGCCGCGGGTGGCGATGATCAGTTATTCCACCGGCGATTCGGGCAGCGGCGAGGAAGTCGAAAAGGTCCGCGAGGCCACCCGCCTGGCCCGCTCCAGCCGCCCCGACCTGCTGATCGACGGCCCGCTGCAGTACGACGCGGCGGCCATCGAAAGCGTCGGCCGGCAGAAGGCCCCGAACAGCCCGGTGGCCGGCCGCGCCACGGTGTTCGTGTTCCCCGACCTGAACACCGGCAATACCACCTACAAGGCGGTGCAGCGCAGTGCCGACTGCATCAGCGTCGGCCCGATGCTGCAGGGCCTGCGCAAGCCGGTGAACGACCTGTCGCGCGGCGCCCTGGTGGACGACATCGTCTACACCATCGCCCTGACTGCCATCCAGGCCGCAGCCAAGCCATGAACCGCTCCCGCGAGGCGCCCGGACGGGCGCTTCGCAGGTGGCCCGCAGCCCGGCAGGCCCCGGAAAACGTGACTTGCCGGTCTGTGATGGCGCTTGCAGTTCAGTGCACAACCGTTAACCTTGGCGCCCGATTCGCCGCCGTGAGGGAGCACAGCGGCCCGACCCACGGCGCGGCTTCGCAGGCAGGCGCCCTTCGTCAAGGCATCTGCGCACCATGCTGAGTTTTCTCCCCGCCGCCCTGCGCGGCGTGCTCGCCGGCCTGCTGCTGGCGCTGAACACCCTGTTCTGGTGTTGGCCCCTGTTCGCCGTCACCCTGCTCAAGATTCTGCTGCCCTTCGGGCCGGCCCGGCGCCTGTGCAACGTGGCGATGAGCTTCATCCAGGAATCCTGGATCAGCTGCAACAAGGGCTGGATGACCCTGGTGCGGCGGACCCGCTGGGATATCCAGGGCCTGGAACCGCTGGACTACCAGCACTCCTACCTGGTCACCAGCAACCATCAGAGCTGGGCGGATATCCTGGTGCTGCAATACATCCTCAACCGGCGCATCCGACCGTTGAAGTTCTTCCTCAAGCAGGAGCTGATCTGGGTCCCGGTGATCGGCCTGTGCTGGTGGGCGCTGGAGTTCCCGTTCATGAAGCGCTACTCGAAGGCCTACCTGGCCAAGCATCCGGAGAAGAAAGGCAAGGACCTGGCCACCACCCGCCGCGCCTGCGCCAAGTTCCGCCACAACCCGGTGGGCATCTTCAACTTCCTCGAAGGCACCCGTTTCACTCCCGAGAAGCACGCCGAACAGGCATCGCCGTTCCGCCACCTGCTCAAGCCGAAAGCTGGCGGCATTGCCTTCGTCCTCGATGCCATGGGCGAGCAACTGGAATCGCTGGTCAACGTGACCATCCATTACCCCAGCGGCAATCCGAGCTTCTGGACGCTGCTCAGCGGCGGGCTCGACGAGGTGGTGGTGCGTTTCGAAGAACTGTCGATCCCACGCGAATTCATCGGCAAGAGTTATGACCAGGACGAGGCCTACCGCCTGGCCTTCCAGCAGTGGGTCAATCGCCTGTGGGAAGACAAGGACGCCCTGCTCGACCGCTTGCACGCTGGCGAGTAACGGCGTGGGGGCTTCGCAACGCGGCGCTTGCTTTCTATACGACGGGCGAATGAATTCGCCCCTACGCGGAAATTCGGAAACCTGTAGGAGCGAGCTCTGCTCGCGATTCGGTGCATCGCCGAACACGTGAATCGCCAGCAGAGCTGGCTCCTACGACAAGCCAATCACCTTCAGCGCACGGCTCCGCGCTCCCCGGCCACCAGCGCGCTCCAGTCCAACTGCTGCGGAAACACCGCGGCCACCTTGGCCGGCAGGCCCGGAGCGACGAGGTAGCCCTGCATGATGTTGCAGTCGTGGGCAATCAACCAGTCGCGCTGTTCCAGGGTCTCCACCCCTTCGGCGATCACCTCCAGCCCGAGGTGGCGGCCCAGGTCGATGATGGTGCTGACCACCGCCGCATCCCGTGGCGATTCGAGCATGTTGGAGATGAACAGCCGGTCGATCTTCAGCGTGTCCAGTTCGAAGTGGCGCAGGTAGGCCAGCGACGAATAGCCGGTGCCGAAGTCGTCGATGGCGATGCGTACCCCCAGATCGCGCAGTTGACGCAACTGCTCGCGGGTCACGTCCAAGTCCTGCATCAGGGCGCTTTCGGTGACCTCCACCTCCAGTTGGGCGGGCGCGAGGCCCTTTTCGTCCAGCACCCGGCGCAGGTCGTCGACCAGCTTGGGCATGCTGAACTGCACCGGGCTAACGTTGAGGCTCATCACCAGGCCGTTGCCGAACACCGGCTGCCAGTCCCGGCATTGGCCGATGCCATGCTGGAAAATCCAGTCGCCCAGGCGGTTGATCAGCCGGGTCTCCTCCAAAAGCGGAATGAACACACTGGGCGCCACGGTGCCGGCGACCCGGTGCTGCCAGCGCAAAAGCGCCTCGAAACCACGCAGGCGGCCGCTGTCCAGGTAAATCTGCGGCTGATAGACGAGAACGAAATCGTCGTGCTCGATGGCGCTGCGCAGACTCTCTTCCAGCATCAGCCGTGAGCGCGCCCGGCCGTTCATCTCCGGGGAGAAGAAGCGATACTGCTGTCGCCCGGCCCGCTTGGCCTCGTACATGGCCATGTCGGCGGCGCAGAGCAGGCCGTCCACCGTCTGCCCACACTCGGGAAAACAGGCGATGCCGACGCTGGCGCCCATGGTCACCTCGATGCCGTCCACCTCATAACGGCCCGACAGGGTTTCGATCAGCTTTTCCGCCACCCGCGCGGCGTCTTCCGGGTGGCCGAGGGAATCGAGCAAGGCGGTGAACTCGTCGCCACCCATGCGCGCCAGGGTGTCGTAAGGGCGCATGCAGGCGCGCAGTTGATCGGCGACCCGGCGCAGCACCATGTCCCCGGCGGCGTGGCCGAGGGAGTCGTTGATGCGTTTGAAGCCGTCCAGGTCCACATAGAGCAAGGCCATGCGCCGGTTGTTGCGTTCGCTGTTGCTGCTGCGCTCGATCCGCGCCAGCACCGACTCCAGTGCCTGGTGAAAACCCCGCCGGTTGAGCAGGCCGGTCAGGGCATCGGTGATCGCCTGGGATTCGAGCTGGGCGTGCAGGTCGCGCACCGTCGACATATCCAGGACGATCACCACCATGGACTGCTGCAACTGCGGCAACGGCGAGCAGGACAGCGCCACCGGCAGCAACTCGCCGCCCCCGGTACGCAAGGCGGCGTCGTGCAGGCGGTAGGTCTCGCCCTGGCGCCAGTGGTGATAGAACTCGGACTCGCTCCAGCGCAGCGGCATGTCCGGGCTCGCCAGGTAACCGAGGAGGGCCGTGCCGCGCAACGCCTCCACCGTGGTGCCGAGCATGCGCGCCATGGCCGGGTTGGCGAAGCCGATGCAGCCCTTGTCATCCACCACCAGGATGCCTTCCGCGGCGTTTTCCAGCACCGAGGCGTTGAACGCACGGGCACTGTCCAACTGCTGGCTGAGCATCTGCAGCTCATGGCGGTTGCGTTCGTGCTCCAGCAGCACGTTGATCTTGTAGCGCAGTACCTGTGGGTCGAACGGCTTGAGGAGGAAGTCCACCGCCCCGTTGGCGTAGCCATGCAACACCGAGTCGTGGGTGTGGGCGATGGCCGAAATGAAAATGATCGGTGTGTAGCGGGTCCGTGGGTTGCCGCGCATCAGGCGCGCCACCTCGAAGCCGTCCATCTCCGGCATCTGCACGTCCAGCAGCACCAGCCCGACGTCCTCTTCCAGCAGACAGCGCAGGGCGGCCTGGCCGCTATCGACGCAGCGCACCTCCCAATCGCCGTCGCCCAGCAACGCCTCCATGGCCACCCGGTTCTCCTCGCGGTCATCCACCACCAGCAGAACCTGGTTCTTGGGCACCGGCTTAAGCTGCGCTAGCACCATCGCGACCTCCCGGTTTGTCCAGCCACCGATACAGCACATCGAGCAATTCCTGGCGCCCCACGGGCTTGGCCAGGTAATCGTCCGCGCCGGCCTCCAGGCATTTCTCCCGGTCGCCCTTCATCGCCAGCGCGGTCAAGGCGATCACCGGGATGCGGCAACCGTGTTCTTCCTTGAGCAGGCGGATCGCCGTGTAGCCGTCCATGTTGGGCATGGCGATGTCCATCAGGACCAGGTCGAACGGCTCGCGCAGGAACAGCTCGATGGCCTCCTGGCCGTCCCGCGCCGGCGTCACCAGCAGGCCGACCTCGTCGAGCAGCGCGCTCATCGCGTAGATGTTGCGCACATCGTCATCCACCAGCAGCACCCGCCGCCCTTGCAACGGGCTGAACGCCTCCCCGATCGGGCCCGGCTCTCCCACGCTGGAGAGGAACCCCTGGACCGCGGCGCTCAGCGCACTGAGATCGTCGCCCGCCTTGCGCACCACCACCGCCGAATAGCGCCGCAGGCGTTGCAGGGCCTGCTGGGTGACATCCACGCCGGTGTTGATCACCACCCGCGCATTCTCCAGCGGCCGCAACCGGTGCAGGCTTTCCAACAGATCGAAACCGTCCTGGTCGGGCAGGTCGAGATCGATCACCAAGGCGGCGAACGCATGCTGCCCATAGGCCTCCCGCGCCTCCTCGGCGGTGCCCGCGGCGACCACGGTGAACCCCAGTTGCCGGAGATGCCCGGCATAGTGTTCGCGCTCCCACGCGACATCCTCCACCAGCAACAGATAGGGCAGCGTCTGGCTGAGCAGGGTCAGGTCCTCGAACACATGCTCCAGCGCCTCCCGGTCGATCGGCTTGACCAGATAATGGGTGTCGTCCTGCCAGTTCTGTGGCTGCGGTACGCAGGAAATAATATGGACTGGCGTACCTCGGTGCTGGTTCAGGCTGCGCAGGCGCCGGTAGATTTGCCAGCCGCTGACGTCCGGCAACAGGATGTCGAGGATGATCGCGGCGAAACGCTCCTGCTGGAGCAGGTCGAGCGCCTGCCTGCCGGTCTGGCAGAGCACGCTGGAAAAGCCGTGGGCCTGGGCCGCTTCGGCCACCACCGCGGCGAAATTGGCGTCGTCTTCGATGATCAGCAGCGCCGGCCCCTCGCCAGCGCGCAACGGGCCGCTCCCAGCCGTACTCTCCTGGGCCTGCGGCAGCGGGATGAGCGGCAGCCTGACGATGAAACGCGACCCCTCCCCCGGCGTGCTCTCGAGCTGGATATCGCCATCCAGCACATCCACCAACTGGCGGGTGATCGCCAGCCCCAGGCCAGTGCCGCCGAAGCGCCGGCTGGTGGAACCGTCGATCTGCTGGAACGCCTGGAAGATTCGCTCGTGCTGCTCGACCGGGATGCCGATGCCGGTGTCGCTGACCTCGATACGCAGGGTCTGGCGCGTATCGTCCGGGCCAGGCCCGCAGGACACCCGCAACGCCACCTCGCCGTGTTCGGTGAACTTCAGCGCGTTGGACAGCAGATTGCGCAGGATCTGGTGCAGCCGGCCACGATCGCTGTAGATGGCGCGCGGCACCTCCGGGTCGACGCTGCTGTGCAACTGCAGGCCTTTCAGCTCGGCCATCGGCCGCAGGCTGGCATCCAGCTCCGCCAGCATGTCCTGGACGGTCACCGGCTCCAGCTTGAGCTGGACGCGTCCGGCCTCGATCTTCGCCAAATCCAGCACGTCGTTGATCAATTGCAGCAGATCGCTACCGGCCCGGTGGATGATGTCGGCGTGCTTGATCTGCTTCTCGCTCAGGTTGCCGGCGCTGTTCTGCTTCAACTGGTCGCTGAGGATCAGGATGCTGTTCAGCGGCGTGCGCAACTCGTGGGACATGTTGGCGAGGAATTCTGACTTGTAGCGGTTGGCCACCGCCAGTTGCTCGGCCTGGATGCGCAGGCGCTCCTCGGCAGCCTTGCGCGCACTGATGTCGATGATCACCGCCTGTACCAGCACGTCGTCGCCGCTGCGCAGCGGCGACAAGCCCACCTCCAGCGGGATCGAATGACCGTCGCGGTGCTGCCCGAACAGCTCGCGGTTGCCGCCCATGCGCCGCGGGGTCGGCGCACGCAGATAGCCTTCGCGCAGGCCCACGTGGATTTCCTGCAAGGCGGACGGCAACAGTACCTCCACCGGATGGCCCAGCAAATCGGCGCGGGAATAGCCGAACATCTGCTCCGTCTGCTGGTTGGCCATGGCAATCCGTCCTCGGCTGTCGACCAGCACGATGGCGTTCGGCGAGGCCTCCACCACCAGGCGGAAACGCTCCTCGGCCGCCTTGCGCGCACTGATGTCGATGATCACCGCCTGCACCAGCACATCCTTGCCGCTGCGCAGCGGCGACAAGCCCACCTCCAGCGGGATCGAGCGACCGTCACGGTGCTGCCCGAACAGCTCGCGGTTGCCGCCCATGCGGCGGGTTTCCGGGCTCTTCTGGAAATTCTCGCGCAGCCCCACGTGCGCCGCGCGTACGGCATCGGGCAGCAGCATTTCCACCTGCTGGCCGAGCAACTCGTCGCGGGAATAGCCGAACATCACCTCGGTCTGCCGGTTGACCATGGCGATACGGCCGCGGCTGTCGACCAACACGATGGCGTTCGGCGAAGCCTCCACCACCAGGCGGAAGCGTTCCTCGCGCTCGCGCAGGCGCTCGCCGAGCAATTGGCTGTTGGCCAGCGTCCGCTCCCGCAGGAAGAGGTAGCCGCCGATCAGCAGTGCCAGCAAGGCCGACGCCAACAGGCCACTCCACAGGCTGAACGACAGATGCCGCCCGCCCAGCGCACGCTCGTAGGCCGGCATACTGCTGACCGTCAGCAGCCAGTCGCGGCCATAGAGGTTCAGATCGCGACTCATCTGGAAGCGGGGCGACTCCGGGCCCGCCTCCTGGGCGCGGAGCAACGGCGTGCCGGTGGCCGCGCTGTCGAACAGTTCGATGTGATAGAGCGTGCCGGTGGCCCCCAGCACGCCGCGCAACAGGTCGTCGACCCGGAATGCGCCATAGACCGTACCGGTCAGCGCTGCCCGTCGCTCTTCCGGCGTGGTGATCGGTGACTTGGGGCGATAAACCGGCAGGTAGAGCACCACGCCCTGGGCATCCTGCTCGGTTTCCTGGCGCAGCCGCAGCGGGCCGGTCAACACCGCCTCGCCGCTGTCGCGAGCCGCTTCGATAGCCTGCCGGCGCGTGGCCTGGCTGAACATATCGAAGCCCAGCACGCGGCTATTGCGCCAGTCCATCGGGTGGATATAGCGGACGAACACGTAGTCGTCCCGCTTTCCCTCCGGAAAAATCCGCACGGCACCGCTGGCGAGCCAGGCATCCAGCCCGCTGCCCGGCAAATAGCGCCCCCAGCCCAGCGCCTGCATGCCCGGATAGCGCTCCTGCAGGCGCAACTGGTCGGCGGCACGGTGCCAGGCCTCCTCATCCGGCTCGGCATCGGCGAGGAACAGCCCGGACATGCCGCGCAGCACCATCTCGTAGGCCCGCATGCGGTTGAGCAGGCTCTGCTCGACGTCGTCCACCGCCAGTTCGAAACGCTGCTCCTGCTCATGGCGGTTGCTGTCTTCCAGCGCCTGCCACTGCCAGGCGACCAGGCCGCCGAGCCCGGCGAACACGACCAGCGCCACCAGCAGGGGCAACCAGGACCGCAGAGAGGAGAAAAAAGCAGGTTCGTCGTCCATGCGAGCTCCGAATCCCTGACCGATACCGCCGCCGGCAACGCCGCGACGGCCTTGCTGAGCAGTCTAGTCAGGAATCCATCCCGCGGCGTTTTGCCACCTGCCCGGCGATGGACGGCTATCGGAGCCCCCAAAAAAGAAGCCCCCGATAACGGGGGCTTCATGCGCAACCGGAACGCTTACTGCTGACCGGCCAGCGGGCGCAGGTTGATTTCCACGCGACGGTTCTGTGCACGGCCGGATTCGGTGGCGTTGCTCGCCACCGGCTGGTCCGGGCCGGCGCCACGGGTGGTCACGCGCATGCCGTTGACGCCCTGGGCGATCAGGTAGTTGGCCACGCTCTGCGCACGGCGCTGGGATAGCGTCATGTTGTACTGGCGGGAACCGGTGCTGTCGGTGTGGCCGACGATCTCGATGCTGTTCTGGTCGTACTGCTTGAACGAAGTCGCCAGGTTGTTCAGCGGGGTGTAGAAGTTGCTGGCGATATCCGCCGAATCGGTGGCGAAGGTGATGTTGCCCGGCATGATCAGGGTGATGTTGTCGCCCTGGCGCTGCACTTCCACGCCGGTGCCCTGCATGCTGCGGCGCAGCTCGGCTTCCTGCTTGTCCGCGTAGTAGCCGTAACCGGCACCGGCCGCACCGCCGACGGCGGCGCCGATCAGCGCGCCCTTGCCACGGTTGTCGTGGTTGATCGCCGCACCGGCGATGGCACCGGCCAGGGCGCCGAGACCGCCGTATTTCATCGTCTTGTTGGAGCCGGCCGGCTCCTGGGCTTCATAGGGATTCTGCGAGGCACAGCCCGCCAGCAGGGTAACGACGGTGGCGGCGGTCAGCAAACGACGTGCAGTGGACATGGATCGACTCCTGAGATTTTCTTACCCAACCCTCTGGGCTGGCCGCGATTAGAACATGATGGCAGATTAAAATTCCGTGCCGCCGCCATCAGTTGTTGGCATTCGATTCGGCCGAACGGGGGCCGCTCAGGCACGGACGAACGGGTTCTCCAGCATTTCGTCGCCCAGCCGGGTATCCGGCCCATGCCCCGTGACCACCGTCGCTTCTTCGTCCAGGCGGTACAGGCGCTGCTTGATCGAACGCTCGATGCTGGCGTAATCGCCGCCCCACAGATCGGTCCGCCCGATCCCGCGGCGGAACAGCGTATCGCCGGCAATCAGCAGTTTAGCCTCCGGGAACCAGAAGCTCATCGAACCGGGCGTATGCCCCGGCGTGTGCAGCGCCACCCCGCACCCACAGGCCAGCGCCTCGTCGTCCTGTAACCACTGGTCCGGCGCCGGCACCGGCGTGTACGGCACGCCGAACATCCGGCACTGCATCTCCAGGTTGTCCCAGAGGAACTGATCGCCCTGATGCAGGTGCAATGTGGCGCCGGTCTTCTCCTTCATCTGCCCGGACGCGAGGAAATGATCGAGATGCGCATGGGTGTGGATGATGCTCACCACCTGCAAGCCATGAGCCTCCAAGCGCGCCATGATCAGCTCGGGATTGCCGCCCGGATCGACCACGATGGCCTTCTTGCTCAGCGGATCGCCGATGATCGTGCAGTTGCACTGCAACGGGCCGACGGGGAAAGTTTCGCGGATGAGGGTGGGTTGGGTGGATTGCATGGGACGTCCTGCGCTGAACGGGCGATGGCGCTAAGCGTGGGGGCAACGGGCCGAGGTTTCAACCTCGATGACTTGTTGCGAGGGTCTTCGGAACGGCGTCGTCACTCCGCCTCATCCTCGAGGCAGTCTTCCAATCCGAGCAATACGGGCCTTTCGAACACCCATTCCTGATGCCAGCGCCTGCGCCGCAGCCGTGCGGTGACGAAGCGCTTGTACGGTTCCGGCCTCATCGGGCGTTTGCGCCCGTGGCGGTTGTGGTTGCAGAAGGTGCAGGCGGCGACGATGTTGGCCGGCTCGTCCCCTCCTCCCTCGCTCCGGGCTTGCAGATGCTCGGCGGTGCAGCGGAAGCGGCCGGTACGTTCGATGGGGATGTCGTGCTCGCGGGCGAAGGTTTCCGGGCTTTCCAGCCACATGGAGGCGCCGCAGTAGAAGCAGCGACCGTTCTGGCGGAGGTAGGCGTTCAGGCGGGACAGTGTCAGAAGGCGGGGCATGGATGCCTCCTGGGCACAGATAATAACGGGTGAAGCGTGGCGCGCTTGGCTTCTACTTCCATGCGGATTCCTGCACTATTCCTTGCTTGGTAAAAATTTCACGCAGGCAAAGCTGCCTTGTAATTTTTACAAGAATCTACACAAGCAACAACAACCTTGCAACTATTACAAAGATCTAATTTCCTATGATCAAGGAACGCCTGATCAGCTTGATCAATAAAGAACGAACCACAACATGGTTCGAAAAGCAGACGGGGATCGATCGTTACCGTTGGCAGAACATCAAGAACGGAAAGGTTCGACTCTCCGATGCAGAGATCGATGCGGTCGTAGTTCTGTTTCCTCAGTACGCCTATTGGCTGATCAGCGGAAAGACCGCCCCCGAAATCGGCCAGATCAGCCCCGAGCAGGAACAGTAAGCGCTCGCTTACCGGGAGCGACGGTTTCGCCAGCAGAGCTGCTGGGTTCGTGTAGGGGCGAATTCATTCGCCCGACGATGCCGAACCGAGCGCATGCGTTGGTCCTTCGCTCATCTGCCCCACCGACCTCCGCCCCCTCACCCTGCCCTCTCCCCAAAGGGGCGAGGGTATGTGTGGGCTTGCACCGGCCCGGTGAAACGAAACCTCCGTGGGGCCACTGGGCATTCGCCAGCAGAGCTGGCTCCTACGCAAAGCGCTGCGTGGGGCTGCGGGGCTTGTGTAGGGGCGAATTCATTCGCCCAGCGATGCCGAAGCGGGCGCATGCGTTGACCCTGCGCTCATTTGCCCCACCGACCTCCGCCCCTCACCCTGCCCTCTCCCCAGAGGGGCGAGGGTATGTGTGGGCTTGCACCGGCCCAGTGAAACAAAGCATTCGTGTAGCCCATAGGACATTCGCCAGCAGAGCTGGCTCCTACGCAAAGCACTGCGTGGGACTGCGGGGCTTGTGTAGGGGCGAATTCATTCGCCCAGCGATGCCGAATCGGGCGCCTGAGTAGGCCCTGCGCTCATTTGCCCCACCGACCTCCGCCCCCTCACCCTGCCCTCTCCCCAACGGGGCGAGGGTATGTGTGGGCTTGCGCCGGCCTGTAAAACGAAACCTCCGTGGGGCCACAGGACATTCGCCAGCAGAGCTGGCTCCTACGCAAAGCGCTGCGTGGGGCTGCGGGACTTGTAGGGGGCGAATTCATTCGCCCAGCGATGCCGAATCGGGCGCCTGAGTAGGCCCTGCGCTCATTTGCCCCACCGACCTCCGTCCCCTCACCCTGCCCTCTCCCCAGAGGGGCGAGGGTATGTGTGGGCTGCGCCGGCCCGGTGAAACGAAACCTTCGTGGGCCCGTATTCGCCAGCAGAGCTGGCTCCTGCAAATCCCTGACTACGATCCACCGTTCCGATAGTCGCTTGGCAGCTTGCCTGTCCATTTCTTGAAGGCTCGGCGGAAGTTGGAGGGGTCGCTGAAACCAAGCAGGAAGGCGACTTCATGCAGTGGCAGGTGGGTGGTGGTGAGGTATTGCAAGGCCAGGCGCTTGCGTACGTCGTCCAGCACTTCTTGGTAGGTGGTGCCCATGGCGGCGAGGTGGCGACGCAGGCTGCGTCCGCTGGTATGCAGGGCGCGGGCGGCGCTGTCGAGGTCGGGGAAGTCGCCGGGGCGAGCGAGCAAGAGTCGGCGGACCCGCACGAGCAGGCCGTCCTGGATGTCGAGGGTGGCCAGCAGGGCTTCGCATTGTTGCTGGCACATCTGCACAGTGGCCGGGTTGGCCAGGGCCATGGGCCGGGCGAGGTAGCTGGTGGGCAGGCTCAGCCAGTGGAAGGGCTGCTCGAAGACCGGCGCCACGCCGAAGGCCTCCACATAACGCTCGGCATAGCTCGGCGCCGGGTAGGCGAAACCGACCTCGACGCCTTGCAGCTCTTCCCCCACCAGAAAGCGCGTGATGCTGTAGAGGCTGGCCAGCAGGCTCTCGGCGGCGAAACGGCCGAGCGCACCCAGCGGCATGGTTTCGCTGGCGCGCAGTTGGACCCGGCCATTGTCGTCGACCTGCTCCAGCTCGAAGGCCAGTCCCAGCACCCGGTAGTACTTCAGGGCGAATTGCAGCGCCCTTTCCAGGTTGGCGCTGGAGAGGACGGCATAACCGAGGATGCCGTGGCTGGAAAGGTTCAACCGCGGCCCGAGGCGCAGCCCCAGGGCCGGCTCATTGCAGTGCAACAGCGCCGCGCTGGCCAGCAAATTGAAATCGATGAAGGAGAGGCGCCCGTTGGGGCTGTCCATCACCTCCGGGCGTACCCGGGCGGCGGCGAACAGAGCCTGGCGCGAAACGCCGAGCTCCTCGGCGAGGTCGAGCAGCGCGACGGCATAGGCCACCGGCACGAGTTCGGCAGAAAGGTTGAGCGGCTTGTTCATGTTGTTATCAGTCGCTTTGGCCGGATATGACTGGAAGATTGGCTGAAAATAACCTTGTCCGACAAAAATCGGCAAGCCCATAGTCAGACCTCGCCCATCAGGCTCGGGGAAAGGCCATGGCCAGCACCACACCCAAAGGTTTGGCGATTCGACCGCGCCAATTGGATTTCGATCTGCCGCAGCCCATGCCGCGCCATTGGCATGGCGGGGATGCCTTCAAGTCGCATCTGTTCGATGCGATGTCGATGCTGTTTCCGGACGGCGAACGCTTTTTCATCGATTCGGTGCGGTTGTTCCGCGACCGGATCGACGACCCGCTGCTGAAGGAACAGATCCGCGGATTCATTGGTCAGGAAGGCCATCACAGCCGTGAACATCTGGTCTACAGCCAGCGCCTGCGCGACTCCGGCTATGACGTGGATTACTTAGAGCGCGGCCTGAAGCGCCGCCTCGGCTTCATCCAGAAGCATTTCCCGGCGCGCCTGCAACTGGCGGCGACCTGCGCGGTGGAGCACCTCACGGCGATCATGGCCAATGCCTTGCTGACCGACCCACGCTGGCTGGAGGGTTCCGACCCGGCCATGACCCGCTTGTGGCGTTGGCATGCCCTGGAGGAAACCGAGCACAAGGCGGTGGCCTTCGATGTATTCCAGACCGTGTGCGGCAGCCCCTGGCTGCGGCGGCGGGCGATGCTGCAGAGCACCTTCTTTTTTACCGTCGATTCGCTGAAGGGGCTGATTCATATGCTCAAGCGCGACGGCCTGCTATGGAACTGGCGCGTGTGGCGCGATGGCCTGCGTTGGTTGTGGGGCAAGGATGGCATCTACCGACCGCTGGTGCGGGTTTACCTGGACTTCTACAAGGCGGATTTCCATCCGTGGCAGCATGACAATCTGCATCTGGTGGAGCGCTATCGCCGCGATTTCGACCCGGAGCCAGGTAGCGCCTGAGGGGCATTTCGGACCATGGAACACGTGGCCGGATATGACTGTTACATTGGCTGATGTTAACCTTTTCGCTCTTTTCTCCCTTGCCCATAGTGACCACTCGGTTTCCACCTGAAGTCAGGAGTCACTATGGCCAGCACCACCCCGGAAGGTTTGCAGATTCGTCCGCGCCATCTGGATTTCAATCTGCCCAGCCCGTTGCCGCGCCACTGGCATAGCGGCGATGCGTTCAAGACGCACCTGTTCGACGCCATGTCGGTGCTGTTTCCCGACGGCGAGCGTTTTTTCATCGACTCGGTGCGGCAGTTTCGCGACCAGATCGACGATCCGGTGCTGAAGGAGCAGATTCGCGGTTTCATCGGCCAGGAGGGCCATCACAGCCGTGAACATCTGGTGTACAGCCAGCGCCTGCGGGACCTCGGTTATCAGGTCGAACGCATGGAGCGCCGCGCCCAGGCCCGCATCCGCTATACCCAGAAGAAGCTCTCGCCCCGCCGCCAGTTGGCGGCCACCGCGGCGCTTGAGCACATCACCGCAATCATGGCCGATGCCGTGTTGAAGAACCCCGAGCCGCTACACGGGGCCCATCCGGCCATGGCCCGCCTGTGGCGCTGGCATGCGCTGGAAGAGACCGAGCACAAGGCGGTGGCGTTCGACGTGTACAACCAGGTCTGCGGCAGCCGCAAACTGCTGCGCCGGGCCATGCTGATGGGCACCTTTTTCTTCGTGCTGGATACCACGCGCGGGCTGGCGCACATGCTCGAGCGCGACGGTCTGTTGTGGAACTGGCGCGTGTGGCGCGACGGCCTCAAATGGGCCTGGGGCAAGGACGGCGTGTTCCGCCCGCTGGTACGCACCTATCTGGACTTCTTCAAAGCCGACTTCCACCCCTGGCAGCACAACAACCTCGACCTGCTGGAGCGCTTCCGCGGCGAGTTCGAGCCGCAGGCCCGGGCGGCTTGAGCGTGGTACGCCTGTAGGGCACCTCTAAAAACGTAGACGAGGCAGTCAGCACAAGGCCTCGGCGGCCCCACAAAAACAAGCGAAAAAGCGCAGTTTACGGGTTGTAAATGAGCATTTTGACTGGGCTCGCATTCGAGCTTGTTTTTAACGCAGTGATGACAACGCAGGTAGTTTTTAGAGGTGCCCTGTAGGGGTTCATTCGTTCGGTGATGCTGGTTGGGCAAATGAATTCGCCCCTACATCCGTAGCCGAATAAGCCACCGGCGCAATCCGGGAGTGCGTTGCCCCGGATTGCGCCTGCTCGTCTCCTCATTCTTGCAAGAAGCGCAGGGCGTCGGCGGCGGTGCGTTCGGGGATTTCTTCCATGGGGATATGGCCGACGCCGGCGTAGGTCTTCACCTGGATGCCGGGCAGGTCGCGTTGCCAGAGCGGCACGTGCCTGGGCGATATCCAGCGGTCGCGGTCGCCCCACATCAACAGCGTAGGCACCTGGATTTTCGCCACCCGCTCCGGCGTCGTGTGCAGCTCCTCGCGGTTCACCTTCAGCAGTACGCGGAAGATGTCCATCATCGCCCGGCGGTTGCCCGGACGGCGGGTCAGGTCATAGTAGCGGTCGATCACGCCCGGCTTGATCCGCCCCGGCTCGCCGTAGACTTCCTTGATGCCCTGGGCGATGAGCGCGCGCGGCATCCACAGCGGCATGGCCCAGGTCGCACCCGGCAGCGCGGCGGCGGCGATCATCCAGGGCACCTTGGCCATGGGGTAGCCGGCAGGGTCGATGAGCACCAGCTTGTCCACCCGCTCCGGCGCGGCGACGGCGAAGTTCCAGGCGATGTAGCCGCCCAGCGAGTTGCCGGCGATGCTGGCCTTGACGATGCCGAGGTAGTCGAGCAGCAAGCCGAAGACGCGCATCATCCGCTCGGCGGAGTAGTCGCCGTCGCGCTTCGGCCCGGTCAGGCCGAAGCCCGGCACGTCGAAGCGGATGATCCGGTAATGCGGGGCGAAGGTGCTGACCCAGCCGTCCCAGGTATGCAGGGAGGCGACCACGCCATGGATCATCACCAGCACCGGTTTGTCGCGGCTGCCTTCATCGCGGTAATGGACGTTGAAGCCATCCAGCTCGATGAAGCGCGAGCCGCTGTCCGGGCTGGCATAGCGGGCCTTCAGCCGGTCGAGCGGCAGGGAGCCGAAGCCCAGGCGGGCGAACCCGACCGCCAGCGGCGGCATCAGGGAGAGGCTTGAAGCGGACATGCAGGCACCTCGGTTTCTTGTCGTTATCCGGAGGTTTATCAGAGCATGGCCACGCTCCATTGGACGCCCAACCTAGGTAGTGCCGTACGCCCGATGGGGTGACGCCGGACGCCGCGCCGGCTACGCTGGGCCACGCCTTCGCCGGACTCCGATTGCCATGAAACCGCCCCGCCGTTCGCTCTGGCCGCTGGCCTTTTTTCTGCTCGCGTTCCTGCGCCCGCTGGCCGCCGCCGACCTGTTCTACCTCGGCCAGAAGATTCCCGACATCGACAAACCCTGGGCCAGCGGCGACTACCAGTTGCTCATCGATGCGCTGGCGAAGATCGATACGACCCAGGCCAATGCCCTGCCCCGCCGCGCCGGCGAGTTCACCGGGCCGATCTACCGGCGGATGGTGAGCGAGGAGAATTTCCGCCCGCAGCTGAACATCTACGCGCCGCTGGAACTGCGCCAGAACGAGGCGCGCGAGGTGCTGTTCCGCCTCAAGGAGTTGATGCGCCTTTACTTCGATTTCCGTGCCGCGCAGCAGCCCTACGGGGCGGAGGCGCTCGGTCTGATGACCTACTCGCTGCGCCAGCAGGCGGTGCTGTTCACCCTGACGGTGGAGTTCTGGACCACCCTGTCGCAAACCGAGCAGAGCAACCCGGTCCGCCTGCAAGGCTTGCAGGAAACCAAGGCCGCCGCGGCCATGCTGACGTCCAGCGCCCTGGATTACCTGGACCTCACCCGCCAGTTCGCCCGCCAGGATTTGGTGCTCTACGGGACCGAGCTGGGCAAGCAGTTGCCCGAGCTGTTCGTCCATCTGCGCAGCGACGTACGCCAAGAGCTGCTGGCACGCCTCACGAAGTTGGCGGAACAGCATCCTTACGCGGAGGTACGCACCAGCCTCGGCGAGACGCTCCCGGTGCTACAGGCGATCCAGGCGGACGTCGAGCAGCAACTGGCCCAGCCGCAACCGACGGGCAAGCCGGCCGCCAAGTTGGATCTTTCCGTTCCGCAGTGATTTTCCAGAGGTGCCCGCTGGGCGAATAAATTCGCCCCTACACCTGCAGGAGCGAGCTCTGCTCGCGAATCGATGGACTAGTGGCCTGTTTGGTTAATTCAGTTAGTCAATTTCGGCGCCTGAGGCCCTGATACTGCGTTGCCGCTCCTCGCCATAGCCCTGCTATGACTCGTCGCGGCGCCTTGTCTCAGAACCTCAGTCATCCGAACTTGAGTTAACCAATTAACCGCACAGGCCACTAGACAGTGCTCAGCGCAACAATCCCAATCCCTTGGCCCGCGCCACCGCCTGGGTGCGGCGCTCCACGCCGAGCTTGCTGTTGATGTGGCGGGCGTGGGTCTTGACGGTGTGCAGGGAGATGAACAAGCGCTCGCTGATTTCCTGGTTCGAGCAGCCTTGGGCGATCAAGTGCAGTACGGCCAGCTCGCGGGAGCTGAGGGATTCGGCCTGGCCGCTGGCGACGCCACTCTCCGGAAGGCTGGCGACCTCATCGTTGGGTAGACGGTGCAGCAAGGCGTCGCGCAGATCGCCTGCGGCCTTCGTCAGCAGTTGTTCGCGGAACCAGCCCGGTTGCTGTTCGAGCAGGTCATGGAAGGGCAGCAACGCACCACCGGCCGCCGCTTCCAGGCTGGCGCCGAGTTGCTGCTGCGCCTCGCGCTCGCGTCCGCCCGCACGCAGCAGCAGAGTCAGGCGTACCTGGGCGATGATCGCGAACAACTGGCCGCCCGCCGACTGCGCTCGCTGGCTGAGGCCGCGCAGACGGCGCTCGGCCTCGACCAGGCGGCCTTGCAGGCGCTCCAGGGTCGCCCGGTGCAGTTCGATGTGCAGCGGCAGTTGCGGATGGAATTCCGGTGCGGCGGCGGCCTGCTCGCCGCCGTAGGTTTCCGCCAGGCGCTCCAGCCAGGCTTCGGCCAACTCCAGTTGCCCTTGTGCCAGCCAGAGCTCGCACTTCACCAGGGTGATCATCGCCAAGTAGTAGATCGGCGGCACGTCCCAGATGTGCATGAGCCGCTCGGCCTCGGCGAGCAAGGCGAAGGCTTCAGAAATCCGTCCGCCACGCCCTTCCAGGCTGGCCAGGGCACAGAAACCGAGGAGCAGACTGATATCGCGGCATGCCCGCGCCTCGGCGATACCGGCCTGCAGGCGGATTCGCGCCTTGTCCGGCTCCAGGCGGACCGCCATCAGGTAGCCCTCGTAGAGCGTCAGGCGCGCCCGCGCCGCATACAGGCGCTGGGCCGGCAGCCCGTGCAGCCGCTCCTGTCCCTGGCGCACCTCCTCCAGGGCGCGCAGCACTTCGCCACGCGCCTGGAGCACCCGGCTGCGGTCGTAATGCGCCAGCGCCTCGAACAAGGGATTGCCGACCCGCTGGGCCAGCTCCAGGGCCTCGCGATTGAGCCCCCGGGCACGCCAGAGATCGCCCCGGACGATCGCCAGGTTGCCCAGCATCGACAGGCTCATCAGACGCTGGCCGAAGCGATCCTGCGGCAGGGCCGTCAAGGCTTCGCTACAGAATTGCTCGGCACGCTGGCTGTCGCCGCGCCCGCGGGCGATCAGGCCGCTCAGGGCCAGCCATTGCGCCAGCAGGCCACGCTGCTCGGTCTCGGTCGGCGCCGGCAGGAAGTTGGCCAGGTGGCTTGCCAGTTCCTCCGCCGCGTCCAGTTGGCAGGCCAGGCCCAGGGCCCAGCCGTACAGCAGGATCAGCCGGGGCGTGCTGGCCAGCAGGCTGTCCGGCAGGTCCATCTTCCAGCGCAGCAGCATGGCGACGTTCTGCTCGGCCAGCAGTTGTTCTTCGGAAAGGTTCTGCACCAGGCTGGCCGCCACGTCCGGCTGGCCAGCGCGCAGGGCCTGGTCGATCGCCTCGTCGAGCAGCCCCTGGGCACTGAACCAGCGGCAGGCGCGCAGGTGAATGCTGGCCCGTGGCAGGGTCAGGCGGTTGTCCGGCCGCGCCCGCAGCAGGTCGGTGAACAGGTGGTGGTAACGGAACCAATGGCCATGTTCGTCCAGCGGCACCAGAAACACTTGGTGCGCCTGCAGGTGCTGGAGGATGGCGGCACTGTCGTGGGCCTCGCGCACCGCATCGCAGAGCCCGGCACAGAAGCGCTCCAGGCAGGCCGTCTCGTAAAGGAAGGCTTGCACGTCGGCCGGCTGGCGTTCGATCACTTCCTCGAGCAGGTAATCGCGGATCAACCCCTCGGCGCCGTGCAGCGCGCGGTCGAGGCCTTCGGCGCTTTCCGACTCGGCGGCCAGCAGCCACAGGCGCAACCCCGCCACCCAACCCTCGCTGCGCTGGACCAGGCTCTCCAGCGCCGCTTCATTGAAGCGCGCCCCCTGGTTACCGAGCAGCGCGGCCACTTCGTCGCGGGTCAGGCGCAGGTCCTGTTCGTTGAGTTCGAGCAACTGCCGCTGGAGGCGCAGCCGGGCCAGGTGCCAGTCCGGCCGCTGGCGACTGGTGACCAGCACGACCAGGCCGTCGGGCAGGTGGTTGAGGAAGAATTGCAGGCAGCGGTCGAGCACCGGCCCCTGGGCTAGGTGGTAGTCGTCCAGCACGAGCAACAGCGGGGCCGCGGGGTCGAGCCGTTCTGCCAGTTCGTCGAGCAGCCCGTCCAGCCACTCCTCGAAGGCGAACGGCTGGTGGCGCTGGCGCATCTTCAACAGACCCAGCGCCTCGTCGCCCAGGCCGGGGAAGAACTGACGAAGCCCATCGAGCATGCGCTCGAGGAAACGTCCCGGGTCGCTGTCGCGCCGGCTGAGGCCGAGCCAGAGGCTGCGCCAATCGTCCGGCAGGTGCTGGCAGAATTCGATGGCCAGGGAGCTCTTGCCGAACCCGGCCGGCGCGCTGACCAGCAGCAGGCGCCCGCCCAGCCCGGCGGCGAGCCGCTCGCACAGCCGCTCGCGCCGCACGTGCCCCGATGGCAGCGGCGGACGGAAGAAGCGTCCTTCGGCGGGCGATGGCGCGGGTGAAAGCGCGGACGTACCTGACTGGAAAGGCATCATTCAGCGAATCGGTGTCTCGGAAAACTGAACGTTCCGCAGCCTAGCCGCTAACCCGTGGCATTTGAAGCCTTAAAAGCAGATTGCCGCCATGCGTGATGAGCGGCCTGCGCTTCCGTTGATCCACGGCAAGAATTCGCGGCCATGAAAAAGCCGGCCCGAGGGCCGGCTCTTTCCGTTCAGCGAAGCGCGATCAGCGTACGCCTGCCTGACGCAGGGCAGCCGGGGTGTAGTCGCTTTCCGCGGCGGTGTAGTTGAAGTCGTAGGCCTGTTTCTCCTCGTTCTTCATACCCAGCGCCAGGTAGCGGCCGGACAGCAGGTCATAGAGGGCTTCCAGGGTGTACCACGGCACTTGCTTGTCGTAGTAGTACTGGGAATGCGCCTCGGCGACGCGCCACAGGGTGCCGCGGCCGTCGTAGTGGTCGATGGCGGAGGCTTGCCAGGTGTCTTCGTCGATGAAGAAGTCACGCTTGGCGTAGATGTGGCGCTCGCCCGATTTCAGGGTTGCGGTCACGTGCCAGACGCGGTGCAGCTCGTAGCGCGACAGGTCCTGGTTGATGTGGCCGGCCTTGATCACATCGGCGTACTTCAGGCTCGGGGAGTCGAGCTTGTAGCTGTTGTACGGGATGTAGATTTCCTTCTTGCCGTTCAGCTTCCAGTCGTAGCGGTCCGGCGCACCGTTGTACATGTCGAAGTTATCCGAGGTACGCAGACCGTCCGCAGCGGTACCCGGACCGTCGTAGGACACCTGCGGCGCGCGGCGGACACGACGCTGACCGGCGTTGTACAGCCAGGCCAGGCGCGGCTCCTTCACCTGGTTCAGGGTTTCGTGCACCAGCAGCACGTTACCGGCCAGACGCGACGGTGCGGTTACCCGCTGCTTGAAGTAGAACAGCACGTTGCTCGGCTTGTTCGGGTCGTAGTCCTTCAGCTTGTCGCGGAAGGTGAACTCGTCCTGGAAGTACACCAGGTTGTAGGAACCGTTCGCCTGCGGGGTCGCCTGGGTCACCAGACGGCGCACGCTGCCGCCGCGGTAGCGGGTGATGTGGTTCCAGATCACTTCCAGACCGTTCTGCGGAATCGGGAATGGGTTGGCGGTGCGGAAGTTCTCTAGGCCGTTACCGCCCTCCACCAGCTTGGTGTTGGTGGCGTTGTACTGGGTGGCTTCGAGCACATTGGCCGGCAGCGTGGCGGAGCGATGGGTCGGGTAGACCGGCATCTTGTAGCTGTCCGGATAGCGCTTGAACATCGCCTGCTGGCCGGGGGTCAGCTTGTCCTTGTACTGCTCCATGTTCTGCGCGGTGATGGTGAACAGCGGCTGCTCGTTGGCGAAGGGGTCCGCCAGGAACCCCTTGGCATCCACGGCACCGGCGTTCTGCGGCAGGCCGCCGGTCCACTCGGGAATGGAACCATCGGCATTGCCCGCCTTCTCCGCCCCCACCGGCGTCAGGCTGGCGCCCAGCTTGGCCGCTTCGTCGGCAGAAACCGCCGCCATGACGCTGGTAGCCAACAGGGACAGCGCCAGGGCACCGGTTTGCAACAGACTTTTTGTTGTTTTCATTTGCATAGTCTTCCTCGATTGTCCTGTCCGCTTAGAAGTTCACGCCGAAGCTGAGGGCGACGAAGTCGCGGTCGCTAACGGTGCTGTATTTGCCACCGAAGAAGTCGGTGTAGGACAGGCTGGCGGTGTAAGTGTTCTGGTACTCGGCATCCAGACCGAGACTGATGGCCTTGCGGCCTTCCTCGAAGTTGGCGCCCGGGCCCGGAGAGTAGCCCTTCACGTCATGCGACCAAGCGATGCTCGGCTTGAGGTTCACGCCGGCGAAGGCATCGTTGTAATCCCAGATGGCACGGGCGCGATAGCCCCAGGAGTCAGTGGTGGTGAAGCCTTCGTCTTCGCAGTATTTGCTGACGTTTTCGGCGGTTGCACTGCCGAGGGTGCCTGCGTTCAAAGCTTGGCAAGACGCCACACCACCGATGGTGCCTGGGAGAGGACCGGGGCCGAACACCGGGTCACGGCCATAACGGACCTTGCTGCTGCTTTCCAGCCCACCCACATGGGTCCAACCGATTTCACCCACCAGAGTCAGACGGCTAGCCCCCATGACTTGATCGATGAAGTGAGTGAAGGTTGTTTGCAGCTGGGTAATCTCTTTACGGCGATAGCCATGCTGATCCTGACCGGCCAGTCCTTCGAGAAGGGAAGCGTTGTCATAGGGGCGAGCGAAGCCGAACAGAGTGATGGGGTCCAAGCCGGAATAAAGGATATCGGTAGTATTCAACTGCACCGGTGCATTCGGCCGATAGCTGATTTCACCGCTCCACGCAGTACCTGTCGGCAACGTAGTGGAGAAGCTCAAGCCATAAAGGCGGATATCTTCCGGATATTCAACGAAATAGCTGGAGTTACCCGCTGTGGCCGCAGCAGCCAGTCGAGCGGCAGTAGAGGCTCCGAGAATAGGCGCCACGGCAGTTGCGATAGAGTTGATTGCATTAACCGCATCAACCGACGCCCCCGATCCGCTGAAGATCGGCAGTCGGCTGTGGTAGTTCATGAAATAGGCGCCGAACTCGGTGTCCAGTTGCTCCGCGAAATAACGGAAGGCAACACCGAACTGTCCGTCATCACGAGCATCGCGGTCCGGACCACGTTTTACTACAAGCCCCTCTCCCCACGGAGACTCGGTAACTCCAAAGCCAGCCGGGCCTAAAACGCTGTTGATCAAGGCGATGGACGACGGATCGTTAGTCAACACAGCCAAGTTCATGTCACACCCGTCTGCGATGACATCGGGCTGAGAAAAGAACGTGCCGCAGTTATCCACGACGGTCTGGTCCCACTCAAGCTGGTAGAAAGCCTCAACCGACAAATTATCGGTCAGGCTCTGGGACACATAGAACATGTTGACAGGGATCAGGCCTTCCTTGACCTCGGCGCCAGGACGGCGGAATGCGGAAACATCGACCGGGTTGATGGAGTTGATGCCGCCCTGGATGAATGTGCTTTCCCCCCAGCTCACTACCTGCTTGCCCAGACGTACCGAGCCCGGCATGTCGGCAATGGCATAGTTGTGGTAGATGAACGCATCGAGCAATTGCGCACCAGAAGCCTTGGCACCTTCCTTACGGTTGCTGTCGTCGATGTCCTTGAACAGACGGCTTTCGTCCTTCAGTTCGAAGTCGTACCAGTACTTACCGCGAACGAACACGCCGGTATCGCCGTACTTCAGCTCGAGGTCGTGGATGCCTTTGAAGATTTTCGAGAAGGTTTCGCCCTTCTTGAAATTCAGGTGGGAATCATCTGAGGTCTGGGACAACCCATCGCCGCCATTATTGCTGCCGATCAGGTCTGGATCGCCGTTGCGCAACGCCCAACTGGCCCCAACCGACAACGAAGAGTCGAATTGCCCTTCGATTTCCCCGATGTTGAAGGTCACGCCGAATGCCGGAGCGGCGAGGGTAGATGCGAGGCTGACGGCCAGCGGCAGTCTTGCCAGGCGCCAGAGCGGTTTTGTTGTTGTCATCGACGCTACTCCATGTGTTTTTTGTTATGGATGGTGCGGACTATAGCCAGGGGGTGGTGCCGCTTGATCCCTCGAAAGTGTGATTTACGGCACCCAGGCACTCTGGCTCGCAGGTTTTCAGCGGATTAGCCCGATCCGCGAAGAGCCAGTGATGGCCCGGAGGCAGCAATAAGCAAGCCAACGCTTGTTTGACTGATGGGTCACTCCCCCGGACCACGTTTCATCGCTGTTACAGCGTAGACAGGAATGGGCTGCCTGCCTCCTGCCACTGGGCTATATCCACGCGAATGCGTTTCTTGTCGAGCTTGCCGACACTGGTCTTGGGAATTTCGGTAACAACCGCGATCTGGGTGGGAATCGCCCACTTGTTGATGTGCCCCTGCTCGACAAAGGGTTTGAGGTGCTCCTTCAGGCCCTTTGCATCCAGCACCTGCCCTTCGCGGACGACCAACAGGGCGAACGGCCGCTCGCCCCACTGCGGATCGGGCACGCCGACCACCGCGACCTCGCGCACCGCCGGGTGGCGGCTGATGAGATCCTCCAGTTCCAGCGAGGAAATCCACTCGCCACCGGTCTTGATCACATCCTTGATGCGGTCGCGAATTTCGACGAAGCCCATGCTGTCCAGCGTGGCCACGTCACCGGTGTGCAGCCAGCCGTGCTCCCACAACTCCTCGCTCTTCTGCGGTTCGCGGAAGTAGCCCTGGGTCAGCCAGGGCGCGCGCAACACCAGCTCGCCCTGGGACTCGCCGTCAGCCGGCAGGAAGCGCCCTTCGCTGCCCATGATCGCCGCCTCGACCAGCGGTACCGGCACGCCGGCCTTGATCCGGTAGCTGGTGCGCTCGTTCTCGCTGCCGGCGCGCAACTGTTCATTGAGGTAGGCACACGAGATCAGCGGGCAGGTTTCCGACATGCCATAGGCCGCGGTGAGCTGGATGCCCTTGGCCTGCGCCGCCTCGTAGAGCGCGCGGTTCAGCGCGCTGCCGCCGATGATCATCTTCAAGCCGCCGAAGTCGTGGCCCTGGGCGTTGGGGGCGTTCATCAGCATTTGCAGGATGGTCGGGACGCAGTGGGAGAAGGTCACCTTCTCTTCCTGGATCAGACGGCAGAGCATGTCCGGCTCGTAGCGGCCGGGATAGACCTGCTTCACACCGAGCATGGTGGCCACGTAGGGCACGCCCCAGGCATGCACGTGGAACATCGGGGTGATCGGCATGTAGACGTCGTCGGTGCCCATCAGGCGGATGCTGTCGAGAGCGCCGATGGTGCTGGCCATGGCCAGGGTGTGCAGGACCAGTTGCCGATGGGTGAAGTACACGCCCTTCGGGTTGCCGGTGGTGCCGGTGGTATAGAAGGTGGTGGCCACCGAGTTCTCGTCGAACTCGGCGAAGTCGTAGCGCGGGCTGGCGGCGGCCAGCAGGGTTTCGTACTCGCCCGCCAGGTTGGGCAGGTCGGCGGTCTTGGCGTCGCCGTCGGTCAGCAAGAGGGTCTTTTCCACCGTGGTCAGTTGGCCGGCGATGGCGTTGTAGAGCGGAACGAATTCGCTGTTGACCAACACCAGCCGGTCTTCCGCGTGGTTCATGGTGTAGAGGATCTGGTCCGGCGAGAGGCGGATGTTGATGGTGTGCAGCACCGCACCGATCATCGGGATGGCGAACATGCATTCGAGATAGCGGTGGCTGTCCCAGTCCATCACCGCCACGGTGTCGCCGGCCTTCACGCCGGCCTCGCTAAGCACGTTGGCCAGCCGTGCGACGCGCTCGTTGAAGGTGGCGTAGCTGTAGCGCAGTTTGTCGCGGTAGACGATTTCCCGGGTTTTCTCGTAGCGGCTGCCGGAGAGCAGCAGGCTCTTGATCAACAGCGGGTACTGGTAGGCGTTTTCTGCTGGCGGAATGACACGGGTCTGCAACATGGAAGGCACCTGCACGCATGCTTGTAGTTTTTCGACAGGCCTGCACTCTAGGCCCCCTCGCCCGTGTGGAAATCAGCCCAAAGAATGATTTGGGTCGTGACTCTTTTTGCATTTCCGGTCACAGGATAGAATCTTGGCCATCGACCGGTTCCGGTCATCATCACCAGAGGAAATTTCGATGTCAGAAATCGTCATCGTCAGCGGTGCGCGTACGCCCATGGGCGGTTTCCAGGGCAGCCTGTCCGCGGTTTCCGCCGTGGACCTGGGCGCCACCGCCATTCGCGAAGCCGTGGCCCGTGCCGGCATCCAGCCGGGCGACGTGCAGGAAGTGATCATGGGTTGCGTGCTGCCCGCCGGTCTCAAGCAGGGCCCGGCCCGCCAGGCCGCGCTGAATGCCGGCCTGCCCGCCGCTACGGGTTGCACCACCATCAACAAGCTGTGCGGCTCCGGCATGAAGGCCGTGATGCTGGCCCATGACCTGCTCAAGGCCGGGACCAACAGCGTGATGATCGCCGGCGGCATGGAGAGCATGTCCAATGCGCCCTACGTGCTGGAGAAGGCCCGCAGCGGCCTGCGCATGGGGCATGGCGAGATCAAGGACCACATGTTCCTCGATGGCCTGGAAGATGCCCGCAGCGGCCGCCTGATGGGCTCCTTCGCCCAGGAGACCGCCGACCGGTACGGCCTCACCCGCGAAGACATGGACGCCTATGCCATCGAGTCGCTGAAGCGCGCCCAGGCGGCCATCGCCGACGGCTCCCTGGCAGCCGAGATCGTGCCGGTCACGGTGGTCACCCGGAAGGGTGAGGTCACGGTGAAGGACGACGAGCAGCCGCTGACCGCCAACCCGGAGAAGATTCCCGGGCTGAAACCGGCGTTCCGCAAGGACGGCACCATCACCGCCGCCAACGCCAGCTCGATTTCCGATGGCGCTTCGGCCCTGATCCTGATGACTGCCGAGGAAGCCGCCCGCCGTGGCCTGAAGCCGCTGGCGCGGATCGTCGGCCATGCCACCCAGAGCCAGGACCCAAGCGAATTCACCCTGGCCCCGATTGGCGCCATGAGCAACCTGTTCAAGAAAACCGGCTGGTCCAAGGACGACGTGGACCTGTTCGAGATCAACGAAGCCTTCGCCATGGTCACCATGCTGGCGATGCGCGAGCACGGTCTCGACCACGCCAAGGTCAACGTCTTCGGCGGCGCCTGCGCCCAGGGCCACCCGGTCGGCTCCACCGGCTCGCGGATCATCCTCACCCTGATCAACGCCCTGCAGAAGAAGGGCGGCAAGCGCGGCGTGGCCTCGCTGTGCATCGGCGGCGGGGAAGCCACTGCCGTGGCCGTCGAGCTGCTGTAAGCCTCAGGATTGTGCTCCCCCGCCCGGGGAGCACACACCCTTTCCTCTTCTCCCGACTGGCAAGCACAACGCCAGCAGCCTTTCGTCCGCGCTTGCGCGGCATGCGGAACCCGACCGCTGAGTCGGAGTCCACCTCAACATGATCTCTGCTGGATCATTCCTTGCGCGGAAGCAAGGCCGTCTCCGTGCAGGCGCAGTGCAGGAACGCACCGCCTGCAAGCCCTGGTGCAAACACCGGCGTGCCCTCAGCTCGGGCCGCCCGTGGCACGTTCAAAGGAGCCGAACATGCACCGCGCCGCTTTTCTCACCCGAGGATTGCCCTCTGCCCTGCTCATGTTGGTCAGCACGACCGTGCTGGCCAACAACAAGCTGCTGGTCACCGTCACCGATGACGCATTCGATGGTCTCTGCGACGTTCATTGCTCGCTACGCGACGCCGTGGAAACCGCCAACCGGACGCCCGGTACCGACCACATCCTGCTACCGGCCGGCGAATACGTGCTTGACCTGCCCGCGCCGGAAGACGAGCGAGGCGTCCCCTACGACGAGGACGACAACCTCAACGGCGACCTGGATGTCCGTGACGAGCTGGTCATCCAGGGCCGGGGCGACCAGCGCAGCCGCATCCTCGGCGGCAACGACCGGCTGTTCGAAGTCCTGCCCGGCGCCCAACTGACCCTGCTGAGACTCGGCCTGGAACAGGGCAACACCGCCTACAACGGCGGAGCGATGGAAAACCACGGCCAGTTGCTCCTGCGCCAGGTACGGGTACAGGGCAACAAGGCCAGTACGCAGAACCCGGCGCTCACCCCGCTGCCACCCGAGGACGGTTACCGTTTCGGCCAGGGTGGCGGCATCGCCAACTACGGCACGCTGGAGATATACGCCTCCAGCTTCCAGGAAAACCGCTCCGAAGGCTTCTACTGGGACAACAACCTCGGCCGGGGTGGCGCCATCTTCAACCAGGGCGGCAACCTGCTGGTGCGCGACAGTGTCTTCGAGCGCAACCTGGTCACCGACCAGGCCGACAACGGCTCGGGTGGCGCGATCTACAACGGCGGCCAGGCGGATATCGCACGCAGCCTGTTCGTCGCCAACAGCGGCGCCGAGCAGTCCCGTGGCGGAGCGATCGCCAACGAAGCCGGCGGCGTTCTCAAACTGACCAACAGCACCTTCAGCGGCAACTATTCCGGCGCTCTCAGCAACGGCTATCCCGCCAACCCGGAAGATGCCCTGCCCTCGGCCACGCTGATCAACGTCACCATCACCCGCTCGCTGGGCTACGGCCTGTACAACTGGGGCGACCTGCGGATACGCAACAGCCTGATCGCCGGCAACCTCGATCCCTACGAAGAAGGCGTGGCGCTCGACTGCCGCAACATCGGCGTGTTCCGCTACCGCGCCATCGGCCTGTTGCTGAGCAGCCAGACGAGCAATTGCAGCGCAGACCTCTATATCGACGTCGGCCAGACCTTCACCCACCTGCTGGAGCCTTTGGCCGACAACGGCGGCCTGTCCCGAACCCACGCCCTGCGCCCCGGCGGCCTGGCCATCGACAGCGGCATCGGCTCCTGTACCACGCATGACCAGCGACGCCTGCCTCGCCCGCAGGACGGCAACGGCGATGGCGTGGCGGTGTGCGACCTCGGCGCCTATGAACGGCAACCCTGATCCGGGTAGGAGGAAATATCCCGAGTGAGCCCAACGACGGCCCCTGGGCCGGGAGCCGTCATCTCCCGCGGAAGCAATGCCTTGTCCGCCTCAGTGTCAGAAGGAAACGACAATGCACGTCACACAGCTACCCTCCCGTCTCGCCCTACCCTGCGCCCTTGCCGGCGTCACGCTGTTGCCCCTCGGCGCCCATGCCCTGGACCTGACCGTCACCACCACAAGCGATCAGTTCGATGGCCTCTGCGATGCCCATTGCTCCCTCCGCGATGCGGTGCAAACCATCAACCTGACCGTCGGCAGCCACCGCATCCTCCTGCCGACCGGCACCTACACCCTGACCTTGCCGCCCGCGCAGGACGAAAACGGCGCGAGCGTCGATGACGACGACAACCTCAACGGCGACCTCGACCTGCGCGGCCGAGTGAGCCTGGTGGGTCGGGGCGCCGGAACCACGTTCATTGACGCGGCGCGCCTGGACCGGGTGTTCGAGGTCATGACCGGCGCGGCGCTGGAACTCGACCGGGTCACCCTGCGCAACGGCTTATCGAGCCAGGGGGGCGGAGCCATCGAGAATCATGGGGTAACCACCGTGCGCCGCTCGCGGGTCGAGACGAGCCACAGCCAGAGCGAGGGCCAGGCAAGCCCCGGCGGTGGCATCGCCAACTTCGGCCACTTGAACCTCTACACCTCGACGATCACCGGCAACGGCGTCAGCGGCGCCTCCAACGCCCACGGCGCCGGCCTGTACAACGCCGGCACCCTGTTCATGCGCGACAGCACCCTCAGCGAGAACCGGGGCGTCGACGACAGCCAGATCGCCATGGGCGGAGGTCTCTACAACACCGGATACGCCGACATCGCGCGCAGCAGCTTCATCCGCAACAGCATCACCGGCAGCGGCGGCGCCATCACCAACACTCATGTCATCACCCTGAGCAACAGCACCCTGAGCGGCAACAGCAGCCTCGGTACCTATGCCGCGATCAGCAATGGGGCGATCGCCGGAACCCAAGGCCCGTGGCCCGAAGCCACGCTGGTCCATGTCACCCTCGCCGACAACACGGGCGGCGGCCTGTTCAACCGGGGCCGGATACTGCTGCGCAACAGCCTGATCGCCGGCAACCGGGACGCGGAGGGGCGGATGAACAATTGCCAGGCCGAAGTCACCGACTATCCCCTGTACCGCTACCGAGGCCTGATGGTGGGTATCGACGAAGGCAACGATGAAGGTACCTGCCCTTTCGATCTGTTCTTCGAGGACGTACTGACCTTCACCCGACTGCTCCATCCATTGGCCGACAACAACGGCGTCACCCAGACCCACGGCCTGCGCCGGGGCAGCCCGGCGGTGGATGCCGTCCTGCCCGGCACCTGCAGCGTCAGCCACGACCAGCGTGGCCTGACCCGTCCGCGCGACGGCAACAACGATGGAGGTGCGCGATGCGATGTCGGCGCTTTCGAGCGCGCCGCCTACTGAACCGCCCGATCACGGTCCGAAACCAGCAAAGGAACCGCACCATGCACGCTCATCGCTCAGCCGCCCTCACCCTCCTGCCCCTGGCCGCTCTCGGCGCCACCCTGGCCACCCCCGTCACCGCCCTGGCTCGCGACTTCCAGGTCACCACCACCCGCGATCTGTACGACGGTCTCTGCAATGCCCATTGCTCCCTGCGCGATGCCGTGGATACCGCCAACCACGAACCGGGCCCGCATCGCATCTTCCTGCCGGCCGGGACCTATACCTTCAGCCTGCCGGCTCCGACCAGCCAAGACGGCGAAATCCTCGACGAGGACAATAACCTCAACGGTGACCTGGACATTGGCACTACGCTCAGCGTGATCGGCGCCGGGGCTGAAACGACCATCATCGATGCCGCCCGCCTGGACCGGGTCTTCGAAGTCCTTGCCGGTGCCGAACTGACACTGCAACACCTGACAGTGCGCAACGGTCATTCGAACAACGGCGGAGGCGGAGGTATCCAGAATCATGGCGTGACGACCACTCGCCACGTTGTGATCGAGAAAAATGGCTCCGAAAACCCAGGCGTGGTTAGCCCAGGCGGCGGCGTGGCCAACTTCGGCCGGTTCAATCTGTACAGTTCCGTCGTCAGGGAAAACGGCTGTGGCGGCATGTCCAATGCCCATGGGGGCGGCATCTTCAATGCCGATGGCGGAACCCTGGCCGTGCGCGACAGTACCATCATCGACAACAGCGTCGGTGACGAAGCCGAGACGGCCGCGGGCGGGGGAATCTACAACATCGGCACTGCGGATATCGCCCGCAGCGCCTTCATCAGCAATAACGCACAAAAAGGCGGCGGAGGCGCCATCAGCAACCTCGGCACGCTGATGCTGAGCAACAGCACCCTCAGCGAAAACGTCACCTACGACCCCAGCTATGAAGGAAGAGGCAACGGCGCCTTCATCAACGGCCGCCCCAGCCCGACGATGACAGCCGTGCCAGAGGCCACGCTGGTCCATGTCACCATTGCCAACAACATCGGCGGTGGCGTGCGCAACTACGGCAGGCTGGTCCTGCGTAACGGCCTGATCGCCGGCAACTTCGACAGCTCCCATGACGACCCACCGCTGCCGGGTAAAAACTGCATCAATCTGGAAGGCGCGACCTTCCTGGTACGTGGCCTGCTGCTCGGTACCGGGGAGGGCAATTGCACGGCCGAGCAGTACATCGACAACGCCCTGACCTTCTCCAAGGTGCTGCTGCCGCTGGCAGACAACAACGGCATCACCCAGACCCACGGCCTGCGCCAGGGCAGCCCGGCGCTGGATGCCGCCATCGGTTCCTGCAGCAACCATGACCAACGCGGCCTGACCCGCCCGCGCGACGGCGATGGAGACGGGGTGGCGGTCTGCGACCTCGGCGCCTTCGAGCGCGCGCGCCCTTGACAGGCCGGACGAAGCGACGAACGGCTGTATAACCGTACCGGGCGCCGGAACCTCAGTGCTGAAAGCCGGTCAATGCAGCGTGAACCGAGCGGCATCGCCGATGGCAAAACGCCGCTCGCTTTCGTTGCGGAAGCAGCGCCGTGTCCGCTCAGACCCACGTGTCACAAGGAGCCGACATGCGCACTTCCCGCCTCCCCATGGCCAGCTTTCTGCTCGGCCTCGCTTGCGTTGTTCCCGTTGCCGAAGCCCGCGACCTGAAGGTCACCACCACTGCCGACGAATACGACGGCGTTTGCAACACGCATTGCTCGCTGCGTGACGCAGTCCAGGCAGCCGTCACCGCGAACCAGCCACGCATCATCCTCGGCGCGGGTACCTACACCCTCAGCCTGCCACCGGAGCATGACGAGGAAGGCGCCATCCTCGACGAAGACGAAAACCTCAACGGCGACCTCGACATCAGGGGATACGTCCGGGTTATCGGCGCCGGCATAGACCAGACAATCATCGACGGCGGCGGCATCGACCGGATCTTCGAAGTGCTCGCCGGCAGCACACTGGCGCTGGAGCGTCTGCGCCTGACCAAGGGCCGCACCAGCTTCCACGGCGGTGCCCTCGAAAACCATGGCGCAGCGTCGCTGAACCAGGTGGCGGTCAGCGGCAACACGGCCTCGTCCGGCTTCGAGATCGGCCATGGCGGCGGCCTGGCCAACTTCGGCGACATGACCATCGTCCGCTCGCGCATCGAGGACAACTACGCCGGCGGCAGCGAATCCTCCCTGGGCGAAGGCGGAGGCCTGTACAACGAAGGCAACCTGCTGATCCGCGACAGCCTGTTCCTGCGCAACCAGGGCAGCGACGACAACGACGTCGGCATCGGCGGTGGGCTGATCAACAAGGGGACGGCGGATATCGCCCGCACCGCTTTCGTCAACAATGGCGTACGGGCAAACGGCAGCGGCGCGGCCATCGCCAACACCGATGGCGGTTACCTGAAGCTGAGCAACAGCACCCTGAGCGGAAATTCCTCCGGCGAATATGGCGGCGCCGCGCTGAACAACGGCCAGCGCTACCCGGCTACCGACGCCAAGCCGGTGGCGCACCTCGTCCATGTCACCATCGCCGGCAACCAAGGCTACGGCCTGGCCAACCACGGCGACGTCCTCATCCGTAACAGCGTCATCTCCGGCAACGTCGGCCTCTTCGAGGATACGGAGCCGATGAATTGCTACAACGAAGACACCTACACCTACCGAGCGATAGGCCTGCTGCTGGGTACCGGGCCCGGCAACTGCACCGGCAGCCAGACCATCGCCAATGAAGCGACGTTCACCACCCACCTGTTCCCGCTGGAAGAAAACAACGGCACCCTGGTCCACCCGCTGCGCCGGCAAAGCCTGGCCATCGACCGGGCCATCGGTTCCTGCAGCAGCCATGACCAGCGCCGCCTGACCCGCCCGCGCGACGGCGATGGCGACGGCCAGGCCGTCTGCGACCTCGGTGCTTTCGAGAGGGCACGGCCATGACCCTCCTGCACTCCATCGCGGCGCAAGCCGCCCTCGTCAGCTTCTGCCTCCTCGGCCTGCCACAGGCCGCCGCTGCCCTGGAAACCCTGCGGGTGAGCAAGGCCGGCGACAGCCTCGACGGCGCCTGCGACGCCGATTGTTCGCTGCGTGAGGCGGTGGTCCTGGCCAACGAACTGCCCGGCCGGCAGCGCATCCTGTTGCCGGCCGGCACCTATACCCTCACCCTGCCCACCGAGCGGGGCGATCCGGAGCACGACGAGCAAGAAGTCCGGTTCGACGAAGACGACAACCAAAACGGCGACCTGGATATCCACGGAGAACTGGACATTATCGGCGCCGGCCTGGACCAGACGGTGATCGATGGCACCGGCAATGACCGCATCATGGAAATCTTCGCCGACTCGACGGTCACGATGCGTGGACTGACCCTCCGCAACGGTTACAGCTCGTTCTACGGTGGCGGCATCGCCAACGAGGGTGACCTCACACTCCGCCATGTCCGCCTTGAACATAACAGCTACTACCATCCCTGGGGCGGTGGGCGGAAACAGGGGGGAGGCATCGCCAACGACGGAACGCTGCGTGTCTACTACGGCCAATTCGACGGCAACACCGCCAGCGGTGGCGACAGTAATGAAGGATTTGGGGGAGCCATCTACAACACCGGTATCTTGCTGGTACGCGACAGTCTTTTTCGCCGCAATCACGCACGCAACGACGATGACTCTTCCGGCGAAGGCGGCGCCATCAACAACGCGGGCCACGCCGATATCGCGCGTAGCAGTTTTGTTCAGAACTACGCCGGCTATGGCGGTGCACTGGCCAACGGCGGCTATCTGAAGATGAGCAACAGCACCCTCACCGACAACTCGAGTGCCTGGCTGTCCCGCAACGGCATCGTGCAGAACGGTGGCACGCGAGCCGGAGGCGTGGGGCCGATGTATCTGATCCACGTCACCATCGCCGGTAACCGGAACTATGGTCTGGTCAACAATGGCGATCTGGTGATCCGCAACAGCCTCATCAGCGGTAACTACCACGACGACGAAGCCACCTATTACAACTGCGAAAACCGGGGTCGCTACAAGGCCATCGGACTATTGCTTGGAACCGGCCCCGGCGACTGCATGGGTGACTACTTCGTCGAAAACGAAGCCACCTTTACCCAGGTGCTCTTCCCGCTCGCCGACAACGGCGGCCTCACCCCCACCTTCGCTTTGCGCCCCGGCAGCCCGGCGCTGGATGCTGCCATCGGCTCGTGCAGCGACCACGACCAGCGCTGGGTCCCCCGGCCGCAGGACGGCGATGGCGACGGCGTAGCGATCTGCGACCTGGGCGCCTACGAGGCCGCCGCGCCCTGAACGGATCCCCGAATCGATGGACCTCACCCGGACGGGCTGGTAATCCCGGCCCACCCTCACGCCAGAAGGAAATGGAGTCGACCATGAAACAGCCCTGCCCCCACCCGCTCCGCCGGATCGCCTTGCCGGCCCTGTTGTGCGCCCCGCTGAGCGCCTTCGCCCTGGACATCACCGTGACCAAGACCACCGACAGCTATGACGGCGACTGCAACGCCGACTGCTCGCTGCGCGAAGCGGTGGTGCTGGCCAACGCCACGCCCGGCCCCGACCGCATCCTGCTCGGCGCCGGCACCTATAGCTTCAGCCTGCCGGCGCCACGCGGCGACGATGGCGACATCTACGACGAGGACGACAACGTCAACGGCGATCTCGATGTCAGCGACAGCCTGACTATCTACGGTATTTCCCCCGAACAGACGATCATCGACGCCGGCCGCCTCGACCGTCATTTCGAAGTGCTGGCCGGCGCGACGCTGGGCCTCGAACAACTGACCCTGCGCAACGGCCTGCACAGCTATGACGGCGGGTCGATCGCCAACCACGGCAGCGTCACCCTGAAACGCACACGGCTGGAGCAGAACCGGGCGTTCAACTGGTATTACCAAGGCCGGGGCGGCGGCATCGCCAACTACGGTTCCCTGGCCGTGTACTACACGGAATTCGTCGGCAACACCGCCGATTTCGGCGATACCACCAATGCCCACGGTGGCGCCATCTACAGTGAGGGCAACCTGATCGTGCGCGACAGCGCCTTCCGCAATAACAGGGCCAGTGGCGACGACGTACTCGGCAGCGGCGGCGCGGTGCATAACATCGGCACGGCGGACATCGCCCGGGCCGTGTTCGTCGGTAACTACAGCGACGGCCGTGGCGCCGCCATCACCAACGAGAACAACGGCGTGCTCAAGCTGACCAATGCCACCCTCAGCGGCAACACCGCCAGTTGGTACGGGCCTACCGGCATCATCAACAACGGCGCCAGCTATCCGGGCACGCCGGGCATACCCGACCTGACGTTGATCAACGTCACCATTGCCGAGAACCAGGGTTACGGCCTGGAGAACTTCGGCAAGGTGCTGATCCGCAACAGCCTGATCGTCGACAACCGCGATGAATATGGCGAACTCAGCCTGAACTGCCGCAATGGCGGCAGCGCCTATAGCTACCAGGCACGCGGGCTGCTCCTGGGTATCGATGGCAACAACTGCACGGCGGATATCCAGGTCCCGGATGCCGAGGTGCTGACCAAGGTGATCTACCCGCTGGCCGATAACAACTCGACCCTGCAAACCCACGCCCTGCGCCGCGGCAGCCCGGCGGTGGACACCGGCGTCGGCTCCTGCACCAGCCACGACCAACGCGGCTCCCGCCGCCCACGGGATGGCGACGGTGATGGCATCGAAGTCTGCGATCTGGGGGCCTATGAGCGGCCGAAGTATTGAGTCCGTTCTGGTCAGCAGATCAGCTGTGGGGCGGATTCATCGCGAATGAATTCGCTCCCACAGAAGCTGGCTCGGGCTTGCCCTTTCATTTGTAGGAGCGAGCTCTGCTCGCGAAATGCAGTCACGCAAAATCTTCGCCAGCAGAGCTGGCTCCTACGGAGAGCAGTCTGCCGTAGGGGCGAAGTTATTCGCCCGGCGAGGGTGGGTTGGGCGAATGAATTCGCCCCTACAAAAGCCGGGGCCGCGTGGCACATGGAATGAGAGTCACCCTCAGCCCGGTTTTTTCGGCCCCTTGCGCGCGCTCGGTTTGCCGAAGCCGGGCATCTTGCGTACCGCCTTCACCGCCGGCTTCTCGCTCTCGTCGAACCAGTTGCCGAGATGGATCTTGCCCTTGCCGGTCGCACCTGCACCGGGCACCGGCTTCTGCTTGGGCTTCTTCGGCTTCTTCAGGACCTGTCCGTCCAGGGTGGTCTGCGGCACCCGGTGATCCGGGCTGAAGCCCGGCTCTTCGCGGCGCGGCAAGACCTGTTTGATCAGCGTCTCGATGGCCGCGAGCAATTGCACTTCGTCGGCACACACCAGGGAAATCGCCTCCCCCGTGGCCCCGGCACGGCCGGTACGGCCGATGCGGTGCACGTAGTCCTCGGCGACGATCGGCAGGTCGACGTTCACCACCAGCGGCAGATCGTCGATATCCAGGCCGCGCGCCGCCACGTCGGTGGCCACCAGCACCTGCACCTCGCCCGCCTTGAACCGCTCCAACGCCCGCAAGCGCGCCGGTTGCGGCTTATCGCCATGGATCGCATCGGCCGACACGCCCTGGGCCTGCAATTCGTCCACCAATTGATCGACACCCTTGCGCGTCTTGGCGAACGCCAGCACCTGGCCCCAGCGCTTGTCCTGCAACAGATGCAGGAACAGCTCGGCCTTGCGCTTCTTATCCACCGGGATCAGCCACTGCTTGACGCTCTTCGCCGCCGCGTTGCGCGGGCTGACCTCGATGGACAGCGGGTCGCGCAGCAGCTCCTTGGCCATTTGCCGGATGGCGTCGGAGAAGGTGGCGGAGAACAGCAGGGTCTGGCGCTTCCTCGGCAACGCGCAGAACAGCTCGTCCAGCTCGCGGGCGAAGCCGAGGTCGAGCATGCGGTCGGCCTCGTCCAATACCAGCGCCTGCAACTGCTCGAAACGCACGGCGTTCTGCCGATAGAGATCGAGCAGCCGGCCGGGCGTCGCCACCAGCACGTCGATGCCCTTGCGCAACTTCATCATCTGCGGGTTGATGCTGACGCCGCCGTACACCGCATAGCTGCGCAGCGGCAGGTTCTGGCCGTAGACGCGGAAGCTCTCGTGAACCTGTTCGGCCAGTTCGCGGGTCGGCACCAGCACCAGAGCACGCACCGCATTGCTCGCCACCTGCGGCCCTTCCAGGGTCAGGCGCTGCAACAGCGGCAGGGCGAAACCGGCGGTCTTGCCGGTGCCGGTCTGCGCCGCGGCCATCAGGTCGCGGCCCTTGAGCACGGCGGGAATCGCCTCGGTCTGGACCGGGGTCGGCTGGCGGTAGTCGAGGGTTTCCAAGGTCCGCAGCAGCGGATCGATCAGGCCGAGGGAGGCGAAGGTCATGGCAGGTAACCGGAGGGAGTAAAAACAAGCCGCCAGTTTACCTGCCTCTGTATGGTGAGGGGTGGGAAGTGAGGAGGGAGGGGTATCAGGTACTCGCCTCGGCTTCCTTCAACTGCTTCTGTTGACGCCACTGCGGTACGCCGATCAGCACCACGGCGCTGACGATCACGGTCATGGCCAGCCACTCCTCCATGCCGATGCGTTCGCCGGCGAAGAGGATACCCAGCACCACCGCCACCACTGGGTTGACGTAGGCATAGCTGGTGGCCGCCGCCGGTCGGACGTTCTTCAGCAGATAGAGGTAGGCGCTGAACGCAATGATCGAGCCGAACACCACCAGGTAGGCCAGGGCGCCCCAGCCCGCGGCGGTCGGCAGCTCGGTCATGCGCTCGCCGCTGAGCGCGCTGGCGATCAGCAAGGCGACGCCGCCGGCGAGCATTTCCGCCGCGCTGGCCATGGGGCCGGCGGGCAGCGGCAGGTGCTTGCTCCACATCGAGCCGAAGGCCCAGGCCGCCGCCGCGAACAGGATCAGGCCGGCACCCAGCGGGCTGCCTTGCAGGTTGGAGCCGAGGTTGAGCAGGCCGATGCCGGCCAGCCCAAGCACGATCCCCGCCCACTCCAGGCTGCTGGTGCGCTGGCCCCAGATCAGCCCGAACAGCAGGGCGAACAGCGGTACCGTCGCCACCGCCAGCGCCGCCACCCCGGAAGCCACGCCCAGGTGCTCGGCCACCGTCACTCCGCCGTTGCCGCAGCTGAGCAGCAGCACGCCGATCACGGAGGCGGCCTTCCATTCGCGCCAGGTCGGCGCCGGCACGCCGCGCCAGCGCAGCCAGGCGAACATCAGCGAGCCGGCGATGACGAAGCGAACCCCGGCCATCAGCATCGGAGGCCAGGACTCCACGCCGATGCGGATCACCAGGTAGGTGGAACCCCAGATCAGGTAGAGGGCGAAAAAGGCACCGAGCAGGATCAACGGGAAGCGACGCGCAGGCATGGGAAGGACTCGACCGTGCAGGTAATCAAAGGGTTATTCTAGGCAAGGCCATCGCGGGAAAATAAGCACAGAACCTTGCTTAAACAGCGATACAGCTTTGTAAAGCAAGGAAATGGAGCCCCTTTGCCTTGCATTCGAAATCAGCCCTTGCATCGGGAATCGTCATGGACAAATACGACCGTCTATTGCTCGCCGCGCTGCTGGAAAACGGCCGTGCCTCCTACGCCGACCTGGCGCGACGGGTCAATCTGTCGGCCCCGGCGGTGGCGGACCGGGTCGCCAAGCTGGAGGCCAGCGGCGTAATCACCGGCTACCACGCGGCCATCGACATGGCGAAGATCGGCCTGCCCATCGAATGCCTGATCGAGCTGCGCATCGCCGACCACGAATCCCGCCGCACCCTCGAAGCCCTGGCGCAGATTCCCCAACTGACCTTCTGCCACCGCATCACCGGCGACGCCTGCGTGATGATGAAGGCGGCGGTCGGCTCCATGCCGGAGCTGCAGGATTTGCTCGACCGGCTCAGCCAGTACGGCGCCAGCAAGACCTCGCTGATCCTCTCCACTCCCTTCCAGCGCCGCCTGCCGGCGACCTTGCAGAACGGCAACGGGCAGGAGAAGCGGGGTCAGGCGTGAGGCCGTTGCCGCGATAGGCGAATAAATTCGCCCCAGATTGAGCGCATGCCGGCCCCGCTTCTGTAGGAGCCAGCTCTGCTGGCGAGGCTTCTGCGCTGCCCATTTTCGCGAGCAGAGCTCGCTCCTACACAGGCACCGCCGACTTGCAGGGGCGAACTCATTCGCCCAACTGCTGCAAGCGCCGCTCGAGAAACCGTCGCTCCGGCTCCTGGCGGGCCAGCGCCAGCGCACGGCGGTAGGACTCGCGGGCCTCGGCGTTGCACCCCAGGCGCCGGCAGAAGTCCGCGCGGGCGGCATGGGCAAGGTGGTAGTCGAGCAGCTCGCCCCGGGCGAACAGACGCTCGACCAGCGCCAGCCCCGCCTCCGGCCCGTCGCGCATGGCTACGGCCACGGCGCGGTTCAGCTCTACCACCGGCGACGGCGTGACGCGCGCCAGCACGTCGTAGAGCCCGACGATCTGTACCCAATCGGTGGCGGCGGCATCCTCCGCCTCGGCATGCACGGCGACGATGGCCGCCTGCAGGGTGTACGGCCCGAAGCGCCGTGAAGTCAGGGCGCGCTCCACCAGCGCCGAACCTTCGGCGATCAACTCACGATCCCAGCGCGAACGATCCTGGTCCTCCAGCAGCACCAGTTCGCCGTCGGCAGAGGCGCGTGCAGCACGGCGCGACTCGTGCAACAGCATCAGTGCCAGCAGCCCCATCACTTCCGGCTCGGGCAGGAGTTCGAGCAGCAACCGGCCAAGCCGGATGGCTTCGCGGGACAGATCGGTGCGTGTCAGCGTCTCGCCGGACGAAGCTGAATACCCCTCGTTGAACACCAGGTAGATGACCCGCAGCACGCTGTCGAGCCGCTCGGGCAGTTCGTTCAGCGCCGGCACTTGATAGGGAATCCGCGCGTCGCGAATCTTCGCCTTGGCGCGCACGATGCGCTGGGCGATGGTGGACGGCGTGGCGAGGAAGGCGTGGGCGATTTCCTCGGTCTTGAGATCGCATACCTCGCGCAGGGTCAGCGGCACCTGGGCATCCGCCGGCAAGGCCGGGTGGCAGCAAGTGAAGATCAGACGCAGACGGTCGTCTTCCACCGCCTCGCCGTCCCACACCTCCGCCTCGTCGCCCGCGTCGAGCTGGTCGGCCAGCAGCGCCAGCGAGGCGTCGAAACGGGCGCGCCGGCGCAGGTTGTCGATGGCCTTGAAGCGCCCCGCCGAGACCAGCCAGGCTCGTGGATTGGCCGGCACGCCGTCGCGCGGCCACTGCTCGACGGCCGCGGCGAAGGCATCGTGCAGTGCCTCCTCGGCCCGGTCGAAATCGCCCAGCAGCCGGATCAGGGTCGCCAGCACGCGCCGCGACTCGGCCCGGTAGACGGCGTCGATGCTTACGCTCATGAAGTCCTCGTTGCGCTCGGTTCAGCGCTGCGGCAGGTCGCGCACCGGACGGACCTCGACGCTGCCCAGGCTGGCCGGCGGAATCTTCGCCGCCACCTGGATCGCCTCGTTCAGGTCGCGCGCTTCGATCAGGTAGAAACCCGCCAGTTGTTCCTTGGTTTCGGCGAACGGACCGTCGGTGATGTCCGGTTGTCCATCCTGCCGGATGCGCAGCGTCCTGGCCATCTGTACCGGTTGCAAACGCTCGCCGCCGAGGTAGTGGCCGCTGGCGCCGAGTTCGTCGCTGTAGGCCAGGCAGCGCTCGGTCAGCGCCTCCCGCTCGCGGGCGGGCATGGCATCCAGCGCGTCCTCGTCGCAGTAGATCAGGCAAAGGTATTTCATGGGCGTCTCCTGGGAATCTCCGTTTTCCTGTCGCGGATGAATCCGCCCCTACAGAACCTCGGTAGGGGTGAATTCATTCGCCCGAATGCACGTCAAGCATGCGGACCTCAGGGCTGCAGCTTGAACAGGGTTTCCCCGGTCTTCATGTCGAACGGTGCCGAGAAGTGATCATGGGTGATCTTCCACTCGCCGCCGATCCGCCGCCAACCCACGGTGACGCGCATCCAGCTACCCTGCTCCTCGCCCTTCTCGTCCGTCCCGCCGCAATAGCAGAGGTAATGGGCGAGGCCAAGATCGCCACCGGTCTCCACCTGTAGCTGATCGATCTTGAACTGCATCGATCCCTGGGCTGGGCACTGCTCCATGCACGCCTGCCAGTGCGCCTTGTAGGCCGCCTTGCCCTTGAACTGCAACTGGGCGACGGCATCGAAGGCGCGGACATCGTCCGCATAGATCTGCATGATGCGCTCGACATCCCGGCTGCGCACGGTCTCGGCCCATTGCTCGGTCAGTTCGCGGATGCGGGCCTGGTCATCCAGGGTACGGTCTGCTGCGGTCATGGTCGTTTCCTCCTGAATTGTTGGTTCATTGCACGATGACGTTGCGTTTCGCCGCGGCGCTCTTGCCGCCGGCCTGCCCCGGTTGTGCGGCGCCAGCGCAGCAGCTTTCGGTCGCCGCGGCGCCTTCGTAGCGGTCGTGCAGACGCACCCAGTCCATGGTCGATCGTTCGTTGCGCCCCTTCGGCGTGAAGTCGAGGTAGTTGTGCGCGCCAAGCAGCAGGTCGAGGCCACGGGCGTACGTGGAGTACGTATGGAAAATCTCGCCCTCGGGATTACGGTAGAACACGCTGAGGCCGGGCATGTCCTCGCCGATGTCGCTGCGTGCCTCGCCGTTGTAGAGCGCCCGGCCCGAGGCGATTTCCTCGGCGCTGAACTGCACGCCGAAGTCCCGGTTGAAGTCGCTGCCGGCCGAGGACAGCCAGTCGAAGCGCCAGCCCATGCGCTTCTTGAACGGGGCTATCTGTGCCCAGGGCGCCCGCGAGACCGCCAGCAGGGTGACGTCGTGGTGAGCCAGATGCAGGTTGGCGCCGTCGATGTGGTCGGCGACGAAGGAGCAGCCGTGGCAGCCCTCTTCCCAACCGGGGGCGAACATGAAGTGGTAGACGATCAACTGGCTGCTCCCGCCGAACAGGTCGGCCAGGCTCTTCACTCCGTCCGGTCCTTCGAAGCGGTAGGGCTTGTCTATTTTCACCCAGGGCAGCCGGCGTCGTTCGGCGGCGACTTCGTCTAGCTGATGGGTAATCGCTTTCTCCCGCTGCAGGAGCTGGCGACGGGCGGCCCGCCATTCCTCCCGCGATACGACGCGCGGCTGTTCAAGCGTGTTTGCGTTCATGCGGAGTACTCCTCGGTTGTGGCGGACGGTGCTCGGCACGGTTACGCCGCGCAATCAACGCAGCGGCCCCGCCCGCGGTGGTGAGCCCGGCACTGGCCAGGGCAATGGAAGCGAGACAGAGGGGACACATCAGGCCAACCCCAGCGGCCGGACCGGCCGTACTTCGATGCTGCCGACACGCCCCTGGGGAATGCGTGCCGCCAAGCGGATCGCATCGTCGAGGTCGCCGGCGTCGATCAGGTAGAAACCGGCGAGCTGCTCGCGGGTGTCCACCGATGGCCCGTCGGCCAGGGACAGCTTGCCGTTGCGCAGGCGCAAGGTGGTGGCGCTCTCGGCCGGCTGCAGCGCCTCGCCGGCGAGCATCCGGCCGCTCTGCCGCAAGCTTGCGTGGTAGTCCAGCCAGACGCCCTCGATGGCCGTCAGTTCGGCGGCCGGCACGGTGTCGAGGAGCCTTTCCTCGACGTAGATGAGGCAGAGGTATTTCATCGTCGTCTCCTGAACGAGGGCTCGATACCTCTAGTCGTTCGGAAGACACGCAGATCGACAGGACCGGCGAAAAAAATTTCGCCGGCGGACGGACGGTCTACAGCAGCAGGTTGGCTTCGATCGGCTGGTAATGGTCGGAGGCCCGTACCAGCGACTGCGCGGTGAGCCCCGGCACGCCGTAGACGCGGGTGCGCACCCCATGCCGACGCCGGACCTGCTCGAGCAGCAGGTCGAAATCGCCATCGCCGGAAGCCAGGACGATCTCGTCGACCCGTGGCGCGGCGTCGAGGACGTCGATGGTGATACCGACATCCCAGTCGCCCTTGGCCGAGCCGTCGCTGCGCTGGATGAACGGCTTGAGCTTCACCTCGAAACCGAGGTTGCGCAGGATCTGCTGGAACTGCCGCTGCTTGGCGTCGCCGCGGTCGATGGCATAGGCGTAGGCTTCGACGATCTGCCCGTGGCTGCTCACCTCGTTCCAGAAGGCCGCATAGTGGAAATGCCGGCCGTATACATGGCGCACGGTGTAGTAGAGGTTCTGCACATCGGCGAAGACTGCGATTCGATTCACCGGCGACTCCTGGACGGGGCGAGCGGCGATTATGCGCTCATTCGGGCGTCTGTGTTCTGCGCCGGTTCCTGCTTTTGCTAGGCTGGCGGTCTTATGGAGATATCAATGCACCACCCCATCGCCCTGATCATCATCGACATGCAGCGCGGCATCCAGCAACTGCCGGAGCGCAGTCGCAACAACCCGCAGGCCGCCGAGCGCATCGCCGTGCTGCTCGCCGCCTGGCGTAGCGCCGGCTGGCCGGTGGTGCACATCCGCCATATCTCTCGCGAGGCCGGTTCGGTGTTCGCGCCAGGCCAGCCGGGTGTGGAGTTTCATCCGCCGCTGGCGCCGCTGCCCCACGAAGCGCTGTTCGAGAAGAACACCACCGACGCCTTCCTCCACAGCGGCCTGGAGCGCTGGCTGCGGGTACGCGGGATCGAGTCCGTCGCCCTCGTCGGCGTGGCCAGCGAGAACTCGGTGGAAAACAGCGCCCGGACCGCCGGCAACCTCGGCTTTCGCACGCTGGTGGCGGAGGATGCCTGCTTCACCTACGCCAAGACGGATTTCGCAGGTACGCCGCGCAGTGCCGACGAGGTACATGCGATGGCTATGGCCAACCTGCACGGCGAATACGCCAGGGTACTGGACAGCGACACCCTGCTCGGGATGTTGCCGCAATGAGCCTCGCCGCCTTGCGCGCGCGCAACCTGGCGCTGCTCACGGAGCACCGGGTCCCCTTCCGCGAGGTGGAACACGAAGCGGTGCTCGACTACCCCACCGCCCACGCCGTGCGCCAGCGTTTCGGGCTGCGCGGGGTGGAAAGCAAGAGCCTGTTCCTGCGTCTGAAAAGTGGCGGATACGCCATGCTGGTCACCCTGGAAGACGCGCGTGCCGACTGGGCCCAACTGAAAGCGCTGCTCGGCGCGCGACCTTCGGTTGCCAGCGACGACGAGCTGACTGCGCTGACCGGCTGCGTGCCGCAATGCGCCTGCCCGCTCGGCCACGCGGCGGGCATCGCGCTGGTGTTCGACCGGGCGATTCTCGATCACGATTACCTGCTCTATTCGCCGGGCCCACCCGAGCGCACCCTGGAGGTACCCACGGCCGGGCTGTCGCGCCTGCTGCCGAGCCTGCCCAATCGAGTTCTGTACTACCGCTCGTGCGTGCCGACGATTGGAGCCCATGCCGCCATCCGTTAAAGTGGCGCCCTGCTTTTTGCCTGCGATCTGCCGATGAATCCTCTGAACATCCTGCGCGACTCCTGGTTCTTCTTCAGCCGTAACCTGGTCGCCATCGCCTCCTTCTGCCTGCCCCTGGTCCTGCTCGAAAGCCTGGCGCAGTTGATGATCGGCGGCACTGGCGAAGAGCGGGCGCGGGTCTACGAAGTGCTCGCCAGCCTGCTGTTCTATCCGCTCTACACGGGTGCGCTGATTCTCTTCCTCGATGCCCGCAGCCAGGGCTACCGGCCGCGCAGCGCCGACCTCCTGGCGATGAGCCTGCGCCTGTGGCCGACGCTCGCGGTACTGGTGGGGTTGAGTACGCTGCTGATCATGCTCGGCGCCTCGCTGTTCCTGCTGCCGGGCCTGTGGCTGATGATCCGCCTGGCGTTCGGCGAGATTCTCGTGGTGCTGCGCAGGATGACGCCGCTGGCGGCCATGCGGGAAAGCTTCCGTCTGACTGCCGGGCGCCGCTTCTGGCTGGTGCTCGGTTGTGTGATGGCGGTGATGCTGCCGCTCTGGCTGTTCGACTGGTGGAGCTACCGCCAGCTCGGCGAGGAACCGGAAACCCTCGCCGCCGTTCTGCTGGACAGCTTCAACGGCTTTCTCCAGTTGTTCGCCAACGTGGTCCTGTTCCGCCTGTACATGCTGATGGAGAGCCGGCCGGCCGAGGCCTGAGGTCACTCGATCAGCGTACAGGCCATGACCAGGGCATCTTCCCGCCCACCGACCGCCGGGTAGTAGTCGCGGCGGCGGCCGATTTCGTTGAACCCGTAGCGTTCGTAGAGGCGGTAGGCCGGCTGGTTGCTGGCACGCACTTCGAGGAAGCACTCCCCGGCCTGGAGCTCGCGGGCGCGGTGCATCAGGTGCTCCAGCAGACGCAGGCCGAGTCCGCGCCCCTGGCTCTCCGGCTTGACCGTGATGTTGAGCAGATGGGCTTCGCCGACCACCACCTGGATCACCCCGTGGCCGACCTGTTGGCTGCCTTCGAACATCAGCCAGCAATCGTAGCTTTTCAGGCTGTCGAGGAAGATGCCCCGGGTCCAGGGGTGGCTGAAGGCGGCATATTCGATTTTCAACACAGCTTCGAGATCCGCCTCGGTCATGGGGCGGAACGACAACGCATCACTCATTCGCTACGACTCATCCAACGTTGACGCACCCGGCGCATGGCCTGCCAGAGTTCGGCCTTGCGGGCCGGTTCTTCCATCAGCATTTCCAGGCCCGGCAAGGCCCAGGCGGCGCCGAGCCCTTCGATCCGCAGCTCCCGATTGAACGCTTCGCTGTCCGCCTCGCCGGCGAAGCGCACGGCCGGCAGACCGACCAGCCACAGGCAGGCGCACGGCTCGCCTTCGTCCATCCGCGCGGCGACGAAGCCTTGGAGGAAGTCGCGCGCGGCATCCGGGCCCTGGTCCATGTTGCCGCGCACCAGCAGCGGCCAGCGCACCGGCTCGCCGATCAGGCGCGGGCTGTCCGGCAGGCCGGCGGCGCGCAGCAGGTCCTTGAGCAACAGGTAGGCCGGATCGCGGCTCTGGAAGCTCTCGCCGTTTGGCAGTTCGACCAGCAGCAGGCAATCGCCGGCGCGCAGCAATTGCAGGGCGAAACGCGGGGGCGGCGCGGTCGCGGGTCGGGTGTCCTCCGCCGGGGCGGGCTCGTCGGCCGCCACCGGTTTCGCTTCGCCACGCGCCTGGGTGGCGGGCCGGGGAACCTCGATCCTCGGCCGTTCGGCCGGAGTGGGCACCGTGGACGGAGCGGCGGACGGCGCCGGGGTCTCCACGACCGGGGCGGCGGCGACCTCCGGCTCGGGCGCTGGCGGCTCGAACAACTCGGGACGCGACGGCGCGGCGAACGGCAGCTCGCTGCGCGGCAGCCAACTGACCACCTGCATGGCGCCCAGGTAGGCGCGACGGCGAAGCTCGGTAATCAAACGTCAGCCACCTGCGGGTGCGCCTTCTGACCGGCCTGCATCAGGTTCAGCGCGTTGATGTAGGCCTTGGCCGAGGCGACCAGGATGTCGGTGTCGGCACCGTTGCCGTTGACGATGCGACCGCCCTTCTCCAGGCGCACCGTGACCTCGCCCTGGGAGTCGGTGCCCTGGGTAATGGCGTTGACCGAGTAGAGCTGCAGGTTGGCGTCGGAATTGGCAATGGACTCGATGGCCTTGAAGGTGGCGTCCACCGGGCCGGACCCCTGGGCGGTGCCCTGCTGCTCGCTGCCGGCGACGCTGACCACGATCTTCGCCTCGGGCACTTCGCCGGTCTTGGAGGCGACCTCCAAGTAGACCAGCTTGAAGTGCTCCGGCGCTTCCTCGGCCAGGGTGTCGGAGACCAGCGCCTGCAGGTCTTCGTCGAAGATTTCGTGCTTCTTGTCGGCCAGCGCCTTGAAGCGGGCGAAGGCGGCGTTCAGCTCGGCCTCGCCGCCGAGGGCGATGCCCAGCTCTTCGAGGCGGGTACGGAAGGCGTTACGCCCGGAGTGCTTGCCCAGCACCATCTTGTTGGTGTGCCAGCCGACCGACTGGGCGGACATGATTTCGTAGGTCTCGCGGTGCTTGAGCACGCCATCCTGGTGGATGCCCGACTCGTGGGCGAAGGCGTTGGCGCCAACGATGGCCTTGTTCGGCTGCACCGGGAAGCCGGTGATGCCGGAGACCATCCGCGAGGTACTGAGGATGTGCGGGGTGTCGATGTTGGTGTAGACGCCGAGCAGGTCCTGGCGGGTCTTGATGGCCATGACGATCTCTTCCAGCGCGGCGTTGCCGGCGCGCTCGCCGAGGCCGTTGATGGTGCACTCCACCTGCCGCGCGCCGGCCACCACTGCCGCCAGGGAGTTGGCCACGGCCAGGCCGAGGTCGTTGTGGCAGTGCACCGAGAATACTGCCTTGTCGGCGTTGGGGATGCGGTGCAGCAGTTGGCGGATGGTTTCGGCGTACTGGTGCGGAATGGCGTAGCCGACAGTGTCCGGGATGTTGATGGTGCTCGCCCCGGCGTCGATGGCCGCCTCGATGATGCGGCAGAGGAAATCCAGGTCGGAACGGCCGGCGTCCTCGCAGGAGAATTCGACGTCGGCGCACAGGTTGCGCGCGCGCTTGACCGCGTGGACGGCCTGCGCCACCACCTGCTCCGGCTGCATGCGCAGCTTGTATTGCATGTGGATCGGGCTGGTGGCGATGAAGGTATGGATGCGCCCGGAATTGGCCCCGGCCAGCGCCTCGGCGGCGCGGTCGATGTCGGCGTCCACCGCGCGCGACAGGCTGCACACGGTGCTGTCCTTGATGGTGTCGGCAATTGCCTTGACCGCTTCGAAGTCGCCAGGGCTGGCGATGGCGAAACCGGCTTCGATCACGTCCACCCGCAGCCGCTCCAGCGCCTTGGCGATGCGCAGCTTTTCTTCCTTGGTCATGGAGGCGCCGGGGCTTTGTTCGCCGTCGCGCAGGGTGGTGTCGAAGATGATGACGCGATCGTTGTTGCTCATGGGTTCTCCTCATGGCCCCGCCTTGCGGGCGGATGGGCTCGGGCTGCCGGCACCATCGCTCGTGACGATGGCACTCAATAGCGGAATTGTGGCTGGAAACGCGGCGGGCGGAAAGGCCGTCGCTACCGGACGGTGCGACGCGGGGCCGGAGATAGGCTCAGGGTGCGGCGAAGAAATATAGGTTGCCGTGCAGGCGCACCTCGCCGTTAGTGCTGTAGGTCAGCAGATCGGTCTGGCGGAACCCCGCCTGGTCGCCGCGCGCCTGGTTCGAGCTGCCGAGGGTGAAGCGGGCGTTTTCGAAGCGCGCCTCGGTCAGTTCCAGGCGCAGGGCCTGGCCGTTGAATTGCGCGCCTTCGCCGGCGAAACCGCTGTCGATGGTTACGATGTCCAGCTTCAGGCCCTCGAAGCTGAAGGTGCCGAGGATGTTGTCGACGACGATGAAGCCGTCGCTGTGCCCCGGCTTGATCGCCACCCGGGCACCACAACCGCCGGCGCAGCGGGTCAGCGCCGGGTTGGGCGCGAAGGTCAGGTTGGCGCTGAGACTGATGCCGTCCTGGCCGGTCACGTCCTGCAGCTCGCCCTCGTCGAGCGGCCGTAGCTCGGCCTGCGCCAGGGCGGCACCGACGAGCAGGAACAACGGCAACAGCGCTTTCGCAATCGTCATCTCGATCTTCCTCAGCGAGGCAAGCTCACCGTGCGGACGTCCAGGTAATCCACGCGCATCCCGCGCACCACTTGCGAGCCCAGGTCGACACCGCCGATGTTCAGGTTGCCGATGCTGATGTTGCTCTTCGGCACCTGCTGGTAAAAAGCCTCGTGGTTGGCCCAGGTGACGCCGGGCAGCGACAGGCGCAGCTCGCCGTCGGACAGCACACCCAGGCTGAGCGGCTGCAGGGTGCCGTGCCCGAGGTTGATGTCGAAGTAGAGGTTCTTCGCCACGGCGCGGTTGGCATCGGAGCAATTGCGACAGCCGCCGATGATCAGCTTGTCGGCGTACATCTGCAGGCTGGTCTCACCCACCAGGCCGCTGCTGTCGCCCCAGAGGTTGAGGTAGGCGCCGTGCAGGCTGAAGCCTTCCAGATTGATGGAAAAGAAGTCGGTTCGGGTGGAGGTGGCGCCCTTGGTCGCACCGCTTGCGGCGCCGCTGTAGGCGGTCGACGGCAGGGTGAAGGTGGCTTCGATGCCGATGTCCAGCCCCTTGACCCGGGTGCCGCCGTTCTGCAGCGAGGTGGCCACGATGACCAGTACGCTACGGTTGTCCTGGGTCTTCTTGACCCGCCCGGCCGCGCAGCTCGGCTGCTGCTGGGTGGGGGTCCCGCAGAGGTTGGAAAACTCGTCGTAGTCGGTGGCCCGCTGGTTCAGCGTGTAGCCATCACGCTCCGTGTTCCAGGCCTCGGCCAGTGATTTCTGCGCGGCGGCCAGCTCGCTGACCTGCTGCTGATAGGCGTCCACCGACTGGTTGTAGGCCCGCGCCGCGCTGTTGATGCAGATGTTGCCGCAGCCGTACTTCTCGCCGAACGCCGGCTTCGGGTAGAACAGGTCGGCCGTGGAAGGTGCGGCGGCATAGCGGGTCTGCATGGTGCCGTAGGCGCTCTGCACATCGCTGGTTTCCGTGGCCACCTGCGCCTGGCGCTGATAGACCACTTGCATGTCCTGGTCGATGCCGCTCTTGAGGGTAAGGAAGCCGACGCTCTGGTAGCGGGCGAGCAACTGGTCGCGCTGGCTCTGCAGCTTGTTCAGCTCGACGTCGATGTTGTTCACCGCCTTCTGCGGGTCGGTACACCCGGCCTCACCGTACAAACAGCCCTGGTAGTAAGACCAGAGGCCGTACTGATGGGTGTCGTTGAGCGGATCGGTCCAGGTCGGCGTGTGCAATTGCAGCGCCTGGCCGCCCGCCGGCAGGGTCGGCGCCTTGGCTCCGCTGACCACGCCGAGGGTGAACGGATGCAGCGGCGAGCCCAGGCTGGCTTCGGTATCCAGGGTGCCGCGCTGGCTGCCTTCGCCCTTGATGTAGGCCCGTTCGAAGTCGATCGCCAGCGGGTTGCCCTGGGTGTCCTTGAGGCCGGTGACCCGCGCGGTGGCGCTGCCCTGGTCGTAGTAGAAGTTATCCAAAAAGAAGCCCACCCCGGCGCCGCTGATTTCGCCCAGCTCCCGGTCGTCCAGCGCCTCCATGGCCTGCCCCGCCCCCGCCAGTGCCAGGAGCGCCAACCCTGCGATCATGGCCGCCCGCATCTCAGCAACCCTTGCCCTGGCCCATGCAGGTCGGTACCCGCGCGGTGCCGTTCAGGGCTTCGTAGAGCGACACGATGAACGGGTACATCGCATTCGCGCCCTCGCCGGTCTTGGCGAAGTTGGCGAAGGCGCCGGACTGGGTTTCGACGAACCTGGCGTTCGCCGCGGCCAGGTCCTGCCAGGGCACGTTCTGGTTCTGCAGGGAGAAGAAGATGCCCTGGGCACCGCCGAGGTTGAGGTCGGTCTGGGTGCGGTCGCCGATGAAGATGCTCTTATAGTTGAGCAAAGCGAAGCAGGCCGGCAGACCGGAAGCCTTGCAATCGCCGTTGTTGGCAGCGATCAGCGGCAAGATGCCTTTCAGCAGCGCGTTGTCGGTCTGGAAGGAGTCGCCCTTGGCCACGCCGATATCGGTCGCACGGTTGATCGGCTGGCCGTTGATGGTGGTTTCGCCGGTGCCGCTCTTCACCAGTTGAACCTCGCTATAGATTTCGGTGTCGCCCGCTAGACTCAGGGCCAGGCAGTTGAAATCGAAAGCGCAGGTCAGGCTGTTCAGGCCGTTCTGCTGCATGTAGTACTCACGTGCGGTGGACGCCGAGCCGGTCACCAGCCCCTGCATCACCCCGGTCAGCGAGCGGATGTCGCCGGACAGATCGCCCCGGGCCCGGCCGAAACCCAGGCGGATGCCGGCCACTTCGCGCACGCCCTGGGCGTTTACCTTGAAAGCGAACTCGACGTAGGGGTCGCGGATCTGGAACGGAGCGATGGTGGCGTCCGACGAGTTAGCGTTGTCGATCCGCCCGAGCGCGAAGTTGTCGATCCAGATGTCCGCCGGCTGGTTGGAGACGGTGTTGGCGCCCGACCGGCTGTAGTTGCCCAGGCGCAGCTCATCGATGTTGGTGAGCAGGTCGATGTCGGCGCCGATATTGACCCGCGTGTACTCGAAGCCGCCATAGGTCAAGCCATCCAGGGTGATCATCGCCTGGCCGGTGACCTCCGCCAGTTCGCTGTCGGCCATGGGCCTCAGCTCCGCCTGGGCGAAGCAACTGATGAGACAGCCGCAGAACAAGGCGAGCGCACGCTGGGCGAACGGACGAATCGGGCGCATGGCGTATTCCTGTTGTTATTGTCGGCCTGCAGACAAGCGGGCCTCTGTTCGCACTATAGAAAGACGGACGCCGATCCGGGCCGACCCATAGTCGAGAAATTCGCCGCGCTTCGCTCTCGGTCGCACCGAGACGCTGGGCAACCTGTTACCCATCGCCACAGCGGCGGAATACTCAGCCCTGGCGGAACAGCCCGATCAGATGATCGGCGATGGCCGCCCTGATCGCATCCACGGTCAACGGCGCGATGTGCGCGAGCTTCGCCGGATTGATCCGGTGCAGATGCAGCGAGGGCATGCGGTCTTCGTATTCGCGCAGGTCGCCCTTGATCAGCACCGGCAGGAAACAGTCGTTCTTCGCCTGGTAACGCTGGATCAGCAGCTTCAGGCCGTCCTGGAAGGGCAGCTCCTTGGAGGCCGCCAAAGGGTGTTCGCCGGGCACCTTCAGGTACAGGCCGGTGTGTCCCATGGTTTCGCCGGGGAGAATGTGTACGCCGGTGGGCTCGACCGCCTCCACGGGAATGTCATGGAAGGTGTCGTACCAGGCCTGCTCGTCGGGCAGGATGGTGATGCTGCCGTGCTCCTCCTCCGGCACCACGAAGCTGTAGGTGCTGTAGAGCTTTTCCACGTAACCGGAGTAGACGCAGAGACGGTTCTCGAAACGCATCAGGAAGGCGATCGCTTCGCTGCGGTTGCCGATGGCATCCAGGTCCCAGGCCAGGTCGCCTTGGCGTTCGAGTTCGGCCCAGCGGGCGGCAGCATAGGCGGCAGAGGAGGACGAGGACATGGCGTACTGATCGTAAGGAAATCCTTACCCGGTAACGCAGAAAGCATGCCAAACCCGTGACATCGTAAGGCCAGCAGTAATACGTGAAGCAGCTCAAATTTCATTCTTGTAGCCTGTCGGATTCTGCCAAATTTCGTCACTTTTCCCGGTATTCACTTGGCCCAGCCTTTGGCCTCTGATCGGTTGAAGCTCAATCGCTTGGGCTGACCTGAAGTACAATCGCCGTTTTTGCAAAAACCGGCCGGACCCGCTCCGGCCGAGCGCGGAGTTCTGGACAGAGACATGATCGATCCCAAGCGCGTACTGCGCGCCCTTGCCGAACACTGGACGTTGCTCGAACCGCTCTGCGAACGCTTCGATACCGGCACCCTGAGCCTGGCCGAGCTGCGCATCCAGCTCGGCGCGCAACTGGCGGACGGCACACCCACCGACATCACGGCCTTGCTCGACCAGTGGATTCGCCTGGACATCCTGGTGCCGGTGGCGAAGAGCCCGAACCGCTTCGAACTGAACGCGCAGATCCACGATTTCCTCGCCTACCTGCGCCGCGAGCACCGCCTGGGCCTGTGCCTGGAGATCGAAGCCTACCTGCGCCACCTGGAGCGCCTCGCCGGCTACATCCAGGACGCCTTCGAAATCCGTGACGGCAACGATCTGGCGCGCCAATTGCGCCTGCTCGATATGCGTGTGCGCGACGTCCTCAAGAAGCTGGCCAACGACGAGCAGGCGCTGATCGGCGTGGCCGAACGGGCCAAGACCAGCGACCGGCAGATTCCCCTGCGCCAGCGTTATGCCGAGGTCCTGGCGACCTGGGACGAGTACGTCGAACCCATGATTCAACTGGTCTCCGCCGACGGCGCCTTCGAACAGGGCGTGCGCCGCGTCGAGCAGGTGCTGCTACGTTTGCTCGGCGAACAGCAGCGCCTCGGCCAACTGGTGGACGACGACCTGCTGCTGCGCACCCACGCACGCATCCTGGAAATGCAGACCACCGCCCAGCTCACCTTGCGCAAGGCCCGCGAACTGTTGCTGCCGTTGCGCGAGGAGGCCCGCCGGCACAATGCCGTGACCCGTGGTGCCGCGCTGGCCCTCTCGGTGATCCGCAAGAAGGGCCTGGATGCCGTGCCGCAAGCGGCACTGCCGCTGTTCACCCGGCCGCAGAGCACCTACCTGGGCAATGCGTCGCAGGTCGAAGCCTACGTCTATGCCCTCGCCCGCTTCGAGCCGAAGCCGGCGCAATTCCCCAAGGCCAGCGGCACCCGCAAGGGCTCGACACCCCGCGCACCGCGCACCGCACGGGAAATGATCGAACGCTGCGAACAGGCCCTGCCGCTGCCCGACCTGATGGTCTGGCTGCTGGAACAAGAGCCGGATGGCGCCACCGACGAGTTGCTCTACTGGTTCTCCCGGCTGTCGCGTGACGGCCGCTTCCAGCGCGAACGCCTGGAGCGCCGCGATTACTTCACCCGCGAGCACCAGGTCAGCCTGAGCTCCTATGCCCTGGTGGGACGCCCCCATGAATAATCCATGTAGAGAGCGGACGCCGCGCCGCCCCCTGCAACTCGAACTTGCGGTGAAGAACGCGTCGCGCCTTCACCCTACGATCCTGTGCGAGTGACCGCATGAATATCGATCTGAAAGAAATGACCCAGCTGGCGCCGATCTTCCGCGAGCTGTTCAAAGGCTACCACCTGTCGCGCAGCGAACCGGAGTGCTACGCCCAACTGTCCACCCTGCAGGACCAGTACCGTGCCCTGTTCAAGGCGCTCGGTTTCGAGCTGGTCTGCGATCCGCGCGGCTTCTACTACTTCGTCCCCGAGCAAGTCGGCCCGCAGGTGAACAAGACCGCCCAGCGCCTGGCGCTGTTCACCTTCATCATGGTCGAGCACCTCGCCGACCAGGGCCGCGACCCGCTCGCCGTCCTCGACGGCGGCAGCATCGGCCGCCACGAATTGCCGGCCCTGCTGGACAAATACCGCGACCTGTTCCTGCAGGCCGAAGTGACCACCCAGGAAGAGCTGGAGGAAAAGGTCATCCGCCGTCTGACCCAGCTCGGCTTCGCCGAGGACAGCAACGGCATCTACCGCTTCCTCCCGCCCATGCACCGTTTCCTCGATGTCTGCCTGGCGGTCCAGCACGACCGCGACCTGGCGGCCAGCCTGCACAGCAACGAACTGGCGCTGCCGGCTCCGGTGCTGCTGGACGACGACAGTGGCGAAGAGATTGTCGCCGTCGAGGGCGATGAAGTCGAAGAGAGCGAAGAAGACGCACTGGCCCGCGCCATCGCCGAAGAAAAGGAGCTTGAAGCATGAGTCAGGAACGCTACGGCATCCGCCGCTTCGCCCTGCTGAACACCGCCGGCTACAGCCTCGGGCTGTTCCCGCTGGAAAACCCCTTGTCCGTGTATGGCGCCAACAACCTGGGCAAGAGCGCTTCGATCAACGCCTTGCAGTTCCCGATCCTGGCGCGCATGTCGGACATGAGCTTCGGCAAGTACAGCCTGGAGCAATCGCGCAAGTTCTACTTCGCCTCGGACACCAGCTACATCCTCGTCGAAGTCGCCCTGCCCCACGGCCCTCATGTGATCGGCGTGGCGGGACGCGGGCCGGGCGGTGGTTTCGGCCATCAGTTCTTCGCCTACGCCGGCTCGCTGGACCTGGATCACTACCAGAAGAATGGCACCTGTCTGCGCCAGAAAGAGCTGTTCAGCAATCTCGAGCGCGAGGGGCTGAAAGCCTACGAACTCAAGCCGGATGAGCTGCGCCGCCTACTGGTCGGCGGGCACACCTCGATCCCGCTGGACCTGACGCTGATCCCACTGCGCTCGACCAGCGAGCAGAGCCTGAAGACCTTCCGCGCCCTGTTCATCAACCTGCTGCACATGCGCGAGATCACCGCGGCCAAGCTCAAGCAATTGTTCCTCGATGCCTTCGAGCACAGCCTGCGCTCCGGCAGCGTCGATTACATCGCCGCCACTGAAGAAGCCTTCCGCGACGTGCGGAGGATGGAGCAGGACTACCAGGCGCTGGTCGCCGCCGGTCCGCTGGTCGAAGCGCTCGCCTCCGGCGTCGCCCAGCGCGAAATGCTGCGCGGCAAGTTGCATCGCCTTTCGCCCCTGCTCGACTCGCTGCTCGGCACTTGGCACGACTACTCCGGCGCGCGGCGCGAGGAGTTGGTGATCCAGGCCGAACACTACCGCCGCGAGCAGGACGGCCTGCAACAGGAGCAACGCGGTGGCACCGCCGAGCTGATGCGTCTGGAGCGCGAAATCAGTGAAATCCAGCGCTGGCTGGGCGAACTGGCGGTGCTAAAGAACCGCTTCGCGCTGGTCGATGACGTCAAGGTCCTGGAACAGCAACTGCTCGCCGCCAAGGATGCCCACGACGAGCTGGCCGGCGCCCTGGCGCAGTCCCGCCAGTTCTCCAGCGAAGATCTGGACGAACGGCTGCGCGACCTGGAAAAACGTCTGAAGTCGGTGAAGCAGCAACTCGATCACGCCGATAACAACAGCTATTCGCGTCTGCGCGAGGAATTCTCGCAGCAGGACGTCGATCGCCTGATGCGCCTGTTCAACGGCCAGTTGTTCAGCCTGCCGCTGGGCGAGAAAGGTATCCAGCTCGACGCAGGCGAGACTTGGGTGAAGTCCCTGGAAGCCATTCTGGGCGGCTTCAAAGGCAATCACTTCGAAGTGCCGGGCTTGTCCATCGACCTGTCCCACATCGAGCCGCCGGCACTGCAGGCCCTGGCCGACCGCGCCGCCCTGCGCGACCAGCGCGACCGTCTGGAGCGCGAGCTGAAACAACTGAAGACCCAGCAGGCGGTGGCTGCCGACCGCGCGGCGAGCAAGGCCCAGGCCGAACAGCTCTACCAGGCCGTGCTGGATGCCCAGAAGGCGCTGGAGGACTTCCGCCGCTGCCAGACGCTTTCTGCCGAGGAGGCCGGCAAGCTGGAACAACTGGCCCAGGCCGAATCCGCCCAGGACGAACTGAAGCGGGCCAGCGATGCCTTCACCGAGCGCGTCCAGCAGCTCTCCGCCAAACTGCAACTGGTGGGGCGTCAACTGGCGGACCTGGAAGCCAAGGAGCGCACTCTGGAAGACGCCCTGCGTCGACGCCAATTGCTGCCGGCGGACCTGCCCTTCGGCACGCCCTACACCGATCCGGTGGACGATTCGCTGGATAACCTGCTGCCGCTGCTCAACGACTATCAGGACACCTGGCAGGCGCTGCAGCGGGTCGACGGGCAGATCGAGGCACTCTATGCCCAGGTGCGCCTGAAGGGGGTCGCCAAGTTCGACAGCGAAGAAGACCCCGAACGTCGCCTGCAGTTGCTGATCAACGCCTACGCCCATCGCCAGGACGAAGCCCTCACCCTGGCCAAGGCCCGGCGTGCGGCGGTCACTGACATCGCCCGGACCCTGCGCAATATCCGCAGCGACTACGACAACCTGGAACACCAGTTGGCGCTATTCAACCGCGAGATCAACAAGCGCCAGGTGTCCAACCTGCAAAGCTTCCGCATCATCCTGGCGCCGAACAAGGATGCGCTACGCCACATCGACCAGATCATCCACAGTGCCGGCCAGTACGAGGAAGGCGAGACCCTGTCGGTCTTCGACCTCACCCAGTCGGCCGAACAGGACGCGAAGAACGAAGAGGCCAAGGAATACCTGGCCCGCCTGGTGGCGGCCAACAACAACCAGTTGGGCCTCAAGGACCTCTTTGAGCTGGCGTTCGAAATCACCAAGGTGCACGGTCAGCCGGTGATCCACACCGACATCGATGGCGCGGCCTCCAACGGTACGACCATGACCATCAAGGCGCTGACCAACATGTACCTGTTGCTGCACCTGATGGACCGCGAACAGGCTGGCCGGGTGCGGCTGCCCTACTATCTGGACGAAGCGGCGGACATCGACGAACGCAACCAGCAAGCGTTGATCGAAACCAGCCTGCAACTGGGTTTCGTACCGATCCTGGCCTCGGTGAAGCCGCAGGTATCGGCCCATGTCGCGATCGACCTGGAGGGCGGCAGTGGGCCGAACGGTATCTATATCGACGAAGCGGACTGGAAGTTCATCAAGCGCCGCGAGCAGGCCAGGAACGAAACGGCCGAAGCCGAAGAAAAGGCCGGCGAACCGGCCTGAGACGTGGGCTGGAGGATTCGTTGCGGCGAATCGCTCCAGCCAAGACGAGCAATGCGCCATCGGCCGAGCTGCCGGATGGCGCACACACCGGTATAGGCATCTACCGGCCGTTCGACTCCTCAAGCGCAATCTTCGGCGCCCACAGCAGCCATTCCTCCTTCGCCTCGCTGAACAGGGCGAAGGTTTGTCCCGGCTTGGCTGGCAACCCCATCTGTTCACCCTCCGGCGTGGCGAAGGCGATCCCCCCCTCCAGCAATGCCTCGACGGATTCGGTGCGCACCGATGCGCCCTTGAACAGCCCGAAGTCGAAGCCGAAGCCGCTGGCGTTCCAGAAGCGGCTGCCACTGCGCACCAACGGGGTGTAACGCGGCTCGATGAGGATACGGACCAACACCCTATCCGCGTTCGGTCCCAGTTCGTAGCCCGTCACCCGCCCGACGGTCACCTCTCGGTAGGTGACAGGCACGCCCGGCTTGATCGAACCCCGACGGGGCGCACTCAGGACCAGCTCGAGCCCGCTCTCCCGGGCCGAAAGCGTCGGGGCCTGGGGCAAGGCGGTGAATCGGGTCTGCCGCGCCGCGCCTCTGGCTGCCGGCATGACCTCCAGGTATTGGCCACTGACCAGGGTCTCGAGGTTCGCCGTACGGACCAGCCCCAGTTCCGGCTTCACCACCCAGAACTGTGTGCCGTCTCGGGCGATACGCTCGGCCGCCTCGGTTATCCGCGCCCTGAGCACCACGGCCTGCATGTCCTCGGTCAACTCGACGCTATCGATCCTGCCGACGTCGAGGCCCTTGTAGCGGATCGGAGTCCCCGGTCGAAGCCCATCTCCGCTTTCCGCGCGGATCTCAATCTCGACGCCCTGTTGCAAGGCGCTGTCGCGGTCGTCATACAGCTTGAAGCGCTGAATGCGCTTGCCAGACGGCGCTTGCGGGTCGGGCGTTTCAAAGGCGACGCCACCCGCCAACAGGCTTTGCAGCGACTCGCTCTTCACCTCGATACCCGACAGCCCCCCGCTCAAGCGAATGCCGCTGGCGTTCCAAAAGCGTGTCGAACTGTTCACCAGGCTGCTGTATTCCGGCTCGATGTGGACGCCGAGCACCACCTGCTTCTGGTCGCGGGAGAATTGGAAGCTCTGCACCGAACCGACCTTGACCTGCTTGTACAGAACCGGACTGCCGATATCCAACGACCCCAGGTTGTCGCTGAAGAGCACCAGATGGAGCCCCGGAGCTCCCAGGTCCAACGGCGGGGCCTTAGCTCTCGCGACGAAGTCGCGCTTGGGCACGCCTCCTTTTTCACCGGGGCGCACGGCGATGTAGTTACCCTTCACCAAGGCTTCCAGCCCGGTAATCCCAGCCAGCGAAATCGACGGCTTGACCACCCAGAACTCGGTCCCATCGACGAGATAATCCTCGGCCAGAGGGTCCATGGTCAGTTCGGCCGTCGCACTGTTCAGCTCCGGGTCGACCTTGAGCGTCTTCAGGGTCCCTGCCTGCAACCCCTTGTACATCACCGGCGTGCGTCCAGCCTCGAGCCCCTCGAAATCGGTCAGTTTCAGCCTGACCCGGATGCCCGCCTGGGCGGCGTCGAAGTCTTCGTAAAGACGAAACGGAATGCTCGGATCGGTCGGAGGGCTATCACTACGATTCTCCGGCGTGGCGAACGCGATACCTCCCGCAACGATGCTGGCCAGGGACTCGCTGCGGAACTTGACCCCCGACAGTCCGGCATCGACGGTGATTCCGCTGGCGTTCCAGAAGCGGGTATGTTTGCGAACCAGACTGGCGTAAGTCGGTTCGATGTAGACCTTGATCTCCACGGTGCGCTGGTCATCGGCCAACACGTAATTCTTCACCTTGCCGACCTGGATCTGCTTGTAGAACACGGGGCTGTCTCGGTTCAGCGAGCCCAGGCGCTCGGCCTTCAGCGTCAGGTGGAGTCCCGGAATCTGATCGGACAATGGCGGCGCCTCCGAGAGCGCCTTGAATCTCTTCGCCGGCTCCCCGCCCCCCGGGCTTGCAGCGATGTAGTTGCCGGAGACCAGCGTCTCCAGACCGGTGATACCCGCCAATGTCACGCTCGGTTTGACCAGCCAGAAGCGGGTGTCGCTGCGCAGGTAGGGCTCCACCTCCTTGTTCATCTCCAGAGTTGCGACTACACCTCGGTTATCCCCCTGTTCGTCCAGGGCCAATGCCACAACCTTACCGATCGGCATGCCTTTGTAGATCACTTCGGTCTTGTTGACCTGAATCCCTTCGCCACTGTCGAAGAGAACCTGGATTTCGATGCCCGCCTGATTATAGGCGCGCCAAGCCAGCCATCCGCCAATGAGCAGAGCGATCAACGGCAATACCCAGATCGCCGACCAATTCGAAGCCGGCCGGGTTCTGGCAGTGGGCAAGTCAGTCATGGTCGTCATCCGACTCCGTGTTATCCCAAATCAAGCGTGGGTCAAACGTGATGGCAGCCAGCATGGTCAGCACCACCACGCTGGCGAAAGCTACGGCACCGAAACCGGCCTCAATACTGGCCAAGCTGCCGAAATTCACCAACGCCACCAGGATGGCGATGACGAAGATATCCAGCATCGACCAGCGACCGATCCATTCGATGAAACGAAACATCAGGATGCGCTGCCGGGCAGATAGTGGCTGGTGGCGCTGTACCGAATAGAGCAGCAGGGCAATCCCGACCAGCTTGAACGTCGGCACCAGAATACTGGCGATGAAGACCACCGCGGCGATGGGCAGCATGCCGTACTGCACCAGGGTGACCACACCGGACATGATGGTATCGGGCTCGCCCTTGCCGAACGAATTGACCGTCATGATCGGCAAGGCATTGGCCGGTATGTAGAGAATCGCGGCAGTGATCAATAATGCCCAGGTTCTCGCCAGGCTGTTGGGACGCCGAGCATGCACCCTTCCGCCACAGCGGGTACAGAACTGCACATCGCTGTCCGGCTCCTGCCGATTCAATTGATGGCATTCCGGACAAACCAGTATGCCCGCATCAATGGCTCGCATCGGCATCCTCTCCGGAAAGCGCTTCCCATATCTGATGAGGCGACATTGTCACCTCCAGCCAGACTTGGACCAATAACAAACCAATGAAACACGCCAGACCGACGCCGATGCTGAGGTCGGCCAGATCCTTGAGCTTGACCATCGCCACCAGAATGCCCATCAGATAAACCTCGAGCATTCCCCATTCACGTAGGTGGTGGTAGATCCGATAGATCAACAGGCCATAGCTACGTCCGATATCCCAACGAATGCTCAGTAATACGAATAACTGGCACAGCAGCTTGAGCAACGGCACGCCCATGCTGCAAAGGAAAACCAACACCGCGATACCTTGCATGCCACTGTTATACAGGGCGAGCACGCCGCTCCAGACCGTGTCATCGGCACGCTGCCCCAACAGATTCAACTGCATGATCGGCAGGAAGTTGGCCGGCACGTAAAGCAACAGCGCGGCGAGCGCCAAGGCCAGACTTCGCCGTACGACCTGATGTCGATGGGTTAATAACTCATAACCGCAGCGCGGACACTCGGCTCTCTCACCATCGATCAGCTTCGGTTTGCGCATGAGCAGATCGCACTCATGACAGGCGACGAGTTCCTCAAGGGATAACTCCGATATGTCGCGAGTATCGAGCGAGTCGGGCATGAATGAGGCTCTGAAAAGGTGCCGGGTATTTTAGACGAGCGGGAGCCAGCCCTGTCTATCCGTGACTCCATCCGTGACGGCGGTCGAGTGTTGCAGCAACTTCCTGTATGA